>NZ_JBZXDX010000006.1:0-4129 GCF_058747975.1 Rhodobacter maritimus | reverse complement strand
ATTCCGCGGATGACGATTTCGACCGCAAGGCGCTGTCCTTCGGCGCGATCTACGAACAGCCCGAGGGCCTGAGCGCGCGCGCCCGGCTGGAACTGCGCCGCGATCGCGGCATCAGCGACGGGTCCGACCGCGATGCCGACACCATCCTGCTGAGCGCGGATGCGAATTACAAGATCAGCGACAGCCAGCGGCTTCTGTTCACCCTCGATCATGCCGATACCGATACGGACGGCACCTCGGTGCTGAACGGGCGCTATACCAAGGCGGTGCTGGGCTATGCCTACCGCCCGGTCGAGGATGACCGGCTGAACCTGCTGCTGCGCTATACCTATCTTAACGACATGTATGGCCAGATCACCGATGGCGGGGTGACCGACGGGTCGCGCCAGAAATCGCATGTGTTCAGCGTGGATGCGACCTGGGAGGTTTCGGATCACTGGGAACTGGGCGGCAAGGTCGGCCTGCGGCGTTCCGAAAGCGCGCCCGACGATACGCTGCCGCTTCAGCGCAACGATGCAAGCCTTGTGGTGGTGAATGCGCGCTATCACCTGACGCATCAGTGGGATCTGCTGCTTGAGGCGCGCCAGCTGGATGCGCGTCAGGCCGAATTCTCGGATACCGGCTTCCTTGCGGCGGCCTACCGGCAGATCAACCCGAACTTCTCGGTGGGGCTGGGCTATAATTTCGGCTCGTTCTCGGATGACCTGACCGACCTGACGCAGGATGACGAAGGGGTCTTCATCAACCTGATCGCCCAGTTCTGAGGGCCGGATCGCAGCGTTCCGCCGAAGCCGGCCGCCTGCCTTGTGGCGCAGGCGGCCGGCATTTCACATGCCGGCGCCCGGACCGGGGCGCGCTCAGAGCCGCGACAGGTAGGCCCCGTAGGCATTCTTGGAATAGCGCGCGGCCTCTTGCAGAAGCTTTTCGCGCGTGATCCAGCCCTGCATGAAGGCGATCTCTTCGGGGCAGCCGGTCTGCATGCCCTGCCTCTGTTCCAGCGTGCGCACGAAATTGCCCGCGTCCAGAAGGCTCGCATGGGTGCCGGTATCAAGCCAGGCATAACCGCGGCCCATCCGCTCCACCGTCAGGCTGCCATCGCCCAGATACATTTCCAGCAATGTCACGATCTCAAGCTCGCCCCGATCCGAGGGACGCACGTCGCGGGCGCGGGCGGGCGCGCTGCCGTCAAGGAAGTATAGCCCCGTCACCGCATAGTTCGAGGGCGGCACGGCGGGTTTTTCGACGATCGCGCGGGCGGTTCCGTCGGCATCGAAATCCACCACGCCATAGCGTTCCGGGTCCGAGACGCGATAGCCGAAGACGGTGCCGCCCGTGTCGCGCGCATTCGCGCGGGTCAAAAGCTCGGACAGGCCATGGCCGAAGAAGATGTTGTCGCCCAGAACCATCGCCGAGGGCGCGCCCGCCAGGAACTCTTCGGCCAGGATATAGGCCTGCGCAAGGCCTTCGGGGCGCGGCTGCACGATCCAGGTGAAGGACAGGCCCCACTGGCCGCCATCGCCCAGAAGGCGCTGGAACTGCGCCTGATCCTCGGGCGTGGTGATGATGGCGATCTCGCGGATGCCCGACAGCATCAGGACCGAAACCGGGTAATAGATCATCGGCTTGTCATAGATCGGCAGAAGCTGCTTGGAGATGCCAAGCGTGATCGGGTAAAGCCGCGATCCGGTGCCGCCCGCCAGAATGATCCCCTTGCGCTGCATCCTACACCTCCAGTTCACGCAATACATCGGACAGCGCCTTGCGCCAGTCCGGCCGTTCAATTCCGAAATCCGCCAGGATGGCGCTGCAATCAAGCCGCGAGTTCAGCGGCCGCCGCGCCGGGGTGGGGTAATCGGCGGTCGGGACCTCGTCGATCGTCACGTCGCGCCCGGCCTGGGCAAAGATCTCGTGCGCGAAACCGGCCCAGGAAATATCGGGCGCCCCGGAAAAATGCCAAAGTCCCGAGGGCGCGCCGTCGCGCAGCCCCGCCGCGATGCGCAGCACCGCCTGCGCGATGGCCGCCGCCGGGGTCGGCCCGCCGATCTGGTCCGAGACGATGCCCAGCCGGTCGCGGCTTTGCGACAGGCGCAGCATGGTCTTCACGAAATTCGCGCCATGGGCCGAGAACACCCAGGAGGTGCGCAGAATGGCATGCGTGCCGCCCGCCGTGCGCACCGCCGCCTCGCCCGCCAGCTTGGAGCGGCCATAGGCCCCGAGCGGCGCGGTGGGTGCATCTTCCGCGCGCGGCCCGTCGCCCGTGCCGTCGAAGACGTAATCGGTCGAGATATGGACGAAAGGCACGCCCTTTTCGGCCGCCGCGCGGGCCATTGCGCCGGGGGCGTCGGCGTTGACGGCAAAGGCCTCGGCCTCGGCGGTTTCGGCCGCGTCGACGGCGGTCCATGCGGCGGCGTTGATGACGCAGTCGGCATCGCTGTCCCGAAGGGCGCGTGCGCAGGCGGCGGGATCGGACAGGTCGGCCCGGTCGCGGCCAAGATACTGCGCATCGGGCGCAAGGCGCTGCAATTCACGCGCGACCTGCCCCGTTGCGCCGAAAACCAGCAGCGTCATTTCGCAACCCCAAGCCGTTCGCCCACGCCCTGCCGCGCCTGAAGCGGGCGCCACCAGTCCTCGTTCGCAAGATACCAGGCGACGGTGCGCGCCAGCCCTTCGGCCAGCGTGACCGAGGGCCGCCAGCCCAGCTCTTCGCGGATGCGGCCGGGGTCGATCGCGTAGCGCCGGTCATGGCCGGGGCGGTCGGTGACGAAGGTGATCAGCCGCGCATGGGGCGCGCCGCCGGGGCGCAGCCGGTCCAGCTCGGCGCAGATCATGTGCACGAGGTCGATGTTGCGGGCCTCGTTCTCGCCGCCGATATTGTAGCTGCGGCCGACCTTTCCCCGCGCAAGCACCGTCAGCAGGGCATCGGCATGATCCTCGACGTAAAGCCAGTCGCGCACATTGCCGCCATCGCCGTAAACCGGGATCGGCTTTCCGGCCAGGGCATTCAGGATCACCACCGGGATCAGCTTTTCGGGAAAGTGGAACGGCCCGTAATTGTTGGAGCAATTCGTCACCAGAACCGGCAGCCCGTAGGTTTCGGCCCAGGCCCGCACCAGATGATCCGACCCCGCCTTCGAGGCCGAATAGGGCGAACGCGGATCATAGGGCGTGGTTTCGGTGAACTTGCCCTCGGCCCCGAGCGAGCCATAAACCTCGTCGGTCGAGATGTGGTGGAAGCGAAAGCCCTCGGGGCGGCCCCTGTCCTGCCAATAGGCGCGCGCGGCATCAAGCATGTTGAACGTGCCCACGAGATTGGTCTCGATAAAGGCCGCCGGGCCGTCGATCGAGCGGTCGACATGGCTTTCGGCGGCAAGATGCATCACCGCGTCGGGTGCGTGCCGCGCGAAGATCGCGCCCAGCGCCGCACGGTCGCGGATATCGGCCTTCTCGAAGCTGTAGCCGGGGGCATCCGCCACGCTGGCCACGTTTTCCAGACAGGCCGCATAGGTCAGCGCGTCAAGGTTGACCACCTCATGGCCCATTCCGATGGCGCGGCGCACCACGGCCGAACCGATGAAACCCGCCCCACCCGTAACAAGTAACTTCATACCTCTACTCCGCCATGGCGATGCAAGTTGTGCGCGATGCGCGCCCCGCTGGCAAGGGCCAGTCCGGCCGCGTCACTCCAGACAGGCGGCGCGCCCGTCCTTCAGGATGGTTGCCGCGCCGTCCTCGATCTGATGGGCGCGGCGGGAGACGAAATTCGAGGGCTTCGCGGCGCTGCGGCCCTTCGGATCGGGCAGGACCGCGGCCAGAAGCGCCGCTTGGCGCGCGCTCAGCTGATCGGGGGTGGTGCGGAAATAGCGGAAGGCGGCGGCGTTGATGCCGAACACGCCCTCGTCGAACTCGGCCACGTTCAGATAGACCTCCACGATGCGCCGCTTGGACCAGACCGCCTCGACCGCGGGGGTCAGCGCGGCCTCCAGCGCCTTGCGAAGCCAGCTGCGCCCCTGCCACAGGAAGACGTTCTTCACCACCTGCTGGCTGAGCGTCGAGGCGCCCCGCGTGCCGCCATCGTCCATCGCCTTGCGGATTTCCCGCATGTCGAAACCCCAGTGTGCGCAGAAATTCG
>NZ_JBZXDX010000005.1:0-6401 GCF_058747975.1 Rhodobacter maritimus | reverse complement strand
CCTTTTCTTGGTCGGCTTGGCCACCTACGCTGCAACGCTGATCATTTCTCAGAGAGTTCTCGCGGGCTGTGTCGAGAGCCAACCGACCAACATACTGATTGCACTTACTCCGATGTTGCCCGCCGCGTTCATTTGTGGAGTGATTATACGCAGCATCCGGAATCTGGACGAAATGCAACGCAAGCTCCAGTTCGAGGCTCTTGCGCTGTCATTTGCAGGAACTGCTTTGATTACGTTCGGCTATGGCTTCCTTGAAGGAGCAGGGTTTTCGAAAATCTCAATGTGTTCAGTGTGGCCTTTGATGGCTGCGATATGGTTCGTCGGCGTCATGATTGGACGGTTGCGCTTTAAATGAACAACCGTATTCAGGAATTCCGCCAACAGAGGGGCTGGTCGCAAGCCGACCTCGCTACCCGTCTGAAAGTTTCGCGACAGACAGTGAATGCCCTCGAACGGGGGCGCTATGACCCCAGCCTTCCGCTCGCATTCAGCATCGCACGGCTCTTCAGCCTGACAATCGAAGAGGTCTTTCAGCCGGAGCAGGAGTGAAGAACGAAGGTCGGACATGGGCTCAAAACCGGCTCTCGGCTTCCGGTGGGCGCCTTTCCGCAGTGGCCGGCCCATGTGCTGCCGGGGGCAGGTATGGGCCGGGATGCAGATCCCGAATGGCGGCAAGTCCGGTGCTGCGGCGGACAAAAAAGACCCGCCGCGCGTCCTTGTCCCGGCGCGGGTGGCAGGGGCCTGAAGCGGCCCCTTGCCCGGGATCCGCGTTCAGATCACGCCCAGCATCCGCATCGCTTCGGCAACGCGCACGAAACCGGCGATATTGGCGCCCAGGACGTAATCGCCGGGGGCGCCGTATTCGTCGGCGGTTTCGGCGCAGCGATCGTGGATGCTTTGCATGATCTTTGCCAGGCGCTGCTCGGTCTGCTCAAAGCTCCAGCGGTCGCGGCTGGCGTTCTGCTGCATCTCCAGCGCCGAGGTGGCCACGCCCCCCGCGTTCGCCGCCTTGCCGGGCCCGAAGAGGATGCCGGCCTCGCGCAGGATGCGGATCGCCTCGGGGGTGCAGGGCATGTTCGCGCCTTCGCCCACGGCCTGCACGCCGTTCCTGACCAGCGCCTTCGCATCCTTGCCCGACAGCTCGTTCTGGGTGGCCGAGGGCATCGCCACGTCGCAGGGCACATCCCAGATCGAGCCCTTGCCCGCCGGCACGAAATGCACCCCCTCGCCCCGGCGCCGGGCATATTCCGAGATGCGTTCGCGGCGCGTATCCTTCACCTCTTTCAGCAAGGCCAGGTCGATCCCGGCCTCGTCGATGACATAGCCGCTGGAATCCGAACAGGCGATGACGTTGCCGCCGAAGGACTGCACCTTCTCGATCGTGTAGATCGCCACGTTGCCCGCGCCCGAAACCACCACGCGCTTGCCGTCGAAGCCGGTATCGCGCGTTTCCAGCATGGCTTTCGTGAAATAGGTGTTGCCGTAGCCGGTGGCCTCGGTGCGCGCCCGCGATCCGCCATAGGGCATCGCCTTGCCGGTCAGCACGCCGGCCTCGTAGCGGTTCGTCAGGCGCTTGTATTGCCCGAAGAGATAGCCGATCTCGCGTCCGCCCACGCCGATATCGCCCGCCGGCACGTCGGTCTGTTCGCCCAGGTGGCGGTAAAGCTCGGTCATCAGCGATTGGCAGAAGCGCATGATCTCGGCATCGGACCTGCCCTTGGGGTCGAAATCCGATCCGCCCTTGCCGCCGCCGATCGGCAGGCCGGTCAGGGCGTTCTTGAAGATCTGCTCGAAGCCCAGGAACTTGATGATCCCGACATTGACCGAGGGGTGGAACCGCATCCCGCCCTTGTAGGGGCCAAGGGCCGAGTTGAACTGGACGCGAAAGCCACGGTTGATCTGGACCTTGCCCTGGTCATCGGTCCACGGGATGCGGAAGATGATCTGGCGCTCGGGTTCGCAGATGCGTTCGATCAGCGCCTGTTCAAGGTAATCGGGATGCTTGGCGACAACACGCCCGAGGCTTTCCATCACCTCGTGAACGGCCTGATGGAATTCCGGCTCTCCGGCGTTGCGCCGCATCACTTCGGCAAGGATCGGTTGCAGCTTTTCGTCGATATTGTTCATATAACTTCCTGCGTCTGGGGGGAGGATTTTCACCGGATGATCAAATTTCAGGCAGCAGATTTGCCATATTGCCTATTTTGCAATCAGTTATTTGATTCATGAAAGCTGCGCAAGCACGCTCTGCACGCCAAGGGTGCGACTTCCTTGCACAATCCGGCACCCGTTCCTGGCTTCGGGGCAAACGGTCTGCCGGGTGCAATGCAGATGCCATTCAACGCGACGATACCGGCATACCCGCCAACGGGAGGGGCGCCGCAGGCCCCTCGCAGGTTCGGGCCCTGGCCCGCGCCCGTTCGTGCGGCGGGTGCGGGGAAAGTCCCGGCCCCTGACGGCGGGCAAACCGCACCATGGCGGGTGCCGGATCAGGGGGCTTCAGGCATCGGGGTTTCAACGGCATAGCCGGGCATCATGGTATTTTGATCGCCCGAGCCTGCTACATATTGTCGCATGTTAGGTTGCCTGCCGTAACGTCCTTCTTGTGTCTGTGCAGTGGTTTATCGGTTCCACCCCCGGTGCAGATTAACCACATGTCGGCCTTCGATCCATGCAGTTCAATGCCTTACCGGGAAGAGAAGGTTGTCACCCCTGTCTCTTTATATTAACCGACCAGTAACGAATTTGAGTTCCGGGGGCAGGGTGTTGCGTAAATTGTCGGGTCGGCCGGTCACACTGGCTTTGTCGCTGTTTGTTTTCTTGGTGTCGTTTCTGGGTTTCGCGTCCCGCGTTGCGGCGACCCCGTTCACGATGACCGTTCCCGGCACCTCGATCACGCTGCCGTCCGGATATCCCCAGGCGGGCGGCGTGGCGGTGGTTCTGGTCGGTGCCAACGGCAACGTCTATTACCAGTTCTCGGACCCTTCCGGCGCCTTTATCGGCTATCAGAACACCGGAACGCCGGCGGCCTTCCGGGGCAACCCCTTCACCATCAATACGCCGATCCCGCTGGATTGCGGCTTTTCTGCCTGCTCGACCTATTTCGGCGGCTCGATCGCCCAGATCCATGTGCGTTTTTCGGCCCATGACGGCGACACGCAGGTCGGCGGTTTCGACTATAACGACATCACGCTGCGCATGAACGGCTACAGCGTCGGCAACTGGTCCGGGCGCACCACCGAGATCACGAACGATGCCGGAACCGTCGGCAGCGGCTTCGTCAACGGCTTTGGCGACAACACCTTCAACACCGGCTGGTTTTCCTCGACCGATTCCGCGCTGCTGTCCAACATCCTGTCCACCGGCCAGATCACGACACAGGTCTATGATGCGGACCCCAACGACAACTATTGGGATTTCCAGCGCGGGCCTTCGCTGACCAACCTCGACATCCGCACCGTCGCGCCCGGCTACACGCTTGAAAAGACGACGCCCGCCACCGCGTTCTCGACCGTGGGCGAGACGATCAGCTATTCCTATATCGTCACCAATATCGGCTCGGTCCCGATCCGCAGCCTCGGGGTCAGCGATGACCGGATCGCAACGGTCACCTGCGACAAATCCGTGATCATGGATACCGATCCGGGCGGCGTTGCCGATTTTGCGACCTGTAGCGCGACCTATACCGTTACCCAGGCCGATATCGACCTGGGCGAGATCACCAACATCGCCCGCGCGACCGGCGTGCCCGATCACGGCGTGCTGGGCGCGCTGACCGACAGCGTCACCCTGCCGGGCCCGGCGCTGGATACGGCGCTGACGGTTGAAAAGACCTCGAGCCTGACGGCCTTCGGCGCGGCCGGCACCACGGTTCCCTATTCCTTCGTCGTCACGAATACCGGCAACGCCACGCTGAGCAGCGTCACGCTCAGCGATCCGCGCCTGCCGGGGCTGTCGTGCAGCGCCGCCACGCTGGCCCCCGCGGCAACGCTGGAATGTTCGGGCAGCTACACGGTCACGCAGGCCGATGTGGATGCCTTTGCCGTCTCGGGCACGGTTCTGAGCAACACCGCCTCGGTCAGCGCGACGGGCCCCCGCGGCACCTCTGCAAGCGGAAGCGACACCCTGAGCCTGCCGGGCGCGGCGGCGGCACCTGCGATGAGCGTCGAGAAAACCAGCACGGCCACCGAATTCGACGCGGTCGGCGACGTGCTGAGCTATACGATCACGGTGCTCAATACCGGCAACGTGACATTGCCTGCCCCGGCCGTCAGCGACCCCGGCGCCACCACGCTCAGTTGCCCGTCCGGCAGCCTGGCCCCCGGGGCCACGCGGGTCTGCACGGCAAGCTATACCGTGACCCAGGCCGATCTGGATGCAGGCAGCCATACCAATACGGCCACGGCCACGGCTTCGGTTGCCGGCGTCGATCTGTCCGAGTCCGACAGCGTCACGATCGACGCCGTGCAGACCCCCGAGCTTAGCCTGAACAAGCGGGTCGCGGCATCCTCTGCGCCGTCCTTCGACGCGGTGGGCGATACGGTGGTTTTCGAATATGTCGTTCTCAACAGCGGCAACGTCACCACGACCGCGCCCGTCACCATCACCGATGACCGCATCCCCGGCACGCTGAGCTGCGCGCCCGCCGGGCTTGCCCCCGGTGCAAGCGTGACCTGTTCGCAGACATGGACCGCGACGCAGGCCGATCTGGACGAAGGCACGATCACCAATATCGCGGTGGCCAGCACGGTCTTTGACGGCGCGCCGGTGGACAGCGCCCCCGATACCGCCACGATCGGCGCGGTCCAGGCGGCCTCGCTTGCGGTCAGCAAGTCGCTGAGCGCGGCCACGCCCGACCTGTTCGACCTCGGCACGGTGCTGAGCTATGCCTATCTGGTCGAGAATACCGGTAACGTCACGCTGGAAGGGCCGGTCACGGTGGCCGACAACCTGACCTCGGTGACCTGCGATCCGACCCCGGCCGGCGGGCTTCTGCCCGGCGCCACGCTGGACTGCACGGCCACCTATACGCTGGGGACGGGCGACCTTGCCCTTGGCCGCACGACCAACACGGCCACCGCAAGCGCCAGCTTCGGCGGCGGACCGATCTCCTCGCCGCCCGATTCCGTGACCTATCCGGTCACCGCCACCCCGGCGCTGAGCGTCGAGAAAAGCGGCCCCACCGGCCCGTCGGCCTATACGACGGCCGGAGAGGTCGTGACCTATTCCTATCTGGTCAGCAATACCGGCGGCGCCGGCCTGACCGAGGACATCTCGATCATCGACGACCGGATCGGCACCTTCGTCTGCCGCCCGGCCTCCGAAGGCGTCTTCTCGGTCGGCGACAGCTACAGCTGCTCGGCGTCCTACACGATCACGCAGGCCGATGTGGATGCGGGTTCGGTCACCAATGTCGCCATCGCGCAGACGGTCTTCGCGCCGGGCACGCCCGACGAGATCGACGTCCGCTCTGCCCCCGACAGCTTTACCGCCACGGGGGACGAGGCGCCCGCGCTGAGCGTGGTCAAGGACGTGACCGCCGGCCCCGATCCGGCAAGCCTGGGCGACGTGCTGACCTATACGATCACCACGACGAACAGCGGCAACCAGACGATTTCGGTGGTCTCGGTCGAGGACCCGATGGTGGGCACGCTTGCCTGCACCATGGGCGGTGCCCCTGCCCCGGCGAACGTGATCCTCGCGCCGGGTGCGGCGCTGGTCTGCACCGGCAGCCATACCGTCACCCAGGCCAATATCGACGCGCAGGTCCTGACCAACACCGCGACGGCGCGCGGGGTCGATCCGCAGGGCGCGCCGGTTTCCGGCACCGGAACCGACACGCATCCGCTTGCCGCGGCCGTGCCTGCATTGCTGGTCACCAAGACGCTGGTGCCCGATCCCGGCGCCGCGCCGGCCTATTCCAGCGTGGGCGAGGTTCTGACCTTTGCCGTCAGCGTGCAGAACACCGGCAACGTCACCATGCGGTCGCCAAGCGTGACCGACGACCTGGTGCCCGGCGTCACCTGTAGCCTGCCCGATCTTGCGCCCGGTGCCACGAATACCAGCTGCACTTTCAGCTATACCGTGACCCAGGCCGATCTGGAGGCGGGCTTTGCCGGCGCGCCCGGCGGTTCGGCCAGCTTCGAGAACACGGCGACGGCGCGCGCCACGCCCGCCAACCCCGGCGCCTCCGAGGTTGTCGAAAGCGACACGATCACCGTGCAGGGCCCCGATCATGACGCGCGTTACGCGCTGGACAAAACGGCGACCACGTCCGCCTTCTCGGCGGCGGGGGACGTGCTGTCCTACAGCTATACGGTTTCGAATATCGGCAACGTGACGCTGCGCGTCGATCCCGAGGTGACCGATGACCGCATCGGCACGTTCGGCTGCCCGCTTCC
>NZ_JBZXDX010000004.1:0-10693 GCF_058747975.1 Rhodobacter maritimus | reverse complement strand
TTTTGGCTGGTTTCTGGCCGTTTTGGCCGTTTTTCAAGGTTTTATACCCGTTTTTTCCCGCTTTTCTTATTTTTACCATGTTTCTAACCCCTTTCCTCGGCTCATGCTTATTTATAACATCATCGCGCCCCGGTCGTCAACAGGTTTTTTCATCCTATACGCATATTTTTTTATTTATACCAGTTGGGTTTCCCTTGCCCTTTCGTAACGGTTTGGTATAAATAGCGTTATAGCACTATCGCACTAACCACCCAGAGGAGCCGACGCATGAACCCCATCTCCCGCTTCCATAAAGCCCGCGCTGGGCGTCGGGTCGGATACCGACAGAACGAAATCACCCTCGCCCCAGATGGCAGGGTCTTCGAGACCAAAACAGGACACGAAATCTGCCCCCTCGCCCGCGCCCCCTTCCGCATCGACGAGACCCCTAAAGGAAACCTCATCACCTTCTTCGAGAAAAACTCAAACACACCATACGGACAGGCCATCGCTCTCAAAGGTGAACAACCGTGAGGCGCGGTGATCTGTAGCACCCCGCCGCCACTTGCATAATATACGAAATATGCGTATATTGCGGGAAACAGGAGCCGTAACGTGTCTGACATCCAGAACTTTCCTGCCGCCGATCTTGCCCGCAAGACAGGGGACATTCTCGCCGCCGCCAGCCGAGCGCCAGTGGCTATCACCAAGCACCGCAAGCCACGCTTCGTGCTAATGAGCCTTGAGCGCTACGAGGAGCTGACTGGCGCATCAGATCAACAGGCGCACACGCTGGACGACATGCCTGAAGCGATGAAATCCATGATGATCGCCGCTTTGGAACGCAACCTTGAAGGCGGTGACAAACCGGATGCGTAAGCCCTCTGCCGGTGATGTCTTCACCTATCCATTTCTTTGGAAGCGCCAGCAAATTCGGGGAGAAACAGAAGGTCGAAAACCTCGCCCGGTCTGCATGGCCGTCACCACGGCAAATGTGGACGGCACTACATTTCTGTTCATTGTCCCCATCACAACGCAACCTCCAATGGACGGGCGAATAGCTGTCGAAGTGCCTGAGATCGAGGCTAAACGTGCCAGCCTTGATACTGATAAGCCCTGCTGGGTGATGCTGGACGAGTTCAACAGCGATGTCTTCGAGCGCTCTTATGTCTTTGAGGACCGCACACCGCTTGGCGCGTTCAGTTCGAAATTCACGGCGAAACTACAAGGCATTCTGCTGGACGCAGCTAAAGGCGGAAAAGCCCGAATTGTGAACCGACAAGACTGAAAAGCTGAACGATTCTGTTCGTTAGCGACCCGGCTTTGTCTTCTTCTCCGTCCACAGAAACCGAACCAACCTCAGACCAACCGCCACGATATAGGGCGGCAACGCCAGCGAATAATGGCCGCAGTTGAGCCTGATCGCGTCCACTCTCGCTCCCGCATCCAGTAGACGCTCCACAAGCCTCTCCGACAGCTCTGGCAACACCACGGCATCCCGCCGCGCCAGAACGACCTGAAGGTCAAGATCTGGCCTCGCCAACGAAGTGACGTGATTTTCCAAGTTGATCAGCGCCCAAGCGCGGCGGAGATCAGGAAGGTCGAGTTCACGCTCAAGGCTCTCGCGGATATGACGGGTAGCCCGACCCGTCCAGACCATATCTGCGAGATTCCCGGCAGTCAGAAAGAGGGCAGCTTTGGATACGGCCGGTTCACGCGCAGCGACCAAACCAGCCACCCATGAGCCCAAACTCATCCCCAGCACCGAGATTTCTTGATAGCCCTCACGCTTTAAGCAACGTATGAGCCTTCTCCCGTCCAAAACGGCCTGCCTCATCGATTGAACCGTTCGCCCAAGGTTCGGACTGAGCATATAGTCTGCGAACGCGGAACCGGGGCGGCTGCGATTGAAATGGTATGGCATCTCAATTTCGAACACCGTGATACCGCACAACGACAAGACCTTGGAAAGTAACCTCTGGTGGGATTTCGCATTCCAGTGATGGAAGACCACCAATGCTCGACCGCGTGAACGCCCTTCCGTCACCTCAACCCGCACGACATTGTTTTCTTCGACATCCGTCACGATCGACGATGAAAACTCGATATGCCCGGATACCGCTCCGCAACCCGATATGTCACCGCTATCATCATCAAAATAACTCGGATCCTCCAGCGCCTCAGCCGCGAGAGCGCAAAAGCCATCAAGGCCCAGCTCTGGCACCGCTCCATCAAACGCCAGCTCAGCATCGAGCGCGAACCCTGTTACTGTCTTTGCCTCTTCGCCACGACGAGCCCGTCGCTCATCCCATTGATCGAGCCAACTATACTCGAACCACTCGGAAATCCGAGTCTTTCGAGTATGCTTTTCTTTGTGATCCATCAACTTGTCCGAAAACCGGTTCCCACTTTTCGGGTCGATGGAGTATATGAAACAATCTGATCTTCTCCTTGCACATCCAACCTGCCACGGCCAAACGCGGGCTTGATCAGCCCGTAAACTGCGATCGAGACGCCAACGCCCAACAAGACAGAGAAGCCCGCGAAAGCTCCGATGAACAGGTAGCTGACCACCAGCAACACCACAGAGGCCAGCATCATCCCCAGAGAGGCTTGGAAACCGTTGCCGACACCCACACGAGACGCGCCGTAGAGGAAGACGAACAGAGCGGACAGCACAATGATCAAGCTGCTGAAATGGTTGGGCGCACTATAATCACCCACCGCGCGGATTTCCGCCCTTCCCGCGATCACCGACAGCGTATCGGAAAGCAGCCAGCTCGCAATGTTTGCTCCACTCGATGTCAGATAGGCGCTTTGCAGCTTCATGCAGATAGCGATCAGGATGCTCAGCATCACACATCTGAAAATTCCGATCATCACCCGGACACCTACGCCTTGAACCGCAGGATCAACTTTCGCGCCCTGCAAGACGCCGGACACGGACAGTGATCTCGAAAAGTCATGCGCGATCGTGTAAAGCAGCATGAGGCCCGCGAAAAACAAGTAAAAGCACAGACACATATAGAGATAGGCAAACCCGGTGAAGCCTATCTCCACAGCCACCGAAATTACATCCGGGCGAGCCAGTGCCAGAGACCCCCAATCCGTTGCATAGTCACCGCCGCCCCTCAACAGGGGAAGCAGGCGAACGCTGATCCATTGGAAGACGCCCGCGAACAATATGCAGATCACGAACACTACCCAAAAGGTAGACGAAGATGCTTCAACGATGAGCCGCCACGAGCGGCGACCACTTCCCTGATCGGTTCGAGCTGCAATCTCAGCTCGACCTTCTTCCTTCCAGAAATGCAGCAGCTCCACCGTGAAAGCGAAAAACAGTGGCATGAAGACCAAAAAGAGAAACGTCCAGTTCGGAGCCCAGAGGAAACCGACTTGCTTCATGGCAACCTCCGGAGAGTTGAACTTCACGTCATGGATTCCGAGAAAATATGAGGTGAACCCAAGTGCCACCGCTCCACCGAAGACCCCAGATGCAAGGTTCAACGGAGACCCGCTGAAAAGACCCTCTGTGACACCCCCAAGGTTGTAGCGCCTTCTCTCCTCGCTCGTGGCCGCATCTGCCTCGGCCAGATGAGCAGGTAAAGGATTCCCGTCCTCTGCCACCGAAAGCATCGGAGATGGCTCCTGAGCGCCCTCTACGCCCGCCCTGCGCCTCTCTCTTCGCTTGGCGACCAAACGCGATTGCGATGCACTTAGTTCAGCCTGCCAATCACTCGTCGCCTCTGGGTCGTCGCACCCGAAAATCCTTGCCAACCAGCGAATATTCTCGGCGCTAATCCCCTTATCGTTGTCTTGGAACCAAAGCTGAACAGTCCGCAGTTCAACGCCGGTTCCGTTGGCGTCGATCAGCGAAATCGCTTCTGACAGCAGGTCTGGGGTCCACGGTCCTTGCGGAAAACCATCCTTGTCCGCTGGCCGCCCTGCACCCGCAGCGGCAAGACGTTGGAATAATTCCTTGAAATCGCTGCCATCCCTCGGCGGAGGGAGAAAATATTTCCCTCGTTTAATCAACTATTTACACGCTTTCATTTCGTTCTGTTTCGTTCCTCTTCGCATCATATCGTGCCAGCGCGGCAAGTCTACGTCATTCTCAAGGCCAGCAATTCAACCAGTGGGGTGTCCACAGCGAAGCGCACCACGGCTCGCAGAGATGGAATAGAGGGTAGAATCCGAAAATGACGATTATCTTGAAGGGAACGATCGCGGCGGTTGAGGACATCTCAAACGACCAGATTATTGCACACAGACTGTCGCTGAACCCGGATGGAGGCCCTGCGCTGTCCTGCGTCTCTTTCGACTATGAAACGACGTTCGCTTCCCTCATCGGGAAGAGAGTGCAGATCAGCGCTTTTCTGGATGAAGTCCCGGATCCCGAAGATCGATACAATCAGCGTGAGCTGATCGTCACTCGCCTTGAACTGGATGATCGCAAGGGCCAAGTCCGCGACCAGCCCTCGCTTCAAATTGCATGTTGAGATGGGGCCTAGAGCCCCAGATCAATCCCGGTATGCTTCTTGACCTGATGATTGATCACGGCCTTGCCTATCTCTTTCGCGACATCCTTGATGGTGTCGATCCCGACGCCACCCACCCCCTGTAGCGCATCCTTCGTTTTTTCCCAAACCTTCGAATCGCGAACCGTATCGAGGAAATCGTGACCGTCCCATGTCATTCGGGTCACTAGGATGGGCGCTCCTTCTTCGACCATCATTCGGTGAACATCGAGCTTGCTGTCTTTGGCGCTTTGAAGGAGATCCTTCCCCTCTATATAGCCCGCATCCATCAGAAGCCGAAGGTGATACTGTAGCGCCGTCCGGTCGGCCCCTGTAGCCCCGAAATCTGCGTCAGAGATCGTGAATTTACCGTTAATATTTTCGGGTATCCGTAATTCATGATTGAAGTGCTGCCGATGCGCGTGTATTAATATTCGCAATACATGATTGTTTTGGGCAAGGGGCGAGCGGATGCAACTGTTCGAAAAATTGGGGTTCAGGTGGGATCGTTCAGCGGTCCCTGCCGATGTGCCTGCGTCCGTTGATCGCGCGATCTTTCGCTACAAACAGATGCTTGCGCAGTTCGTATTTGACGCGAGTTCTCTCGAAGGGAATCCTTTCACCTTTCCCGAAGTCAAAACGCTTCTGGACGGGGTGACGGTTGGTGGACACAAGCTGACGGATGAACAGCAAGTTCTTAACCTTGCCGCCGCCGGAAGGGAGCTGTTCGCGCTGGTCAAAGCGGGATCGTTCCGGCTCGACAAGGCAACCTTTGATCGCCTCCATGCTCTCGTCGCTCGTGAGGAACCCTTGGAATGGGGGTATTTCCGTGGTGAGGGTGAGTTCACAGACATAACACCACACGTCGGTCTTGGCTATGAAGGCGAATTTGTGCCTTCCCATCCTACGGAACCCGGCGCGAAAAACCTCAAGAAGCTGTTTGCCGATGCTGTGCAAGCCCTTGAAGCCGAAGTCGCCGATCCGCGCGAACGCGGAATGGCCTTCTTCCTGTTCGGGGCGTTGCAGCAATTCTATTTCGACGGAAACAAGCGCACGTCGCGCTTCATGATGAACGGCGTTCTCATGTCGCATGGCTTTGACGCCATTTCGGTGCCTGCGAAGAGAGCGCAAGAATTCAACGAGAATATGGTGCGGTTCTACACGAATAAGGATGCAACAGAGATGATGCACTTCCTGATCGACTGCCAACCGAAGAACGCACCAACACCGAAGCCTAAACCCGCGCCTAGTTCCGGGCCGTCAATGTGAAATTACGAGGAGAACAACACTCATGACAAAACCCATCACTAAAGCCGATTTGATCGCTGATATTGCGGAACGGAGCGGCATCAGCAAAGCGCAAGCCGGAGAGGCGCTTGACGCTGTTACCGCGTCGATCTCAGCCCAGCTTGTTGCTGGGAATGCGGTTGCACTTCCGGGGCTGGCAAAGTTCGAAACCCGTGATCGACCAGCCCGTCAGGTCCGCAATGTCGCCACAGGAGCGATGATGGACAAGGAGGCAGATCGGACGGTGAATATCACCGCACTGACCGCGATCAAAGTGGCGGTGAATGGGTGAGGTTCGTATGATAATTGCTAATGGTTTGCAAAAATGAAGCAGATACCTTCGCCTTTAGACGCTTTGGAGTACCTGGTTGGCACGCCAAATAGAGAGCGGTGGTTCGCACGTATCGTGGTGTTTTATCTGATAGTTGTAGGTCTTTCGATACTTTTATATCCTTGGAAGGTTTATGAAGAAAGAACGCGCTACGCGAACGCGATAGTTCAAGCCTGCGAAACAAGAAATGGCCCCGGCCCTCGCACAGCACCGGATGCCGAGCGCTTTGAGTGGTTCGAAAATTGCATAAAAGAGATGTTGTCCGAGTGAAGAAAAAGCGCGGGGCGGGCGTTGAATTTTCGACAGGGATTGTCGGATCAAGCGCCTTACTTTGGGGGATTGGCGGGCCCTAGCCGCCATGATCGTGCATGGACCTTCTGCAACTCGATGACTTCGATCTGATCCGCGTGGTTGAGGAAGATCACGACTTCCACATCTATGCCAAGCTCTCCGGTGAAACGACACACTGCCAGCATTGTGGGAAATATGGCGTTATCGGCTTCGGACGGCGCGAGCAGGTTATCAAGGATTTGCCGCGCCTTGGTAAACGATCTTCGATCTATGTAGAAACCCGCCGCTGGCGCTGTAAACACTGTGGCAAGACCTTCTATGAAGACCTGCCCCACATGGACGAAAAGCGCCGCATGACCGATAAACTCGTCCACTGGATCGGCGAGCAGGCCGTGCGACGGACAAATTCCAGTGTGGCCGAAGAAGTCGGCGTGACCGAAGGCACGATCCGTCTTGTCTTCGCAGAGTATGTCCAGCGCAAGTATGATGCCATGCGCTTTGCCACGCCGCGATGGCTGGGCATAGATGAAATCCATCTCATCAAGCCGCGCTGTGTTCTCACCAATGTCGAAAAGCTGACGGCCTTTGACATCCTTGAGAACAGGAACAAGCAGACTGTCGCGACCCGACTTGCGCGGCTCGATCACCGCAACAACATCGAGCTGGTGACGATTGATATGTGGCGACCCTATCGGGATGCCGCCGCTGCGGTTCTCCCGAACGCCACAGTCGTCGTTGACAAGTTCCATGTGGTGCGAATGCTGAATGCCGCCTGTGAGACCGTCAGGAAGGCGTTACGGGCCGATCTCACGCCCGCTGAGCGCCGTGGACTGGTGAACGACCGTTTCCTGATCCTGAAGCGCAAGCACCGGCTGAATGGCAAGGAGCATATGATGCTGTCTGGCTGGTTGGAAAACTATCCGGCGCTGGCCATGGCCTATGAAATCAAGGAAGCGGGCTATCGCATCTATGACGCTAAGACCCGCGATGAGGCCGATGCAGCTTTTGAAGAATGGCGGTCGTCCGTGCCGCAAGAGATGAAAGGCGCGTTCGGCGGCTTCGAGCGGGCGTGGCGCAACTGGCGAGAAGAAATCCTCGCCTACTTCGATTGCCGCGCGACCAACGCCTACACAGAGAGCTTGAACAATCTGATCCGCACCACCAACCGGGTCGGACGTGGATACTCATTCGAAGCGCTACGCGCGAAGGTGCTGCTGTCTGAAGGGCCGGAGAAGAAAGCTGCGGCTCGCCCAGCTTTCCAGAAGATGTTGAGCCGTGATCATGCCTTCGAGACGACAGTGCATGATATGCGCGTTCCTACGCGCTATGAGGGGCGCTACGGAACGCTCCTGTCAACACTTCCCGAGATTCTTCGCGAAAGCGATTTGACCCCAAAACAATCATGAATTACGGATACCCCTTTTCTTGGTCGGCTTGGCCACCTACGCTGCAACGCTGATCATTTCTCAGAGAGTTCTCGCGGGCTGTGTCGAGAGCCAACCGACCAACATACTGATTGCACTTACTCCGATGTTGCCCGCCGCGTTCATTTGTGGAGTGATTATACGCAGCATCCGGAATCTGGACGAAATGCAACGCAAGCTCCAGTTCGAGGCTCTTGCGCTGTCATTTGCAGGAACTGCTTTGATTACGTTCGGCTATGGCTTCCTTGAAGGAGCAGGGTTTTCGAAAATCTCAATGTGTTCAGTGTGGCCTTTGATGGCTGCGATATGGTTCGTCGGCGTCATGATTGGACGGTTGCGCTTTAAATGAACAACCGTATTCAGGAATTCCGCCAACAGAGGGGCTGGTCGCAAGCCGACCTCGCTACCCGTCTGAAAGTTTCGCGACAGACAGTGAATGCCCTCGAACGGGGGCGCTATGACCCCAGCCTTCCGCTCGCATTCAGCATCGCACGGCTCTTCAGCCTGACAATCGAAGAGGTCTTTCAGCCGGAGCAGGAGTGAAGAACGAAGGTCGGACATGGGCTCAAAACCGGCTCTCGGCTTCCGGTGGGCGCCTTTCCGCAGTGGCCGGCCCATGTGCTGCCGGGGGCAGGTATGGGCCGGGATGCAGATCCCGAATGGCGGCAAGTCCGGTGCTGCGGCGGACAAAAAAGACCCGCCGCGCGTCCTTGTCCCGGCGCGGGTGGCAGGGGCCTGAAGCGGCCCCTTGCCCGGGATCCGCGTTCAGATCACGCCCAGCATCCGCATCGCTTCGGCAACGCGCACGAAACCGGCGATATTGGCGCCCAGGACGTAATCGCCGGGGGCGCCGTATTCGTCGGCGGTTTCGGCGCAGCGATCGTGGATGCTTTGCATGATCTTTGCCAGGCGCTGCTCGGTCTGCTCAAAGCTCCAGCGGTCGCGGCTGGCGTTCTGCTGCATCTCCAGCGCCGAGGTGGCCACGCCCCCCGCGTTCGCCGCCTTGCCGGGCCCGAAGAGGATGCCGGCCTCGCGCAGGATGCGGATCGCCTCGGGGGTGCAGGGCATGTTCGCGCCTTCGCCCACGGCCTGCACGCCGTTCCTGACCAGCGCCTTCGCATCCTTGCCCGACAGCTCGTTCTGGGTGGCCGAGGGCATCGCCACGTCGCAGGGCACATCCCAGATCGAGCCCTTGCCCGCCGGCACGAAATGCACCCCCTCGCCCCGGCGCCGGGCATATTCCGAGATGCGTTCGCGGCGCGTATCCTTCACCTCTTTCAGCAAGGCCAGGTCGATCCCGGCCTCGTCGATGACATAGCCGCTGGAATCCGAACAGGCGATGACGTTGCCGCCGAAGGACTGCACCTTCTCGATCGTGTAGATCGCCACGTTGCCCGCGCCCGAAACCACCACGCGCTTGCCGTCGAAGCCGGTATCGCGCGTTTCCAGCATGGCTTTCGTGAAATAGGTGTTGCCGTAGCCGGTGGCCTCGGTGCGCGCCCGCGATCCGCCATAGGGCATCGCCTTGCCGGTCAGCACGCCGGCCTCGTAGCGGTTCGTCAGGCGCTTGTATTGCCCGAAGAGATAGCCGATCTCGCGTCCGCCCACGCCGATATCGCCCGCCGGCACGTCGGTCTGTTCGCCCAGGTGGCGGTAAAGCTCGGTCATCAGCGATTGGCAGAAGCGCATGATCTCGGCATCGGACCTGCCCTTGGGGTCGAAATCCGATCCGCCCTTGCCGCCGCCGATCGGCAGGCCGGTCAGGGCGTTCTTGAAGATCTGCTCGAAGCCCAGGAACTTGATGATCCCGACATTGACCGAGGGGTGGAACCGCATCCCGCCCTTGTAGGGGCCAAGGGCCGAGTTGAACTGGACGCGAAAGCCACGGTTGATCTGGACCTTGCCCTGGTCATCGGTCCACGGGATGCGGAAGATGATCTGGCGCTCGGGTTCGCAGATGCGTTCGATCAGCGCCTGTTCAAGGTAATCGGGATGCTTGGCGACAACACGCCCGAGGCTTTCCATCACCTCGTGAACGGCCTGATGGAATTCCGGCTCTCCGGCGTTGCGCCGCATCACTTCGGCAAGGATCGGTTGCAGCTTTTCGTCGATATTGTTCATATAACTTCCTGCGTCTGGGGGGAGGATTTTCACCGGATGATCAAATTTCAGGCAGCAGATTTGCCATATTGCCTATTTTGCAATCAGTTATTTGATTCATGAAAGCTGCGCAAGCACGCTCTGCACGCCAAGGGTGCGACTTCCTTGCACAATCCGGCACCCGTTCCTGGCTTCGGGGCAAACGGTCTGCCGGGTGCAATGCAGATGCCATTCAACGCGACGATACCGGCATACCCGCCAACGGGAGGGGCGCCGCAGGCCCCTCGCAGGTTCGGGCCCTGGCCCGCGCCCGTTCGTGCGGCGGGTGCGGGGAAAGTCCCGGCCCCTGACGGCGGGCAAACCGCACCATGGCGGGTGCCGGATCAGGGGGCTTCAGGCATCGGGGTTTCAACGGCATAGCCGGGCATCATGGTATTTTGATCGCCCGAGCCTGCTACATATTGTCGCATGTTAGGTTGCCTGCCGTAACGTCCTTCTTGTGTCTGTGCAGTGGTTTATCGGTTCCACCCCCGGTGCAGATTAACCACATGTCGGCCTTCGATCCATGCAGTTCAATGCCTTACCGGGAAGAGAAGGTTGTCACCCCTGTCTCTTTATATTAACCGACCAGTAACGAATTTGAGTTCCGGGGGCAGGGTGTTGCGTAAATTGTCGGGTCGGCCGGTCACACTGGCTTTGTCGCTGTTTGTTTTCTTGGTGTCGTTTCTGGGTTTCGCGTCCCGCGTTGCGGCGACCCCGTTCAC
>NZ_JBZXDX010000003.1:0-19603 GCF_058747975.1 Rhodobacter maritimus | reverse complement strand
GAGCCTCTTTCCGCTTGTGCGGCAAGGGGTACGGCGCTACAATGCAGACCATAGTTCGGTGTGTCTGGTCGCGGTCTGCATCGGTCACGCCTTGGGGTTCTAAACAGTGCCACCTGTCTAGCGCCCTGCCCTCTTGCCAAGCCCCGCTGCCACGCGGGGCTTTGCTTTTTCATCCTGTTGAACTCCGCTCCTTGGCCTCCAAGGTGCGCGGAATCCATCCTGTTGCATCCGCCGTCCATTGCAGCACCCCATGCTGCCTGAGCACTGCCGCTGCACCATCGAACGAACGAAAGAAGCGGATTCCCCCCCGGTACTGCCCGAGGATGCGCCGCTCGTTCCCGATGTGCAGAACGATGACAATGCCCTGCTCCGTGTTTCGCACTGCTGCCCCGTGGATTTCGTGGGGAGTCGCCGCAGCAAACTCCTTGAACACGGCAGGGGGTAGCACTTGCAACTTCAATGGCTCGATAGACTCAACCATCGCTTTATACCTCACGCCCGGTTTTTCATCAACATTATTCAATCTCGCACCCTTCAATAAAGTATGGACTAGAGTCCATGCTTGCAGGCGCTAAACCTTGCCCCGCGTCGCCGCACTCAATTACTCAATCACTCTTTTCATCAAGTGAGCGCACCAGTTCGCGCAGAATGTCCGTGATGCTGCGCCCGGTCTTGGCGGCGTAAATCTTCAGCTTCGTATGCTCGGCCCGGTCGAGGTCGAAATTCACCCGGACGGTGGCGGCCTTGTCGGCAAGGTCGGACAAGGTAGGGCCAGCCTTCGCGGCGCTCGGGCGGCCTGCTTTCATGCCAAGTTTCCCGCTACTCATTTTCACCTACTCCTTAATTACTCAAATGGTGCAATTGAGGAAACGGCGCACTTCCTCAGCCAGCGCCCGGATTTCCTCGGCGGCCTCGCTCGTCGGCTCTTGGTCAATGGCCGTGGTGCCGCTGGCCGCGCTGCTCGGGTAGATGACGCGCTGCGTGATGCGCGTTTGCAGGATCGGCAGGCCGTACCCGGCCAGCGCCTCGGAGACTTCCGCACCAATCTTGGTGCCCTTGATCGCCCGGCTGACCACGAAAGCCGCTTTCAGCTTGCCGTCGGTAAGCTCGATGCGCTGCTTGACCAAATCCACGAGGTCAGAGGTTGCCCAAATGTCGTAGGGCGACGGCTGCACCGGGATCAGCACGCAATCGGCGGCCTTCATTGCCGACACGGCCAGATCGTGAGCCTGCGGCGCTCCGTCGATCACAACAAAGTCTTTCCGGGCCACGCTCTTTAGATCGCGCTCGATGGTGGGCCGGTCGATGCCAACCACGGGCACGGGTTGATCCTCGCGGACGGCGGCCCAATCGCGGGCGCTGCCCTGCGGGTCGGAATCAACCAGCAGCACGTCTGCGCCGTCGAGTTGCAGGGCGCGGGCAAGGTGGGTGGCGATGGTGGTTTTACCCGCCCCGCCCTTCTGGTTCAGTACGGCAATGACTTGCATATGCACTCCTTGAGCTATTGAGCGTTTGAGGAAAAAAGGAATTACTCAAGCGCAGTATAGCATGTTGAGGATTTGAGTAAATGCACCTTTTGAGGATTTGAAGCCATGAAAAACCCCGCACGCGGCGGGGTTCGGTGGCAGGGCAGGGGAGGGCTTACGGGTTCGTCGGTGCGGCAGGAATGGCCGTCAGCGACAGCACACGGCGGCGGAAGTCGTCGTATTCGTCGCCAGCCCTGAGCGACAGGGCGGCCAGCGAATAAAAGCGGTCGGTGGATGGCGACTCGCTGCGGGCCTTCGCCATGTCCAGCCGTCCGACATTGACCACTGTCCAGCACTCGGTAAAGCCGCGCTGCCGCGCCTTCTGGTGGCTCTTCTCGGCCTCGCCGATGCGGTTGTGGATGTTGGATACATCCGTGCCGCTCTTGACCTCGATAGCAACCACGTTGCGGTAATGCTGGTGCTCCATTTCCTCGCGGATGATGATGTCAGGGTCTGGCGCGAACTCGATCAGGAACGGGCGGCCCGTGGCGCTGTTCACCTCGATGGCGCTTTCGCGCACCTCGGCGGCGGCATGGGCGACGATCTCCCGGATGATCTCGAACACCTGCACGATGCCATCGGTGCCGCGCTGGTTGTTGGCCCCGCCGCGTAGCTGCGGGCCTACGGTCAGCAGGGTCAAGTCATCCAGCAATTCCCGGCTGACGCGCAGCGGGCCGACACCGGCCAGCAGCGCCGATGCTGTGGCGCAGAACGCCACGCATAGGTCGGGCAGGTCAGCGGCTGCCGCCTTGCTGGTCTTGCCCTTTTCCTCCATCGACTTGAAGTAACCGACACCGAAGCCCTTGTCGCGCCCGTAAAACTCCTTCTGGCTGTAGCCCATCAGCAGCCGGTAATAGCCCAGCAGGTAGGGGTTCGCCTCCAGCACGGCAGGCACGGCGAACAGCAGTTCAGCCCGCAAGCCGTACTGCGCAAGGGTCGCCAAGTCTGCCGGGGGGACGTACTCGGCAAGCTGCTTGTCCAGCTCGGCAATGTCCATGTCCCGCACGGTTTCCAGCAGGGCGCTTTGCAGATAGACAGCCCGGAACCGCTTGAGGGCGAACGCGAAGTCGATTTGCAGCTTTGGCGGCGGAAAATTGATCTTGTTGGGGGTCGTCATGCGGCGGCGATCCTTATCACGTTGCTGTCCTGCCCTTGCAGGCGATCAGCCGCCAAGGCCACATATTCGGGGTTCAGTTCGATGCCCACGTATTGCCGGTTTTCGTCCTGGCACACGAGGCCCACGGTTCCCGATCCGAAGAACGGATCGAGGACGTAATCGCCCGGCTCGGTCGATGCTTGGATGCAAGGCCGGATCAGGTCGGGCGGGAAGGTGGCGAAGTGGGCACCGGCAAAGGGCTTGGTGTTCACATGCCAGACGGAGCGGCGATTGCGCAGCCCGCCACCGTCCGCAGGCTCCCGGACGGCCTGCCAGTCGTAGTAATACTTTTCCGACTTGGTAAGCATGAACAGGAACTCATGCGAGCGGGCCGGGCGATCCTTGACGCTCTCGGGCATCGCGTTTGGCTTGTTCCACACAATGTCACTGCGCAGATACCAGCCATCATCCTGCAAGGCGAACGCCAGCCGCCACGGAATGCCGATCAAGTCCTTTGGCTTCAAGCCCTCGGGCGTGTCGGGGCGAACGTCCATCGCCCGGGCCGGGTTCTTCTTGTCCGGGGCGCGATAACCGCGATTGCCGCTCGTGTAGCCGTCGCCAATGTTCAGCCAGAGGGTGCCGTCATCCGTCAGCACGCGCCGCACCTCGGCGAAGATGGCCACCAGTCGGTGCAGGAACTGGGGCATGGTGCCCTCAAGCCCGATTTGTTCTTCGATGCCGTAATCGCGCAGCCCCCAGTAGGGCGGCGAAGTGACCACACAGCGCACAGACCCGGACGGCAGACGGCGCAGCACAGTCAGGGCGTCCCCCTCAAAAAGCGTCGAGCCGCGCAAGGTGAGCGGCTCGGGGCGCTGGATTCGCTCAACGCCAGACGGCGCGGCGGTTTTTGCTTTTGGCATGTTGTTATGTCCTCTCAATCGTGGCGCGGCTGCACCACGCCGCAATGCTTGTAAATCGTTGTCCGTGACACGCCGTAATCTCGGGCGAGTTCGGCCACGCAGGTATTCGGGTCGCGCAGCAGCGCCTTGATGTGGCGTATCTGCTTGGCGTCTAGCTTCGGCTTGCGGCCACCGGATCGGCCACGGGCGCGGGCCGCTTCCAACCCCGCCCGGGTTCGTTCGCGGATCAAGCCGCGCTCAAACTCGGCCAGCGCCGCGAAAACATGGAATTGCAGCTTGCCCGCCGCGCTCCCTGTCTCGATCTTTTCGGTCAGGCTCTCGAACTGCACGCCGCGCTGCTCAAGGTCGGCCACGATCTGCACCAGATCGGGCAGGCTGCGCCCGAGTCGATCCAGCCGCCACACCACGAGGGTATCCCCAGCCCGGAGCGCCTTCCGGCACTGCTCAAGCTCCGGGCGTGCCGCGCTCTTGCCGCTGGCCGCTTCCTCGTAGATGGTCGAGCACCCGGCCTGCCGGAGTGCGTCCCGTTGCAGGTCAAGGTTCTGATCGTCGGTTGAAACGCGGGCATAGCCGATGCGTTGATTCATGGACAGTTCCGCCACATTGAAAGCTGAACGAATAAATGAACACTTTACCGCATCTGGATAACCCGGGACAGGGAAAAACGCCGACTGTCCATCAATCCACCGTTTTCTGAACAGTCGGCAGGGCTACGATGAAACACAAACAAATGCCCGCAGACGGGCGACAGGATCACGCCTTGCCCTCGGTCAGCGGCGTTTTCGTCACCCAAATGGGCAATTCCAGCGGCAGGGCGATTTCGGCCCGGTCGCGGGCCTGCAACTGCGCCCGCGCCCACTGCCCGTCCCGCTCCATCTCTGCCCGCAAGGGCAGGGGATGGCCGGAACCCTCGAACTGCTCCCGGTCGAACATCTGCCCGGCTACGTCCAGCCGCTCGGGCATGGGCCGCTCGTGGCCGTCCTCGCGCACCATCAGCACGTCGCCGCGCTGGACGATGTAGAGGGCGTCCGGGTCGGCCTCGATCTCGCCCGGCAGGGCCGGGCGGAAGTCCGCCCGGTTCTCGTCATAGCGCCATTGCATCATCGCCCCCTATCAAGTGCATGGGTGGGTGTGCGTCGATCCAGCGGCGGCGGCTGGCGTGCTGCCCGCTGCTGCTGCCGCTGGCGTTCGGCCAACTGCCGCGCCTGAGCTTCACGGGCCAGCCGTTCCTGCTGCTCCTGCTCTCGCCGGGCCTGCTCGGTTTGACTCATGCGCTCATGCGCCGCGTTGGTCTGGCTCTCGCGCTCGGTCGCCCGGCGCTGCTCGTCGTCGCGGTTCATCGGTCAATGTCCATTTGCTGATTCATCATCCGGGCCTGCTCGCGCTCTTTCTCCTGCTTCTCTTTCTGCTGCTTCTGCTTCTCGGCCAACTGCCGCGCCTGCGCCTCGCGGGCGGCACGTTCGGCCATTTGCTTTTCCTGCGCCTGCTTCTGCTGGGCCTGTTGTTGGGTCTGTTGCTGCTGTTTGCGCTCGTGCTCGTTGTTCGCCATGTTTGGCTCTCCTTCGCGGTTAGGTTCAAAGTGGGCCGTGGCCTGTTTGCGGGCCTGTTCCCATGCTGTGTGCTGGGCGCCGTACTGCTGCTGTGCCTGCGCCCATGCCTGCGCCCGGAACTGCCGCGCTTCGGGCGCGTCGCTCCGCAGGTGCTCTTTGCGCTGCTCGACCTGGCGGTCGATCTGCGCGTGTTCCTTGTCCCATGCCTCGGCCTTGCTCTTGGCCGCAAAGCGGGCAATCCAGCCCCCGGCCCGCTCGGGGTCGGGGCGCTCGCCGTGCTTCTCGCGGAACTGCTTGTCTAGCTGCTGCCGGTAGCCGTCCGCGTGCGCGTTGATGGCGTTGATTTCGACAAGCTCCTGATTCGGTTCTGCCGGTGGCTTCCGATTGAGGATGGCGCGGGCTTCGTCGTCGGTCATGCGCTGCGCCTGTGTCGGCTGCTGGGGCCTCTGCTCGGCCTGCTGTCCGGTGGATGCCACGCCGCGCATCTTTGACCAGTCCGGGCGCTCGCGCTCGGACTGCTGCCGCAGCCCGGCTTCGCGGCGCTGCTCCAGTTCCTTGTCGGAGAACCGCACGTCTAGCTTGCGCTCGATGGCTGTCTGCAAAACCCGCTCGCGGAAGTCATCCGGGCCATTCACGCGCAGCGCCTTACCGGCGAACTTCTCACGGGCCAGCAATAGCCCGGCCTCGATGCTGTCTTTGTCCTTCCGGCCCTGCTCGGTGTAGTCCAGCCGCCGCCCGCTATCGCGGAAGGCGTGGCGGTCATCCACCCGGTAATCAACAGCACCCGTCTTGCGATCCACTGCCCAGCTAACCCGGTCGGTGACGCGGCGCGGCTGCGCCGGTTCGTGCTGCTCGGTGTCCGTGGTGCCAAGGTGCGGGCCGCGCTCCGCTTGCGCGTCCGCCCGGTGCATATCTTTGGCCGTGCGCTTGTCCTGATAGGCCCAGCCGCGCACCTGCCGCATTGCGGCGCGGTCGCCTTCCTGTGCCCGGTCGGCTGTCCATTCCCGGAACGACTGCGGGCGCTCCTGCCGGAAGGCTTCGCGCTCGCCCGTGATTGTCTCGTTCAGTTCGGCACGCTTGGCCGCTGTATCGAATGCGGCCACGCTGTAAAGCGCCTTTTTCTGCTCGGTCGATAGGCCACTGGTGCGGATCGTCTCACGCTGGGATTTGTGCTTCTCTGTGAGTGCCTGCCGCCGCTGTTTCTGATCCTCATACATGGCCGCCCGTGCGGGCGCTTTCGCCGTCTTCCATTCCTCCGCGAATGCCTTGTAACGCTCGCGCAGTTCGCGGCGCTCCGCTGCCCGTTCGTCGCGCTTTTCCTCGCGGGCGTTCGGGTCGCGTTTCGGGTCTGCTTTCGGGCGCTGGTCGCTGTATTCGCGTTTGGCCTTTTCTTGCTGAATCTCTGGCCGTGGTTCCTGATATGGCCCGATGCGCTTGGTCAGCTTTCCGCCGCCCAATTCCTGCGCCATTGTCGATGCCTTGATGGGCGTCTGTTCAGGGTCGGTCTTGCTGTGGATGGCGAACCCTTGCCCCTTCTGCCGTATCTCCAAACCATGCCGCCCTAGTGCCTCGTGCAGTTCATGCCAGCCGCCGCCCTTGTTCAGCGCCTCTAGTGCGTCCTTCTTTGGCTGGCCTTGTGCGTAGGTGGTCAGGGATTCATTACCCGTCATCACTTCCATCTGCCGCGCCTTGCCGGGCAGCTTCTCCCGGTCTGGCTGGCGGTGGGACGGCTCATCCTTGGCCCAATCGACAACCTTCTGCCCGTTGCGCTCATGGACGGCATACGGGCCTTTGTCGTGGCTCCATCCCTGCCGCAGTTCCATTTCGCGCATGGTCTTGTCCAGCTTGAAATAGTCCCGGTCTGGATAGACGGCCTTGTATGTCTCGGGATTCACCCGATTGACCATGAAGTGACCATGCACGTTGTCCGTATCCCGATGCACGGCTGCAAGGTACTGGTGCCCCTCCATCCCTAGCGCCTTCATGCCCTCGCGCCCGGCCTCGAATACCTGCGCGTCGGTTGGCTTCTCATGTGCAGGCCACGACACGGTAAAGTGATAAACCGGGTCTTTCACTCGCCCGTTCATGTCTGACACGGCTTTCATTTCACGCCACGCGGTTTCCTTGTCCAGACAGTTGGTTTCCGTCGAACACTCGCGGCGCTCCACTGCGCCCGTTTCCGGGTCGATGTGGTCACGCTCGCAGGCGTACTTCGCCAGACTCTTAAAGCTGGTTTTTCCGTCTGCACGTTTCGGCGGAACCTTGGCAAGCATCTTTAACCTTCAATCCTCATGATGGCTTCTTTGATCGCCACCAGAATATCGGCGTACTCCTTGGACAAGTGCCCGCCGCCCTCATGCCCGCCCGCCTCGGTGAACAAGTGCTTTTGCAAGCCGCCCAGCCGCCGCAGTTCGTTGATGATCTGGCTATCAATCGTGCTGCGCGTCTTGCGCCCAAGAGCGGCGCAGCGCAGGAACTCCGAAACGCTCACGCCGGAATCAAGCGCCTTGTCGCGGATGGTGTCCGCTTCCTCTGGCAAACAGCGCACTTTCAAATTGACAACGCGCTTCCGGTTTTCACTTGATGACATGCAAACCCCTAATGATGGCGGTGGGACACGCCGCAATGTTGGCCGCTGGCACGGCGCGGGGTCTCGGGGCGAAGCCCTGAGCAGGGGAGGAAAGGCCCAGCAGAACGAGTGCAACGAGTGGCGCGGGCCGGTGGCACACTGCCGCTTTAGCGGCGGTGGGACATTCCCTACCCTGTCCCCAACTATGAAACCGTGCCCCGTCCAAACTTGTCTGCATCACTCACACCCATTGAAAACCCACCAAAACCGGCACAGCACGATAAGCCCGTGTATATCACAAACGCAGGTACTTGACCACATCCGCATAATGCACGATGATTGCAAGGCCAATGATTGCGCCAGTTTCAAAGGCAAACATCACCACACTGTTACCACAATCTAGCGAGGGCCAAAGATGGCAGGCAAGCAAAAGACATTCGACCAAGAGACGCGGCAGAAGATCGAAGCCACGTTAGACAACCTCCCCGAGAAGCCAAAGAGCGAAAGACCACTGACAACCAAAGAGCTTGTGACAGAGCTACGGACAAAGATTCGCGCAGCACAAGCCAAGGGCTACACACTGGAAGAGATTGTCGAGCTATTCAAACGTGAAGGCGCACAAATCAGCCTATCCAGCGTGAAAAGCGCCTTGAAGGGTTCCAGCCCGCGCAGCAGCAGGACAACCAAACCGGCACAGACAGGCGATCAAACCGCACCGCAGGCGGCCAGCAATGCACAGCCTGACGGGTCACATAATGGGGGCTAACGATGGCTCGTATAGACATAAACACTAAGGGCGGCTCGGAATGGCTCAACCATTGGGCCAAGCTGCGCATCGGGTACTTCACCATCGGAACATGGATCGGCATCACGCTTGCCTTGCGCTTTTTCGTGCCGGGTTTCGTGTGGGGCTATTCGATCTGGTGGGCGCTTCCCCTCGGCATTGTGGGCGGCTTTCTTTATCTATTGATCTGGATGGGCAAGCAGACCGCAGACGTACAGCTTGAGCGAGAGAAAGAAGCCATTATTGAAGCCAGCAAAACGCCAGAGCAACGGGCAGCCGAAGCGGCAGAACGCGAAGCAGAAGCAGTGCAGCGCCGGGCGGAAATGCGGCAGCAGTTCATCGGCCTGCACCTCGGGGATAGCGTCGGCATGATGCACGGTCGCGGCCACGTTGGCGGCGTTCCTCAAGGTCAGCATGTGGAACTTGCCCGAGAGGACGCATCGAAAAACATCATCATCTTTGGCGGCACGGGCGGCGGCAAAACATCGCGCTCCATCAACCCGCTTTTGCGTCAGTTGTTCATGCAAAACGCTGGGGCGTTGATCTTTGACATCAAGACCGATTTCATAAAGGAAGTTGGCGCACTAACCAACATGGCCGGGCGCTCGTTTAAGGTGGTCGGTGATGGCGGAATGACGCTAAATCTTTTCCGTGGTTGCACGCCAGAATTGGCGGCTTCCTACCTGAAAAGCTGCTTTCTCGTTCAAGGCCAAGGAAGCGGGGACGGCGCGTTCTGGGTTGATAGTTCTGTCGAGATGGCCCGCCACTGCCTCAACGTGCTGAACCTGCTGCGTCCGCATCAGTACAGCATCGCGGGCTTGTACGACATTGTTTTTGACAATGCGGCGCGTGATGCGCTGGTTGCCGAAGGCGCGGAAAAACTGTCTGAAATGAACGACCGGGATCAACGCTTGTTCATCCAGTCGCAGCGGTTCTTCGTCAATGTTTGGAACGAACACGACGAGAAGCTGCGGAAAAACATCCTCGGCACGATGAACGCGGTTCTTTCGCCATTCGCGCACCCTGATATGGTCGATGCGTTCTCTATCGAGTCGGAACAGGGCGAAGCGGACATGACCGAATTGGTCAATGATGGCGCGGTGTTTCTGGTCAATCTGCCGATGACCAAATATGGCCGCGAAGGTGCCCGGTTCGCTTACCTGCTGGTCAAACTTCGCTTCATGAACATGATGCGCGAACGTCGCACCCGGCAGGACTGGAATCAGGATCGGCCCGTGGCGTTCGTGTGCGACGAGTATCAAGCGATTGTCGATCCAATCAGCGACACCGACTTTTGGGACAAGTCGCGTAGCACGCGCACCATCGGGATTGTTTCGATGCAAGGCGTGGCCTCGCTGGTTCATGCGCTCGGGAACAATCGCAGCGTGGCCGAAGCCATCCTGCAAAACTTCCGGCAACGGATCATCTTCCGCACCGAAGATGAAGCCACCCTGCGCCATATCCGTGACGTGCTCGGGCAAGTCGATGTGTTGATGACCTCAACCGGGTACAGCGCGAGCGAAAGCGAGACGATCAGCGGGGTCAATGCCTTTGGCGGCAAGAACCTGTCGTTGAGTTCGAGCGAGTCCGAGAGCGAGAACAGCAGCATGCAACGGCAAGACTTGTTCGGCAGCAACGACATGCGCAGCCTGAGTGCGGATTACTGCCTGTTCATCGGCAATATCGGAGATCACGCGGTCGATGAAGTGCTGGCCGTTAAACCGCTTTACGTCAATTGATTGGAGGCCGTCATGGTCTGGAAGAAAACAGCATCAAACCATGTGCCGGAATGGCTCAACATCGTGCCCCTTGGCTGGCGTGCGTCCATCTGGGAGTTCATCCGCTTTGTGAGGGCCGGAATCGTGTTCGGCATCCTCGCCGGGCTGGTGATCGGCTGGGTCAATGACGAGGCGTGGAACGGGCCGAAGTTCAGCAGCCCGGACGCCAAGCGCATTTACGATCAAATCAAATGATGATTTGAGTGTTTGAGTAGTTAAGTATTTAAGGGCGCGGGCGTTAGACCCATCAAAGCCCAACATGAAAGGTAAGAGCACAGCACTTTTCTTAACCCTAAAGTGAGGCTCTTTTTATGAAAACCATTGTGATTGCTACCGTTACCGCCGCCGCCCTGCTGACTGGTTGCGCGGGAGTTCCGACCGACTCGGCCAGCCTGCGCGAAAGCGCGGCCCAGCCGTTCCGGGCTGTCGCCCCCGCCTTGCGCGGCTCCGACACCATCACGGCCCGGCAGGGTGACGTGACGGTGAAGTGGCGGCAGGCTGAACAGGTGGTCGAGGCGTGGCGCGGCGAGGATTCCACCCGCTACACAGACGCGGCTTTCGAGTTGCGCCCGCTGAACAAGCCGGGGGCAAAAAGTAGCGTTGAGCGTGTCGCGTTGGACGATCTGCACGGGCAGCCCAAGGTCGTTGCCGCCTTGGGCCTGCGCACCATCGGCCAGCACAAAGTCGGCGGGCAGGAATGCGGCCAGAACTGCGTCTATCTGTTCCCCGGCGTCGAGTACCAACTGCGGGTAACGATGTTCCGCAACGGTGCGCCAAAAGTCAGCGTGCCGGTGGGCGTGGTGACGGTCGATGATGACGGCGTGACGGTACGCCAGCAGCAGCGCAGCTAACCCCCTGCGGTGCCCTCTGGATAGCGGCGGCTGCAATGGCCGCCGCCACATCCAGAACAACGGGCAAAAAATATTTTTCATGGACTGGAGTCCATACAAAACACGCCAAAAGCCGCGATTTATAAGGGTTTCGCGGTGTTCCTATAGTCCATAACTGGCCGGATTCGTACAATTGCGGCTATTCTTTTTGCGCCCTAAAATGACGGCATATTGACCATTCAGGGAGCAAATGCCGTGGCCGCCGCCGATCCTTCAATGCCGTTTTCGCCATGCGATCCATCAGGGCCATGCACAGACGTTTCGGTAGGCGTCTTGCAATGGATTTTCGGGCCGGTCATCGAGAAGCTGACAACCGGCGCAGACCCGGACACCGTTGATGCCTCGGTTTCCGTGCTGGCCTCGATCTTCTCGGTATTCAATAGCGGCCTGCTGGTCGTCGCCTCGCTGATCGTGTCTTACGTCGCCGTCATGGGCGTGACGCAGACGGCCAGCGAAGGCGAAGCGATGGGCCGCAACTGGTCATCCCTCTGGACGCCGGTTCGGATCGTGGCCGGGGGGTCGGTACTGCTGCCCAGCACAAGCGGCTTTAGCTTCATCCAGTTGATTGTTTTGATGTTCGGCCTGTGGGGCGTGGGCTTTGCAAACAGCCTGTTCAACATCGGAATTCAGACCGGCATCATCAGCGGCGCAGCAACCAGCGTCAGCGCCCAAATGGGCCTTGGCAGTGGAGCAAAGCCGAACCCGAACTATCCACTCTATGACGTGCGGCAGTTCGCGCAGGAATATCTGGCCGTGGCGTGGTGCAAGCGGGCCGTGAATGCCTCGTTCGCGGATTTCGGCGGCGGCACGCCGAACATCAGCGCGGCCAGCGCACCAGACCAGACCATTGCAGAAGGCGACGGCAAAAAGGCGCTGATCTATCTGGCGCGGGATCGCAACGCCACAACCAACTTGGGCGGGGCCGTGCCGTTGTGCGGCAGCGTGAAGGTTTACAACTACAGCGCACCCGTCGCCATTGCCGCCGAAACCACGGCAGCAAAAGCCACCGTCTTTGACCCGGCCAAGATTCAGGACAACGCCGCCGCCATGTCGGCCATTCGCGTTGCGGCGCTCAACGCCAAGGCCACGGCAATCAACAAGGTCATGACCGACATTGAAGCGTGGGTGGCTCAATGGCCCGCCACGATCAATGATCCGGGCTGGGAGAACGTCCAGAGCGACCGTTTCAACCAGATTGTGAATCAGGCACAAAGCACCCTGACGGCCAGCCTGACCGCACAGATCGCGGCGGATAGCACCCTGAAAACGATCATGCAGCAGTACGTGAATGACATCACGGCGGACGGCTGGGCGATGGCTGGGGGGTTCTATCAGCGCCTGTCGGGCATCCGGCAGGAAATGGGCCGCATCTACGCGGAGAACGTCGCGCAGGCCACCGCGCCGAACCTCAACACACTGCCGCAGGGGCCGCACGCGCAGCTTGCACAGTCCAGCTACACCACGATTTACAACACCATCATCAGCAAGTCGCTATCGGGTGCCAGCTACGCCAAACCGACGACACCACGGGCCGCCGATTTCAAGGCCGCACTGGTGCCGACCAGCATGGAGGATTTGTCCATCGACACGCTGGGAAGTCGTGGCGATAGCCTCATGAGCGGCTTTGTTGGCTGGGGCATGGAGCGCGTCACCTCGGCCATGATCGGCACCGATGGCGACGTGGATGCAATCGCCCGGATCAAGACCACGGGCGACGTTCTGGCGCTCATGCAGAGCACCGGCTTTGCCGTCGATAAGTTGGTGCATACCTCGCTGTCTGGCGTCAAAGCGGCAGCGGCTGCCGTGGGTAGCGTGTCCTTCATGGGCACCAGCGTTGATGCCACGCCGCTTGCCGATACCCTGCTGAATTGGGTGGTCTATAACTTCCTGACGCCGCTTGCTGAGGTCACAACGTGGCTGGGCAGATTGGCCTTCTATTTCGGCGTGTTCCTGCCGTCCCTGCCTTACACCATCTTCATGGTGGCCGTGGTCGGCTGGATTCTGGCCGTGCTCCAGTCGATCATCGCCGCGCCCCTGTGGGCGGTCATGCACATGACCCCGGATCGCACCTTCGTTGGCAGCCAGACGCAGGGCTATCTGCTGCTGCTGTCCCTGTTCGTGCGCCCTGCTCTCATCATCATTGGCCTGTTCGCGGCAATGATGGTGGCAAACCCGGTCATCGGCTACATCAGCAAAGCCTTTTGGGCCATGTACAACGCCAACGTGACCAGCGCCGAAAGCCTCGGGTGGTTCGTCGAGTTCTTGCAGTGGAAGAACTGGTTGATCGTCTATGGCTTCGTCCTGCTGCCGGTCATGTACATGGTTTTCGGGTTGTCGCAGATTCTGCCGGATACCGTTCTGCGCTGGATCGGCGCGGGCATCAGCAGCATGGGCGAAAGCCAAGCGACCGAACAGATGCGTAGTAACGCAGCAATGTACGGCCCCAGCGCCGTGAAAGGCGGCGCAGGGCCGAGGCCGGGAAGCAGTGACGGCAAATCTCACCGCCTGAACGGCGACCCCGGCAACGCGGGCAGCCTCAATGACCCGAGCGGCCCCACGGGCGGCGGCGGTGGTGGCCGCAGCGGCGGCGGCAACCATCCGCGCTTGCTCAATGCCAACAGCCAAGGCGTTGCACCCCAGCATGACACCGGCAACCTGTCTGCATCGACCAGCACCGCAACGGCCAGCGGCCCGGCTCGCAGCAGCAGCGCCGCGTCCAGTTCGGTCAATACGGGATCGCAAGGCGTTGTCGGCCGCTGGGCCAGCAATGACATTACCGACGCGGAGTTCACTGAAGTGAAGGACACCGCGCCACGCAGCAAGAGCGCCGACAAGGGCACAGATGCCGTGCTGGCCCTTGGCAGCGCGGGCGTTATCAGCGGGTTTTCCGCCGACGATGACAACGGCTCCGGGGCCATCAATACCGAGTATGACAGCCGCTACAGCTACATCCCACCGACTGCTGACGGCTCCAGCGTCATCAACCACGGCACAGAACAGGGAGGACAACCGGCATGAACGGCCAATACGACTACAACGCGGAGGCGACCGGCCACGTCATCGGCCTGCGCCATGGATATGAGCAAGGCCACGAGGCCGGTTATGTGGACGGTCAAAACGACACTGCCGCCCGGTGGCAAAAGCAGATTGACGAGAAATGGGAACCGCTCGTTGATCGGCTGACCGCCGAACGTGACGAGGCCATCCGCGCCCGCGATGACCTGCTGGAACAGGTGCGCCACGCCGGGCAGCAGACCACGAAATGGCACAACGCTTTCTATTCGGTGCTCTGCGCCCTCGATAGCGCAATGGGCGTGCTGGAGCACGCGCCGCAGGACATGCGCACCCGGATGATCCTCGATCTCGCCAAGCGTGCGGAGTACATGAAAGACAAGGGCTGGATCGACTCGATGCCGCAGAACAACAGCGTTCTGCGCTCACGCGCCCGCCCAACTGCTGACCAGTTGCAAGGGTGGTGGGATCAGGTGATTGCCCACGCCAAGAAGGCGGCAGACCGCGACAACAACCCCACGCCATGAAGGGCCGCCCATGCTGACCGACACCCAAAACCTGATTCCCGACGCTGCCGTGCTGGCCGTCCTGCTCGCAGTGGCAGACGCCGTGCTGGCCCGTGCCAAGAAAGCCAAGAACCGGAGGAAACCCGCATGAAGATCATCAACGGCGCGAAACGCGCAGCCCGCTTTACCTTTGTCGATATGCCGCTGTCGATGCTCGGCTGGCGACAACTCAAGGCCAACAACGGCTATATCCGCGACTTGTGGCGCACGCTGCGCCACCCTCAATGCCCGGAGTGCGGGCGCGGTGTCATGCACCTGCCCGCCGATGCGCAGCCCGACGAACAGGCGCTGTATGGCTGGGAATGCTCCGCACACTGCGGCTTTCGCGTGTTCGCCCCGCACGATCCGCAGGAAATCGCCCGCATCGTCTCCGCCCGGCTGGAACTGCGCGGCAAGCAGCGTCTGGCATTCCTGCAGGATCAGGAGCGCGGCAAGCTGATCCGTAGCCACCTGCTCAAGTCGCGTGCTTATTGGACGGTGGCCGCGCTGGTTTTCCTCATGTTCGCGTGGCAGTTGGCGATGGGTGCCCCGGTGATGGTTGTCCTGAGCGTGCTTAGTCTGTGCCTGCCGTTCTCCGTCCATGCAATCCGCTGGAGCTATCGGGCGTGGCAGGTGCGCACGGGCACCCTGTTTGTGCCGGGCGCGTTCGGGCGCTACGTTCGGGAAATGCTGTGGGTGCGGGGGGTGCAATGATGGCCGCTTTCCTGCGTAATGCCCTGCTGCACCTTGGCCGTGAGCGTGTCACGCGGGCGCTGTGCGTCATCGCGTCCGTGGTCGCCTTCGCCTACCAGTACCGCCAACTGGATGACCCGGCGCTGCATGATCTGGTCGCGCCCGTGGTGCTCGCTATCGCGGTTCCAATCCTCTACCTGACGCCGTTGGTCTGGCTGCTCTTTCGGTTCGTCTTGAAGCCCACCCAAGGGAAAAACCCGAATGCAATTTAAGGTCGTGCGCTACCGGAACAAGACGCTGGGCGGAATCACGGTAGAGGGCAACACCGTCCAGTGCCTCCGGCTCATGCCGGAGCGCACCGCCAAAGGCAACCGCCGCCAGAAGGTCATCTGCACCATTGACCGATGGGCCGCTGAACTGCCCCCGGAAGCCCTCGAACTGCTCACCGAAGCCGAACAGGCGGAATGGATCGAATGGAAGGCCCGGCACGATGAAGCGCAACGGCGCAAGCAGCTTGCCGAAGCTCTGGAGACTGTCACCGGCACGATGGAAGCGGCAGCGGCAGCCGTGCGCGAGAAGGCCGGGAAACCGGCCAACGCTGCGGCGCTGTGGGCTGCAATTGAGGCGCTATCCGGTGCGCTGGAACGGGCCGGATTCGGCAAGAACAAGCGCCCCCGTGGTCGCCCACGGAAAGAAACGACCGGCTAACCCTGCTGGGCCTTCACGATGGCGGCGGCTGCAATGGCCGCCGCTTCGGCGTCTGCGGCCTCCCGCGCCCACCATCCGGGTTTCGCTGCGGCGCTCGCCAGCGCCCCAACGGCCCACAATGCAAGCTCCTGATCGCCCAGGCTGGCCGCCTGCACGAATACCGCGCCAAGCTGCCGCAGTTCCTCGTGCAGTGCTTGAAACTCGGCGGCGGTCGGCATCACTCGCCCCCCTTCCCTTTCGGCGTCTTGGCGGCCTTCTCGGCGGCCTCGGCTTTGTCCTGCTGCCGTTGCAGCGCCTCCAGTTGCCCGGCCAGCCGTGCGGCCTGCTCGCGGGCCTCTGCTGCCACCTTGTGGGCGTCGTCGCGCTCCGCCTGTGCCTGCCGGGCTTCTTGCGCTGCTGCTTCCAACTTGGCGGACAACACGGCCACCTGCTCGCGGGCTTGAGTCGCATCAGCACGATCTGCCTTGCTCTGCTCGCCCAGCGCGGCGATCTTTGCAGAGGACAGTTGTAGCAGCTTGTTCGCTTCGGCTGTTTGCGCCTCTGCCTTCACGCGATCACTGCGCTCCTGTTCCAGCAACCCGGAAAGCTGCTCCACCCGTGCGCGGGATTCCGCAAGGGCGGCAGCGGCAGCGTGAGCCTCATCAGTCTGTTGAGCCAGCTTGACGGCCATATCGTCACGCTCTGCAACGTAGGTCAGCGCCTGTTGCTCGGATTGTTTCAGTGACTCGGCCTGCTGCTCGATGGTCGCCTGCGCGGCCTCCAACTCGGCATTGAGTTGGTCGGCCAACTCTGCCGCCTCAGCCCGCGCCTGCTCCATTTCAGCCCGCGCCTGCTCCAGTGCTTCGCGTTCGGCTTGCAGTCGGGCGTTCGCCATCTCCTGCGCTATCGCCCAAACCTCGTTTGCCGCCTCAGCCATGCGTTCCGTCACCACAGCGGGCGCAGCCTCACGGATCGGGGCGGCTGCGTTCTGGCGGGCTGCCTTCCATTCCTGCATTGCCTCGCTGATGGTCGTGAATGATCCCCCGCCAAGCACGCGGCGGACAGCGGCCAGCGTAGGGCTACCGCCATCAGCGGCGATCTGGTCAGCGACGGCGTGAATGTCTTGCTTGGTGATAGCCATTTATCTAGCTCCTGTTGTATGTTGTAGATTGTATTATACTACAACATACAACAAAGACAAACGGTTTTGTAACGTACCGCTGCCCGGTCGGCTGCTCGTTTTGGGTGAAACACCGTGCTGACGCCTCGCCTTCGGCTCGTTGTCGGCCAGCCGTCGAACGAAAAGCGGAGCTTTCCGCCCGCCGCCCGGCTCCACTTGGGCAAAGCGGCCAGAAACGGGCCTACAGCGCGTTTTGAGAGGGTGGGCAAGGGGACAGGCAGGGCCACGTCGAAAAAACGCCGCCACGGGCCGCCTGTGAGGTCGTCCGCCGTCCGGGTTTTCGAGTGGAGAGGGGGTCAAGCGAACCGTGGAATAAATGGGGGGTAGCCCGTAGGGGGGCACCGTTTATGCCGCGAAAGTCGCTTGATGCCCTCGGAACGGCTCACGCTCCCCGAGTGGGGCAGGGGTTTAGGCCGTAGGCCGTCCCCCTGCTCCCGAGGATCAAACGCGACCGTTTGGCCCCCGGCAGGGCCGCCGGAGGCATCTTGCAAACACGATCAAGGCGACAGCCGTTTGACCGCATCCACGAATGACAACCTGAACAGGTGCATGGTCAGGTCGATGGCACCGCCGCCGCCCTGCTCTTTCCGCGTGTCGTACCACTTCGGCCCGGTCGCCAGTAGCTCAACACCGCCGCCACCAATGGACACATTCAGCCGCACCGTGGCCTTGTCCTTCACCGGCACAAAGTCAGGATCACGCTTCCAGTACAGGCCCAGCCGGTCTAGCGTTTCCTGCACCGTCATTGCCCGCAGTGAATCCAGCAGCGCAGGCGGAAAGGATCGACGGACACGGCTCATGACAGCCACCCGGCGAACTGGACGAGGGGGCCGCCCTGCGGGCGGCTCTCCGCGCCGTTCCGGCGCTGCGCGGCCCGTGGATAACTTGCAAGCAAGTTACCCACCGTCCTTGCCGGGCTACTCGCATTTTTAGAATGCTGGGGGCTACTCAAAGGCAGGCGCTTCGCGCCGGGCGTAGGCTTCGCCATTAGTAATAGGGGAGGGACTTGTCTCACGCTTTGCGCTCCACCTTGGCGGCTGTAATAGGGGAGGAACCTGTCTCACAAGCTGGCATCGGCTTACCTGCTCGATACCAGCTTGCCCGGCTCATGCCCAAGGCTTCCCACGGCTTCTGACGGCTCGCGGAATTGGCCTCATAGGTCGCACGATCGACAGCCCCAGCGGCACGCCTGCGGGCTTCGTCGCGCTTTCTGTCGCGGTCGCGGCGGCGCTCGGTCGCCATGTCCCGACTGATGAGCGTGCGCAGCTTGCGCTGCTCGTCGTCGGTGATGTGAAACAGGCTGATAAGCGTGTCGTTCTTGGGCGTGTAGAGCGGCGCAAACTGCTTGCCGCCGAACTCCACCTTTTCCCCGGCTTCGTGGGCCTTCGCCTTGGCGTATAGCGTCATAAGCTCGGCGCTGCGGTAGTTCCACCGTGGGTCAAGCTCACGCGCCAGCGCGGCGGCCTCGTGGTACATCTGGCCGCTGTGCGTCGCGCCTGACAGCAGCAGGAAGTTCAGCCGCCAAAACAGGTGCTGCATCCGCTCGCCTTCGGCCACGCCGCCGCGCAGCGCGGCCAGCGTGCGCAAGTCCTCCAGACGATCCCATGCCAGTTGCCGCCCGTTGAGGCTGCGCAGGTTGCCGGTTTGGCCGCCCGGCAGCAGCTTGAACTGGCGACGGTCGGCGCGGGCCTTGCGGTCGGCCTCGATGTCCCAGCGGGCCACCGGCAGCAGCGCCTCGGCCAGATACTCGAAGTTGTACCGGATCGGCTCGCCGTCCGGGCCTTGTTCTACGTGGATGACGCGGCAAACCTCGCCGCTCTTGCTGTTCACCGTATTGACCAGCCGCAGCACGCGGCTTGCATCCTTGGCCGCTGGATCAGCGCCCAGCCCGGCCAGACGGTCGATCAGATAACGCTGGCAGGCATTCCAGCGTGGCAGCGCCTGACGCGGCAAGGTGCCATCCAGCAGCCACTTTGCTTGCACGCCACGGCCAGAGAAAACGAGGATCGACGGCGGCGGCACGCCTTCGTCGTAGCAGCGGAACATGACAGCGGCGGCCAGTTGCTCGGGGCTGCGCCCCTGCGCCCACGGCTCGCGGTAGGTGTCCAAGTCAGCGAACAGCAGCCCGATGCGGGCCAGATTGACGACACGGCGGTTTGGCTTGATGAACTCGGCCTGAGACAGCCAGGTATCCCGGCTGTGGTCGAGCATGGAGAGCACCACGGGCATCTGTGACAGCCGGTAACTGTCCTGCCGTTTGCCGCTGCCCTCGCCCGTCGCCATGAGCAACGAGAAAAAGCCCTGCCGGGCTGTGTCGTGATATGTCGCCGCTTCATCATCGGCGCTGAAAAGTCGTAGCTGTGCCTGCCCCAT
>NZ_JBZXDX010000002.1:0-68137 GCF_058747975.1 Rhodobacter maritimus | reverse complement strand
GCGAGATCGCAATCATCTTTGAGATCGGCTCCGAGAAGTTGCGCTACCTTGTGGGCCGAGCGACTGCCGTCAGCCACACCGGCGAAACAACGGAAATCGACCTCAACGACATCTACGCCCAAGCCCAGGACGAGTTCCTTGGCAGCAACCCAATTCAGGAGGCTTGGTAATGCCTCGCCCGCGCTACAACCACGCCTACACAATCGCCTTCGAGGTTTCAGGTTCCACAGACCGAGACGGCGAAGATGTAACAGCCGAACAGCTTCGCAAGGCTCTATTACGGCGCATAGCCATGATCCCAGACAGTGAACTCATTGAGGCTTGCGGAGCGCCATACGACACAATGGAGGAAGGAAAATAGGGGGCTTCGGCCCTTATTTTTTTAACGTTTTCGTATAAATTTGCTTGCCCTTTATTTAACGGTTTCGTATAAATATGGAGACACGACGAACCGGAGATTACCATGACACAGAACATTCTTAGCGCCGCGCCGCACGAGCTTGCTGCAATCCTGTCTGGCCTGCGGATGCTGCAATCTGAAATGAACGCTGACGGCGAACAATTCTTGGCTGGCGACACGCTCACAGATGGCGGAACGGTGAAGCCTATCTCCCCGGAAGAAATTGACACTCTTTGCGAAAACCTCAGCGCGGACCTTCCCCGCTTCTTCATCGTGGAACACCTCAGCTTCCTGCGCGACCTCGCAACCCCCGGTGAAATGACCTCCGAAACTCTCCTCTTCTGGAACTCGAACGATGGCTGGGGTGATCTTCACAGCGCCACGGCCTACACGATCCGCGACATGCTCGGAATGCGCCTCCCGATGGGAGCCGACACCCGCTGGGTGAACGTCGATGATCTGGCGAGCAGCACTTATCGCGGTATCTTTCAAACCCGCGCGGACCTGATGGGCCTGCCCGCCTTCGTCTGGCTGACCGACGACTCTTCCGGCAATCCTTGCGTGTGGCAAAACCACTATGCCTGCGACGACTGCGGAACTGCGTGGACCGATCACTGGTCATGCCAGTGTGACGATGATTGCCCTGAATGCGATCATGCTCTTTCCCCGGAATCTTCGACTTGGGTCGGCCCTAAAGAGCGCCACTGGATCGAACTTTGGGAGGCACTTCCCGAAGCGTGAACACCATACTGGCAGGGTGATACCACCCTGCCAGCACCCTGACCCCACCCTCTCAATTTCAAGGAGCCCACCATGAACAAGGACCGGCGCAAACGCATCGAAGCCCTGATCGAGAAGATCGACGACATAAAGACCGAGATCGAGGAAATTCAATCCGAAGAGCAGGACGCCTTCGACAACATGCCTGAGAGCTTTCAGGACGGCGAGCGCGGCGAACAATCCCAAAGCGCCATCGACGCGCTGGGCGAGGCGCTGGGCGCTCTCGACGAAACCATCGACCAACTCAACACCGCAAGCGAATAAGGAGACATCTCATGGGCGACCGGACCACCTGCAACCTCTATCTCTATGGCGATCTTAAACAGGTTTCGCCCCAACACCTCGACGAGCTGATCGAAGCGATCACCGACGCTGGCCCCGAAACCTACGGCGAAGGCTCCGCCGCCGAAAAACTCGCCGCTGCCAATGGGCATTTCTGGTTCTATGAGGTGAACTACGGCGAGATGGACAGTGAACTTGAAGAGGCAATCACCAACGCTGGGCTTTCCTATGTCTGGGCATGGGATGCGGGTGGCGGCTATCCGAGTGGTATGAAACTCGTGAACGCACAGACCGAGGAAACCGCCGAGTTTTCCACCTGCGACAGCGAAATCTGCCTCGGCATGTCCGAACTGACACCCGAGAAGATCGCCGAGGCGCGGCGCTGGCATGATTGGCACGGCACATCGGACCTTGCGGCGTAATGCAGCACATAGCAGCGGGGCTTCGGCCCCGCGAATTTTTATAACGGTTTGGTATATTTTTTACTTGCGTCACGAATAACGTTTTCGTATAAATATACTATCAACTGATGAGGGCATCATGAAACTCGGAACTGAAACTGGCAGCTTCACCAATCACATCTACAGCCGCGCTACGAAAGGCCAACCGGAACCCGAAGTCGGAATGGGCTGCACCCTCCTGCAATGGAGCGACCGGCAAGCCGCGACGATCATCGCAATCGAGAACGGGATCCTGACCGTCCAAGAAGATCATGCCAAGCGCATCGACCAGAACGGGATGAGCGAAGATCAGGATTACGAATATGCTCCGAACCCTGAAGGGGCGACCTACCACTTTCGCTTTGGGAAGTCCGAGAAGTGGGAACTGGTCCACCAGAACGAGCGCACCGGGCGCTGGAACAAATCCGAGAGCGGCGCTGGGCTGCTGATCGGCCAGCGCAGGCAGTATCACGATTTCAGCTTCTGATCGGGCGGCGGGGCATCCGCCCCGCTCTCACCCTCACACGAAGGGCGGCACATGACCAGACAGACGGAACCCACAGCAACAAAAGCGCAGGCACTTCGAGTTGCGCAAAAATTCGGGATGGTGCTGGATGAAGCCAACACCGGCAAGATCGGTGAAAGCGCCACTGTCATCTTCGACCACCCCACCAAGTCTTTCGATGGCGACTGCCGGTCAATCACCGTCTCTGGCTACACTTCGATGGCAGTTCTGTGGGCCGAAGCTATCGAGCGGATGGAGAACGAATGCCCTCACCTCGTCCCATGCCGCGCCCCAGATTGCGACTATCACAGCTAAAGGAGACCTCGATGTCAGCCCGCGTAAATCTTGAAGTGATCGACTATAGCACTGGCCGCTTGAATGGACCCTACCAGCTTTTCTTTAGTGTGCAGGGCGAAGTCGATCATGAAGGCAAGAAGAAATTTCGAGAGATCGTCCAAGGCCGCAGCATCAAAGCTATCCTCGACGAGATCGGGCCTGACATCGGCGTAGACGAAAACCTTCCCATGCCCACCCATGTCCACGGCGAAAAGATCGACGGCGATCTATACCGGGCCGTCATGGCGGCAAAAGATCACTGGATGTAAATCCGAGGAGACACACTCATGACCCGTAAAACGAACCACCGTCACCTGTCCGACAAAGACTTGTCCACCCTCGGCAACATCTGCCTCACCGCCGCAGACCGATACAAGGAACACGCGAAGACGCTCCGGGAGCTGGCGGCGCAGCCCGTGCCTCCCGAGGGAGCAATGTTTCCGCACGGCCTGCAAGCCGCGCGACTGGCCGACCAATTCGAGCAACAAGAGCGTGAAGCCCGAGACTTCTTCTCGCTCTTCTCAGAAGCTCTCCCGTTCAACGTGGAGATCGAAGAAGAGGAGCTGGCAGGCTGATGAAAAAGCACAAATACAAGCCGATCTCCGAAGCTCCCACTGATGGCACTCCAATCATCGGTGTGTGCGGTAATGTGGAAATGTGTGTTGCCTACGACGATGGCCCCATCCTCCAAGGATGGTTCTATTGGGACGAAGACGATGGAGGAACGACATCGCAGTTGGTCAAACCTCAACCCCTCGAATGGCGTAAGCTCTTCTGATGAGCTGAGCGCGACCCCGAAAGGAAGGACCATGAGCGACAGAACCCATTTCAGCGTCCACTTGCCAAACCTTCTTCGTGAAGCCGTGGAGGCAAATCCCGGAGGCGCGATCCTCGCGCGACCGGCGCAGCTCGCACAAGGACTTCTGGCCCAAGTTGCTCGACGCGCTATCGAACTGGACGATCCGGAGCTGAATGCGCTGATGCTCGAACTCGCGCTCTATGAGGTCAATCCACGGGAACGACCCGGCCTCGTCGCGGCTCAACGCGCTCGGATTGTCACCACCGCCCGCTCCAACTCGCTGTAGTCCATGTTCAATCTGAAAAAGCCCTGCAAGAACTGTCCGTTCCGCCGAGGCGTTGGCGAGCAATTCGGGTTGCGAAAAGAACGTCTCGTGGAGATCATGAACGCTCCGGCGTTCCAGTGCCACAAGACGGTTGATTACGACGCCTTCGAGGATCCCGAGGGGCGGCAGGGCGACAGGCCACAACAATGCGCTGGGCTGATGTCCCTTCTCTGGGCCGCTGAGAGGCCCAACACGATCATGCAGGTGGCAATCCGCACCGGACACCTCAACCCCACCTCCTTGGACCGCACAGCGGCCTACCAGAGCGTTTCAGAGGCTTTCGAGGCACACGGGCATTGCGTTTCAGAAGATGTCCTCAATTTCAGGGCCGCTCTTCCTGTGGGCAACGAGGATTTCGAGGTTTAGAGCTGCCATCACGCGCATGATGGTTTCCAGCTTCACCCCGGAGTCACCGCTTTCGATTTTCGAAATGGTTGCCGTTCGTAGATTTGTGCGATCACTCAGGTCTTGCTGCGTCAGACCTTGAGACTTGCGTTCTCCTCGCAGAACCTCCCCGAGTTGCCGAGGCATTCGCACTTGTTGCTTCACACCATTGCCGCTTGTCAGTTTACGCTACAGCGTATTTTGCTCACATTTTCGCTGTAGCGTAAACAACCCATTCCTCAAAGGCTCGGCCCAGCGCCCAATGCTTGCTGCTGCGGCTTCGCTGACTTTTCGGCGACCGCTTCACGCACCTTTTCTTGGTATCTTTCAACCACCCCAATGGCGTGATCCACCGCCTGCACCGCTCGATCAACTGAGGCTCGTAGCGCCGCGTCGGCGGTATGATCATCGCAAATGAACAAGTTGTCATGCTTGTGGCTCGACGCCCCCAGCTTCACGACATCGCCCCGAACTTCTTTAGCCCCAGAAATCCAATCCTCTGCCCCTGAATCGAGGCCACGCAAGTGGCCCAACGATGACCGTTGCAGATGTGACGGGGCGGAAGGCCCAGCCGACCATTCCATCGGCTTCGTATGGGTGATTACCCTAGTGTCGGGCTGCGTCTTCGACATTGCCGCCCGGAACCCTTCGGCCCATTTCCCCGCTTCTTGGGTCAGCTCGAACACACTCGCGCTGGGCCGCTGGTGAAGATAAATCGAGTGGACGACTTCAGCGGGTGATCCAGCCTTATCCTTCGCCAGCAGCACCGCAATGTGAGGAGCCGCATGGCCGGTCATACCCTCACGTCCAGCGGGCTGAATCATCAAGTGCCAATCAGGTTCTTTGATCGGAGGGACGTTCAGCACCCGCGCCACCGTAACCGCCCGGAAATCCTCTGCCGCCTCGATCGCGGCATCGAGGCTCGGCAAATCGTCAACCCGGTGGATCATCTTGCTGGCGAACTCGGGCATCGAGCGCACCGTGTCCGGCGTCACATAGAGCGACCACGCCCCATCATCTTTCTCTACGGTAAACCGCAGATTCAGACTGACCGCCTCTTCGCAGTCGTCAAGATACCCCTTACCCCAGCCGCGCACGTCCTCGGTTCGCACAGGGCGAAAGTCGAGACTGTCGAGCGCCGATCTTACGGCGGAGACAGTGGAATAGGCTGGCAGCGGGTTGATCGCCACCGCCGCTTTCTTCGTCGGGTCCACCCGCTCCAGTTCTCGGTCACGCATCTGATCGAGGATCAGATGAATATGGTCGAGATCCCGCTCGGCCGCTGGCTCCATGCCCGCGCCGCCCAGCGCTTCGACCGCCTCCCGCGCAGCCTCCAGTTCTTCGAGCCACCGCTGACCCGCTGCGCGATCGCGCTCTTCCTCAATGCTCATTCCACCATCTTCCTCTGCCAAGTTGTTCCTCGCCTGTTCTTCGATCTCGAAGCTGCGCGAGCAAATAGCTGCCCTATCGTAACCCCATCGTCGGTATTCCGCGATGATCCTGTCGATCTCGTCGGAGAGCCGCTTATCCATGCCCCCGGCGTCGTTCTCTTGCGGCGATGTCATAGCGCCCCCGCTCCCTTCCTTAGTGTTCCCGCTCAAGTCTCTGAGAAACCGCAAATCCGAAGTCCGTAAGCACACATGCCTCATAGACCTCGATCATCCGCACCAGACCTCGCCGCTCGTTGAGACGTGCGCACTTCATCATCCCATCCCCAAAGATGTAGAGCGGCTTCCGCTCTGTTTTGCATCGAACCTGCTTCATGAGTTTCTTCGATCCGCGCGTCTGCGCGATCTTCGCGGCGAACACAGTGACGATTTGACAGTCCGATGACGCACAGATGCTCATTCGGCTGCGGCGACACCCGCCGCCGCCTCTATCCGCAAAATGTCCTCATGTGAAAGCGGCCGCCCCTTCTTCCGCATACCGGCAAAAAGGATCGTGACATCACCATCTTCATGACGCTCCGCAATCACCCCTCCGATGATCCGCCCCAACAGCGGGCTTATGATCCGGGCAGTCGTGGGCTTTTGGTCAGCAGGCTGCTTGTCCATGATAATCATCCGTTCCAATTTCCAGTGTTATCCGAGGGCGAAGGCGCGTTCCTGCGCGAGCGAAGAAACGACTTTGGTCAGCCCCATCGAGACGGGCGCGGACGATCCGAACTCCCGTCCGTTCCTGAAGCCATTGGACCCCCGCCTTGTGCGGCAGATCTTCGTCCGGGGACGCAATACGGCCTTCAGGGAAGATCGCCACGCTCCTCCCTGCCTCCAGAGCCCTCTGAAGCTGTCGCAGGGCGAATGGATGGTCAGAGTTGAGAGGAACCACCCAGCCAAGCCCAAAACGCTCCAGAAGGCGCAATCCGTGGCTCGTGAATGCGTTCTCGACCGAATGCTTTGGTGTTACCGGAAACACCATCTTGGTCGGACACGCGAAAGCAAGGATCAGACCATCGAGAAGGGACTGATGATTGCATGTGACGATCACCGGCTCCCCTGACACCAGCGCCTCGATGTCAGCGAAGCGCACCTTCACCCGCAGAAGTGCCAGAATGGCCCTGCGCCATCGCGCGATATGAAGTCTCGAAGATTGCATAGATACCTCTCAATATTCTCAATCGAAATCTATCTAAAAACATTTCAATAATCTATAACCTTGTTGCCGCGAACGAAAAGACCCCGCACAAGGCAGGGTCTTTTCGGGAATGCGGATACTGACGGTTAGAGGCTTGGACCCGACGAAGGTGTTGGGCGTTTCTGAGGCACGGGCTGCGCTTCCCCAAGCCAGCTCTGCATCGCGTCCCGAGCCTCCTCAAAGGAAAGTCGAACCGTTGCGGCCTCATGGAGCCGCACTGTCGTATAATCGTTCTTCAAGACATCGCTCGACAGGCGCGACTTGAGAGCATTTTCACGACCAGCTCCAATCTCCCGCAGCTCGTCATCCTCAAGAAGCTCCGGGCGCAGCGCGGTAATCGTCGCAAAATCGAAAAGGTCACGCCCGGTAAAATGCGCCGCGCGGTAGTGTATCTTCTGGGCCAGAATTTCCCGATCAGACATCACTTGAAGAGGCCCATGTCCTGCCACGTCCATCTTCTCAGGCTTGAAATCAATAACGGGTGCCGCGATCAGGTAGTCGATCTCACCCACGCCTTCCACGAAGCACCGCAAGTGGTTTGCCTGCTCACGATACCCATCGACCTCGGAAGCAATGCCGTCATTCAGACGGGGGGACAGATAGCTGAGCAACTGCGGGTCATTGAGAAACAGGTCCACATCCCAACTGAGCCGGTGCTGATGGCGAAGCATCAACACCGTTCCGCCGCCCCACGTCCAGTCGGATCAACTCATCCCGATGCTTTCCATATGCCGTCTGGCAAGCGTCAGAAGCTCGTTCCAGCGCGGCTCAGCATCCCGCACGGTCATGCCGGGATCCCCCGCCCGCAAAGCGCCTCGGCGCGAGCATTGAGCGCCTGAAACGACACGCCAAGCTCGGCTGCGAGATCATAGGCGGCATCACCCGGCATCTCCATCAAAGCCTGCCCTACACGCGAAAGCTCTTCCCGAGCGGGAGCCTCACCAAGCAGGATGGCACGAAGCCGAGACGCTGAAAGCTCTCCGTAGCTCACGGATCCATGCTGGGCATACATCTCCAAAACTGTCATTGGCATCACACACCCTCTACAGATAGCGATTCCAGATTCCACTCCAAACGCGATCGAGCAAAATGCCCTCTGCGTTCTGTTCCTCAAACATCGAGTAGCTTACAGCAGACATCAGCTCAGTTCCCCCAAGTTCATGCAACCGCTTTCCTGCATCAACCAAGCGATCTCTCTCGGCACTGGAAGCGTTCATGTCAGCTCCTGCCGCCTTGAACGACAGCACCGCTTCCTTTGCCTCGAAAGCCGCTCGAAGTTTCATTACTTCCAAGTCTTCCATTTCCCGAACCCCATTTACTCGTCAACATCGGTTACGACCCGGAACGCGGCGCGAAACTCTGCCACTCTTTCCCGTCTTTTCCGCTCATCTATTTCCCGCTTGTCCACCTCAAAACCATAGTCTTTTGGACTTTCCATCCAATTCGCCATGATCCTTAGAGCAACGTGCAGCGGAACCGGGCGAGCCCCCATATAGAGCTTTTCTTGGCACCACGCCGCCAGCTCCTCACGCAAATCATGCTCTTCTTTGGTCAGGCTCTCCGAGTTGAACAACAGATCCTCGAATCTGCATCTGCCCTTATCGTCATTGGTCATTCTTATCTCCTGTTGTTACGCCAGTCCCAAGGCGCATCAAAAGCCCCTTGCCACATCCCAACTCCATCGCGCTGGGCAGCTCCCTCGACGGACACATAGCCCATAGAGTATCGACGATACGCGATAGCCATCCCAGAGCGAACCATCGCAGCCCCCAAGTCGCGGTCCTGCGTTCGGCATACAGAAATCAGCCGTCCATATCGATCTCGTCCGCGATCGTCGCAACTCACCGAACGGCCAGAAACCAACGCATCGAGCGCCAGAGCTGCCCTTTGTCCGCAACGATATTTCCGACCGCTATTGTCTGCGCAGAACTGACCGGATTCGGGCGCATCGATCCCGAACAGCCGGATCCTCTCACCGTGAATTTCTATTGTGTCGCCATCAATGACCGTGGCCCGCCCAACGATACCATCGGCAACCGCCGCATGAACGGAACCCAGCACGATCAAGACGGCCGACACAAAACCCCGCATCACTCATCCCCCAGACTTGGAACTGGATCCGGAACTTCGACAGAGGTGTCCATAGTGATCCGGACCACGCCATTTCGCGAACTGAACGTGATCCCTGCCGCCCGATAAGCCTCTTCGATCGCGCGGCTCGTCTTCTCCGTCTGGCTTCGCCCATTCTCGTAGAAGCGGATCGTGATCTCGGCTGATCCGATGGCATCCGCCAGATCTTTCTGCCGCCAGTCCAGCAGCACACGAGCTGCACGAACCATTGGCCCGGTGAGCAAATCCATATTTTCGCCTCCAACGATTTCAGTCTTACGCCCACAGTAACGCTTTGGTATATTTTGCACAAGCCACTATTTAACGGTTGTGTATAAAACGACTTGACACGCATTTAACGGTTTCGTATAAATTTGAGCTACCAGAAGGAGAACCAGATGCGCATCACCAAACGAGCGATCGACGAGGCCCTGAAGCAAGCCGGTTTTGATGGCGAGGTCTTCAAGGGAGATGGCTACATCTACTTCGTCAGCCCTACGGTCGAATTTTACAATTCGATGGTGATGACCACCCGCTTCTCCGATCTGACGATTGAAAGTTGGCTGCATGAATATCAATTCAAACTGGAAGAAAGCAAAAGGTGAACCATGACCTACTACCCAACCGAACCTGATGCGGAAGACGCGCGTCACCTTCTGGACACGGCGCTTTTGGCCGACGATGAACAGCTCGCGCTCGAACAGATTCTCTCGGCGTTCGAAGCCGACGATGCCTGTGACGACGAAGCGGCCGACATCCTCAACAACCTGCGCGAAACGGAGATGCCGCCCGCAGCAGCGCTCGCCCAAGCCAGATCGCTGCCGGTCGGCAAAGCGATCGAGATGCGCTCGGCCTCGGCCGTATTCGTTGTCCGCAACGACAAAGGAGGCGTCCAATGGCAGCGAGAGCATCGGAAGTGAACCTTACCGAGAACCAAACCGCCGCCCTGATCGCCATAGGAGCTGGCGAGATCGAGATGCGGAAATATGGCTATGGGGCATGGCGGATTTCCGGCCCATCGCACCCCAGCGTTGTCGGCAAGGTGATCGCTATGGGTCTGGCGGAGTGGCACCGACATGACGGGACAAAACGCGCCGTTCTGACGGAAGCCGGAGAAGCAAAGGTTGCCGCGCTGCGCCCTTAGATTTGCGCGGCAACCTGATCCACGATCTTACGCTGATACAAAGCAACAGGATCCACCTTGGGAGCGCCATTCGGCCCCCAGATATACCAAGCATGGTCTTCCGTGCCGGTCTCACCGTTCCCTTCCCAAGACACTCGATCCAGCAACGCGACTTTCGCGCGAAACCTGTCGCAATCTCTGAAAAGATGCGTTCGTGTGCTGCCGAAGTCGAACTTGGCGGTAAGCAACAGCGCCACATATCCATTGCAGCGCTGTAGGGCTCGCTCCGCGAATTTGACGGCCATCCTGTTCTGACGACCATAGGGCGGATTACTGACCAGATCATGATCCCCGAGATCGATGTCCGGCTCCTCGTCGGAAAGGAAGTCCAGCATAAACGAGTGCGTGTGCCGGTAGGTGCAAATGTCAGAGGTAATCACCCTTGAAGCTCCGGCGAGGAGAAGCGGAGCAACCATCGCATGATTGCCCGCCGCAGGTTCCCAAACTGGCCCGCACCTCCAGAGGCCGAGCTGCCTCATTGCCCTGATCACCGCATCAACCGCCCATTCCTCGGTCTCATACAGATCATTCTTTTTCGGGGCATAGTTTGACGCGGTAACGGTCACGGCCTGATCCGATCAGGAAGCAAGAGCCCGAGGCTCGCGCTGGATCGCATCCCGCAGATCACGAATATCGATGAAGTTGTCGGCCTGCCGCCGCAATTCATCGGCGACCTGATTGGCCTCAAGCGTCGAGGAGACCGACACCCTCACGCCTTTCCCTTGGATGTGACGAACCACCGGGGTCAAATCGTTGTTGCCGGAGAACAGGACGATGTGGTCAGCCCAGCCCGAAGCCTCAATCGCCTTCACGGCCAGCTCCATCATCATGTTGTCCTTGGAGCGGCGCTCATTGCCGACCATGTAGCTCTTCGAGCGCACCGTCACCGTCTGGTATCCGTTGTAGGCCATCCAGTCGATCAAGGGTCGCAGGGCGTCGTGTTCACCCTCCTGCACGTCCTCGACCGCGACGTAATAAGCAATGCTTTTGAGCTTTCCCCGGCGCAAAAACTCAGCGCGGAGGCGCTTGAAGTCGATATCAAAGCCGAGCGCCCTCGATGCGGAGTAAAGGCTCTTGCCATCGATCAGAACGACCAGTTTTTCATCGGAATAGAACATCGCAGCCCTCAACTATATGGAACAATCGGTCCCGCGAGACTGCATCATTCGAGGGCTTAAATCAATCTAAAAACAAATTGTAATTATCATTGCTCCGGTGCTTCCGCAAAGAACAGCGGGGCAATTTCCGGGGTCAGCGGTCGATCGTCATGACGCGCCAGATAGGCTTTTTGAGCATCGAGCCAAACCTTGTAGGGATATCCCTCCCGCTTGCGAAACGGATACCCCGCCCTCAACGCGGCCTTCCGTTCCACGAAAGTCGCATCTGAGGCTAAATCCGCATCCAACTCAGCGATATGCTTGTCCGCCAGATCCCGCCATGTTTCCCGCTTTGCCATCGACCATCACCGTGTCGAAGGATTGGCGCGAACAACGCAGGTTGGGTCTTCATCGCAAGACCGTGCATTCTGGAGGCGGCGCACATAGATGGTCAGAACCTCAGTCCCATCAGATTTGGTTTCGATGGCAAATGCGTTACGGACATCATTGATGTTGTCGAGGAGCGCCCTCATGCCAGCTTGGGCGGCGTCGAGAGCTTCGTTGTTGGCATCGATCCTTGCCAGATGCGTATCCATCGCGTCGTTGAACACCTGCAAATCATTCAAAACCACAGCATCGAGCTTTTCGGCTCGCTCGATGATCCCGGCCAACTTCGCTCCCGCCGAAGCGTTGCGCGTCGTTGACCACAGCGAGACGCCCAAGGCGAAGAGCGTCACCGCCACCGCCGCACCCACGCCGATCAGGAAAGGTTTGCGAGCTTTCTCCACTTGGCTGACAGCCGCATCAATCCGCCCTTCTTGCTCGGTCAGTCTTGTGCGCAGCTCAGTGACTTTCTTCCCTGCATCTTCGAGCTGGGGGGCATGACCTCTGACATCTTCATCAACGGCAGCTTTGAGGCGGTCCTTGACCTCCTCGCCGGTCAACCGTAGCGCCGACCGGACCTCTGCGACGTTCTCGGCAACGGCATCTGTAACGCCATCAGCCAGCGCTTCGGAGATACGTCTCTCCGCCGAGCTGACCGCTGCGTCGATCGCCGCGATCCCCGCCTTCACGGCCGCGTCGATCTGCGCTCTTTGCTCGGCGAGCATCCCGTTTTCCTGCTTTCCGAAGGACTGATCGAAGATCACACCTTCCAGCTGGAGATCACGCTTATGGATCTCAGGGTTGTCCCCGCAATACCGCACAGTAAGGCTCGAAGCGCCCTTGTCGCGAAGTTCGAAGCCAAGCGCGGATAGATCCTTGATCACATCTTCGCGTGACAGAAGGTCGCCACACAACACAGCTTCTTCGAGGTATTCCACCAGTGACGGCTTGAGAGCGCCCTTGGTGCGATCATATCCGAAATCTGGTCGAACACCCGCCCGGACAGGAGGGTTGGGATCACGCCAGCCAAAACTGAGGTTCTGCACCCGGACCCAGACCGAAGGATCGGCCAGCAGCTTAGACGGGACAGATAGCGGTTTCTGGTCCTTGTGCTTTACCAAAGGAAGAGCGAACCGCAACTCGGTGGAACCGCCCTTCGTGAAAGTTCCCCAAAGGATATCGTAATCCCTGCCCCGCTCAAGCTGAGGCAGAAGGTAGGATTCGAAGCGGTCGGCGACTTTGCGCAGATCCTCTGGTGTGAACTCATCCTCGGGAAAGAATGCGATCGCCCCTGCGATCATCGGAACAGCCTTCCCGATACCGGCAACACGATTCCGAACCTCGGCCTCCGAGCCGATGATGATCGTGGTCACGCCGCTCGGCGGAAACACGGGGTCAAGATTGCTGGTCCCTTTCGGGATGTCGATTTGGCGAAACAGCACTTGTTCTCACCTCCATGCTTTGTTCGTCAGCTCGCGTTCAAGGATGCGAGCAACTGCTTCCCGGCGTCTGTGACGCGGCCGAAGTGATCGAGCATCCCGGCTCGATATAGCGGCCACGCTCCAGACAACCCCATTTTCCGCCCGGTCTCCGGGTCACGGACTGCCTTGCCGTCCAATAAATCAATCAGAACGTCCCAAGAGCTGTCGAACTCGAAAACGAGCTGCCCAGAAGCGATCAGGGCGAGCGCTTGTTGGGGAGCGGGTTTCGCCATCGCATCAAGACAGCGTTTCACTTCTTCGGGCGCGAACTGCATTGTGGTCCCTTCCATGTTCAATCTTCGTCATCGATCACAGTGCCATCATCGGCCCCCTCACCGCCCGTTTCAGCGCGATAGGCTGCATCAATGGCGTTGGCCTCCTCGATCGCGCTTTGGATCGCTTTCTGGGCCTTCTCAACGCTCTCATCTCCACTCCCCAGCACATAGTTCATGTAGGAAAGCGAGGTTTTGATATCGTTCGTGGCGTGGCCAAGGATCTGTGCGAAATACGCCGCCTTGGTGAACGTCTTTGGTGCGAAGACCTCATAGGCAATCTCAGCGTAAAGCGAGCGCATCTGCTTGATGGTGAAGGTCTTGACCAGCTCGGGTTCGTTGATCCGCTCGGCGGCGAGCAGACCCCGAAGCATCTGGTTCATGCGCCCCGACTCCGCCGCATTCATCTCCGCAGAGTCCAGCGTCCGCCAGCGCCGCCCCTCGGGCGAGTGCCGGATGATCTCGACCGCAGCCATGATGTCGGCCGCAGGGGCCAGACAAGGGATCCGGTAAATCTCACCGAACTTGGTCCCCTCCGCTTCCCGCGTTTTTGCCTGACCGGCAAAGGAGAGCAGATACTTGTGGCGCACATGCGCACCGCTGCGCTCGATCTCGACCGGGGCAAAATCCGCCGTGGTCATGACCTCGTAGAACCGACGCCCGGTCAGCATCATGACTGCCAGCGCCTTCACACGGATGCTTTCATCCTCCAGCATATCGCGGAACAATGCGACCAGCTCGCGATAGTCCTCGACCAGCGTCAGATTGCGCGATCGATCCTTCACCTTGGTCTGGTATTGCGCATACAGGCTTTCGTTCAGACCCTCGGGGAACGCGATGTAGCCGATCACGCGATCGATCATGCCTTTGCGCGGATCCTCATCGTCCAGCTCAGCAAAGGCTTCCTTCACGGAAGTCCGGAACTTCGAGATGTAGAGCTTCTGGGTGCTTTCAGTCTTGTCCCCAAATTCTTCCATATAGCGATGCCAAAGCGACGACAGTCGCCCCTGCCAGCCTTGGGTTCCAACCATCTCAAGGACGGATGCGGCGAATGCTTTTTGCTTCTTTGCGAGAGGATAGCGGGCCATCTGACACCTATTTATAACAGCATGTTTAAGCCCGTTATATCTTATTTATAACGAAAATACAAGCACAAAATCACCGTGGAACGCGATAGTTCCGCATGAACGCATCGCGATACCCCAGCTTGCGCACAGCATTCATCGTCGATCTCAGTTGCTCACGCGACGTAACCATCACCATCGTGACGTATAGGCTCTGCCTCCGTGATTGATATAAATACACTACCGGCTTCATTCCCGCCGCCCTGAGCTGATCCGCGACACGGCTCGCTCCGTCCTGCTGTCGAAAAGACGCCACCTGCACGAATGACCTCGTGTGGTAGTTCAGAAACGCATCCGGGTCTTCGACCTGCCGCAGATGGGTCGGCTCAGGCAGTTCGTCGAAGATGCTCGGTGGTCTCGTATCCGCGAAGGCGGATTGCGTGAACAGTGCCAGCGCTGCCGTGACGGCCAGAATCGTTTTCATCGAGGGAACCTTTCAGCTTCAAATTTTTGGTCTGCCCTAGCGGGCTGGCATCTATCATGCGCCGCAAGCGGCAATGCACCGCATCGGGATCGAGGCAAGCCAGAGAGCAAACTTCACGAAAATCCCGGCTCGGGAAGGTGCCAACCCACGAGATTGCATCATCGCGAGCGCTCTTGCTGGCGAGGCTGGTGGACTGGAGGTCTCGGACAACCGCTCCCAGCACCTCCAGCCACAGTCTGCGCTCGTCGGGCCACACGTTCATGCCTGCACCTCACCTGCCCAGAGAGGCGGCTTGGCGACCTCCTCGGTGATACATCCGACGATCGTTGCATACTCCAGCTCTCCGAAGGCGGTTTCCCGTCGAGCCATCGATTTCGCGATCGCTTCTGGCTCAACCCCGTGTTGGAGGAGCAATGAAAGCATGACGCAAACGTCCTGCATCTGATATTCGAGATCGCTGCCAGATCGGAAGCCCCCGCTATAGAAAATTTCTCGGGGACGCTCGGGATCCGCAGGATCATATCCTATGGTCAAATATACCTTATGAGTGCCATGCAGCACGACACGCCGGTTTTCCGAATACCGGCGTGTCGGCAAGACGTGGCGCTCTGGAGCAGCCGCTGGCATCACGCCATGCCCAGAGCTTCTTTATACATATCGAGGATCGCCTCCTCTTCGGAGATCTGATCCGCACTCTTCTTGCGCAGGGCGATCAGCTTGCGCATTGCCTTGGTGTCGTAGCCGCGCCCCTTGGCTTCCACCATCACCTCTTTCTGCTGATCGGCGATGTCCTTCTTTTCCTGCTCAAGCCGCTCATAGCGTTCGACGAACTGGCGGAGTTCGTCAGCAGTCACTCGATAGGAACCATCGTCGGTCGGGGAGTTGCTTTGATCGTTCATGATATTCCCTTTTCTTCAGGTGAAAGGCGGGCAAGCCCCGCCCATTTGGAAAATTCGATGGCATCATCCATCTTGCTTTGTCTTCTCCTCGGCCCAACCGTGGCTTTGCAGTAATAGCGAGGAAAGACGGGGCTCATCGGAGACGAGCTGACGAATTTCACGGGCAGCGAGATATGCTGCGGTATGGGAGAGCCCGGAGACATTGTGCAGCGCATCTGCAAGTCTCGTTGCGACCTTCACCCGCGCCTCAATGGGCTCAAGACCCCATTCGCACACCCCGTTGAGAACGTAGCGAATAGCGATCATCCCTTCCCGCAAGACAACAGTCTCTATCTGTTCCGTCATTTCTTCTTCCTTCTGCCGCGATCCCCACCCTTCGGTTCGGCATGGGTATCGATCCATTTGGAAAGCAGCGAGCGCGACCGCAGGGTTTCATCGGGAACCACGATCCCTTTCCGCGCCGCGATCTGTTCGGCGAAACCCACCTGCTTCGAAGTTGGGGTTTCATCTTCGGAGCCGGACGCCTTGGCAGGCATCTTGTCCTTGTTCGCATCGATCCACTTGGACAGAGCGCCGCGATCCTCCAGCACCTCCTCCGAGATCTGCTGTCCGGTTGCCTCTGCAATTTTCTTCGCGAACGTCAGCGCCGCGTCCGAAGGTGCGTTGCCTTCCGGGCGCGGGCCAAGGAAGGCATAGCAAATATCATAGTCCGTGGTCGCACCACGGGGCAGTTTCACGCCTTCTCGCTTGGCCTTGGCGCGAGCTGCCGCCACCATCTTGGGGCTCGGCTTGTTCTTCACCTTCACATCGAGCGGTTTGCCGCTCTGACCACGATCCCGCAGCTTCTCCACCAAAGCCGCTGCCCTCGATACCAGCATATCGACCACGGCACGAGGGTTCTCCTTGCCACGCAAAATCTCGTCGAGAGCAAGTTCCATCTCGGCCGTCGCCGCTGGGTCCAATATTTCCGGGGCTTCAACCAGAAGAAGCTCATAGATCGCCATTGCCAGATCAGAGGCTTTCAGCTGCCCCTTCTCGACCTCGAAGAAGTTCTGCTTCTTCAATCCTTCGATGATCGAATCCCGCGTTGCCGGGGTTCCGATTCCGGACGCCTCTTTCAGACGCTCTGCCGTCGCAGGATCATCGGCAAACTTCCACGCTTCCTGCATCGCCTTGATCAGCGAGCCCTCCGTGTATCGCGCGGGTGGCTTCGTCGTCTTCTTATCGACGCCAGCACCCACAGCACGAACGGCTGTTCCATCAGGCCAGTTGGGAAGGCTCTTCGGGCCTTCGTCATTGCCGTCGTCGTCCTCCTCATCGAGTTCAACACCCATAGCCTCGCGCCAGCCAAGGATGCGATCGACAGTGCCGGACGCGGAGAACAGGCGATCAGCCGCCTTGGCGGCGATCTCCGTGCGATCATAGACGCGATCCGGGCCGATGGCCGCAAGATATGTCCTCGCGATCAGATCGAAGAGCTTGCGCTCGTCGGCGGACAGCTTGGGCAAGATAGTCGGCCATTCCGAGCGGGTCTTGACGTTCGGCACAATCGCGTGGTGCGATGACCCTTCCAGACCCTTGTCGGAGAACACGCCGGACTTGCCCGTCCGGATTGTCGGCTCCTGATAGCTCACGGAGCCAAATGGCAGAGCCTGCAACGCTCCCAGCATGATCGGTGCATTGGCGATTTCGACCTCGGGCAGATACTTGTTCTCTGCGCGTGGATAGGTGGTGATCTTGTGCGTCTCATAGAGCGCCTGCGCCGTGTCGAGCGTCCGCTTTGCGGACCACCCCCAACGGGAAGCCCTCTGCTGGAGTGTCGGCAGGTCCATGAGCTTCGGCGGTGCCTGCTTCTTCTGCTCTTTCTTGACCGACACATTTCCGGTCCAACCATCGAGGCGCTTCACGATCTCCGCAGCCGCTTGCGCATCGTAAATCCGGTCCTCCTCTTTCGGGGACCATTTCAACCGCAGATCCGCACTTCCCTCGGACACATCGAGGTGAAGATCGAAGTAGTCACGAGGCTCAAAGCCGCGAATTTCAGCCTCTCGACGGCAGACGATACCCATCGTCGGAGTCTTGACCCGCCCGATCCCGAGCGCACCCCGCATCGAGGGCGGCTTGAGGGCCAAGGAGGCGGCTCTCGTCATCGACAGGTTCGCGATCTGGTCGGTTTGAACCCGAGCATATGCCGCCTGATAGAGCGGCAGATATTCGGCATTGGGGCGCATTTTCGCAAAGGCTTCGCGAAGCGTCTCCGGATCTTCGGCCGAGAACATCACCCGGAAGACTTCCCCCTTGAATTTGAAGTGGCGGATGATGTTTTCGCCGATCGCCTGACCTTCCCGGTCACAGTCGGTCGCGATAATCACCCGCCCCGCATTGGTGATCGCGGAGCGAAACTCGGCGATCACCTTGTCTTTCCCGAAGCTGTTGTCAGGAACGAACGGATAGAAGCCGGAGGCGGGTCGCAGGACATCATAGCCCCATTCTTTCCAGTCCGGGTTCACCTCTTCCGGGGAAGCAAGACGGAACAGATGGCCTCGCGCCGCGAGGACTGTGCCATACTTACCCCCGACCGCATCTCTGACGTTCCGCGCCTGCGAGGGCTTTTCACAGATTACCACCGTATTCATCGTCTACTCCATCGTTCTTGTCTCGCGTGGTCGGCAGTCTCAGCCGCCGTTCACACGCTCTTTCAGCGCCTTGGCCGGGCGGAATTTGACTGCCGTCGATGCGGGGACATCCACCGGATCGCCGGTCTTCGGATTTCGGGCAACACGCGCCGCCAGCTGCGTCAGATCGAACTTGCCGAAACCTGCCAGATCGACAGCGTTCCCGCCCTCCAGTTGCTTGGCGATACCTTCAAGGAAGGTCTCGAAGTAACGGGTCGCCTCTTTCTGCGAGACCCCCAGATCTGCTGCGAGATCGACGATCAGATTGGCTTTGGTGACTTTCATGGGCTCCATCCCTTATGAGTGTTGGAAAGATTGTCTGGAAAAGCGGGGCTGACCGAGGCCAGCCCCGAGGTGGGGGATTCACATCCCCGAGGGGAGATCACGGTTGTTGTCAGAAAGGGATCTCGTCGTCGTAGCCGGACCCTTGGCCCGCACCACCATCATACCCGCTGTCATAGCCCTGATCCGATCCGGCCTGCTCGGAGCGGGTCGGGCGGTCAAGAACGCGCAGAACGCCGACACGGTTCGGGAGGAATACACCGTAGAAATATTCGGTCGTTCCGTCAGCATTTTGACGGCGGCTGTTGCGGTTTTCGCCCTCGACGAGAACGTAGGCCCCTTTCTTGATCTTCCCCGCCCGCTCGACGATGTAGGGGTCGAAGGTTGCGACCTGATGGCCTTCGGAGGCTTCTTGCCAGTTTCCGTCGCGGTCCTTCCACGAGCGGTTTGTCACGATCCGGAAACGCGCAAATTTGGTGCCGTTGCCGGTTGTTCCGATGGCGGGATCGTCGGCAAGAAAGCCGATCAGCTCCACACGGTTACGGTTAAACATCGTCTTCCCTCTTTGTTATTTGACGAGCCGAGATTACACGGTGTAGGAACCGTAATCAATCTAAAAACAAATTGTAAGTGCCAAAATGCGGAAGCTCCCACACACCCAAATCATCGCCCTCGCAGCCGTTTCGGGCATCACCAGTGGCCTCGCTGTTCACTCCGAAAACTTCTGGGTCTTCGGCATCATCGGTTTGACCGGCCTCATGGCAGCATGGCGCTGCGCATCCACTGACCGCATTGCAATGCTGGCCGGTTGGGTCGGTGGCTTCGCCTACTTCGCGACCTCTCTCGATTTCCTGCTCGCCGGATACCACTCGATCGGCATGAGTGGGCTTCAACCCCTCCTGGGCGTCGGCGCTCTTTATGCCCTTCTGTGCGTCTGGTGGGGACCAGTGTTCTACATCAGCTTTCGCATCCAGCGCTGGGCCGGTATCTTCGGGCTGATCGCTTTATGGTTCATCGCGGAAATGGTCCGCGCCTACATCGCCCCGGCAATTCCACCGTCATTCTTCGGAGATTTTTGGGCTAAAACCCCGATCATTCAATCTGTAAACATCATCGGCATAGAAGGCTTGAGCCTCCTCACGGTCCTTGCTGCCGGACTCGTCTGTCGAGATCTCGGCCGCAAACCGTTCCCTCTTATCCCCTTCCTGATCTTCGCGGTTCTATGGAAGGCTGGTGCCGATGTTGAAAAGGGGCCACGCGATCGCTTCAATGGTCCGACTGTCGCGACAATCAACACATCGCTCCCACAAGATCAGCGATGGAACCCAGCCATTGTCGATGATTACATCGCTGATCTTGCCGCCCGCAGCCAGACCGCATGGCGCGGCGGAGCCGACATCGTGTTGTGGCCGGAGAACGCAACGCCCTATTTTCTGGAAGAGAAGGACGCAATAGCGGCCGCTTTCCCGCCTGAAGGTAAATTCCTGATTCATGGATCGACCATCGTTGCAGACATGGCGACAGGTCAGGCGTTCAATGGGCTGGCGGTGACGGGACGAGACGGCGCGACGATTGCGACATACCACAAAGCGTATCTGTTCCCCTTCGCTGAATACATCCCTTTCGAGGGCATCGTGCGCAGCCTGTTGGGCGTAGGAACCATATCCGCTCCGGCCATCGCAACGGGTGGCTACAAGCGCGGAGAAGCGCTCTCGGAGCCATTGCCGCTTATGGGGACCGGCATCATCCCGAACATCTGCTATGAGGCTCTGGTCCCGATCCGGACACGCACAGACGATCACACTTGGATCCTGAACATGGCGAATGACGCTTGGTGGTCGGGAACCGCTGGAGGCGACTATATCGCCTCAGCAAGCCGGGTTCGCGCCATCGAACGGGGTGTTCCTATGATCCGAGTCTCGAATGGTGGTCCCTCGTTCATGGTTGATGCGAAAGGACGCGATGTTCCGCCGGGGCCGGACGGCTTTTACCGGCTTCCATAAGGGTCTCGACGCTGGAATCCTTCACGCGCTCCCAATCAGCCGGATCACGCACCTTATCCAGAAGATCGTAGCCGCTCCACGACAGCCCATGAACCGCTTTGTCGGAGCTTGCACGAGCTGCCGCTCGTTCGAGCCCCGCGACAGCATCGGCAACCAACTGTTTCGTTGCATCAACGAAGACACTCCCCACGGCTCCAAAATCGCGGCCCATCTGTCTGAGCCCCTGCCCGAGTTCCGTGAAGAATGCTTCCGTCCGCTCGTGGAAGTAGCGGATCTGTTCATATCCCTCCTGAAAGTCGCGCTGGAGATGAGGATGGATGTCCCGGCGATAGGCTTCGTGGGCATCCCGAACCACAGCGGAACATTCGCTCGCGCCCTTCAGTGCCACACCGGCCAGTTGGTCACGCAGCTGCCGGACGCTAGTCATGGTCTTGTTCAAAGCATCCGAGGAAGGGCCATCCGGCCCGCCGACCGAGATCAGCCCAGCCTCGGACATGATATCGAGGTGATGGCGGATCCGCCGCTTCTCTGCGTCAGCGATGTCATCATAGAAGAAGTCTTCATAGGTCATGAACCCGTTCGGGCCTTCAAACTCCTCGATGTCCATCAGGATCGCGCGGACGAGTTCCATATCACGCTTCATTGCGCTGCTCTCTTTCTTGTCGGATTGAGTGTGATCCCGCATGTCGCGCGTCAGCAGCCCCATATCGTAGGCCATCGCGACAGCGTGAATCGTTGTCCTCGCGCCCAAACGCTTCTTTGCCGTGTTGAGACGAGCCTTCACAGCGCTTTCGCTCAAGCCGAGATGGTGTGCGACTTCCTTCTGGCCAAGGCCGGAACGAAGGAGATCGAACACTTCGAGCTGCGCTGTCGTCAAGGAGTGCGAGGATATGCTTGCCATCAAATTCATGGCTCGCACATTGCGATAAAATCAATCTAAAAACAATACGAATACACCAACTTCATAAGCGTATCCGCTGCCCCAAAAATCCACATGAGCGAGGCGGACGCGCCTCCATATAGCGAAGGGAGCCGAGCGATTGTGGAGTTTTGGGGAGATTTTAGTGAGATCGCTCAGATCGGATCGACCTGCCCCTTTTTTAGCATTATCCGGATTCCATGCTGGAGAGAAACGCTCTCGTCATCGGCAGGAACGATTTCGTCAAAGATAGGTTTGGCGGCGGCAAAGTGCGGCGCTTTTTCGTCTCGCAGTATCCGACCAGATCGATCGCGCACTACGACGCGAAATCGCTCCTCATCCCTCCAACCGCCGTTGCCACTCATTGACAGCGAATGGGCATAGAGACTGCTTCATAGCCTTCCGGGGCATCGGGATAGCTCATAACACCGGCATCGGCCTTGCAACCAGTCGCCTGCGAAATGAGCCGTGCGGCGTCCCCGCTCCAGATCGATAGCTTGTCGCTATGCGTCAGCGTGGCGGATGTCTTCGCGCTCGGATCCCAAGACACTTGAACATTCGAGCCCTCGAACTGCACTGTGCTGATCTTTTCCGCCGGTGCCTTCATCATATGATCAGCGTTCGTCCCAACGCACCCTGCAAGAACCACGGCTGCGCCACCAATAAGAAGGGCAATCGTTATATGTCTCAATTTCATCTCCTTGTTTTCAAAAACCAGTTTCGGATATGGTAGATCGCTCCGCCAGAACAGGCCATAGCGGCGATCATGAACGTGGCGGGGTTCGCAATCAGGACAGAAGCCGCCACTCCGCCCGCCCCGAGAATGATGGCAGCACTGGCCAACTCGGAGAGCGCCATCTCATCACCTGTCGAGGCTGATCTTGCGACGGCCGGGGCGCTTGAGCTTGATCGTGCCGGCATCATCGTCTTGAGCGGGGTCGTCGATAATCTCAGCGTCCTCCACCTGCTCCACAACGCGGCGTGTGGCAACCTCACCGGCCAGAACGTCGAGCATCCCCTCGGGTCGATCCTCCGCTGGCGAAGGGCGTCGGCGATCACCAAACATCTCAGCCGAGATGTCGATCGCGGCGCTGTCGATCGACATATTCTTGTGAAAGAACTCGATCACTTGCGGGGTAACAAACCGTGCAGCTTGCCGCGCGAGATCGTTGGGCGCACGGCGAAGGAAAGGCTCAAGGATGGGCGTCTTTAGCTGGCTCTCGGTCTTGTAGTGTTCCCACATGCCCATTGAATCGACGGTGGGCATTGGCTTGCCCAGATCAAGGAAGAAGCGCCAGAGCGGCAGGTTGATGAAGCGCATCCAACGCCACGGTGGCGGATGGAATATCCCCATATCCCGAGTGCGCTCTATGGCGGTTCCGAGAAGCCCGAAGACATAGCCATTCGCCTGCAAGACAGAGAGAACCCGCTCCGAGGCTTCGACCATGCGCTCTTGCACCTTGGAGTAATAGGTCTTCTCGACCGCAGAGACGGGCTCGCTGGCTACGAATATGAACTTCTTCGTCTTGGGATCCTCGCCCACCGGATAGGCTTTACGCTGATCGCAGAGATGAACAGTCAGCGCCTCCAGCATCAACGCCCTCGCTTCAATCACTGACGGCAACGTGTTTCCGCGTATTTCGGACTCTGATCCCTTCTTCTGGGGGACGCTTTCGGCAAGATATTCTGCGAGAGTGACAAGGTGCGGCTTCGCCGTGGTGGCAGCTTTGCCCTTTTTCTTCCCGCCGTCCTGCCAGAGACTTTCCTCGGAGGCTCTGTGTTTGTCGTCATCGAAGCCGAGGCGAAGGCGGTCCCCTTCTTTGGCTTTGAGCTTGTTCAGATCTCGCCAAACCTTGTCAGGGAACCCGTGCAAATCCATGACGCTATCGACATAGGCTTTTTCGTTGAAAAAGATCGAGCGCTGGATCCGGGCGATAGCCGGGGCCAGCACCACGACGACATACCACGGCAGCGCATCAACGGCCTCCCTGATCTCCTCGATGTCGGACAGGCTGTTGAGACCGAGAAACGGATTCACTGGCCCAAACGTCGCCTGCATCATCGAGCGGAGCCGATCCTCATCGACATCGAGGAAGGGATAGGGATGTGGTGACGGAAAATTGTGCTTCAGCTCCGCATTCGTCCAGTCGCTCTCCGGGCCGATGCGGCGGATCAGCTTGTTCTCGAAGAGGAAGTCCAACGGGTTGAAGGGCAAGCGCCCTGCCCCTTTGGTCGAGGACAGGTCATATTTGTCATAGTCGAGGATGAACCGCACGGAAGGACGAAACAGGGAGAATTTTTCCATGATCGTCCGGTGGCCGGGGGGATTGGCATGAGTGATGAACTTGTCCATGTGTTCATCGGCAACCTTGGTATAGGCGATGAATGCCACGGTCGCGATCATGATTGCCGAGATCACCCCGAACGGGATCGACGACTTGAAGATCATCCAGACACTTTGATGCCCGTCCGGCACAGAAGTGAACTGCGCTCCCGAAGGTATGATCTGCCATTGCCCGAAGGTCTGGATCTCGCGGACAATAGTGTAGAGCTTGGCGATCAGCTCGGGTCGGGTGATCCAGACCGTAAGGAAAAGGATCACCGTGAAGAAGAGCAAGGCCCCAAGGCCGATCAGGATGAGTTCGAGTTCTTTCTTGCTCTTCGACATGCTTACCTCACTCGTCGTCGCCTTCCTCGGCCGAGTCGTCCTCGGTGAAAAGCGAGTTTACCTTGATGAAGAATTCCGAGTTGTCCCGGCTTTGAGGGTCATACCCCATGAGGGTTTCAGCGATCGTGGACTTGATCAGCGCCGTGGTGAACGCTTCCTGATAGGATTGGGGGACGCCGCCCGAATGGTATGCCCACCGGAGCCAGTAGCTCGGGTTGAGAACGCGCACTACAAATGCGGGATCGCTCATGCAGCGCTCGACCGCCGCACGGCCGAGGTTGGGATGGCGCACGGTCGAGAAGAACAGCGCAATCAGATCCTCATTGCGCACACGGGTTCGCTCGCTCTTTTCGTAGCGCGATGTTGGCGCTGGTCGGACATAATCATCTACGGTGCATCCGGGCGGCATAGTCAGGCGTTCAGCGCGGACCAGCTCCTCGAAGCGACGACGCAGCCGGTGCGGAATACCTTCTCGCCCTTCCTGATGGCACCACGGCCAGACGGTCGCAGGCTTGCGATCAAACTCCGCCGCGAACTTGGTGCGGGCGTCACGCCCCGTTCCGAAATTATGCTGGATCAGTTCCAACAGCTTCACTCCGCGTTCGGCGGAATCCTTTTTCTTCTTCTTGACCACGCGGCCTCCCAAAATTTCTAAGTCCCCTGATAGGAACAATCGCTCTTATTATGCGATATTCCATGCAAAAAGCGAAAATCTATCGGAGAACAGGACAGGCCCGCTCAATGGCGGGCCTGCCGGGGAAGACCATGATTACTTGGTCCCGATGATGTATTCCACCACGACGAAGGTCAGGACCGAGAAGACGGCCGTGCAGCCACCGATGATGATGGTGGTCAGCGCCACGCCTTTGGAGGTGCGGCCGGACTCGTCTTGGTTGGCCTTGTAGAGCAGGTAGAAGCCGAACAGCGCCATGAACAGACCGATGGGCGCGGCCCAGACGATCAGCACGTCAGCGATCTGCTCGGCAGCGCCCTTGGCGTTGTCGGTGTCGAGGGTGGTGTTCTGCGCGGCCGTCCGCGCGTCCTCGATCTGCTGGATGGGCTGGGTCACGTCTGCCGTCTCTGCCGTCTGCGCCGAGGCTTGGAGGGCATAGAAAGACGAGGCGGCGAGAGCCCACGCATAGACCGCCTTGTCGTTTACTGCTTGGAGGAACCGTTTCATGTATGAGACCTTTCTTTGACGGTTACACTTTCACGCTCAAGCGACTTTATCTTCGACGGTATCGCGGATGATCTGGGAGGCCATGTCATCGTAGATGCTCTCGTCGGTGATATCCTCGCTTCTGAACTGCTCGACGAAATCCACCGCGCTCCCTCTCGGGAACCGCGCGACGAGAAGCCGCAAAGCACGTTCAAGTCCCACCTTCCGGACAACTGCGTTCCTCAGAAGGCGGTTTTCCTTGGTGGTATCCAGCGCCCACAGCATCGTGGGAGCCAGATGGTTATAGACGCGAAGCCAATAGAGATCGGTTTTCAGTTTCGCGCCCATCACGAAGCCCGCCCCCAGATTGGGTCTGGGGCCGTGCAGGTGATCAGAAATCTGGCTTTTCACCGCATCAGAGAAGCCGAAGATGGACTGTAGACGGTTTCGGCTTTCGTGATCGGTTGCGTCCAGAAGAATGGTGGTCGAGGTCAACTCGGTAAAGTTGGCGAAGTCTTCGATCTTCTGCGAAGCCAGAATGATTTCGAGACCCCATTTCCGGCCTTCCCGCGCCAGAACTTCGACGAGAGCCACCATCGACGGGGTTGAACCCGTGTTGTGGAACTCGTCCATCGCAAAGCGCTTCGGCGTCTCGGCGATGTCCTGAAAGCGCTTGATCCAGTATTCCCGATAGGTGCGCCGCATCTCTTCGGGAAAGAGCATGGCGTCCACTTCCTTCTCGTTCCCCGAAATCTGACGAAGGAAGAGATTGGAGGCGATCATATACATCAGCGAGTTCTGCCGCGCTTCGCCGCGCTTGGAGCCACCCGCGCCGCGCAGGATCACGTCATTGAGGTCGATCGACACGATCCGGGCTTCACCGATATCGAGCGCTGTCGGCCGGGAGAAGATCGGGAACTGCTCGATGGCCCCTTGGATTCGCAAGCCGACCGCTTTCGTCAGGGTCTCGCCGAAATCCTTGCGGAACTCTTCCATCGCGATGATCCGGGAAAGGTCTTCGAGCAAAGGTGCGGCGTAGCGCTGCGCCATGATCGCCTCGCGCATCCGCCCTTTCGCGGCCAGAGCATCGACCACAGACCACCAGCGCGTCGTGTCACGCAGCGGAATTGCAAGCGAGCGGCAGAGCGCATCCAGTTCTGCATTCTGACCTTCCTGCCAGCGCTTCGCGCTGGAAGAGATGTCGAGATCGGATAGATCCTCATAGGCTTTCTTCACGAGCGCTGCGACGAGATCGCGGTTCACCTTGCCGTCTTCGTCAGCGATGACCTCGGCCACAAAGTTCTCGACATAGGCGCGTTCACGCGCAATGGGCTTTCGGTTTCCGAGCGAAAGATCGAACGGATTCACGAAGCAGTTTGCGTGGGCCTTGTCGTTCTGAAGCTGCACATAGAGCATCTGATGGCGCATGTCGTCGGGCGCCATATTCTTGATCAGTTCAATGAAGCCCGACGAGGAAGGCCCAATATCGACGACCCCCACAAAAGGCAGTTTGTTGCCACCCGTGAACATCGTGAACTCGACATTCGTGCGGTTGAGCCAGACCGACTTACCCGAACCGGGAGGCGCGGAGACGAGCGTCAACCAGAAGTTCTGCTGCGGCGAATGCGCCTCGATCCGGATCGGTTTGCCCTCGGGCGAAATCATGATCGATTGCCCCTTCGAATAGATCGGAGCCGTCCGATGGAACGGGAGCGACATCGCCAGCTCGGTAATCGGAGCAACAGCCATTTTTCCAGACGCCACGGTGCGCGTCATGCCAGCGGCAGTTTCGGTCAGGGAGCGCATCGGGTTTGTGCTGGCCTCGACGATGGTCGGGGAGTTCCATGCCTCCAGAGCCCGCACAAGGCGGCTGCGACGAGCCGACAGAAGTTCGCGGCTCTCATGGGGCTCGATCCATGTCACGGCCATCATGCGAGCGCCCACGAAGGTCTCATGGTCCGCCGCCTGATACTGGCGGATACCGTCGAATGCTTTGCGCTTGGAGTTGTTCGAGGATCCGAGGAAGGAGATGAGCGTTGTGAAGATATCGACCAGAAGGTTGATCTTCACGCCCCCCGACAGATGCAGAGCGAAGCGCCACGGCATATCCTCGTCGCCACGGCCATCGAAACGCTCCAGCTTGGACGAGAGCAAGCGGAAGAGTGCCATCTGGCGCGGGAACATGGATGCCGTGACAGTCGCGTAGGTGCGCCCACCAAACTCGATTGACCGCATATCGTTCGCGGCCTTCGCGTTCGAGGTCATGAGCTGCTGGGCGAGCGGAGGCGCGAACAGAAGGGAGAGATCGCGGGTGCGATAGTCTTTCAGCTCAGGCATCGATCGGTCGAAAGTCGTCTGCGGCGTCCAGTCCTTCGGCGTTTCGTGGAAGAGAACCGCACGACGAACGGCAGCGAGATCGCGGCGCTTCCCGTCTTTGGTAGGCCCAAGAAGCTCGGCGCTGATCTTGGCGGTGGACAGCGCATCGAGAACCGAGTTTACGAAACTCATATGCGGGCTTTCGAGCGCTTCGAGCGAAACCAACGGATCCATCGCGTTCGGAGCCTTGATTTGCCCCCACGAAGCTCGCGCTGCTGCACGTTCTTTTGCGATTTCTTCCGGAAAGCCCGCGCCAACACCTGTCCAGCAAGCGATCAGAATTTCCTCATGGATCAGGCGCTCTTCGAGAACACTGATGATCTCGTCGATGATCACCTTGCCATTGAGGCGCTTGGCGTTGGCGAGACCTTCCATTTCCGCGCGATAGCCTGCGATGTCTTCCGTGGTGTTGCGGCTACGCTCGAACGTGATCGAGAGCGAATGATGGGGGCTGCGCAGGAGAGCGGCGAGCTGCTGTGCGGCTTTCGCCAATCCGAGCTGAACCTCCGACTCCGAATAGATCGAGGCACAGCCGTAAATCTTGATGATCGAGCAGTTGCTCTGATCATGCGCCGTAAAATACGGCTTGTCGGGATCAAACCCGTGGAGATCGCAATATTGGTCAGAGAACGCCACTGTTAATTCCTTCTTTCGTAGGCGACATAGATGTCGGGGATCGCCCCGAGGATCTGATCGCTCACACTGTCGAGAACGGCCGCGTCCTTTGTTCCCAGAACAGCCAGCAAGGCTTCCTGTCCGGCGTCGGCTCTCATCCGCAGTTCCTTGCGGATGAGGTCGCAAATCGCAGCATGATCCGGCTCGACTTCATCCATTTCCGGATCGAGATCGAGGAGGCGCTGGGCTTCGTCGTAGACCGCGATAAACGCCTTGCGCATGGCCTCAACCTCATCGCGCGGGAGATCGGCGCGAGCTTCGGGCGAGACCGGGCCGACATAGTAATAGCGGCGCTGTTCGTTCGTATCCTCGGTGCGCATCCTTTACCCCACCGAGCTGAAGATCAGAGAGGAGAAGCCCCAGATGAGCCCCGAAACACTCACCAGCCCAGCCACGATGATCGCAATCATGTGCCAGAGCGGAGATTGCTGACCCCCACCCATGCCTTGATTGGCGCTGTCCTTGATCGCGCCATAGAGGTTCATGAACGACATCAGCGAAAAGGCGAGACCAAGCGCCCCGAGCCCAAATATGATCACGGAGATCAAGGTCTCGGTCATGCCGGTCCACTCGATGAAGAGATCGCCGAGGTCTTTGCCGCCTTCTGGCTCCATTACTTGATGTCCTCCCACGTCACAGGCTCAAGGAAAACAATGCCCATGCCGAACCCGGCAGGGGCGGTGACGGTCGGCGGGCGGTTGAAGCCCTGTTGGGCGGCGCTTGCCATGTTTTCGCCGATCGGCAGAAGCGATGCGATGGCGACCTTCTCGCCATCGGACAGATCGCTGCTGTCGTCAGAACTTACCGTGGACCCATCCCCGATGATGATCGTGGTTCCACTGCTATCGCCATCGTCGAGAAGAAGCTGACCGGCCTGCCCCGCACCTTGCAGAAGCCCTGCAACGAAAAGCGAGCTATAGCGCTCGATGACGTGTTTGTTGACGCGGCCAGCGACTCCCACACGATCAAGGTCGGCCGACACGGCCATCGCGGAGATAGGGAAAGAGCGGCCATCCGGATGGATCACTTTGGTGAACTCGATCACCGCGCTCTCTCGCGAGAGTTTGAGGACACCTTGGAGCCGTGCGCCATCGAGATACCCCGGACCACCATTGTCACCATAGTCGTGCAGGGTGGCGAAAATCGGTGCCTGCTGGGCATCGTCGGAGTTGTAACCGTAAAGCAGGGTCGCGTAGCGCATATCACCCTCGCGGATGATCGTGTTGTTGACGGTTGCGCTATCGCCATTACGAGCGGTGTCGTAGATGCGATTTCCGGTGTCCACGCCAAGCGGGCCTTGCTGCCCGCTATACTGCTGCGCCATCGCAGAGGGTGCGAATGCGAGGGCGACCAGAACGGTCGTGGTGAGCGTTTTCAGATGCTTCATTGAACAGCCCTTCCTTACCTGAATTCTTGAGCTTGCATGGGGGAGGCTCCGCGATCGCGGCCCTGATCATAGTTGTCGATGACGACACGAGGCCCCGCGTTTCCGCGCGACAGGCCCATCATGATGCTGAGGGTAGTCGGATCGGGAGGCGGCGGTGCGGCCGGTTCCGCTACGGCCGGTTCCTGCACCTTGTAATCAACCTCCGGAGCGGTGGTGACTTCGATGTCGCTGTCAATCGGCTCGACAGGCACGGCGAAACCCGTCTGCACGGGAATAGTCTCGATCTTCTCCTGCTCGACGAGCCTGTCAGCCATCGGGTCAGTCGCATCGCCGCTCGTGCCTTCGATCTGGATGACCGGCGCGGCGGTGTAAGCCTTGGTCTGCGTCGTCGCGATAGCGTCTTCGGCCATCTGGTTGTTGGCTGTCGCGCGGTTGTCGGCTTCGTCTGCCGGAACCACATCGAAGGGATTGGCGCGACCTTCCGGGATCGCCCGAGGAAGCCGCGTGTCGTTAGCCCCACCTTCGAACGAGGTTGATGAGCCGGACGATATGCTCATAACGACGACTGCCCCGGCGACCGCCAGCAAGCCGAAGAAGATAATCAAGAGGGTCTTGAGATTCATTCGTCCGGCTCCTCTCAGAAATCAGCGGTCACACTGAACTCAAGGCCGGTCTGATTGTCCGCCACGAGCAGGGAAGTCGTCGGGCGGTCATAGCGCCATACGTTCAGTGTGCCACTCGACGATTGAGCCGAAGCGTCGGCTGTCGGATTGACCGGCGTGTAGGAACCGCGCACATAGAGCGCCCCATTGTAGATATACCCTTCGATGTTCGGAGCGCCGGTCATGATCACCGGACGCGCCCCACGGGGCGGCGTTCCATTGACGAAATCGGTCAGATAGCGATCAGGGCGAAAGCCTGTCGCATCCGTGTTGTTGTCCGGCATAGCGCCACCCGATGCGACGGTTGCGGGTTGCGTCGGAGCATTCGGGCTGCGCCCCGTGATCGAAACGGTGATCGTGCTGTCCGGCTTGGACAATGTGGCGCGGCTCTCATCAGTCGGCGGCACGAGCAGAAGTGCGAGCGCTGCCGGAGCGCCTTGGAGCTTGACTGCGATATTCGAGCGCTGGTTGCGGCAAAGCGAGAGATACATCACATTACCGCTGGCCTCCGAGGCTTGCGAGCCTTGCTGGCCTTCGCCAACACACGCGCTCCCACCGACAGAGACAAGGCGCGGATTGAACACCACGGTCTCGATGGGCCAGACGTTGCCGGAATGATCGACAAACGAGACATCGGTGATCAGATCTTTCGCGGGGTAGATCTGCACGACACCGCCGTTGCGCCCGTCGAGCGGATTGATTGCCAGCCGCCGCGAAGCGGGTCCGACAAACTGCTCATCGGTGCGATCGGTGATCTTCATGGTGATCTGGCTGTCAACGCGGGGAGCTTCCCCCGGATCCGAACCGGCCGAGACGTTGAAGACGATCGGGCGGGAATACCCTTCGAGCGTCACGTTGATGTTCGAGCCGCTGACCCAATACCGGCAGGGGAAGATATTGAGGATGTTGCCACCCTCGGCGCGACTGCTCCCTTCGTCGCCGCAGCCCGATCCGTTCACAGAAAACAGGTTGCGGTCATAGATCACATTGCGCACCGGCCAAGCGTCCAGATCGTCGTTGACGAAGGAAACGGCGGTGATCACTCCCTGACCAAGCCGGAGAGACACAGGAGGTTGTGACGAGCGGCTGGTATCGACGGTTTTCGTCTCATGCAGCAACACGGGCGGCTGTGCGCTTGAATACCCTGCCCCCGCCTGAGAGCGCTGCGCGTTGAGCTGCGCATCGCGCTGGGCGTTCAGCATCTGAACCAGCTCCTCGGGCGTGGCTCCGGGGTTCTGGGCGATGAATTGCTGCATCTCCTCTTGCGTCATATCAAGGAGTTGCTGGGATGCCGCAGGAACCGCACCGAAAACCGATGCGGCGATAAAGAGCGGCGCGAAGAGTTTGACAAGTTTCATGGGCTACCCTTTCGTCGTCAGTTTCTGGTGCGCTGGAGCGAGACAAAGCCGTCCACAGCAACCCCGTTGGGATTGGCGGGAGACGGATCGACCCGAACGATGGTCATTTCGATCACGCGATCTTCGGCCTTGTAATCGGCGTTCTGGCGATAGGTGATCGTGATCGGAACCTGCACCTTCCAGAAGTATCGGCCGTGATCGATCCCCGCCTGATCGACAACGGGAACACCGCTGGAGACTGCCGAGACAACGTAATAGCTGCGCTGCACCTCGCGGAGAATGCGGCTTTGAGCGAAGGCGTCGAGGAAGGCGCGCCCACCAACCGGCGTGAAATACTCCTGCGTTGCGAAAGACAGGTTCTCGCGCCAGTTGATATAGCTGTAGGTGTGGACAGAGATCGCGGCCCGGTTCGCAAAGTCAGAGAGCAGCGCCTGAGAAATATTCGGCTCGGTCATAGGAACCGCTTCACAGACGGCCTTCGCATCCTTCGTCCAAAGGAAGGTGGTTTTCGGATAGGAGTTGAAGGCAAGGATCAGCGCAAGGTTTGCGAAGAGTGACAAAACGAGCGTCACCCCCAAAAAAATCAACGCCATGAGCGTGAAACGCCCATGCGATTTGAGATGCCCATCGCGTTGTCGAATTTGCTCACGAGTGTCCACGCTTAATCATCTCCTTCGATATCGACATTCAATGGAGCGAGCCCGCTCAGTCCTGATCTTTGCGGCGTCGACTCAGAAATTGGGGCGGTCACACCTGCATCGACGATCTGCGGACTGCAACCATATGAGGATCCGTCCGCGACATAGGGGATCACCTCAATCCGGCTGACCATCAGCGCCGCAAACAGAATGTTGAACGCGACCGAGAGCAGCGCGGCGAACAAGAGGCCATAGGCGAATGCCCGTTTGTTGGCGACCGCCATGATGCGAAGGGACGGCGAGTCCCCCATCACTGGCTGCTCCACGGCTGGCAATGTCAGGTCCAGCTTCTTCTGCTTTCCGCCTAGTCCGAACATGCTCACCCGCCGTATGCCGCAACCACCTTGGCACCGTCGCCGTCGCCAAAGCCACGGAACAGCTTGATCGAACCATCGGCTTCGGGAACGAGCAGCGTCGGCACAGCGATCTGATTTTCGGCCCCGGCATAGATAGAGTAGAGAACGCCAGCATTTTCATTGACCGCTTCCCGCGTCTCGACGGAGGCTTCAACAGGCGTCAGCGTTCCCGCCTGCATGTTCTGAATTGCCTGCACCGGGTCCGTTGCGGACTGCATAGCTTCGACCAACTTCACGCCGCCTTCGGTATCACCCAAAAGCGTCGTCGGGATCCACGTCACCGGCACCTGCCCCAGCAGCTCTTGAGCCGCTTTGTGGCAATAGGGGCAACGCGGATCGATGAAGGCATAGACCGGGTTTTCGGTTGCGCCATCCGCCCCCGGCGTTGTCACAGCGGTGGTTTTGGAGACCGCTTCGAGCAGGCGAGCCGCGAGATCAGGATTGTCGAGAACAGCCTTCGCCTGCACCGGCACACCATCGGCATCGAGACCACTGGTGGCAACAGAAGGAACCGCAGACGGGATCACCGGTGTAGTCGGGAACGACGGCTGGGGGGCCACTTGAGGATAGACGGGCGCGGCCGCTGCCACTTGCGGGGACCGCGCTTCGATATTCATCGACGCCTGCGGCGAATTGATCGTTTTCGCTTCGAGATTGGCAACGCGCTCGTTGAGCGTCCCGATATAGAACCCGCCTGCGCCGAAAACGATGGCGGTAAGCGCAAGCCCGATGGGCCAAGCATACTGCTTCATAGTGATGAACCTCGCGTTAATTCGAGGTCAACTTACCGCCTTTGTTTCGGCTTTACAATTTGTTTTTAGATAATCAACGCGAGAAAAAAGCCCCAATAATCAGGGCTTCGGAGAGGCATTCGGAGACGGAGCGGCAGGCTCTCTTTCGAGACGCTTGCGAAGCTCGGTCGCGTATTCCTGTTCGCGAGTGAGGTTCTGTCTGAGGTCCGTCACCGAGGTCATGACATCGCGATATTCTTCGGGCGGAAGGAATACGGATCGATCGACCATCGTGTTGTATGCGTCGGTGACATCGGGTTCCCAAAAGCGCCCAAACTCCGCGCTGAACTCACTACGGAGTCGTCTCTTTGCCTCGATAAACGCGCTCTGAAATTGCTCGTCGAGATCCCGACTGCGGTCGGTAGCGTCCCGGAGAAACGTGCGGACACCTTCAAAGTCGTGATCCACCAACTTCTTTTCGGCCTGCTCGACTTCGGCGGCATAATCGGTCGAGAGCGCACGAATGTTTTCCATTGTGCGCTCCCAGATCGAGCGGGCCTTGTCTTCGAGAACGCCAAGAATTGTTCTCTGGTCTGACACAGGCTGCATCATGACATCTGCGGCCATGCTCTGATCGTAGCGGTTGTCGGCACCCAGCTCGGCAAGAATCTCCAACCGTTCCGCCTTGTCGCGCAGAACGAAGTGCTGCATCGCGGTCTCAATGACCGCTTCGCGACACAGTTCATCTTCCAGTTCAAGATCAGAGAGGTTGCGCCGAATTAGGCCCCGTTCCTGAAGAATTTTCAGGTTGGGGTTCTCTTTCTCGATCGCACCTTCGAAAATTTGCCTCAAGTGGGATGGCATTTGTGGATCCTTGCTCGCTTCGGTGCTTCGACTGGCCACGCGCCCGAAACGTGGTCAATCAAAAAACACCGTATAACAGAGCTGTGAAAATTGGAAGTTACCGAAAGAGACATGCGCTATCCGGCTGGCCGAGACCGCCATACGGATGAGAGCATATAGCCCAATGCAACCGTGACGGGCTGACGGAAGCACGATTGAACCGCAAGCGCACAGCTCCCCGCGAACAGCCCCATGCTTTCGCCCTCAATGGTTGCACCATCCAGATCGACAAATCCACCGAAACTGACACCGAACATCGATGCAGGGTCAGCGATGATTCGAGGTTCGGGGAACGAGGGGAAATCGACGGGTGCAACCGTCTCGTAGAACAGCTTAGCCAGCACAACGAAGATCGGTGCGAACGTCCGTGGGTCACTCCACAGCGGATTGATCACAGCTTCGTCGTCGCCGTGAACGAGGGCTGGCATCTGGGGCAAAAGATGGTCCAGCACATAGTCACTCGTCAGCTCGTCGATGACGAGAGGTAACGCGAGCAACACGGCCGCGATCTCGCCGTCTCCAGCCTCGGAGAGGACGGCAAAGAGGGTTTCATCGACGACAGCCTCGAAAATTTCTACCGGACTGACCATCGATTTCCCGTCATGAGCTTGAGGACTTTCATCTGGATGTATTCGAAGGGCGAGAGGTTGAAGCGCATCTTGAGCATCGCAACAAGGACGATGTAAGCGATCCACGCGAAGATCGCCCATTTCGACAGAAGCGATGCGAAAACCAGCGGGATGCCGAGAAGCACCGAAGAGTGCAGCCCCAGCACGTTGGCTGGAACCCCGGTCCAGCGCCACTCAACATCGACAATGTAGTCCTGACGATCAAATTCTTCGCTCATCCCCAACGCCTCCCAGCTGGCCCGACATCGATATGGGTGAAGTTCCGATAGCGGCCTAGCCCCGGCACATTATACGAGCTTGCCACCTGATGAACATCCGAGGGGCGCACCCCCTCTATATTGAAGTCGCAGGCTTTGCCGTGAATGTGCTGCGAATTGGGCGCTGCCCCTTCGATGGTCGCATTGCGCCGGGGAGTGCGATAACCCGAGTTCATGACGATCTGGCGCGGCTCCCGCGACAACAAGGAGAGATGGGTCTGGATGTTCGCCAGATAAGTGAACAACCTCGGATCGATATAGACGGCGTTGTCGGCATCGCGCCAATCGCGCCAAAGCCACGACAACATGCGCACAGCAGAGGTGTCATATGAGGCCCCGTTCCAGTGAACGACCTTCAACTGCTCGCCGTGGGTGTTCCGGATCCAGAGGCGGTCGAAGCCGATATGGGGCCAAGGTGTCGGCCCTCCAGCATTCGCAACGCCGGGAATGATGAGGCTGCTCGCGGTTCCGGCAATGAATTGCCGCCTGTTCATTTTACTCATGCTCCACTCCGAACTTGCGATAGAGAAGTTGCACCTGCCGCTCGGTGAAATGACCTTCGGCGTGAGCGATATCGATCGACGTGCGCATGGTCCGGCCGTTGGCCGGGTTCGCGATCAGTTCCCGCAAAATGGGCAGGTGGTTGGACACACCAGCAAGGATAAGGCGCTCCTTGTCGGTGTTAGTGAGGTAGATCCAGTCGCGAAGACACACGAGTTTGCCCGTGATCTCCGACCGGATCAGCGCCTGAGACATCATGAGCCGTGAGGCTTGAACGATGTTGGCATACATCATTTCCTGCTTGTCCAGCGGGAACGGCTGAACAAGACGCGAGAACACCTCCATGCAGCTGTTGCCGTGTGTCGTCCCGAAGACAGGGTGGCCGGTGAGGCTGGCTTGGATGGCTGCGCCAATCGTGTCGGCGTCCCGCAACTCTCCGACGACGATCAGGCTCGGCTTTCGGCGCATCGCGTTGCGAACACCATCCGCGAATGTCCGCAGGTGGGTTCCGATCTCGACCTGCGATACAAACGAATGTGACGACTTGATGTCGCCAAGCAGAAACTCAACGGGGGCTTCATAGGTGAGGATGCAACCCTTGATCGGGGTATCCCCCTCCAAGATCGCTCGCTCGCAAGCCGCAAAGGTGGTCGTTTTGCCAGAGCCTGTGCTTCCGGCAATGATGAAGGAACCCTGCTCGATAGCAAACCGCTCACGCAGTTCTTCCGGGAAGGTGATTTCGTCAAGCGAGGGCGGGCTCGACGGGATCGATCGCATGACCGAGTGAAATCCGTAGCTGCTCCCGGCGAAGTCTGCGGTCGCGTTGAGCCGGAAACGATACTGGAGCGGATCACCATGCTCATCGCGCCGTTTCGGGTCGTCAATGGTGAGCGCCTTGTCGAAATCCTCTCCACCCGAGAGCTTCGCAATGACGTTCTCGGAGCCGGTGAGTTTTTTCAGGATGCGCTCGACCTGTGAATTGTTCAGCCGGTAGGGCGTGATCGAGTGCCATAGGCCCTGCTTGAGAACGAGAACAGGATCATTGGTTTTGATCGAAATATCGGACACGCCATCGGCGGCGACCGTCGCGAGCATCGGTATGATGGCCTCCGCATCCGAAAGATGCGGAAGACCTTCATAGGAGAGAGGCTGACCAATCCACATGGCTGATTACTGCCGAACGCGGAAACGCGGCGACACTTGAAGGCGGATCGTGGTTTCACCACGATATGCGCGGGTGCCGTTGTCGCTGACAGACCATTGGCGGGCAACTCGATCGACATTCGGAAGCGAAACGATGCCCTGCCGCGCCAGCTGGTGATATCGGCGCATACCGCCATAGTCACGATTGAGGATATTCCATCCCGTCACGAACCCGCGCCGCGCCTCAACGATACCTGCATACCAGCCGGTTTTCGCGCCCTCGCGCCAAGTGTCCTTCTCCTCCTGCGTTTCAACAGAAAGACCGCGAGGCGCAGCCGGGGGCTGAATGGGAAGGATCAGATATTCCTCCCAGCTCGGCGGTTCAAACGAGAGCCGGGCATCCTTGACGATCTCGAATGCGCCTTCGGTCAGGTAAAGGAGATCAGAGCCGGAATGCTCGCGAACATTGCGGATCTCGGTGATGACCGGAGGTATTACATAGCGCTCGATCATCAGCCCGCGAAAATTGAACCGGCTGTTGAGATGGTTGCGATAGCGCGACCGCACGATGCGATTGATCCGGTCTGCTTCATCAGCAAAACCCGCCCGGATACCGACGCCCCGCGCAGCGTTGTAGATCGCGCGAAGTTTGGGATCGCTGGGAACGAAAGACTGCGTTCGGCGATAGAAGTCGCTGTCGGGATTGAGGATGTCCCGGTAGGTGGCACGGCACCCCGATCCGCCCTGCACCTGACAATCGACCACGACTGTCGTGGCCTGCTCAACGTCCTGAACTTCGGCTGGCGTGAGAGGGGTTCCGGCCTGCGGCAATTGCTGCGCACCAACAGAGCTGGCGAGCGCGATCGCGGCAAGTGTCATGTAGAGAAGTTTCATAGCTCACCTATTTCGCTGTTGGAGGTTTGATGCGGATCCGCTTCTTCGAAGGTTCTTCACCTTCTCCAGAGCGTGTTGCCGCCGTTCGTTCGATTACCGGCTCCGCGCTACTCACGGATCGAGGACGGCTGGTCGGGTAGCGCTTTCGGAAGTCGTCGTAGTCGATGTTCTTGAAGCGGCTTTCGAAAGCCTCGCGGGACATCGCGCCCATCTCAGCCCACGCGACATAGAGCATTTCCCTGACCGCCCCCGCCGTCCGGCGTCCACGGGTGAACCGCCCGAGGAAGTGCGCGATCTCGGCATCTACCGGGTCTTCGCTCGACAGGTAGGTCTGCACCTTGGTGCTCGTGTTCCTGCTCATGATCACCCCTGCCCTTCCATCGACTGCTCGTAAGCAGTCCGGAATTTCATGATGCCCATCGCATTGGAGAACTGCGGGTCGGCGGGGGTGTGAACGATGCTCGATGGATACCGGCTGGCGATGTCGCGGAAGAGGGCGGCTCCTCCCCCACAAAAGATCATCACGCCGAACTGCCGATACCCGTCCAGCATAGGGGCGATCCGATCTCTGATTTTCCCACCAACCAGCGCCACAGCATCAGTGACGAGATCGGAGATGTCGTGTTTCACACCTGAAATCGTGATGGCCTTCTGGTCGAGAAGATCGAGCGCATCGAAAGAGAGGTCCGACACATCGAACTTTCGCTCGATCTCCCTCTCAAGCGCGACGGCAACATCCATAACGCCGATGCGCATCGTTTTGGACTTCTGGATATCCACGGTGAAGCTGGCGTCGGCGCTGTTCCATTCCGCAATGATAACGTCCGTTGTCTTGCCGCCGATATCGACGACAGCGAACGAGCTGTTGCCCGAGAAATACTTCTCCTGAAACTGCTCCAGCTCCTCACCCGAGGGTTCGTCGCTGAATGCCACATCGTAAATGGCATAGACCCCCTCGGGAAACACAAGCGCGTCTTCAATCTCGTAGAAGGGTTCTTCACCTTCGCCGGTCATGGCGTCCCGCCGAAAGCACTTCGCGGTCACATTCTCATTCTTCGCAGCAGTAAGGTCGTCGTTCGTGCCGCTGGGGGAGCTGGGCTTGAAGTAGTCCCGGACGGGTATCGTGGTGATGATGTCCACAGGCCCGGTGACGCCGGATCGGACAAGAGCGTGATGAACCAGAACCCGGTTCTGCTTACTGGTAGGAAATCCCTCGAAGCGATTATCAACGGTGATTGGATGTTCGCGCCCGTAAAGGGTGTAAATCTGGTTCGGACGAGGCTTCACCATCGCGTCCACGAAATACACATCCGCCCCATGAATTTCGCCACCGGCCACCTCGGCGACCCCCAGAACGGCTTTCGACGGAAACACGAATGCCTCCGCCTCGTCGCCCTGTCGCCAGACGACTTTGGTGGCCGTGTGGCCATCATCTATTACGACAAGAGTCCTCAAAACCCGGCTGCGGTCCCGTCACCGCTCTCGATCACGCGCTTGACGAATGCCTCGGTGCTTTCGTCAACCGTAACCGGCGCGGACGGCTGCATACAGCCTGCAAGAAGAGACAGCGACAGGGCCAGAAATGTGAGGCGGATCATGTGGTAACTCCCAGATTGCTATGCCCTACGGGTAATTCACTCAGGCGTGAACGTCAATCTAAAAACAAACGAAAAAAGCCTAAGTTATCAGGAGGAAAACCGCCACATGATCCATAATAGGTCACAATGACCTAACCCATTGAGTGCAAAGCAGTAAAAGCAGGGTTTTCCCGCGTATTGCATATTAGGTCAAAACGGATCATGATAGATCATATCACCGACTATCCCCCCGTTATCGTATGTTAGTGGCGATGATCAGCGAAGCGACCCGAGAGAACTATCTGAAAAACGCCCGATCCCTTGAACGGAGCTTCCGGCGCAGGGGCCTGCCCCGCGCCCCAGAAAGCTATGCCGACGAAATCGAGCGCCGCAGCTCGTCCCTTAGAGGCAGCAGTCTCAGGATGTATAAACGCTCAGCGATTTTTAGACTGGAGAGTATCGGCGATCACGATGGCGCGGCTCGTTTGAGGGCGCTTCTGGAAGAAAGCCAGATGGAAACCGGCAAGAAGCGCAGGCTCGTCCGTCGCGTCCCAGAGGATCTTGCACAGGCCCTTATCTACCAGCTTCATATCCGAAACACAGCGATCGCGCATCGAACCCGAGACCTCGTGATCGCGACGATGATAACAGGCCTGAGGCCGAGCGAGTGGAGCGCCGCCGAACTGCGGGGTGATCTGCTTGTGGTTCGCAACGCCAAATTTAAAGAGGGAGTGCGAGCGAATGGCGATACACGCGAACTGGAACTTCTCCCATCTGTTGAGCCCTCAGAACGTCAAGCGATAGAAAGCAGCATCGAGGCTTTCCATCGCTCCCCCTACACCAGCCAAAGACCGAATATCGCTGTTGCATTCAAGGAAGCTCTCAGCGCGGCAATCCGGCAGACAGGACAATCCAAGTGGTTCTACAGGCTGCGCCTTTATGATTTTCGACACCAGTTTTCTGCTGATGCCAAGGCCGAATGGGGCGTTGGCTCTGGGCATGTGGCTGCGGCGATGGGCCACTCCGTCGAGGATACGGCCGTTCAGCATTACGGCCGAGCCAAGTATGGCTCCGGGAAGGGCAAGGTTCGTCCGACAACCGCAAGTGTAGCGAAGGTCCGCCGCCTTTATGCCCCGAAAACAGAACCCAAGCGCCCTACCCCATCCCAACCGAAGAGCGGCCCGTCTTTGTAGGCTCCGATGGCCTTTATTCACTGATCACCCCAGCCTTCACCATTGCCTCGATGCAAAGGAGATATCCTGCCTTTCCAGTCTTTACCGAGAGCAACCTGAGTTCCTGATGTTGCTTGGGTGTAAGATAGATGTTCAGGCGCTTCGAGTTATCGATCAGCCGCTCACTGGAGCTGTCGCCACCCTTCACACCGCCCTTTCGAGGCGGCTTCGCGCCCCCCTGCCCTTTCGGACTTGGAAGTTCTGGCTTTCTGTCAGCCTGCGGGGCGACGTGAGCCTCCGCCTTCTCAGTCTCGCTGCGTTCCACCTCGGGCTTTGCCACGGACGATCCCTTGGGCTTGTCGGTCACGCCCAGAGACTTCAACACATCAACCGGCAACGTCTTCTTCACCATCGTCTTATCCCTTCAAGATACCTTCACATTCCCGAACGAACCGGGCCATGAATGTTGCCGCAGTCGAGGTTGGCCGTGACTTGAACACCACCGTGTTTTCGAACGACGCATCGCGGATAGCCGTGTAGGTCGGGATACTGCACTCCATCATCTCGATTCCGGCACCTTGAAGCGCCGCGCGGACGATTGCGAATGCGTTGGTTTGGGTGTTTGCGTTGTTGATCACCGCCCTAACAACCAAGGGCTTCTGTATCACGCCATCATCCAGCATACGCTTTGAAACAAGTTCGAGCTTTTGATAGGAATCAAGGGCTTGCTGCAAATCCTTCATATCCGGCGTGATCGGGATCAGAACCAGATCGGAGACACTAGCGGCCACGAAGGAAGCCATAGACATATATCCGCCGCAGTCTACGATCACAGCGTCACGCTTATGCGAGGCGTCGTCGATCACTTCACGGATCGCCTCCTCATCGCCCTCCTCAGTTCCGGTTGCCTCAAAGTGATAGCAGCTGATGTTCGGAAAGTTTTCGGGGCCACGGGCCACCGTGTCCTTGAGCATTGCCCTCTCGTCAGCATCAACGAAGGCCACACTTCCCTTTTGACTGAGCATCCAACCCAAATGGAGCGCGATCGTGGTCTTCCCGACACCTCCCTTGGGGGTAAAAATGGTCACAACTTTCGTCATTCCTGCCTCTCTTGGGTGCCATCACCCTATCGTGCGATAGTGCTATCGCAATATGTCTTTATCGCCGCATAGTGCCATAACGCTATCGCTGGATAGCAATATCCCGCCATCGCCCTATCACGTTATCACCCTATAGCACTATCGCCACTTACTCGCAAGCCCTATAACGCGATAGCACTATCGCGCGATACAAGTATCGCACGATAGCACTACGCTGGCCAACCCTGCGTCCCGGCTCACACTATAGCAGTATGGTGTTATCGCGCTATCGCACGAAAACACCATACCACTATCGCACTCGCCTCATTGAGAGCGCCATAGTGCCATCGCACTAAAGCACTGCCAGACGGGGATAATCGCGGCACGCTCTATTAAAAAACATTTTGACTTTTTGTAGATTTTCCGCGAAGCCTGAGTCTGTCGGGTAGTCAACCATCAACCTTGTGTAGAAAATTCATCGGCCACTCGACCCATGAAAGGAGTTGAGAATGGCTTTTGTGAAACCCGAAACAAGTGGTCGCCGGAACCTGGGCGATGTCATCCTTCAAGTTGAAAGCATTGATGTCGAAGCCCGCGCAGTGACCGGCTTCGACATGCGAAACGGTGAAGAACTCACCATCTCGCTCGCGCAACCCGATGAAATCGCCAAATATTTCTCGGGGCGGAACGACAGCCGACCCTATGAAGAGCGCGTTGAGGCCGCGAAAACGCGCGTTCAGCGCCGTCCCGACATTCTTGTCGGCGGCAAGGTCGAAGAAGGCTCCGTTGTTCGCTTCGAGAACACGCGTAGCTATCAGGTGGACGGAGGCGTCAAAAATGTGTCGATCTGGCCGGAAGCACTTGCGCGTGATCCGGATCGGGAAGCCGTTATCGTCGCGTCAGCCGAAGCGAACATCCGCAATGACGGCAAACCCTTCCTGAAACTCTACGACGATGCAAATCCGCAGCGCCTGTCGGAAGTGGACTTCGACGCCGCTTTCAACGGCGACTTCAAAGGCCGTCCGATGGCCACCTCCGGTGTCGTCGTCACCGTGCGGGATGAAAACAATTCGACGATCACGTCGTCGCTCTATACTGATTTCCGATCCTATGCCGACCCTTCGATTGACAGCGCCCTAAACGCGGGGAGCGGCATCGACAAATACGAAGTGATGGCTGCTGCGGTCGTTGCCGCCGCCACCGGCCGCGACTTCGACGATCTCAAGCTGTCCTCGCGGTTGCACGAGAACGATATCCAGAATGCTCGAAGCGTTTTCGACGACATTACGGCAGGGACGGGAAAATACGAGATCATGGTGGTCCCGGCTGCGACTGCGCAGTTCATCCCGACACACGCCGAACCGAATTTTCTCAAAGATTATCACGGAACCCATGATGGCAAGCCCGATCCGAAAGTGACGCCCAATCCGGGGGTGAGCTACAACGGCAAGGGCGTGACGCCCAGCGTCGTCAGCGTTTCGATCCACCCGTCCGACCCGGACGCGCCGGTCTCCGTGATGAAAATTCAGCCGGTGAATGCTTACGAGTTCACGAACCAGCCGGATCGCAAGATCTACATGGCGATGGAGGAGGTCATGGCGGAGCGCTTTGGTGCTTCGCATGGAGGTGGCGAGCCTCCGCAGCAACAGCGTGAACGCAATCTTGCTGCCGATCCGTCGCCGATGGGCTGATCTCCAAAATTGCTGATTACCGGGGGGCCTTCGGGCCTCCCGCTTCATATCCTCTGAGTGTGAAATTCCATGCAATATTTCCTTCCTCGTTCGCCAGATCACATCGCCTCGGCCATCTTTGATCGGAGGCAGGTCGATGGCGGTCGCGGCAACGTCCTCGCGGTGTGGTCGTCCGACACCGAGGGGAGGTTGCGGACCCGGCTTCGTCACGAGCTGATGAAAGCTCGGCAAGATGTTGCTGAAATCCCGGCCCCAAACGGGGGAGTGGTGACGATCCTGCCAGAGCGCTTCGCTTCCGAAAAACTCTGGGATGGGATCACAACAAAGCCTCTCATCAAGGATGGCCAGACATTTCTCGACACGGACAGTGGGCGCTTAAAGAGGGCAGGGGAGGCGTTTCTAAATCAGAGCGGGTTCACTGAAAAGGATCCGCAGGTGATAGGTCGAAATCGCTTCGGTTTCATGGTGACAGACCGAACCTTTGGGCGCACAGCCGAGCGGGCAGGGCGCAACTTTCAGGTTTTCGCCGAATGGGGCTTTACGGATGGCGCTCGTAATCTCGATCGGGCTCCCGATATGTTCTACAGGGCTCTCGATCAGGGGAGCCTTCTGAATAACGCCCGCTCCATCCTTAGCCGAATGGACCAAGGCGAGAGCTTTTCCGAGAGCAAGATCAAGCAACTGGCAGAAACCTTGTCATCGCCGGGGTATGCGGTAACAAGTCATGGGCTTGTCGAGGCACTGGAAGCGCAAGTTTCGCGCAGCATCGTTTCTGGGGAATTGAACACCCGCCAATCCATCGAAGAGGTGATGCTGGCGTTCCCGCGCGGCCGAGAGCGAAGCGCCAATACGATTGCCTTGCAGCAATACTCTACGCCGTTTCCCTTTGGCGATGCCGCATCAAATATCTTCGGCTCCTTCGAAGGCCGCTCCGTGTTGGATCCGACCGTTGGCAATGGAGCGCTGGTTGCCTCAATGGCCGCTGCTGGTGCGGAGGTGACGGGAATTGAACTCGATCACGGAAGGATGCTTCGTGCATCCTTTGCGCTGGGCGAGACTGCAACGATCCTCCACGGTAGCTTCGACGATCAGAAGGGAAGTCTACCGCAATTTGATACCGTCTTCGTCAACCCACCCTTCGGTCAACTGGACAAGAAGATCGAGATCCCCGATCGCGGTCATGTCTTTCCGACAAAGGCTCTTCACTATCAGATCGCGGTGGAGGCACTTCAAAAGCTCAAGGTCGGCGGTGATGCGTTCATCGTCCTTCCCGCTGATATCTATAACCCGGAAGAGGCCGGTAAAGCGTCCGAACGCTTCGGAAACTGGCTCCGCCTTGGTTTCGAAGACGTGCAGGAGGCTGTCTGTGATGCGCGTCTGTATCGTGGCATGGGAGCTGATGTGCCTGTGCAGATCTACGCCGCGCGGGGCTTTCGTGAACAGTTAAAGCCATTCGGCGAACTGGCCACGATTCGAGCTGGCAGCGTGGCGCGAATGATCAATTCGTTCGACGAACTCTACGATTGGAGCCATGCGGTAAGCGATAGATTTCTCGCGGTGCCTCAAGCAGAACGCGCCGAGCCAGAGGATCCCCAATCGGCTCCCGAACGGGATTCCGAGGCTCCAGAAGAACGGGGCGTCGGGGCCAGTGGGGCAAAGCGCCCTCAACCACCATCAACGCCTGCCGATCCGGAAAAGGGGAATGCCGCACCTTCTGAACCGACAGTGCCAGCGGAAGAAGAGCCGGAAGCCTTCGAGGGCGTCGGTGATGCGGGCATTCGTTCCAGCGGACGGCGCATTGGTGACGATCGGGTTCCCCTCTGGCTAACTGAGGGAACAATCTCGGACGACACGCAAAGATACCAGCCGTTTTCCACGGTAGGAACGTCAAACACTGTGATCCCGAAGAGCCTCAGCGGCGCAACATATGACGCGCTGCGCCAGCTCGAAGAAAGCCTCGGTGAGACTGCTGACGGTTCGAAGATGACGATCGATGATTATGTCGCGGGCCTGCTAGGTATGACGGTTGAGGAGCTGGAAAGCTCGCAGATCCTCTCGCCCGAACAGATCGATGGCGTTGCGCTCCTTCATGACGCAGCCGTGAAGGGCAGGGGGGCGCTCCTTGGCGACCTTATGGGCGTTGGGAAAGGCCGCTCGCTCGCAACTCTTGCCGAGATCCAGCTCCGCTCTGGCGGTCCCGTCTTGTTTACCACGATCACTCCGTCGCTTTTCACCGACTTCGTGATGCGCGATCTACAGGACGTATCCCGAAAATCTTCTGAGGAACGGCTCAACTCTGGTGAGATCAGGCCGCATCTCATCAACAGCGGTGCCGTCCTACAGGATCATCGCTCCGGCAAGACGATCTATAAGCAGCCAGCCAACAAGAAGAACGAAAGCGGCGAGTATGAGATCGACCCCACCGCCAATCTGGTGGCAACGTCCTATTCTCAGTTTCAGACACGCGACGGTTCAACGCGCCTAAAAGCCGTGAAGGAGTGGATCGACTTCCATGTTGCGAACGGCCACAAGCCGCTCGTGTTGCTGGATGAATCCCACAATGCCGCATCTCCTACCTCGAATACCGGGGCAGTCTTCCAAGAGCTGACGCGATATGCGGAAGAGGTTGGCGGTGCGGTCATTCGCTCGTCTGCGACCGGGATCAAGACTGGCGAGCATATCGAGCTTTACTACAGCTGTCTGCCAGACACCGGCCTTGGGAAGCTCGAACTCCTCGATGTCATGGCGAACAGCGCTGACCTGTCTTTGCAGGAAGCCTTGGCGCACGAGATGGCGGCAAATGGCTCCATGATCGTGCGACAGCTCTCCAGTGCGGGTATTGGGCGTGAGCTGCCAAGGCTGGTTGACTTTGATCGCGAGAAAATCGTCGCCATCCGTGGCAAGGTTGACCAAGCGACCGAGATCTTACGCGACATCATCGAGCAAATGCCGGTGATCACGCAGGTCGCGGCTGGGATCGCGAAAGATTCTCTGGGAGGTGACGTATCTGCTCGCGCTGGCAAGGAGAAGCTGAGGCTCGACACAAACTCTCCGGTATCAAACCTCCATCATTTCAGCGGTTATCTCACCCTTGGGGTGAAGGGACAGTTCTTGGACGATCTCATCACCGACAGCATTGCTCGTGGCGAAAAGCCTGTTGTCGTGGTCGAGCATGTCGGAACTTCCGTTCTGGACTGGAAGCTGGCCCAGCCGGGGGCGGTAAAGACTGACTCGGAAGGCGATTATCTGGCTGAGCCGCCGCATCTGGGCGACGTGCTGAAGCGGTATGTGGATCGCGCTTTGGAAGTGAAAGCCACGAACGCGCTGGGCGCTGGCATGGCCATCGATCTGAAGGAGGTCTTCGAGGGCTGGCGCGACACAATGTTCGAGCAGATCGATAGCGCGGATTTCAGCCGGTTTCGTATCGATGGGGCAGACCTCGTGAAAGCTGCCTGCGACAAGCTCGAACTGAACTGCGGAGAGATCACCGGACGGACAAAGGCAACCGGGAAGCGCGGCGTTACCGGCGAGGTGAACGGTCGATATTACCTCTACGAGATCGAGGGTAGTGCTGACTCCGCGGTCAACCAAGAAACCGCCAGACGCTTCAACAACGGTGATATCGACGCGCTTGTGATCAACCGAAGCGCATCCACCGGGATCTCACTCCATGCATCTCCCGCAAATGGCGATGACTGCCGCAGGCGAGGCATGATTAAGCTCGAAATTCAGGCAGACATCGTGCAGGAGCGTCAAATCGATGGCCGCGTCGATCGCACCGGCCAGATTGAGCCCCCGCGCTATGTCACGCCGTTGACAGGGCTCGCCTCAGATGACCGGCTCGCAAGCCTGTTCAACCGCAAAAATCGGTCTTTGTCGGCTTCGACAAACGCCACTCGCGAGAACGACAAGACGATCGATGAGGTCGTTGATCTTCTGAATGAGGTCGGACAGCGGGTGGTTGTCGATTACCTCAAGAAGAACCCCTTCTTGGCGCAGACGCTTGACATCGATGTTTCGGAAAGCGCCTCGGCCGGGGCGGTGACACGCAAACTCATGGGACGGTTGATCTGTCTGCCACTGGATGAGCAGCAATCCGTGCTGGGTGAGATCGATGTCGATTACCGGATGCGCCTCGAATACCTCGATGCTCGTGGGCTGAACCCGCTCAAGAACAACAAATACGACTGGCGCGGCAAGATCATCAGCGATGAGGTGATCCTTCATGAAAACCGGGTGGATGGTATCGCCAGTCAGCCCGTTAAGCTCGCGGTCATCGAAGCGCCCACGGTGGTCGAGCCACTTTCCTTTGACGCGGTGATGAAGGAGGCGGGCCGGGGCATTGCGTCGAGGATGAACCTTTCGGCTGGCACACAGCCTGCTGAGCGACTTCGGAAGGCTTTCAAGGGTGATCCCCAGAGCTATGCCTATGCTGACCCTGATCTGGTCTCTCAGGCGTTTCAGAAGGCAATAAAGCGGCTCGACAAGAGCCTTTTTGAAGGCGGCGCAGGTCTCGACGTTGTTCGTCGCACGGAAGAGCTGCAAGCCTTCCTCGATCACGACAGAACACCGTATGAAAAACTCAAGGACGATCCGAAGAAGCTGGCCTTCTACGAGTTGCTTGAGAACGCGGAGGCACTTCGACAGTTCGCGAAAGTGGTCAACATCGGCGGAGCTGTAGGGATCAATGTCGATCTTGTCCCGGAGCTGCGCGATACACGGCTCGCGAAGACGCTCAGTTCTGCTGGCGCTCCCGCTGTCGTTCCTGCGGTCGTGACCGATTGCTACAGCTCGACGGCCTATCCTCTCGATCCGGATTATTGGTCGATCACGGTGGCCGTCCTTGGTGAGAGCGAGAAGAAGACGCTGCCGCTGGGGAACATCCTTCGTTCGGTGCGCGAAGATCCTGACAATGAGTCGCGCTGGGCGCGTCGGATGCCATTCTACGACTTCGACAATTGGGTAGGCATCATGAATTCCAACTCCCATGTGACGGACACTCTGACAGGCTGGTTGATTGATGATGGGAAGGGCGGGGGCCTCTTCGATGGATATGCCAAAGCTCAACGCGAGATGCGCGAGCAGGGCATAGCCATCGAGAAGAATGCTCCACTGTCGCAGCGTGACGATCAGAAAGAGCTGCTGCGCAACCTGTTTGGTCGCACCGTCGCCGGAAAGGTCATGGAACAGAAACACGTCATGATGGGGAATATGTTCCGGGCCATCGTCCTCGCCCAAGAGGGCGACCGTAAGGCCGCTGGACAGAAGATCATGTTCTCGACCGATGACGGCATGTGGCACCACGGTATCGAGATCGAGGGCGGCGCGAAGAACGCTCAGGTCGAGAAGATCCGCGACAAGGGACGGATCGCCGCGATCAGCTCGCCGAATGTCGCATCGGCTGAGAGCATTTCCGCTCTGACAAAGCTGGTGCTGGGCAAGCACAGCTATTCAGCCCGGACAAACTTTGGATCGACGGATCGCGAGCTTGTCGATGCTCTCTATGGCGCTGTGGGAGGGAAGCCGCTCAGCGATCACATTGCCGAGCATGGCTTCCAGCCGTTCTCGGAGGGATTGAAGCCGGTCAGTGCCGTCTTCGTTGGTCCAGACATCTTCTCGACGGCTTTGCTCCAGCCGATGCGCAAGGATCAGAAGACCTACGCGGGGCTGAACCGCCATGCAGGCATCGAGACAGCGGTCGTCACATCGGCATCGACGCAAGGCAACCTGTTCCACGGCTACTCAACCAGCACTGATGGGGTGAAGAGCGCCATTGCCAGCGTCCAGCGCGATTTCAAGAAGGGTGAGCTGTATTACTTCACGGCCGGGTCATCGAGCTGTCTGGTCGTAAACCCCAAGAACCCCTTCATGCAGGATCAGTTTCCGGACCTGCTTGAGCTTGCGTCGAACAAACACCTTCGGATCAACGGACAGGAATATACGCTCCGGGGCGGGATGGTGACGATCGGCTTGGACTGGAGCTATCCGACAGACGCGACTCACCAGCTTCATGAGCGCATCTGTGAGGCTGTCGCAGCCTATGGGCGCGCCAGCGACCAGCTGCCGCTCCTAAGCGGCGCGTTCCGGGATCTGGCGGAAAATCTCGATCGGTTCAGTCTTGGCCTGCAACGAGAGGTAGCGCTTTCGGTTAATGTTTCCAGTGACTTCACTGTGGATAACTCGCGGGGACGCTCCCACCAGAACAAGCAAAATCGGGAATTTTCTCTATGAGACAAGGGCTTGTAATTAGATCGATTCCGTTGACAGCAAGCCTGTATCTTGCGCATAAGGCTTTAGGCTCCCCCATAAATAGGGGTAGTCTGACCAATAAGAATCAAAACAACAGGAGGGCGAGCAGACACCCCCAGAAAAGTTAAAACCCGCGAAGCGCGGAGGCTACACGGGCTAACTGAAAAGGTTCCGTGGTTGCATCATAGCTGGTGGAACAGCGTAGCAATCACCCAAAGCTGACTCCTTTTTAGGTTCTCCCGACAACGCAAGCAAGCAAAAACCGCCCTTGGGCGACCGGATTTTTGTTGCCTGATCGTAGGCCGCGCCTCGCTTCAACCAGCGAGAGTGAACCATGAACTATGCAATCGACCATGAGAGGTTTGACCCTTTCAACTTCAACAGATACGTCGCGGAGATCGTGACGGAACTGCCCTCGGGCCTTGTCAAAGTGCTGGCCTTCTTGAGCGGTCACATCAGCTACAGCTCGGACCATGAAATGTTCCCGAAGGGGATGGTGAGCGGCTTGTCAGCTCCGAAGATCGCCGAGCGGATCGGCATGGGGCTTTCCACCGTCAGAAGTCATCTGGCCGACGCCAAGCGCCGCAACATCATCGCAACCCTGACACTGGAGGACCGGCACGGTCGAACGGTCGGGGTTCGTTACTTCTTCCCCGGCTTCTCGGACTGGCTTCATGATGGCGGCTTCATGTCGCGCCGTGGCGACGAGCCGCCCCTCCAAGAAGCTGGCGAGGGGGGGGCCAAGATTTCGGACCCTAATAAGATAACAGATTCTTCAAATAAAATTATTCACGATGGAAAACTGAATTTGGAATTTGAAGGGTCGATCACCTACACCGAGGTGGCCGATGCGATCAGAGAAGCGAAGCCGCTGGTGAATGGGCAAGCAGCGGATCCGAACAAGGTCTGGTCGGATTTCTGCTCGTTCAACAAGAAAAAGGGTAAGCGCTGGTTGCCGCTCAAGTGGTTGATCGGGTTCTGCCGCGTCTATGGGCGGAAGAAGTTCACCTCGAACACTCAGCCGCAACCTCAAACCCAAACGAACATGGCTGATCAAGCGAACGAAGTGCCTGCTTTGGAGCAGCCTGAGTTCTCAGGAGAAACCCCATTCGACCTTGCATCGAAGCAGATCTACGACAGCAAGGGGGCGGCTGTCTGGTCGAACTGGATCAAGCCTTTGAAGGCCCGCAGGGACGGAGACGGCTGGATCATCGAGGCCCCGAGTGCCTTCCACAGCAGCTATGTTCGCGGTCAGTTCGAGGCGATTTTCGACAGATGTTTCGGCCGTCAGTCTGTCCATTTTGCGTAGGGGGCAGTCATGGCAAAGAAGATACAGCCCGCAGCGTCGTCGGTGCTTACGCCAGAACAAGCGGCCATCCTTGAAAACAACGCCCTGATTCACGCTCTGATAGACCGGATCGGCGTTCTTGAAGTGCAGCTCGGGATCACCGTGGAACCGCTCTCAGCCCGAGAATTGGCCGCGAGATCATCAAAGCGTCAGCAGTGCTTCAGGTCGATACGCGCCAAGGGCAACATGCCGTTGACGAGATTTATCTAAAAACATATGGTAATGCTGAAAATGCGGGGATACCGGCGTGAGCAATGTTAAGGGATATTTGGATGCGCGTAACCGCCAGAAGCAGAGCGGTGACGCAACGGCTGTCGAAGGCGAAGACAGCGAGACATCCGGTGTCATGGCCGCGCTGCAACTCGTCGGCATGAAAGCCGGTGCTTTCAGTCCGACAGAATCTCAGCTGGCAGAAACATGGGTGATGCTTGGGCTCATCAGCGTTGCCCCCATAGTGGAAGAGGTGTTCGAATGATGAAACTTGGCGTTGTCGCAGCGGTGTTTATCGGGAGCGCATCCGCTGCCTTTGCGCAGGACTGCATCATCCAAGATGCGGCCCAAGCGGCTCTCGATCGGCAGATCAAGGCGATCGAGGCGGCGCAGACGGACGTGTCGTCGTTCTTCACCGGGCCGAACTCGTGTATCAACGGGAACCTGCTCAATATGATCGACTTTTCGAATGCCATCCCAGATTTGGCAGGTCTCATCGGAAACCTGCAAACCGTCGCTGTCGATCAGTTGCTCCAGCAGGGTCTTCAAAAGGCTTGTGATGTCATCAACGAACAGATTGAGGGCGTGACCGGCGATCTCAACTCGTCGATGTCGAGCTGGCAGTCTGCGCTGCCTACCGAAGTTTCTCAAATCATTTCGGATGGTCAAATTGCGATTCCCAACTAAGCACATCCGCGTCATTGGGCTGGCTCTGGTCCTTTCGTCGGCCGGGGCGGGGTCCGTGGTCGCGCAAGCGGCTTATAACGCCGAGGCCACCCGGCTGGAGCTGACATTCGAGCGCTTGATGTCGTCTCTGGGCATTAAAACCCGGCAGATTGGCACGACCGGCAACCAGATCGGCGTCACGGCCATGAAGTCGAACGAGGCTCAAGCCTCGGCCATTGCCACCGTGGGCGTTCGGCTTCGGACTGTGAACGGGACGAATGATTATGCCCTTGGTCGAGACCAGAACAACACGGCCTGTTCCGTTACGACGATGCGTTCGATGGCGCGGGGAGCCGACGCCAAGGTGGATGCGCTGATGAGTGCAGCAAACCAGATCGAGGAAGATTGGGTCAGTTCCAACCGCTCGGCCGAGGAGGCGATGATCGAGCTGACCAATCAACGCCAGAACTATTACTGCCCCGAAGAGGAATTCGCGGCAGGTCTTTGCGGCCAGCTCGCCGGTGTCAATTACAACACGGGCGTCGGGGCAGGGGACACAAACGCTTCGGTGTTCATGGATGGAAATGCGCGGGGTGCGGAGGAGATCGCCGTCAGCATGGATTTCATTGATCGCGTTGCGCCGCTTCCAACCATCCCCGAGCGCAAGGATCTGGAAACCGCTGTGTCGCGCGTGATCGCGGTTCGAGAGTCCGCGAGCATTTCTATGGCCCGGATGCTCTTGGCCGGTAGCGTATTTGAGGGGGTGGAATGATGGCTGGACTTCGCAAGTATCTTCTAGGGCTGGCGGTTGCAATCTCTTTGCCGAGCAGCGCTTTCGCCATCACCTGCGCCGGGGTCGAGGCAAGGGTCAATGCTCGGACCTCCGAGCTTGAGTTGAGCGTGTTGGCCCTGATCCAGACACAGCAGGCAGCTCTTGTTGCTGCGGAACTGTCTCAACGAGCGCGGATCCTGTCGGCGCTGGGCGTGTTGAACCGGCAGCAAGCATACACCGGAAATCAGGACGCGACAGTGCGGACCAAGGCTGAGGAGGCTTCCGCCTCGGCAATCGTTGCGGCTCAGACGCGAATGGAAGTTCTCGATCGAACTGAGAGGTTCGGCGATGTCGGCTATAATGCTTGCGCTATTGCGGATCAGGCGAAGACGCTGACCGAGGCGATGGCCTCGCAACGGTCTGCAACGCTTTCGATCATGGATCGCGTGATCAACAAGCCCGGTGTCAGCGTCGATGGTGACGCGACCGAGCAGTGGTATAGCGCAGTCTCGGGCGGCGATTTCGCCGGGGCGCACGGGATCTTCTCTGGCGATCTCGATGCTGCGGCGGAATACATCAATTGGGTCATGGGCCCTCCACCCACGACTGTGACGACAGGGAACTCGATCGAGGACCAGAACTTCCGTCTGGCGCGGTTGCAGGGAGACTCGCTTCGTTCTGTTTCCCTCTACCTCTTGTCGTCGGCGGCTGCGAGCGCGGCCGATGGTGGGGTGAACGATGCGTTGGATGATCTGAGTGAGAACTGGATCGGTGCTGACGGCGGTATGGAGTGGTCGGCGAAAATGGCCGCGTCGCCCCTTCGGGCCGTCTTGCTGGACATGGCCCGAACAGAAGCCGCCAACCTGACGGCGCAGATCATCGCACTCCAAAAGAAGCGTGATCTTGAACTCGGCATGGCGACTTACTCGTTGGCTCGCACGGAAGCCTATGTTTCCGCGCTCAGCTCCAGTGAGACCTTGGTGGAGGCACGGCAATGAAACTCACGAAATTCCCCCTCCGCGCCGCCACCGCCGCGCTCTTCTTTTTCGTCCCAGCGGTAGCACATGCAGGCGGGACGTTCTGCGCTGTCGCAGATCCTGTTTGGCGAGCGGGTCACGCAAGCACTCAGACGGCGTTGCGGGCAGCGGTCGATCAGATGTCGGCGACGGTGGCTCGTGAGAACGAAGTCACGGCTTCACAGATCGTCTCCGCGATTCGTGTGCTGACATCTCAGCGAGCGCATACCGACAGTCAGATCGCAACAGCGGACATGAAGGCCACCGAAGCCTCAACTTCCGCGATCACGGCGAACATGACCCGGATGGCGGTCGTTCGCGCGGAAGAGACCTACGGCACGATGGGACAAGCTCCTGATGCTTGTGAGGTTGCTGAACGGCTGGCATCCCTGAACGAAACCATGAGTGGGCAGCAAGCTGTTGCGCGAGACCTTCTCACTTCGCCCCGGATCGATGCTCGTTCCGGTGGGGTCGTCGATCTCGACGACTCAATGCGTCGTCGTCTTGACACAGCAAGCCCCCAGACAGTGAACGTGGCGCTTTCTCTGCTTGATCCTAGCGCATCGGAGGAAACGGTTGCTGCGTTCATCAACAACCTGACGGGTCTGCCGCTTCGGAAGGTCGCGATCGAGGATGGCGGTGTTGCCGCCGGAGCGGGCCGGATCGAGGACTACCACCAGAACCTGATCGCGCAGCGCGTCGAGGCGTTTCGCAGCCCCGCGATCTACTCTCTGGGCATTATCAGAGGAGCGCATGAAGAGGCAGACCATGCGGCTCTTGGTGGAGCGCATGGCGGGACGCTGGATGAGCAGTTGCAATGGCTGATCGACCGCTATGGCGGTGGGGATGACTATCTTGAATGGTCAGCGGAACTCGCAACGAAATCCGAGGTCGGGATCGTCAAAGAGATTGCCCGGTTGCGGTCCATCCAGATGGCGGTTTCGCGTATGAACTCTGACGCTGACAGCCGGATCACCACGATGCTTGCAACCCTTATCGCGCAGGAAGCAGATGGAAATTGACCTTTCCAAATACCGGATCCGCAGGGGCGAGATCGAGGATCATCCGGCAACGCCGGATGCCTCTGTCGTTCTTGGGCGCGACGAAGGTGAAAACTGGATAGTGGACCCAAGCTCGCTGGGGCTGGGCCTCAAGGCGATGATCGGTTTCGTGTGCGAGGAGGTCGGGACCGTCGAGAAAATGACTGCGCCCGCGTTCGTAGGAGGTTTGCGAGCGGTCGGCTTGGAGGTGCCTGACATCCAGAAGGTTCGGACGGTGGATCGCGCTATCAGCGATGATGAGAGCGGTGACGCAGTGGAGGGCTTCGAGTGACAGATTTGAGCGGTGGCGGTGAATTTCAGGAAACTGTTGAGAACATCCATAGCGCCAGCATGGAAGGTGCGAAGGTCATTTTGGTGGAGACGGACCTGAAGACGCTTTTGAAGCGGTCCAACTTGCTGCCGATCCGGGACTTCCGGCGCATGATCATTGATGTCGAGGACGCCACCGGCAACATCAATGTCGGCGGCGCATGGCTGTTTTCGGAGCGCTTGATCGGTGCGATCGGCGATGACTACGAGCAAGAGCTTATTCTGGTCGCGGGCGGTCAGTATCGGCAGGAGAGCCAGAAGGTTCGGCCCGTCATTCAGGTTTGTGCCGCTCTGTCGGTCAACGACTTCGCTGTGCGCAAGGCCGTCAAGTTCGATGGTGACGGGACGGTGGTTCATGGAGCCGAGCTGAAGGAGAAAGAGCTTTGTTCCTGTCTCTCGGCCCTGAGCAGCGCGGTTATCAACCCGGCGGTCTACAGCAAGCAGACGGTGGAAAGGAGAGCGGGATGAACAGGTGGTTTGATCTTGGTGCGGCTGGGGCGAAGCTGGATCGCATCGTTGATACGAGTGGTCTGGCTCACCTGAAGCTGACTTTCGCCAAGGGCTTTGAGGCAGGTGAGCGGTCGTCTGCGATCAGCCGAGCTGGCTGGGTTGTCGGAGATGATGGGAAATCGCTCCAGAACTTCGCAACTTTCCGGGATCTGTCTGAGATCGGCACCGCCTTGCAGGCTGTGTTTGGAGAAGAAGTCGTCGCATCAGCGATTGTCGCGCGTGAGAAGCTGCGGCAGGGGGAGGTTCTTCAAGGTGTGGATCGGCCCTTGCAGGTTGAGTTGTCCTATGTGGCGACAGGCGTTCAGAGAATGGCCGATCATGCGCAGGATCGGGTCTTCGCCCAGATCGAGGCCGCACGAGAGCGGATGAAGCAGAAGAACCTTGGAACGCTTGGCCCCACAAACGGCCGCTTCGAGGAGCTTGTTGACACGGTGAGTGATCTGACGGGCTCTCGACCGAGTCGTGTGGCGGTCCAGCTCCTCCATATCCGTCACGATGCCGAGATGATGAAGATCATCGAAGCGGCGGCAAGTGGAGCGGATGCACCTACAGCCAAGAGCGATCTGCGGGAACTTCTTTCGAGCCTCGACGACAGTGAAGAAACTCTCAAGGCGATGGAAGATAACCTTCGTGCGATCTATGGCGACGTGCCGCAGATCGAGGAGCTGTTGATCGGGGAATACATCACCGAGCGCCGCTTCGATGCGTCGGTGGTCGTTGACTATGACCGCGTTCGTAGCGATCTCTCCGAGGATATCACCGCAGGTGTTCGAGATTCTGTGCGTGGCTACAAGTTCGAGATATCGCCGGACACGACAACGATTGTAGGGAGGGAGATGCAGGCTCGGCTTGAGCAAACCCTCGATTACATCGGTGAGACGTTCGGCGTGGCCGCGAGCGACATTCTCACGGAAAAGACGAGGTTCCGGGTGGTCCAGAAGGCCGGTCTCACAGAAATCGGCGAGCGTGGCGGGTATTCCGCGACCACTTCGGTGCGAGATGCTGAGGGTGATGTCGAGTTTCAGGCCGGTGCCATCGTTTTCCGCCCTGACCAGATCTCGGTCGCGCTTCACGAAATTGGTCACGGCCTCGATGCAAACCTTGGAGATGACGAGAGCAAGTATGAGGCTATTCTCGGTGAGACCGGCCTTCGAGAAGCCTATTCCGCAGTCGTCGGCGAGGAGCAGCTTCGGGACTACATGAGCGCCGAGTTCAAGCAATATCTTCTGAGCGATGAGGAGATGTTTGCGCGGTATTTCGAGAACGCCATGAGGCAACGGTGCTTTGATCAGAATGGCGATCTGGATGCGATCGGGGGGACGGTGATCTCAGGCTATCGCACCAATCACGCCCCACTCGAACGCGACAAACTAGAGCTGTTTATCGATGCGGTGCGCGATTACGGCCGCTCGATCGGGGTGTTTCCCGAAGTGAAAGAAGAGCGCGTCCGCTCGGCACAGCCCACCGGGCTTGGGGTTGGTATTTGAACAAGCCCTGATGGGGTGAAGAGGTAAATTACATGCGGTTCCTTCTAGCGCTCGCTATGCTGATCTTCTGCTCGACCGCCGTGGTCGCGCAGGATCTTCCGGATACGACCAGCGAGCTTTTCGAGTTGTCCGAACTCGACTATTCTGTGGGGGCGCTGGAGCGCATCTTTGGCGGGATCGTTGCCTATGTCGTCGAAGGAGACGAGGCGGCAGCTGAAACGGGGTCTTTGATTTCCTCGGCAGTAGCCATTCTGAACATCGTTGTATTGGGTATCGCTACGATTGTCGGGCTCTATAGCGTTCTGGCACTGACAGCAGACACAGCGTCGGATGGAACAGCACTCGGTCGGTCTACCGACACCAAATACACCTTTCTCCGAGCGGGCATTGCCGCGGTGTTTCTCTTGCCGGTCAAGGGTGGATTTACCGTAATTCAGCTGATCGCGATTTATCTGATGGTCTGGGGGGCTGGGCTGGCCGACACGACATGGAAATTTATTGCGGAGAAAACACTTTCTGCGGAGAGCTATGTAGGTCCGCCGAACATCAACAATGATGAAGGTTGGCAAATGCGCGGGAAGATCGCCGATGCGACTTTCGCTTTGGTGAATGGAGAGCTATGCGCACTGCATCTGCGGCGTCTGTCCTCGTCCTATGGGGTGAATGGCGGTGCAACCTTGATGAGCGACGAGTTCACGCGGGATGCAGTCGGGCAGTTTGCTTTGGGTTCTACCCGAAAGTATCTGGAGCTGTATTACCAGTCTGAGGCTGGAAGCCGTAATGCACGAGATCTCTGTGGGAATGTTCGCTACAGTGTCTCATATTCAAACACGACTTTCGACAACGGCCTAAATCCCGATGAGCTTGATGACTTGCAAGAAAAGCTCTCGCTGATAGCAAGTGAAAACATTTATACAACGACGCGATCGGCGCTCGTGAACATCGTCGTTCCTCGCTCCAGAAGACTGGCGAATTGCATCTACTCTGGCCTCGACAGCCCTGTGTGTTCACTGACCGGAGCGGATGCAAAATCAGGTGTCCGAGACGACATTCTTGTCCAGAATGAGTTGAAAGCGATAGCCGAGGAAGCAACCAGCGCCATTTTTTCATCGCGCGTTGCGGATACAACTTTCGATGATGCCGAGATGACAGAGATCCGCGATGGCTTGATAGGGTCCGTGACCAAGAACGGCTGGATGACGGCAGCGCTTTGGCAGCGGGGTCTGAGCAATATTTTCACTCAGTTGAGAGACATCAGAAATAGCCTCGACGTTGAAGTGAACACCGACAACCGGATCGACAATATTTTCGGGACTGGCGTCTTCTCGGCTATTTTCTCGCAAAACAGTGTAAGCAGGGCGTCTTTCGAACCCGTCGAACGAGATTTCGAATATCTTGGGACGTTTAGCTCGTATATCGCTAAGCTGCATCTTCCTGACCCTAATGGCGGCAGCAGTTCGTTGGGGCAGGGCGCTGGAGACGATATTTCCGGTCAATACATGAACAAGATTTATGTCTGGTTGTTGTCGTGGTTCAAGCCCGATGGCGGCGAGGCGACCTTTCAGGATCCGTTCATTGGATTTGCTGAGGTTGGCTCTACGATGAATGCCTTTGGAGCAGGTATCTACGCATCGGCAGGCGCGGCACAAGCGGTAGCAGACGGCGCTGGGGATACGTTCGTCGCAAAGGCCACTGGAGGCAGTGTGGCAACGAGTGTAGCCTCGTTTGCTCTGGAGCCCGTAAAGCGACTGGGGTCATACTTGTTTGCTATCGGAATCATCTTCATGATCCTGATCCCGACGATCCCCATGCTCTACTACTTGTCGGCATCCGTGACGTGGTTGCTCTTGTGCATTGAATCAATGTTTGCGCTGCCGTTGGCTGTTCTTCTCTGGTTCGCCCCTGCCCGCGAGCCTTCATTGATTGGGCCGTGGCACAAAGTTGTCCTGACGATGTTTGGGCTATTGCTTCGACCGTTTTTTGCCGTGGTTGGTCTGATTGTTTGTGTCATAATCTTGTGGATTGGGAACGAGCTTCTGTCTTTGATGTTTGGCGGAATGCTCAGCGTCATGAGCCCCGGTGGTTCAGGCGTAGTGTTGGTTCTGGGCTTGTTGGGCGTCTATGCCATGTCGCTGGTCTTTCTGGCGATGCACGCTTCCTCAATGATCATCACGCTGGGAGATTCCGCGATGGGGTGGATCGGGGTGCAAATGTCGCCGATTGCTCGTGACGGGCTTGGTGGTGAGATGGCTCAGTCGGGTAAGGGGCAAGCCCTTGGGAATGCTCCTTCTGGCGGCATGATCGGTGCCGTGCGGACTGATGCGTTGGCCAATGTCGGTCGCGCAGGCGGGCAGAAGGCCATTGGTGCCGGAAACAATATTAAAGGCTTGCTGTCGAAGGGCTGATTATGGCGCGATCATCACGGACGAACTATCAGGGCATAACCCGCTCTCAGGAAGTTAAAATTAAATCCCGCCGCGTTGATACGCGCGGGTTCTGGGATCACGTTTATGATAACGCTGACACGCCGGGTGGAACGCTGATTAACTTCGGTGTGATCCTTCTTATTTGCGCAATAGGGGTGTGGGTGCCTTTTATTCCCGAGTTGTGTTTTATTGCCTCGCTGGTTGTCCTGCTTCGCTATTATCGTTACAAGAAGCGGTTCTGGTCGGCGCCGTTCAGAGTGCCGGCCTATCTCAAGTATAAGACCAAGCGCAGCTATCTCGATGAGACCACGGGCAAGCCGGGGTCCGGCGATGTCTATATGGGGTATTGCCTTGAAACCAAGAGAGAGGTTTGGGCGAGCCTTGATGACGTGCGGACACACAGGCTCACCGTGGGGACCACGGGGTCGGGTAAGACGGAAGAGTTTCTGGCCGAAATCTTCAATGCGCTGATCCATGATTCAGGGGTCATGTTCGTTGACGGCAAGGGCGAGAAGAAAGGATCTCTGGCTGGCACGTTGAAGCTCGCCCGCCTGTTCTGGAGAGACGAAGATGTCTACCAACTGAACTATGTTATGGGCGGCGAAGACGCGCAGCTCTTCCGCAACGAAAAGCGGTCGAACACGTTCAACCCTCTTCAGAATATGGGTTCCAGCGCGATGACGGAGATCCTGATTTCGCTGCTGTCAGATTCGAGCGGTGGCGACTCGATGTGGCAGGACCGGGCGATTTCGCTCTTGCAGGGGCTGATCCCGCCGCTGAACTATCTCTCGAAGAAGGGCTATATTCTGTTCAATGCCGAGGCGTTGGCCCGGTTCTTCCCCCTTCATTGCGTTGAGGACTTGTTCTGCCATCAGGCGTTCATCGACCATGATGGAAACCGCATCAATTTGTCGGTGGACAGACCCGAGGAGGCAGCGTTTCTCAAGCGGGAATATCTGGGAGCTTTGCAGACCTATCTGGAGAACCTTCCGGGCTGGTCGAAAGGTCCGGACAGGCCGTTCATTGGCCGAGAAGAAGACGGCAAGAAACCGAAGGCTCCAGAGCAGGAACAGGACCAAAGTCGGGCCAAGGCCCTTGAGCAGCACGGGTATCTCACGATGCAGGTCGTCAAGCCAATTGTCGATCTCAGCTTCAACTATGGCCACATCTACAACGTGCCTGTCGGCGAAATCGACTTCAAGGATATTGCGCAAAACAGGCGCATATTGGTTTCCCTACTGCCCGCGCTTGAGCGGTCAACCGCGAACATGCAGCCGCTGGGGAAGATGACGGTGGCTGCGGTCAAGAACGTCCTCGCGACGGGGCTTGCTGGACCCGTGGCCGGTTCGTGGAGACAGGTCATGAGTTCGCAGGAAGTGGCAAGGGGGCCTGTGCCATTCTTCATGCTTTGCGATGAATATGGCTACTACGTTGTCGAAGGCTTTGCCGTGGCTCCTGCGCAAGCGCGATCTTTGGGATATTCCATCACCTTCGGCGTTCAGGACATCGACAGCCTCATGAAGTCGAACCAGAACGAGGGCGCAGCCACGATCGAAAACACGAATATTGCGATGGTGGGCCGCATGACCGGCGGCAAGGATAGCACTACCTTCCAAGTTGCGACTGGTCGGGCTGGTGAAGCCTATGTGCAGGAGATCGAGGATCTGAACCACGAGATGCTTGGCACTGGTCAAATGGTTCTCCGCAGCGACAAAAGCCGGATGATGGTGCGAAGCCGCTTGGATTATCAGGATATGGCCGCTCAGAAAGATGGTGATTTTCACATGATCATCGGGACGCCGGTTTTCACGCGCAAGGGTGTGGAACAGGAAGTGCGGGTGGTGCGGATGAAGTGCTTCTATACCGGCACGGTTCCGCAGCCGGACGCGGCGCGGCCGCTCGATCTTGCATTTGTCACACCGCTCTCTGTCATGGACAAGGGGAAGATCGCGGCCGAAGTGAAGCTCCAGAAGCTCTTCCAGTCTGGAAATGACATTGGGATGGCAGCGGCGCGGCTCATGGAGCGCAAAACGGCCGGATCGCATCTGAAAGCATCTATTGATGATGAGGGACGCGGGGCGGTTCAAGAGATCATGGAGTATCTCGCGTCGATGCTGCGCCGCAAGGACCGTTCGTTCAAGAGCCTGAGTGAAGGAGCAGCGGTGTCGCTGATGCTCGGTTACTATTCACTTGTGGCAGGTGTTCAAAAGGCAAAGGTGTATGAACATCGCCGGTCGTTGGTGAAAAAGATGGTCGTCGATCACACGAGCCAAGGCTTCTACCGGAGGAGCCTCATCCGCGTGGTGGATGGTGTTCGCCGCGATTATCGACCGATAGACCGGAGGCGCATCCAGTCCGGAGAGCAGGTTGCCGAGGCAGTAGATGCAGGCGTTCAGTCGGCATCGAGCAATATCGTTCGTCGGAAACGACAGGAAAAAATAGCGGTATCAGCTGAGTGATGCGCATTTGCGTGGAGCGGGATAAATGCTGACAGGGCTTGAAAAAATTGGTGTTTGACCCTATATGTGGGTTGACAAGGAACAATCTGGCTTCGGAAAGGAGGGGGTCATGGGTCTGTTGAAAATCGCAACGCTCGCAAAGGACGTTATGCTCGCCGGAGCAAAGGGCTTCTGGGAAACGCCGGTTGATACCACGAATTTTGTTCCGTTGGGTCATGGAGCCAAACGAGATCTGAGTGGCGACGGGAAGTTGATCTCTCGTGCGCTGGGTGGAGACTCTAGCGTTATGCTGGAGCGGCCCGACATTTGGGCGGCCTACGGGAAGACAGCCGCGAAGTTGTGAGTTCGTCTAGGTTGAGAGAGGAAAGGCCAGCGGGAGCTGGCCTTTTTCATTTGTTCGAATGAGGCTGAAACTCTCCACACCACCCATCAGCTTCCACCTGCGGTCGGATGCTCTTAACATTCTTTTCCGCAGTTCCGTCGAAGCCAACCTCCCGGATTGGATAAGGCGGGTATCGATGGCAGTAGTAAGTTCTTCCCCCAATAAGACCCTTGAGATAGCGCGAGAAGCGGCACTGTTCGCAGCGTTCGTTTGGCATTATAGAGTCCCATTATTCTTTGGCCGACATCTCATATTTCAGCCAATCGAGCCACGGCGCACGGGGTTCGAACACACGACTAAAAGTTAATTGCCACACCCTGTAGCGGAAAACGAGGGCGTTGCCGAACAGCAGAACAGCGATGAGGGTTGCGCCTATCATCGTGAATAGGTTTCCGGCGAGCACGAGGTAAAGCAGGCCAAAGGTGAATGCTCCAAGCGCAGCGAACAGAAATCTGCGCTCTCCAAGGCGGAGAGAGGCGATCTTTTCCGCCACGTTGTCGAGTTCAAAGGAGATGTTCTGAGTGTAGCCGCAGTTGTCGCACACAAGGAGCGGCGTTGCGATGCTCCCCCCATCATGCTCCACGGCGTCCCTGACGGTGAGGTGTCCACTTTCACAGTTTGGACAAGAAGCCCGCTTTCGGCGAAGAGCAGCGCGGGCGAAGCTAATCGATGAGCCAATGCCGGTGTTTTTGCGTTGCCACGGCATCGTAGGCAGGGCTTTACGAATGCGGCTTCGGCCCTTCTTTTTTGGTTCTTCTGTGTCGTTCATCAGATCAGTCCTTCGCTAATGCTTAGATCGTGCGGGTCGAGGTCGGCGGGAAGTGCGCCACCTTCGACCATCGACATAAGGATGTCCCCGATCCCGCCACGTTCATCAAAGTCGTCAGCGTCGATCGAAACGGTGTCGGTCTCCCCGTTCAGAGACGTGGATATGGTGAGGCGAGATGAAGACAGGCGGATGCTGTAATGGTGCGGCTCCTGGGCGATCTCAAGCTCGCAGCTCCATTGGCCGCCGTTTGAAAGTTCGGCATGGAGCCGATCGACATGCTCGATCAGATATTCGGGCAAAGCCTCGCGTTCCGAAGGGTGGATGCGGAACTCATCTTTGTAAGGTCTTGTGGACATGGTTCGGCCTTTCGTTTATCTAAATACATATTATAATCTGCGCCGTCATGCCAGATTTATCAGAGAAGACGCTTGCTGGTGGAGGTCGGGTTCATATGAAGCAAATTGGCGCAATTCTATCACTCATCGCGGTCGTTGCTGCGGGCTCGGCGGAAGCCGAGACGAAGGAGACCATTGATCTCGATCACGTTGCCCCGGCCGAGCTGCTGATCGTCGATGGAGATGTTCGCACCATCCACTACTGGAGCGTCCAAAATGGGCTGTGGTTGGAACTGTTCCGGTCGAACACAGAGATCGAGGGTATAGCCGACGATCCGCAGTCGGCTCTGAGCCAGATCAAGAGTGGTGGGCGTTACTGGCAATGGCGAAACGACGCTTATGTGCCTCTGGTCGCGGAACAAGCCGTGATAGCGGGGGAACTCGATGACAGCCTCTTCGAGAAGGCGGCTGCGTTCCTCGGGGAATTTGATGAAGTTCCCGACAACAGCCCCGCCAACATGAAGGTGGCGATCGAGATCGGCGGTGAGCCGAGTATTGCCGCACTTCTTGGCGGAACGGTGTTCTGTTCGATGGGCGGAACGAACTGCCCGATCATCATCTTCAAAGACGGCGAACCCCAAAGCGCGGTCTATGTCACGATCAGCCAGCCGTGGGGCATGTCGCGCGGAGTGAACCAGAACGGATACCCCTACATCGAGTCGCAGCTCGATCACTCTTTGCTTCTTATCGATACCGAGACTGGTGAGGAGAACGAGCTTCCGGGAATTGCCCCTAAGCAGTCGGACCCACAGCCTCAGAGACCGAAGGATCTGCCCCAATGAAAAGGATAACGAGCCTATCTGTTCTGTTCGCCTTCGTCGCTAGTGTCGCATACGCGATCACTGGTGGTTTCGATTACGAGAAGTTTCGGATCGCGGTGATGGGAAAGGAGAGCGGACGCGATTACTCGGTCATGAACTTCATCACAGGCAGCGCTGCCGGTGCCTACCAGTTCATCCCCAGCACCTTGGCGGACCTTGGGTATACCTATTCGACGAATGGCTCATGGAACTGGAACTCGGTTGGATTTACCAGCAAGAGTCAGGCGATGGGCGTCTCGTCCCTCGATGACTTTCGCTTCACGCAGGCGGGGCATCGCCTTCAAGATCAAGCCTTCGACGAGTTCACTGATCGCAACTGGAGGGCTTTGTCTGGCACGGCAAAGTCGTCGATCGGCAAAGTTGTGAACGGCGTGGTTGTTACTGAAGGCGGGCTTTTGTCCGCCGCGCATTTTCTTGGCGCGGGCGGAATGAATAATTTCGCAGCCAATGGGTTTGATGGGAGCAACCTCAATAATTTGAGCGCTATCCTTCGCCAGAACGGGTTTGCCGATGTCGCTCGTCTTAATCGCTATGTGATGCAGCGTATCGCGAGCGGCGCGGCCGCGCATGGTGGTGTGGCAGGGGCATCTGGGTATGGTGGAACCGCGCCGGGGACATCCCCCTATACGGCTGACGGGATTGCCAGCGCAGGCGGTGGTGGGACCACTGTGACGGGTGTCTGCATGTCTCATCCATTGATGAGTTCAAGCGGCGCGGCTGTCACTTCGCCCTATGGAATGGATCGGACAGGTAGAGCATCGGCGGGATACCATCAGGGCTTGGATCTGGTGAACAATGTCGGGATGGGCGACCCGATCTTCGCGGGGGTGTCCGGAAAAGTGATCGTGGCGGGAGCCGGGTCGGGAGGAAACCGCGTTGTTGTCGAAACATCGGACGGTTCCCAGCGGTTCGTTTTCATGCACCTCGCGAGCATTCACCGCGACGTGCGAGTTCCGGGCGCAACCGTGCAGCCGGACACGCAGATCGGGACTATGGGCAACAGCGGCACCGCCGCTGTGCATCTTCACGTCTCTGCACTTATGAGCGGCGACAAGCTCCAGTCCGCAGGGGTGTCTTCCCGTGTTTGGCCTTCTGCATCTGGATGGGGAGGAACAAAGTCACAGCAGCCCTTGAGCGCGGACCAAATTTCAGCAGCGGCACCGGATTCATTCTATTTCGTGAACCCAGAACCCTTCCTGCCGGAGAGGGTTCCGTTTCGCCCGAACCTTCTGACGGCATACGCGGATCAGGGGTTGGTGCGTCCCGATGGGCTTACTCTTCCGAACAACTGTGCCGTCGAAGGAAGCGCCAATCGGCTTTCCTCGTCGGGTGGTGGCGTGAGCATGAGCGAGCTTGGCGGAGACGCCATCAACCACATGGGCGATATCGGTTACGCGGCAGATATGGCGATGGCCGAACTGCGCGATGCTTTCGTGGATTTGACGAAGATCAGCGCAGACGGATTTGCGAACTCTCTACAGGAAACGCGGGCGGTCGATCGGCCGGTCGCGGCACTCGGAATGTTGATTGCGGAGGCAAATGAACAATGAAGCAGTATTCGATTAAGACATATCTGGCTGGGCTTGCTCTTTTGAGCGCAAGCGCGATGCCCGCAGCGGCAGAGACATGCGAGCATCAATGCCAGATCGATCTGGTCAAACAAGCGCAGTCGGTGGTCATGTATCACACGCGCGGTATCGTCTCGGAAGACATGGCAGACGCCTTGATGAGCGCCGTGCGCCGTAAAGTGCGCGTCGAGGTCTTCGTCGGTCGGCCCGACGAGACTTATGCCAACCTGAAATCATTCATGGACGGGTTCTTCCTGACGTGGAATGCGACGGCATCGGACAGCGACACCACTTTGCTCGGGATGGGGGCCTGCATTCTTGGCAACACGCATGCGGATGCGTTCTTGGTGACGGATCCCTTCCAGTGGAAATCGGCGGAGCATCCCGCGCTGGTGGACAGCGGGGAGTTGACCCGAGATCTCGCGAAAGTCGCCGAGTATGCCAATATCGTGGACACTGAGGAGTTCGTGCAATGCAAGTTGGACAACTGAGATCGGCCGCGCTGATCGCGGTTCTTACCCCTTGTCTTGCACTGACAGCGCCCCTCGCGGCGACAGCTCAGACGGTTGAGCCGCCTGCGGTTGGGGTGCAGGATTACATCCCACCGGAAAACCTCGATCCGAACCTCATGGCGATCCAAATCAAGCGGCTGGAGGATCGAGTCCTTGCGTTGGAGCAAACCAATGAACGGCTTGTCGAGCGGGTTCGGGTTCTGACTGAAAACTACAATGCTCTCGTCCAGTATCTAAAGGGCGAAGGCGGCGAGCAGAGCCAGTAGGGAGGCGCTGAATGGATGTCCCTACGTTAGACGAAGCGCTGATCAGGCTTACTCAGGTCTTGCCCTTCGGGATTGAGTTCATTCTGGCCCTGATGGCGCTCGGCGGCATCATCTTGGTCGGCATCGGACTTGTCAGCATCTACAATCACGTTTCTGATCGCGGTCGCGGCCAAACCTATGGCCGCAATTTTACCCCTTGGTCCGGACTTGGACAGATCCTTCTCGGAGGTGCTTTAACGGTGCCTCTTGTGATCATGTGGGATGTGGCTGGCACATTCGTTGCCGGAGGCGCGGCAACCTACAACATCCTCAGTTATCTTCCTCCCGATGGCTCAAAGCCTTGGTGCGAGCAGATCACGAGCGGCGTGGTGCTGTTCTTCATGCTTCTGGGTCTCATTGCGATCGGCTGGTCGGCCTACATCGCTAACGAGAGAATTGTGGTCGGTCATCAGCAAGGATCTACCGCGAAGGCAATCACCTTCTTCTTTGGTGGTCTCGCCTGCTTCTTCGTGGTCGATATTGCCTCGGTCGTCTCGGAAACTATCGGACTTGATATCGGCTTCGAGCAAGTCTGCGCCATCATCGGGTCTTGATCATGCGGGTGTATCTGATCTTTCTGGTAGCCTTTGTCTTGTTTGCGGCCGCTGCGCAGGCGCAGAGCTTCGAGGAGCGGCAGGCGGCGGGTTTGGTGGAGGATATGGCCTCCGATGTATTCACCGCCGTGCGGGGCGGCTCAGAAGGGCAGAGAGCGAGTAGGCTGGTTCCGGTCATTCAGAGATATGTCGAGATCGATGCTGTCGCACAGGATGTTCTGGGTCCAATCTGGAACGAGCTGACACCTTCTCAACGGAGTGATTTCGCGCGCATCTATGTTGGGATGATCGCAGGGCAGTATGCGGTTGTGCTCGATGGGCGTGGCGGTGGCCGATTCCAGCTGAAGGACACCTTCAAGCTCGCTGGGGGGCAGGTCAGGGTGAGGGGCAACGTGACCGTTGCCGGGGAGACTGTTCCTGTCGGATTCATCGTTGGCTCAGGGTTCCAACCGGGTGTTCGAAACATCATTCTGAATGATGTGGCGTTGGTCGAGCAGGACCGGCAGATGTTTGCAGCGACTTGGGAAGCGGCAGGTGGTGACTATTCATCATTCGCAGAAGCGCTTCGAGACGGCTTTCAATAAAGGAACGGACAAAGCGCTATGAAGCGGGATATGGACCTTATTCGAGTGATCCTGATGGACATCGAAGCCAATGAAAATATG
>NZ_CM179095.1:2107500-3506974 GCF_058747975.1 Rhodobacter maritimus | reverse complement strand
TTTCTTGTCCATTCGACTACACACGCCCATCCGCGCCCCTCCCCCTGGATGCAACACAAGGCATGCAAGCCGGACCGAGCAGCCGGTCAGCGCCTGAAATGCCGTCATGCTGCAAGAGGACAACAGAACAGAGCCCGTCAGAAACTGACCGGTCCCCGATCCGCGGCACCGGCAAGCGCCGATATCCGAAATCGCATCTTTCGCCGGGCCAGCCGACTGTTACAGGCGTCGTGCCGGGCTTTCGCCCGATGCGGCAGCGGAAAGATGCGTCCATGTCCCCAGGGCGACGTGAATCGCATGCAGACGCTAGCAAGCCATCCGCAGAGGACGCAACCGAACTTCGCGCTTGACGCGGATTTCGTCCTTACGAATCTGTGACGCCTGTGTGAAAGCGCAACACAATCCGTTAAGTTAATGATTTATTTAGAAAATATGATTTGATCGCCATTCCGGAACAATCCCCCGCAGGGAAAGGATTGTCCCCGGACCGCACATGCAAAAGGGCGCACCGGAACCGGCCCGCCCTTGAAAAGTTTTCTCGTTTGCCACCCTTATCAGGCAGCGAGCGCCTTCACGCGCGACGCCAGGCGCGAGATCTTGCGCGAGACGGTGTTCTTGTGAAGAACGCCTTTGGTAACGCCACGGGCCAGTTCCGGCTGGGCGGCGCGCAGCGCGGCCAGAGCCGATTCAGCATTGCCCGAGGCAATCGCTTCTTCGACCTTGCGGATGAACGTGCGGATCCGGGAACGACGCGCCTTGTTGACGTCGTTGCGGCGCTCGTTCTGGCGTGCGCGCTTCTTGGATTGGGGCGTATTGGCCATGAGTCGCTTTCCGATTTCGGTATGGGTAATTCTGAAGTCGCGCTTCTATGCGCGACTCAGGTTCAAGTCAACTGTAGCTGCAAAGATTTTGCATTACTTGTCGCGGAACTGCGGCTCGCGCTTTTCGAGGAAGGCCGACATGCCTTCTTTCTGGTCCTCGGTCGAGAACAGCGCGTGGAACACGCGGCGCTCGAACAGCACGCCCTCGCTCAGCGTGGTCTCGTAGGCGCGGTTCACGGTTTCCTTGACGGCAAGGACCGAGAGCGCCGATTTCTCGGAGATCTTGCGCGCGGCGGCCATCGCCTCGGGGATCAGCTTCGCGGCCGGCACGACACGCGACACAAGGCCCGAACGCTCGGCCTCGGCGGCGTCCATGAAGCGCCCGGTCAGGTGCATGTCCATGGATTTCGACTTGCCCACGAAACGGGTCAGGCGCTGCGTCCCGCCGATTCCGGCCACCACGCCCAGGTTGATCTCGGGCTGGCCGAATTTCGCGGTATCCGAGCAGATGATAAAATCGCACATCATCGCCAGTTCGCAGCCACCGCCCAGGCAATAGCCCGACACCGCCGCGATGATCGGCTTGCGCGTGCCCGTTACGGCATCGGATTCGGCTCCGAAATAGTTTTCAAGGAACATGTCGACGAAGGTCTTTTCCGACATTTCCTTGATATCAGCCCCGGCGGCGAACGCCTTTTCCGAGCCGGTAATGACGATGCAGCGCACCTTTTCGTTCTTGTCCGCCGCCTTGAGCGCGTCACCCAACTCTTGCAGAAGCTGGGAGTTCAGGGCGTTCAGCGCTTCGGGACGGTTCAGGCGGATCAACGCGACGTAGTCTTCGATCTCGACGATCAGGGTCTGGTAGGCCATCTGGCTTTGCCTTTCCTTCTGTGCGCGGCGACTCCTATCAGGACGTGCCCGATTATCAAGTCATCTCTGACAGGCGGGGCAGTAGTAACTTGACCGGCCCGATTGCACGATCCGGCGGATCGTCGCGCCGCATTGCGCGCAGGCCTCGTCCTCGCGGTCGTAAACGCGGAAGGCATGCTGGAAATAGCCCAGCTCTCCGTCCGCCTGGCGGTGATCGCGCAGCGACGATCCGCCCGCCGCGATCGCCTCGGACAGAACGTCGCGGATGATCGGCACCAGCCCCGCGATCCGGCGCGCGGCGATGCGTCCGGCCTGACGGCGCGGGTCGATGCCCGCGCGGTAAAGCACCTCGCAGACATAGATGTTGCCCAGCCCCGCCACCACCCGCTGATCGAGCAGCGCCGCCTTGATCGGCGTTGCGCGCCCCTTCAGCCGCGCCACCAGATAATCTTCGTGAAAATCGTTGCCGAAGGGTTCCGGCCCAAGGTCGCGCAGCAGCCAATAGGCCTCTTCGCGGTCGGTGCGCACAAGGTCCATCGCCCCGAAGCGGCGCGCATCGTTGAAGGTAACGCGCGCGCCGCCCTCCATGTGCAGCACGACATGATCGTGCTTTTGCGGCAACGGATGATCCAGGTGAAATTCGCCGATCGCCACGCCCGAGACCAGCATCCGCCCCGACATCCCCAGATGGATGAGAAGGCTTTCCCCGTTGTCGAGATCGGCCAGGATATATTTCGAGCGCCGCCGCAACCGGCGCACAAGCGCACCTTCCAGCCGTTCGGCCATGCGTTCGGGCAGGGGCCAGCGCAGGTCGGGGCGGTTGATCTCGGCGCGCGCGATCCGGCGCCCCTCCATCGCCGGAAGAAGCCCGCGGCGCACGGTCTCGACCTCGGGCAGTTCCGGCATCTTCACTCCTGTCGCATTGTCATGGCCGAAAGGCCCCCTATAAGAAGGGGGACAACCGCAGATCGGCAAGGGCTCATGAGCACGGATCACAAAAGAACCACGCATTTCGGCTTTCAGACCGTGGACGAGGGCGAAAAGGCCGGCATGGTGCATGGCGTGTTTTCGCGCGTGGCCTCGAAATACGACATCATGAACGACCTCATGAGCATGGGGATCCACCGTGTCTGGAAAGACGCGATGATGGACTGGCTGGCGCCGCGGCCGGGGCAAAGGCTTCTGGATGTGGCGGGCGGCACGGGCGACGTGTCCTTCCGCTTCCTGAAGCGCGCGCCCCAAAGCACCGCCACGGTCTGCGACATGACCGAATCGATGCTGGTCGAGGGGCGCAAGCGTGCCGAGGCCGAGGATATGGCCGACCGGCTCGACTGGGTGGTGGGCGATGCGATGGCGCTGCCCTTCGCGGATAACAGCTTCGATGTCTACACGATCAGCTTCGGCATCCGGAACGTGACCCGCATCGAGGACGCCCTGCGCGAGGCGTTCCGCGTGCTGCGCCCCGGCGGGCGGCTGATGGTTCTGGAATTCAGCCAGATCCCCAACGATCTGCTGCAATGGCTCTATGACCGCTATTCCTTCAACGTGATCCCGGTGATGGGCCAGATCGTCGCCAATGACCGCGACAGCTATCAGTATCTGGTGGAATCGATCCGCAAGTTCCCGCCCCAGGAAACCTTCGCCGACATGATCCGCGCGGCGGGTTTCGGGCAGGTAAGCTACCGCAACCTGACCATGGGTATCGCCGCGCTGCATTCCGGCTGGAAGATCTGAGATGCGCGGACCGCACAACATCTGGCGGCTGATCCGCACCGGCGCGACCTTTGAACGCACGGGCGCGATGAATGTCGCGCTCGAGGCGATGGAGGTGCCCCCGCGGCTGCGTTTCGTCGCCCGCGTCATGGGCTGGCCGTTCAAGTGGCTGGGCTACAAGGGCGACCCCGCCCTGCCCCCGGTGACGCGCGCGATCACCGCACTTGGCCCCGCCTATATCAAGTTCGGGCAGGTCCTTTCCACGCGGCCCGACGTGGTGGGCGACGAGCTGGCCGACCAGCTGCGCGTGCTTCAGGACAAGCTGCCGCCCTTCCCGACCGAAACCGCCAAGGCCTCGGTCGAGGCCGAGATCGGCCGGCCCGTCGACACGCTGTTCTTCGAGTTCTCCGAGCCGGTCGCGGCCGCCTCGATCGCGCAGGTCCATTCCGCCCGCCGCGCCGACACCGGAGAGCGCGTTGCCGTCAAGGTCTTGCGTCCGGGGATCGAGCGTGCCTTCCGCAAGGATCTGGATGCGTTCCATTTCGCGGCGGCGATGATCGAGACGCTGTCGCCCGCCTCGCGCCGCTTGCGGCCCTCGGATGTGGTGGCCCATTTCGAGGGCGTCGTGATGGGAGAGCTGGACCTGAGGCTCGAGGCCTCGGCGGCCTCGCAATTCGCGGCGAATACCGAAAGGGACGCGGGCTTTGCGGTTCCGCGCCCGCACTGGCACCTGTCGGGGCGGCGCGTGATGACGCTTGGCTGGGCCGAGGGGGTGCCGCTTGGCGATGTCGCGGGCATCCGGGCGGCGGGCCTCGATCCGGTCGCCCTGTCCGAGCGCGTGTTGCAGCTGTTCCTGTCGCATGCGCTGCGGGACGGCTATTTCCATGCCGACATGCATCAGGGCAACCTGAAGGCCGCGCCCAATGGCGATATCCTTGCCTATGATTTCGGCATCATGGGCCAGATCGACGAATATACCCGCCGCGTCTATGCCGAGATCCTGATGGGGTTCATCCGCCGCGATTATCGCCGCGTGGCCGAGGTGCATTTCGAAGCGGGCTATGTGCCTGCCGACCGCGATGTCGAGGAGTTCGCCCTTGCCCTGCGCGCCGTGGGCGAGCCGATCTTCGGCATGGACGCCACCCATATCTCGATGGCGCGGCTGCTGTCCTACCTTTTCGAGGTGACCGAGCGTTTCGGCATGCAGACCCGGACCGAGCTGATCCTGCTGCAACGCACCATGGTCGTGGTCGAGGGCGTGGCGCGCAGCCTGAACCCCGCGATCAACATGTGGGAGGTCGCCAGACCCGTGGTCGAGACCTATATCCGCGAAAACCTCGGGCCACGCGCGGCGCTGCGCGATCTGGTGCGGACGGCGCAGGTTCTGGGACGGTTCGGCCCCCGCCTGCCCGCGCTGGTCGAAGCCGCGCTGGAGCATCAGACCGGCACGGCCCCGGCCGCCAGCCCCGCACCGCGCATCAACCCGCTTTGGGCCGCGCTGCTGGGCGCCGGGGTTCTGGCCGCGGGCGTCGTGATCGGGGCGCTGATCTAGCCCGGCTCGCGCAGCGCCTTCACGTCGCTTGCCGCGATGACCGCGCCGCCGCGCAGCACCAGAAGCATGCCCTCGGGGGTGTTCTGCGCCTCGGCGATGCGGGCATAGGCCTCGACCCCATCGGTGGCGATGCGGGCGCCCCCGGCATGGCTTTCCAGCGTGAAGGAATAATGCGCCCCGGCCAACCCATCGGCCGGGATCGCGGCGCCGCCGAATTCCAGAAGGCCCGATACCGGCGCAACCTCGTGGCGCAAGACCTCGTTTCCATTGGCATCCTGCACGACCAGAACCGCGCGATCGGCGCCCGCCGCCACTTCGGGCGCAAGCGTCAGCGGCGCGCCATCGTAATAGACCGGGCCAGAGACGCGCGCCTCTTTCCCCACCCAGCCGACCAGCTGCGACATGCCCATCTGCGCGGCAAGAGATTGCAAGAGGTCATTCGTCTTGACCTGCTGCTCCACCCCCGAAAACGTGGCCAGCTGCACCGCATAGTCCGAGCTTTCGATCGGGTTCAGCGGGTCCTGGTTCTGCATCTGCGTGGTCAGCATCTTCAGGAAGGTCTGAAAGTCAGAGCTGATTGCCGCACCCTTGCCTTGCGCGGCGGCGCTGCTTGTGCCGGCAATGCCGGCGGCGGTCACGGATTGAACCATCGTCTTCTCCTACAATCGCAGATCGAGACCGGCCGGAACGACCGGGGCGGGCATGGGGGGCATGCGTATCCGGACGGGTGTGCCGGGAAAGGAAGCCCCCTCATCCTGTGGCGGGGCGGGCGGGGCGGCATGGTCCTGCGGGTCCCGGCGCGGGGTGCCGAAGCTGATATCGACATGGGCAAAGCCAAGATCGCGCAGGTCGCGGCTGAGCACGTCGATATGCCGCCGCATGAGATCGAGCGTTTCGGGCCGGTCGACGACAAGGGAAACCGCAATCCCCTCGCCCTTCGGGCTGAAGGTCATGGCAACGCGGCCAAGCTCTTCGGGGCTGAGAAGCAGGGCCACCGCATTTTCCGGGCGCGTGGCGGCCATCTCGGCGATCTGGCGGCTGATCTGGGTGGCAAGGGCGGCGGGCGTGCCCGCCTGCCCCGCCGCCTGCTGCGTCCCGCCTTGTCCGGCTGGCGACAGGACGAACAGATCCGCCTTTGCGGTTTGCGCAGCCTCGGGTGCCTGCGGGTCCGTCGCGGCAATCTCGGCGCCGGGATATTTCCCGCGCCCGTTTGCCTTGCGCGCCTCGGCCAGCAAAGGGTCCCGGCCCGGCCCGTCGATGCCGGTCGGGGCTGTCTTGCCTGCCGGGGGCGATGCGCTGTCGGGCGGCCGCTGGTCCGGCGCGGCCTCCGCAATGGCCGCGCCTGCGCCATCGGGGATCGGCACAGGGCCGGCATCCCTCCGCGGCCTCTCGCCGGGGGCCGGAACCCCATCCGGCGCGCCATCCCCGCCCGCATCGTCCGGGGCACCGGGAACGGGTTCGTCCACGTCATTCTGCGCCGCCGCATGGCCATCCGCATCCGTGCCGACGGGCGCGGCCTCGCCCGCCTCACCCGTGACGCACTGCCCCTTCGACACATCCTCCGCGCCATGCGTTTCGGCACAAACCCCACCGGGCGCGGCAAGATCCCCAGCCGCAGGCCGGGGGACCTGTCCCAGCACGGGCACGGCCGGGGGGCAGAGCCCCGACAGATCTTCTGGTGCGCCATCCTCCTGCCGTTCCGAATCGGTCCTGTCGCGCGGCGGCGCCGAATCGAAGGCCGCTTCGCCCGCTGGCTCCGGCCGGGATCCAGACCCCGAACATGTTTCCGGCGCGGGCGCCGAGCGCGCCAGAAAGGCCCCAAAGCCGCTTTCCTGCAAGGGCGCATCCGCCGCGCCGCCCGCCCCGGATTGCGGCAAACCGCCCCCGGACAGGGGGGATGAGGAGACCCGCCGGTCAAGCGGCGCGAGATTGTCCATGGCTTTTCCGCCTTCTGCGATACTCGCGCAACTTTCTCAGCCGGAAGTTACCGGATCTTTACCCGCGGCCCCCGATATTCGAAAAAATCGCTTGAACTGGAACCGACATGACCCCTTCCCTGACCGCACCCGCCGCCGGCCTGACACCGGACCGCCCCAACCGGCCGGACCTGCGCGAAACGGCTGAGATGCTTGAGGCAGAGTTCCTGTCGGAGATGCTGGGCCATGCCGGTCTGGGCAAGGCGCGCGACAGCTTTGGCGGCGGCATCGGGGAAGAGCAGTTCGCCTCGTTCCTGCAACGCGAACAGGCGGGCGCAATGGCGCGCAAGGGCGGGATCGGGCTGGCAGAGGCGATCTTCAATGCCCTGCAAAGGGCCAGCGATGCATAGCGCCATTGCCCAACTGAAACAGATCTGCGGGCAGGAAATGGCGCTGATCCGGGCGGGCAGGCTGGATGCGCTTGGCCCGCTGGTCGCGCGCAAACAGGCCCTGGCCGAGACGCTTGCCGATGCGGACCCCGCCGCCCTTGCGCAGGTGCAGGATCTGCTTGACCGGAACCAGATGTTGCTTGAGGCCGCCATCCGCGGCCTCCGGTCCGCGCGGCAGCGAATCGCCCAGATCCGCGGGGCAGGCGCCGGGATCAACAGCTACGATCCGAACGGACAGACCCGCCGGATCGGCGCAAGCGGCATGACGGTCGAACGGCGGTTCTGACGCATTCGTCTAAACTTGCAGCTTCTTTGTGCCGCCCGCCCCGTCCTTCTTAGCAATCTCTTAGCGCTTGCGACGCAACCTTCCCCTGCACCGCATCGGTGACGCGGCCGCGAAGTGAAGCGGACCGCAAGGGTCAGAACGCCCCCATCATCGCCCCAAGGGCGATTTTTCAACGCGGCGCAAAGCGCCAATCTCGAAAGGACATATCATGTCGAGCATTCTGACCAACACCAGCGCGATGGTCGCGCTGCAGACCCTCAAGGGCATCAACTCGAGCCTTGCAAAAACGCAGGCTGAAATCTCGACCGGCAAGACTGTCGGCTCGGCAAAGGACAACGCGGCGGTCTGGGCCATCTCGAAGGTGATGGAATCGGACGTGAAGGGCTTTTCCGGTATCTCGGACAGCCTTGCGCTCGGGGAATCGACCGTCGCGGTCGCGCGGAAGGCCTCGGAGACGATCACCGATCTTCTGACCCAGATGAAAGGCAAGATCGTCGCCGCGCAGGAAGACAACGTCGACCGGGGCAAGATCCAGACCGACGTTCAGGCGCTGAAGGACCAGATCGCTTCGGTGGTCGGGGCCGCGCAGTTCAACGGGCTGAACCTTGTCAACGGCAGCGGCAATGCAAGCATCCTGTCGTCGCTTGACCGCGATTCCTCGGGCGGTGTCACCGCGTCCAAGATCAACGTGGCCGGGGTCGATTTCTCGGCCGGCGGTTATGTTGCGGCGGCGGCCTTCACCGGGGCCACCGGCGTTTCGACCAACGGGGACACGCAGTCCTTCGCGCTGAACAGCGCGGGTTCGGACGATATGGTGATCGACGGTTCGGTGCTTGCGGCGGGGGACAAGATCTCTGTCACCGTCGGGGGCAAGACCGCGGCCTATACCGTGACGCAGGATGACGTGAACACCGGCAACGCGTCCGAAAACGTCGCCTTCGGTCTGAAAAACTCGATCGATGCGATGAATATCAGTGGCCTCGAACTGGCCTATGACGACAGCACCACCGACGGAACCCTGACCTTCACCAACAACGGAACGCAGGATCTGTCGGTTTCGGCACAATACAAGAACGCCGACGCGGGCGATCTGTCGCTTCTGGCGACGATCGACGTGACGGATGCCGGAACCCTGGGTGCGCAGCTGACCAACATCGAAACGATGATCCAGACGGCGACACAGGCTGCCGCCGATTTCGGCTCGGTCGAGTCGCGGATCGAGGCGCAGGCGGATTTCATCTCCAGCCTGTCCGATTCGATGAAGGCCGGTATCGGCGCGCTGGTGGATGCGGACATGGAAGAGGCCTCTGCGCGTCTTCAGGCGCTGCAAACGCAGCAGCAGCTTGGCATCCAGGCGCTGTCGATCGCGAACCAGCAACCGCAGAGCATTCTGTCGCTGTTCCGCTGACACGGGCGGGGGCGCCCCCGGGCGCCCCCGATCCACACGGCAAAGCCGTGATCCGATGAACCCAGCCACAGGAAGGATCTTCCGTGAACGCGATTTCTCTGGCCAAAACGGCCTATGCAGCACCGGGACAATCGACCCGGACCTTGCGGGGGACGGAATACGATCTCTTTGCAAGAACCACGCACGGCCTGAAGGCCGCGCAAGCCATGGGCGCCGAGGGGTTTGCGGCCCTGGCCCGCGCCATCTACGAAAACCGCCGCCTCTGGACGACGCTGGCCGTCGACGTGGCCGATCCGGGCAACAGCCTTCCGGCCGACTTGCGGGCGCGGTTGTTCTACCTGGCGGAATTCACCAATGCCCACAGCCGCAAGGTGCTGTCGGGCAAGGCAAGCGCCGATGTGCTGATCGACATCAACACATCCGTCATGCGCGGCCTGCGCCGCGAAGGGGGTGGGGAATGACCGGACTTGTCCTGAAACTTGCGCCGAAGGAACGCGTGCTGATCAACGGCGCCGTTATCGAGAATGGCGACAAGCGTTCCCGTCTGGCGATCATGACGCCGAACGCCCATATCCTGCGCCTGCGCGACGCGATCCACCCCGAAGAGGTGACCTCACCCGTGCGGCGGGTCTGCTATATCGCGCAGCTGGTGCTGTCGGGGGATGCGGATGCGCAGGAAGCGCGCCTGCAACTGCTGCGCGGTATCGAGCAACTCAGCCAGGTTCTGACCGATTACGACAGCCGCAAACAGCTGACCGCGGCCACGGCCTCCGTGATCAGCAATCAGCATTATCAGGCCCTCAAGGCGCTGCGCAGCCTTCTGCCGCGCGAAGAACGGCTTCTGGCCGCGGGCCGGGGATGAGCTTTACGCCGATCATGCCGACGGGCGGCTATGCCGGCTGGAAGTTTCTGCAGCGCACGCTGGAGAAACAACAGACGGCCTATGCCGCAAGCGGCCCGATCCAGCGCGACGACGCGCAGTTCCGCGCCCGGATCGGACAGATCCGGACCGCGGAAGATCTGGTCTCCGATCGCGGGCTGCTGCGCGTTGCGCTTGGGGCCTTCGGCCTCGATGCTGATATCGACAACCGCTTCTTCATCCGCAAGGTTCTGGAAGAGGGCACGCTGGACGAAGGCTCTTTGGCGAACCGCCTTTCCGACAAGCGCTATCGTGATTTTTCCAAGGCCTTCGGATTCGGGGATTATTCGACCCCGCGCACCGTCCTGTCGGATTTTCCCGACGAAATCCTGTCGCGCTATCGCGCCATGCAGTTCGAGGCCTCGGTCGGCGAGGTCGATGCCGACATGCGGCTGGCGCTTGCCACCCAGCGGGAACTTCCGCTTCTGGCAGCGCAGGACAGCAAGGAAACGACCAAGTGGTATTCGATCATCGGATCGCCCTCGCTGAGCCTCGCGTTTCAGAAGGCGCTTGGGCTGCCCGCCAGCATCGGCGCGCTTGATATCGACCAGCAGGTGGCGGCCTATCAGAAAAAGGCGCAAACCGCGTTCGGCACCTCCGATCCGGCGATATTCGCGGACCCTGCGCGAACCGAGGGCTTCGTGCGCCCGATGTTGCTTCGCTCCGAGATCGCCACGCTTCAGACCCAGAGCAGGGCGACTATCGCCCTGCAACTGTTGCAAGGCATCGGCAACCGCACCTTGTCAGTTCGCATATGACGACGCGGCCTGCCGTGCGGGCGGTTTCTCCAGCGCCCTGGCAAGATCGGCGAAACTCTCTGCGACCCCGGCCTGTCGGTCACGCGCCATGAACGCGTCGAGCGCCGGCCAGACATGGATTGCCTGATCGAGCACGGGGTCCGAGCCCTCGGCGTAAAGGCCGGCACGGATCATTATCTCGGACCGGTCATAGGCCCCAAGCAACCGCCGCGCCTCGGCGATCAGCGCGTTTTCTTCGGCACTGGCGGCCTGTGGAAGGCTGCGCGAAACCGAACGCAGCAGGTCGACGGCCGGAAACCGCCCGCGTTCGGCAATGGCGCGCGACAGCACGACATGGCCATCCAGCACGCCGCGCAGAATATCCGCGACCGGCTCTTCCATGTCGGAACCGGGCACCAGGACCGAAAACACCGCCGTGATATCCCCCGCGCCTTCGGGGCCGGGGCCCGCGCGCTCGGCCAGCGCCATGATCATGTGCGCGGTCGAGGGCGGAAAGCCCCGCAGGCTTGGCGGTTCGCCCGCGGCAAGGGCCACTTCACGATGCGCCTCGGCAAAGCGAGTGATGCTGTCGGCCAGGAACAGAACCTGCTTGCCCTGATCCCGAAAATGCTCGGCCACCGCAATCCCGGTCCAGGCGCAGCGCCGCCGCACAAGCGGCGACTGATCCGAGGTCGCGGCAATGACGACCGAGCGCGCCATCCCTTCGGGCCCCAGAACCGTCTCGACGAATTCGCGCAGCTCGCGCCCGCGCTCTCCGACAAGGGCCAGAACGACGACATCGGCCGACAATCCCTGCGCCAGTTTCGCCAAGAGCGAGGATTTCCCCACGCCCGAACCCGCGAACAGCCCGATGCGCTGCCCCTGAACCAGCGGCAGCAGCGTATCGAAGACGGCAAGCCCGGTGGAAAGCCGCGCACCAAGGCGGCGGCGCCGGGTTGCCACCGGCGGGGCGGCACGCAAATCGCGCGCGGCCATGCCGCGTTGCAGCGGCCGGCCGTCCAGCGCCCGCCCGAACGGATCAATGACGCGGCCGATCCAGCTGTCATGCGGGGCGATACCGCATGCGCCTTGCAGCGCGATCCGGTCCCCGATGGCGATTCCGGATGACATTCCGTCGGGCAGAAGCGTGGCGCCCTGCGCGCAAAGCGCCACGATTTCGGCCCCGACTTCCGGGCCATCGCTGCGCAGGATGGACACCCGGTCCCCGATCACCGCCCGCACGGAAAGGCCGGAGGCCCGCACGACGCCCCCGCCGATTTCGGTGACCTGTCCGATCAGCCGCGCGGGTGCCAGCCCCTGAATCTCGGACCGCAGCAGTTCCAGACCTTCAAGCGCCATTCCGGCCTCCTTTCCCTCGAAAGGTTTTCTAAATGATTCGCTCTTAAGCCTTGATTGATAGCTCGGAGGAGAAGCCCCGATGTTCGAAAACCTTGAGATCATGTCGATGGCGCAGGCGATGGCGCGCCATGCGGCGCTGCGCCAGAACATCGTGTCGCAGAATATCGCCAATGCCGACACGCCCGGTTATCGCGCACGCGATGTATCGCCCTTTTCCCAGATCTACGGCAGCGGTGCGGAAACCGGCATGGCGGCCACCCGCGCGGGCCACCTGACGGCCGAAGGTGGGGCCTCGCCCCGCATCTCCCGCCTGGACACGGATCTTTCCCCCAACGGCAACTCGGTCTCGCTCGAGGCAGAGATGGTCAAGGCGGTCGAGGTTAGGCGGCAGCACGACCGGGCGCTTGCGATCTACAAATCCTCGATGAACGTGCTGCGCGCCAGCCTCGGACGGGGGTGAAGATGGCCGATTTCTCGGATGCCCTGGCAACTTCGGCCTCGGGGCTGCGCGCCCAGGCCATGCGGCTGCGCCATGTTTCGGAAAACATCGCGAATGCCGATACCCCCGGATATCACCGCAAGACGATCGCCTTCGAGGCAGAGTTCGACCACGGCCGCGCCACGGGTGCCGTAAGGGCCGGCCCGACCGAGCTTGATCGCAGCCCCCTTCCCCGGATCCACGATCCGTCGCATCCGCTTGCCGATGCGGGCGGCTATTACGCGGGGTCCAATGTCGATCTGGTCATCGAAATCGCCGACGCCCGCGAGGCGCAGCGCAGTTACGAGGCGAATCTGAAGATGTTCGATCAGGCCCGGCAGATGTCCTCGGCCCTGCTCGATCTTCTCCGCCGTTAAGATAAGGAGGTCCAGAATGGACTTGCGCACGTCATTTGCAACCCAGGGCTATACGCAGGCCCGCCAGGCCGCCGCACCCAAACCGACCCATGCCCCCGACCCGCAGGCAGGTCTGGCCAGGATCGCCGGCAGCTTTGCCGAAACGCTTCAGCACAGCGAGCAGACCGCGAAAGCCGCGATGGTCGGGAATGCCGACCCCCATGCGCTGGTGCAGGCCCTCGCGGCGACCGAGCTTGCCGTCGAAACCGCCGTGACGGTGCGCAACAAGGTGGTCGAGGCCTATCAGGAAATCCTGCGGATGCCGGTGTAAGCCATGCAGGAAGCGGTTCTCTTCGACACATTGCGCGCGGGCCTCTGGATCGCGGTGATGATGTCCGCGCCGATGCTGGCGGTCGCGCTTGTCGTCGGAGTGGCGATCGGCCTTTTTCAGGCCCTGACCTCGGTGCAGGAAATGACGCTGACCTTCGTGCCCAAGGTGGGCGCGATGCTGGTCGTCTTCTGGGTTTCGATGTCCTTCATGACGGAAACCCTCCGGTCCTTCTTCGCAGACCGCATCATTCCCCTGATGATCGGAGGATAGCATGGACAACGCCTTCTATACCACGATGACCCGCCAGTCCGGCCTGATGCACGAGATGCGCGTGGTTGCCAACAACATCGCCAATGTCTCGACAACCGGGTTCCGCCGGGAAGGCCTGATCTTTGCCGAACATGTCGCGGCCATTGGTGCCGGGGGGCCTTCGCTGTCCATGGCCCATGCCGATGCCCGCAGCATCAACCAGTCGCAGGGTCCGCTCAGCGCGACCGGAGGCAGCCTTGATTTCGCAATCGAGGGCGAGGGGTTTTTCCAGATCGAAACCCCGCAGGGCAACCGCCTGACGCGGGCGGGCAATTTCACCGCCTCGGCAGAGGGCGAGCTGGTCACGACCGACGGCTACCGGCTGCTGGATGCGGGCGGCGCGCCGATCCTGCTGCCGCCCGACGCGGGCACCATCCGGCTGTCGCAGGATGGGACGCTTTCGTCCGGGGATGGCCCGATCGCGCAGGTCGGGGTCTTCCGCCCTGCCGATCCCACCACCCTGACGCATGAAAGCGGAACCCGCCTTGCCTTCGACACCGAGCTTGAGCCGGTCGGGAATGCGACCCTGCTTCAGGGGTTTCTCGAGGATTCCAACGTCGATGCGATCTCGGAAATCGCGCGCATGATCGAGGTGCAGCGCGCCTATGAGATGGGCCAGACCTTCCTCGACCGCGAAGACGAACGCATCCGCAGCACGATATCCACCCTCACCCGATAAGGAGTCCCGATATGCGAGCCCTTCAGATCGCCGCCACCGGCATGAGCGCGCAACAGATGCGGGTCGAGGTCATTTCGAACAACCTCGCCAACATGTCCACCACGGGCTACAACGCCCGCCGCGCGGAATTCGCCGATCTGCACTATCAGCAGATGACGCGGCCCGGCGCGATCACCGCCAATGACGGCACCGTGGTGCCGACCGGGGTGCAGCTTGGCCTTGGCGTCCGGCCCTCGGCGGTGACGGTCAACCTGGCGCAGGGGTCGCTTTCGGCGACCGGCGGCGATCTGGATCTTGCCATCGACGGGCACGGCTATCTTGAGGTCACGCTGCCTTCGGGCCTTTCCGCCTATACCCGCGATGGCGGCCTGAAACGTTCGGGGGACGGCCAGATCGTCACCTCGGACGGCCATCCCGTGGTGCCCGACATCACCATCCCCGCCGATGCGCGCGCCCTTTCGATCAATGCCGCGGGCGAGGTCTATGCCTATTTCAACGACCGGGTCGAACCCGAGATGCTGGGCCAGTTCACGCTGGCAAGCTTTACCAACGAAAAGGGGCTGGAGGCGATCGGGTCGAACCTGTTTCTGGAAACCGGGGCGTCGGGTCCGGCCAATGTCTCGGCCCCCGGCGAGGACGGGCTGGGCACATTGCGGCAGGGCTATCTTGAGGAAAGCTCGGTCGATCCGGTGCGCGAGATTACCGAACTGATCAAGGCGCAGCGCGGCTACGAACTGAACGCCAAGGTGATCACCGCCGCCGACCAGATGCTTGGTGCAACGACACAGGTGCGCTGATGATCCTCCGGCTTGCCCTGACAGGCTGTGTCCTGGCCGTTCTTGCGGCGCCCGCCGCACGGGGCGAAACCCTGCTGGCCGCGCGGACCCTGCGCGCCAATACGGTGATCGGCCCTGCCGATGTGACGGTATCGGACAGCGCCGCGCCCGGAGCGCTTTCGCGCCCCGACGATGCCTTGGGGCTGGAAACCCGCGTCACGGTCTATGCCGGCCGGCCGCTGCATGCCGCCGACCTGGGCCCACCCGCGATGATCGAGCGCAACCAGATCGTGCCGCTGCTCTATCGCCGCGGCGCGCTCAGCATAGAAACCGAAGCCCGCGCGCTGGAGCGCGGCGCCGCGGGTGCGCGGATTCGCGTGATGAACCTCGATTCCAAGGCAACCCTTACCGCCACGGTCACGCCAACGGGCGCGGCGCTCGTGGATTAGCACAGGAAGATTTCGAATGCGTATTCTCTTGATCGCCGCCTGCACCCTTGCGTTCAGCGCCTGCCAGCGCCTGGAAGAGGTGGGCAAGGCCCCGGATTTCACCCCGGTGGAAACCGGGAACGAGTTCTTTGCGATGACCAGCGCCCCGATGCCGCAAAACGCCCAAGCGACAAGCGGCGCGACCGAGGCGTCGCTCTGGTCGGGCGGGCGCGGCTCGCTTCTGGGGGATCGCCGCGCGGCGGCTCGTGGCGACATCCTGACCGTCGTGATCGAAATCGACGACAAGGCCGAAATCTCCAACAGCACGGGGCGCAGCCGGAGCGGCTCGGATTCCATGGGCATTCCGGCCATGCTCGGGATTCCGCAGCGCCTGGATCAGCGCCTGCCCGACGGGGCCAGCATGGCAGACGCCTATGAGACGAATTCGCAATCCTCCTACAAGGGAAACGGCTCGGTTGCGCGCAAGGAAAAGCTGACCCTGCGCGTGGCCGCCACGATCCTCGATCGCCTGCCCAATGGCGTTCTGCGCATTCAGGGCAGCCAGGAGGTGCGCGTGAATTTCGAGGTGCGCGAGCTTGTGGTGACCGGCTTCGTCCGCCCCGAAGATGTCAGCCGCCAGAACGAGGTGACCTATGACAAGATCGCCGGCGCGCGGATCGCCTATGGCGGCCGCGGGCAGATCACGGATGTGCAGCAACCCCGCATCGGCCAGCAGGTCGCAGACGTTCTGTTGCCGTTCTGAGGGTGCCCATGCGTAAGTTGCTTCCGATCGTCATGGCATTGATCGGCCTGCTGGCCGGCGTCGGAGCGGGCAAGTTTTTTGCCGAACCTCCGCCGCCGCCCGAGGCAGAGATGGCCGAGGCCGAACCGCACGATGCCGCGCCCTCCCATGCCGAATCCGATACCGGGCGCGAATATGTCAAGCTTAACAATCAGTTCGTCATACCGACGATAGAGGATGGGCAGGTCTCGGCGCTTGTGATCCTGTCGCTGAGCCTCGAGATTGCGCAGGGCAATCGTGAGCGGGTCTACGAGATGGAGCCGAAACTGCGCGACGGTTTCCTGAGCGTCCTTTTCAACCACGCCAATGCCGGAGGGTTCCGCGGGGCCTTCACGCAATCGGGCAACCTCGAAGCGCTCCGCCGGGCCTTGCTCGAATCCGCGCACAAGGCGCTTGGGCCCGAGGTGTCCGACATCCTGATCGCGGATATCGTCCGCCAGGATTCGCCCTGAGCCGGGACGCGATCCGCGGCCATCCTGTCAGCCGCGCGACAGGGCGGCGCGCAGACTGTCCAGCGCCATCTTGCGGCCGAAGGCACGAATGGCCTCGGCCTTTCTCGTTTCAAGCAGGCGGCCCTGTTCGTCGGCCTGGCGTTGCAAGGCCGCGGCTTCCTGCCCGGCCCATTGGCTGAAACGCACCGCACCGGATCCGAGCGCCGGATCGGCCCTGGTCGCTTGCCAGGCCTGCAAGACCGCGCGGCGATTGGCGGCCTGCCTGTCCCGCGTCTTCGCCATCTCGTCCGAGATTGCGGCAAGCTGCGCCAGGGCCAGGTCCGACTGCATCCCGGTGATCTTCGCAAGCGTCTCGAGGTCTGATTTCTTCATCACGGCCCCCACTTGCCACGCGCGCGTTTGCGCATCGCTTCCGCAAAGCGGATCGCGGCCGCAATCGGTTTGTAATGCTCGGGCCGGATCTCGTCGCCGATCTCCAGCGTGGCGTGAAGGGCGCGCGCGGTGGGCGGGTCGGACCGGATCGGCACGCCATGCTCCATCCCGATCCTGCGGATGGTCGCCGCAACCTCGTCCACGCCCTTGGCCACGCAGACCGGGGCGCGCCCGCTTCCCCGATCCCATTTCAGCGCAACGGCATAATGCGTCGGGTTGACGATGATCACATCGGCTCCCTGCACATCCGACAGCATGCGGTTCATGGCGATATCGACACCGCGCTGCCGTCGCTGCGCCTTCATGTGGGGGTCGCCCTCGGACTGCTTCATCTCGTCAAGCAGTTCCTGCCGGCTCATGCGGTTGCGGCGCAGATGCTCGGCGCGTTGCCAGACATAGTCCACCCCACCGATCACCAGCGTGACAACCGTTACAAGCACGACGAACTCGGCCACCATGCGCGCGATCTCGGCCGCGATCAGGGCGGGCTCAAGCCGCTGCGCCTGCAATATCCGCGGCAGTTTACCCGACAGGAAGACCGCCAGCAGCACCGAAATCAGGACGAGTTTCACGAAACTCTTGGCAAATTCGAAAAGCCCGGTGCGCCCGAATTTCTGGCCCGCATTCGCAAGCGGATCAATGCGGCTTGCCTTGAAGGCCAGCTTGTCGCCCGAGAAGACAAGGGCGCGCTGTGCGACAAGCGCCAGCAATGCGGCAATCATGGGAAGGGCAAACCAGGGCGCAAGCAGCGCAAGGCCTTGCAGGATCGGCCCCCGAAGAACCGTCCGTCCCCCGTGGCCTGAAAGGACACCCGCAAAAGCATCCGGACGATCCAGGAAAGCCGACAGCGCGGTACCAAGGCGGACAAGCCCCTCGCCGCCAAGGGCAAGGGCCATCACGGCAAAGCCAAGATAGGCGGCCGCGGTCGTCAGATCGGTCGATTTCGGGATGTCGCCCTTGCGCCGCGCCTCGTCAAGCTTGCCCTGTGTCGGCTCGTGTTCCTTCTCGGCCGCCTGATCCTCGCTCATCCCGGCCCCCCGAAAGGCGCGGCAAGGAATCCGTCAAGCGTGGCATGCCAGAATGCCAGCCCGGCGGGCAGGGCGATGCTCAGCAAGGCAAGCCCGCCAAGGGTCAGCGCCGGGGCGCCGACGAAGGCGACCATCAGCTGCGGCATCGCCCGGTTGATCGCGCCAAGCGCCACGTTGTAGATCAGCCCCGCAATGACGAATGGCGCGGCGATGCTCAGCGCCAGAGAGAAGCTGGCCGAAACGCCCGAAAGCCCCCAGGCGAGAATCCGGCCGACCTCTAGTGCCTGCCCCGGCGGCAACACATCGTAAGAGGCGATCAGCAGCAGCGCGATCTTGACCGGCAGGCCCGACATGACGGCCAAGGCAAGGCCCGCCGCCACGAGGATATGCCCGATGGCGGGCTGCGGCTCGCCGCCGGAGCCGCCGAAAAGCTGCGAAAGCGATGTTGCCTGCGCCGCGATCGTGCCGGCGGTCTGCAATGCAAGCACGAAGAAGCGCAGCATCGCGCCGATCGCAAGGCCCAGCAGGGGCTCGGTCAGCATCGCGCGGGGCGGCACGCCACGCCCGGCCCCGACGCTTTCGGCAACGGCGGGCATCACGGCAGCGGTGAAGGCCAGGGCAAGGCCGAGGCGCACCCGCATCGGAACCGACACCTCTCCGAAAGCGGGCATCAGCGCCATCGCACCCCCGACCCGCAGGAAGACGACGAAGCCCAGGAACAGCATCTCTTGCAGGGCCGGGGCCAGTTCGGCAAGCGTCGCGGTCATGCGGGAACCACGCCGACCATGGCGGGGCGCGCGTTGGTCCCGATTTCCTCAAAGCTGAGAACCGGGGCGCTTATGCCCTTCGCGGCCAGCACGGTGCGCAGGAAACGGCGCCGGAACGTCGAGGTCACCAGTGCGGGAAAGACACCCTCTTCCCCGGCGCAGGCAACCTTCTCGGCGACATTGCCCGCCAGCCGGTTGAACTTGTCCGGCGGCAGGGCAATGTCACCCTGCCCGCGGTCCCCGCCGATCTGATAGGTGCTGAACGCCTCTTCCCATTCGGGCGCAAGCTGAAGCAGCGGGATGGTGCCGTCATCGCGGCGCAGATCCGCGACAAGCTGAAAGCCCAGCCTCTGGCGGACATGTTCGCAGATCGCCTCGGGCGAGGGCATGCCCCGGGCCTCGGCGATCGCCTCGACGATCAGCAGCAGGTTGCGGATCGACACCCTCTCTTCAAGAAGCAGGCGCAAGACCGCAAGAAGCAGATCCGGACTGACCTTGTCGGGAACAAGATCGTCCAGGATGCGGCGGTTGCTTTCGCCCCGCGCCGCATCCGACAGGTTTGCAGCCTCATCCAGAAGGCGGCGCAGCGCGCGCAAGGTCATCAGCCGCGCGAAATTGTTGCGGATCACCTCAAGCAGGTGGGTCGCCAGAACCTCTGTCGGGCTGACGACGGTCGAGCCCGACAGCGCGGCCTCTTCCTGCCGGTCGGACAGGATCCAGCGCGCGGGGGCGCCGTAGACCGGCTCACGGACATCCTGCCCTTCGGGCACGCTGCCGGAATTATCGGACACGAGGGCAAGGACATGATCCGGGAACAGCCGGTCCTTCGCCTGCTCGACCCCCTGGATGCGGATGCGATACCAGCCGGGGCCAAGCGTGTGATCGTCGGTCAGGCGGATTTCGGGCAGGATCACGCCGTAACCGGCCGCAACATGATTGCGCATGTTGGCAATGCGCGCATCGAGGCCGGTCGCGGGATCAAGCGCCATGGAAACAAGGTCGGGCGCGAATTCGACATGGATCTCATCGACATCGAGGATGTCCCCCAACGACTTGCGCGGGGCAGGCTCGGACGGGGCGGGCATGCGCATCGCGTCGCGCCGCCGCCGTTTCCCGGCCGCCCGGTAACCGCCGAAAGCGATCCCCCCAAGCACAAGGGCGCTGCCGATGAACGGCAGGAACGGCAAGCCGGGCACGATCGCAAAAAGCGCCATCAGCACCGCGACGGTGGCAAGGGCCGCGGGATAGCGCCCGAGCTGCCGGAACAGCTCCAGATCCGCGGCGCCTTGCGCGCCCCCGCGTGACAGCAGGATCGCCGAGGCAATCGAGATGATCACCGCCGGGATCTGACTGACCAGCCCGTCGCCCACCGTCAGGATCGCATAGGTTTCCAGCGCGCGGTCCATCGGCATGCCATGCACCAGCGTGCCGATGATCAACCCCATCACGATATTGAGCATGGTGATCAGAAGCCCCGCGACAGCGTCGCCCTTGACGAATTTCGACGCCCCGTCGAGCGAGCCGAAGAAGGTCGTCTCGGCCTGCTCCTTCTCGCGCCGCGCGCGGGCCTCGGCATGGTCGATCGCGCCGGCATTCATGTCGCTGTCGATGGCCAGCTGCTTTCCCGGCATCGCATCCAGCGCGAAGCGCGCGCCGACCTCGGCCATGCGGCCGGCGCCTTTCGTGATGACGATGAAATTCACGATCAGGATGACGCAGAACACCACAAGCCCGATCAGGACCGAGCCGCCCATGATGAAATTGGCGAACCCCTCGATCACGCCGCCGGCGGCCCCGGTTCCGGTATGGCCCTGCCCGATGATCAGTTTCGTCGAGGACACGTTCAGCGACAGCCGCAGCATGAGCGAGGCCAGAAGCACCGTGGGAAAGGCCGAAAAATCCAGCGGCCGCTCGATGAAAAGCGTGATGGTGAAGATCAGGATCGCCAGTCCGAAGGACAGTGCGACCCCCAGGTCCAGCACCCATGCCGGCACCGGCAGGATCATCATCACGATCACCGCCATAAGCGCAAGCGACAGCAGGATAGTGGGCTGGAAGATCTTCAGCATGGTGATGCGCACGGGCTATTCCTGCCCCATTCTTGCGACCGCGGCGGCAAAGAGGCTTGCCCCCGGCGCCCCCCCAAGCGAGGCCGGCGCCGCCGTCTTGCGGATCAGAAGGGGATAGCGGTTCACCCGCTCTGCCCTGTCCTGCGGTGCGGGGCCATTCGCGGCCAGGACGATATCGGGGATTTCGGGGATCTCCCGATCGGGCAAGGGCGCGCCGCCATCCGGACCTTCCTCCGGGGCGAGCGTGGCGCGAATGCGGTCGAAACGCGCGGCATAGCGGTTGGCGAATTCCGGCGTGCGCGAATGGTAGGCGCCGGCCGCCTTGCTCCAGGATCCGGTTTCGGTGTGCAGATCCCTGAGGAACCTGGCCGCATATTGGGCATTTGCCAGCGGATCGAACATCTCGTCGATCGAGGCGAAGGCCTCCCCATGCCATTTGTAATTGATCTGGAAGCAGCCCACATCGAAGCTTCGGGCGCCGCGCTTGAACTCTTTGAAGACGAACGCGCGGGCCTGGTCCTGCGTGTCGAACCAGTGGCCCTTGCCCTCCATGTTCACCGTCCAGGGCCAGGGCTGAAACGCGCCGCCAAGCTTGCGGCCAGTTTCCGTCAGCGTGATCGCCCTGAGAACCGAAACCGGCACGCCCGACTGCTGTGCGACCGTCGCCGCGACGCGCGAGCAGATCTCTGCCTCGGACTGGCTGGCCTCGGCACGGGCCGCAAAAAGCCCCACGGCCATCAGGAGCACATGCCGCATGACGGCCCAACGAAAGCGTTTCATGGGTTTCACCCACCTCCAGCAATTCTTGCCAGACCCACGCTAGTGACGGAGCGTTTAGAAAGCGTAAGCGTCTAAGGTGATTCCCGAAGATCTGCGGTTTCTTGCAAAAGCGCCTGCATGGCCTCGCGCTCGGCCGCGCTTCGTTCAAGCAGGTCTCGGGCCGTGGCCAGGTCCGCACCCCCTGCGGCAGGCCTGTCCGGTGGCGGCGCGGCGGGTAAAACCCCATCATCTTGCTTCTGCGGCCGGGCATCCTCGGTGATCCGCTGCAAGGCCGCGGCCCGCAGGGCATTCGCCGCCTCATTGTCAAGCCCGACAAGATCGGCGATGGCCGCGGGCGCATTGCCATCCTTCAGCGCCATGCGCGCATGCAACAACCGCCCGTCCTCTGTCTGGCCCGGATCGCCCTCCAGCTGCGCCCTTGCGGCATCGGGGAATCCCTCATCCGCCAGACGTTCCGCCAGAGCAAGCCGTGTGGCGGCACTCAGGCCCGGCTGGCCGGTTTCCGCAAAAGCCCAGGGCAGGAACCGGGCCGTGTCGGCAAGTGCCAGAAGGTTCTGGAAAAGCCCCTCACGGGTTTCCAGCCGCAGCGCCTCATGCTGGCCCTGCGGCCAGCGGGACAAGGCCTCGAACGCCTCGTCGAACCGCTCGGCGCCCGCCAGTGCCAGGACATGGGCCTTGCGCAGCCGGGCACCAAGCGGGGTCGCGGCATGTTCGAAGGCCAGTGCATCCAGCGTCTCGATCGCTTCGGGATCAACCCTTTCGCCCCGGTCGATCTGTGCGGCAACGTAAAGAAGAAGCGCCTGCGGCGTTTCTTCCCCTTCCCCTGTCGAAAGTTCGCGCAAGGTCCGTGCCGCGGCACCCGTGTCATCCCGCGCAAGGTCGATCTGCGCCTCCACAAGGCGCAACGAGGCGGGGTCGGTATCCGGCAACCGCGCGATCGCCGCGCGGATATCCTCTGCGCTTCGGGTGGCGCCCGCGTCGATCAGGCGACGGGTCAGATCGGGCCCCAGCCAGGCCCGCAGATGCGGCGGCAGCGCCGAGAAAGCGCGGGTCACGGCGGGTTGGTTGATCCCCTCTGCCGAAAGTGCACCCTCCCTGGCCGCCAGCACAGCCCAGAGCGCCGCCGCGCTGTCGCATCCCGCCATGGAGTGAAAGCGCGACCCTGCCCCGACCGGCCTGCCTTCCACCAGCTCCGCCAGGTCCGGCAAGACCCTGTCTGCCCCCGGATCGACCGACATGGAGGTCAGAAGAGCCCGCGCCTCGGCCCCGAAGCCCAGGGCGATGTAAAGCCTTGCCAGATCTGCAACCGCGGCATCGTCGGGGCGGTCGAACTCTTGCGTCAGGGACGAACGGGCGGCACCGATCTGCGCGGCAACAGGCGCGTCACCCAGCCATCCGGCAATGTCGAGTTCCGCATCCGAATGGCACCGCACGCCATCGGCAGAAAGTTCGGGGGCCGCGCCCGCCACCGCGTTGTCACGATCGATCACCGTGCGCGACTGAATGGCGAGATGATCCGACGCCGCATCCGGCGCGGGCGGGGCACCATCCTGCCGGGCCGGCGCCTCCGGGCCGGGTGGCAGCCCGATCTGCCGTGTATCGAGACGGATAAGGCCCTGCGCGGCCGCCCGGCTGATCTGGTGCAGCAACTCCTGCTCGGCCTGCTGGACATCGGCCAGACGGGAGGATGCGGGCAAGGGCCGGGGCTTTGCCGGTGCGGGATGCGCCGGGTCGGGCGCCTCCAGCCGGCGCTTCCAGTATACGGGCAAATGCGCCTGCAGGTCCGGCACGGCCGTCGGCGTGGCGGGAAAGACGGGCGGCAGGACCGCAGGCCCATCCCCCCGAACATCGGCCTTCGCTGGCAAGGCGCCGGAAATCACGTCGATCACGACCGAGCCGCTTTCGGTTGCGAAGCTTTTTGCATGCACATCGCCCGCCAGTGAAATGACGACATCGCCGCCCGCGCCGTCCTGCCGTATCGCCCGGATGCGGGTTCTCGGGATCAGCTCGAACACCCTGCCGGAATCGAACCGCAGGCTCGGGTCACCCACTGTCAGGCGGAGGCTGTCTGCGGCGGTTTCGATGCTCCACTCCGTGCCGTTCGGCAGATCGAAGACCAGCCGCGAGAATGTTTCATGCTCGCCCGAGCGGACACGGACGGTTTCGGCCGAAACCGGCGCGGCAAGAAGGAAAAGGGCAACCAGCAGGCGGATCATGCGGCTTCGGCCTTGAGCAGTTTCAGCGCCTCTTCCAGATCGACGAAGCTGGGCCTGTTGTGATGCGGGGTATTCTGGCGCCCCACCTCGATGCAGATATTGGTTGCGTGCTGGTAAAGGTTGGCCACCAGAACCTCGCGGATCAGCTTGTAGAAATGGCTGTCCTCATCGATCACCGTTTTCATGCGCGCCGCGAAAGGCGCGATGAAGCCATAGGCCAGGAACACCCCCAGGAAGGTGCCCACCAGCGCGCCGCCGATCATCTTTCCAAGGATCTCGGGCGGTTGGTCGATGGAGCCCATGGTCTTGATCACCCCAAGGACCGCGGCAACGATGCCAAGCGCAGGCATCGCATCCGCAACGGATTGCATCGCATGACTGGAATGCAGCGCGTGGTGATACTGCGCCTCGAGCTGCTTCTCGAGAACCTCCTCGACCTGGTGGGGATCGTCGTAATTCATGGAGGCGGACCGCATCGTGTCACAGATCATGTCGACCGCCTCGTGATCCGCGGCGATCCTGGGATAACGGCCGAAGATCGACGAGTCGTCCGGCGCCTCGATATGCTCCTCGATCGCCACGGGGTTCTGCCGGGCCAGCCGGATAAGCTCGACCAGAAGGCACAGCAGGTCACGGTAATCCGCGGGCTTCCACTTCGGCCCCTTGAACACCTTGCCCACGTCCCGCATCGTGTGCTTGACCGAGGCCATATCGTTGGACAGCAGGAACGATCCCGCCGCCGCGCCGCAGATCATGATCATCTCGAAGGGAAGCGACTTGAGGATGATCCCCATCTTTCCACCGGCAGCAATGTAGCCGCCGAAAACCATCACGAAGATGACGACGATACCGACGATACCGATCATGTGGATTGCCTCCGGTCTGCTGGCCTGCCCTCCACCGGCGGGCGTCGGAAAAGGTTACTGCCTGGGTGCATTGGCATTTCGTCCCGCCATCAGCACGCTGATGGAATAGGCCGCCTTGGGATCAAGCCCCGCGAGGACCGCGGCTGCCGCATCGGGCCGCATGCGCGCCAGGAACCCGACCGCGAATTCCGGCGCCATTTCATTGAACAGCCGGGCCGCATCCTTCGGCTTCATCGCCTCGTAAAAGGCGACAAGCCGGGCCACGTCCTGCTCGGCCGCGCCATCCGCGATCGCCACGGTGCGCGCAAGGTCCTCTTCGGCGGCGCTCAGCGCGGCAAGCTGCCGTTCCACGCGTTCCTCGGTGCTTTTCAACGCCTCGATCCGCGCGTCCAGCCGCGCTTCACGCTCGGACACCTTGCGTTCACGCTCCTTCACGGCTTCAAGAAGCGCGATCGCATCGGGCGTGGCCGGTTTGACGGTTTCGGGGGGCACTGTCGCGTCCGAGGCAAGCGCGAATGCGCCGCCCGTCGCCTCGACCAGCCGCAGGAACCCCGACACGCCAAGCAGCGTTGCCAGAATCAGAAGCGCGCCCCGCCCCGCCCGACGCCGATGCCCTGCCACCGCCTTTTTGGGTCCGTGCCGCCGGGTCATTCCGCATACTCCGCCATGTCAGACCTTGCACGCCGGCGCAGAACCCGCGGGCGGCGCCCCTCGGCATCGCCCGGCGGCAGATCATGCAGCGATGCCAGCAAAAGTTCGAGCTTCTGCGCCCCGCTTTCGGCACGCGCGGTCAGCGCATCGAGCTGGCGCGCCGAGGCCGCGGCCGTTGCTTGGGCCTGCTGAAGGGCCTTGGTCATGTCGTCGACCTGCGCCGACAGCACGGCGATTGCACCGCCCATGCCGTTTTCAAGCTGATTGAACTGACGCAGGCGCCGCGCCAGCACAAGGCAATAGGCGGCCGCACCCAGCGCACCGGCGGCAAGCAGGATATCTGCGATGAACTCCATGGCTTCCTCTTCAGTTCAGGACAAACTCGATCACCAGCAGGTCGCGCACGCGGCCCTCGCCGGTGACCATCTGCACGCGGCGCAACATCTGGGCCCGCAGCCGGAACAGCGCCGTCGGCTCTTCCAGCTCGGCGATATCGACCGCGCGAAGATAACCGTTCAGCACATCCATCACCCGCGGGCGAAGCAGCTCGACCTCCTTGGCATGGGCCGAGGCAACCTCGAGCTGCGCGGAAAAACGCAGGTGGCGCTGAACCGCACCGGGCAGCGACACGATCAGCGGATCAAGTGCGACAAAGGCGATGTCGGGCAGCGTGTCGGATGTGTCGTGAACCTCGTGCGAGGTGCCGCCGGACAGGCCGGGAATCACTCCGGCCATGACCGCCAGATAGCCACCCGCCCCGCAGGCAAGCATCAGCACGAATCCGATCAGAAGCGGAATTTTCGATTTCTTTTCAGCAACCTCCGGGCTGCTTTCCTGTGTGTCGTCCATCTCGGCACCGTGTTTTCGCTTTGGGTGTCTATAGCCCTTCACCCACTAACCGATTGTTAAGCGCAATCGGGGAATCTGCCTCGTGGCGAGGGGGCAGAAGCCCCAAAAGGAGGTGTGTCTTGCAACAGGTATCGGCGCTATGGAGCGCATTGGACCCTCGCAAACGGCTGATTGCGGCCGGTGCGGCGCTTTCGGTATTCGTCGCAATCCTGTGGCTTGCGGGGATGTCCTCGCGCAGCGATCTTGCATTGCTATATGCCGGCCTCGAAGGCGCCCGCGCGGGCGAGATCGTCACCGCCCTCGAACAGCGCGGGGCGGCCTATGAGGTGCGCGGCGATTCGATCTATGTCGAAAGCACGCGGCGCGACGAGCTGCGCATGACCCTTGCGGCCGAGGGGCTGCCCGCCGCCGGCAGCATGGGGTATGAGCTGCTTGATTCGCTGACGGGTTTCGGCACCACCTCGCAGAGGTTCGACGCCGCCTATTGGCGCGCGAAAGAGGGGGAACTGGCACGCACGATCGTTTCCAGCCCCGGCATCCGTTCGGCCCGCGTGCATATCGCCACCCCCTCCGGCCAGCCGTTCCGCAAGGATCTGCGCCCGACCGCCTCGGTCACGGTGGTCACCGCGGCCGGAAGCCTTGCGGCGCCGCGGGCCAAGGCGTTGAAATTTCTTGTGGCCTCGGCAGTCTCGGGCATGTCGCCGGAGGATGTTTCCATCATCGACGGAAACGGGGCGCTGATCGGCACCGGGGAAGAGGCCGGGCCGGCCAATGACCGCGCCGTCGAGATCCGGAACAATGTCGAAAGGCTGCTTGAGGCGCGCGTAGGCTATGGCAATGCGGTGGTCGAGGTTTCGCTGGAAACCGTGTCGGAACGCGAGGCGATCACCGAGCGGCGCTTCGATCCCGAGGGGCGCGTGGCGATCTCGGTCGATACCGAAGACCGTTCGGACATGTCGGACGAGATGCGCCCCGGCGCGGTCAGCGTCGCCTCGAACCTGCCCGAGGGCGATGCGGCGAATGGCGGAAAATCGCAAAGCAACGTGACCGAAACGCGCGAGCGGACGAATTTCGAGGTCTCCGAAACCACGCGTGAGGTGTTGCGCACCCCCGGCGGCATCAAGCGCCTGACGGTCGCGGTTCTTGTCGACGGGCTTCAGGTGGCCGACGGTGCCGGCAATATCTCGTGGCAGGCCCGCCCCGAAGAGGAACTGTCGGCGCTGCGCGAGCTTGTGGCCTCGGCCGTGGGCTTCGACGAGGCGCGCGGCGATGTCATCACGCTGCGCTCCATGCCTTTCGAACAGGCCGCGGTGCAGGGAGAGATTGCCCATGCCGGCATGTTCGCCGCATCCGATATCAACCTGATGCAACTGATCCAGACGGTGATCCTGGGCGCGGTCGCGCTTGTGCTGGGGCTGTTCGTGCTGCGGCCGCTGCTGATGCGCCCGCCCGCGCGGGATCTGCCGCGCCTTGGCCGCGGCGGGGATCTTGGCGGCGCCGCGTTGCGGGAAGGCGCGATCGACATGGAGGATGTGGCGCAGCCCCCCGTCACCCTGACCGACGAGCTTCGCCGCACCGACCGTCAGCTTCCCGTTACCTTCGATGCGACGGCGGCCGCAAGCGGCCAGACCCACGACCCCGTCCTTCGCCTCAAGCGCCTGATCGAAGAGCGTCAGTCCGAATCGGTCGAGATCCTGCGCAGCTGGATGGAAGATGAAGGGGAAACCGCATGAGCGGGCATCTTCTGAAGCTTGAAACCTTCGAGGACAGCGATCCTGACAGCGATGTCACGCTTTCGCCCGCGCGGCTTGAGGAGGTCCGGCTTGGCGCGTTCGAGCAGGGCTATACCGCCGGATGGGAAGACGCGAATGCCGCGCTGGACGATGCCGAACGAAAGCTGCGCAGCGAACTTGCCGGCAACATCCAGAAACTCTCGTTCACGTTTCATGAGGCGCGCACCCACCTGCTGCGCTCGGTCGAGCCGCTGATCGTGGAAATGGCCGCGCGGGTGCTGCCCGCAATGGCCCGGGACACGCTTGCCCCGATCGTCCTGGAACAGGTGCTTCCGCTGGCCGAAAAGCTGACAGAGGCTCCGCCAAGGATCGTGGCCCATCCCGCCAGCATGCCGCGCATCCGCGAGATGCTGGCAGCGGAAACCGGATTACCCGTCGAATTCGACGAAGACCCCGCGATGGCCGAGACCCGGGCCAGCCTCCGCTTCGGACAGACCGGGGTCGAGATCGACCTTGACGGCGTCATCGCGGCGATCCGCGCCGCCATCCGCAACCACTTCCGCCCCGGGCAGGAGACCCCCGAAGATGAGCATTGACGAACCCCCCGTGCCGCAGAACCCCTTCAGCCAGGTTCCCATCGAAATCACCGTATCGGTCGGCAAATCCCGCCCGCTCGTGCGCGACCTCTTGCGCATGAAGCGCGATTCGGTGCTGCCGCTCGACCGCAGGGTCGACGACCCGGTCGAGCTTTATGTCGGCGACAGGTTGATCGCACGCGGAGAGCTGACCCAGCTTGACCCGGACGGCGATGGCCCGCTTGCCGTGCGCCTGACCGAGATCGCCGATCTGCAGAACGGCCTGTGATGGCGCGCCTCATACTCCTTGCGCTGATGCTGTGCGCGGGCCCCGCCGCCGCGCAGGACATCACGGTTTCGCTTGGCAATGGCGAAAGCCTTGCGGGCCGCTCGATGCTGCTGATCGCCGCGATCACCCTGCTCGGGCTGGCGCCCGGCCTTGCGATCATGGTGACCTGCTTTCCGTTCCTGGTCACGGTGCTGTCGATCCTACGCCAGGCGCTTGGCCTGCAACAGTCGCCGCCCAACATGCTGATCGTCAGCCTCGCGCTTTTCCTCACCTGGTTCATCATGGAGCCGGTTTTCCTTGAAAGCTGGCGAAACGGGATCGAACCGCCGATCGCCGGGCGCCTGGAGCTGCCCGCAGCCTTCGAGCTGGGCATCGCCCCGTTCCGGCTTTTCATGGCCGGGCGCACCGATCCCGACACTTTCGCCACGCTTCTTGACCTGCGCCCCGGGGCCGCCGGCAGCGGGATCGGAGAGGCGCCGCTTTCCGTCCTTGTGCCTTCCTTCATGCTGTCGGAGATTTCCCGCGCATTCGAGATCGGGTTCCTGGTCTTTCTGCCCTTCCTCATCATCGACCTCGTGGTTTCGGCGGTGCTGATGTCGATGGGGATGATGATGGTGCCGCCGGCCATCGTGGCGCTGCCCTTCAAGCTGGCCTTCTTCGTCGTCGCGGATGGCTGGGTGCTTGTCTCGAACGCGCTTGTGCGGGGCTACATGTAGCGGGGCTTCGGCGAAATCTCTCCGACGAGACTTTCCCAAGGGCGCGGGCGCGCTATGATCGGGGTTCTGCCACTGATGGAGGGTTTCATGACCGGCCGCCTCGACGAAAACGAAAGACAAAGCCTTCTGCCCGCCCTTGGCGAAACCGGATGGGGCGGCGTGCCCGACCGCGACGGTATCCGCAAGATCCTGAAGTTCCGCAGTTTTTCCGAGGCTTGGGGCTTCATGTCCCGCATCGCTCTGGTAGCCGAAAAGATGGGCCATCACCCGGAATGGAGCAATGTCTACAATGTCGTCGACATCACCCTGACCACCCATCACTGCGACGGGCTGAGCATGCAGGACATCGAACTTGCCCGCGCCATCGACAAGCTGGCTGGCGCGGCGACGGTGCAGAAGGATCATTCCGAACCCGTCGAATGCCTGTGCAAACTGCACGCGCGCTGATCGCCATGCCTGCCTTGCCGAAAGGGAAAACACGATGCTGACGCTTTATACCAACCAGCGCTCGCGCGGGCGGATCGCACAATGGATGGTCGAGGAGACCGGGGCTGAATGCGAGATGATCGAGCTGGATTACGGCGCACCGATGCGCACACCCGATTTCCTTGCGCTCAACCCCATGGGCAAGGTGCCCGTCCTGACCGAGGGCGACACCGTGGTGACCGAGGTCGCCGCGATCTGCGCCTGGCTGGCAGAGCGTTTTCCCGAGGCCGGCCTTGCCCCCCGCCCCCACGAGCGGGCCGAATATTACCGCTGGATGTTCTTCGCCGCCGGCCCCCTCGAAGCCGCCGTCACCGCGCGCGCTCTTGGAATTGAACCCCCGCCGGAGCGGCGCCAGATGGTCGGCTACGGCGATTTCGATAGCGTGATCGGCGCGCTGGAACAAAAGCTGGGCCGGGATGATTTCATCGCGGGCGGTCGGTTCACCGCGGCCGATGTCTATGTCGGTTCACATATCGCCTGGGGCCTGCAATTCGGCTCCTTGCCGACGCGCCCCGCCTTCGAGGCTTACCGCGACAGGCTTGCGGCGCGCCCGGCCTTCGGGCGCGCCATCGGCTGAGCTAGATCGCGGCCAGAAGCGCCTCTCCGCCCGAGACCTCGCAGACGCCGGGGGATTCTTCGCGGTGCAGAACCTTCACCACGCCATCCTCGACCAGCATCGCATAGCGCGCCGAGCGGTCAAAAAGCCCCACGGCAGGGGCGGTGAAATCCATGCCGATCGCCTTGGTGAATTCGCCACCGGCATCGCCCAGCATGGTGATGCCCGCTGCGGTCGCGCCGGTCGCCTCGCCCCAGGCCTTCATCACGAAGGGGTCGTTGACGGAGACGCAGATCACCTCATCCACACCTTTTTCGGCAAATTGCGCACGGGTGCGCATGAAGCTGGGCACATGCGCGGTGGAACATGTGCCGGTATAGGCGCCGGGCAGGCCGAAGATCACCACCTTGCGGCCATCAAGCCGGGACGAAAGGGCAACGGATTCCGGCCCGTTCCCGCCCATGGTCAAAAGTGTCGCTTCGGGCAACCTGGCCCCAGTTGAAATCGTCATCGCAGTCTCCCTGTCGCGTTGCGCTTCGATGCGGGCAGGATATAGGGTTCGGCACGGAAACGACCAGAGGGAAGCGGCATATGAGCGGGATTGTCATCATCGGCGGCGGCCAGGCGGCGGCATCCATGGCCGCCAAGCTGCGCGGGCTTGGATTTGCGGGGAAGCTGACGATCCTTGGCGAAGAGCCCGTGCCCCCCTATCAGCGCCCGCCGCTGTCCAAGGCCTATCTTCTGGGCGAAATGCCGCTGGAACGCCTGACGCTGCGCGCCGACGACTTCTGGGCCGCCCAGGGGATCGAGCTGCGCACCGGCACGCGGGTGACCGAAATCGACCGGGCGGCAAGGCGGGTCCGGCTCGGCTCGGGCGAGAGCGTGGAATATGCGCGGCTTGCCCTGACCACCGGCGCCACGCCGCGCCGCCTGCCCGAAGCGATCGGCGGCGCGCTGCCCGGCGTGCATGTGGTGCGCACCCTTGCCGATGTGGATGCGATGGCCCCCGCGCTGGTTCCGGGCGCGCGCCTTGTCGTGGTGGGCGGCGGCTATATCGGGCTTGAGGCGGCGGCCGTCGCACGCAAGCTGGGGCTGTCGGTCACGCTGATCGAGGCCGCGCCGCGCATCCTTGGCCGCGTGGCCTGCGCCGGGACGGCCGACGCGATCCGCGCCCTGCATGAGGGCCACGGCGTGACGATCCTTGAAGGCACGGGGCTTGCGCGGCTGACCGGAACCACCCATGTCACCGGCGCCGACCTGGCCGATGGCCGCCATGTTCCGGCCGATGTGGTGATCGTCGGGATCGGCATAGCCCCGGCCACCGCGCTTGCCGAGGCCGCGGGCCTTGCCATCGACAACGGGATCGCGGTGAACGCCATGGGGCAAAGCTCTGACCCGGCGATCTGGGCGGCGGGGGATTGCGCCTCATTCCCCGGCCCCGAGGGCCGCATCCGGCTGGAAAGCGTGGGCAACGCCATCGACATGGCCGAGCTGGTCGCGGCCAACATGCTGGGCGCGGGGCAGGACTATCACCCCCGGCCGTGGTTCTGGTCGGACCAGTTCGATACCAAGTTGCAGATCGCGGGGCTGAACAGCGGCTATTCCCGCGTCATCACCCGGCAGGACGACGGGCTGTCCTTCTGGTATTACCGCGACGAGAGGCTGATCGCGGTGGATGCGCTGAACGACGCGCGCGCCTACATGATCGGCAAGCGCCTGATCGAGGCCGGAAAATCGCCCGCGCCCGAGGGGATCGGCGATCCGCAAAGCGACCTGAAGGCCCTGTTGAAATGAGGATCATCGGAGGCGAGCGGCGCGGCCTGAAACTGGCCGAGCTGGGCGAGGGCGATGCCGCCGCCCATCTGCGCCCCACCACCGACCGCGTGCGCGAATCCATCTTCAACCTTCTGATCAACGGCACGCATGGCAATCCGGTGCCCGGCGCGCGCGTGCTGGACCTGTTCGCCGGAACCGGCGCGCTTGGCCTTGAGGCCCTGTCGCGCGGCGCGGCACGGGTGGCCTTTGTCGATGACGGCGCGGCGGCGCGCGCGCTTTTGCGCCAGAACATCGAGAAGATGCGCGCCATGGGGGTCAGCGATGTCTGGCGCCGCGATGCCACGCGGATGGGGCCCAATCGCGGCCCCGGCTACGGGCTGATCTTCCTTGACCCGCCCTATGGCAAGGCCCTGGGCGAGGCCGCGCTTGCCTCATGCCTCGAAGGGGGGTGGATCGCGCCCGGCGCAACCGTGGTATGGGAGGAAAGCGCCCCCCCCGCGCCGCCCGCACCGCTGCAACAGATCGACCAGCGCAGATATGGCGACACGGTCGTGACCCTGCTCAGGATGCCGCAATGAACCGGCCCGCCGCTGTTCTGTTCGATTGCGACGGGGTTCTGGTCGACAGCGAGCCCGCAACCTTCGCCCTTCTGGGCGAAGAGCTTGCCGCGCATGGCCTGCCGCTTGATCCGCACGAGATGGAGGCCCTGTTCATCGGCGGCACGATCGAGGGCGTCGCGCAGACCGCCCGCGGCATGGGTGCAAGCCTGCCCGAAGATTGGGTCGAGACCTATTACACCCGGCTTTATGCCCGCCTTGCGGGCAATGCGCCGCTGATCGACGGCATTCCCGAATTGCTGGATGCGCTGGATGCGGCGGGGATCGGCTATGCCGTCGGCTCGAACGGGCGCCAGGCCAAGATGCAGGCCACGCTTGGCCAGCACCCGGGCATCCTCGCCCGGCTGAGGGGGCGGCTTTTCTCGGGGCAGGAGCTTGGCTGTCCGAAGCCCGATCCCGGCCTTTACCTCTATGCCGCGCACGCGCTTGGTGCCGATCCGGCGCATTGCGTGGTGATCGAAGACAGCCCCACCGGCGCGCGGGCCGCGCGCGCGGCGGGGATGCGCTGCCTGGGCTATGCCCCGCAGGGCGCCCATCCCCGACTTGCCGCCGAAGGGGCCGAGCTTTTCGCCTCGATGCGCGCGGTGCCCGGACTTCTGGGCCTGTGACAGCGCGGGCGCTCAGGCAAGGTTCGGATCCTCGGCGCGGGCCTGCATCGTCACCACGCCGTCATCGTCGCGGCGGACCCGCAGGTCCAGCCCGCCCCCGGCCTGCCGCGCCTCGATCGTGACCGGCAGGTTGCAGATCAGCGGCACCAGCCCGCGATAGCTGAAGCGCGCGGGCAAATGCCCCAGAACGGTCGCCGCAAGGTTCTGCATCCAGACCGATTGCAGCGGGCCATGCACGACCAGCCCGTCATACCCCTCGACCCCGGTGGCATAGGGGTGGTCGTAATGGATGCGGTGGCCGTTGAAGGTCAGCGCCGAATAGCGAAACAGCAGCGTCGGCGTCGGGGTGATGGACCAGCGGCGCAGCGCGTCCCAGTCCTCGGCCGGGGCGGGGGCGGGCTGCCCGGCGGGGGCTGGCGCGCGGTAGACGATATCCTGCCGCTCGCTCAGGCGCGGGGCGCCCGCGACACTGTATTCATGCGCGACGGTCACAAAGCCAAGCTGCCCGCTGCGCCCGGTCTTGAAGGTCACTTCTGCAATCGTGCTTTGGCGCGTGACGATATCACCGGGCTGGAACGGCGCATGAAACTCCAGCGCCCCGCCGGCCCACATGCGCAGGGGCAAGGGCAGGGCGGGAAGAAAGATCCCGGTGCGCGGATGGCCGTCGCGGCCGAAATCCTGCGGCTCGACCACATCGGGCGCAAGGCACCAGTGAAACCCCGGCAGCACCGCCCCCGGCCCGCGGGTGCCCGCAAGCGTGGCGTGATATTCGCGCAGCATGCGCGCGGTGATCGGCTCTGTCCGGCTGGTCTGCCGGCCGATCCATTCGTCGAACGCGCCCATTCCTTCCCCTTCCGCATGCCGCCCTGCCCCGGCGGGCATAGCACAGCGCCAGGCCTGCCGGAACCGGACGAAGATTCGCACCGGATTCGGCCCCATGCGCCGCAGGTTTCCGGGCCACACCAAAATCGCGTGAAGAATTATTCGCAAATATGCGCCATATTCGGGATATTATTGCGCAATACATTAATATTGCCGGATCAATCTCGAAGAACTTGCCCGATGACGGGCCTATGATTGCGCAGAGAAATCCTTCGTCAGGGAGATGCGCGACATGAAGGTGGTGGTTCTGGGATCGGGCGTGATCGGGGTGACATCGGCCTGGTATCTTGCAAAGGCCGGGCATGAGGTGACGGTGATCGACCGTCAGCCCGCCGCGGCGCTTGAGACCTCTTACGCCAATGCGGGCGAGATCAGCCCCGGCTATTCCTCGCCCTGGGCCGCGCCGGGCATTCCCGCCAAGGCGATCAAGTGGATGTTCATGGAGCATGCGCCGCTGATCGTCCAGCCCCGGCCGGATCTGGCCAAGCTGCGCTGGATGGCGCAGATGCTGGGGAACTGCACCGCCCGCGCCTATGCGCGCAACAAGACGCGCATGGTGCGCCTGGCCGAATATTCGCGCGACTGCCTGACCGATCTGCGCACGGAAACCGGCCTGCGCTTCGACGAGCGCCAGCAGGGCACGCTGCAACTTTTCCGCACCCAGAAACAGCTTGATGCGGCGGCGAAGGATATCGAGGTGCTGCGCGCCGGCGGCGTGCCCTTCGAGGTGCTCGATGTCGCGGGCTGCCTTGCGACCGAGCCGGGCCTGCGCGATGCGCGGCACAAGATCGTGGGCGGGCTGCGCTTGCCGCGGGACGAAACCGGCGATTGCTTCAAGTTCACGCAGGGCCTTGCCGAAAAGGCCGCGGCACTTGGCGTCCGGTTCCACTATGGCGTTTCGATCGACCGGCTGAACCGTGACGGGGACCGGATCGCCTCGGTCGACACCTCTATGGGCAAGATCGCGGGCGATGCCTTCGTCGTGGCGCTTGGCAGCTATTCCCCCGCGCTGGTGGCGCCGCTGGGGATGAAGCTGCCGGTCTATCCGATCAAGGGCTATTCGATCACCGTTCCGATCGTGGATGCCGGCCGCGCGCCCGTCTCGACCGTCATGGACGAGACCCACAAGATCGCCATCACCCGCCTGGGCGACCGCATCCGCGTGGGCGGCATGGCCGAGATCGCGGGCTTCGATCACAGCCTGAAGGACAAGCGCCGCAGGACGCTGACCCATTCGGTCGAGGATCTGTTCGGCGGTGCAGGCGATCAGGGTCGGGCCGAGTTCTGGTCGGGCCTGCGTCCGATGACGCCGGACGGAACGCCCGTCATCGGGGCGACGCCTGTGGCCAACCTGTTCCTCAATACCGGGCACGGCACGCTTGGCTGGACGATGGCGGCTGGCTCGGGCCGGGTTCTGGCCGATATCGTAAGCGGCACCGCCACCGATATCGAAAGCGCGGATCTGGGCTATGCGCGCTATCTGCGCAACGCCCCCGCCCTGCGCCGCGCACCCGCCATGCGGCCCGCGATCGGCTGACACCGGATCGGGACGGGGCGGCCTTCAGCGGCCGCCCTGAACACGGGCCGGAACGGGAAAGACCACGTCATAGGCCCAGTTGAAGCCGAAGGCATAGACCAGGTAGAAAAGCGCGAAGGACAGGTCCATCACGAAGGCCTGCCAAAGCGTCACGCCAAGATACCACGCGATGAACGGCAAGAGGCCCGCCAGCAGGCCCGCCTCGAACAAAAGCGCATGCAGCACGCGCAGCCCAACCGACTTGCGCACATGCCCGGCAAGGCGCAGCATCGCGTGATCGAAGGCCAGATTGTAGATGTAATTCCAAACCGTGGCGAGCGTGGCCCCGACGATAGCGACGGTGCCGATATCGTGCATCGGCATGTCGAACAGCGCAGCCCCCGCCGGGGTGACAAGAACAAGGCCGATGATCTCGAAGCTGATGGCGTGACGGATGCGGTCTGCGGTGCTGCGCATGGATGTCCCCTGCAATCATCGGGCCGTCCCGGCGTGCTGTCCCGAACAGGGGGAGGTCGTCCTCGCTTCGCCACGCATGATAGCGCCCGGCGGCGGGGCGGTCAAAGCTCTGTGTCAGGTGGCGGCGGGGGTGTTTCCTGCGGGCCACGCCTTGGCGTATCGTCATGGCTTGGAACGGTCTGCCGCTCGATCATGCGGTGCACGCGGGGCGGGTGCCGGCCCTTGTGCAGCGCGGCCAGCCGGTCCGCAACGCCGGCATCGGCACGGGTCCGGCGTTCGTGGTGGCGGATATACTCGACCCAGGTCGGAACGTGATAGGTCTCGGTCCAGATGTCGGGGTCTTCCAGATCGCGCAGCAAGGCCCATTGCCGCGCCCCGTCCCGAATGCGGATGCGGCGGCGCTGGTTCATCAGCTCCAGGAATTCGGGCACGTCCCGTTGCGCGATGTCGTAATCGACAAGGATCATGATCGGGCCGCTGCGCTGACTCAGGTCAAGCCGCAGCGGCGGCTCGCTGAACCTGTTGAGCGGGTCGAGGTTCAGATGCCCGAAATCCGGCAGCGGCGCGCGCGTTCCGGCAAGCGCGCCGATCACCAGAAGCGCCGCGGCGCCAAGAAGCGCGCGATCCGGCCCGAACCCCTCGGAAAGCGCGCCCCATAGCCAGCTTCCCGCCGCCATGCCGCCGAAGACACCCGTCTGATACAGGGCCAGCACACGGCCGACGACCCAGCGCGGCGTCGAAAGCTGCATCGTCACGTTGAACAGCGACAGGGCGACCACCCAGCAGATCCCCGCCAGAAGCAACGCCGCGCCCGAGATCACCGCATTGCCCACAAGGGCCAGCGTCGCCGTGCTGAGCGCAAAGCCCATAAACGCCATGCGGGTGATGATCTCGTTGCGGAATCGCGCGCGCAGCCGTGCATTCAAGAGCGCGCCCAACACCGCGCCCAGCCCGAAGCACCCCAGCATCACGCCATAGACGAAGGCCTCTCCGTCAAGATGGTCGCGCACCACGATCGGCAAGAGCGCCTGAATGGCAACCGCGGCAAGGCCGAACAGAAAGCCCCGCAGGATCACCCGCAGCAGGTTTGGCGACAGCGCGACATAGCGCAGGCCCGCGGCAAAGGCGCCGCCGAAAGCCTCGCGCGGCAGGCGCCGTGCGGGCAGCGCCGGGCGCCAGGCCAGAAGGGCCGCGATGATCGCCACATAGCTGACCGCGTTGACCGCGAAGGCCGCCGCCGCCCCCGCCACCGCAACGATGGCGCCGCCCGCGGCGGGCCCGACGCTGCGCATCATGTTGAAGCCCATGCTGTTCAGCGACACCGCCCCCGGCAGATCGTCGCGCGGCACGATATCGCCCATCGAGGCCTGCCAGGACGGGTTGTGCAGCGCCGTGCCGCAGCCGATCAGGAAGGTGAAGCCCAGCAGCAGCCAGGGCGTCAGCATCCCCTCATAGGCCATGAAGGCCAGCGCGACCGACACGACCAGCATGAAACCCTGCGCCACCAGCATCACCCGGCGCCGGTCGAAGTTATCTGCAAAGACCCCTGCGGCAAGCGAGAAGATCATGATCGGCAGCGTGACCGAAGATTGCACCAGCGCCACCATGCTTTGCGACGAGGACAGCGATGTCATCATCCATGCCGCGCCCACCGCCTGCACCAGCCCGCCGAAATTAGACGCAAGCGCCGCAACCCAAAGCATGCGGAAAGTCCGGTTGTGAAACAGCGCAAGCGTGGATGTGGTCTGCGGCACCGCGGCCCCCTCTCTTCCCGGCCTTCCGATCCTAACCGCGTGGCCAGACGCCTGTCGCGGTATTTTCGCCCCGGCCTAGGGGCGTGCTAATGTGCATCGACCGTCCGGCTTGCAGGCGGAGTCTTCATCAAAAGTGCCGTCACGCCAAGCCCCGCGAAAAGGATGCATATCAGCAGGAAGACGTCGATGAATGCCATCACCGTCGCCTGCCCCTGGACCCGCATGGCCATTTGCGCAAGCGCGCCGGTCTTGGCGTCAAGGCCGTGCGCGGCCAGATTGGCCGCCATCGCATCCAGCTGACGCAGCGCCTCGTCATTGGCCCAGGTCAGCTTTTCGGCCAGCCTCGCATAGTGCAGATCACCCCGGTTCGACAAAAGCGTGTTGATGACCGCAAGCCCGACCGCGCCGCCCAGGTTGCGCATCAAGTTGTAAAGGCCCGAGGCCCCCTTGATCTTGTCCGGCGTCATGGTCCCCAGCGCAAGGTTGTTGATCGGAACCATGCACAGCATCAACGACATGCCGCGGATGATCTGTGGCCAGACCAGCTCGTGGAAATCCCATTCGGCGGTCATGCCGGTCAGCATCCATGTCGACAGTGCAAATCCGGCAAAGCCGATCAGCAGCATCATGCGCAAGTCGATCCTGGAGGCCAGCATCCCGGCCACCGGCGCGGTGCAGAACATCGCAAACCCCGAGACGAACACCGTCTCCCCGATCATCAGGCTGTCATAGCCCCGGATCGACGAAAGATAGAGCGGGTAAAGATAGGTCAGCCCATAAAGCCCGATCCCCATCACGAAACTGAACACCGAGCCGACCGCGAAATTGGTATTGGCAAAGGCCGAGAAATCCACGATCGGCTCATCCCGCGTGAAGGCGCGCCAGAAGGTGGCAATCGCGCCCGCCAGCATCACCGCTGTCATGATCGCCACAAGATGATCGTCGAACCAATCGTTCGACGGTCCCTCTTCCAGCACGAATTCAAGCCCGCCCAGAAAGGACGCAAGCGCAAGCAGCCCCCACCAGTCGAAACGGTCGAACAGCCGCCAGTTCGGACGATCGAAATCGATCAGCAGCAAGGCCGCGACCGTGACCGCGATACCGGGGCCGACATTGACGAGAAACAACCAATGCCAGGACATCGCATGGCTCAGGTAGCCGCCGATGGTCGGGCCCACCGTCGGGGCCAGCGTGGCGATCAACCCGATGATCGGCGAAACGACATTACGCTTCGAGGGCGGAAAGATCGTGTAGGCAGCGGCAAAGACCGAAGGGATCATGCCCCCGCCCAGAAAGCCCTGAAGCCCACGCCACAAGATCATCTCGTTGATGCTGCCGGACAGCGCGCACATAAGGCTCGTCAGGGTAAAACCCGCCGCCGACAGCGTGAACAGGATCCGCGTGGACATCATCCGCGCCAGGAATCCCGACAGCGGGATCATCACCACCTCGGCGATCAGATAGCTGGTCTGCACCCAGCTGATCTCGTCCCGGCTGGCGCCGAGACCCGCCTGAATGTCGGGCAACGATGCCGAGACGATCTGGATATCCAGAATCGCCATGAACATGCCGAAGACCATGACCATGAAGGCCGCAACACGCCGCGACGTCAGTTGAGGCGCGGCAGGTGGGGCAGGGCTTGCCACGGCAGGCTACCCCGCAGGCCGCGCCGCAGCGCGGGTGTCGACCTCGACCACGGCCGACAGCCCCGCGCGCAGCGCGCCGGTGGCGATCGCGTCGGCGGGAATCTCGATCCGGACGGGCACGCGCTGCACGATCTTGGTGAAGTTGCCCGTGGCATTGTCGGGCGGCAGTAGCGAAAAGACCGAGCCGGTCGCCGGCGCGAGCGAGGCGACACGACCTTCGAAGGCTGTATCGGGCAGCGCATCGAAGCTCATGTGAACAGGGGCTCCAGAGACAATGCCGGCTATCTGGGTTTCCTTGAAGTTCGCCTCGATATAAAGCCCGTCTCTGGGAACCAGCGCCGCCAGACGGGCGCCGGGCACCACAAGATCGCCAAGCTCCAGCGTCACATTGGTCAGCGTGCCATCCACCGGCGCGCGTAGCACCGTCAGGTCAAGGTTCCGGTGGGCCTGTGCCTGGGCAAGTTTCAGCTCTTCGCGCGTGCCTTCGGCCTCGGCGCGTTCTGCCTTCAGCACTTCCACCTGTGCCTGGGCACTGGCAAGCGCGGCATCGGCATTGGCCAGTGTCGCGCGCGCGGTATCAAGCTTTTCGGTCGCATCGTCGAGCGTGGATTGCGCGGCAATCTCGCCTGCGACCAGCCGGGCGGACCGCTCGGCATTCGTGCGGGCAAGCTGCAACTGGGCCTGCGCCATATCCTGCATCGCGCGCGCCTGCGCAACGGCTGCGCGCGCGGCTTCGGACTGCGCGTCGATGCGCGCCAGTCTTTCGCCCGCCGTCGTCACCCGGCTTTCAGCGGTTTGCAGCGCGATACGGTAATCGCCGTCATCCAACCGCACCAGCACGTCACCCGCCTTGACCGACGCATTTTCGGCCACGGCAATTTCGGCGACATAGCCCTGAACGCGGCTGCTGATCAGCGTGATATTCGCGGCAACATAGGCATCGTCTGTTTTTTCCATGAACCGGCCCGTTGTCCACCACTGGGCGCCCGACCAGCCGCCCAGGCCAAGCGCCAGCAGCCCCGCAAGACCCAGCCCCGCCAGCTTCAGGCGCCTCAGCTTCGGCACATAGTGCTTTATGGCTGCGGGTCGATCCGGGCTGTCGGCTGCCCGCGCGGTTACGTCTGACCGAAGGCGTTCGTGGCGTGACATGGCGTTGATTCCGGTTGTCGCTGTTGATCGAACCAATCGGTTCGATCCGGGGTAGATAACGCGCCCGGATACGTAATTCAAGACTTTATCGAACCGAGCGGTTCGATTAGTGTCACACTATGAATACCGCCGAATCCGAAACTGCGGCCGTCTCTGCGCCCCGCCGACATCCTGCCGGGGCCGATCCGGCAATGCGCGCGCGCATTCTTGACGGCGCCTCGAAGGTCTTTCTGGAAACCGGCTTCGATGCGGCAAGCATGAATGACATCTGCCGTACCGCAGCCGTGTCGAAAAGCACGCTCTATGTTTATTTCACCGACAAGGAAGCGCTGTTCGAAGCCCTCGTCGAACAAGAGCGCGAAAGGCTTTTCAAGGATTCCGACCACTGGCTTGAGGATGACGCGCCCCTCGAACAGAAGCTTGTCCGCTATGCCTCCTATCTGGCCGGGATCCTGTGCTCGGATGCAGTGATCCGCACTCAGCGTACCATCGTCGCGCTGTCGGAACGCAAGCCCGAACTGAGTGTGCGCTTTTACGAAGGCGGTGCCGGACGCGCGCAACGACCGCTTCTGCGACTGCTGGAACGCGAGGTTGCCGAAGGCACGCTGGCCATTCCGGATATTGCGCTTGCTGCGTCCCAGCTAATCGAGCTGTCGACCGCCGGCCTGTGGCGTCAGCGCCTGTTCGGCAAGCTTCCCGCCCCCCCCGATCCAGCCCTGCTTGCCGCCAATGTCCGTAGCGCGGTCGACATGTTCCTGGCGGCCTATCGCCGGGGCTGACCGGAATCTACATCAGGTGCAGTGCGTCCTCGGCCTCGATTTCGCGCAACTGGGCCAGCATCCGTACGGGGGCGTTCGGCGCCCCCATCCCGACATAGCCGCGCCGCTCCACGATCTCGAAGAAAAAGCCGTTGAGGCTGCGCGTGTAGATCTGGAAATACTCGCCTTCTGAATCGCGGTCGTAGAGGATGCCAAGCGCGCGCATCCGGTCCACTAGATCGGCACCGATATCGAAGCGCAGCACGAGGTCTTCGTAGTAATTCGCGGGCACCTGCAACAGATCGCCGGGCGACATCCTTTCGGCAAAGGCGAAGATGTCGTCGGTCAGGAAGGCCACATGATGCCAGGGTGCGAAGCCCGATTTGCCAAGGAACCGCTGCGTCGTCGTGCCCGCTCCGAAACTCGCGTTGAGCGAGAAGCGCACCGCACCGCTGTCGTTCTCCATGGTGCGCGAATGCACCGTGCCATGGGGGTCCAGAACGTCACGGATTTCGGCCGAGCGCATGTCGAAGATCGCGCGATAGAATAGGAGGCCCGAAAGGAACAGATTGGGTTGCAGTGCCTGTGCGCAGTGGTCGATCCGCAGCAGGCCACGGCCAGCCACCTGCCCGGTGGGAACGAAGGCAGAGAAACCCGGCGCGGTTTCTATCCCGCCCGAGGCCAGGTAGAAGACCGATCCCCCCGGCCCGCGCAGCACCGGCAGGCCATAGGGCGGTTCCGACCTGTCGGCGACCCGCTCGCCGTGGAACAGACCGATGCGGCGGTCAAGGATGTCGAGATCATCGACGACAAGCCCCAGCCCCGAGACCGAAAGCCCCTGCAACAGATAGATCGAATGGGCCAATCCCTGATCGGCGTCGTTCACCACGATGCAGGCATCACCCTGCCGCCACAGCGCCGCAGCCCCGGCCTTGTGGGTGCAGACAAATCCCATTGCCTGCAAAAGCCCGACCAGCTCGGCCGCGTCCTCGCCCTGTGCGGTGAATTCCACAAACGCCGTTGCCACCAGGTCCGAGCGCGGTGAAAGCACGTTCTGCCGCGCATCGTCCAGAAAGTGAAACGCACGCATCCCGTCGCTTGCGATCTGGCCGGGGGGCAGCGCACGGATCTGGTCGTTAAAGATCTCGATCGACATCGGACCATCATAGCCAAGCGTGCGAAGCCGGGCGTAAAGCGCCGCGACAGGCAGTGTTCCCTGCCCCGGAAACAGCCGGAAGGATTGCGTCAGCAATGCCCGGTCGATCCGCGTCGTCGGGGCATCGGCCAGATGCACAAGCGCGATGCGTTCCGGCGCGATCCCGGCAAGAACCTCGGCCCCCGCATCCATCGCGAAAAGATGCACGGCTCCGATCACAAGGCCCAGGTTGTCGGCATCCACGCGGCGCACGACCTCCCATGCCGCGCCGACCGTGTTGACATGGGCCGAAATCGCAAGCGCCTCATATCCCAGCCTCAGACCCCGTGCACGGGCAAGCCCGGCCAGTTCGGCCAGATCCGCCGCGGCACAGGCGGGATCGTCCAGCGTGTCGGGGCGGGTATTGGCGCATACGATCAGCATCGGCGCGCCGATCCGCACGGCCAGATCCAGAAACCGCTCGGCCCGCCGGAAAGCGGCGGCACGCGCCTCTCCGCTCAGCGCTTCGAAATCGCGCAGGCTTTGCAGCGACAGGATGCCGATCCCGGCGCGTTGCGCGAAGGCCGGGATGTCCTCGGGCGGGCCGTCGAAGCCTATGATATCCTCGCGGAAGATCTCGATCGCATCGAAACCGGCGGCGGCGGCGGCCTCGATCTTGTCCTCAAGCTGACCCGAGAAGGAGATCGACGAAATCGCGCGCACCATATGTGTATCCCCTGCGGCCGGCCGCCGCTTGATTTCCGGTTTCACGAGATCCGGGGCGCGGGTTCTCCCGCTCCGGATCGAGACTATCGCGCGGTGCGGAGCCGCGCAAACCTGATTTCCCGGTCGCGCGATCTGCGCCCCGGCTCATCCCGCATCAAAGCCTGCACCGATAACCACAAGCCCGAACGAAATGGTGGCGAAAGACAGGACGGTGGCCACGATCAGCGCCGTCGCGGTCATCCCCTCGCGCCCGAAACGCTGGCCAAAAAGCGCATAGATCGACAACATCGGGGCCGCCGCCGTCAGCACCCCGGCAAGGCGCAACTGATCGGGCACCGTGCCCACCAACGCGAAGGCCGCAAACACCGCCAGCGGATGACCGATCAGCTTGCCGGGCACCACCCGCAACACCCCCGGTCCGAACGTGCGCAGCGACAGCTCGGCTACCGTCCCCCCGATCGTCAGAAGCGCGACGGGCGCAGCCACGGGGGCCATCATGCCCAGCACCGCGCGCACCGGGTCCGGCATCGCAAGACCCGAGATCGACCATCCAAGCCCGATCAGCGCCGCGATCAACAGCGGGCTTTTGATCAAGCCCCGTGCGACTTTGCGGATCGCGCCGGTTCCCGCGCCCTGGCCGGCCTCGCACAGGCTGACGGCGAGCGGGATCATCAGGAGGTTTTCGACAAGTACGGCCAAGGCAAAGGCCTGAAGCGCGACCTGCGGTCCAACCACGAGCGTCGCCAGCGGCAACCCGAAATAGGCCGAGTTCGAGCAGGCCATGCCCATCGCCTCGATCGCGGCATCCCCGAACGAACGGCCCGCCATGCGCGCGGTTGCAAAACCCAGCCCGTAAATCGTCAGCGATCCGCCTGCATAGGCAAGGATGAAATCCCACCGAAGCACCTGCGAGATCGGGCTGGACGCGATCGCAAGGAACATCATCGCGGGCATGAACAGCTTCAGCACGATACCGCCAAGGCCGCGAATCTCGGACGCCGCGACATAGTTTGACCGCACCGCCGCATAGCCGAGGCCGATCATCAGATAGATCGGAAGGATCAGAAGAAAGACCGAGATCATTCGGACACGCTCTGCCCTTTCCGGCCACACGCGCGGGGCCTGGCATAGGCGTCTGCGAAGCAGTTTTCCCGCAAGGCCATCGGCACGCCTACAGCGTAACGGCGGTGCCGGTTCGGGCCGCACGGCTGACCGCGTCGATCAGTTCCAGCGTTAGAAGCCCCTCGCGCCCGGACACCAGCGGCGCCTCTCCATCGGCGATGACGCGGGCGAACTGCTCGGCCTGCCGGACCAGCGGATCGCCCGAGATCCGCGGCGCGATCCTTGCCTGGATCGGCTCCCACCAGGAACGCGTGCCCGGATTCGACCAGATCCGCCCCGAGGGCAGGTCGATCGCGCCATGCGTGCCGCCGATCTGGTAGCAGGCCTCTCCGGTCATCGGATAGGCGGGGTTTTCGCCCGTCGTCAGCTCCCATGACCAGGGCGCCACGATGGTGTCCGACACATTCGCCGTGCCAAGCGCTCCGTTTCGGAATGCAAAAGCGATCACGCAGGTTTCCTCGACCGCATTGCCGCGCTGCGCGTTCGAGCTGATCGCCTGCACCGAGGTGACATCGCCGACCAGGTGTCGCATCAGATCAAGGTCGTGAATGAGGTTGAGGAATACCGGTCCCGCCCCCGGCGCCCGCCGCCACGCCACATCGAAATAGTCATCCGGCTTCATCAACCAGAACATCGCATGCGCCGAAACCGGGGTGCCGATCTCGCCTGCCGCGATCGCGGCCTTGGCGGCGGCGATCAGCGGGTTGTGGCGGCGATGGTGCCCGGTCAGCACCGGAACGCCCGCGGCGCCTGCCCGGTCGATCAGACGGCGCGCTGCGGCAAGATCCACATCGAGCGGCTTTTCCACAAGCACCGGCACGCCCGCCTCGACGCAGCTCAGCGCGCCCGCCACATGGATCTGGTTCGGCGTGGCCAGGAACACGCCGTCGCAGACGCGCGCCTCAAGGCAGGCCTCGAGCGTGGCAAAATGCGGCACGCCAAGGCCCTGGGCATAATCGGCCGCGCCCGGCGCCGGATCGACGATGGCTGAAACCGCCGCCCCTTGCGCGATTCCGATTGCCTCGACATGGCGCCGCCCGATCAGGCCCGCACCGGCAACGGCAAATCTCACGTCGGTCATTTCGCGGGGCCGCAAAGCGAACAGATACGGCGCGTGGCCAGCTCATACCCTTCGACGCCAAGCCCGGCCAGAACGCCATCGGCCCGCAGCGAGACATAGGAGTGATGGCGGAACGCCTCGCGCTTGTGCACATTCGAGATGTGGCACTCGATCACCGGACCCTCGAAGGTGTTAAGCGCATCGAAGATCGCCACCGAGGTATGGGTAAACGCGCCGGGGTTGATGACAATGCCGCAGGCAGCCTGGCGGGCCTCGTGGATCGTGTCGATCACCACGCCTTCGTGGTTGGACTGGAACAGCTTCACCTCAAAGCCCCTTTCGGCGGCGACCGCGGCGCAGTTGCGCTCGATATCGGCAAGGGTGTCGTATCCGTAGATCTCCGGCTGGCGCTGACCCAGCAGGTTCAGGTTGGGGCCGTTGAGTATGTAGATCGTCTTGCTGGTCGTCATTGCATCCTCCGTCGTCTTCATGATTCCCCGAAGGGCGGGGCGAAAACCGCGCCTTTGCGACAAAGGCCCCGTCTGATCGCGGGAATCGTTGCCACGTTGCACTGTTTACGCCAATCAAAAACTGATCGAAACAGAATAATTGATTATTTCAATAATTACTTCTTATGAATGAATTGGATCATTAAATTTATAGATGTAAGATATTTTCTGGACAGATGTCCGCGAATCCGTCAGTTTGTCGCCATCCTCGGAGGAGGAATCGACCACCGGATTGAGGGAGGAGCCCCATGACCACGTCCATCACCCGCCGCAGCCTGCTAGCGGCGACCGCTGCCGTCGCGACACTTGCGCTTGGCACACAAGCCGCTTTCGCACAGGACAAGATCAAGCTGCGCATGGCAACCGTTGCGACCGAAAGCGACTCGCGCACCATCGCACTTGCCGAAACCTTCGGCCCCGCGGTTTCCGAATTCGCCGAGTATGAGCCGCATTACAACGGCACGCTGTTCAAGCAGGCTACCGAGCTTGAGGCCATCGCGCGCGGCAACCTTGAAATGGCGATCACCTCTGCGCAGGAACTGGCCACCTTCTTTCCGGAATTCTCGATCCTGACGGCGGGGTATGTGCACCAGTCGGCCGAACATCAGGTCAAGGTCTTCAACGATCCGGTGATGGACCCGCTGAAGCAGAAGGCCGAGGACGAGCTGAACGTGAAGCTGCTGGCCGTGATGTATCTGGGCAAACGCCAGCTGAACCTGCGCGGCGACCAGGAAGTGAAGACCCCGGCCGACCTGGCGGGCGTCAAGCTGCGGATGCCGGGCACGGATGCATGGCAATTCCTTGGGGCGGCCCTTGGCGCAAGCCCCGTACCGATGGCCTTCGGCGAGGTTTATACCGGCCTCCAGACCGGTGCGATCGACGGGCAGGACAACCCGCTGCCGACCGTCGTCGATTCCAAGTTCTACGAGGTGACAAAGCAGATCGTGCTGACCTCGCACCTGGTTGACCTGAACTATGTCGCCTTCTCGAAATCGGTCTTCGATTCGCTGACCCCCGAGCAGCAGGCCACCGTGGTGCAGGCCGCCGAAGAGGCCGCCGAAATCGCCCGTCAGGTGCAGCTCAAGAAGGAAGAAGAGCTGGTCAGCTTCCTGACCGATCAGGGCCTGAAGATCTACGAACCCGATGTGGCCGCCTTCCGCGACCATGTGCAGGCAGAGTATCTGGCCTCGGATTACGCCAAGGACTGGCCCGAGGGCATGCTGGAGCGCATCAACGAGCTTGGGAACTGAGCCCATGCGCCGTATCGCGCGGCTGCTGGGCGCGGGTGCGGATGCGATGGCGGCGGCTATGCTTGCCGCCATCTTCATCGTGTTCCTGCTTCAGATCGGGGCCCGCTACATCGCCCCCGCCTTCGGCGTGCAGATGACCCTTGGCTGGACGATCGAGGTGAACCTGACACTCTGGCTCTGGCTGGTTCTGTTTTCCTGCGCCTTCGTCCTGCAAGAGCGCGATCATGTGAAGTTCGACCTGCTTTACAGCCATGTCGGACCGGGCGCGAAACGGGTCTTCGCGGTGCTTTCGGCCTTGGCAATCGTCGCGGCCCTTGTGGTCGCCATGCCCGACAGCTGGGATTATGTCAGCTTCTACAAGATCAAGAAATCCGCGACGCTGAGGATCCCGCTCAGCTATGTCTTCTCGATCTATATGGTCTTCGCCGTCGTCATCGTGGCACGCTACGCCTGGCGCGTGATCGACGTGTTGCGTGGGCGCGATCTGTCTCGGGACGAACGCGACATTCTGGCGGATTAGACCCCTATTTAAGCGGACAACACCATGAGCCTTTCCTTCATGACCTGCCTTGCGGTGCTGTTCGGCATCGCGGCACTGGGCGCCCCGATCGGCTATGCCATGCTGGTCGCCGCGATCTCGTATCTTCTTGTCTCGGGGGCCGATCTGTCGCTGGCGGCCGAGCAACTGATCCAGTCGATCTATGACGGCTATATCCTGCTTGCGGTGCCGCTGTTCATCATCGCGGCCAACATCATGAACGCGGGCTCGATCTCGGACCGGCTGCTGGCCTTCTGCGTCGCGCTTGTGGGGCGGTTCCGGGGCGGGCTCGGCTATGTGAACATCACCGTCTCGCTCATTTTCGCGGGCATGTCGGGTTCGGCCGTGGCCGATGCCGCGGGTCCAGGCAAGATGATCATCGGCATGATGACAAAGGGAGGGCGCTATGCGCGTGGCTATGCCGCGGGGATCACCGCGGCCTCGGCCACCATCGGACCGATCGTTCCGCCCTCGATTCCGATGGTGATGTATGCGCTGATCTCGGACCAGTCGATCGGCTACCTGTTCCTTGCCGGCATCCTGCCCGGCCTGCTCATGGCGCTTGCGCTTGCGGTGATGAACTACTTTCTGGCCAACCGGGCCGAGCGCGTCCGCGATGAGCCGGTCCCGCTGCGCGAACTGCCCGGGTTGACCTTCCGCGCCTTTCCCGCGCTGCTGATGCCGGTCATCCTGCTGGGCGGGATCTATGGCGGCGCCACCACCCCGACCGAGGCGGCCTCGATCGCGGCGCTTTACGCGCTGCTGCTGGCGATGGTCTTCTACCGGCAGCTCACGATCCGTGCGCTTGCCAGCGTCTTCTCGGACAGCGCGCGCCAGGCGGCGACGGTGGGTATCGTCATTGGCTCGGCGCTGATCTTCAACTACATCGTCGCAGCCGAGCGCATCCCCGATGCAATGGCGCAATGGATGGCCGGACGCGACATCACGCCGATCCAGTTTCTGATCGGCGTCAATATCGCACTTCTGGTTCTGGGAATGCTGCTGGATGGCGGCACCATCATCCTTGTCATCCTTCCGCTTTTCGTGCCCTCGGCGCGGGCGCTCGGGATCGACCTCATCCATTTCGGCGTGGTGGCCGTGGTCAACACGATGATCGGCCTGATCACCCCTCCCTATGGCATGCTCATCTTCGTCATCAACGCGGTCACGGGCATTCCCATCCGCGAAATCATACGCGGCGTGTTGCCGTTCCTTTTCGCGTTGCTCGCAGCACTTGTGATGCTTGCGGCAAGCCCGGACCTGGTTCTCTTCCTTCCCCGTCTTTTCGGATATAACGGATGACCCTGCAAACCCGACCCGCCCAGACAGCCGAGCGAACCTTCCGCCTTGGCCTCATCGGCGGCAACATCACGGCAACCCGCTCGCCCGTTCTGCATCTGACCTGCGGCCTTTCGCTGGGGCGCAACGTCACCTACGACCTCATCATCCCCGCCGAACGCGGCGCAAGCTTCGCCGATCTTCTGAGCCAATGCGCCAAGGCAGGGTTCGACGGCGTGAACGTCACCTACCCGTTCAAGGAAGAGGCCCTGGCCCATGTGCCCGCCGGGAACGCCGTGGTGACGGCGATGGGCTCGGCCAATACGGTCCGTTTCACGGCCGAGGGGCCAAGGGCCTATAACACCGATCATTCCGGCTTTGTCGCAGCCTATCGCAAACGGTTCGGGACCATGGCACCCGGCCGCGTGCTGATCCTCGGCACAGGGGGGGTTGGCCGCGCCGTGGCCTTCGGGCTGGCCGATCTTGGCGCATCCGAGATCGTGCTTTTCGACACCGATCCGGCAAAGGTGGAAAGTCTGGGGGCGGCATTGCACGCCCATGCGCCCACCGGCATCACAATCCGATCGGGCGCCGATCCGGCCGATATTCGCGGATTCGACGGCGTCGTAAACTGCACACCCCTTGGCATGGTCGGGCGGCCGGGTTCTCCGCTGCCGCCCGATGCGAAGGGGGCGCCACGCTGGTCATTCGATGCCGTCTATACCCCCGTGGATACCGTTTTCCGTGCCCAGACCGAGGCGATGGGCGCCGACTTCCTGGAAGGCTATGAACTTTACTTCCACCAGGGCATCGACGCGTTCCAGATCTTCACCGGGCTGACCGTCACCGATCCCGACTGGGTGCGCGGGATCATAACCCATCGGCCCTGAGGCATGCCTCAGCCACCCTGCGCCACTTGCGCGCCAGCCTGCCCGGCATGGGCCTTCAACGCATGGGTCACGCCTGCGCTGATATGACGTTCAAGCACCGCCTGGGCCTTGCCCACCTCGCGCGCAAGGGCGAAATCCATCATCGCGCGATGTTCCTCGCCCGAGATCGCGCCGCGGAAGGTCAGATACAGCATCTGGTAGCGCAGGTATTTGTCGAATACCTGCTTGTGAACGGCCAGCAACTCGGCCGAACCGCAAGCCAGGATCAGGGTGTGGTGGAACTCGCTGTCATAGCGGCGCCATTCATCCAGCGCACCGGTATCGCCCGCCATCATCCGCGCCTCGACACGGGCCAGCTTGTGGTGGGCCGCCACGACACGGGTTTCCCAGCCGACATCGCCCGCCCGGATCGAGCGCTCCAGCGCATCCATCTCGATCAGCATGCGCAGCGCAGCAAGTTCCTCAAGGTTCTCCGCCGAAATCGGTGCGACGGCAAAACCGCGCTGGTCTTCGGCCACGACGAAACCATCCGCCGCCAGCCGGTTCAACACCTCGCGCAACGTGGGAACCGACACGCCATAGGCCTGCCGCAGATCGTCCAGCCGCAACCGGGCCGCTGGCGCAAGCCTGCCGAAAATGATATCGGCACGCATCCGGTCATATGTGGTCTGGGCCAGGGAAAGGCTCACGATTATCCTCTTTCGTCGCTGGATGAAATATAAGCCCTCGGGCAAAGCATTGCCAGATATTACGGCTGATAAACGATTTTTCCCGTAATCGTTGTTTTAACTGCCATCCTCATTTAAGTTCACCGCATCGCTTCCCGGGTTCTCCATGCAAGACGCCTCCTCTCCGGCCCGCAAGGCCACATTGTCCTCACGCATCTGTGCCGATCTGCGCGCCGCCATCCTGCGCGGCGACCTGGCGCCTGCAGAAAAGATCAATCTCGACCGCTTGCGCGAAACCTACCAGATCTCGATCAGCCCGTTGCGCGAGGCCGTCTCGCGGCTTATCGCCGAAGGTCTGGTCAACTTCGAGGATCAGCGCGGCTACTCGGTCTCTCCCGTCTCCCTGGCCGATCTGGCCGAGGTGACACGGTTGCGCGGCGAACTCGAAACCATCGCGCTAGGCGAGGCCGTGAACAACGGCGATCTGGAATGGGAAAGCGCGGTGATGGGGGCCCTCTACCGGCTGTCACGCACCGCGAAGGAGACGCCCGACGCCTGGGAAGAAGCCCATAGCGCCTTCCACATGGCGCTTATCTCGGGCTGCGGGGCACCCCGTCTGCTCCAGATCTGCGCCATGCTGCGCACCCTGCAGGATCGATATCGCAGGCTCTGGCCCATGTCACCGAAGGACGGCACAGCGCGCCAGATCGCCGAGGAACACCGCGCCATCGCCGAAGCCGCGACCAGCCGCGAGGCCGCGCGCGCCACCGCCCTCTTGCGCGCCCATATCGAAGCCACCGGAACAGAACTGCGCGCCCGCATGCAGGCGCACCCCCCGGCCACACCCTGATCCCCGCTTCTTCAGAGCTGAAATATCCCCGCCGGAGGCTTCCGCACCATCCCGCAGCGCAAGGCCCGGAACCGGGCGCTAGATCCAGACTATCCCCGCCAGAAGCGCCGCCATCGCAAACATCGCACGCCCGTAAAGCGCAAGACCCCGCCCGATATCGCCCGGCACCGGATCGGGGCAGGCGGCATTGACATACGGCTCCCGCGCGATGCGGTCACCATAGACGCGCGGGCCGGAAAGCCGCACCCGCAAGGCACCCGCCATGGCCGCCTCGGGCCATCCTGCATTGGGCGAACGGTGGTGGCGCGCATCGCGTAACATGCAGCCCAGCGCCGCACGCGGCTGCCCCGAGACAAGCACAAACAAAAGCCCCGTCAAACGCGCCGGGATCAGGTTCGCCAGATCGTCGATCCGCGCCGCGGCCCAGCCAAAAGCCTCATGGCGCGGCGTGCGATGACCGATCATCGAATCGAGCGTGTTGATCGCCTTGTAGGCCGCAATCCCGGGCAGCCCGGCCACGGCCCCCCAGAACAGCGGCGCCACCACCCCGTCCGAGCTGTTCTCGGCCAGGCTCTCCAGCGCCGCCCGGGCAACGCCGGCGGTATCGAGCCGGGCGGGATCGCGCCCGACGATCCTGCCCACCGCCCCCCGCGCAGCCGCCAGATCGCCCGCAACCAGCGGCCGAGCCACCGCCGCAACATGCGCGTGCATCGAACGCAGCGCCACCAGCGGCCAGGCCAGAACGCCGCCGATCACCACCCCGGCCCAGCCCGGAGGCAGCGCCGCCTGAACCAGCGCACCGACCCCGGCGGCAAGCGCGATGACCAGCCCAGCCGCCGCGACACCCCGCAGCCGCCGCGCCCGCCCCGCGCGGTTCCAGCCCCGGTCAAGCACCCCGATCAGCGCGCCCAGCCATGTCACCGGATGCCCGATCCGCGCGAAAAGCCAGCCGGGCCAGCCGAAGGCCAGATCGCACAGCATCGCCACAAGCATCATCGCCGCAAAGCTCATCCCGCGATCCTGTTCACATCCAGAACCGTGCAGTGCCCCGCCGCGCCGACCCGGATCCGCGTCAGCGACAGAGGCGCCACATGAAAGGCCAGCGCCGCCGGAACCGAGCCGAGCGCGAAGGCCAGCCCCGCCCGCACCACCCCGGCATGTACGACCACCGCGATGCGGCCGCCCCGGCCGGCAAGTTCGTGAAAAACAGGCTCTGTTCTGGCACAAACGGCGGCAAAACTCTCACCCTCCGGGGGGGAATGGACGGCCAGATCGGCCAGGCTCAGCGCGCCCAGATCGGGAAGCCGGTCGAAGGCGCATCCCTCCCATGTGCCGAAATCCTGCTCCCACAGGCGCGGATCGGCAGGCGGCGCGGCACCCGGCCAAAGCGCAGCCGCAGTCTGGCGGCACCGCAAGGCCGGGCTTGTCACCCGGCTTTCCACCCCCGCAAGCACCCCCCGCAGCGCCCCGATCGCCGCCTGGTCCGAGCAATCGGCCGCAACGTCGCGCCGCCCCGCCAGCCGCCCGCCATGAAGCGCCGGCGCATGCCGGATCAGCAAAAGCTCGGTCGCGTCCCCCGGTTGCATCGTCGCATTTCTCCTTTCGCCCCCGCGCCATTTCTGCTTTGTCAACGCGCAAGGGACAAGGGGCACCATGAGCAGGATCATTCTCATCACCGGCGGGGCCAGATCGGGCAAAAGCGCCATCGCCGAGGCGCGGACGCTCGCCCTTGGGCCGCGTGCGGTCTATATCGCCACCGCGCAGGCCTTCGATCCGGAAATGGCCGCCCGCATCAAGGCGCATCAGGACCGGCGCGGCGCCGAATGGACGACCCATGCCGAACCGCTCAACCTTGTGGCGGCGCTTGACGCCACCGATGGCCAGCCCCGGCTGGTGGATTGCCTGACGCTGTGGCTGTCGAACCTGATGCTGGGCGGGCATGACTGGCGCGCGGCGGGCCGGGATCTTGTCACGTCGCTACCCCGGCAGGCCGCGCCGGTCGTCCTTGTCACCAATGAGGTCGGCGCCGGGATCGTGCCCGAAAACCGCCTCGCGCGTGATTTCCGCGACGCTGCCGGATGGCTGAACCAATGGGTGGCCTCGGTCGCCCATGAAGTGACCCTTGCCGTTGCCGGCCTGCCCATGAAGGTGAAATGACCATGTTTCAGGACCTCCTTGCCATTCCCGCCATGGCCGGCACGCTGCCCGGGGCCGACATCGCCGCACGCGATGCGGCCCTTGCGCGCCAGAACAGCCTGACCAAGCCCCCCGGATCGCTTGGCCGCCTGGAAGAGCTTGCGCTTTTCATGGCCGAATGGCGCGGAACGGCGCAGCCCCGGATCGCGCGCGCGCAGGCTCTGGTTTTCGCGGGCAATCACGGCATCTGCGCGCAGGGCGTGAACCCCTATCCGCAAGAGGTCACCGCGCAGATGGTGGCGAATTTCGAACATGGCGGGGCCGCGATCAACCAGTTGTGCCGCATTGCGGGGGCCGATCTGGGCGTCATCGCGCTGGACCTTGACCGCCCCACCGCCGATTTCACCCAGGGCCCCGCGATGACCGTGGCCGAGACCCTCTCGGCCATGAACCGCGGCGCGGGCGCCGTCGATCCGCAGGCCGATGTGCTGATCCTGGGTGAGATGGGGATCGGCAATTCCACCGTCGCGGCGGCCCTCGCCTCTGCGCTTTTCGGGGCGGAACCGGCCGATTGGGTCGGGCCGGGCACGGGGTCGGACAGCCAGGGCATCCGGCGCAAGATCGCCGCGATCGAGGCGGGGCTTGCGCGCCATGGCGGGCTGGATGCGATGGCCGTGCTGGCCGCGCTTGGCGGGCGCGAACAGGCCGCCATTTGCGGGGCGGTTCTGGCCGCGCGCAAGGCGCGGGTGCCGGTCATCCTTGACGGGTTCATCTGCACCGCGGCGGCGGCGGTCCTGCACGCGGCCGATCCGTGCCTGCTGGACCATTGCCTTGTCGGCCATGTCTCGGCCGAACCGGGCCACCGCCGCCTTCTGGCCGCGCTTGGCAAACGGGCCGTGCTCGAATTCGACATGCGTCTGGGCGAAGGCTCGGGCGCGGCGCTTGCGCTTGGCATCCTGCGCGCCGCGCTGGAATGCCATAACGGCATGGCGACCTTTGGCGAAGCGGGCGTCTCCGAGGCATGAGCGCGGGCCGCACCCGTCTGGCCGAGGCGCAGGTGGCCCTGATACTGCTGACCCGTCTTCCAGCCGGGCGCCTGCCCGACCCGCCCCCCGCAATCGCCGCCTCGGTCTGGGCCTTTCCTCTGGCCGGGCTAGCCGCGGGGGGGCTGGCCGCTGCCGCCCTTGTCGGGGCGGCGATGGCTGGAATGCCGGTGGCTCTGGCGGCGGGCCTTGCGCTTGGGCTCCAGATCGTGCTGACCGGCGCGCTGCACGAAGACGGGTTGGCGGATCTGGCGGACGGCTTCTGGGGCGGGGCCACCCCCGAACGGCGGCTTGAGATCATGCGCGACAGCCGGATCGGAAGCTACGGGGTTCTGGCGCTGATCCTGTCCGTCGGGCTGCGATGGGTGGCGCTTGCATATCTTGCCGAAATCGACCCTGTTCTTGCGGGAATCGCGCTTCTTTGTGCCGCGATGACCAGCCGCGCCCTGCCTGCCGTGATGCTTGCCGCGCTGCCCCCGGCACGCAGCGACGGACTGGGCCGGGCGGCCGGGCGGGCCCGTTTTGGCCCGGCCCTTGTCGCGGTTCTGCTGGCTGCCTTCCCGGCGTTGCTCTTGCCTGCCGTTCTTTGGGCGATGGCGCTTCAGGCCGCGCTTGGCGTCGCGCTTGCACGGCTGGCGCTGCGCAGGATCGGCGGGCAGACGGGCGATGTGCTGGGCGCCGCGCAGCAAGTTGCCGAAATCGCGGCGCTGGTTCTTCTGGCAAGCTGCCTTTAGGCTGAAAGCGCCGAAACAGAGCCTTTTCAGCGGCACCCGCCCTGCGTGGCACGCGGCCAAAGGGTTGCCGTTCGCCCGGCCCGCGCGATAGCCTTGGCGCGCCACCCCAAGGGGACGACCATGCTGACCAATTCCGATATCGTCGAACTGACCGCCCTGCGCCATCACCTGCACCGCCACCCCGAGCTGTCGGGGCAGGAAAGCCGCACTGCGGCCACGGTCGCCGCCGCGCTGCAACCGCTGAGCCCGACCCGGCTGGAGACCGGACTGGGCGGGCACGGCCTTGCCGCGATGTTCGACAGCGGGAAACCCGGCCCGACCGTCCTGTTCCGGGCCGAACTTGATGCCCTGCCGATCGAAGAGCTGTCTGGGGCCGGGCACCGCTCGACCGTGCCGGGGGTGGGGCATCTGTGCGGGCATGACGGGCATTCGACCATTCTTCTTGGGCTCGCGCGGCTGATCGCGCGGCGCCCGCCGGAGCGGGGCCGCGTCGTCTTGCTGTTCCAACCCGCCGAAGAGGATGGCTCGGGCGCGGCGGCGGTCCTGGCGGATCCGCGTTTCGCACCCTTCGCCCCGGACTGGGCGTTTGCGCTGCACAACATGCCGGGCATCGCGCTGGGGCGGTTCTCGATCCGGCCCGGTCCGGTGAACTGCGCTTCGCAGGGGCTTCGGGTGGTGCTGCGCGGCAAGACCTCGCACGCTTCGGTGCCCGAAAGGGGTGTCTCGCCCGCCCTGGCCCTCGCGCGGCTGATCCCTGCCGCGATGGCCGCGGGTCAGGGGGGCGAGGTCGTCGCGGGATATCGGCTGGTTACGGTGACCCATACCCGCATGGGCGAGCCCGCCTTCGGCATTGCGCCGGGCGAGGCCGAGCTGTGGCTGACGCTGCGCACCCTATTGGACGCGGACATGGCCGCGCTTGAAGCCGACATCCTGTCCCTGCTGCACGATGAAGCCAAGGATCAGGGCCTTGATCTGGCCATCAGCCACCATGACGTCTTTCGGGCCTGCACGAACGATCCCGCGGCAACGCAGGCCATCACCGATGCGCTGGACGCCCTTGGCCTGACACATTGCGACGCGGCGCTTCCGATGCGCGCCTCCGAGGATTTCGGCCGCTTCGGCGCGGCCGCCCGTTCAGCCATGGTGCTTCTGGGGTCCGGAACCGACCACCCCATGCTGCACAATCCCGATTACGATTTTCCCGATACGCTCATCGGCCCCGGCGTCACCTTGTTCGAGCGCATTTTGCGCGACCTTCTGGGCGGCTAAGCGGGTCTAATGCACCACGAATTCGGCATGCAGCGCCCCGGCCGAGTTCACGCTTTTGAGGATGTCGATCATGTCGCGCGGGCTGACACCCAGCGCATTCAGCCCCGAGACAACCTGGGAAAGTGACGATCCGTCGGGGATTTCCGCGATATGCAGCCCCGGTTCCTCCTCGATCGAGGCCTGCGTGCGCGGCACGATCACCGTTTCGCCCTGCGCGAACGGATTGGGTTGCACCGCCAGCGGCGTTTCCTCGATGCGCAGCGTCAGATTGCCCTGACTGACCGCGACCCTGGAGATGCGCACATCTTCCCCCATCACGATGGTGCCCGAGCGTTGGTCCACCACGACGCGCGCGCGCCTTTCCGGCTCGATCGTCAGGTTCTCGATCCGCCCCAATGCATGCGCGGGGGAGCGCATCCGCGTCCCGCCGATATCCAGCGCAACGGTTCCCGAATCCTGCATCAGCGCCACCCGGTTGCCGAATTCCTGGTTGATGGCCTTTTCGATCCGCCCGGCGGTCGTGAAATCGGGGGTGCGCAACGCCAGACGGATCGTGCTGAGACTGCCAAGATCGAAGGCAATCTCGCGCTCAACCCGCGCGCCTGCGGGAATCGAACCCGCCGTGGGCACCCCCTGGACGACCGACGCGCCGGCCCCCTCGGCCGATGCCCCCCCGGCGATGATGGTGCCCTGTGCCACGGCATAGATCTCGCCGTCGGCGGCGTTCAGCGGGGTCATGACCAGCGTGCCGCCCAGAAGGCTTTTGGCGTCCCCGATCGCCGAAACCGTCACGTCAAGCTGGCTGCCTGCGCGCGCGAAGGGCCGAAGCGTGGCCGTCACCAGAACGGCAGCCACGTTCTTGGGGCGAAACTGCTCTCCGGTGACATTGACGCCCAGCCTTTCAAGGATGTTGGCCATGATTTCTTCGGTGAAAGGCGCGTTCCGGATACCGTCACCGGTTCCGTTCAGGCCCACGACAAGCCCGTAGCCAACCAGATCGTTGCCGCGCACCCCGTCGAAATCGACCAGATCCTTGATCCGGATCGGCGCGGCGCCCGCCAGACCGGGCAGCAGGAGGGCAAGGATAAGTATCAGCGTCTTCATGACATATAATCCGCAAATGACAGACGGGAGAGCCGCGCGGTGATCGTGTAAAGCGTTTCAAGCCGTGTCTGTGCCGCCTCGAGTTCGGTTGCGGTCTCATATGGATCGGCCGCGACGATCCCGGCGCGGGCGAGTTCGAGGCCCGATATTTCGGCCGCGTTGCGCGTGGATAGCGCCGCGATCGCCGCTTCGGCAGCGCCGGTCTTGCCCTGCAAGGCAGTCAGGCCGTCCGAACTGGCGATCGACCTTTCGCCTGCGGCCTGCGCGAGGCTGGCACGCGCCGCCGCATCGCCGGAAAACAGCCCCTCCGACACAAGCGCCGCAACTGCAAGGCCGCGCAGGGCCGCGCGGATCGCAGGATCGGCGGCGGTAAGGCCATCGTTCATCCCGGTCTGCAGGACGGGCGCATAACCGACCGCCGTGTCGGATCCGCGATAGGCCTGATCCAGAAATCCGCCGCCGCCCTGCGGCGCATCGAACCAATCGTCAATGGCACTCAGCGCGTCCGACACCGTGGCCGCCCCCGCGACCGCCCCTTGCAGCGCGGTCAGGATCGCCTCGCCCGAGGTCAGGGGCGGCACATCGCTTCGCGTGCCGGACAGGAGGTGACGCCCCGCAATATCGGTATTCAGGGCCGAGACGGCGGAAAACAGGCGCTCCCTGCTGTCGCTCGTGGCGGCGTCGATCATTGCCGGGTTGGCGCTGGACACGGCCGTCATCAACGTGACCGCATTGCCCGACGCCAGATCCTTCAGCGTGCCCAGAACGCTTTGCGTGGCCGAGGCGCGCAGGGCGGCTTCGGACGCAGCGGTGTTCATCGCGGTCAGCTGCGTAATCGTCCGTTCGATCCCGGCGAGTGTCCGGTAATCGCCGCGCACCGCCGCGCCGATATCCTGCCGCGTTCCTCCGGTCAGTTCCTGCGTAAGCCGCGCGATCCCGGTCTTGAGCGCGGTGTCGTGGCGCTTCAGCAGATAGTTCTGGGCGAGATCGCCGTAGGCAGGGTTGATCATGTCACAGCCTCAGCAGTTGTTGGATCATTTCGTCGATGGTCGTGATGACGCGGGCATTGGCGGCATAGGCCTGCTCGATTTGCAAAAGCTTTTGCAGCTCCTGGTCGGTGTCCACGCCCTCGGCAAGGAACGCGCCGGTCAGCGCATCCTGCCGCGCATTGGCATAGCTTTCCCGGGCGGCGGCCCCCTGTCGCGCACCCGAGACCATCGACAGGATATCCGCAGCCAGGCCCGAGGGCGTTTTCGCAAGGCCCGCAAACGCCCCCGATGCGGGCGGTTCCGAATCCGTCAGCGCCGCGCGCAGCGACACAAGCAGGGTCGGATCGCCCACATCGCCCGCGGCAGCCGCATTCAGGCCATCGCGCAACCACCAGACCGCGCCGCCCTGACCGGGATCGGCGGCGGCATTGATGGCCAGCCGGCCGGCAAGCCCGACTTCCTCCAGCGGATCGAAAGGCGCGCCGCGATCGGTGAACAGGCCCGCATCGCCGGGCGACAGGCTCGGGTCGATCGCCGGGTCCGAGAAACGGGCGATCAGGTCGCGCGCGAACGCGTCCATCTGGGCCTGCGCGTCGGGTGCCAGGTCATCCCGAATCGTGAACAGCGCCCCAAGCTGACCGCCTCCCAGAACGCCGCCCTCCTTCGAATCGATCGGCATCCCGTTCAGCGTGAGGCCGGACAAGGCCCCCGACGCGAGTGTCATATCGGCGGTGGCAAGGCCCACAGGCGCAAACCCGATCTCTGCGGGGTGCCCCTCCAGCAGCGATGCCCCGCCCGTCGTGAACAGGGCGATCTGATCGTTGTCGCGCGCGACGGTGCGCAGGGGGACGATCTCGGCCAGTTTGTCCACAAGCACCTGACGCTGATCCATCAGCGCCGCGCCATCCTGCCCCAGGCTGCGTTGCGCCACGATCTGCCGGTTCAGATCGGCGATCTGCACCAGCGTCGTGTTCATCACGCCGACCTGCGTGGCGATCTGCCGGTCCGCCTGGGTGCGGACCGTTTCAAGATGGGCCGAGATCCCGTTGACCTGCTGCACGACATCCTGCGCGGCCGAAAGCACCTGCGTCAGGCGCAGCGTGGCATCGGGCTGGCTTGCCGCGCCGATCAGCGCGCTTTCGAACCCGGCAAGGCGCGCCGAAAGCGACCCCGCCTCGCCCGGCGCGCCGATCCGCGCCTCCAGATCCGAATGGAACCCGGTCAGCAGCCGCGCATTGCCGCCCGAGGCCGTCGCCAACCGCAGATCGCCAAGCAGCGAGTCGTTGACCTGGCGCGTGACCCCGTCGATGCGCACCCCGGCGCCCCTGCCGCCCAGATCGGCGGCCGAAAGCGCCAGCCCGCGTTTGGCGTAACCGGGCGTGGTTGCGTTCGCGGTATTGGACGCCACGATTTCCGCCGCGCGCGAGGCCGCCGCCAGACCGGAAAGCGCATTGTTCAGCGCACCTGTGATGCTCATCCCTCAATCTCCGCCTTCGAACGCCGGCCCGACGGGTCAGCGTTTGATATTCGTCGTCTCCTGCAACATCTCATCGACCGTCTGGATAACCTTCGCGTTGGACGAATAGGCTCGCTGGGTCTGGATCAGGCTTGTCAACTCCTCTGCCACATCGGTGGTGGAGCCTTCGCGTGCATATCCGACCACCGCGCCGGTCGGCCCATCACCCGCATCCCACAGGAAGAACGACCCCGAAGTCGGCGAGACCTGGAACGCCTGATTGTCGAGCGACAGCAGCCCGCCCGGATTGGGCACGTCGACGACCGGGATCTGAAAGACGGTGCGAATGAAGCCGGTGTCATAGGTCGCCCGGACATAGCCGTTTTCATCGACCTCGACGGCGGTCAGGTTCCCGACCGGCGATCCGTCCTTGGTGATCGCGGTCGGGGCGAAGCTGGAGGAAAGCTGCGTCAGCCCGTTTCCGGCCCCGATCGTCCCGATCTCGAGCGCGAGGGGGCCGCCCGCAACGCTTAGCCCCAGCGTGCCGGAGGCCGGATCATAGGCCCCGCCCGACACGGCGGTGACCGAAGCCAGCGTGCCCCCGCTGCCGCGGGTATCGTCGAAGACCAGCTCATATTCGCCGATCACGGCCCCGCCCTGCGCGGAATCGCGGATCACCATCGTCCAGGTATTGGACGATCCGGTTGCCGGGATCGTGGGCGTGAACGAGATGTCCAGCGTCTCTGACGTGCCGAGATTCCCGAAATACTCAACCGAGAGCGGCAGCGGCGTGGCTGCCGCACCGGCTTCGGTATTCACGGCGGGAAGGTTGACGCCCAGCTTCATCCGCGTCGTCGGATCGCCCGCCGTCTGGTTGGTGTTGATCACCACCGGTTCCAACCCGGCAACCGTATCGCGCGGCAAAACCGGGATCGTGCCATCCGCATTGGCCCGCCATCCCAGCAGGACAAGCCCCGAATCGGTTTTCAGGACGCCTTCGGAATCTGCCCGGAACGCGCCGGTCGTGGTCATCATCAACGGCTGCTCACCCACGGTATTGCCAAGCGAGACCGTGGGCTGCACCGGGAACATGCCGCGCCCCGAAATGGCAAGGTCGAGCGCGTTCGACGTTGGCACCAGGGACCCTCGCTCGTCGATCAGGCGGGCCGTCTGCGCGCGAACGCCGCCCGCGGAATAGACCCCCGCCCCGCGCGCCTGATTAAGGACCATGCTTTCGAAATCGGCCGTGACGCGTTTGTAGCCATAGGTGGCCGAGTTGGCGATATTGTCCGAAATGGTCGCAAGCCGCGTGGCATTCGCGGCAAGCCCCGCGACACCCGCGTTGAGCGAAGAGGAAATCGACATGAGTGCGCCTTTCTGCTGCATCCGGAAATCTGCGGCCAGCCTGCGGGCGCAGGGCTTAAGATCCTGCTAACGGCTAAAATTCTTCGGATTTTCACCGGCCCGCATCCGCACGCAGCACGATCAGCTCCAGCCGGTTGTTGCGCGCGGCCATGGGGTTGGGCGCCGCCAGCTTGCGATCGGCAAAGCCGGTGACGCGCTGGATCCGGGTCTCGGGCAGGCCCGCATCCCGAAGCAGGGCCCGCACGGTATGGGCGCGCGCGGTCGACAGATCCCAGACCGGGTTCTTGCGCAGCATCTCGGGATAGGCGCGGCTGTGGCCGTTCAGCGCAATCCCGTTGGGCACAAGCTGCATCACCCGCACCAGCATCGCGGCGATGTCATGCATGACCGGCATGGGATCGTCGGTTTCGGGCGCGAAAAGCGGCGCGTCGTCAAGATCGAAGAACTCGACGATCAGCCCCTCATCCGTGACGCGCGTCACGATATGGCGGACAAGTGCATTCGACACCATCGATTCACCGCCCGTGCCCAGAAGCGCCTTTTCGATCGTGCGGGAGATGGCCTCGAAAGTCTCGCCTTGCGACTCGCGGTCGGAATCGGTGCCCTGCGTGCCGCGGGCCTGGCGGGCCTCGGTCGGGCGCAGGGCGCTAGCGCCGGTGCCGTTCTGGGCGATCTGATCCTCGGAAAAGACCGATTCGCCGCCAAAGGCCCCCTCACCCCCGCCCGAGATCCGGTTCACCGGAATCGTCGGGTTGAAGTAGTCCGCAATCCCCTTGCGTTGCTTTTCCGTCGTCGCATTCAGCAGCCACATCAACATGAAGAAGGCCATCATCGCGGTCACGAAATCGGCATAGGCCACCTTCCAGGCCCCGCCGTGATGCCCGCCCCCGGCGATGATCTTCTTGCGCTTGATGATGACTGGCGCGGCATTGTCGCGCATGGCCATCCTGTCACCCTTCTTACTATACCCCGCGACCGGTCTAGCAAGCGGCCCTTAAGACGCACTTAAAAGCTAAAATGCGCAGCATATTCCTTGTTGCCTTGTCGGCAATCCATCAGGCGCTAAGTTGCGCCCATGTTGAATCCGCTGCCCGCCGCACCCGACCGGCTGACCGAACTGATGGCGTGTCCGCGTTGCGACGCCCTGCACCGCGTCGAAGCGCTTGAAGAGACGCAGCGCGCCGAATGCGCGCGTTGCGGCACGATCCTAATTGCACCGCCCGCGCGATCCTTCCTGCATGTCATCGCGCTTGCCTTCACTGCGATGATCCTGATGTTCGGGGCGATGTTCTTCCCGTTCCTGAAGATCTCGGCGCAGGGGCTTTCGCATGACAGCTCGATCTTCGGGGCGGCGATGGCCTTTTCCGACGGGATCGTGGCGCCCCTGTCGCTTGCGGTGATGCTGATGATCGTCGCCCTGCCCGTCGTCCGCTTTGCCGCGCTGATCTATGTGCTCTGGCCGCTGGCCAACGGGCGCAGCGCCTGGCCGCGGGCCCAGCGCCTGTTCCGCCTTGCCGAAGAGCTTCAGCCCTGGTCCATGGCCGAGATCTTCATCATCGGCACCGCGGTCGCGCTGGTGAAGGTTGCGGGGCTTGCGACGGTTTCGCTTGGCCCGGCCTTCTGGGCCTTTTGCGCCCTGATCATCGTCACCGCGCTCAAGAATTCCTTCCTGAGCAAGTGGACCATCTGGCAGGCGATCGAGCAGCAATGACACCCGAAGCGATCCCCACCGCCCATGATTGCGGGCTGATCGGCTGCACAAGCTGCGGCCGGGTCTGGCCACAGGGCACGGCGCGCTGCGCGCGCTGCGGGGCGCCGCTGTCGCCGGTGGACAGCGCCGGCCTGCAAAAGGTCTGGGCCTGGCTGATCGCGGGGATCATCTTCTACATCCCGGCCAATCTTTACCCCATGCTGCGCACCTCCACGATCACCGGCAGCCAGGAGAACACGATCCTCGGCGGCGTGGTCGAACTGGTGGCGCATCACAATTACGGGGTGGCCGCGATCGTTTTTCTGGCGTCGATCATGATCCCGCTGGCCAAGTTCCTGGCGATCTCGTATCTCGCGCTTGCGGTGGGGCACGAAAACCGCGCCGGCGGCCACCGGCATCTATGGCTTTACGAGGTGGTGGAGTTCATCGGCCGCTGGTCGATGATCGACGTCTTCGTCGTCGCAATCCTGTCGGCGCTGGTGCAACTGGGCTTCGTGGCCTCGATCCATCCGGGCCCTGCCGCGGTTTCCTTCGCGCTCTCGGTTGCATTCACCATGCTATCGGCCCAAAGCTTCGATCCAAGGCTGATCTGGCGCGGCCCGACCGTTAACAAGGAACCTCAGTAACAATGACCAACTCGCCCGAACCCGCCAAGCTTGTCAAAACCACGGCGCCCAACCCGATCTGGACCCGGCTGTCGGTAATCTGGCTGGTGCCGCTTCTGGCCCTTGCCATCACACTTGGCGTGGCTTGGAAAAGCTATTCGGATCGCGGCGTTCTGATCGAGATCGACTTTGCCGACGCCACCGGCATCCGCCCCGGAGAGACCACGTTGAAATTCCGCGAGGTCGATGTGGGCCATGTCGAAACCGTGGGCTTTTCCGAGAATCTCAGCAACGTGCGCCTCGGCGTGCGGGTGAACAAGGATGTGGCACCCTTCGTCGATGCCGACGCCCTGTTCTGGCTGGTGCGCCCCGAGGTGACGACACAAGGCATCTCGCGGCTTGATACGGTGCTGTCGGGCACGTTCATCGAAGGATTCTGGGACGCCGAGCCCGGCGCGCCGCAAAGCCGTTTCACGGGGCTTGCGCGGGCGCCGCTGGCGCCCGACCCCTCCAAGGGCACCTGGATCGAGCTGCGCGCAGACGATGCCGGGGGCCTTGTGGAAGGGGCGCCGGTGCTGTTTCGCGGACTGACCGTGGGCCAGTTGCAGAACCTGCGTCTGGCCGAGAACGACTCGGGCGTCATCGTGGATGCCTTCATCAGAACCCCGCATGACCAGCGCCTTACAAGCTCGACCCGGTTCTGGGATACCTCGGGCATCTCGGTCTCGCTCGGCGCGGCGGGGGTGAGCCTGAACGTGCGCTCTCTGGCGACGCTTGTCCAGGGCGGGGTAGAGTTCAACACCTTCACTTCGGGCGGGACGCTGGTCGAAAGCGGGCACCGCTTCCGACTGTTCAGCAATGCCGAAACCGCGCGTGAATCGATCTTTGGCGACGGCATGTCCGATCCGGTGCGCTTCTCGCTTCTGTTCGACGAGGCCGTGCGCGGCCTTGAACAGGGCACCCGCGTGCAGTTCCGGGGCGTGGAGGCAGGCGAGGTGGTCGATATCTCGATCCGGGTCGAGACCGACACGCTTGGCACGAAATATGCCCGCCAGCAGGTGGTGATCGCACTGTCGCCCGAACGCATGGGCCTTGCGCGCGACACCGATCCCGATATCGTGGCCGAATTCCTTGCCAATGAGGTCGAGAACGGCCTGCGCGCGCGCACCGCAGCGGTGGGGCTGCTGGGCACGACGCTGGTGATCGAGCTGACCGATCTGGACAATGTTCCCCATGCGATCATGAAGCTGGACGCCGAACCTTATCCCACCATCCCCGTCGGGCCGGCCGCGCAGAACGACCTTGCGGCCTCGGCCGAGGGTGTGTTCACGCGCATCAACAACCTTCCGATCGAAGAGCTTCTGGCAAGCGCGATCCGCACGCTCGACAGCATCTCGGCGGTGGCCGAAAGCGAAGATACCCGCGCCGTCCCGGGCGAGCTTGCCGGCGTGCTGGAAGAGATCCGCACGCTGGTCAACGATCTCAACGCCAAGGATGCGGGGGAAAAGACGGTGGTGGCGCTGGACCGGGTGACATCGGCGGCCGATACCGTGATGACCGAGATCGAGGGCTTGGGCGATACGCTGGTTTCCGTGGACAAGGCCGCCGCCGCCGCCGCCGACATGCCGCTTGGCGATATCGGCCGCAATATCGACGGCATCCTGGGCGATCTGCGCGCGATGCTGGGTTCGGAAGATGCCGATCAGCTTCCGCGCGCGCTTTCCGATACGCTGACCGAGGCGGCGGCCCTTCTTGCGGAACTGCGCGAAGGCGGGGCGGCCGAAAACCTCAACAGCGCGCTTGGCGCGGCAGAGGGCGCGGCCGATGCCATCGCCGCCGCCTCTGAACGCCTGCCCGAGGTGACGCGCCGCCTTGAGGCGCTGATCGCGCAGGCCGATACGCTTGTCGCCTCTTACGGCGAACGGTCAAGCTTCAACGCCGAGGTGCTCAACACGATGCGGGAACTGCGCCGTGCCACCGCCGCATTCGGTGCGCTTGCCCGCACCATCGAACGCAATCCCCGCGCCTTTATCCTGGGCCGCTGACCGGAGGATGACGACATGACCCTGACCCGCCTGCTGCTGACCGGCCTGATCGCACTTGCCGCCTGCTCAAGCCCCGAAAAGACCGCGCGCTACGTCATCGACCCGCCCGCGGCGCAACAGCGCCTGCCCAACCGCCTCGGCCTGGCCGAACTGCGCGAGGTATCGCTGCCGCAATATGCCTCGGGGCAGGAGATCGCCTATCAGACCGAGGACGGCGCCCTGCGGTCGACCCCGGACAACATCTGGGCCGACGATCCGCCGCGCGCGATGACGCTGGTTCTTGCGCGCCAGATCTCGGCGCTGTCGGGCGCGACCGTGGTGGCCGAGCCGTGGCCGCTGTCGAACGGCCCGGACCGGCGCATCGAGGTGCGGGTGGAACAGCTTCTGGCGCGCGCCGATGGCGTGGTGCGGCTTTCGGGGGTTTATTTCGTCTCGGCCGCGGATCTGGGTGGCGGGCGCGACGTGGTGCGCCGGTTCGACCTGTCGGTGCCGATCGAGGGCGAAGGCCCGCCCGCCATCGCCGCCGCCCAATCGCGCGCAATCGAGCTTCTGGCGGAACGGATCGCACAGCTCGGCTGATCAGCCTTTAGGCAGGAACCGGCCGTATTGGCCATGCGCGAAGACCAGCGGCTCACCTTCCAGGGATGTCTCGAAGCGCAGCACGCGGCCGATGATGATGGTGTGATCCCCACCCTCGTGACGGGTTTCGGCCGCGCATTCGAACCGCGCAAGCGCATCGGCCAGAAGCGGCACCCCCTGATCGCTCAGCGTGAACTCCAGCCCCTCGAACCCCGCGCCGTTGCGCGTGAACCGGTTGGCCAGGTCGATATGGTCATCGCGCAGCACATGGATGGCAAAGGCCGGCGCCTCGGAGAAATGCGCATGCCGCAACGAGGCACGCGCCGCCGACCACAACACCAGCGGCGGGGTCAGCGAAACCGAGGCGAAGCTGTTCACGGTGATGCCCACCGGCGGGCCACCGCCCGCCTCGCGCGCGGTCACCACGGTCACCCCGGTGGCAAACCGGCCAAGCGCCGCGCGGAACTGCCGCGCGTTGCGGGTATCGGGCACGGTGCCCCCGCTGTTATGCTCTGCCTCGTCCACCGCCGCTTCGATCTTCTCGCTTTCGCGCATGTTTCCCCGCATCACCGCCTACAGGGTCACAGTTAACCCCTTGGGCGCGGGTGGCAAGCCTCAACGCTCGATCCGCAGCAGATGATCCAGGGAAAACCGCCCCGGCCCGCGCGCAATCAGCCACAGGAACGCGGTCGCCCAAAGCCCGTGTGTCACCCATGCGCCGGGAAAGACGAAGGTCTGGATCACCAGTGTCATGCCCAGAAGGGCAAGCGCCGAGAACCGGGTAAACAGGCCCAGCACCAGAAGCACCGGGAAAAGATGTTCCGCCGCCGTTGCCATGACCGCCGCCCAATGGGCCGGGATCAGCGGCAATACATAGAGATCCTCGAACAGCGCCCAGGTGGAGGGCTTGATCGAGAATCCCTCGACCTTGGTGCGCCCCGACATCCAGAATACGGCGGCCGGAAAGAGGCGCGCGGCAAGCGCGGGCAGGTCTTCGGGCAGCCGGCCAAGCCATGCGTTCAGCGTGGCAGCGGTGCGCAGGGGTCCGGCCACGGCGCGCTCTTGTGTCAAGTCGGGCATCCTTGGTCTCCTTCCTGAATGACGGTTGCTCCGGTGATCAACCCGGCCTGCAAAAGGCTTAAAAGGGCTGAAACAGGGTCGAATTTCTTCCCGGTTTCCTGCGCCTTCCGCACCGCTTGCGCGAAGCTTTTTCCGGCAAGGATGGCCTCGGTGAAGGCGGCGTCGGATGCGGCCAGAACGGTAACGGTCACCTCATGCCAGCCGCGCCGCGCGATCAGCACGCTTTGCGGGCCCCAGTCTTCCGGTGGCGGGGGTGGCGGGCCGCCGGGTTGTTGCGCCGCCCAGATCGCGCCCCCCGGACAGGCCAAGTGCAGAATCCGGACCGAGGGATGCAGATGCAGCCGCATTGTGTCGGGGGCTTTCAGCGCCGCCGCGCGCAGCTTTTCGGGCGGAACCGGCTCGGCATCGGCCGCGTGATAGGCCTGGCCACGCGCGATCTCGATCCGGGCGATATCGGCCAGATAGGGCAGGCCCCGCACCGGGGGAAACTCTTGCAGGAAAGATGGCATCGCGCCGCCCCATCGTTGCAGGATCGGGCCGTCGGGCGGACAGGCGCGGATGAACTCGCGCGCCATCGCCGCGAAGAATTCCGGCCCGACCAAGCGCTCGATCGCGGGAAAGCGCGCCCGCAGCGCCTGGATCAGGCCATGCGCCACATTGTTGCGATAGACCGCAAAGCGGCGCGCGGCCTCTTCGGGCGCGGGCGCGGTAAGGCCCGGAGGTAACCGGCCCGTCCCCAGACCCTGACGAAAGGCCTGCGCGAACTCACGATGCGCGGGCATGGCGCGCCTGCGGCAAGGCATCGAGGATCCGGCCCGCACGCGCGGCCTCGGCCATCAGATCCTCGAAGGGGGGAAGGTCGTTGTCCCACTCGATCAGGCTGGGAAGCGCACCCGATTTCGAGACTGTTTCAGCATAAAGTGCCCAGACAGGCTCGGCCACAGGGGCGCCGTGATCGTCGATCAGCAGCGGACCCGAGGGCAGGTCCTCGGTCGCGTGACCGGCCAGATGGATCTCGGCCACGGCCTCCAGCGGGAAATCCGCCAGATAGGCGCGCGGGTCGGTCCGGTGATTGACGCAGGACACGAAGACATTGTTGATATCAAGCAGAAGCCCGCATCCCGTGCGCCGCACGACCTCGGCCAGAAAGGCGGTTTCGGCAATGTCGGATTGTTCGAACAGAACATAGCTTGCCGGGTTTTCCAGCAACATCCGGCGGCCCAGGACCTCTTGCACGCGGTCGATATGATCGCACACGATATCCAGGGTTTCGCCGGTATAGGGAAGCGGCAGAAGGTCATGCATCCATTCGCCGCCATGGCTTGCCCAGGCCAGATGCTCGGAAAAGCTTTCGGGCTGATAGCGGTCACACAATGCGCGCAGGCGGGCAAGGTGATCCTCGTTCAACGGGTCCGGCCCGCCGATGGACAGCCCGACCCCATGAACCGAAAGCGCATGATCCTGCCGCAGCCGGGTCAGCATCCGATGCGGAAGGCCGCCCGCCCCCATGTAATTCTCGGCATGGACCTCAAGGAACCCCAGATCGAGGCGGGTTTGCACGATTGCGGGGAAATGTTCGGGTTTGAACCCTATTCCGGGTCTTGCGGGCAACATCTGCAATCCTCCCTGCCGATGCCTTGAAATTGCGGGGGCGGCCCGGGGACCGCCCCGTTTCGATCAGGAGTCCATCGCTTCCAGCGAGCCCATCCCCTTGGGGGTTTCCATCGTCACGCAGGTGCCGGCGGGAACGTATTTCCACGCATTGCCCTGGTAATCCATGGTCGAGGTGCCCGCGCAGGTCGTGCCGGGGCCGGCGGCGCAATCGTTCTGGCCGGCAAGGGCGACGCCATAGCACTTCTCCATATCGCCGGCGGCATGCGCGGGGGCGGAAACGGCGATCGCGCAGGTGATCGCGGCGGCAAGGCTCAGTGCGGTATCGGTCTTGGTCATGGTCTTCTCCCTGAAAGGTTAACGGAACCGAAGCGCGGTTCCTGATTGCCTTTCGCCCCGCGATGGCCCCGCGTTACGGCGCACACGAACCCGTGATCGCGCGCAGCCCTCCGGCTTTTCGCAAAAGCGCTGTCCAATCCCGCGCGGGGCTGTAACATTCGGCCCATGCGGGCGAACAGAAGGTGATGATGCACGACCGGAAAGCGGACTGGGTATTGCTGCTGCGCGCCGCCAATGCGGGCGATGCGCGCGCCTATGGGCTTTTCCTTGAGGCCGTCACGCCGGTCTTGCGCGGTGTGATCCGGGCACGCGGGGCCGGGCTTGGCCCCGAGGAAGGAGACGACATCTTGCAAGAGGTCCTGCTGGCCATACATCTCAAGCGCCACACCTGGCGCGAGGGCGATCCGGTCGCGCCGTGGGTCTATGCGATCGCACGCCACAAGGTGGTGGACGCGTTCCGCCGCCGCGGCCGCCGGGTGCAGGTGCCGATCGAGGATTTCACCGAGGTCCTTCCCGCCCCGCCCGAGGCCGACCCGACCGAGCGGCACGACATGGACAAGCTGATCGCCATGCTGGAGCCGCGCGCGGCGGCCGTGATCCGCGGGATCGGGATCGAGGGGGCAAGCATCGCGGAAACCGGGAAGCGGATGGACATGACGGAAGGCGCCGTGCGCGTGATGTTGCACAGAAGCCTGCGCAAGCTGGCCGAATTGCGCGAAAGGTATATCGAGATATGAAGACCGAGGATCTGCTCAGGATACTGGCCGAGGATACGCTGCCCCGCCCGGGCGCGCGGCAGGTGCTGATGCGCTGGATCGGCCCGGCAATGGCGGTCGCCTTCCTGGCAATGGCCGCGACGCTTGGCCTGCGTGACGGCCTTGTCGCCGCGCTTTCCCAACCGCTTGTGGGGTTGAAGATGGTGCTGCCGCTGGTGCTGGCGGCGGCGGCGCTGCCGCTGGCGCTGGTGCTGGCGCGGCCGGGCGCAACCGGGCAGGGCCGCTGGCTTCTGATCGCGCCGGCCCTTGCGGCGCTTGCGGCGGCCTATGCCTGGATCGTGACACCCGAGGGCGCGCGAATGATGGCCTTTACCGGGAAAAGCATCGGCGTATGCCTGATATCGATTCCGCTTCTGTCATTGCCGATCCTTGCAGCGGTGATGCTGGCGCTGCGCCACGGGGCCGTCACCGCACCCGGCCGCGCCGGCGCGGTTGCGGGGCTGGCGGCCGGGGGGCTTGCCACCGCGATCTATGCGATGCACTGCATCGAGGACAGCCCGATGTTCTATGCCACATGGTATTCGCTTGGCATCCTTGCCGCGGCAGGGATCGGCGCGGCGCTTGGGCCCCGGTTTCTGCGCTGGTAGGCCGCCTCAGCCCGGCCAGGGCCGCAAACGCGCCAGCAGATCCGCATGCAGCGCCGGGGGCGCCACCACAAGGCCATTCGCGGTTGCCGTCTGGCTGTTGAAATGCAGCGGCTGGCCCGCCCGGTCGCTGGCGATGGCCCCGGCCCGGATCGCAATCAGGCTTCCGGCCGCGATATCCCACTCCCATGCCGGGCGCAGCGACAGGACCGCATCGAACCGGCCCTCGGCCACAAGGCAGAAGCGCCATGCAAGCGAGGGGCGGAAGACGCGCCGGAACCGGGGCACGGGGTCGCGCCAGTTCAGCGGATCGCTGACCGCAGAGGAGCTGAGGATCTGCGCCTCCTCGATCCGCGCGGCCTGACCCGCGCGCAAGGGCTGCCCGTTCAGACAGGCCGCACCATCCGCCGTGGCGGTATAGGTCAGGCCAAGCGCGGGCAGATGCACCACCGCCGCCGTCACCAGCCCGCCATGTGCGACGGCAAGCGACTGGGCGAAGCTGCGCTCACCCGCAAGGAAGGCCCGCGTGCCGTCGATCGGATCGACGATGAAGATGCGGTCCGCCCTCAGCCGGTCGGGGTTTTCATCGCTTTCCTCGGATAGCCAGCCATAGCCGGGCCGGGCCGCGCAAAGATCGTGCTGCAACATCGCGTTCACGGCCAGGTCGGCCTCGGACACCGGGCCCGCACCGCCGCCCTTGTCCCAGGCGTCGGGCGCGTTCTTCCAGTAACGCAGGGCGATCTTTCCGGCGGCCTCCGCAGCCCCGGCCAGCAGCTTCAGGTCATTCTCCGGCAAGCGTCAGCCCCTCGACAAGCAGGCTGGGCACGACATGGCTCAGATGCGGGCGGGCATCATTGGCGGGCGTGATGCGGGCCAGCATCTCGCGCAGGTTCCCGGCCACGGTGCATTCGTTCACCGGATAGCGGATCTCTCCGCCCTCGACCCAGAAGCCCGAGGCGCCGCGCGAATAATCCCCGGTCGTGGGGTTGATCGTGGCCCCGATGAACGAGGTGATCAGAAGACCCGTCCCCATGTCCCGCAACAGATCGGCGCGGCTGGCGCTGCCCTGCGTCAGCGTCACGTTGCCCACCCCCGGCGCGGGCGGAGACGAGGTTCCGCGCCCGGCATTGGCGGTGCTGGTCATGCCCAGCTTGCGCGCGGTTGCCAGGTCAAGCGTCCAGCCGGTCAGGATACCCTCCTGCACGATCGCACGCCGCGCGGTGGGCAGCCCCTCGGCATCGAAGGGGCGCGAGCCGGAAATCCTTGGGCGATGCGGCTCTTCGATCAGCGACAGGCCCGCGGGCAGCACCGGCCCGCCCAGACCGTCGCGCAGCCACGAGGCCCCGCGCGCGATGGCCGTGCCGTTGATGGCCGCCAGAAGGTGGTTGACAAGGCTGCCCGCGATGCGCTCGTCGAACACGACCGGATAACTGCCGGTCGGCGGGCGGCGCGGGTCCGCGCGTTCGGCCGCGCGCTGCCCGGCCAGCAGGCCCACCTCGGCCGCGGGGGGAAGGTCGGCCTGCCAGATGCGGGCTTCGGCGGCCCAGTCCCGCTCCATCGTCAGGCCCTCGCCCGAGATCGCCACCGCGGAAACCGACCGCGAGCTGCGCCCGTAGCCGCCCGAAAACCCGTTGCTGGCCGCGATATGCAGGCGCCGGCGCGAATAGCTGGCCGAAGCCGCCTGCACCTGCGTCACCCCCGCGACCGAAAGCGCCGCGGCCTCGGCCTCGCGCGCGTCGCGTTCCAGATCGGCCGGGGCAGGCTCGGCCGAGGGGTCCTCAAGCTCCAGCGCCGCCAGATCCCAGCTTCGGGCAAGCTGGGCGGCATCGGCCAGGCCGACACAGGGGTCGCGCGGCGCCTCGCGCGCCATGGCAACCGCGCGCTCTGCCATGTCCGAGATCGTGCGCGCCGAGATGTCCGAGGCCGAAACGCAGGCCTGCCGCCCATCAAGCAAAACCCGCAGCCCGATCTCCACCCCTTCGGCGCGCTCTGCCTGTTCCAGCGCGCCCGCCCGCACGTCGATCGAGACCGAACGCCCGTCGACGGCGATTGCATCCGCCTCGGGCGCGCCTGCCTTGCGGGCCGCGTCAAGAAGGGCATCGGTCAGTTTCGCCAGATCATCGTCCTGCATCATGTCACGCTCCGACAGGGAAAGGAAAGGGCCGCCCGGAGGGTTTCCGGACGGCCCCTGACTTATCGGAAGGCCTTATTGCACCTGCTGGCCATTGGCAAAGATCTTGCCACCTTCCTTGAACTCGATCTTCGAGGTCAGCGTGTCATCCCCCGAGGGAACGGCATAAAGACCCAGCATCATGCGCGCGAACATCACCTGATCCTGCGGCATCAGCCCCATGGCGACCAGATTATCCATCAGCGCATTCGCCCCCGCCAGACGCAGGTTGACCTCGCCGATGGGCATCGGCATGCCGGCGCTGTTGTCGAAGGTCATCGCGCCGGTCCCGGTCAGCTCGGCCCCCGCGGCGCGAAGCTGCACGTCGTTCACGTCAAGCGAGCGCATCTCGACCGGCGGCATCTGCGATTGCGCGGCCTCTTCCGAGAAGAGGTCGATCATCGGGCGCATCATGCCCGACAGATCCACCACCAGCGAAGCCGGGTCACGCGGAAGCGTGGCCGTCGGATCGAAAATCGACCAAAGCTCATCGGAAACCTCAAGGCCGACCAGCCTGATCACCGCGTTGAAGGGCGCGGCCTCGTCCGAGGCGGCAAGAGGCATGGCGAAATCGGCCAGCGTTTCGGCCAGCTTCACGTTCATGGGCAGCGGGAAGTCGGGCACCAGAACCGAGATATCGGCCCCCTTGCCGCCCGCAGCATAGGCAAAACCTTCCTGCGCGAGCTTCAGGCCAAAGGTCCCGGATTCTGCCGCCGCCATGAGCTTGAACGGTCCATCGGGGCTTTCGCCGTCGATCTCATAGTTTCCCTGGCCGTACGTGACATCGAAATCCATCGTCATGCCGGCCTTCAGCGCCGCGCCGGGCAGGTTCATGTCGACGCCGACAGGCACGAACATATCGCCGCCCGCAACCAAGTCGGCGAGGTTGCCCGTCATCGTGAAGGTTGCGCCATCGGCCGGATCGGCCCCGGAGACAGCGAATTTCAGCGTTCCGGTTTCGAAATTCGTGGTGACCTTCTGGCCGTTCTGCTGTTCCAGCCGATAGATGCCCTTGCTGTCGAGCAGGGTCATCTGCATCTTCACCGGCTGGGTTTCCCCGTTCGAGACCACCTGATCCATGTCGATCACGATCTCGGGCGCGGTCATGTCATAGGCCAGGTTGTCGGGTGTGCCCGACACGATCGCCTTCATGTCCTTCTGGCGCATCTGCATGACCATGTGGATCTCTTCGTCCTCGGCCTTGGCCGTGGTCTCGAGGTCGCTGGTCTCGGAGGTGGTCACCTCGACGGTCCCGTCGCCCAGATCGCGCAGATAAAGCGCCTCGATCTTCATCGAGCTTATCGCATCGGGGGTCTCGGCCGTCATCACCACATCGTTCAGCGTCAGCGTGTCGCCGGCGCGGTCCTGAGAGCCGACCGTGACATCGTAGCCGAAGGCCTGATAACTGTTCGACCAGCTGGTCCAGACTTCTTCGGGCGTCACATCCGCCCAGACCGCGGTCGAGCCCAGAAGCGACGCCACCAGAACGCCTGCGCCCCGCAATTTCCAATGAACCATCTGGCAACCCTTTCGACGAATGGTGTCTTGCGCGGTAACATCCCGCGCGTGGCAGCAATGGTCAAGAGGCCGAACCGTTGCTAGGACGGGGCAGACCCTCTTTGAAAGGACGCAGGCATGATCCGTTCACGGCAAAATGACGGCCTCTGGACCATTACCATCGACCGGCCGGACAAGGCCAACTCTCTTACCCGCGCCATGCTCGAGGAAATCGACGCCCTCGCCGCCCGTGCCGGGGCCGAGGGCGCGCGGGTTCTGGTGCTGCGCGGGACCGGCAAGGTCTTTTCCGCCGGCGCCGACCTGGACGAGGCCCGCGCGGGCCTTGCGACCGACGGTGTCTGGGAACGGCTTTCGGCGCGGATTGCGGGGCTGGGCTGCCTGACGGTCGCGGCGCTGAACGGCACGCTGGCCGGCGGCGCCATGGGCATGGCCCTTGCCTGCGATCTGCGCATCGCGGTGCCCGGCGCGCGGTTCTTCTATCCGGTGATGAAGCTTGGCTTTCTGCCCCAGCCCTCGGACCCCCGCCGCATGGCCGCGCTGATCGGCCCGGCGCGCACGAAGATGATCCTGATGGCCGGCCAGAAGATCGAGGCCGACGAGGCGCTGTCCTGGGGCCTGATCGACCGGATCGTCGCGCCCGAGGCGCTGGACGAAACGATCACCGCCCTTTCGGTCGATCCGCAGGGCGCCGCCGCCACGCATGTCGCGGCGATCAAGGCGATGATCTGACATGAAACGGGCGCGCCAGCCCGGCGCGCCCGATATCCGTGATAGCGGTCCCCGCCTCAGGCGTAGACGCTTTCCTTGCCGAAATGCTTGACCAGCATGTAATAGACGACGGCACGATACTTGTTGCGCTCGGACCGGCCATAGGTTTCGATCACGGCATTGATCGCGGCCATCAGTTCGGGCCCGTCCTTCAGACCAAGTTTCTTGATCAGGAAATTGTTCTTCACCGTTTCCAGTTCGCTTTCCTGACCCGCCGCGACGGTGGCGGCATCGGCATTGTAGATCGCCGGGCCGCAGCCGATCGTAACCTTGCTCAGAAGCGTCATGTCCGGCGTCATGCCGCACTTGTTCTTCAGATCGTCGGCATATTTCGCGATCAACTCGTCTCTTTTACCCATTTGCAACTCCACCTGTCCCGGGTTTGACATGAATGCCCGGCGCCGCAGCAGCCCCGGACCCAGCGAGAGGTTAAGGGCAAAGCGGGTGCGCAACCAAGGGAAAATTACGCACTTTTCCCCGTTGCAGCACGACAGAAAGTCCCGCTGGCGGCATGCGGGCACGTTTCTGCCGACGCAGATCGCAAGATCGGCGCACCCGCCGCCGAGGGGCGGATGCGCGGCACCTGCAAAGGCCTAGTAGCGATAGTGATCCGACTTGAAAGGCCCCTCGGGCGAGACACCGATATAGTCGGCCTGATCGGGGCGCAGTTCGGTCAGCTTCACACCGATCTTCTTCAGGTGGAGCCGCGCGACCTTTTCATCCAGCGCCTTGGGCAGGATATAGACGCCGGGCTTGTAGTCCGCGCCCTTGGTCCAAAGCTCGATCTGCGCCAGCACCTGGTTGGTGAAGCTGGCCGACATCACGAAGCTGGGGTGGCCGGTGGCATTGCCGAGGTTCAGCAGGCGCCCCTCGGACAGAAGGATGATCCGCGCGCCCGAGGGCATCTCGATCATGTCCACCTGGTCCTTGATATTGGTCCATTTGTGGTTCTTCAGCGCGGCAACCTGGATCTCGTTGTCGAAATGGCCGATATTACCGACGATGGCCATGTCCTTCATCGCGCGCATATGCTCGATGCGGATCACGTCCTTGTTGCCGGTGGTGGTGATGAAGATGTCGGCATCCGCGACAACATCCTCCAGCACGACAACCTCGAAGCCGTCCATCGCGGCCTGAAGCGCGCAGATCGGGTCGACCTCGGTCACCTTCACGCGGGCCCCTGCACCGCGGAGCGAGGCCGCCGAGCCTTTGCCCACATCGCCATAGCCGCAGACCACGGCGACCTTGCCGGCCATCATCACGTCGGTGGCGCGGCGGATGCCATCCACCAGCGATTCCTTGCAGCCGTATTTGTTGTCGAATTTCGACTTGGTGACAGAGTCGTTCACGTTGATCGCCGGGAAGGGCAGAAGGCCCTTCTTGTGCAGGTCGTAAAGGCGGTGCACGCCGGTGGTGGTTTCCTCGGACACGCCCTTGATCGCGTCGCGCTGCCGGGTGAACCAGCCGGGGGTTTCGGCAAGGCGCTTCTTGATCTGGTTGAACAGGCAGATCTCTTCCTCCGAGGTCGGCGTCTCGATCAGGCCGGTTTCCCCGGCTTCGACCCGCGCGCCCAGAAGGATGTAAAGCGTCGCGTCCCCGCCATCGTCGAGGATCATGTTGCAGGTGCCTTCCCCGAACTGGAAGATCCGGTCGGTATAGGCCCAGTATTCCTCAAGGGTTTCACCCTTGACCGCAAAGACCGGCGTGCCACCCGCCGCGATCGCCGCCGCCGCGTGATCCTGGGTTGAGAAGATGTTGCACGAGGCCCAGCGGACATCCGCCCCAAGCGCGCGAAGCGTTTCGATCAGGACGGCGGTCTGCACCGTCATGTGCAGCGATCCCGCGATCCGCGCGCCCTTCAGGGGGGCGGACTGGCCATATTCCTCGCGCAGCGCCATCAGGCCCGGCATCTCGGTTTCCGCGATGTCGAGCTCTTTGCGGCCGTAATCGGCCAAAGCGATATCCTTGATGATGTAATCGGCCATACCAAGCTCCTGAATACTGAATTTGGCGGGTTCTAGCACTTCACCGGGCAAAAGGACAATCTGTCTGCCGCGCGCCTTCCCGATGCGGGCGGCGTGCATCCGCGTTTACAGCACCGGCGGGTTTGGATAGCTCTGTGCCGGGCCGGTCAGCAGAGGTGGCAAAGGTGGCAATGAAGCGCGCGTGGCAAAGAATGCTGTCGGGCCGCAGGCTTGACCTGCTGGACCCCACGCCGATGGATATCGAGATCGAGGACATCGCCCACGGCCTTGCCTTCGTGGCCCGCTGGAATGGCCAGACGCTGGGGGACTGGGCCTATTCGGTGGCCGAACACTCGCTTCTGGTCGAAGAGATCTTCGCCCGCCAGAACCCCGGCATCGGCGCCCGCTGGCGGCTGGCGGCGCTGTTGCACGACGCGCCCGAATATGTGTTGGGCGACATGATCAGCCCGGTCAAGGCCACCATCGGATCAGGCTATGAAGAGCTTGACACCCGCCTTTGCGCGGCGGTGCATCTGCGCTTCGGCTTGCCGGCCGCCCTGCCCGCGCCGATCAAGAAGGCGATCAAGGTCGCGGACATCATCTCGGCGCGGCTCGAGGCCGAGCAGATCGCAGGGTTCTCCACGGCCGAGGCGGATCGCCTGTTCGGCAGGCCCGACCCTGCGGTGATCCGGGGGCTGGAGATCCGCCTGCGTCCCCCGGCCGAGGTGCGCGCGGATTATACCGCGCGCCACCATGCGCTTCTGGCGGAAATGACCGCCTGACCACCTTAGCGGCGGCGGTATTCGCCCCGTCCGGCGGGGCGGGGTGCATAACCGCCGATTGCGATGGTCATGACTTCAGCTAGCATGCGGATCATGGTCGATCCTCCTTCTTTCTTCTTGTTGTGGCCTCTATTTGGTTTGACAGCGGCCATCTTGCCAGTCAGTAATTTTGCGCAACATGTAAGCTGAGCTATCGTATAGGCATGATCGACTGGCGCCGGATGCCCTCTCTCTCGACGTTGCGGGCCTTTGCAGCCACCGCGCAGGAAGGCGGTTTCAGCGCGGCGGCGCGGCAGTTGAACGTGACCCATGCCGCCGTGGCCCAGCATGTCCGCGCCTTCGAAGAGCATCTGGGCCTGCCGCTGGTCTGGCGCGACGGCCGCCGGATCCGCCTGACGCCCGAGGGCGAGCGGCTGGCCCGGGCCCTGGCCGAGGGGTTCGCCACCATGCAGGACGCGATCGTGGCGCTGCGCGACCAGAACGCGGACCGCCCGTTATCGGTGACGCTGCCGCCGGCCTTTGCCGCCGAATGGCTGATGCCCCGGCTTGCGGGGTTCTGGAAACGCCACCCCGAGATCCCCCTGTCGCTTCTGCCCGAGCACCGGATCGTCGACCTGCGCGAGGCCGGCGCGGCACTGGGCATCCGTTTCGGCGACGGCAAATGGCCCGGCGTGATCTCGGAATTTCTGGTCGAGGCGCCGCAGATCGTGGTCGGCGCCCCGGAACTGCTTGGCGGGCGCCGCAGCCTGTCGCTGCGCGAGATGTCGATGCTTCCCTGGGTGCGCGAGGGCGACTGGCCCGAACAGATGCAGCTGCTGGAATCGATCGGGCTGCAACCGGCCGCGCTCAGGTTCACCGATTTTCCGAATGAGGAACTGGCACTTTCCGCCGCACGCGAAGGGCTTGGCCTGCATCTGGAAAGCGCGGCGCTTGTGGATGAGGATATCCGCAACGGCTGGCTTGTTAAAATCCACGAGATCCGCGACGAAAGCCTCGGCTATTATATCGTGCGACCGCCCGGGCCGGTCGGACCCGCCGCGCGGATATTCGTGGACTGGCTGAAATCCCAGATCTGAGGAGGTTCGGTGACCAGACAGCCCCGCGACCGATCCGCCTTCGTCCATGGCATTGCAATCTGCGCGGAGTGGCCCAAAAAAACAAAGCGGTCAGCGCCGATCAGGACACTAACCGCTTGTTTTGATGGTGGTGCCGGTGAAGGGACTCGAACCCCCGACCCCATCATTACGAATGACGTGCTCTACCAGCTGAGCTACACCGGCCCGGTGGCGCGCCGATTAGCATGCCCGATGCGGGATGTGTAGCCCTAATTTTCCGGCTTCGCCCCTCGGGCCGCCAGAACCGCGTCGGGTTCGGCCATCGGGTCTTCGTTCAGCTCTGCCTCCAGGATCTCTTCGGCGGTTTCGGGGTCGGGTTCCGGTTCGGGTTCAGGGGTGGGACGGCCGACGATCAGGGGCAGCATCTCGGCCCCGTGCGGCAGGGGGGCCGCGGTCTGCGCGGGCTCGCGCCAGCTCAGCGTGTCGAAACCGGCACAGTTGTCGCAGACCGGACCCCAGCTTGCCTGGATGTTCTGGCATTTGTCGCAGCACCATTGCGGACCGCGGCTTGCCGTCAGCGCCCGCGCCAGCCAGCCGCGCACCACCGCATCATCGGCACCCTCGCCGCGTTCGACCGCCGCCATGATCGCAAGCGAGCGCTGCGTGGGATGGGTCTCGATCACATCGCCAAGCGCGCGGCGGGCGCCCGGGAAATCCTCGGCCGCGATGTTCAGCTCGGCGCGCAGCAGGCGGGTTTCCTCATGCTCGGGGTGGATCTTGAGAAGCGGCGCGAAACGGCGCAGCCGGTCGGCAGGGCTTTCCTCGGGCGCGATCTCGGCGAAGACGGTGGCCAGTTCGGGATGCGGCTGCGCCTCCCATGCCTTCTGGATCAGGCGCGCGGCATAGCGCGGACTGCCCTTTTCGATATAGGCGCGCGCGGCCATCACCGCGGCCGGAATCAGATCGGGCGAGGATTTGTTGACCGCGATCGCGGCTTCGCGCGCCTCGACGCTGGCGCCTTCGTCCAGAATGCCTTTCGCCTCTTGCAGCGCCAGAACCGCATCGCGGCGGCGATAGACATCGCGCGGCAAAAGCCCCTGCCGCGCCTTGGCGTTCAGCACGTCGCGCGCGCCTTTCCAGTCACCCTTGTCGGCCTGAAGCTTCAGCAGCACGTCCTGCACCTCTTCATGCCTGGGCTTCAGCGCAAAGGCCTTCTCGGCCAGTTTCATCGCGGTATCGGTATCGCCCTCGGCCAGCTTCTGCTTCATCAGCCCGCGCACACCGACGAACCGGGTCCGGTCATCGCCCAGAAGGCGCTTGTAGGCCTCGGTCGCCTTGCGGGTATCGCCGGCCAGTTCGGCGGCCTGCGCACTCAGAAGCGTGGTGAGTTCGGGACGCGACAGGAACCGCTCGGCACGCGAGGCCTTGGACAGCGCCAGCCGCCCCTCACCCGAGGCAACGGCCAGCATCCCGTCGGCCAGCGCCTCATAGCCCTTACGTTCACGGTTGCGGTCGAAATAGCGGCTAATCGCGGTTTCGTCGCCGTTGAGAAACCGCAGGAACGCCACAAGAAGCCCGACCAGCCGCATCACCAGCCAAAGCGCACAAAGCAGCAAGAGCGCCCCGATCACCGCCTGCAACGGGCCAAGCGTCAGCTCCATCCCGGCAAAGGCGATACGGATCCCCTCGCCGCTGTCGGCCAGGTGAGTGGCGCCAAGGGTCAGCGCCGCGATGATGACGAGAAACATGGCAACCTTGATAAAGGACCAGAGCATCGCGGCCTCCTCAGTTCAGGCTCTGGGCCAGGGCCCCGAGCGCGTTGGTTGCGGCCAGGCGCTGCTCGGCCAGCGCGACCCAATCGGAAAGCGCGGCTTGTCCGGCCTCGGGAAGGGCGGCGATCTCGGTCAGGACGGTTTCCAGATCGCCCCCTTCCAGCGCCGCTTCGGCGCGCGACAGGATCGCATCGGGGTCCGCCCCTTCGCGCGGCTCAAGCGAGCGCGCGCCGGTCTGCGCCAGAAGGAAGGCGCCGATCCGGTCCATCGTGCCTTCGCCGGCCGTCGCCTTGCGCGCGGCGGCAAGGGCGGCGCGCGCCGCCTCGGGAAAGCCGCTGCGCAGACTGGCAAGGCTGGGGATGTCGCCCTGCAATTCCGTGGGAATCGTGACGCCCGCGGCCTGAAGATCACCAAGCGCCGGGGCGGCCGGAATGCCGCTTTCGACGGCAGCGGCAAGGCGGGCCACGGCGGCCTGGGCCATGGCGCGGCGGGCGGCGGCATCGGCCTCCTGGCGCAACTGGGCAGCCTCTTGCTCGGCCTCGGCAATGCGTGCGGCGGCCTGCTCGGCGGCGGCAGCAATCTGTTCCTGCGTAGTATCGCCGGCGTTGCGGCTTTGCTCCAGCGTGGCGCGCATCTCTTCCATGTCGCGCTGAAGGGCCTCAAGTGCGGCAGAGGGGGCGCCGCCGCCTTCCGCCGGGCGGCTTTCCAGCGTGGCAAGGCGCGTCTGCACCGCCGCAAGCCCGTCGGAGGTCTGGCGCAGTTCGGCCAGCGCGGCCTGAAGATCGGATGCAGCGGGCGCCGCGCCCCGAAGCGCGGTCAGTTCATTCCCCAACGCCTCAAGCCGCGCGCCCTGGGTGTCGATCGCCTCCCGCAGGGCGGCCTCGTCGACCTGTGGCGTCTGAGAAACCGGAAGCCATTCGGGCGGGAGTTTCGGCAACAGATAGATCGTCGCCCCCGCCCCGATCCCGGCGGCGACGATGCCCCCCAGAACCATCGGCACGAAGCCGCCCTTGCGGCGTGCGGGCGCGGCAGCCGGTGCCTTGCTTACGGCCGGTTCGGGCCGCTTCGGCACGTCTGCGGGCTTGGGATCCTTGGGTTTCGCCTTGCTGTCAGGGGCTTTGGCCACCTCGGCCGGTTCTTTCCGCGCAGGCTCGGCCGCCGCGACGGGATCGGCCATATCGGGGGCCGGGTCCTGCCTGTCGCTTTCGGCCTGTGTTGCCGCTACCTGATCTTCTATTTGATCTGCCGTGTCTTCCGTTGCTGCCGATTTCGGTGTCTTCGGTTTGGCCACGGCGGTTCCTCCTTACATACGGGTGCAACGGGCACTCTGAGATCAATCTAATGAGCCGGGGCTAACCACTCAACCCGTAACCCTTTTTTGCAGATGCCGCGCCAGCGCATCCAGCACCGAGGCCGCCTCGGGCCGTTCGGCCTGCTCAAGGGCGGCGCGGGGCAGGTTCGCGCAGGGGGCCGCTGCGGCCGCGCTGATCGGAGCAAGCAGCAGTTCGGCCGAGGAATCCTGCGCAAACCCGGCAAAAAGCGCCGCGCTGCGCGGCGAGAAAAGCGGCACCAGAACCGGCCCCGTCCCGTGCAAAAGCACCGCCGCCCGCGCCGCAAGGGGCTGGTCGCGCTGTTCGTAGACCACCGCTTCAAACGTCTCTATTCCGGCGGAATTTAGCTGATCCGCAAGCGGCGCGGCGATATGGCGCCCGCGCGCATGCACCAGGCTGCCCGCCCTGTGATGGGCAAGGATCAGCGGCAAAAGGCGCACGGCATCCCCCGGACCCGAGATCACCTCGAACCCCGCGGCGCCGGCCACCTTGCCGGTGCGCCCGCCCACGCAATAGGCCCGCCGTCCTGCGGGGGGCGAAACCGCGACAAATGGCGCAACCGCGTTTTCCGAGGTGAAGATCACCGCATCCGCCTTCGGGACGGCTGCGGGAAGCGCCGCTATCTCGATCAGGGGGGCGATGGTGACAGGCCAGTCCTTGCCGAACCGCGCCCGGAACTCGGTGGCGAATCGCTCCGAGGCGGCCCTCGGGCGGGTCAGAAGAAGGGGTGGACGCTGGTCGGGCACGGACAACCCCGGGATTGTGCACTCGGTATCCCGGTGTTACCTGCGAAGACACGGCCATGCAACCTGAGCATCATGACGAAGAGCCTTACATTTCTTGGCATCGAATCAAGCTGCGATGACACCGCGGCCGCGATCGTGCGCGCGGACGGGGGCGCGGCCGCGATCCTGGCCTCGGTCGTCGCGGGGCAGACCGAGCTGCATGCCGATTTCGGCGGCGTCGTTCCCGAAATCGCGGCGCGGGCGCATGCCGAAAAGCTCGATCTTTGCGTCGAAGAGGCGATGGCGCGGGCCGATATCGGGTTCGGCGATCTTGACGGAGTGGCCGTGACGGCCGGACCCGGCCTGATCGGGGGGGTCATGTCGGGCGTGATGTGCGCCAAGGGCATCGCCGCGGGGGCGGGCCTGCCCCTGGTGGGCGTCAATCACCTTGCCGGGCATGCGCTGACCCCGCGCCTGACCGACGGGCTGGAATTTCCCTATCTGATGCTGCTGGTTTCGGGCGGGCATTGCCAGTTCCTGATCGTCCGCGGGCCCGAAAGCTTTACCCGTCTGGGCGGCACGATCGACGATGCCCCGGGCGAGGCCTTCGACAAGACCGCGAAGCTTCTTGGCCTGCCCCAGCCCGGCGGCCCCGCCGTCGAGGCCGAGGCCGGCGCCGGCGATGCCGCCCGCTTCGCCTTTCCCCGCCCGCTTCTGGACCGGCCGGGATGCGAAATGTCCTTCTCGGGCCTGAAAACGGCCCTGCTGCGCGCGCGCGATGCCGTGGTGGCCGAACATGGCGGCCTGCCGCGCGGGAGACGCGCCGATCTTTGCGCCGGGTTCCAGGCCGCGATCCGCGACGTTCTGGCCGAGAAATCGCGCCGCGCCCTTGTCGACTATCTGGCCTGCGATCCGCCGCACCCGGCCTTTGCCGTGGCCGGAGGCGTGGCGGCGAACCGCGCGATCCGCGGCGCGCTGGAGGACGTTGCATCGCGGCATGGTGCCCGGTTCGTCGCCCCGCCGCTTGCGCTTTGCACCGACAATGCCGCGATGATCGCCTGGGCGGGGATCGAGCGGTTCCGCCTTGGCCATCGTGACGGCATGGATCTTTGGGCGCGGCCCCGCTGGCCGCTGGATCAGGACGCCCCGGCGCTGCTGGGATCGGGAAAGAAGGGGGCCAAGGCATGAGCATCGCGGTTCTTGGCGCGGGCGCCTTCGGCACGGCGCTGGCAGTCAGCCTTGCGCAGAACGGCCCCGTGACGCTTTGGGCGCGCGATCCGGCCCAGGTGCGCGCCATTCAGGAAACCCGCCGCAACACCACCCGCCTTCCGGGCGTCGATCTGCCCGAAAACGTCTCTGTTACAGCCGAAATCGGGGTGGCCTGCACGGCCGGGGTGATCCTTCTGGCGATGCCCATGCAGCAGATGGCGGCCTTTCTGGGCACGCATGCGCCGCTGTTGTCGGGCAAGACGCTTGTCGCCTGCTCGAAGGGGATCGACCTTGCCACCGGGCAGGGCCCCGTCGCCCTGATGGCCGAGGCCTGCCCGGACGCGCGCGCCGCCATCCTGACCGGCCCCAGCTTCGCCGCCGATATCGCGCGCGGCCTGCCCACCGCGCTGACCCTTGCCTGCCGCGAGGATGCCGCGGCGCTTCAGGCCCTTCTGTCGACCCCGAGCCTGCGGCTTTACCGCACCACCGACACGATCGGGGCCGAGCTGGGCGGCGCGCTGAAGAACGTCATCGCCATCGCGGCGGGTGTCGTGATCGGCGCGGGCCTTGGGGATTCGGCGCGCGCCGCGCTGATGACGCGCGGCTTTGCCGAGATGAACCGCCTGGCCATCGCGCTTGGCGCACAACCCGACACGCTGGCGGGCCTTTCGGGGCTGGGCGACCTGGTGCTGACCTGCACCTCGATGCAGTCGCGCAACTTCCGCTTTGGCCACGCGCTGGGCGCGGGCGAGGCCTTCGACACCGCCACCACGGTCGAGGGGGCGGCCACCTCGAAGGCCGTTGCCGCGATGGCGGCGCGACGCGGCCTCGATCTGCCCGTGGCGCAGATGGTCGCCGCCCTTGTCGACCGCCGCATCACCATCGCCGAGGCCGTCCAGGCCCTTCTTTCGCGCCCATTGAAACAGGAGTGAGCATGCTTTTCGCAATCATCTGCCGGGACCGGCCCGGCCATCTGCAAACCCGCCTCGACACCCGCGCCGCGCATCTCGATTATATCGCGCAGACCGGAAACGTCGCCATGGCCGGCCCGTTCCTTGAAGAGGGGGCGATGTGCGGATCGCTTGTGATCATCGAGGCCGACAGCCTTGCTGCCGCCCATGGCTGGGCCGAGAACGACCCCTATGCAAAGGCCGGGCTGTTCGAATCGGTCACGGTGACGGAATGGAAGAAGGTGATCGGCTGATGGCGAAATGGCTTTTCAAGTCCGAGCCCGATGTCTGGGGCTGGGACATGCAGGTCGCCAGGGGCGATGCGGGCGAGGAATGGAACGGCGTGCGCAACTATCTGGCCCGCAACAACATGCGCGCGATGAAGATCGGGGATCAGGGCTTCTTCTATCACTCGAATATCGGCAAGGAGATCGTCGGCATCGTCGAGGTCTGCGCCGAAAGCCACCCCGACAGCACGACCGATGATCCGCGTTGGGACTGCGTGGATATCCGCGCGCTGCGCCCGCTGGTCCGCCCCGTGACGCTGGCCGAGGTAAAGGCCGATCCGCGCCTGCAAGAGATGGCCCTGGTTAAAAGCATGCGCCTTTCGGTGCAGCCGGTGACCGAGGAGGAATGGCGGATCGTCTGCGAGTTGGGGGGCGTCGAGCCCTGACAAAAGCGAAGGGCCCCGGCACCCCTGCCAGGACCCTTCATCACCCCACACGCTTCCCCAAGCACCACATGTGAAACTCTATCCGGGTCCTGCCATTCTGGCCGACAAGGGGATTCTAGCGCGGAAACGCTGTGCCGCGCAATCGAATGATGATTAAATGTATCATAAAATCATAATATTAGTGGAACGTTCCGCTTAACCATGGTGGATATTCCGGCAAGAAAACCCGTTGCCTTCATCCGATACCGACCTAATCTGTGCCGAAAGGAAACCGCATGTCCCACGCCGTCATCGTCGCGCACGGATCGCCCTCGAATCCGGATGAGCAGCAAGAAGCGCTTCGGGCGCTTGCCCGTGCGGTTGGCGCGCTCGTGCCGGAATGGGACGTGCGTGGCGCCACGCTGGCAGCCGGGGATGCGCTTGGCGAGGCCTTGCGCGGGCTTGACCGGCCCCTGGTCTATCCGTTCTTCATGGCCGCGGGCTGGTTCACGGGCAAGGAACTGCCCCGGCGAATTGCCGCGCTGGGGGCCGAGGTGCGCCAGATGGCGCCTTTCGGCCTTGAGCCGGAGCTGCCCCGGCTGATCGCGGAGGCGACCACCAAGGCCGCGCTTGACGCGGGGCTGGAACCCGCAGAATCGGGGCTTTTGCTTGCGGCACATGGATCGAGGACCGCGCGGCGGTCGAAGGACTCAAGCTATGCCATGGCCGAAAACCTGACCCGGCTGACCGGGTTCGGCCGCATCGCCGTCGGCCTGATCGAAGAGCCCCCCTTTCTGGCCGATACCGCGCGGGAAATCGGGCGCGGCGTCTGCCTGCCCTTCTTCGCGCTGCATGCCGGCCATGTGGCCGACGACGTGCCGCAGGCCCTGCGTGCGGCCGGATTCGAGGGCCCCTGCCTGCCGCCCGTCGGCGAGCATCCCGGCGTGCCCGCGCTGATCGCCGCGGCGCTTCGCCGCGCGGCCACCCACGCCGCAGGCTGACCCCGCAGCGGATTTCCGACCCCTGAACATCCTGTCATGCAGATGTCACACAACATTTGCATAAGCGTCATGCGAACCGCTTAGGACCGCCCTCGAGGCCACCAACGGCCCGCACCAGATGTTCAGGAGTGATCCATGAAAACCGCAAAATGCACCGTTTCCGCCTTGGCTATCCTTGCCGCATCGGCATCGGGCGCCTTCGCCCGCGACAATATCCAGACCGCCGGCTCCTCGACCGTGCTGCCCTATGCCATGATCGTTGCCGAAGCCTTCGGTGAGAACTTCGATTTCCCGACCCCGGTGGTCGAATCGGGCGGTTCGGGCGCCGGCCGCAAGAAGCTTTGCGAAGGCGTGGGCGAAAATACGATCGACATCGCCAACTCTTCCTCGCGCATCAAGCAATCCGACATCGACCTGTGCGCCTCGAACGGCGTGACCGAGATCATGGAAGTGCGCATCGGCTATGACGGGATCGTCTTCGCCTCGGATATCGGAGGCGCGGAATTCGCCTTCACCCCGGCCGACTGGTTCAACGCCCTTGCCAAGGACATCGTGAAGGACGGCGCAGTCACCGCCAACACGAACAAGACCTGGGCCGACGTGAACCCCGATCTGCCCGCGCAGGACCTGCTGGCCTTCATCCCCGGCACCAAGCACGGCACCCGCGAAGTCTTTGACGAGAAGGTGATCCTGAAAGGCTGCGAGGAAACCGGTGCAATGGAAGTTTTCGCCGCGGCCAATGGCGGTGACGAAGACAAGGCCGAAGAAATGTGCATGAGCCTGCGCACCGACGGCATCTCGGTCGATATCGACGGCGATTATACCGAAACCCTGTCGCGCATCGCCGCGAACAAAAACGCCATCGGCGTGTTCGGCCTGTCTTTCTACCAGAACAACACCGACAAGCTGCGCGTCGCCACGATGTCGGGCGTGGTGCCGTCGGTCGACTCGATCGCCTCGGGCGAATACCCGGTGTCGCGCCCGCTTTTCTTCTACGTCAAGAACGCGCATCTGGGCGTCATTCCGGGCCTGAAGGAGTATATCGAGTTCTTCGTCTCGGACGATATGGCCGGCCCCGATGGCCCGCTGGCTGAATACGGCCTCGTGTCCGACCCGGAGCTGGCCAAGACGCAAGAGATGGTCGCCAGCGAAACCCCGATGGGCATGCTGAACTGATCTGACAAAGCGGGTGGCGTCGGAAAGGTGCCACCCGTTCCTCTTGCAAAAGCGGATTTCCCAATGACCCCTGGCCTTCTTGCCCTGCTCGTCCTTGCGATTGCGGCTGCCGGTTTCGTGATCGGCCGCAAAAGGGCGCTGTCCGCCGCGTCAGGTGACAGCCGTTCCCTGCATTCCCTGCCCGGATATTACGGCCAGTCGGTCGCCCTTTTCGCCGCCGTTCCGGCGCTTGTGTTTCTTGCGGGCTGGCTGGTGCTTCAACCCCTGTTGATCGACATGCGCGTGGGCGCGACGATCGCCCCGGCCGATATTCCGCAAGGATCGTCGCAAAGCCTTGTGATGAGCGATGTGCGCCGCATCGCGGACGGTCTGGACGTTCTTGCCGCGCGCGGCGCGCCCGATACCGCAAGCCTCGATCCCGCGACGCTGCGCAGCCGCCTGGCCGAGGCCGGCATCGCCCTTGGCAACGATGTGAAACCCGCCATCTTCGACGCCGCCACCGACTATCGCGCCCGCGCCGCCAAGGGGCGGCTGGCGATGACGGTCGCGGTGATCGCCCTGTCGGGCGCGGGCTTTGCCTATGCATTTTCGCGCATCACCCCCGCCTTCCGCGCCCGCAACGTGGTCGAGCGTTTCATCAAGGCCCTGCTGATCGGCGCCTCTTCGGTGGCCATCCTGACCACGCTGGGGATCGTGCTGTCGCTGGTCTTCGAGACCACGCATTTCTTCCGCCTCTATCCCGCGCGCGAGTTCTTCCTCAGCCTGACATGGAATCCGCAGTTCCGCGGCGGGTCGGACCTTGGCATCTGGCCGCTTCTGTGGGGCACGCTCTATGTATCCTTCATCGCGCTTCTGGTCGCGGTGCCGGTGGGGATTTTCGCGGCGATCTACCTGGCCGAATATGCCGGCAGGAAGACCCGCGCCACCGCCAAGCCGCTGCTCGAGATCCTCGCGGGCATTCCCACCATCGTCTACGGCCTTTTCGCGCTGATCACCGTGGGGCCGATGCTGCGCGATTACCTTGCGCAGCCGCTCGGGCTCGGCTCGTCCTCGTCCTCGGTGATGACGGCGGGACTGGTGATGGGCATCATGCTGATCCCCTTCGTCTCGTCACTGTCCGATGACATCATCAATGCGGTGCCGCAGGCCATGCGCGACGGCTCTTACGGGCTGGGCGCGACACAATCGGAAACCGTCCGGCAGGTGATCCTGCCCGCGGCCCTGCCCGGCATCGTCGGCGCGGTCCTGCTGGCCGCCTCGCGCGCGATTGGAGAGACGATGATCGTCGTCATGGGCGCGGGGGCCGCTGCCAAGATGGACCTCAATCCGTTCGAGGCGATGACCACCGTCACCGTCAAGATCGTCAGCCAGCTGACCGGCGATACCGAATTCGCCAGCCCCGAAACGCTTGTGGCCTTCGCGCTTGGCCTGACGCTCTTTGTCTTCACGCTCGGGCTGAACATCCTCGCGCTCTACATCGTGCGCAAATACCGGGAGCAATACGAATGACCGCGCAAGCCGCCCCGACCCATCGCTCTCTCTATAGGCTCGATACCCGCACGAAGCGGCGCAACGCGGCCGAGAAACGCTTTCGCCTGTATGGCCTTGCCGCTGTCGGGTTCGGTGTGCTGGCGCTGGTGGTGCTGCTCAGTTCGGTTCTGGCGCAGGGCGTGGGCGCATTCCGCCAGACCTTCGTGGTGATGGATGTGATGCTGGACGAAGGTGTTCTGGACAAATCCGGCACGCGCGACCCCGAGGTGATGAAAAAGGTCACCACGATCGGCTATGGCAAGCTTTTGCAGACCAGCCTCAATGCCGAGCTGGCCGAAAAGGGCTTTGCCGTCGAGGGGATGAGCGCGAAGGACGTGGGCGCCCTGATCTCGAAAGAGGCGCCGGCCCAGCTACGCGACAGGGTGCTGGCCGATCCCGACCTCGTGGGCCAGACGATCCGTTTCAAGGCCTATGCGAACGGCCGGATCGACGGCTATTTCAAGGGCCGCGTCAGCCTGCAAAGCGCCGAGCTGGACAGCAACGTCACCCCCGAACAACTGCGCCTGGCCGATACGCTGCGCGCGGCGGGGATCATGGAGCTGTCCTTCAACCCCGGCTTCATCTTCGGCCCCGACGCCTCGGAACTGCGCCCCGAGGCCGCCGGCCTTGGCGTCGCCATCCTGGGGTCGGCCTACATGATGCTGATCGTTCTGGCGCTTGCGCTGCCGCTGGGGGTGGCCACCTCGATCTACCTTGAGGAATTCGCGCCCAGGAACAAATGGACCGACCTGATCGAGGTGAACATCGCCAACCTTGCCGCGGTGCCCTCGATCGTGTTCGGGATCCTGGGGCTTGCGGTCTTCATCAACTTCGCGGGCCTGCCGCAATCCTCGCCGCTGGTGGGCGGGCTTGTGCTGACGCTGATGACGCTGCCCACCATCATCATCGCCACCCGCGCCGCGCTGAAGGCAGTGCCGCCCTCGATCAAGGACGCGGCACTCGGGATCGGGGCGTCGAAGATGCAGACGGTGTTCCACCATGTGCTGCCGCTGGCGATGCCCGGCATCCTGACCGGCACGATCATCGGGCTGGCCCAGGCGCTTGGCGAAACCGCGCCGCTTCTGCTGATCGGGATGGTGGCCTTCGTGCGCGAATACCCCGCCGCCCCGCCCGAAGGCTTCGGCGACCCGGCCGCGGCGCTTCCGGTGCAGGTCTACAACTTCACGCAAAGGGCCGATCCGGCCTTTATCGAACGCGCCTCAGGGGCCATCATCGTGCTGATGGTGTTCCTGCTGGCGATGAACCTTCTGGCCATCATTCTGCGCCGCCGCTTCGAGCGTCGCTGGTAAGGAACCCGGATAATGAACGACATGAGATTGACGGAGAGAGCCGTGAAAGCCAGCGATATCAAGATCGAGGCACGAGGCGTTCAGGTCCATTACGGCGCGTCGCATGCCCTAAGGGACGTGGACGTCGACATCCTCGGCAAGACCGTCACCGCCTTCATCGGCCCCTCTGGCTGCGGCAAGTCCACCTTCCTGCGCTGTCTGAACCGGATGAACGACACGATCGACATCTGCCGGGTCGGCGGCAAGATCCTGCTGGACGGCGAGGACATCTACGACCGCAAGGTCGACCCGGTGCAGCTGCGCGCCAAGGTGGGCATGGTGTTCCAGAAACCCAACCCCTTCCCGAAATCCATCTTCGACAACGTGGCCTACGGCCCCAAGATCCACGGCCTGACCCGCTCGCGCAGCGAGCTTGAGGGGATCGTGGAGGATTCACTGCGCAAGGCCGCGCTGTGGAACGAGGTCAAGGATCGGCTGGATGCGCCCGGCACCGGGCTTTCGGGTGGCCAGCAGCAGCGCCTGTGCATCGCGCGCGCCATCGCCACCTCGCCCGAGGTTCTTCTGATGGACGAGCCGTGCTCGGCCCTCGACCCGATCGCAACCGCGCAGGTCGAGGAACTGATCGACGAGCTGCGGGCCAACTTCTCTGTGGTGATCGTCACCCATTCGATGCAACAGGCCGCACGGGTCAGCCAGCGCACCGCCTTCTTCCACCTTGGCAGCCTGGTGGAATACGGCGAGACGGGGCAGATCTTCACCAACCCCTCGGACCCGCGCACCGAAAGCTACATCACCGGCCGCATCGGCTGAGAAAGGACGATATCGTGAGCAACCAGCATATCCTTTCCGCCTTCGACCGCGATCTCGAGACGGTTCAGGCAATGGTCGTGAAGATGGGCGGCATGGTCGAAGCCGCGATCCACGATGCCACCACCGCACTTGAGATGCGCGACGAGGAACTGGCCAATGACGTGCGCAAGCGCGACAAGGCCGTCGACGCGCTGGAGGAACAAATCAACCATGAGGCCGCGCGCCTGATCGCGCTGCGCGCGCCCGCCGCAAGCGACCTGCGCGTCGCGCTTTCGGTCATAAAGATCTCGGCCAGCCTTGAGCGGGTGGGCGATTACGCCAAGAACATCGCCAAGCGCAGCCACGTCCTGATGACCATGCCCGCGATCAACGAATCCGCCGGCGCGATCCGGCGCATGTCGCGCACGGTCGAGACGATGCTGAACGATGCGATCGACAGCTATATCCAGCGCGATGCAAAGCTTGCCGCCGATGTGCGCGCCCGCGACATCGAGGTGGACCAGATGTATAACGCACTGTTCCGCGAATTCCTGACCTACATGCTGGAAGACCCGCGCAACATCACCGCCTGCATGCATCTGCATTTCATCGCCAAGAACGTCGAACGGATGGGCGACCACGCCACCTCGATCGCCGAGCAGGTCATCTACCTTGTCACCGGCGAAACCCCCGACGAGGCGCGCCCGAAAACCGAAAGCGTCACCGCTTTCACGACGGCCGAGGACTAAGACATGACCCCCGCCCAACAGCCTTGCGTTCTGGTTGTCGAGGACGAGTCCGCCCAGCGCGAGGTTCTGCGCTACAATCTCGAGGCCGAGGGCTTCCGCGTCGCCATGGCGATCAATGGAGACGAGGCCCTGCTGATGGTGAAAGAGGAAAAGCCGGATCTGATCGTTCTGGACTGGATGCTGCCCAATGTCTCGGGGATCGAGATCTGCCGAAGGGTGAAGGCCAATCCCGAAACCCGGCCGATCCCGATCATCATGCTTTCGGCCCGCTCCGAGGAAACCGACCGCGTACGCGGGCTGGAAACCGGGGCCGACGATTATGTGGTCAAGCCCTATTCCGTGGTCGAGCTGATGGCGCGCCTGCGCACGCAGTTGCGCCGCACCCGCCCCGCCACGATGGGAGAGCGGCTGCAATACGAGGATATCGTCCTGGATGCGGGCGAGCACCGCGTGTTCCGCGACGGCCAGCCCCTGAAACTCGGCCCGACCGAGTTTCGCCTGCTTTCGACGCTGATGGAAAAGCCCGGCCGGGTCTGGACGCGCGATCAGCTTCTGGATCGGGTCTGGGGGCGCGACATCTATGTCGATACCCGCACGATCGACGTGCATGTCGGCCGGCTGCGCAAGGCACTGATGGCGCATGGCGGCTCCGATCCGGTGCGCACGGTGCGCGGAACCGGCTACGCGCTGGGTTGAGCGGCCATGAAGGCCGCAACCTCGGCCCGCGCCGGAATCGCATCCGCCGTGCCCGGCCGCGTCACCTTCAACGCGGCGGCGGCGGCTGCAAGGTGCATAGCCCCGTCTGCCGGCATGCCTTCGGCCAACGCCGCAATCAGGTAACCCGCGAATGTGTCGCCCGCCGCCGTCGTGTCGACGGGGGTGACGGGCAGGGCCGGAACCTCGATCCGCGTGCCTGCGGCCCGGTCCTGCCAGACGGCCCCGCGCGCGCCCAGCGTCATCACCAGATAGGGCACGGGCAGATCCGGCAGCCCGGTTTCCAGCGCCGCGCAAAGCTGCGCGGCCTCTACCTCATTCACCAGAAGATGAGTGACATGGGGCAGGACGGCGCGCACCGCCCCGGCATCGAAGGGTGCCGCGGAATAGGCCACGAAAAGACCCTGTTCCCGCGCAAAACGGGCCGCTTCCGCCTGAAGCGTGGTCTCGTTCTGCAAGATCAGCCAATCGCCCGGCCCGGCTTGGCCCAGTGCCTTCTGCACGGCCGCGGCCGGGATCGCACGATTGGCGCCGGGATACAGCACGATCGCATTTTCGCCAGCCTCATCGATATTGATGATCGCATGGCCCGAAGCCTCGGCGACCTCGGCCACATGGGTGCAATCGACGCCCAGCTCACCCAGCCGCGCGACCATCCAGCGCCCGTCGGCCCCGACCGCACCGATATGGCGCAGATCGGCACCCGCACGCGCGGCGGCCACGGACTGGTTCGCGCCCTTGCCGCCCAACCCGCGCCGATAGGACAGCGCGGCCAGCGTTTCACCCGGCAGCGGCAGATGCGGAAGCCTGTAGAAATGGTCGATATTGATCGACCCCAGATTAAAGATCGTCATCTCGTCCCCCCGCGCTGCGCCCCGGTGGCCGGGGCTATTTCACCTGCCCCAGCCGGCAGGCGGCAATCGCCGCCATGTTGATGATGTCGTTCACCGTCGACATCGAACTACAGATCTGGATCGGCGCCGAGACCCCGGTCAGGATCGGGCCGATCACCGTGGCGCCCGCCATTTCCTGCATCAGCTTGATCGAGATCGAGGCCGAGTGCCGCGCCGGAACCACAAGCACGTTGGCCGGGCCGGACAGGCGGCAGAAGGGATAGTTGGCCATCTGCTCGGCATTGAGCGCCACATCCACGGTCATTTCGCCGTCATACTCGAAATCGACACCGCGCGCATCCAGCACCCTGGGCGCGGTCAGCATCTTGGTGGCACGCTCGGACACCGGATAGCCGAAGGTCGAGAAGGACAGGAACGCCACCCGCGGGTCCAGCCCCAACCCGCGTGCGACATGCGCGCCGCGCGTGGCGATATCGGCCAGGTCGTTCTCGTCGGGCCATTCATGCACCAGCGTGTCGCCCATCAGCACGATCCGGCCCTTGTGCAGGATCGCGGTGATCCCCACGGCGCCGTCGGTCGCGCGCGCATCGAAGACCTTGTTGATCAGGTCCATCACATGCGCCGACTTGCGCGTCACCCCCGTCACCAGCCCGTCGCCATGGCCATGCGCCAGCATGAGCGCCGCAAAGACGTGACGGTCGCGGGTGGCCAGCTTGTGCGCCTCCATCCGGTCGACGCCCTGCCGTTGCAGGCGGGAATAGAGAAACTCCTTGTAGGTCTCGATATGGCGCGAACTGCCGGCATTGACCACGCCCAGCTCCCGATAGGCATCGGCAAGACCGGCGGATTCAAGCTTTTCGCGCACATCCGTCTCGCGCCCCACCACGACGGCGCGCCCAAGCCCGCCGCGCTGATAGGCGACGGCCGCACGCAGCACGCGCGGATCGTCGCCCTCGGCGAAGATCATCGTGGCCTGCGCCTGGCGCGCGCGGGCGTGGATGCCTTGCAGGATCGAGGCCGTCGGGTCCATCCGCGCCTTCAGGTTATGCTCATAGGCCGCCATGTCGATGATCGGGCGGCGCGCCACGCCGGTATCCATCCCGGCCCTGGCCACGGCGGGCGGGATGACGTGGATCAGGCGCGGATCGAACGGCGTGGGGATGATGTAATCGCGCCCGAAGGCCAGCTTGCGGCCATAGGCCATCGCCACCTCGTCGGGCACATCCTCGCGCGCAAGGGCTGCAAGGGCGCGCGCACAGGCGATCTTCATCTCGTCGTTGATCGCGCGGGCGTTGATGTCGAGCGCGCCGCGGAACAGGTAGGGAAAGCCCAGAACGTTGTTGACCTGGTTGGGATAGTCCGACCTCCCGGTGGCCACGATGGCATCCTGGCGTACGGCATGGGCCTCTTCCGGGGTGATCTCGGGGTCCGGGTTGGCCATGGCGAAGATCACCGGATTGTCGGCCATGCTTGCCACCATCTCGGGCGTGACCGCCCCCTTGGCCGAGACGCCAAGGAACACGTCCGCCCCCACCATCGCCTCTTCCAGCGTGCGGGCCCCGGTCCGGGCGGCATGGGCCGATTTCCACTGGTTCATGCCCTCGGTCCGGCCCTGCCAGATCACGCCCTTGGTGTCGCACATGATGCAGTTGTCATGCCGCGCGCCCATCGCCTTGACCAGTTCGAGGCAGGCGATCCCGGCCGCACCGGCGCCGTTCAGCACGATCCTGCAATCCTCGATCTTCTTGCCCGAAAGCTCCAGCGCGTTGATCAGGCCCGCGGCGCAGATCACGGCGGTGCCGTGCTGGTCGTCGTGGAACACCGGAATGTCCATCATCTCTTTCAGCCGCTGCTCGATGATGAAGCATTCGGGCGCCTTGATATCCTCGAGGTTGATGCCGCCGAAGGTGGGGCCCATCAGGCGCACGGCCTGGATGATCTCGTCGGGGTCTTCGGTGTCCAGCTCGATGTCGATGGCGTTCACGTCGGCAAAGCGCTTGAACAGGACCGCCTTGCCCTCCATCACCGGCTTGGAGGCCAGCGCCCCCAGATTGCCCAGCCCCAGGATCGCCGTCCCGTTCGAGATGACCGCAACCATGTTGCCCTTGACGGTATAGTCATAGGCGGTCTCGGGGTTTTCCGCGATCGCCTCGACCGGAACCGCGACGCCGGGGCTGTAGGCCAGCGACAGGTCGCGCTGCGTGGTCATCGGCTTGCTTGCCGTGATCTCGTATTTCCCCGGATGCGGATCGAGGTGATAGGCCAGCGCTTCTTCGGGCGTGATGCGGTTCTTGTTGGTCATCGGGTGCGGGCTCCTCCTGCAGGCCCGCCCCTCATAGCGCCCGGCGTCTAGCCGCTCAATGGATTTGCACCCGGACAGGGGCTTTTGTAGGGTCGCGCAAAGACTTGGGGGAAATCATGGCCGAGCAGACCGTCACACCGATGATGGCGCAATATCTGGCGATCCGAGAGGCCAATCCCGGCGCGCTCCTGTTCTACCGGATGGGCGATTTCTACGAGATGTTCTTCGACGATGCCGTGGCCGCGGCGGCCGCGCTCGATATCGCGCTGACAAAGCGCGGCCAACATATGGGCGAAGACATCCCGATGTGCGGCGTTCCCGTCCACGCGGCCGAGGGCTATCTTCTGTCGCTGATCCGCAAGGGCTTTCGCGTGGCGATCGCCGAGCAGCTTGAAGATCCTGCCGAGGCGAAGAAGCGCGGTGCCAAATCCGTGGTGCGGCGCGATGTGGTGCGGCTGGTCACCCCCGGCACGCTGACCGAGGAAAGCCTGCTGGAGGCGCGGCGCCACAACTACCTTGCCGCCTGGGCCGGGGTGCGCGACGAAGGCGCGCTGGCCTGGGTGGACATCTCGACCGGAGAGCTGCGGGTGATGGCCTGCCCGATGATCCGCCTTGCGCCGGAACTTGCGCGCCTTGCCCCGCGCGAATTGCTGGTCAGCGAGGGCCACGAACAGGCGCTTGGCCCCGTCACCGCCGATTTCGCGCTGTCGCTGACCCCGCTTGCCCGCTCGAGTTTCGACAGCCAGGGCGCGGAAAAGCGGCTGTGCGCGCTGTTCAAGACCGGCACGCTCGATGCCTATGGCGCCTTCTCGCGGGCCGAGCTTTCGGCCATGGGCGCGATCGCCGATTACCTTGAGATGACGCAGCGCGGCAAGCTGCCCCTTGTGCGCGCGCCGATCCGCGAAGCGCCCGGCGGCACGATGCAGATCGACGCCGCAACCCGCCGCAACCTGGAACTGACGCAGGCGCTTTCGGGCGGGCGCGAAGGCTCGCTTCTTTCGGTGATCGACCGCACGGTGACAGCCGCCGGCGCGCGGCTTCTGGAACGGCGGATCTCGGCCCCCTCGCGCGATCTGGCAGAAATCCGCGACAGGCTTGAATCCGTGCGTTTCCTGCAAGAACAGAGCCGCCTTCAGGAAGATCTGCGCAGCGACCTGCAGCGCTGCCCCGACCTGGATCGCGCGCTCTCGCGCCTTGCGCTGGACCGCGGCGGCCCACGCGACATGGCCGCGATCCGCAACGCGCTGGAACAGGCCGGGCATATCGCGGATCGGCTGGCCGGATCCGAGGCCCCCGCCCGCCTCAAGGATGCCGCCCGCGCGCTTCAAGGCCATCAGGTGCTTGTCACCCTGCTTCAGGATGCGCTCGTGGCCGAACCGCCGCTTCTGGCCCGCGACGGCAGCTTCATCGCCCCCGGTCATGACGGAGAGCTGGACGAAACCCGCGCGCTACGCGACGAAGGCCGCGGCGTGATCGCACGGATGCAGGGCGACTACGTCACCCGCACCGGCATCCAGGCGCTCAAGATCAAGCACAACAACGTGCTGGGCTATTTCATCGAAACCACCGCCACCCATGCCGAAAAGATGCTCGCCCCGCCGCTCAGCGAAACCTTCATCCACCGCCAGACCACCGCCAATCAGGTGCGCTTCACCACCGTCGAACTGAGCGAGCTGGAAACCCGCATCCTGAACGCCGGAAACCACGCGCTCGAAATCGAAAAGCGGCTCTATGACAGCCTGAAACAGGCAATCCTCGATCAGGCGGGGCCCATCTCCGAAGCCTCGCGCGCCCTTGCCGAAATCGACCTTGCGGCCGCGTTCGCATCCATCGCCAGCGCCGAGAACTGGGTCGAGCCGCAGATCGACGACACCCGCGCCTTCGAAATCGAGGCCGGCCGCCACCCTGTCGTGGAACACGCGCTCAAACGCACGGGCGAGCCCTTCATCGCCAACGACTGCGCCCTGACCGGCGGCGGAACCCCGGCGATCTGGTTGCTGACCGGCCCCAACATGGCGGGCAAATCGACCTTCCTGCGCCAGAACGCCATCATCGCCCTTCTGGCACAGGCCGGCAGCTTCGTTCCCGCCCGCCGCGCGCATATCGGCCTTGTCAGCCAACTGTTCAGCCGCGTCGGCGCCGCCGATGACCTGGCCCGCGGCCGCTCGACCTTCATGGTCGAGATGGTCGAAACCGCCGCGATCCTCAACCAGGCCGACGATCGCGCCCTCGTCATCCTGGACGAGATCGGCCGCGGCACCGCCACCTATGACGGGCTGTCCATCGCATGGGCGGTGATGGAGCACCTGCACGGCGCCAACCGCTGCCGCGCGCTTTTCGCCACGCATTACCACGAAATGACGGCGCTTTCGGCCAAGCTCGACGGCGTCGACAACGCCACCGTGACCGTCAAGGAATGGGAAGGAGAGGTCATCTTCCTGCACGAGGTCCGCAAGGGCGCGGCCGACCGCTCCTACGGCGTGCAGGTCGCCCGCCTCGCAGGCTTGCCCGAGACCGTGGTGGCCCGGGCCCGCATCGTTCTGGACGCGCTCGAAAAGGGCGAACGCGAAGGCGGCGCGAAAACCCGCGCGATGATCGACGACCTGCCGCTTTTCGCCGTCTCGCCCGCGCCGCAACCGGCCCCCGCGAAACCGGCCATTTCCGAACTTGAAACCCGCCTGCGCGACATGCACCCCGACGAGATGACCCCCCGCGATGCGCTCGGCGCGCTTTACGAACTGCGCGCGCTGCTGAAGGACTGATCCCCTTCATCTTCGCGCAAATATCCTCGGGGGGTCCGGGGGGCAGACGGCCCCCCGGCCTCGGGATCAGCCTTTCGGCGTGGACGAAACGCCAACCTTCGCAGGCCGCAACAGCCGCTCATGCAGCATGAACCCCTCATCCATCACCTGGATGATATCGCCCGCCACCGTGCCCGGCACCGGCGCCTCGAACATCGCTTCGTGATGCTGCGGATCAAACCTGTCACCCACCGCCGGGGCAATCGCCTCGATCCCGTGGCGACCAAAGACGTTAAGCAACTCGCGCAGCGTCAGCTCGACCCCCTCGATCAACCCGCCCGCCATGCTGCGCTGTTCCTCGCCCGCCGCATCCAGCGCGCGCCGCAACGCATCGTAAACCGGCAAAAGATCGCGCGCGAGCTTCGACCCGCCATATTGCTCGGCCTCGCGCCGGTCGCGTTCGCCGCGTTTGCGGATGTTCTCGGCATCGGCCAGGGCACGCATGAAACGGTCGCGCAGCTCGTCGCGCTCGGCGCGAAGTGCGGCCACCTCATCCACGCTTTCGGTCAGTACATCCTCGAATTCCTCGTCGATCTGCGCCTGATCCTCGGCGATTTCGTCTTTCTTCATCTCACTCATGCGTCTCATCCCTTGCCGCGGCCGGACAGCATCCGTCCGACCAGCTGCGCTGTATAATCCACGATCGGAACGATGCGCCCGTAATTGAGCCGCGTGGGCCCGATCACACCGACCGCACCGATGATCTTCCGGTCAGAGTTCATATAGGGAGAGACGACCAGAGAGGAACCCGAAAGTGAGAAAAGCTTGTTCTCCGAGCCGATAAAAATGCGCACCCCCTCGCCATCCTCGGCCAGTTGCAGGAACGAGGCGATGTCGCGCTTGCGCTCCAGATCGTTGAACAGGCTGCGAATCCGGTCCAGATCCTCTTCCCCGCCGATCAGGTTGGCACGTCCGCGCACGATCAGCCGCTCGGTATGCTCGCCCTCGTTTTCCCATTGCGCCATGCCGCTTTCGACCAGATCGCGCGCCAGGCTGTCCAGTTCCTGGCGGCGCGCGGCGATTTCCGTGCCGATCTGGCGGCGCAGATCGGAAAGCGTGCGCCCCTCGGCAATGGCATTGAGGAAATTCGCGGCCTCGCGCATCGACGAGGGCGTCTGGCCGGGCGGCGGCACGAACACGCGGTTCTCCACCTGCCCGTCGGCAAAGACCAGCACCACAAGCGCGCGGTCATGGCCCAGGCTGACAAACTCGATATGCCGGATCGGCGCCTCGTGCTTGGGCGTCAGCACAAGCGAGGCGCCCTGCGTGATCCCCGAAAGCGCGCTGCCCACCCGGTCCAACAACGAGCCCACATCGGGATCGTTCCCGCCCATCGTCGCGTCGATCTTTTCGCGGTCGTCGGGCGTCAGCTGGCTGATCTCCATCAGCCCGTCGACGAACATGCGCAGCCCGCGCTGCGTGGGCACCCGCCCGGCCGAGATATGCGGGCTGTCCAGCAGGCCCAGATATTCCAGATCCTGCATCACGTTGCGCACCGTGGCGGCGGACAGCTTCTCGCTCATCTGCCGGGTCAGCGTGCGCGAGCCGACCGGATCCCCGGTCTCCAGATAGCCCTCGACCACCCGGCGAAAAACCTCGCGCGAGCGTTCGTTCAGCTCAGCATAGATATTCGATCCGTCGGTCATCCGCAGTTCACCTTGGCGCGATCCAGATAAGGCGCGCCCGCCTCGGGCGTCAATCGGGGTTGCATCGCGCGCACGGCGCCTTGTAATTGGCCCCATATCCAAGAAAGGACACGACATGCGCCCCTCTGGCCGGAACTTAAGCGAAATGCGCGCGATTTCAATTGAAACGGGCGTGACGAAACATGCCGAGGGCTCGTGCCTGATCAGGATGGGCGATACGCATGTGCTGTGCACCGCCACGATCGAGGACAAGGCCCCGTCCTTCCTCAAGGGCTCGGGTCTGGGCTGGGTCACGGCGGAATACGGCATGCTGCCGCGCGCCACCAACACCCGCAACCGGCGCGAGGCCGCGGCAGGCAAGCAATCGGGCCGCACCCAGGAAATCCAGCGCCTGATCGGGCGCGCGCTGCGCGCCGGCGTCGACCGCGTGGCCCTGGGCGAGCGGCAGATCGTCGTGGATTGCGACGTGATCCAGGCCGATGGCGGCACGCGCTGCGCCTCGATCACGGGCGGCTGGGTCGCGCTGCGCCTTGCGGTGAACAGGCTTCTCAAGGCGGGCCTCGTTACCTCGGACCCGCTGGTCGATCATGTCGCGGCGGTCAGCTGCGGGATCTATGCCGGCCAGCCGGTCTGCGATCTGGACTATGCCGAGGACAGCGAGGCCGGCACCGACGGCAACTTCATCCTGACCGGCTCGGGCAAGCTGATCGAGGTGCAGATGTCGGCCGAAGGGGCCACTTTCTCGCGCGATCAGATGAACACGCTGCTCGATCTGGCCGAGGCCGGGATCGCAGAACTTGTCGCCGCGCAAAAGGCAGCCACCGCATGAGGATGTTCGACGGCAAGCGCCTGCTGGTGGCCACGCATAACCGTGGCAAGCTGGAAGAGATGGCGGCCCTTCTGGCGCCGTTCGGTATCGAATGCGTCGGCGCTGCCGCGATGAACCTGCCCGAACCGGCCGAAACCGAGACCACCTTCATCGGCAATGCCCGCATCAAGGCCCATGCCGCCGCAAAGGCCACCGGCCTGCCCGCGCTTGCCGACGATTCCGGTATCGAGGTCGATGCGCTGGACGGCGCGCCCGGCGTCTATACCGCCGACTGGGCCGAAACCCCGCAGGGCCGCGATTTCACGCAGGCCATGACCCGCACCTGGGCCGAATGCGAGGCACGATCCGCCCCGCTTCCGCGCAGGGCACGCTTCCGCTCGACCCTGGTCCTGGCCTGGCCGGACGGGCATGACGAGGTGTTCGAGGGCAAGGTCGAGGGCGAACTGGTCTGGCCGATGCGCGGGGCGCAGGGCCATGGCTATGACCCGATGTTCCAGCCCGCGGGCCATGCCCAGACCTTCGCCGAAATGGACCCCACCCAGAAGAACCGCATCAGCCATCGCGCCGATGCTTTCGGCAAACTTGTCGCCTGTTTCGGAGGTTAACATGCAGCGCATCACCACAGGCTCCCCGTTCGAGCGGACCATGGGCTACAGCCGCGCCGTGGTGAAAGGCCCGTGGTGCTTCGTCTCCGGCGTGACGGGCTATGACTACGCCACGATGGAAATTCCCGAGGATGTGGCCGATCAGGCGCGCAACTGCTTTGCCACGATCGCCGGCGTTCTGCACGAGGGCGGCTTTGCCATGGAGGACATCGTGCGCGTGCAATACACGCTGACCGATGCGGCGCTTGTCGATGCCGTCACGCCCGCCCTTGGCGCGGCATTGTCCGAGATCCGCCCCGCCGCGACGATGGTGATCGCCGGGCTGATCCGGCCCGAGATGAAGATCGAGATCGAAGTCACGGCCTTCCACCCATGATGGAGGATTGGCGCCATGGCGGCTTCGGGCTTTACCTGCACTGGCCCTTCTGCGCCGCCAAGTGCCCCTATTGTGATTTCAACAGCCATGTGGCCGCGGAAATCGACATAAACCGCTGGAACAGAGCCTATCTGAGCGAGATCGACAGGATCGGCGAGCTGACAAAAGGGCGGGTCCTGAACACGGTTTTCTTCGGCGGCGGCACGCCCTCGTTGATGCCCGCCGAGCTTGTCGCATCGCTTCTGGATCGGATCCGCGCAACCTGGCCCACCGCCAATGACCTTGAAATCACGCTGGAGGCCAACCCAACCTCGGCCGAGGCGGGGCGGTTCCGCGGCTATGCGGATGCCGGGGTGAACCGTCTGTCCATGGGCATTCAGGCGCTGAACGATGATGACCTGCGCCGGCTTGGGCGGCTGCACTCCGTGGCCGAGGCCGAGCGCGCCTTCGGCATTGCCCGCGATACGTTCGAGCGGGTCAGCTTCGATCTGATCTATGCCCGCCAGGGGCAGACGCTGGCCGAATGGCGGGCCGAGTTGACGCGGGCCCTGCATATGGCCGTCGATCATTTCTCGCTCTACCAACTGACGATCGAGGACGGCACCGCCTTTGGCGCGCGCCACGCGGCAGGCAAGTTGCGCGGGCTGCCATCAGAGGATCTGTCGGCAGATATGTATCTGATAACGCAAGATATTTGCGAAGCCGCCGGGCTTCCCGCCTATGAGGTTTCAAACCACGCCCGCCCCGGCATGGAAAGCCGCCACAACCTGATCTACTGGCGCTATGGCGATTATGCGGGCATCGGGCCGGGCGCGCATGGGCGCCTGACGCTGAACGGGATCAAGACCGCGACCGATACCCCAAAGGCTCCGCTTCGCTGGCTTGAAATGGTCGAAACGCACAGAAGCGGTGAGGTGCTGGCCGAACCCGTCCCCACGCAGGACCAGGCGCTGGAATACCTGATGTTCGGATTGCGGCTGCGCGAAGGAATCGACACCGGGCGTTATGCCCGCCTTGCCGGGCAGGCGCTTGATGCCGACGCCATCCACGAGATGGCCGATCTTGGCCTGCTGGACCTTTCCCCCGGCCAGCTGCGCGCCACCCGCGAGGGGCGCGCCGTTCTGGATGCAATCCTCAGAAGGCTTTTCCCCTGATGCGTATCCTGTGGCTTTTGGCTGGAATAGTGTCGTTTTTACTGGGCCTGATCGGGGCTTTCGTCCCGCTTCTGCCCACCGTTCCGCTGATGCTGCTGGCCGCCTATTTCTTCGCGCGATCATCCGAGCGGTTGCATCACTGGCTGATCACCCATCCACGTTTCGGCCCCGCGATCCAGGAATGGTCTGACCGGCGCGCCATTGCGCGGCCGGCAAAATGGGCCGCCACCCTGTCGATGATTGCGGGTTTCGCGCTGTCAGTCGCAATCGGGCTGCGCCCCGCCCTTCTGGCGCTTCAGGCCGTGGTGCTTCTGGGGGTGGCCCTGTTCATCTGGACCCGCCCCGATACCTGAATCCTACCGGCCCGAGCCGAGAAGCTGGCAGATACGATCCAGCTCATCAAGGTCGGCATAGCTGACAGTCAGGCTGCCGCCGCTCAACCCCTTGTGGTCGATCAGAACCTTCATACCAAGTGCTGCGGAGATATCCTGCTCCAGCGCGCGCGTATCGGCGTCTTTCTCAGGCCCCCGCGTGGCTTTCCTTGGGGCGGACGCGCCCTTCGGTTGCTGCGCCAGACGCTCGGTCTGGCGCACGGAAAGGCCTTTTGCGATGACCTCTTTCGCAAGGCGCACCGGATCTTCGGTCGTGATCAGCGCGCGGGCATGCCCGGCAGACAGCTTGCCTTCGCGCAGCCAGCCCTGCACCTCTTCGGGAAGTTGCAGCAGGCGCAGAAGGTTTGCGATATAGCTGCGGCTTTTCGACAGGGCCTCGGCCACTTTTTCCTGGGTATGGCCAAAACGGTCCATCAGCTGCCGATATCCAAGCGCCTCTTCCAGGGGGTTGAGGTCGGCGCGCTGGATATTCTCGATGATGGCGACTTCCAGAACTTCGGTATCGTCAAGCTCTCGGATGACCACGGGCAGGTCGTGCAGCTGCGCCATCTGCGCGGCACGCCAGCGGCGTTCGCCGGCAACAATCTCATAATGATCGGGTTTTCGGGGGTGCGGGCGCACGATCAGCGGCTGGATCACGCCCTTTTCGCGGATCGAGGCGGCAAGCTCGTCCAGCGCCTCGGCCGAAAAATCGCGCCGGGGCTGATCGGGATTCGGCTCCAGATTCTCGACCGGGATGCGCATTTCGGCGCGGCGCGGTGCCTCTTCCCTGGACGGGCTGGCCAGATTCACATCCGCCATCAATGCGGAAAGCCCACGCCCAAGCCCGCGCCGTTCGGCCTTCTTGTCACTCATACCTTCACCCCTTCCTTCCGATCGATTCGTGGCGCGTCAGCAGCTCTTTCGCAAGCGCCCGATAGGCCGCCGCCCCGCGCGAGGCGCTATCATAGCTCAGAACCGGCAACGCGTAAGAGGGCGCCTCGGACACGCGCACATTGCGCGGGATCATCGTGCGGAACACGACTTCGCCCAGTGTCGCGCGGGCATCGGCCTCTACTTGTTGTGACAGATTGTTGCGCACGTCATACATCGTGAGAACTACGCCCTCGATCCGAAGGTCGCGGTTCGCCGTCTGGCGGATTTCGCGGATCGTCAGCAAAAGCTGCGAAAGCCCCTCAAGCGCGAAGAATTCGGCCTGAAGCGGAACCAGGACCGAATGCGCGGCGACCATGGCGTTCACCGTCAAAAGGCTGAGCGAGGGCGGACAGTCGATCAGCACATAATCCAGCGCAAAGGCATCGATTCCGGTCTGGCGAAGCGCATCATGCAGAAGGAAGCTGCGCTTTTCGGTCGAAACCAACTCCATATCCGCCGAGGAAAGGTCCGTGGTCGCGGGGCAGATCCAAAGCCCCTCGACATCCGTGCGCGCGATCACCTCGCCGATCGGCGCCTCGTCCAGAAGCAGGTCATAGGTCGTGCGCGCACGGGCCTCGGGTTCGATCCCGAGCCCGGTCGAGGCGTTGCCCTGCGGATCGAGATCGACAAGAAGCACCCTCTGGCCGCTTTCCGCAAGCGCCGCTGCAAGGTTGATTGCCGTCGTGGTCTTGCCCACGCCGCCCTTCTGGTTTGCGATCGCAATGATCTTGGGCGCGCGCGGCCGGGTCGGATCAGACACGCGTTATTCCTTTCAACTTCAACAGGATGGCAGATGGTTCGGTCAGGCTGGGCACGGTTTCAACCTCATATTTCCACTGCTGCGCCGCCTCGTGCAACTCGCCCTTCCAGGTCCCGCCCTTCGGAAACAGCGCAATTCCACCCGGCGCCAGGTGCCGCTGACCGTAATCCAGCAACAGCGGCAGCGGCGCAAGGGCGCGGGCGCTGACGATATGTGCCCCGATCGGCGCGATATCCTCGATTCGCCCCGTCAGGACGGTAACGGGCAAAGACAACTCTCTTGCGACGGTCCGCAGGAATGTCGATTTGCGCTGATCGCTTTCCACCAGCACCACGCGCAGCGCGGGCGCCCTCTCAAGCGCCAGGATGGCAATCACCAGACCCGGAAAGCCGCCGCCCGCACCAAGATCGGCCCAGATCCCCTTCGGATCGTCAACCTGCGCGAAAAGTTGCGCGGAATCAAGGAAGTGGCGGGTCCAGACCTCATCCAGCGTGCGGCGGGACACCAGGTTGATCGCCGGATTCCACTTTTTCAGCAGGCCTTCATATGTGCGAAGGCGGCCGATTGTTTCACGTGAAACATCGCAAAGCGCAAGAAGCCGGGCCTCGGAATCCTGATCCGTCACGCCGTTTTCGCCCGCGCCTGTTGCCGCAGCCGGGCAAGGATCAGCGTCAGGGCCGCCGGGGTCACGCCATCGACCCGCCCGGCCTGCCCAAGGGTTTGCGGGCGCGCGCGCATGAGCTTGGATTTCAGCTCATTTGACAGGCCCTGAAGTGCGGCGAAATCGAAATCCTCGGGAATCTGCCAGCTTTCGTCACGCTTGATCGCCGCGGCATCGGCCTCTTGTCGCACGACATAATTGGCGTAAAGCGCGTCACGCCCCAGTTGCTCGGCAATCTCGGGCGGGATCGTGCCCAGGGCCGGCATTGCCTGCGCAAGCGCATCAAAGGAAACGTCCGGAAAGGACAGAAGCGCGAAGGCCGTGCGCCGCTGGCCGTCCTGATTCACCCGGAACCCGGCCTTCAGCGCCTCGGTCGGGGTCAGTGATTCGGCCTCGAGGAGCGCCCGGCCCCGATCGAGCGCATCCATCTTCCGCGCAAAGGCCTCGGCACGCGCGGCCCCCACGCAGCCAATCTCCTGGCCCAGCCCGGTCAGCCGCTGGTCGGCATTGTCCGCACGCAGCGAAAGGCGGAACTCGGCGCGTGAGGTAAACATCCTGTAGGGTTCGCTGACCCCCCGAACCACAAGATCGTCGATCATCACGCCAATATAGCTGTTCGTCCGGCTGAAGATCACCGGGTCGCGCCCCAGCGCCCGCGCCGCCGCATTGAGCCCTGCGACAAGCCCCTGCGCGGCCGCCTCTTCATAGCCGGTGGTGCCGTTGATCTGCCCGGCAAGATAAAGCCCCGCCTGATCGCGCAGCTCGAGCGTCGGGCGCAGGGCGCGCGGGTCGACGAAATCATACTCGATCGCATAGCCAGGCTGGAGAATCGCCACCTCTTCCAGCCCGCGAATCGAGCGGACATACCGCTCCTGAACATCGGCGGGTAGCGAGGTGGAGATCCCGTTGGGATAGACCGTGTGATCGTCAAGCCCTTCCGGTTCAAGGAAAACCTGGTGCGCGGTCTTGTCGGCAAAACGCACGACCTTGTCCTCGATCGAGGGGCAATAGCGCGGGCCGACCCCCTCGATATGGCCGCCATACATGGCCGAGCGGGCAAGATTCTCTCGAATCACCTCATGCGTGGCTTCGTTGGTATGGGTAATCCCGCAAGAGACCTGCCGCACGAAGGGCGCATGGTGCAGGAAGGAAAACATCGCGGGCACATCGTCGCCCGGCTGCGATTCCAGCAGATCCCAGCGAATCGTGCGCCCGTCCAGCCGCGGCGGGGTTCCGGTCTTCAACCGGCCAAGCGGCAGGCCAAGTGCGCCAAGCCGTTCCGCAAGCGCAACGGAAGGCTTGTCCCCCATCCGGCCGCCGGGGGTCTTGCGGTCCCCGATATGGATGATGCCGCGCAGGAAGGTGCCCGCCGTCAGCACCACGGCGCAGGCGCGGATCTCGGCCCCGTCCGCCAGCCGCACGCCCACGATGCCCTTACCCTCAAGAAGGAAATCGGCGGCTTCGCCCTCGATGACCTCAAGATTCCCGGTCGCCTCGGTCAACGCCAGCATCGTTTCACGATAGATTTTGCGGTCCGCCTGAGCTCGCGGCCCCTGAACGGCAGGGCCCTTGCGACGATTGAGCAGCCGGAACTGGATCCCCGCCCGGTCCGCGACACGCCCCATCACACCGTCCAGCGCGTCGATTTCTCGCACGAGGTGGCCCTTGCCCAGGCCCCCGATCGCCGGGTTGCACGACATCACGCCGATCGCATCGCGCCGCAAGGTCACCAAAGCCGTCTGCGCACCCATGCGCGCGGCCGCATGCGCGGCCTCGGTGCCCGCATGGCCACCCCCGACAACGATGACGTCAAAATGTTTCACGTGAAACACTCCTTACTTGCCGATGCAGAAGCTGGCGAAAATTTCGTCCAGGAGATGCTCGACATCCACCCGGCCAACCAGCGATTCCAGCGACCGCGCGGCCTGGCGCAGATTCTCCGCCGCGAACTCGGCGCGGTCCGGGCCACCGGATACCTCAAGACGCGCCGATTCCAAAGCCTCAAATGCGTGAGCCAGCGCAATCCTGTGCCGCTCTCGCGTCATGACACCGGCGCCGGCGGCGCGCGCGGACAGAATATCTGTGATTGCGCGGATCAACGCATCAAGGCCGCGGCCAGTCTTGCCCGACACCGCCAGCCCGTCGCCCGTGCCCAGATCGGCCTTGGCCCGCACGACCAGATCGCCTTCGCGCGGATCGAGAAGCGGAAGATCCCCCGCCTCGACCAGGAACACCCGCAGGTCGGCGGCCTCTGCACGCTCCACCGCGCGCTTCACCCCGATGGCCTCCACCGCATCCTCGGTGTCGCGCAGCCCGGCGGTATCCAGCAGCGTTACCGCCAGCCCGCCGATATCCATCCGCACCTCGATCACGTCGCGCGTGGTGCCCGCATGTTCCGAGGTGATGGCCGCCTCGCGCCCGGCCAGCGCATTCAGCAAGGTCGACTTTCCGACATTCGGACGCCCGACGATCGCAACCTCGAACCCCTCGCGGATGCGTTCGGCCGCACCCACGCGGTGCAATTCCCGCGCGACGGCCTGCGCAACCCCCTCGATCAGGGCCGAGACTTCGGGCGTGACATCGACGGGAACATCCTCATCGGCAAAGTCGATCGTCGCCTCGATCAGGGCGGCGGCACGGATCAGATCGGCGCGCCAGCGGTCCACGATCTCTCCGACCGAGCCGGTCAGAACCTTCAGCGCCTGCTTGCGCTGCGCCTCGGTCTCGGCCTCGATCAGATCGGAAAGCCCTTCGACCTGCGCAAGATCCAGCCGCCCGTTTTCAAGCGCGCGGCGCGTAAATTCCCCCGGCTCGGCCATGCGCAGGCCGGGCATTACAGAAAGCGCGCGCAGGATCGTGGCAACGGTCGCCACGGCGCCATGCACCTGAAATTCGACCAGTTCTTCGTCGGTAAAGCTTGCCCCGCGCGCGAAGCACAGCACCACCGCCTCATCCAGAAACTCGCCGCCCGCAGACAGCCGGCGCAACCCCGCCACACGCGGTGGCGGCAGGCTTCCGGCAAGCGCGCGGCCCGCCGCCCAGGCGCGCGGCCCGGACACCCGAATGACGGACACGCCCGCTTTGCCGCGGGCGGTTGCCTGCGCAAATATCGTATCCACCGCCATAACCCCTTATGGGAAAATGATAAACCGGCCTCAGCCGTTCATCGAATCGAAGAATTCGCCGTTGGTCTTGGTCTGCTTGAGCTTCGAGATCAGGAACTCGATCGCATCGGTCGTGCCCATCGGGTTCAGGATGCGGCGCAGCAGATAGGTCTTTTGCAGATCCTTCTGATCGACCAGCAGCTCCTCCTTCCGGGTGCCGGATTTGAGGATATCCATCGCCGGGAAGACGCGCTTGTCGGCCACCTTGCGGTCCAGCACGATCTCGGAGTTGCCGGTGCCCTTAAACTCTTCGAAGATCACCTCGTCCATGCGCGAGCCGGTGTCGATCAGCGCGGTGGCGATGATGGTCAGCGAGCCGCCCTCTTCGATGTTCCGGGCCGCACCGAAGAAGCGCTTGGGACGTTGCAGCGCATTGGCATCCACGCCGCCCGTCAGCACCTTGCCCGAGCTGGGCACGACGGTGTTGAACGCCCGGCCCAGGCGGGTGATCGAATCAAGCAGGATCACCACGTCGCGCTTGTGCTCGACCAGGCGCTTGGCCTTTTCGATCACCATTTCCGAGACCGCAACGTGGCGGGTGGCCGGTTCGTCGAAGGTCGAGGAAATCACCTCGCCCTTCACCGAGCGCTGCATGTCCGTCACCTCTTCGGGACGCTCGTCGATCAGCAGCACGATCAGATAGCATTCGGGGTGATTTTTCTCGATCGAATGCGCGATGTTCTGCAAGAGCACCGTTTTACCTGTGCGCGGCGGCGCCACGATCAGGCTCCGCTGTCCCTTCCCGATCGGCGCCACGAGGTCGATGATCCGGGCCGAGCGGTCCTTGATCGTCGGGTCCTCGATCTCCATCTTCAGCCGCTCATTGGGGTAAAGCGGGGTGAGGTTGTCGAAGGCAACCTTGTGGCGCGCCTTCTCGGGATCGGTGAAGTTGATCTTCTCGACCGTGGTCAGGGCGAAGTAACGCTCATTCTCGCCGGGCGCGCGGATGATCCCCTCGACCGTATCGCCGGTGCGCAGCGAATATTGGCGGATCATGTCGGGCGAGACATAGATGTCGTCGGGGCCGGGCAGATAGTTCGCCTCGGTCGAGCGCAGAAAACCGAACCCGTCCTGCAACACCTCAAGCACGCCATCGCCGCCGATCTCGATCTCTTCCTCGGCATGCTCTTTCAGGATCGAGAACATCATCTCGCCCTTGCGCATGGTCGAGGCGTTCTCGATTTCCCATTCCTCGGCCATCGCCAGAAGGTCGGCCGGGCTTTTCGCCTTCAGGTCGGACAGATTCAAACGCTCTTTGGTCATGGAAAGGCCCATTCGCTTTGGCACCCGGCAGGGCGCAATCGGAAGATATGTCAGAAGAACCCCTGGATCGGACGATCCGGGCTTGCGCGTCCTTTAGCCCCGCAAAGGGGCGGAGTCAATGAATCCTCAGAATTTGAGGATGACGGCAAGCACGATGACGATCATGAAAAGCGTCGGCACCTCGTTCATCATGCGGTAGCCCCGGCCGGTAATCGCGTTGCTGCCCGCCATCAGATCCTTGCGCCGCGCCGCGCACCACATGTGAAACCACGTCATCCCGATCACCGCCGCGGCCTTCGCCCAAGGCCAGGCCATCGACCAGTCCACGATGCCGGGCGTGAACACCAGCAAAAGGCCGAAAACCCAGCTCGAGATCATCGCCGGGTTCATGATCGCCTTCAAAAGCAGCCGTTCCTGATGCTGGAACAGAAGGTCCATATCGGAACCGCGTGCCACGCCCTGCTTTCTCAGCCCTTCGACGTGATAGACGAAAAGGCGCGGCAGGTAGAACAGCCCCGCCATCCATGCCAGCACGGACATGACATGAAAGGCCTTGATCCAGAGGTAGCCAGAGGCAAGCAGGTCGGTCATGGGAACACCCTTTGGGAACCGGCCCTTCTTAAAGAAAAGAAATAAGAAAAGAAAAGATGTTGATGATGTAAGCCCTGTGGAAACTGGGGATTACCGTTTTGCCAACAGATCCGCCACAAGGGGGAAGACCGGGGCCGGGCTGATCCTGAATCTTGTGGAAAATCATGAATAACTTATGTATTACAATATGTTATACTTATTTCATCTGTGGGTGATCCTGTGCATGAAATACCGGAAGCGCATGGAGAATCCCAACCATCCACATCCGGGGAATCCGGAATCCCACAGGTGGAGGATGCCCCGTGACGGGACGGTGAATCCCCGCCGCATCATGGATGCCTTGTCATGGCGCGGCTTTTCCCCAAGATTGCGCCAAAATTGTCAGCGCGCTTTTCCACAGATCCATGCACATCACCCTCGCCTCTTCCTCCCAGATCCGGGCAAGCCTGCTTCGCAACGCGGGCCTTGAGGTCGAGATCTGCCCCGCCCGGATCGACGAGGATGCGATCCGCGCCGCCCTGGAGGCCGAAGGCGCAACCCCCCGCGATCTGGCCGATGCATTGGCCGAGATGAAGGCCGCGAAAATCGCCGCCCGTGCGCCCGGCGCGATGGTGCTTGGGGCCGACCAGATCCTGGATCTGAAGGGCCGGGTCTTCTCCAAGCCCGGAACGCCGCAAGAGGCCCGCGATCAGCTTGCCGCGCTGTCAGGGCGGACGCATCGGCTGCTTTCGGCGCTGGTCGTGTTGCGCGACGGCGTGCCGCTCTGGCGTCATGTCGCAGAGGTGCGCCTTGCCATGCACCCGCTTTCGCCCGCCTTCATCGAAAGCTATGTTGACAGGAACTGGGACAGCATTCGCCACGCGGTCGGGTGCTACAAGCTGGAAGAGGAAGGCGTGCGGCTGTTCTCGAAGATCGAGGGCGATTACTTCGCCGTTCTGGGTCTGCCGCTGACCGAGTTCCTGAACTGGCTGCGCGCAAGAGGAGAGCTGAGCACATGAACGATCATCCCCGCATTCCTCTGGCCGGCGTCATCGGCTCTCCGATCGCGCATTCCCGCTCGCCCATCCTTCACGGTCACTGGCTGCGCGCCTATGGTATCCGGGGCTATTACATCCCGATGGGCATTGCCGCCGATGACCTGCCCGAGGTCTTGCGCGCCCTGCCCAAGGCCGGGTTCGTCGGCTGCAACGTGACCATTCCGCACAAGGAAACCGTGTTGGCGCTGGCCGATGTGATCTCGGACCGTGCGGCGCTGATCGGGGCCGCGAACACGCTGGTCTTTCGCCAGGACGGAAAGATCCATGCCGACAATACCGATGGATACGGGTTCATCGCCAACCTGCGCCAGCATGCGCCGGATTGGAACCCGGCGGCTGGCCCCGCGGCGGTGATCGGTGCGGGGGGCGCTGCGCGCGCGGTCGTCGCATCGCTGCTTGAGGTCGGCGCCCCCGAGATCCGCGTGTCGAACCGCACCCGTGCGCGGGCCGATACGCTGCGTTCGGAATTCGGCGCGCGCGTCGTGGTCTATGACTGGGTGCAGGCGGGCAACATGCTTGAAGATGCGACCACCGTGGTCAACACCTCGTCCCTGGGGATGGAAGGCAAGCCCGAGTTCCGCGTGCCGCTGGATGCGCTCTCGCCCGCCGCGGTGGTTTCGGACCTGGTTTACACGCCCCTGCGCACGCATTTGCTGGAAGAGGCGGCGGCGATCGGCTGCACCACCGTCGACGGGCTCGGGATGCTTTTGCACCAGGCCGTGCCGGGGTTCGAGCGCTGGTTCGGACATCGCCCCGAAGTCACCGAAAACCTGCGCAACGTGGTGCTTGGGCTGTGAAACGCCGCCCCTTCCTTCTTGGCCTGACCGGATCCATCGGGATGGGCAAATCGACTACGGCGGCGATGTTTTCCGATGCGGGCGTGCCGGTCTGGGATGCCGATGCGGCGGTTCATGCGATGTATCGTCCGGGCGGTGCCGCGGTCGGGCCGATCGGCGCGGCCTTCCCGGCTGCGGTGGGGGCCGATGGCGTGGACCGCGCCGCGCTGAAACGTATCCTGGCCAGGGACCCTTCGGCCCTTGCCCGGCTTGAGGCGATCGTGCATCCGCTGACCAGCGCCGCGCGCACTGCCTTCATCGCGCAACATGCCGACGCGCCGCTGATCGTGCTGGATATCCCGCTGCTTTATGAAACCGGGGCCGATGCGCTTTGCGATGCCACCGTTGTCGTGACCGCCCCGCCCGCGGTGCAGCGCGCCCGCGTTCTTGATCGTCCGGGCATGACCGAGGCGCAGCTGGCGCTGATCCTTGCGCGCCAGATGCCCGATGCCGAAAAGCGCGCCCGCGCCGATTACCTGATCGAGACCGTCACCCTCGAAGCCGCCCGCGCCGCCGTGCAAGACCTTGTGACGAAACTGGGGGGCAGCCATGCGTGAGATCGTTCTGGACACCGAAACCACGGGGTTCGAACCCGCCGAGGGCCACCGCATCGTAGAGATCGGTGCGGTCGAGCTGTTGAACCATGTGCCGACCGGCCGCACCTATCACCAGTATATCAACCCCGACCGCACCATGCCGAAAGAGGCCTTCGAGGTGCACGGGCTTGGCGACGATTTCCTTGCCGACAAGCCGCGTTTCGGACAGGTCGGGCAGGCGTTTCTGGATTTCATCGGGGCGGATGCGAAGCTCGTGATCCACAATGCCAGCTTCGACATGAAATTCCTCAATGCCGAACTGGGCTGGGCGGGGCTTTCCCAGATCCCGAATGATCGCGCGATCGACACCCTGCTGATCGCGCGGCGCAAGTATCCCGGCTCGCCCGCGTCGCTCGACGCGTTGTGCCGGCGTTTCGGGATCGACAACTCGATGCGCGAAAAGCACGGGGCGCTGCTCGACTCCGAGATCCTGGCCGAGGTCTATCTTGAACTGATCGGTGGCCGTCAGCCCGATTTCGGGCTGTCCGCGGGCCATGGTCACGATGCAGGGGGCGGCGGATCCGATGACTGGCGACCGCGGCCCCGCCCCGCCCCCTTGCCCCCCCGCATCACCGAGGCCGAGGCCGAGTCTCATGCCGCCTTCATCGCCACCCTGGGCGAGGACGCGGTCTGGAAGCGCTACGGTTAGGCCCCGTCCCCGGCGTTGCAATAACGCTTCTGCGGCATGGCATCGCCCGCGGCTCACGACAGAAAGCTTGACCCCCGCCAGGCAATCGGCAAAGCCTTGCCTAAGACCATCCGGGACGCGCACGGGCAGTTCGTTCCGCAATGATAAAGAATATGGTGATGGTGGTGCGGCGGCGTCAGGCCTTGGGGCGGTGCCAATGCGTTGACATCGCCACAGTGAAATGGGGCGAATTTTGCCGAGTGATATTCAGATCGCCATGCTTTGGGTCGAAGGGCCGCTCAGCTACCTTGAACAGCTTTGCATCGCATCCTTTCGGGATGCCGGGCACCCGGTCAGGCTTTATACCTATGGCGAGGTGACGCGGATCCCCGAGGGGATCGAGGTTGCCCCGGCCGACGAAATCCTGCCGCGCACGAATTTCCTCAAGCATGAGCGCACCGGAAGCCCGGCGCTGCATTCCGATCTGTTCCGTTATCGCCTGCTGGCAGAGCATGACAACATGATCTGGGCCGATACCGATGCCTATTGCATGCGCCCGTTCGAAACCGCGACGGGCCATTTCCACGGCTGGGAATCTGACACCCATGTGAATGGCGGCGTTCTGGGCCTGCCGCGTGACAGCGAAACGCTGCGCGCGCTGCTGGAATTCACCTCCGACGAATTCGCCATTCCGGAATGGTATGGCCCCGACTACGCGGCCGAGCTGCGCGCCGCCGCCGATCGTGGCACGCCCGTCCATGCCGGAGAGATGCCCTGGGGCGTCTGGGGCCCCCACGCGCTTACCCATTTCCTGACCAAGACCGGAGAGATCCGCCATTCGCTGCCGCGCCACGCGCTTTACCCCTTCAGCTTCAAGCAGCGGCGCATGATGCTCAAACCCGGTCTGGACACGGCTGATTTCATTCGGCCGGACACGTTTTCGGTGCATTTCTACGGCCGGCGGATGCGCAAGCGCCTGATCGAGAAAGAGACTGGCGGCGTTCCGCATCCGCAAAGCCTGATCGGGCGTCTTCTGACCCGCCACGGGATCGACCCCGAAGCCGCGCCCATCCCCCGCCCGAAAGAGCCCCCGCCCCCCGAGGTGCCCGAAACCCCGCCGCGCAAGGCAACCACGGCCGGTGTCAACCTGACCGACCTTGCGGACAAATACGGCTCGGACAAGGGATCGTCCAAGCACCGCTATTCCGAACTTTACAACATGCTGTTCCACCCCTACCGGGGCCGCGCGGTCAAGTTCCTGGAGATGGGCCTGTTCATCGGCGGGCCGGAACACGGCGTCAGCGCCGACCGGGAAACCACCGATCTGCCCTCGGTCCGCATGTGGCTGGAATTCTTTCCCAAGGGCCGGATCTTCGGGCTCGATGTTTCGGATTTCTCCTGGTTCAAGGATCCGCGTTTCACCTTCCTGCGCTGCGATATGGACCGGCGCGAGAATATCGCCACCGCGCTGGGGGACGAGGACGGTTTCGACATTATCATCGACGATGCCTCGCATGCCTCGCATCACCAGCAATTCGCGTTCCTGGAGCTGTTTCCCAGGCTGAAGCCCGGCGGCCTCTACATCATCGAGGATCTGCGCTGGCAGCCCGCCACATATGAACGGCCGGGCATCACCAAGACGGCAGACCTGTTCCAGTCCTACCTGCAAGACCGCGCGTTTCGCCATTCCGACCCGGCCATCGCCGCAGAATTCAACGCGCTGCGCCCCGATCTTTCCGGTGTGTTCGTCCATCAGGTGCATTACCTGAAGGGCAAGAAGGATCAGGTCGCGGTCATTCACAAACGCTAGGGGCCGGCCATGCTGAGCCACAAGATCGCAATGCTCTGGATCGGCGGAAGCCTCAGCTTTCTGGAGCGCCTTTGCGTGCAGTCGTTCCTGGACGCGGGCCATGAGGTGCGGCTTTACAGCTATGATCCGGTGGGGAATGTGCCCGAAGGCACGGTGCTGGCCGATGCGCGCGACGTGCTGGCAGGCCCGCCCTTTCTGCGCCATGCCCGCACCAACAGCGTGACCTTGCATTCCGATCTTTTCCGCCTGCACCTGCTGGAACAGGAAAGCGATGTGATCTGGGCCGATACCGATGCCTATTGCCTGCGGCCATTCCGGCCACAAGACGGACATTACCACGCGTTTCAGGCGCCGGGCAGCGTTGCCAGCGGCGTCCTGGCCCTGCCGCCATCCAGCGAAACGTTGCAGGCGCTGGCCGATCTGACCCGCACCGAATACCCGATCCCCGAATGGTTTCCCCCGCGCGAGAAACGGGCGCTTCGGGCTGCGCAGGATGCGGGCGCCCCCGTTCACGTCTCGGAACTGCCATGGGGGGTTTGGGGGCCGACGGCGGTCAACCATTTCCTGAAGAAGACCGGCGAAATTCGTTTTGCCCTACCGCAAGAGGTTCTCTATCCCGTGGGCTTTGCCGAGCGCGGGCGCATGCTGGACCCGAACGGCCCCCGCCCCGAAGATTTCGGGCCCGAGACGGCCTCGATCCATTTCTACGGCAGCCGGATGCGTCGGATGCTGACCCGGCGCCACGGGGGTATTCCGCCGGAGGGCTGCCTGATCGACCGGCTGCTGAAGCGCCACGGCATGCGCGCCGAGGATGCCCCCCTTCCCCCTGAGGCCCCCGCCGCACCGCAGCCTGCGCGCAAGCCGCGCCCCCCGGCCCGCGATCCGAAATTTCTGGCCATCACCTGCATGAAGGACGAAGGCGTCTTCATTCCCGAATGGATCGCCTATCACCAGTCGATCGGCTTTGATCATTTCCTGATCTACACCAACGACTGCTCGGACGGCACGGATCTGATGGTCCAGCGCCTGCAAGAGCTTGGCATCGCCACCCATCGCGACAATACGCGCGGCGCGAACCAGCGCGCGAGCTATCAGATCCGCGCCTTCCGCCGTGCGCTGAAAGAACCGGTCTACCACGCGTATGACTGGGCGATGATCATGGATGTGGACGAATACCTCAACGTCCATGCGGGCAGGAAACGGTTGCGCGATCTGGTCGATGCGGTTCCGCAGGCCGATACGATCTCGCTCACTTGGCGGGTGTTCGGCAATGCGGGGGTGGATGCGTTCACGCCCGATTTCCTGACCGAAACCTTCCATCGCGCCGCGCCGCTGAATTGCCGCCGTCCGGCGCAGGCCTGGGGCCTTAAGACGCTGTTTCGCACCGGCGCCTATGAACGGCTGGGCACACATCGCCCGCTTGCGCCCGTGGGCGGGGACTGGGATGCGGTGACCTGGGTGAATGGTTCCGGCACCCCGATGCCGGACCGCTATCGCGAACTGACCAAGGGCAACTGGCGCAGCGGTACCGACAGTGTCGGCTACGATCTGGCGCAGGTGAACCATTATGCCCTGCGCTCGCGCCAGTCCTTCCTGCTCAAGTCGCTCAAGGGGACGGTGCATGGCGGCATCGACCGCAACCTCGACTACTGGACCCGCATGAACCGCAACGAGGAGGAAGACCTGACCATCGCTCCGGCCCTTCCGGCGATGCGCGCGCATCATGACCGCCTGATGTCGGATGCGCGGCTGGCCGAGCTGCACGCCGCCGCCTGTGACTGGCATCGCGGCCGGATCGCCGAAGCGATGAAGATCGAGCCGATCGTTCAGATGTATGACACGCTTGCCGGAAAGGAAGAGACCGCATGAACCGCGACCTTTCCGCCCTTTCCAGGGACGAATGGCGCCAGGAGCTGATCCGCATCGGCGACGAGGGCGGTTTTTTCCGCGAACTCGGCACCCAGCACACCGCGCTTCATGTGCGCGCGGGCGACACCCTTGTCGTGACCTTCGAGAACCTTGATCACGTCTTCGAACATGGCGGCAGCCGCCTGCCCTGGGGGTTCGATTTCATCCGCTCGCACGGCTGGTCGATCCTTGGCCTGATGGCCCATGACTGGACATGGTATCGTGACGCGGCGGTGCACGACTTTTTCGACATGCTGCGCGACGAGGGCTTTTTCGAGCAGTTCTCGCGCGTGGTCTTCTACGGCGCCTCGATGGGTGGATATGCCGCCGCGGCCTTTTCCGCCGCGGCCCCCGGCGCGACGGTCATCACGATCAGCCCGCAGGCCACGCTCGACAAGACCGTGGTGCCGTGGGAAACGCGCTATTCCAAGGCGTGGGACCGGGATTTCAACGACCGCTACGGCTATGCCCCCGATTGTGCGATGGCCGCCGAAAGGGTCTATCTGTTCCACGATCCGCTGGCACCGCTGGATGCGGGGCACGCGGCACTTTTCCACGGCGCCCATGTCACCCGGCTCGGTTGCCGCATGATGGGGCATCGCATCGCCTCGGCCATGCAGGGTATGGGGGTTTTGAAACCGGTCATCGAGGGCGCGATCGAGGGCACGCTGAGCGAAACCGAATTCTACCGCCTGCTGCGCAAGCGGCGCGAATTCACACGCTATCTCAAAGAGCTGCTGCAAAGGCTGGATCAGCGCGGGAATCCGTGGCTGATGTCGGTGTTCTGCCAGCACTATCTGGCCACGCGGCGCGGCCCGATGTTTCGCAAGCATCTGAACGCCGCCAATGCCGAGCTGTTGCGCCAGGGCCGCAAGGTGCCGGGCCGGAAAGGGGCGCCATGACCGACGATCCGACCGAACTGCCGACGGGCGGGGGCGATCCGCTTGGCGTCGGGCGTATGCAGGATGTCGAGGATATTCGCCGCGCCTACATGAAGATGGTGCGCGTTGCAGATATCGGGCGGCATTTCGAAACGCCGGTGCCCGCCGAGTTCAACCAGCCCTACACCGTCACCGAGACAGACTGGACCGGCATGTCGCGCCCGCCTCAGGGCAAATATCTTAACCGCAAGCGCAACCTGCGCCGCGCGATGAACCGCATCCAGCTTTTCCTGCCGGAGCTTCTGGGCGGCGCGCCGAAGCGGATCTTCGAGCTTTCCACCGCCCATGGCGCCATCCTTGAGGTGTTGCGGCATTACGGCCATGAGGTGATGGGCAACGACTATGTGAACATGGTCAGCGGCGATACGCCCGAACAGCGCGCCATTTACCGCCGGGTGAACGATCCGGGTTTCGTGCGTGACACGGACGATTACGGCCTGCCGATCCCCTCCGGCGATCAGATCGTGGATTGGCCCTATCGCCCGATCATCGACTCCATCGGCATTCCCATGGCGCTGTTCGACGCGGGCAGGACGCCCTATCCGCTAGAGGCCCAAAGCTTCGACTATGTGCTGTCGATGCAGGCGATCGAGCATTACTGCCACCCGCAGGACTGGATGACGATCGTGGACGAGATGTGCCGCATCGCCCGTCAGGGGGTCTTCCTGCTTCTCAACCCGATGATGCCGGAAATGACCGCCGATCCGGTCTATGCGCAGGCTTTCCACAAGGCCCGCGCCGATCTGCGTGACTTCGATCGCCACGGATTTCGCTGTGTCGGCTGCCATCTGCATTGGGGCCAGGCGCTCGGGTTCAAGCTGATGAGGCTCTGACATGCTGATCCTTCACATCGGCTCTCCGAAAACCGGCACGACATCGCTTCAGCAATTCCTCAACCTCAATGAGGACCGGCTGCGCGAGGGCGGGATCAACTATATGCGCGCCGCGCGTTCGCATATCGCGCATAATCCGCTGCCCATCGCAGTTACGCAGCGGCGCGATGAGGCCCTGCTGCGCGCCATCCTTGATGAATACCGACGCGATCCCGATGCGACCCATGTCGTTTCAAGCGAGGTCATGTTCCGGATCCTCGTGGCGCAAAGGTTTCATGAAGTTTTTCCCGCGGATTTGCGCGCCGAGACGAAGGTCATCTGCTACATCCGCCGGCAGGATCACTATGCCGAGGCAATCTATAAACAGCGCGCCAAGAACGGCCTGGTAAAGGTGGACCGTCAGGCATTCCTTGCCGCGCAGATGCCCAAGCTCAGATATTCGCCGCTGCTTGCCAGCTATGCCGATCTGGTCGGGGCCGGGAACATGGTGATCCGCCCGTTCGAGCGGCGGAACTTCAGGGGCGGCGATGTCGTGCAGGATTTCGCGGAAGGCATGCTGGGGCTGCCGGACCTGGAGGGGTTCGCGCTTCCGCCTGCCAGGGCCAACCCCTCGCTCTCGGTCGAGCTGACCGAGATGCTGGGCCGGATCGCGCATGACCGTCTGGTCAATGTGCGCGAGCTGATCCGCGAACTTGGCGAGATGGACGATCCCGATCTGATCTCGTCGCGCGACACGTTTTCCAAGGCCGACCGGCTTTCGGTGATGCGCCACGTCGCCGAGGATAACGAGGCGCTGCGCCGCCGGTATCTGCCCGATACCGCGCAGCTTTTCGACCTCTCCGATCTGGACGACACGGCCGAAAGCCCCGCCCTTGCTCCCGAGGCCATCGCGCGGCGTTCCCATGCCGGCGCGCTTGCCCTTGCGCGCGCCCTGCAGAACCGTCATCGCGCGGCGGTGGAAGCTGCCGAGGCGCGGGCCGCCGCTACCGTCGCCGCTGAACCCGTGCCCGAACCGGCCGCCCCGCCCGAGGCCGAGCCCGCCCCGCCGCCGGCCTATCCGATCTGGTTTTCCGAGATCACGCCCGCAGGATCGCGGCAGGGCTTCTTTCACTGGCTGGGCAATCACGGCGCGGCCTTCGTGCAACGCTCGGCCGCGCAGCTGGTCGTCACCTTCGACAACCTGCACAATGTCGGCGACGCCCGGCCAGAGCGCGACCCATGGGCCGCGAAATTCTGCGCCGAGCGGAACTTCTCGCATCTGGGGATCATGTCGCAATCGTCCGACTGGTTCCGCGACGCCGCCCTGATCGACTTTTTCGCCAAGCTCGCGCGCGACGGGTTCTTCGCGCAGTTCGACCGGGTCTGTTTCGCCGGAACCTCGATGGGCGGGTTCGGCGCGCTCAGCTTTGCGGCACTGGCGCCGGGCTGCAACGTCATCGCCTTCAGCCCGCAATCGACGCTGAATTCTGCGCTGGTTCCCTGGGAGAAACGCTTTGCGAACGGCCGGGCCGCGGATTGGAGCCTGCCCTTCTCGGACGCGGCGGAAACGATCGCGCCGGTGGGGCGTGCCTATATCGTCCACGATCCCTTCTTTGTGCCCGACCGGATGCACGCGACCCGCCTTCAGGGGCCAGAGGTGATCCACCTCAAGGCCTTTGGCTTCGGCCACAAGACCGCGCTGGTGGCAAACCGGATGGGACTTTTGAAACTGATCATGGAGAAGGGGATCGAGGGCACCCTGACCGAAGCCGAGTTCTACCGGCTGATCCGCGCGCGCAAGGACATCTTTCTTTACCGCGAAGCGATGGCTGCCGCCCTGACCAGCCGCGGCCAGGATGACCGCGCGCAGCGCTTCCGCGCGGCGTTCAAGCGCCGCCGCAAGGCAAGATGACCGCGTTCCATCCCCGCGGATCTGCCGCCAAACGGGTGCCGGGCGCATAAAAAGCACCAAAATCGGCATTTTTCCCATGGCACTCGGGGGCACATGCCCTTAAATGCAAATCCGTCTTCGTCCTGGGGGGAGGAACCCATGCTGGACTTTGCCGCGATGCGCGCCACCCTGGCCGAGGCCTATGACCTCGCGCCGTCCCTGACGCTCGCCGAGGAGATGCGCGACATCCATGCCCGCATGGATCGCGTGGTGCCGCTGCCCGATTTCGCCCGATACGCGCCCTATATCCGCGCGATCAACCGGCTGAAGCGCGAACGCGATGCGGTGATCCTTGCGCATAACTACATGACGCCCGAAATTTTCCACGGCGTTTCCGACGTGGTGGGCGACAGCCTTCAGCTTGCGATCGAGGCGACGAAGGTGACCGCCGGCACGATCGTGCAATGCGGCGTGCATTTCATGGCCGAGACCTCGAAGATCCTCAATCCCGCCAAGACGGTGCTGATCCCCGACATGGAGGCGGGCTGTTCGCTGGCCGAGTCGATCACCGCCGACGGCATCGCCGAGATGCGCGCGAAATATCCCGGCGCGCCGGTCGTGTCCTATGTGAACACCACGGCCGAGGTGAAGGCCGCCTCGGATATCTGCTGCACCTCGTCCAATGCCGCGCAGATCGTGGCGGCCCTGCCCGAGGACACGATCATCATGACGCCCGACCAGTATCTGGCGCAGAACGTCGCGCGGCAGGTGCCGCAGAAGAACGTCGTCTGGTGGGCCGGCTCCTGCATCGTGCACGAACAGTTCACGCCGCAGGATCTGCGCGATTTCCGCACGCATTGGCCCGACACCACGATCATCGCGCATCCCGAATGCCCGCCCGCCGTGATTGCCGAGGCCGATTTCTCGGGCTCCACCTCGGGCATCATCGACTATGTGCACCGCAACAAGCCGGCGCGCGCCATGCTGGTGACGGAATGCTCGATGGCCTCGAACATCTCGGATGAATTGCCCGAGGTCGAATTCGTGGGCCCGTGCAACATGTGCCCCTACATGAAGAAGATCACGCTGGAAAAGATCCTGTGGTCGCTGCACACGATGACCGAAGAGGTCACGGTCGATCCGGCGGTGGCCGAAAAGGCCCGCATCGCGGTCGAGCGGATGATCGAGCTGTCGCGGAAAATCACGAAGTGAGCACCGTCTCGACCGATCGTGTGGTGATCGTGGGCGCGGGGCTGGGTGCGCTTTACGCCGCGCTGAAGCTTGCGCCGCGCCCGGTTCTGGTGATCTCTCCCGAGCCCTTGGGCGAAGGTGCGTCCTCGGGCTGGGCGCAGGGGGGCGTTGCCGCCGCGATGTCGCAGGGCGACACGCCCGAATCCCATGCGCAGGACACGTTGCGTGCGGGCGCCGGCACGGTCGACCCGGAAATCGCGCGCATGGTCACCGCCGAGGCGCGCGCGCATATCCTGAACCTGACCGATCTTGGCACCCCCTTCGACCGTGACGCGAAGGGCGGCTACGTCATGTCGCGCGAGGCGGCGCATTCCATGGCCCGCGTGGTGCGCGTGAAGGGCGATCAGGCCGGACGAGAAATCATGCAGGCGCTGATCGGCGCGGTGCGCGGCACGCCCTCGGTCCAATTGGCCGAAGGGGTCATGGCCTCGGGGCTGGAGGTCGTGGACGGCGATGTCACCGGCGTCTGGGTCGAACGCTCGGGCAAGGGGTCGGGCCGGGTTCTGGTGCGCGCACCCGCGGTTCTGCTGGCGGGTGGCGGGTCGGGCGGGCTTTTTGCGGTGACGACGAACCCGCCGCGCATTCGCGGGCAGGTCATCGGCCTTGCGGCGCGCGCGGGTGCGGTGATCGCGGATGCCGAATTCGTGCAGTTCCACCCCACCGCCATCGCCTCGGGCGAGGACCCCGCGCCGCTTGCGACCGAGGCCCTGCGCGGCGAGGGTGCGGTGCTGGTCAATGCCGCGGGCGAACGCTTCATGCTTCAGGTTCACCCCGATGCGGAACTTGCCCCGCGCGACATCGTCGCCCGCGCCGTCTACAGCCAGACCCAGGCGGGCAAGCGACCCATGCTCGATACCCGCGCGGTTCTGGGCGAAAAGGTGCTGACGCGCTTTCCCGCCGTTGCAGAAGCCTGCAAAAGGGCCGGAATAGACCCTGTTTCGCAGCCCATTCCGGTGGCTGCCGCCGCGCATTACCACATGGGCGGGATCGAGACCGATGCCCATGGCCGGGCCAGCCTCGGCCGGCTCTGGGTCTGTGGCGAGGCGTCTTCGACGGGCCTGCACGGTGCGAACCGGCTGGCCTCGAACGGGTTGCTGGAGGCGCTGGTCTATGCCCGGATCTGCGGCCTCGGGATCGACGCGCTTCTTGGCCCGGTCACCCCCGCGCCCGAAGTTGCGCTGGACTTCCCCGATGGCGGCGACACGCCCGACGAGGCCGCGATCGCCCGCCTGCGCCACGCGATGACCGATGGCGTGGGTGTCGTGCGCGACGCAGATGGCATCCGCCGCACCTTGCGCATCATCGCCGGGATCGAGGCCGAAACCACCTCGGAGGCGCTGCGCAACATGACCGCCACGGCCACGCTGATCGCCGCCGCCGCGCTGATGCGCCGTGAAAGCCGGGGCGGGCATTTCCGCGCCGATTTCCCGCAGACCGATCCCGCGCAGGCGCATCGCTCGCGCCTGACGCTTGACGAGGCGCTCGGGATCCGCGCCCGCGCCGTGAAGGAGACGCCATGACAGCCGCCCTGCCGGATTTCATCCTCGAACCCCTTGTCCGTGCCGCGCTGAGCGAAGACCTCTCGCCCATGGGCGATGTCACCACCCGCGCGGTGATCCCCGCGGGCGCGCGCTACAAGGCCCGGCTGAACGCGCGCGAGGCGGGCGTGGTCTCGGGCATGCAGATCGCGGCACTGGCCTTTCGCATCGTCGATCCGGCGCTGAAGATCGAAACCCTTGTCGCGGATGGCCAGCCCTGCACGCCCGGCCAGACCCTGATGCGGATCGAGGGCGCGGCCGCCGCGATCCTGATGGCCGAGCGCGTCGCGCTGAACTTCGCGGGCCGGCTGACCGGCATCGCCACGCTGACCGCGGCATTCGTTGCCGAAACCCAGGGCACGAAGACCCGCATCACCTGCACCCGCAAGACGACGCCGGGCCTGCGCGCGGTCGAGAAAATGGCCGTGACCCATGGCGGCGGGTCGAACCATCGCTTCGGGCTGTCGGACGCGATCCTGATCAAGGACAATCACATCGCCGCCGCCGGCGGCGTGCGCAAGGTGCTTGAGGCCGCCCGCGCCGCGCGCAGCCACATGATGCGCGTGGAACTGGAGGTCGACAGCCTGCGCCAACTTGAAGAGGCGCTGGAGACCGGCGGCGCGGATGTCATGCTGCTCGACAACATGGATACGCCCACGTTGCGTGCGGCGGTGGCGATCAATGCCGGGCGCGCCGTGCTGGAAGCCTCGGGCAACATGCGGCTGGAGCGGATCGCCGAAGTAGCGCAGACCGGGGTGGATTACATCTCGTCCGGGGCGCTGACGCATTCGGCGCGCACGCTGGACCTGGGCCTCGATTTCTGAGAACCACCCGCCTCAGGCCAGATGCGGGCGGAACGCCGCGATCACCTCCTGATAGACCGCGCGCTTGAACGGCACGATCGAGGCCAGCATCTCGTCGGCGTCGATCCAGCGCCAGCAGGCGAATTCCGGGTGCTCCGTCTCGATGCGGATCTGGTCGTCCTGGCCGAGAAAGCGGAACAGGAACCATTTCTGCCGCTGGCCGCGATATTTGCCCTTCCAGACCTTGCCCAAAAGCTCGGGCGGCAGGTCATAGCTGACCCAGCCCGGCGTCTTCTCCACGAATTCCACAAGATCGCCGGTGACGCCGGTTTCCTCCCACAGCTCGCGCAGCGCGGCGGCACGGGGCTTTTCGCCGTCGTCGATCCCGCCCTGCGGCATCTGCCAGGCCGCGCCGGGATTGTCGATGCGCTGCCCGGCAAAGATCAGGCCCGCAGGGTTCATCAGCATCACGCCCACGCAGGGCCGGTAGGGCAGGGCGTCGCGTTCGTCTTCGGTCATCGGGATCGTCATCCGTGAAAAGGGGGGCCGAAGCCCCCCGGTCCCTCAGTTCTTCGGCGCTTCGGCCAGCGGCAGCGTGGGGGCCGCGCCCACCGAAATCGCCGACAGGCCCTTGAGAATGTCGATCGCATAGGCAAGCTGGTAATCTTCAAGGCGCAGCTTCGCGGCCTCTTCGGCGCGCGAGAGTTCCTCTTCGGCCTGGCGCTTTTCATCCTCGGTCAACGAGTCGTTTTCAAGCGAGCCGCGCAGATCGGCCTCGGACCGGTCATGGTTCGCGGCCCCGGCCTCGTCCTCGGTGCTTTCGGGCGCGCGCGGGGGCTGTTCCACCACGATGTCGGGCGCGATGCCCAATGCCTGGATCGAGCGGCCGGACGGCGTGTAATAGCGCGCCGTGGTCAGCCGCATCGCCCCGTCGCCGCGGATCGGCATGACGGTCTGGACCGAGCCCTTGCCGAAGGACTTGGTGCCCACCACGATGGCGCGGCGATGGTCCTGCAACGCCCCCGTGACGATTTCCGAGGCCGAGGCCGAGCCGTTGTTGATCAGCACCACGATCGGCTTGCCCTGCGCCAGATCGCCCGGCGTTGCGTTGAAACGCTCGCTTTCCTCGGGGCGGCGGCCACGGGTCGAGACGATCTCGCCCACGTCGAGGAAGGCGTCGGACACTTCGATCGCCTGGTTCAGAAGCCCGCCGGGGTTGTTGCGCAGGTCGATGACAAAGCCGTTGACCTTGTCGATCCCGCCCAGCTCCTCGACCGATTTCTTCAGGCTGTCCTGAAGGTTGTCATAGGTCTGGTCGTTGAAGGTGGTGACGCGCAGCACCACGGTCGATCCCTCGGTGCGCCCACGCACCGCCGTCAGCTTGATCGTATCGCGGATGATCGACACGTCGAAGGGCTCGGCCGTGCCTTCGCGCACCACGGTGATGATGATCTCGGACCCGACCGGGCCGCGCATCTTGTCCACCGCCTGATCCAGCGTCAGGCCCAGGACGGATTCGCCGTCGACATGGGTGATGTAGTCGCCCGCCTCGATGCCGGCGGCGGCGGCGGGGGTGTCGTCCATCGGTGCCACGACCTTCACGAAACCCTCCTCCTGCGTGACCTCGATCCCGAGGCCGCCGAAGGTGCCACGGGTCTGCACGCGCATGTCGTCGTAATCGTCGGGGGGCAGATAGCTTGAATGCGGATCGAGCGAGGACAGCATGCCGTTGATCGCCGCCTGCACCAGATCGCGCTCGTCGACCTCTTCGACGTAATCCGCGCGGATCCTTTCGAAGATGTCGCCGAACAGGTCGAGCTGTTCATAGACCGACGAGGATTTATCTGCCTCTTGCGCCAGCAGGGGGGCGGCCACCTGCGTGGTCATCAGCGCCCCGGCAATGGTGCCGCCCGCCGCGGCAATCAGAAACTTTCGCATCGTTTATCCCTGGTCTTTCCTGGTTTCGGTGAACCACTCGCCGGGGTCCACGGGTTCGCCGTTCATCCGAAGTTCAATATAAAGCGTCTCGGCCCTGCCTGCGCCACCACCTTCTGCCGCCGCGGCCACAAATTCCGCCCCGAATTCCTCGGCCGCGGGTTCTGCGCCGCCCATCAGGCCGATCGGCGCCCCGCGCGGCAGCACGTCTCCAGTCTCACCATAGACCGTGCCAAGCCCGGCCAGAACCAGAAGATAGCCTTCTGCGGGCTCCACGATCATCACATTTCCGTAGTCAAGCAAAGGTCCGCGGTAGCGGATGGTGGCGGGCCACGGCGCGGTGACAAGCGCGGCCGGGGCGGTTGCAAGGACCAGGCCGGGGCGGCGGATCCCTGCGGCATCCGCCTCATCGAAGCGGCGCAGCACCGTGCCCATCGCGGGAAGCGACAGGCCGCCCCTTGCACCTGCGAAATCCTCTAGCGGGGCGCCGATATCGGTATCGAGATCCGCCAGGCCAAGCGCGAACCCCTCCAGCGTGTCGGCGCTTTGCACCAGCTGGCGCAGATCCTCGGGGTCTTCCAGGTAACGGCCGGGCAGGGCGGTGCGGTCGGCCACAGCCTGCGACAGGGCGGTGCGCGCCTCCTGCACCGAATGCAGGCCGTCTTGCAGAACCCCGGCCGCGCTTTGCTGCAACAGGCGCAGGGCGGAAATCTCTTCCAGCGCGCCGCGCATCGCCTCGGCCTCGCCTTGCAGGGCGGGCGTCACCGCCGAAAGCACCATGCCCGAACGGGCAGAGCCGACCGGCCCCGCCGGATGCAGAAGCAAAAGCGGCCCTTCGGATTGTTCCATCGTCGACATCACGCCCAGAAGCCGGCCAACGTGATCGCGCCGCGCCTCGAATTCGGCCCGGATCTCGCGTTCGCGGATCGCGGCGCGGCGCAGCCCGTCGCGCATCGCGCCAAGCCCCGCCTCATAGGCGCGGATGGTTTCGGTCAGCGCGGCCACCCGGTCGGCCTTGGTCTGGGCCGCATCCAGCTGTCCGATCACCGCGCGCAGGGCCTCGGCCGCCTGAAGCGCGCTTTCGGTGGCGGGGCTTTCGGCCCCCGCCGTCCCCGCGCCCAGGCACAGGGCCAGAAGGATCGCGCGGGCCCTCATCTCTCGATCAGCGTCTTGCCGGTCATTTCGGGCGGCACGGGCAGTTGCATCAGGTCCAGCAATGTCGGCGCTATATCGGCCAACCGCCCCTTGCGCAGCCGCACCCCCGGCGGCCCGCCGATCAGGGCCACGGGAACTGGGTTGGTGGTATGCGCGGTATGCGGCCCGCCAGTCTCCGGGTCGATCATCGTTTCGCAATTCCCGTGATCGGCGGTCAGTAGCATTGCGCCCCCGGCCCTCTCCAGCGCGGCAAGCACGCGGCCCAGATCGCGGTCGATCTCTTCGCAGGCCGCGATGGCCGCGGGCAGCGATCCGGTATGGCCGACCATGTCGGGATTGGCGAAATTCACCACGATCAGGTCATAGCCATGCGCGATCGCGGCGACGAAACGGTCCGTCACCTCGGGCGCCGACATCTCGGGCTGAAGGTCATAGGTGGCGACCTTGGGCGATTTCGGCATGAAACGATCCTCGCCCGCCTCAGGTTCCTCCTTGCCGCCGTTCAGGAAGAAGGTGACATGGGGGTATTTCTCGGTCTCGGCCAGGCGGTATTGCGTCTTGCCCTGCCGGGCCACCCACTCGCCAAGCGTGTTGACGATCTCGCGCTTGGGATAGGCCGTTGCCATATAGGCGCTGTGCGCCTCTGAATACTCGACCATGCCCAGCAGCGCCGCCCATTGCGGGCGCGGACCGGTGTCGAATTCGGCAAAGCCCGGCGCGCCGATCGCGCGCAGGATCTCGCGCGCCCGGTCGGCCCGGAAGTTGAGACAGAAGACACCGTCGCCATCCTTCGCACCGGCATAGCCGCCGATCACCGTGGGCGCGATGAACTCGTCCATCTCGCCCTTGTCGTAGGATGCGGCAACCGCCGCCACCGGGTCCGCCGCCTGCACGCCCTTGCCCCGGATCATCGCCTCATAGGCGCGGCTCACCCGCTCCCAGCGGTTGTCGCGGTCCATCGCCCAGTAGCGCCCGATCACCGTGGCGACGGTGCAGCCCGCAGGCACGCGCGCAACCAGGTCGCGGACAAATCCCTTCGCACTGTCGGGCGCCACGTCGCGCCCGTCGGTGATCGCATGCAGCAAGACCGGCACCCCGGCACCCGCGATCATGCGGCAGGCCGCCAGCACATGCTCGATATGTCCGTGCACGCCCCCGTCCGAAACCACCCCCATCAGATGCGCCGCCCCGCCCGAGGCTTTCAGCGCTGCGATGAACGCAAGGATCGACCCGTTTTCGAAGAACGATCCGTCCTCGATCGCCAGGTCGATCGCGCCAAGATCCATCGCCACGACCCGGCCCGCGCCGATATTGGTATGGCCCACCTCGGAATTGCCCATCTGCCCAGCCGGCAGCCCCACGTCATGGCCATGGGTGATCAGCGTCGCATTGGGGCAGCTTGCCATGATGCGGTCGAAATTCGGCGTCCGGGCCAGCAGCGGCGCATTGCCCTCGGTCTCGGACCGCGCGCCCCAGCCATCGAGAATGCAAAGAACGACGGGTTTCGGACCGGACATCGGCACCTCCTGCAAGAACAGCGCCCCCTACATAGGCCCGGCACGCGCGCCGGGCAACAGCCCCCGCTTTCACCAGAGCGTAAATATCCCGGGGAGTCGCCGCAGGCGACGGGGCAGCGCCCCCTCAGGCGCGATGATAGGGCGTCCCGGCCAGGATCTGGCCCGCACGGTAAAGCTGTTCTGCCAGCATCACCCGCACCAGCATATGCGGCCAGACCATCCGCCCGAAACTGATTGCGCAATCCGCCCGCGCGCGCAGCGCGGGGGCAATCCCGTCCGCGCCGCCGATCACGAAGGCCAGATCGCGCGCCCCGTCGCGCCAGCCGCCCAGCTTCGCGGCGAATTCCGGCGAAGAGATCACCTCGCCGCGCTCGTCCAGCACGATCAGGACGGCACCGGCGGGAACCGCGCGCTCCAGCAGGGCGGCCTCGGCCTCCATCCCCAGGTTCTTGCGGTCCTCGACCTCGATCACCTGCGCGGGGCCCAGCCCGAGACTGCGCCCGGCCTTGCCGAAACGCTCCAGATAATCCGAGATCAGCTCAAGCTCGGGGCCCTTGCGCAGCCGCCCGACCGCGCAGATCGTCACCTTCATGCGCCGCCCTCAGACGGCGCCGCCCGCGGGCATCCACATCTTCTCAAGCTGATAGAACTCGCGCACTTCGGGGCGGAACACATGGACGATCACGTCCTGCGTGTCGATCAGCACCCAATCGCCTTGATCCTTGCCCTCGATCCGGCACTGGCGGCCGAATTCCTGCTTGAGCCGGTCCATCAGCTTTTCCGCGATCGCACCGACCTGACGCGACGAACGACCCGAGCAGATCACCATGTGATCCGCCACGGACGACCGCCCGCGCAGGTCGATCGTCACGATATCCTCGGCCTTGTCGTCTTCGAGAGAGGCGATCACGCGGGCAAGCAGCTGTTCGCTTGTCAAATCCGACCCTGACGCCCTGACCTTCGTCGTCATGGGCGCCGCCTTTGCAGCCTGCGATCCGGCTGCCGGAGTTGTCTGATACAGGACATAGTCCTCCTGGGTTGCGCGCCGAATGCCGCCCCGGCGCCGGGCATGATACCAAGGTAACATCGACGGGCCGCAATCTCAACGATCCGCGCGCCCGCAATTCAGTCGTTCGCCTTAGCGGTTGGCGGCGCATCGGGCAAGAGCCGAACTTCACGCTGCGGGAACGGGATCGAGATGCCGTTGGCGCGGAACGCATCCCACAGCGCCAGATAGACCGCCCCGCGCACATTGGTCAGCCCGTCGGCCGGGTCGGTGATCCAGAAGCGCAGGATATAGTCGACCGAGCTGTCGCCGAAGCCGACGATATGGCACACGGCGGGCCTGTCCTTCAGCACGCGGTTGACGCTTTTGGCGGCCTCGATCGCAAGCGGGCGCACCTTGTGCGGATCGTCGTGATACGAGGTGCCGAAGAACAGGTCGATCCGGACGAATTCGTTGGAATGGGACCAGTTCACCACCTGCCCGGTGATCAGGTCCTCGTTCGGGATGAGGTATTCCTTGCCGTCGCGCGTGACCACGCTGACATAGCGCGCGCCCAGGCTTTCGATCCAGCCGAACGTGTCGCCAAGGCTGATCACGTCGCCGGGCTTCACCGATTTGTCGAGCAGGATGATGATGCCCGAAACGAGGTTCGAGACCACCTTCTGCAAACCGAAACCCAGCCCCACGCCGATCGCCCCCGACAGGACCGCAAGCCCTGTAAGGTCGAACCCCACGGCCTTCAGGCCGATGAAGAAGGCCGCGCCGTAAAGCAGCACCTGAAGGAACTTGACCACCAGCACCCGCATCGAGGGCGAGATGTCCTCGTTGCTGCGGATCTGCGTCGCGGCGCGCTGCGTCATCAACCGCGCGCCGGTGAACAGAACGCCCGTCAGCACCAGCGCCTTCAGCACCGCAAGCGCCGACAGCCGGAACCCGCCCAGCTCGATTGCGAAACGGTCGAGGAATGCGCCCACCGTCCCGGTCAGGCCAAGATAGTAAAGCGTGACATAGGTCCAGGCCCCCCATGTCACGATCCGGCGCAGAAAGCGGTTGCGGATGATCCGCGCCAGAAGCCCCACCAGTATCCAGGCCGTCGCCAGGGTTGCCGCGAAAACCACGATGAAACGCCGCGAGGGAAAGGGCGAGATCTGTTGCAGCACCAAGACGGCGGACCAGGTCAGCATAACGAAGACGATACCGCGAAAGCGCTTGCGCAGCAGCACCAGCGCGCGCAACTGCCAGGGGCGCAGCCCCTTTTGCCGTCTTACCCAGTCATCGAAACGCGGGCTTGCCCAATGCGCGACCAGATGCGCGATGGCAAAGGCCACGGCGATGATCGCGAATTGCCAAAGCCGTGTGGGCAACAGCATCGAACCGGCAAAGATCTGCAATTGCGACAGGATCTCGTCCAGTGTCCGCATGGTTTGCGCGTCGAGCAGATCCATCGTCCCCTCGCATTGTCAGGCCTTGCGGGATCAGCCTTGCACAACGGGCGCCACGATGCAAAACGCATGGCGACGGTTTCGATTGCCAGACTCGGTTTCGTCGCTTATTTACCGCCCATGATCCGCTATTTCGATATGGACGACCGCGCCCGTCTTCCCTGGCGCTTTTACGGTGAGAGCCGGTCCATCCTCGCGCGACTTTGACGCCGGGGCAGCGCTGCCGCGTTGTCAGCCGCCACGTCACGAATGTTTCAAAGCCATCCTGCGAAAGTGAGAGCCATGTCCGCTCCGAAAACCCTCTATGACAAGATCTGGGACGCCCATGTCGTCGATACCTCCGATGACGGCACCTGCCTGCTCTATATCGACCGCCACCTGGTTCACGAGGTGACCAGCCCGCAAGCCTTCGAAGGGCTGCGGATGACGGGCCGCAACGTGCGCGCCCCCGAAAAGACCATTGCCGTGCCGGACCACAACGTGCCCACCACGCTGGACCGCGAAAAAGGCATCGACAACGAGGAAAGCCGCATCCAGGTCGATGCGCTGGACAAGAACGCCAGGGATTTCGGGATCAACTATTACCCGGTTTCCGATATCCGTCAGGGCATCGTGCATATCGTCGGCCCCGAACAGGGCTGGACGCTGCCGGGCATGACGGTGGTCTGCGGCGACAGCCACACCGCCACGCATGGCGCCTTCGGGGCGCTTGCCCACGGCATCGGCACCTCCGAGGTGGAGCACGTCCTGGCCACCCAGACGCTGATCCAGAAGAAATCCAAGAACATGAAGGTGGAAATCACCGGCAAGCTGCATCCGGGCGTCACCGCCAAGGACATCACCCTTGCGGTGATCGGCGCGACCGGCACAGCCGGCGGCACCGGCTATGTCATCGAATATTGCGGCGAGGCGATCCGCGACCTGTCGATGGAAGGCCGCATGACCGTGTGCAACATGGCGATTGAGGGCGGCGCTCGCGCGGGCCTCATCGCACCGGACGAGAAGACCTTCGACTATGTCAAGGGCCGCCCGCACGCCCCCAAAGGCGCACAGTTCGAGGCCGCGCTGAACTGGTGGAAGACGCTTTACACCGACGAAGGCGCGCATTTCGACAAGGTCGTCACCCTGAAGGGCGAAGAGATCCAGCCCGTGGTGACCTGGGGCACCAGCCCCGAGGACGTGCTGCCGATTTCGGCCACGGTTCCGGCGCCCGAAGATTTCACCGGCGGCAAGGTCGAGGCCGCGCGCCGCTCGATCGACTATATGGGGCTGGCTCCGGGCATGAAGCTGACCGACATCAAGATTGACGCGGTGTTCATCGGATCGTGCACCAACGGGCGGATCGAGGATCTGCGCGCCGCCGCGGCCATCCTCAAAGGTCACAAGATCGCGCCGGGCGTGCGCGGCATGGTGGTGCCCGGTTCGGGGCTTGTGCGCGCACAGGCCGAGGAAGAGGGTCTGGACCAGATCTTCAAGGATGCCGGATTCGAATGGCGCCTGGCCGGTTGCTCGATGTGCCTGGCGATGAACCCCGACCAGCTTGCCCCGGAAGAGCGCTGCGCCTCGACCTCGAACCGCAACTTCGAGGGGCGGCAGGGCTACAAGGGCCGCACCCACCTGATGAGCCCCGCAATGGCGGCGGCGGCGGCCGTGACCGGCCACCTGACCGACGTGCGCGAATTCATGGCCGAGACGGTCTGAGGAGACGATCATGGACAAATTCACCACTGTTACCGGCGTCGCGGCGCCCATGCCGCTGGTCAATATCGACACCGACATGATCATCCCCAAGCAGTTCCTGAAGACGATCGAGCGCTCGGGGCTGGGCAAGAACCTGTTCGACGAGATGCGCTATGACCGCGACGGCAACGAGATTGCGGATTTCGTGCTGAACCAGCCGCAATACCGCAACGCCGAGATCCTTGTCGCCGGGGATAATTTCGGCTGCGGTTCGTCGCGCGAACATGCGCCCTGGGCGCTTCTGGATTTCGGGATTCGCTGCGTGATCTCGACCAGCTTTGCCGACATCTTCTTCAACAACTGCTTCAAGAACGGCATCCTGCCGATCGTCCTGCCGCAAGAGGCGGTCGAGGTGCTCATGGACGATGCGCGCAAAGGGTCCAACGCGCGTATGACGGTCGATCTGGAATCGCAGACCGTCACCAGTTCGGACGGCCAGTCCTTCGGCTTCGAGGTCGATGCGTTCAAGAAGCATTGTCTGCTGAACGGTCTGGACGATATCGGCCTGACGCTCGAGAAGGCTGCCGCGATCGACACGTTCGAGGCGAAAGCCGCGCAGAGCCGCCCCTGGGTCTGAGGGCGCCTATGGCTGTTTCTTTGCCCTGACACAACATATGGGCCGCCCGCTATGGGCGGCCTTTTTGTTGCGCTGAAATTGATGCAAAGCCGCACCAGTTCGACCACGAAATTGCCCCAATGCCCCCGTTAACCTAGAAGCCGGATTGCCTGGGGGCTCGGAATGCGCAGAATTATCTTCATAACAAGGCAGACCGCCGCAAACGGCGGAGACGATACGGAACAAGGGGTTGGCATCGTATCAACCCCGACCGAGGCAGAGGGATAGAGCAGTGGTTTCGCGACTCACAGGGGCGCTCGTGCGCGCTGTATTGATGGTGTTCCTGATCGTGGCGCCATCCTTGATCCTTCCGGTTGTGACCTCGGATACGAAGCAGATCGTGGCGCTTGTCGCCTTGTTCGCAGCGGGCCTGACCTTCTTCGAATATGTATCCGTCTATCCCGGCATAGTTGAATTCCGCGATGCCCCTCCGTTCAATCGCGTGCGCTACGTTTCGCTGTTTATCACGGTGCTGCTGCTGTCCGTGGTTGTTCTGTCGGCCTATCACCCGACCACGCTGACCCGCTTCATCCAGGTGTTGGGCGCGGCGGTGTCCCGCTCGATCGACTTTCCCTACAGCCCGGTGCGGCTACTGGTGCTGATGCTGCCCAAGGACGCACATCCCGCACATCTGGAAATGGTCCGCACTGCGGGTGGGATCAGCTACCTGATTTCGCTGATCACGCTGGGCTATTTCGTGCTGATCCTGCGCACGATCGGCTGGCCCAATGCCAATAGCGGCTTCAATGTCTGGGTCAATCTGCCGACGTTCGACCCGACCGCAGGGGGTGATGTCGTCGATCGCTTGCGCCGCGATGCGTGGTTCAACGTGGCACTGGGCTTCCTTTTGCCCTTCCTTATCCCCGCGGTGGTCAAGACCGTGTCGGCAGGTTTCACGCCGGTCACGCTGGAATCCCCGCAGACGATGATCTGGACGGTGGCGGCATGGGCATTTCTTCCCGCAAGCCTTTTCATGCGCGGCATTGCGATGGGCCGCGTGGCCTCGATGATCGAGGAGAAGCGCGCCGCAAGCCGGGCCGAGGAATACGCAACCGCCTGATCCTTGCCGCACTGGCGCTTTGCGCGGCCGGACCGGTATTGGCTGAGCGGCTGCGCATTGCCACCTATAACGCCGAGCTTTCGCGCAAAGGCCCCGGCCTTCTTTTCCGCGCCATCCAGAGCGGGAAGGACCCGCAGGTCGAAGTCGTGGCCGATACGCTTGCGGCACTCGGCCCCGATGTGCTCCTGCTGACCGGGTTCGACTGGGATCACGATCTTCTGGCGTTGCGTGCCCTTGCCGCGCGGCTTTCGGCCCGCGGGCAGGAGTATCCGCATCTGTTCGCGCTGCGCCCCAATAGCGGGCTGGCAAGCGGGCAGGATCTGGACGGGGACGGCCGCCTGGGCGATCCGCGCGACGCGCAGGGCTATGGCCGCTTTCTGGGCGAGGGGGGCATGGCGCTTTTGTCCCGCCTGCCGGTGGATCGGGCGGGCGTGCGCGATTTTTCGGATCTGCTCTGGGCCGATCTTCCGGGCGCGCTGATTGCGGGGGCGGGGCTGTCCGGGGCCGCGGCGGGCGTCCAGCGGCTGTCCTCCACCGGCCATTGGGACGTGCCCCTGACGTTGCCCGACGGGGGCGTGCTGCATCTTTGGGCCTATCACGCAACGCCCCCGGTCTTCGACGGGCCAGAGGATCGCAACGGCCGGCGCAACCATGACGAAACCGCCTTCTGGCTGCGCTATCTGGAGGCAGAGCTGCCCGCGGCCCCCGCCCCGGCGCCGTTCGTCATCCTGGGCGATGCGAACCTTGATCCCGACCGGGGCGAGGGGCGCCATGCCGCCCTGCGAGCGTTGCTATCCCACCCGCGCGTGCAGGATGTGGATAGCGGCCCCACGGTCGACTGGTCCGAGATTGGCCTGGAGGGCGCGCGGCGGGTTGATTACGTCCTGCCCTCGGCGGGGGTGACGGTCGTGGCGGCCGGGGTTCTGCGCCCCGACCCGCTGGGTAATGCGGACCCGGCCACGCGCCACTGGCCAGTCTGGGTGGACATCACCCTACCCTGAGCCCCTTCATGAACAGATGCTCGTAGACGATCCGCTCGGTTGTCTTGAGCGTGAAGTCGGGGAAAAGCGTCCGGAAATCCGCCCCGTCGATCGAATGCGGCGTGTCGTAAAGATAGCGCATCTCAAGCAGTTCGCGCCCCAGCTCCCATACCGGCGCGGCAAGACGCAGCGCCCACCACGCAAAGACGTCCACGCGGATCTCGCGCGTAAGCTGGCGGCCGATCTCATCGGCAAGCTCCTGCGTCGAGAAGGTCGTGCCGGGAAAGCCGAGGTCAAGGAAATCGGGCAGCGCATCGCCGGTTTCCGCAAGCGCCACCGCGGCGCGGGTCAGATCCGCCAGATCGGCATAGGCGCGCGGCACGTCGGGCTTGCCCATGGCGGTGACCCGGCCCTTGGCCACCGATTTCAGCATCACCCGGTTGAGGATGGTCGCGGGCGCGTCGGCCTGCACGAAATCGCCCGCCCGCAGGATCAGGACCTTCGTGCCCGCTTCGGTGGCGGCGCGATAGCGGGCCTCCATCTCGGCGCGCAGGCGTCCCTTGCGCGAACAGGGCTCATGCGGGGTGGCGGCGCCCCAGAGGCCGGGCTGGCGCCCGAACACATAGACATTGCCGGGCAGCATGATGCGCGCGCCGCTGGCATGCGCGGCGGCCAGAACCTGGGTCGTGATTTCGGGCAGGAACCTGTCCCAGGCGTGGTAGTCCGGCGGGCTCATCGCGTTCACGATCCATTGCACGCCCCGCGCGGCCACCGCCATGTCGGTGCCGCGGTGATAGCGCGCCACATCCCATCCCGCCGCGCGGAAAGCCCGGCCCGCGGCCGTGCCGAACGTGCCGCCCATGCCCAGTATCAGAACCCGGTGTCCCATCCTGCCCCTTTTTCGCCGCTACAACTTGCGGATGCAGGATGACCGCTTGGCGCGCCCTGCGCGACCCGCCATTCGGCGCCCGGGCGAAACTTTGCCCAACCGTCGGCCAATCCCTGCCGAGCGCCCCGCCCGGCCGTGGCGCTTGACCCCGCGTCCGCCATTGGATACGCCGCTTTCGACCCATTTTTCCGGAGGCGTTCATGGCTAATCCTTCCATCCTCATCCTTGCCGGCGACGGCATTGGCCCCGAAGTCATGGCCGAGGTGAAAAAGATCATCGGCTGGTTCGGTGAAAAGCGCGACATCGCGTTCGACGTCAGCGAGGATCTGGTGGGGGGCAGCGCCTATGACGCGCATGGCACGCCGCTGACCGACGAAACCATGGCCCGCGCGCAGGCGGCCGATGCGGTGCTTCTGGGGGCCGTGGGCGGCCCGAAATACGACAACCTCGATTTCTCGGTCAAACCCGAACGCGGCCTTCTGCGCCTGCGCAAGGAGATGGACCTTTTCGCCAACCTGCGCCCGGCGCAATGCTTCGACGCGCTGGCCGATTTCAGTTCGCTCAAGAAGGAGGTCGTCGCGGGGCTCGATATCATGATCGTGCGCGAACTGACCTCGGGCGTCTATTTCGGAGAGCCGCGCGGCATCTTCAACGAAGGCAACGAACGCGTGGGCATCAACACGCAGCGCTATACCGAAAGCGAGATCGCCCGCGCCGCCCGCTCGGCCTTCGAGCTTGCCCGCCGCCGGGGCAACAAGGTCTGCTCGATGGAGAAGGCCAATGTCATGGAATCGGGCATTCTGTGGCGCGAGGTCGTCCAGAAGGTCCATGACGAGGAATACCCCGATGTGGAGCTGAGCCACATGTATGCCGATAACGGCGCCATGCAGCTTGTGCGCTGGCCCAAGCAGTTCGACGTGATCGTGACCGACAACCTGTTCGGCGACATCCTGTCCGATTGCGCCGCCATGCTGACCGGCAGCCTTGGCATGCTGCCTTCGGCCTCGCTCGGCGCGCCGATGGAGAACGGCCGCCCCAAGGCGCTTTATGAGCCGGTGCACGGTTCCGCGCCCGATATCGCGGGGCAGGGCAAGGCCAACCCGATCGCCTGCATCCTCAGCTTCGCCATGGCGCTGCGCTACAGCTTCGATCTGGGCGCCGAGGCCGACCGTCTGGAACAGGCGGTCGAGAAGGTGCTGGCCGACGGCGTGCGCACCGCCGACCTGATGGGCCCCGAGGGCGGCACTGCCGTTTCCACCTCCGAGATGGGCGACAAGATCGTCGCGGCCCTGAACGCAAGCCTCTGAGCCTTTGCGAAAGGCCGGCCTCCCCGTGGGCCGGCCGCGCCCTTGCCCGCATCACGACGGCAGGGCGGGTCTGTGTCGTGAGGCCGGGCCGGGCTTTGCCGACGCCATGAAGTTCGGCCCTGCCCGGCATCTTTTCGTCGCCGGCCTCTGGCCCAGGACCGGCAAGGGCCTTCATGTCGTCATCGCGGGCCATGCGGCGCGGCGCATTCTCTTCCCGACGACGCGCCGCGGGGTCTGCTCTTTCTCTCTGCATCCTTCCTGTCGTGAACATGCCCGTGCCGGGGCCGTTGAGGCCCTGTGCGAAATCTGCGATGTTGGCCGGGTTAGCGCAAACAGGGGGCAAGGGCGGCACGATGGGCGGCAGCAATATCAGGGGGGCGCTTCTGGGCCTTCTGGCAATGGCGATCTTTGCCACGCATGACGTTGTCGTCAAAACCCTGGGCGGGACCTTCACGGCCTTCCAGATCCTGTTCTTCGCGGCGCTGCTCAGTTTTCCGATCATGACGCTGATCCTGCTGAACGACCGGCGCGAGGCGCATCTGCGCCCGATCCACCCCTGGTGGGTTTTGTTGCGCACCTGCTGCGCCGTGGTCACCGGCGCCTCGGCCTTCTATGCGTTTTCGGAACTGCCGCTGGCGCAGACCTACAGCATCCTCTTTGCCACGCCGCTTCTGATCACGGTTCTGGCCATCCCCGTCCTGGGCGAGCGGGTGGGCATCCATCGCTGGGCCGCGGTGGTCGTGGGTCTTCTGGGTGTGATCGTGGTCCTGCGTCCGACCGAGGCCGATCTGGGCCCCGGCCACCTGGCGGCGTTGACGGCCGCGGTCAGCAGCGCGACCGCCTCGGTCGTGGTGCGCAAGATCGGCTCCGAGGAACGCTCTGTCGTGCTGCTGCTTTATCCGATGATGGCGAATTTCCTGACGATGGGGGCGATCCTGCCCTTCGTCTATGTGCCGATGCAGATCACCGATTTCGGCCTGATGGGGGTGATTGCGCTGTTCGGCCTGACCGCCTCGTTCCTGACGATCCTTGCCTATCGCTCGGCCGAGGCGGTGATCGTCGCGCCGATGCAATATTCGCAGATCCTCTGGGCGACGGGCTATGGCTGGTTCCTGTTCGGAGAGACCGTCGATCTTGCCACCGTGACGGGCGCCGCGATCATCATTGCATCGGGCCTCTATATCGTCTTCCGAGAGGGCCGCCGGAACGTGTCCGAGAACCGCCCCGTGCTGCATACGCGCGGCCGTGGCGAAACCGGCACCACCGCGCCCCGCGCTTCGGTCCTGCAACGCGTGCTGAGCCGCGAGGGCGCGCGGTCAAAACCCCTTGCAAATGCCGCGGGGAATCGGTAACCCCCGCCCACACGGTCGGAGCGTAGCGCAGCCTGGTAGCGCACCTGCTTCGGGAGCAGGGGGTCGGAGGTTCGAATCCTCTCGCTCCGACCATTAAAATTATCCCGAAATATCAATGATTTAAAGTTACCAGTTTTTCGTGTCCAGAACACTTTTACGGACCATAAAAGCGGACCAAACAAGCGTATCGGACTTGTTGGGCTTAGCTTGAGCTACATAATCTCGAAGTGCGCTCATCTCGCGCACATGTCGATTCGACGATATCTTGCCTGCAGTCCGGTAACTGCTCCGCGGCCGACACTTGTAGACAGAGAGGCGAACGTCCTGAGGTTCCGTCGAGCAGTTGACACTGCGCTCTCACGCGCTCAGGGGTGATCTTCTGCTCGCGCTCGCCTGAGATGACGCGAATGAACTCGATCCAGCCTTCTCGTTCTCGCTGACGGCCGTGCCGAACACCTTGAGGATCGCAGTCGCCGCTGTGACGCCGACAGACTCTTCGAGCACAAGATGCATCAGCAGGGCGGAACCTGCTTTCAGGGCTTTCGCCGACGCGGGCACACGTTCAAGCGGGATCTTGTTCGCGCCGGATTTCAGAAGGCCCGGTATGTTCGCGTTCACGAAGCCGGCTTCATGGGTGATCTCCTTGTAGGATTTCTTGTGTTTCAGATCGCGAACGCACTTGGCAATGAAACGGGTGCCGGGGCTGCCTCCGTAAGGCGTGTTCTTCACAGTATCTCCTGTGCGTTGAAGCTGTGACATCGTGATACCGTGCGCGCTTGCGCGGGTCGGGTGGGACTACGTGGTCGCGCATAGGGAAGTCGAAGTCTTAGAAGAAACGAGCTCGCTTGATGGGGATGCGTTCTGGCGCCACGACTCCGGGCGGTCGAGCCCTTCGGGTTCAGCGCGTTTGCGCTGCCGGAAGAGGTGGTGGTGGTAGGATATCGAGCGGTTTTCCCAAGACGCCGAAACACGCGTCTACATGGCGCTCTAAGTGTAACCTGATAGATATCGTCAGGCTACATTTCGGAGTAGAAGGCAACATTGTAGGCTCAGATCCGATTCAGGAACGGCTTGAAAGGCTCATAATTGTTACATGGTGCTCAGTGAGCGCGCTCTAACATGAATTGTCTTATTCACTTCTTCGAAACGACTTAGCCGAAGTGTTATCTAAAATCGCTGATTTTTGGGTTTTTCCGGAACGACGCTGTGATGACTGGGCGAACGTGGCGCGTCTGGTGGGGTTTGTGGCGCGGATTAGCATGGCCAGAGGCGATGTTGAGCGCGGTGTGCCGATCGGTCTCGATGGCCTTTCGAATGGGATCCGCCCAGTACCTGATTGTCTTCTCGCAGCCGCATCGCAGCACCGCTATCATGATGGGCGTCCATCTCTAGAACGTCCTAACATACTGGATTCAAAACGGGAGGTGCAATTCACCGGGCCGTTGATTTGCCTCGGAGGCTCCGGCGTTCAAGGGGCCGGGCTGAAATAGGTTTTGGCAAAGGCCGTAAAAGCCTGGGTGATTGGCCGTTTGAGTGCCGCCCCGCGATGGGCGAGCGCGATCTGATGCCGCGGCGGGTGGCCGGCAAGGGGCACACGGACGATCGGACTGCCATCGTAGCAGGGGCCATCTGGCAGGTCGGTTGCCAACAGGCCGACACCGAACCCATTGGCCACCATTGATCGCAGCATTTCAATCGAGCCGGTTTCGTGGGCCACGCGCACCGGGACACTGGCATTTTGCAACAGCGACAGGAAATAGCCACGGCTGTGCGGCAGGTTCACCAGGATTACCGGCTCCTGCGCCAGGTCTTCGGCGCGCAGGCTGCTCTGCCCGGCGAGCCTGTGGCCCTGCGGTAGCAGGGCATAGGGCTCGGCCGCGATCAGGGGTATGATGACGAAATCGGACGGAATGCCGAAATCATAGAGCAGTGCCAGGTCGATCCGGCCCTCGCTGAGCCAGTCGAACAGCGTTTGCAGATCGCCTTCAAGGATGCGGACTTCGGCGTCGGGGCGGGTGGCCAGAAAGCGGCGGACCAACTGCGGCGCATAGCGCGCGCCGAGGGTAGAAAACACCCCCAGTTTCAGGAACTCCGGCGTGTTGTCTCCGCCGCTCAGCACCCGACGCGCCTGTGTCTCCAATTCGCGCAGTTGGGCAAGCTTGTGCTGACCAAAAGGGGTCAGCTCCATCCCGCGCCCGGGGATGCGGAGGAAAAGTTTCTGTCCGAACACCTCTTCGCAACGGGCAATGGCCAGCGAAACCGACGGCTGCGAGGTATTCAGCACGCGGCTTGCCGCAGCGGTGCTGCCGGTGTCCGCGACCGCCAGCAGGATTTCGACCTGGCGGAAGTTCAGCGGTATATTCAAGTTGGAATACCCTTTATATGTATCTCTTATTTCCGAGTATACCTTAGTGGACGCTATCCTCCAGCAAGCAAATGAGGGTGGATGCATGTTCGAAACTGACAAGGCAGTTGGCCGCAGGCCGCTCGAAGGTGTTCGAGTGCTGGATTTCTCCCGCGTTCTGGCCGGGCCCTACTGCACGGCGCTGATGGCCGATCTGGGCGCGGAGGTGATCAAGGTCGAACCCCCCGCGGGCGATGATTACCGCCATATCGGTCCGTTCAGGGACGGCGAGAGCCTGCTGTTTCAATCGGTGAACCGCGGCAAGAAATCGATCGTTCTGGATCTGAAATCCAAGGAAGGCGCGGCGGCGGCCCGGGCGTTGGCGGCAGAGTGCGATGTGCTGGTCGAAAACTTCCGCCCCGGCGTGATGGCGCGGTTCGGGCTGGGGGCAGAGATGCTGTGCGCAGCCTGTCCCCGGCTGGTCTATGTGTCCGTGTCCGGGTTCGGCCAGACGGGTCCGAACCGGATGCAGCCGGCCTATGACATCATCATCCAGGCGATGAGCGGGCTGATGGATATGACCGGCGCCGAGGATGGCCCACCCATGATGGTCGGAGAAGCTTTTGCCGATGTGGCAGGTGGCATGTTCGCGGCTTTCGGGGCGATGGTGGCGCTGTTCGACCGCAGCCGCAGCGGCAGGGGGCGGCATGTCGATCTGGCGCTTTATGACTCGTTGGTGTCGATGATGCCGGTGGCGGCCTGCCGGGCGTTGATGGCGGGCGAGGCGCCAAGACGGACGGGCAACAAGCATGCGCTGTCGGCCCCTTTCGGCGCCTATTCGGCCAGCGATGGCGGTTTCACCGTTGCGGTGCTGAATGACCGGCTGTTTGCGCGTTTCTCAGCGGCCATCGGCGCGCCGGGCCTGGCGGACGATCCGCGTTTTGCCAGCGATGCCTTGCGGCGGCAGAACGAACCGGCGCTGGCGCAGCATATCGAATGCTGGGCCGCTGCCCGCACCGCTCAAGACGCGGTGGCGGTTTTGTCCGAGGCCGGCATTCCGGCCGCGGCCCTGTGTTCGGTGTCAGAGGCCTGGGGCTCGCCGCAGGCGCAGGCGCGCGGCCTGACCTCGGCAGTCGAGCATCCCGCCCTTGGCACGGTCACGGTGCCGGAGCAGCCAGTGCATTTCAGCGGTGCCCCACGGGGCGGGCGCCAGCCAGCGCCCGCCTTGGGCGCCCACACCCAGGACATTCTGCAACAGCTGCGGCACAAACAGGGAGAACCCCGATGAGCGTTGATCTGAACAGTGAAGAACAGGCCGTCATCAACCAGATTGAGCGGTTTTCCAGCGAGGTTCTGGCCCCTGCCGCCGCCGCAATCGACGCAAGATCCCAATTCGCAACCCTGCACCGTCCGGCGCTGGCCGAGATGGGCATCATGGGGATGAACCTGCCCGAGGCTTATGGCGGTATCGGTCTGTCCGGGACCGCGCTTTATTGCGCGGTGGAGGCGATCGCGGGGGCCTGCGGCTCTACCGCCTCGATGCTGACGGCGCATTTCCTTGCTACGGATTCGCTGCTTCTGGGGGCAGATGAGACGTTGAAGCAGCGCATTTTACCTGCTGCGGCGGCGGGGAAGACCCTGGGGGCCTTTGCCCTTACGGAACCGATGGCGGGTTCCAACCCGGCGGACATGCGCAGTACCGCCGCCCGCGATGGTGACGGTTACCGGCTGAAGGGGGCCAAATGCTTTATCTCCAATGCAGGGGAGGCGGATTTCATCGTGGTCTACGCCAAGACGGACAACGCCGCCGGCGCGCGCGGGGTCAGCGCCTTTGTCGTGGAACCGGCCAAGACCGACGGGGTGGAGATCGGCCGGCACGAGGAAACCATGGGCCTGCGCGGCGGTCATGTGTTCCCGATATCGTTCGACTGCCATGTGCCTGCGGAAAACCGGTTGGGCGACGAGGGCACGGGGTTTCGCACCGCGATGAAGGTGCTGGACAATGGCCGTATTGAAGTGGCCGCGCAGGCCACCGGCATTGCGCGCGCCGCGCTGGATGCGGCCGTGTCCTATGCCAGGGAGCGCGAGGTCGGCGGACAGCCGATCGCCAGCTTCCAGGGACTGCAATGGATGCTGGCGGACAGTGCCACCGAGCTGGCGGCGGCGCGTGCCCTGGGATTGCAGGCCGCCCGCAAGCGCGGGACGGGAGAACGATATTCGAGGGACTCTGCCTTTGCCAAGCTATACGCGAGCGAGGCGGCATGGCGCATCGCGGACCGGGCGCTGCAAATCCACGGCGGATACGGCTACACCCGCGACTTTCCGCTGGAACGCTACCTGCGCGACTTGCGGATCTTCCGAATTTACGAGGGTTCCTCGGAGATCCAGCGAACCATCATCGCCCGCGAACTTCTGAGTTAGATTTTAGGTGGTCTCATATCTGTGTGCGCCCATTTTAAAGTTGCTCTACCGCGGTGAAACAAGAGAGGCCTAGTGAAGGTTGTTGTGGCCGTATTGGCGTTGGCTAGAAATCAAGTCAGCCTTCTTTGACTGTTTTGTCGTGGAGCAGTTACTCTGTCGTGTCTGGAAGGCGCTGCGATCAGCAGAAACAGTTGGTTTAAAATCTGTTTGCCGACCGTCATGAAATGACTTGCCTGGGGGAATTTTCTGCGACGCGGAAAAGCTGGCGCTGCGATCTCAAACAAAACTTTGGATTTTTGTACGGGAAACCGTCCCATGTGCGTAGCTGTCTTGAAGGCTTGCGCGCCCGAGATGAAGAAGCGTCGGCGGCATCGAGCCGATCGTTAGCGGCGGTTCCAACCCATTACTATGCGCTATTCTTGACGCGCCTGCGAGAGGATCGGTCAGAGCAGACGAAGGTTGCGGATGGTGAATAGCAGCGATGGATTTATGGAGGGGTGCGAGGGTGTCGAGCCACCGGCGAGGCAAACGGCGCAGGCCTGATGAGGTCAAGGCGCGGATCGTCGCCGAAAACCTTCAGCCGGGAGTTCGGGTCACCGATCTGGCGGCGCTATGACATTCTGCCCCGTCATCTGTCAGATTGGCGTCGCAATGCTCGATAGAGTCGGCTGGCACTCTCAGGCGACCTGATGGACGCGCCGAGCACATCCCAAGGCTCGGCGGTGACAGAGCCTGCCTTCGTGCCAGGCATCAAGCTAGTTGAAGTCCTGTTCGCGCCCTTCTTCGGAGGATTTCCGGGTGTAGATTTCACAACGGATTCGGCAGGGCATGTTTAAGTGTCTACAAATCCTGGGGCATATAAGGGATGCCAAGTATAGCTTCTTTTTCCGCTGTCCCGCCCGTCTTATTCGATCGTCGGAAAGTAAGTGGGCGGAGACATCTTGAGCGTTTGAAGCTCCTCTGAGTTGGGTTCCATCAGGCGGATAACCGGCCCGTCTGAAACGGCGACATCTTCGCCAGTCAATACGCCGAGTGCCTGCCGCACAGCCATTCGCCCCTGTTCCATGGGATCATCGAATGGCGCGGCCATCACCTGGCTTCCGATCAAGCCTCGTTTGATGGTATGATTCACATATGTAGCTATTAGTCGCGGATGGAGAGCCATTCCCAGATCCTGTTGGGCGAAATGGCCCATTGCAGCCTCGATAGCGGGTGCGGAGCCGATTAGGTAATCGCTCTCTGGCCAAGCGGCCAATGCGTCCTCAACCAGTCTCAATTGCTCTCGGAGGCCCGTATCCGAGCCCAACACGGCGCTGATCTTCAGGCTGCTGGCTTCGATGGCCTTGCGCAGCCCTGTTTCTAATGGTCCGGTCCAGCCCGCCTCTTCGGGCCCGGAAATCAGGACTGCGGAGACAGGGGGGCTGCCGGCCGGATGGCGCGCGGCCAGATAGCTGCCCACGCTGTATCCCATGTCATGCCAGTCGACACCGATCCGCCCGGACAATTCGGGTGAGGCGAGTGCATTCACAAGGCCGAAAACCGGCCGTTGCTCCGCCGCTCCGGCGACAGCTTCAAGCAGGTCCGGATGGTCGAAGCTTACCGTGCCGATGAGAATTGCGTCTACGCCATCTGCCAGGCATTCCGAAAGCTGCGATATCTGGCTCTCCCGGGCGCTGTAGCCGCCGGCCTCGAAAAAAATGAGTTCGGTGCCTTGCCGGGCGGCTTCGGTCTCCAACCCATAGCCAACGCTCAGCCAGTATTCGTCCTTGAAATGCGGGACCAGAACGCAGAGCCGCGTCAGCCCCTCGGTTTGCGCTCCAGCGATGCTGGCTGGCATGAGCAAGACTGCGGCCCAAAGCACGATTGATTGGCCGATCGACAGTCCGTAACACTGAGCCATGCGAAAGGCGCGCTTCGATACCCAGTTTCTCTTGGTTTTTGCCATTCTTGTTGCCCTGACGGTCATGGTCGGGGGGCTCGCGATGGCCGTGAACTGGTATCTCGTGCGCACCCATGATCAGATCATAGACGGAAATCTTCCGGCTAGGGAACTCGCTGCGCGGGTGGACGCGCAGGCCGGGTTGATCGGACCGTTGACGGATGCGCTGGCCATCGCGCAAAGCGACGCCGATCTCGCGCGTGCGGCCGGGTCGGTGGCGATGCTCCTGACAGAAATCGAGGCGGGATTTGAACAGCTTGGTGCCGTGCGGGTAGTGTCGGCGACGGCCGAGCCACCGGAGACGACGCTGGCTCGGATGGTCGAGACTGCACAGCTAACCACGTCCACTCAGGGCGAACTCAAAGCACTTTATGCACGGATTGGGGCGGTAGGTGAGCGGCTCGAAGAATTGATGTCCGCTCAGGTTGATCTCGCGCGATTGCGGATGACAGCGGGCCTTGCAGAACTATATGCGCAGCCATTCGACGCCGCGGACCCGCGGATCGACGGCCTTGCAGACCGATATTTCTTTGCCTTTGACCGGCTTGCCGAGCTTGTCCGTGTCGTTGATGCATTGCGATTGCATATCCCGGCGGAAGTTGCTCCGATGACCGAAGATCAGGTGTCGCGAAGCCGTGAGGAGATCGTCGAGGCTTTGCAGATCGCACAGCGCCGGTCGAGCTACCTGCCGAGCCTTTCGGCGCGAACCGAGGTTGCAGAACTGTTGGCGCAGTATGGTGCTGCGCTCGAGGCGGGAGGGGCATTCGACCTTCAGTTACAGCTGGGTGTCGCACAGATGCAATTGGCGCGTGATGCGCAGTCGCTGCGTGCGTATGTGGAGAAGCTGGTGAACGAAGCGGGGCTGCTGCGTGATCAGGCGCAGGCGCGCAGTCTTGCCGAGATCGCGCATGCCGACCGGGTGCTGGTCTGGCTTTCGGTTGCTTTGGTCGTCTTTGTCTTGCTGGCGCTGGGTGTCGCGACACTGGTCTGGGTTTATGCACGCAAGCGTTTGGTGACCCGGCTTGGCGCAGTGTCACAGCGAATCGTGGCGGTTGCAGAAGGCGATTTCGAGACGCGAATTCCGATCAGCGGCCATGATGAGATCGGTCGGATGGAAAAGGCGCTCAATGTGTTGCGCCGGCGCTCTGCAGAGGCTGCGCGCCTACGTGGCCATCTCGAGGAGGCTGTTTTGCAGCGCACCGGTGACGTGCTTAACGAAATGCGCGAGTCCGATGCTGCCCGCGCCGAGGCCGTTGAGGCTAACCGGAAGAAGACGGCCTTTCTCGCGCGAATGAGCCACGAAATACGCACCCCGCTCAATGGTATTATTGGCATGCTCGATCTGCTTGGACTTGAAACGCCTCCGGGGCCCGGCAAGGAACGTATCGTAGTAGCGTCGCGTTCAGCGCGGGAGCTTCTTGAAATCACCAATGATATCCTGACCTTCACCAGCACCGAGGAGAGCGGGCCCGGCCGGGGTGCCATGCATTTCTATCTACGCAGTCTGGTCGGTCAGCTTGGCCAGCAGGCTTTAGGTTTGGCGCGGGAAAAGGGGCTCGAGACCGAGGTTGATCTGGCCGAGGGTGCCCCGCCGGTGCTTTTGGGCGATGTGGTAAAGATCAGGCAAATTCTGATCAACCTGATTTCGAACGCGGTGAAATATACGCCGCGCGGGTCGGTGCGGCTGCGCGTCGACCATGCGACAGGCGCTCAGCCGGGCGAGGTTGTGCTGAGCTTTGCGGTCGAGGATACCGGCATAGGGCTAAGCCCGGAGGATGCCCGCAGAGCCTTCGAGGCTTATGGGCGCGCAGATACGGCGTGGCGGTCAGGCACCGAGGGAGTCGGTCTGGGGTTGGCGATCGCGCGGCAATTGACCGAAGCTATCGGGGGCGGCCTGCATTTTGAGAGCGAGCAAGGGCAGGGGACACGGTTCGTACTGACGGTTCCATTGAGGCTGGGGGACCCTGCGCAGATCGAGACGGAGAGCGCCGTTGAGACAAATAGCCAATTCGACCTTGACGTGCTGGTGATCGAGGATCATCCGGTCAATCTTCTTGTGGCGCGTGGTCTGCTTGAGAAGCTCGGCTGCCGGGTGACCGACGCGCCGGACGGGCGGACCGGGTTGGATCTGGCAGCAAAGGTGCGCTTCGATCTGGTGCTGATCGATCTGGGTCTGCCCGATATCGACGGGGAGCGTGTGGCGCGTGAGCTGCGTGCGCGGCCCGATCCGCCCAGAATGGCCGCGTTGACGGCCCATCTGATTGATGACACCCCTGATGAGCGAGAGCGGATCGGGGTCGATGCTATTCTTGGCAAGCCGGTTTCGCCGCGCGCCCTTGTGGGCCTGCTGGAGGGGGTGGCCGGGCAGGCCCTTGCCGCCCGCGCGCCCGAACCCGAAGCGCCCGAACCCGAAGAGCGCCCGGATGCCTCTGTTCTGGCCGTGCTGCGCGGCGATATCGACACGATGGGGGCCGAAACGGTGCAGCAGATCCTTGCGGCGTTCCTGAGCGATCTTCCCGAGGGGCTGGCCGCGCTGGCGGCGGCCAGCGGGGCGGAACGCGCGCGCGCCGCGCATCGCCTGAAGGGGGCGGCCTCGAATTTCGCGCTGCACCGCTTCTGCGCGCGGCTGGCCGAGATCGAGAAGACCCCGGACCAGCCCTGCGACGATCTGGGGGCGCTGGCGCAGGCGGCGCGGTCCGATCTGGAAGGTGCGGCGCGCGCGCTGGGGCTTCACTCCTTTTCCAGGGGCACCAGCCTGTAGCCTTCGCCATGGATCGTCAGGAGCCAGTCGGGATTGACCGGGTTGGCCTCGATCTTCTTGCGCAGCCGCCCGATCACCACGTCGATCATCCGGTCGTTCGGGCGCAGATCCGCCCGCCCGAGCGCCTCGGCGATGCGGGCGCGGCTCAGCGTCAGGCCGGGATGGTTCGCAAGCACTTCAAGGACCTGGAATTCCTGCGGGGTCAGGGGCTGCGCATCGACCGGCGATACCAGCCGCCGCCGGATCCGGTCCAGCCGCCACGGCCCGATCCGGTCGGTCGGCCCCGGACCTTCGGGGGCCTGCCCGAGATCCGAGATCCGCGCCAGCAGGTTCTTGACGCGGGCGGCCAGTTCGCGCGGGTCGTAGGGTTTGGTGACATAATCGTCCGCGCCCATCTCCAGCCCGACGATCTTGTCGACCTGATCCGATCGCGCGGTCAGCAGGATGATCCCCACCTTGGATTTTGCGCGCTGTTCGCGGGTGATCGTCAGCCCGTCCTTGCCTTCAAGGTTGATGTCCACAAGCAGCAGTTCGGGCGGATCGACCGCGATCATGTGCTCCATCGCCTCGGCATCCTCGGTCTCCGACACCCGATAGCCCAAAGAGCGCAGGTAACCCGCAAGCCGCATCCGCGTCACGCGGTCATCTTCGACGATCAGGATGTGATGGCGCATGAAGCGGTGTTTACATTTCTTTACATCTTGGCACAACGGGAATTGCGCAATGTCAACGGGGCCGGGCGGGGGCGGACGTAATGTCCTGCCAGACGCGCAGCCAATGGAGGCAACAATGACATTCGCAAGACCCACCCGCCGCGCCTTTTTGCAGGGCGGTGCCGCCGCATTCGGTGTCGGCAGCCTGATGGGCAGCACCGCGCTTGCCGCGGTGGACCCGAACTCGCATGGCGGACGCATCTTCCACGCCACGCATTACGGCCCCTTCGAAGCCATTGTGCGCGACGGCAAGCTTGTCGGCCTGTCGCCGATGATCGAGCTTGACCAGCGCCCGACCGAGATGCTGACCTACGGGGTGCTTGACCGCACCTATGACAAGACCCGCATCAACCATCCGATGGTGCGCAAATCCTATCTTGAGGGCTGGGAAAGCGGCGATACCAGGCCGGAACTGCGCGGCAAGGAAGAATATGTCCGCACCGACTGGGACACCGCGCTGAAGCTGGCGGCCAAGGCCATCGTCGACACCATCGCGGATCACGGCAACCAGGCGATCTTCTCGTCGTCCTATGGCGGCTGGAGCCATGCCGGCCTGATGCGCCCGAACGTGCTTCAGGGGCGCCTGTTCAACCTGATCGGCGGCTGCACCAACACGCAGGGCGACTGGTCGGCCGGGGCCGGTCAGATCGTCATGCCCCGTATCATCGGCGACATGGAGGTCTATTCGGGTCAGACCGCATGGGAAGTCATCCGTGACAATACCGAGGTCTTCGTGCTGGTCGGATGCGACCCGATCAAGAACAACCGCGTGGAATACACGGTTGCCGATCACGGCATGTATCAGCCCTGGGAACAGATCCGGGACAACGGCTGCAAGTTCATCTCGATCAACCCGCAGCGGACGGCTTCGGACGAATTCCTGAATGCGGAATCGATCCGCATCATCCCTAATACCGATGTGGCGCTGTTCACCGCCATGGCCTTCCATGTGCTTGAACAGGGCCTTCAGGACGATGCCTATATGGCGAAATACACCGTGGGTTCGGACAAGTGGATCGCCTATGTCAAGGGCGAGACCGACGGCACGCCGAAAACGCCCGAATGGGCCGCCGCGATCACCGGGATCGAGGCCGGAAAGATCCGCGAACTGGCCGAACTGCTGGCGACCTCGAAGACCGAGATCGCGGGTTCCTGGGCGATCCAGCGCGCGCATCATGGCGAGATGCCCTATTGGGCGATCGTGAACTTCGCCGCGCTGACCGGCAAGATCGGCAAGCCCGGCGAAGGGGTCGGCTTCAGCTGGCACTATGGCAATGGCGGCATGCCGCAATCGGGCAAGGCGACGCCGGCGGGCCTCAGCCAGGGCAAGAACCTGGTCAAGGGCATCTGCCCGGCCTCGCGCATCACCGAGATGCTGGAAAACCCGGGCATGGAGTTTTCCTACAACGGCAACAAGGGCGTCTATCCCGACGTCAAGATGATCTACAACGCCGGCAACAACTTCATGTCGCACCAGCAGGATACGAACCGGCTGATCCGCGCGCTGCAAAGGGTCGAGACCATCGTCAGCCAGGATGTCTGGTGGACGGCGGCCACGCGCTGGGCCGATATTGTGCTGCCCGCGACATCCTCGCTGGAGCGCGATGACATCTCGGTCGGCGGCACCTACTCGAACGACCGCATCTACGCGATGAAGAAGGTGATCGAGCCGGTGGCCGAAAGCCGCGACGACTTCGAGATCTTCGGCGGCCTGGCCGATCTTCTCGGGGTGGCGGGCCAGTATTACGAATGGGAACAGTTCCCCGAATACATGGACATCCTGAAATTCGCCTATGGCCGGACCTCGGCCGCGGAGGACACCCCCTTTGAGGAGTTCTGGGAAAAGGGCTACGCTTGGCAGAAACCCCCGCAGGAAGCCCGCCAATGGGTGCGCCACGGCGATTTCTATGCCGACCCGGAAGCGAACCACCTGCATACCGAGTCGGGCAAGATCGAGATGTATTGCGAAGGCATCGCCAAGCTCGGGATCGACGACATGCCCGGCATGCCGATGTGGCAGGAGCCGCATGAATATCTGGGCAATGCCAGCGAAGGGCAGCTTCACGTCGTCAGCCCGCACCCGTGGTTCCGCCTGCACAGCCAGATGGGGAACTCGGAGCGGCTGCGCGATCTCTACATGGTCCAGGGCCGCGAGCCGGTGCGGATCAGCACGCAGGACGCCGAGGCCCGCGGGATCGCCGATGGCGATCTGGTCGAGCTTTACAACGAGCGCGGCACGGTGATTGCCGGGGCGGTGGTCAGCGATGACATCATGCCCGGCGTGGTCTCGATCTACGAGGGCGGCTGGCCGCAGCTTGACAGCAAGGGGCGCTGCAACTCGGGTCTGGTGAACTTCATCACCTCGACGCAGCGCGCCTCGGGGCTGAGCCAGGCGACGACGGCCAATACCTGCCTTGTCAGCATGCGCAAATGCGAAGACCCGGAAGGCCCGAACATGGCCTATGACAAGCCGCCGATCCTGGAGGATGTCGAGATCGCCGCGATCGACGACGACAAGCTGGGTCTTGACCGGATCTACGATCTGGTGGCCGCGCTTTATGCCAACATGGAGCCGGGTGAGAAGATCTTCTACGAACGCTGCACGGTGTGCCACGGTCCGCGCGATCCGGGCGGTTTCACGCAGCTTCAGTGGAAGGGGATCACGCCCTCGATGTTCCCGCGCGCCGGGCTGGACGAGACCGAGATGGCGCTTGTCACCGACTTCCTGATGCGCAACGCGTCCGACGCGGGCGCAAACTGAGGATCTTCCGGCAGCCGGCGCGTTCGGCTGCCGGATCGGCTGCAGCGCTTCGCAAGTGCGGCACCAACCCCGCAACCGCCAGCACCGACTGGAAGGAGCGCTGAGCATCGGCCAGTTTGCCGCGCAATGTTGCGAGCATCTCAGCGCCACGGTCAGGGCCAAGGCGCTCGGCTGCGGTAAGGGATCCACTCGACATCGGAATAGAGCCTTCCCATAGCGGGAAGCTCGGCCATGCAGGGGGCGTATCGGCACCAAGCGAGGCGGTGGCTTTGGCCAGTTCCTGCGGAATGGGTGCCGCGTCGGGCTTGAAGACGCAGTCCTCGCAATCGTCGCGGCCGGAATAGGCAAGCAACGCGACGATCGGATAATCGAAGTAGAAAGCCGGGCCTTAGGGCCGGAGTTTCAACGTCTTTCCAGTCACGTCGAACGGTGCAACCAGTCGCCGGGTGTGGATCGAGACTGCCCGACCGCCCTGCCATTTCGCCGTCCAGTCGTTCGGGACGTTAAATGTTGCGGTTTCGCCATCCAGCGCGATTTCCAGATCACCACCGTAGTCCAGCGTTGGAAGCGCTCCAGCTTGAGTTCGACCATCTCGCTGTCGCTGTCGTGTTTGCCTGCCTCGACCACCATAAGCATGAACATGTCTTCATAGGTCCGGCGCGCACAGTTCGACAAGCCGCAGCTGATCGTTGACTGGCGGTGTACGCATCACATCGACGAAATTATGCGGATGAGCCTGCACCGGCGGTGGGGCAAGCGCAGCAAGAACGGTCAGCAAGGCCGCAGGGAAAAGAGCATGCAGACGGATCATGCCCCGATCTATCGCATCGGATTTGTGCTGGACAAGAAGATAGACCTTGTTTTGAGTAGATGTTATCTTATAACAAATGTTATTGTATAACAGGAGGCAATCGTGTCAGACCGTCTTCCCGTAACCGTGCTTTCCGGATTTCTTGGCGCCGGAAAGACCACGCTTCTCAACCATATCCTCGCCAATCGCGATGGCCTGCGCGTCGCGGTGATTGTCAATGATATGTCCGAGGTGAACATCGACGCCGATCTGATCCGTGCGGATGGCAGCCTGACTCGGGGCCAGGAAAAGCTGGTCGAGATGACCAATGGCTGCATCTGCTGCACGCTGCGCGACGACCTTCTGACCGAGGTGCGTCGTTTGGCCGAGGAAGGTCGCTTCGACTACCTGTTGATCGAATCGACAGGAGTATCTGAGCCCCTGCCTGTCGCCGCCACGTTCGAATTCCGCGACGAAGCAGGACAGGCGCTTGACGATGTCGCCAGACTCGACACGATGGTAACGGTGGTCGATGCTGCGAACCTCACGCGGGATTTCTCGGCGCAGGACTTCTTGGCCGATCGCGACGTGGAACTGGGTCCAGAGGACGAACGCAGCCTGGTGCACCTTTTGACCGAGCAGATCGAATTCGCCGACGTGATCGTGCTCAACAAGATCGGATCGGCCAGTCCCTCCGAGCGCGATACCGCCCGCGCGATCGTCCGCGCGCTCAACGCCGATGCGAGGATCATTGAGACAGATCACGGCAATGTGGCACCCGCCGAAATTCTCGGGACGGGCCTATTTAGCTTTGAGGCGGCGCATCGCCATCCGACCTGGGTGCAGGAGCTTTACGGCTTTGCCGATCACATCCCCGAGGATACGGAATACGGCATTACTTCCTTTGTCTATCGCGCCGAGCGCCCCTTTGACCCAACCCGGTTGGCCGAGTTCTTCGAAACCCCGCTGCCCGGGGTGATCCGCGCAAAGGGGCATTTCTGGATCGCCACGCGACCCGACTGGGCGGGCGAATTCTCGATGGCCGGGCCGATGATGGAGGTGCGGGGTTTGGGTCTGTGGTGGGCCGCTGTGCCCGAGCAGCATTGGCCCGAAGAGGCGCGCGTGCGGATGGCCGGCGTCGCGTCGCGGGAATTCGGAGACCGGCGGCAAGAGATGGTCTTCATTGGTCTTCTGGGGCAGATGGACCGCACCCGGATCGAGGCGATTCTTGACCGCTGCCTCGTGCCTGAAACCCGTTTCATCCCCACAGCATGGACCGGGTTGGCAGATCCCTTTCCGCGCTGGGGTAGCGCCGCGTGAGGCGCAATCTCGCAACCCGGCTACGTGTCCGTACGCGGGACAACTCTATGGCGGCCTATGACCGCCTGCCCGCCCCCGCGCGAGCTTGGGTGGCGCAGGCGGTGCTGCCCTGGTCGGCGACCTCGGTGGCGCGGCTGTGGACGCAAGCACTACGCGAAAGTGGCTGCGAGGCGGTGGCGCTGGCGCGACTCTCCGCCCCGGAGGCCCGCACCTTGGCGCGTGAACCCCGCGTGTCCTGAGTGGCGATTACTCGGCATCGACCATTTTCACAGCCTTCAGCAGCAAATAGTTCTACCCGCCCCCTTTTGCGGACGAGCCCGGCTGAAGATATTGGGGGAGACGATGAAAAGAGGTGTGATGATGTCGGCAAGGATGAACTATTACAAAGCAGCGCCCTCGGCCATGAAGGCAATGATGGCGCTGGATGAGGCAACGAAAGAAATTTCGGTTCCCCCGGCTCTGCGCGAACTTATCAAGATGCGCGTGTCGCAGATAAATGGCTGCGCCTTTTGCTTGAACCTGCATGCGCCGGAAGCCCTCGCTGCCGGAATCTCGCAGCAGAAACTCGATGTTCTAAGCGCTTGGCGTGAAAGCCCTGTATTCGACACGAAAGAGAGAGCGGCGCTTGGATGGGCCGAGGCTCTGACCCGTATCGAAGCAAGCGGTGCGCCGGATTCGGATTATGCGGCACTGGCCGCAGCTTTCAACGAGCAGGAGCGGGTTGAGCTTACGCTCGTCATCACGACCATAAATGCTTGGAACCGCTTCGCTGTTGGTTTCCGCTCGCAGCATTCGGTTCGGGCAGCGGCGGCGAGCTGAAGGCTGCTGTCTGCGAGAAGCTGCTTCGCCCAACAATACTGCCGGTTGCTCCAGGAAGATGTTGCGGCAAGATGAAGGGGCTGTGCTTGGGTACCCATAACAGCGACATTTCGCCTTTCGGATGGCGGCCCCGGACAGTCGTTCATTGACAAGGGTCGTCGTGCGCTTCCCGGGCAGCCTGCAGCAGCTGCGAATGGTCCCACATCTCTGCCGGTGTCGAGACGTATCGGGCGACCCATGATCTGGAACGGGTCTTTCATTGCATGGCGGACGCTTGCGATACTCCGGAAGATGCGTCATCAACCGGGAGGCAGACGCATGTTACCGCTTTCTTGCCACAAGGAACGGCCGCACGTCTCTGCCGCGGCTACCGTGGCGGGCGCGTTCGATAATGTCGAACCCTGCGGCCTCGATCTCTTGCTCAAGGCCTTCGGCCGAGAATGTCGCCACGAAAGGCGCCTTTCCGATAAGCTGCATGACGGGGATTGCCATGCGCACGAGGATGTTCATTTCCGCAAGGCTTGGTGTCTTGGAAATGAAAAGCCCGCCGGGTTTCAAAAGCCGATGCACACCGCGCAGGGCCGCTTCGCGGGCGGCGATCAGATGCAGCACGTTGAAGCCCAGGGCGGCGTCGAAATTCTCGCCGCTCCAGCGCGCCTCATCCGGTGTGGCAACCTCGAAACGGATATTGGTGCAGCCTTCCGCCCTGGCCTTTTCCCGAGCGATTGCGATCATCTCGCGCGAGAGGTCGGTTGCGACCATATGCCTGACCGATGACGCAAGCCTGAGCGCGGTCGTTCCCGTGCCGCATCCAAGTTCGAAAACCGCATCGTCGGCACGCAGATAATGGCGTGCACGCTCGACCGTGCGCTCATATCCTGCCGGATCGGCAATCGGGCCGGTGGCGTATTTCCGGGCGATCCGGTCCCAGAACCTTGCGTCTTTAGCCGTGTCAAACATCGCGCTCTCCTGTGCGGCCAGCTTTAACATATACATTTACGAATTGAATTGAGCTTATTTGTAGATACGATATGCAAATACTCATGAATGAGCTTAACTGGAATCATGCCCGCGCTTTCCTTGCCACGGCTGAGACCGGCTCGCTTTCAGCGGCGGCCCGGCAGCTTGGCCTGACCCAGCCCACACTCTCGCGCCAGATCGCGGCCTTCGAGGCAGAGCTTGACGTGACCCTGTTCGAGCGGATCGGCAAACGGCTTGTGTTGACCGAAACCGGCGCACATCTGTTGCAGAAGGTCCGCGCCATGGGTGAGGCGGCGAATGCCGTGACCATCGCTGCCTCGGGTCGCGTGGAGGCCATCGAAGGCCGCGTCAGCATTTCGGCAAGCGACGCTTACGCCGCCTATATCCTGCCCGCAATTATCGAACGCATCCGCCGCGAAGCGCCGCAGATTACACTGGTTATCGTGTCCAGCAACACGCTGAGCAACCTGCACCGGCGAGAGGCGGATATCGCGATCCGTCACGTCAGGCCGGATGGTGAGGGGTTGATTGGCAAGCTCGTGCATGAAAGCTCAGCCCATCTCTATGCCGCGCAGACATGGATCGAACGCAATGGTTATCCGGCCCACATCGAAGATGTCGCCGATCACGATTTGATCGGCTTCGAAGACGCCGAACGGTTCGTCCTGCATATGCGAGATGCGGGCCTGAATGTGACAGCCAGGGGCCTGCGGCTCTTGTCGGAAAGCGGTGTCGCCGTGTGGGAAATGGTGAAGCGCGGCCTGGGGGTCGGCGTCATGGCACAAGAGATCGCGATACGGACAGAAGGGATCGTCGAGTTGTTTCCCGATACCCCGTTGGTCAGGTTTCCGGTCTGGCTGGTCACGCATCGCGAATTGAACACCAGCAGGCGTATCCGGCTGGTCTATGAAATCCTGTCGGATGAACTGGCGCGCATGGAATGCATCAGGCGTTCGGATGAGGGGCCCTGAGCCGGACGTGCCGCACCGTCCAAGGTATCTGATCCACCCCAAACGGGCCTGAGCGCCCCTTTGCCGCGGAAAGAGGCGATGGCCGCTAAAACCTTCCGGTGAATGGTCTTGCGTGCCTCTGCCGGGCCACCGCAATCTGCTTGTCATCGAAAATTCACATGCAACCAGCCATTATTTCATTATTATGTGAAATATGGAAAAAGAGATTCCCGAACAGCTGACCGCTCTTGGCCATCCGCAAAGGCTCGCGGTGTTTCGCCTGCTCATGCGCCGCTACCCCGACCGCGTTCCGGCCGGGGAGCTGGCCGCCGCGCTTGGCGTCAAGGCTAGCACGATGTCCAGCTATCTTGCCGCGCTGCATCGCGTGGGGCTGGTGGCGCAGGCGCGTGCGGGAACCTCGATTCTCTACGCCGTTCACATGGCCAATGTGCAAGGGGTATTTCAATACCTGCTTGGCGACTGCTGCCGCGGCCGCCACGGGCTTTGCGCATCGCCGATCTCAGGGGGGCTGCCCATGACGGATCGCAAATACAATGTCCTTTTCATCTGCACCGGAAATTCCGCCCGCTCGATCTTTGCCGAATCGCTTCTGCGCAAGGCCGCAGGAGACCGGTTCAATGCCTATTCCGCAGGGATGAAACCCTATTCGGAGCTCAACCCCTTCGCGTTGCGGGTGCTGCGGGACAAGGGGCATGATATCTCCGGGTTGCGGTCCAAGAACATTTCGGAATTTTCGGGGCCGGATGCGCCGGAGCTTGATTTCGTGTTCACCGTCTGCAACCAAGCCGCCAACGAGGAATGCCCCGCCTGGGACGGGCAACCCATCAGCAGCCATTGGGGCATGCCCGATCCGGTGAAGGCCGGCGGCACGGATGCCGAGAAGGCCCTGGCCTTCCAGCAGGCCTATGGCGCGCTGAAGCACCGGATCGAGGCGTTCGCGGCCCTTCCGGTCGCAAGCCTCGACCGTATCGCCCTTCAATCCGCGGTGGACGAGATCGGCCGCACCCCCGCGGAGGGGCTTTGATGACCACCTATGCACTGAACGGCCTTGGCCGCATCGGAAAGCTTGCCCTCAGGCCCCTGCTTGAACGCGGCGCGCGCATCGCCTGGATCAACGATGCGGTGGGTGACGCCGCGATGCACGCGCATCTTCTGGAATTCGATAGCGTCCATGGCCGTTGGGATGCAGCGTTTTCGCACGATGTCGGCGGCGTGGTGATCAATGGCGACCGGCTGCCCTTCATCGGCACCCGGAACCTTGCGGAGCTTCCCCTGGACGGGGTGGATGTGGTCATCGACTGCACCGGCGCCTTCAAGACAGAGGAAAAGCTTGCGCCCTATTTCAAGGCCGGCGTGAAGAAGGTCGTGGTGTCCGCCCCGGTCAGGGACGGGTCTGCCGCCAATATCGTCTATGGTGTCAATCATGACAGCTATGATCCCGCCCGCCACCGGATCGTGACGGCGGCGTCCTGCACCACGAACTGCCTTGCCCCGGTGGTGAAGGTCATCCACGAGACCTTCGGGATCCGCCACGGCTCGATCACGACGATCCATGATGTGACCAACACCCAGACCATCGTGGACCGCCCGGCAAAGGATCTGCGGCGCGCGCGTTCCGCGCTGAATTCGCTGATCCCGACGACGACGGGGTCGGCCACGGCGATCACGCTGATCTATCCCGAACTTGCGGGCCGGCTGAACGGCCATGCGGTGCGGGTGCCGCTGCTCAACGCCTCGCTGACCGATTGCGTCTTCGAGTTGGAGCGCGCGACCACCGCGGAGGAGGTCAATGCCGCGCTGAAGGCGGCCGCCGATGGTCCGCTGAACGGCATCCTGGGGTATGAGCCGCGGCCGCTGGTTTCGGCCGATTATACCAACGACCCCCGCTCTGCGATCGTCGATGCACTTTCGACCATGGTGGTGAATGGCACGCAGGCAAAGATCTATGCCTGGTACGACAACGAATCCGGCTATGCCAACCGGTTGGTGGATGTCGCGCTGATGGTCGGGGCCAGGGCATGAGCCGCAAGCCCGAGGGCCTGTCCGCCTATATCGCGGTCACGGCGGCCTATTGGGCGTTCATGCTGACCGATGGCGGCCTCAGGATGCTGGTGCTGCTGCACTTCCACACTTTGGGCTTCTCGCCGGTGCAACTGGCCAACCTCTTCATCCTTTACGAGGTCGCGGGCATGGTGACCAACCTTGCCGCGGGCTGGATCGCCGCGCGTTTCGGGCTGGCCGCGACGCTTTACGCGGGCCTTGCCTTGCAGGTGGCCGCACTTCTGGCGCTGAGCCGGCTTGATCCGTCCTGGGCGGTCGGCGCTTCGGTCATCTTCGTAATGTGCGTGCAGGGGGCAAGCGGGGTGGCGAAGGACCTGGCCAAGATGTCGTCGAAATCTGCGGTGAAGCTTCTGGCGCCGGGCGATGGCGGCGGGCTGTTTCGCTGGGTCGCGCTGCTGACGGGATCGAAGAACGCGATCAAGGGCGCGGGCTTTCTTCTGGGGGCTGCGCTGCTTGCCAGCCTGGGGTTCAGGGGGGCGGTGCTGGGCATGGCCGCCGTTCTGGCCGTGATCCTGATGCTTGTCGTGGCGTTCATGCCGCCGGGCTTGCCGGGGGGCCGCAAGGGCGCGCGCTTCTCCGAGGTCTTCTCGAAATCGGCCAATGTGAACTGGCTTTCGGCGGCGCGGGTGTTCCTGTTCGGCGCGCGGGACGTGTGGTTCGTTGTCGGCATCCCGATCTATTTCCACGCGGTGCTTTCGGACGGCACCGAGGCGGGCGACCGCGCGGCCTTCTTCCTGATTGGCGGTTTCATGGCGGTCTGGGTCATGCTTTACGGCGCGGTTCAGGCAAGCGCGCCGAAGATCCTGCATGCCGCCAGCCGCCCCGAAAGCGCGCTGATCGGGGCCGCGCGCAACTGGGCGGGCCTTCTTTTCACGGTGCCCGCGGCGCTGTGCGTTGCAAGCCTGCTGTCCCCGGAACCCGCGCCGTGGCTGACGGTCACGCTTGTCGCGGGCCTTCTGGTTTTCGGGGCGCTCTTCGCGGTCAACTCCGCGCTACACTCTTACCTGATCCTGGCCTTCAGCAGATCAGAGAGGGTCACGATGGACGTGGGTTTCTACTACATGGCCAATGCGGGCGGGCGGCTGATCGGCACGCTTCTGTCCGGGTTGACTTATCAGATTGGCGGGCTTTCCCTCATGCTGGGAACTGCAGCCGCCATGGTGGCGCTTGCGGCGCTGGTTTCGGGCCGTCTGACAAGCCAGCCCGCCATACCGGCGGCCTGAGCGGCACCGGGTCGAACCCTGGCGCGGGATTTTCGCAATAGGCGCCCGATTTCCGGCGGCGAAGGTTCGGGGCAATGCTACATTCCGGGCATGTTGTTCGATCTGCCAGACCACGCCACACTCTATCGCGCGCTTCAGGGGCGTGATTCGGCCTATGACGGGCAGGCCTATGTCTGCGTGGTCTCGACCGGGATCTTTTGCCGCCTCACCTGCCCTGCCCGCAAGCCAAAGCCGGAAAACTGCACGTTCTACGCTACCGCCGGCGAATGTATCACCGCAGGCTACCGGCCGTGCAAGCGGTGCAAGCCGCTGGCCCCGATGGCCGCGTCCGATCCGGCCATCGCCACTCTGCTTGGCGCGCTGGAGGAGCGCCCCGAACATCGCTGGTCCGAAGAGGATGTCGCCCGCATGGGGTTTGATCCGTCCACGGTCCGGCGCGGCTTCAAGCGGCAGTTCGGGATGACCTTTCTGGAAATGGCACGGCAAAGGCGGTTGCGCGACGGGTTCGAGACGATCCGGGGCGGAGGCAAGGTGATCGAGGCACAGCTTGACGCGCGCTTCGACTCGGCCAGTGCATTCCGGGCGGCGTTCGCCCGGCTTCTGGGGCGCGCGCCGGGAAGCTTCGATCAGGGCGCGCTGCTGCTGGCCGACTGGGTGACGACGCCGCTTGGCGACATGATCTCGATCTGCAGCCGGTCGCATCTGCATCTGCTTGAATTCGTGGGTCGCAAGGCGCTGAGGGCAGAGGCCGCGCGGCTTGAAACCCGAAGTCAAGGTGCGCTTGGTATCGGCAAGACCGCTCCGGGTGAACAGATCCGAGCTGAGCTTGAGGCATTCTTTGCCGGTCGCTGTGCCGAATTCCGCACACCGCTGGCCTATTCCGGGTCGCCCTTCGCGCAGGCCGTCTGGGAGGAACTGCGGCAGATTCCGCCCGGTGTCACCCGCAGCTATTCCGATATCGCCGCGCGTATCGGGCGGCCAACGGCCACGCGCGCCGTCGCGCGCGCCAATGGTGCCAACCAGATCGCACTTGTCGTGCCCTGCCACCGCGTCATCGGGGCCGACGGTTCCTTGACGGGTTACGGGGGCGGGTTGTGGCGCAAGCAGAAGCTGCTTGAGATCGAGCGGCAATTCCGCATCCCAAGCACGGCCTAGACGCGGATCGGCCCTGCCGCCTGCCGGGCGATGCGCGCGACATCGCGGCTCAGGATCAGCCCGGACTCCATATCGGCAAGCCGCACCCATCTGGCATCGAGGGCGTCGTCCGCGGCGACGGGCTCGCCTGCTTTCCACTCACATTGAACGGCGACCAGAACGAAATGCTGTCGCAGCGTGCCGTCCCCGGCCCGGTCATAGGCGTCCAGCGCGGCGAACGCGCCCCCTGCCGTGGCGGTGACGCCGGTTTCCTCCAGCAACTCGCGCTCGGCCGCCTGTTCCAGTGTCTCGCCGAATTCCACCTTGCCGCCGGGAAAGCCCCACAGCCCCGCGTCAGGTGGATTGGCGCGCTGCACCAGAAGAACCCGGCCGCCGCGGATCACCACCGCCAGAACGGCGACGACAGGGCGGACGGGAGGACTGACAGGCATTTGTGGGTTTCCGTGCAGATGGGTCTCGTGCAACCTATCTGCCGCACGCCCGACGATTCAAGGTTCAGATGGCGCGGCGGACATGGCAGGCTTTGGCCCTGCATGGGGGGCCATATGTCGAAAAGTCTTGCCGTCTTCCTTCTGTGCCTTGTCGTGATCTGCGGGATGTCGCCCTGGTTTGCCGCGGGCGCGGCCATGGCCGGGATCGCGCGCGAAAGCGGTATAAGCCCGGTCTTGCAGGCGATGCTTTCCTCGGCGGTTCAGGCGGGGTTCGTGATCGGGGCGCTTGGCTTTTCGGTCACCGGCATCGCGGACCGTTTCGACCCGCGCCGGGTCATGGCGCTTGCGGCGGTGTTGAATGCCGCGACAACCGCGGCGCTGCTGATCGTTCCGCCGGGATCGGCCGCTGCCGTCGCGCTGCGCTTTGCCACGGGGATGGGTTTTGCTGGGATCTATCCGGTGGGCATGAAGGTGATGGTGGGATGGGGGCAGCGCGACCGCGGCTATCTGGTCGGCCTGCTTGTGGGTGCGCTGACCTTCGGCAGCGCCACCCCGCATCTTGCCGCCTATTTCGGCGGCACCGACTGGCGCATCGTGGTCGGGGCGACGGCGCTTGCCTCGCTGATCGGGGGGGCGCTTTCGTTGCTGCTTCGGGTAGGGCCCTACCACGCGCGCGCGCAATCCTTCGATTTCCGCGCCATCCGCCTGATGTGGACGAACCGCCATATCCGTGCGGCAACCGGCGGCTATCTTGGCCATATGTGGGAGCTTTATGCCCTTTGGGGCTGGATCGGCGTGATTGCTGCCGCAAGCTACAGCGCCGGCATGCCCCTTCCCGAGGCCGAAAGGCTGGCCGCGCTGACGGCATTCTGTGCGATTGCCATCGGGGCGTTCTTCTGCATCCCGGCGGGCAGGCTTGCCGATCGCATCGGCAAGGCGCGCATCGCCTCGGGGGTGATGTGGCTGTCGGGCGGTGCGGCACTGGCCAATGCGGCGGCTTTCGGCGGGCCGGTCTGGCTTTCGTTTCTGCTGCTGCTGGCCTGGGGCGCGGCAGTCATTCCCGACAGCGCGCAATTTTCCTCGTTGATCGCGGATCATGCGCCGCCGCATGTCGTGGGCAGCCTCATGGCGATGCAGAACGCGCTTGGCTTTGCGCTGACGATCCTTACCGTGCAGCTTGCGCCGGTTCTCGCGGCCGCGATCGGCTGGCCGGGGGTGTTGGTCCTGATGGCGCTGGGGCCCGGTTTCGGGATCTGGGCGCTGCGAACCGCATGGGCGCGCGGCCAAGGATGAAACAATCCGCCCCGCGCAACGAAGAGCATGGCGTGAAACCCCGGCAATGGCCTGCGCCAGGCTGGAGTTTTCGCGCCGATGCGCCATCTATGGATCAGTGCTGCCCTTGAGAGTGGGAGAAGACATGACATACGAGAAAACCGAAGCCGCCCTGTCCCGCCTGACGCCCGAACAATACCGCGTCACGCAGCAAAGCGGCACCGAGCGCGCCTTTACCGGCGCCTATGACAAGCATTTCGCGCCCGGCATCTATGTCGACATCGTCTCGGGGGCGCCGCTTTTCGCCTCGGCCGACAAATACGATTCCGGCTGCGGCTGGCCTGCCTTCACCAAGCCCATCGCCCCCGCCATGGTGGCCGAGTTCCGCGACACCTCGCACGGGATGGAGCGGGTCGAGGTCCGCTCGGCCCAGGGCGACAGCCATCTGGGCCATGTCTTTCCCGACGGGCCGCGCGACCGGGGCGGAATGCGCTATTGCATCAATTCGGCCAGCCTGCGCTTCGTGCCGAAAGAGCGGATGGAAGCCGAAGGATACGGCGAATATCTTGATCAGGTGGAGGAAGGATGATGAACGAACGCGCCATTCTGGCGGGGGGCTGCTTCTGGGGCATGCAGGATCTGATCCGCAAGCTGCCCGGCGTAAGCGCAACCCGCGTGGGCTATACCGGGGGCGATGTGCAATTCGCCACCTATCGCAACCACGGCACCCATGCCGAGGGGATCGAGATCCTCTTCGATCCTGAACGGATCAGCTATCGCAGGCTTCTGGAGTTCTTCTTCCAGATCCACGACCCGACCACGCCCGACCGGCAGGGCAATGACCGCGGCACCAGCTATCGCTCGGGGATCTACTACACCTCGGACGAACAATGCCGGATCGCCGAAGGGACGATCGCGGATGTGAATGCCTCGGGGCTTTGGCCGGGAAAGGTGGTGACCGAGGTGAAACCCGCGGGCGATTTCTGGGAGGCCGAGCCCGAGCATCAGGATTACCTTGAGCGCATTCCCCACGGCTATACCTGCCACTACATCCGCCCGGACTGGGTTCTGCCGCGGCGCGACGCGGCCGAATAGGCCTCGGTTCACGGTCTGAAAGGACATGGCGCCCGGGGCGATGCTTCCGGTCCCGGGCGTCTCCCTTGTGGGGGATCAGAGCATCCATTCCACCGGCAGCACCCCGACAATGGCCAGCATGACCTGCTTCAGCCAGCTTGCTCCGGGCTCTTGCTGCCATATGACCGGCTTTCCGCTGGCGTCGGTTTCCTGCCAGACCATGCGGTTGTCGCCGCCAAGCGCGGGGCGGTAGCTTACCCGCGCAAGCGGCCCCTCGAAACCGGCGCTGATCTGGCGGGCCATCGCCGGACTGTCGATCAGCAGGCCCATCTCGCAGTTCAGCAGGGCAGAGCGGGGATCGAAGTTGAACGAACCGATGAAGACCCGTTCATCGTCAATGGCGAATGTCTTGGCGTGAAGCGATGCGCCCGAAAGACCCAGGGGCATCAGCTGCAAATCGGATTCCGGCGATACCCCGCCGCGCAGCTTCAATTCGTAAAGGTTGACGCCGGCGCGCAGCAATTCGCGGCGATATTTCGTGTAGCCGGCATGCACCAGCAGCACGTCGGTGGTGTTCATGGCGTTGGTCAGAATGTTCACCCGAACGCCGGACCGGGCAAGGCCGATAAAATATTCGGTCCCCGGCTTGCCCGGAATGAAATAGGCACTGACCAGATCCAGCCGCGTGCGAACCTCGCCCAGGATCTTGCCCAACCGCGAGATCATCAGCTGATCCCGGCTTGCGATGCCTTCGCCCTTCACCGGATCGTCCGCCACAAGCTGAACCCGTGTCCATTCGGGAACCAGTCCGCCGCCTGCATAACGTGCCGCGCTGCTTTGCAGATCGCCCAGAAGGGTGCGGGCCTCGTCGCTTTGCCGGACCTCGGTGACGCGGGCGTCGAACCCCGTACGGTCGCCCCCGCCATCTATGACGGTTTCGACGGCAAAAACCGAGCCGCTGTTCCAGTATTGGTCGAAGACGGCCGCCGCATCCGGCACCACGGCGCCGATCGCAAGCGCATCCATGTCCTTGTAGAAAGCCTCGCCGATTTCGAAATACTCGTTGCCGATATTCCGCCCGCCGATGATCGCTGCCGCGCCATCCGCAATCATCGACTTGTTGTGCATCCGCCGGTTCATGCGAAAGAAGTCGAAGGCATAACCCAGCATCTTCGGGCGCCGCACGGTCGAGGGGTTGAAAAGCCGGATGTGAAAGTTCGGATCGCCCACCAGCGCGGCAAGGACCGGATCTAGGCCCGGCACGCCGTTATCGTCCAGTAACAGCCGTACGCGAACCCCACGCTTCGCGGCACGGTCGAGCGCATCGAGCAGCAGAATGCCCGAGGTATCGTCATGCCAGATGTAATATTGCACATCGAGGCTGACCTGAGCCGTCTCGACAATGGCCAATCGGCTTGCCAGGGCGTCATGGCCGTCGGCCAGCGGCACGACACCCGACAGATCGGGATGGGCGCCTTGCCCCGCCACCATAAGCTGCCCAAGGCGCGTGTCCGTCCGTGCGGGCAACGCCAACTCTGCGGGGCGCGACGAAATGTCCGGCAAGGGAAACAGCCAGCGGGCACCCATCACCAGAACCGCCGCAGTCAGAGTGAACCCGAACAGGAATCGAAAAAACGCGCGCATCGTGCCGGTCTCCTTATGGTCGATCTGGCCGCAAGAGTTTTCCACTTTGTGACTATTTCATGAATTCATAAATAGTTACATATGTTTATGAAATTCGACCGGCTGGAGGGCCTCGCCTTGCTCTGCGGTCTGGGCCCGGCTCGGACCCGGTGACGTGCACGCCCCCGGCAGCCATGTCGACACATGCGTGCCGTGTCCTGCCCGGAGGGATGCCATCATCGCGTGTTCCTGGTGATCATGTCGCGCCGCAGAGCGCATGCCGCACATACAGTTGATCCGCCGAATCTGGCGCACGGAAAAGTTGTATGATTCGGGAAATCGGCTTTTCCCCTTTATCAAGTGTTAACAAAACGTTAATTGCTCGGTCTGGTAAGCAATAAAACGGACAATATTTTCATATTGCCCGCACAATTTGAACAAAATCGGATGCGACTGCGTCCGCGCTGCCCTGCATGTGTATGAAGCCCGAAGTTTGAGGTGCGATAATGGTGAACCTGGTGATGTTGACGGATGATACCCGCAACTCCTCCGACAAGCGTCCCGCCCCCATCACCCCCGGCCATCGCAAACTACCCAGGGCTTCGCACCTCCTCCGCTCTCTGCGCGGGATTTTCGCATATATTGTTGCGGCAATGCTTCTTATGACCTCCGTTCGCCATGCCCAGGATGTGGCCTTCCGCTGGTAAGAACGGGGTCTGGCGGATGGGGCATCCATACCGCCCAGCCTCTCCGCCAGTATCAGCGGCGTGACCGTCACCTCGTCCTGGACATGGGTGACCAATGGCGGCGTCACGGGCCAGTATGTGGAATTCGGTTCGGGAAGCTTCGGCACGCATACCGGGTTTATGGCGCTCGGCTTCGACAACAGCTCGACCGATCCGACCGACCGCTTCATCATCAATACGACCTTCTCGGTTCCGGTTCAGCAACTGTCCTTCTCGATCCTCGATGTCGATCAGTCCTCGTGGGATGATTTCGTCGAGATCTATGCCGATTTCGGCGCCGGACTGGTCAACATCAAGGGAACTCCCTACGTGGCCCTGGGCGGAAGCGGCGTCGTTGCCGACAATGAAAGCTTCGGCGAAGGCTATGAGGGCAACAGCTCTGTTCCGTCCAACTCAGCCGCAGGCAACGTGATCGTCGATTTCGGAACCGCGTTGGTTTCCGCCATCCGTATCAACTACTTCAGCGGCAATGACGGCTCGTCTAACCCGGGTAGTCAGGTTATCGGTGTCTCGGATTTCGAGTTCAATATTGATGCCGACATGTCGCCTGTGCTTTCGGGTCTTCCCTCCGAGATCGTGGCAGGTACGACCTATACGGACCTCACCCTCAGCTGCACGAATGCCGGGCCGGTTTCGGCCCTGGCGGCTACTTGTGTGCCCGCAGCGAATATCGGCACCATCTCCAATCTCAGCTGCTCTCCCGCCCTTCCGGCCACCATCGTGCCGGGCGCCGCAAGTGTCTGCACCTTCGATTTCACCCTCGGCACGCCCGGCTCCGCAACCGAAGTCATCTTCACCGGCCAGACCACCTCGAGCAATGACCAGAACGGTGGAACTGACCCGACCGCCGGAAACAACCAGATCACGGCAACCGTTCCTGTTGCGCAGGCGGATCTTTCGATGGCGAAGGCGGTCGATGCCGCGACGCCGGCGGTGGGCGACACGGTCAGCTTCACGCTGAGCGTGACGAATGCGGGCCCCTCGACGGCGACGTCGGTCTCGGTGAGCGACCTTCTGCCCTCGGGCTATGTCTATGTCTCGGATGACGGGGCGGGGGCCTATGACGCGGGGACCGGGATCTGGACGGTGGGCGATCTTGCCGACGGAGCGGGGGCGAGCCTCGTGATCGAGGCGACGGTGCTTGCATCGGGCGATTACGCCAATACCGCGACGGCGAGTTCGGGCACGGCGGATCCCGATCCGGGCAATAACAGCGACACCGCGACGCCGGCTGTCATCGATGCGGTAGACGACGACTATACTGCAACTCCGCTGAACGGTTTTGACGGTGGAACGCTTGGTTCGGTGCTGGACAATGACCGGTTGAACGGCAGTCCCGTCACCATCGACGGTTCGGATACGATCATCTCGATCGTTGCCGATGGCGGGCTGACGGGCGTTACCTTGGACGATGACGGCACAATCACTGTACCTGCCGGTACGCCGGCGGGCAGCTATACCCTGACCTACCAGATCTGTTCCGAGGCCAGCCCGGGCATGTGTGACACGGCGACGGCCATTGTCCAGGTCGATGCGGCGACAATTGTGGCACTGCCCGACGCGGTTTCCGATGTCGACGGTCAGGCAGGTGCGGACGACGTTCTGACGGTCTTTACCAACGACTCGCTGAACGGTGTCGATCTGACGGATCTGAGCGATACTGCGATCTCGGTGGTGACCCCGGCAACGCCGATCGGCGGCAACCCGGTTCCGGTGCTTGACGTGACCGACGGGACGGTGGATGTGCCCGCGGGCACGCCGCAGGGTGTCTACGTGATCACCTACGAGATCTGCGAGATCCTGAACCCGACGAATTGTGCGACGACGACAGCCACCGTAACGGTCCAGGCCGAAGCACCGGTTGCCGTGGATGATTCCGAAAGCGGGCTGACCGTCGGTTCCGCCGCCAGCATCGACGTGATCGGCAACGATACCGATGTCGATGGCTCGATCGACCCGACGACCGTGTCCTTCACCGATCCGGCCGCGATCGACACCAATGGCGACGGCTATGCCGATACGCTGACCGTGCCGGACGAAGGTGTCTGGAGCGCCGATCCGGTGACCGGCGAGGTGGCCTTCACCCCCGAGCCGGATTTCACCTCGGATCCAACGCCGGTGGGCTATACCGTTGCGGATAACAACGGCAACGTCTCGAACGAGGCAACGATCACGCTCGATTACGATCAGCTGGCCAGATTGACGCTGGTGAAGGCTGCGATCGATGTTGTCGATACCAATGCCAATGAGATCCGCGGCGACGCCGGCGATACGGTGACCTATCGTTTCACCGTCACCAATACGGGCAATGTACGTCTGTCGCCGGTGACGCTGGATGATCCGGTGATTGGCGTGGCCGGGTTGGTGATTGCCGGCACGCTGGATCCGGGGGCGGCGGCTTCGGTCGAAGTGGATTATGTCTTTACCGCCGGTGACGAGACCCGCGGCTATGTCGAAAACTCGGCCATTGCGGACGCGACGGGCGTGGACGAGGGCGGCGTGCCCTATCCCGGCCCGGGCGGTGCTTCCCTGAGCGCGAGCGTGGTTTCGGATGCAGGCAGCGACCCGGTCCTGAACCCGGTTATCGACCCGCTGACGACCGAAACGCCCGATGGCACGGGGGCCACGGATGGCAATCCGGCCAATGACCCGACTGTCACCCGCGTTCCGCTGGAACCCTCGAGTCTTGCCCTGAGCGGCACCGTCTTCCTCGATGGAAACGGTGACGGCCTTTATTCGCCGGGCGAAACGACTTTGCCGGGTTACGAGGTCCGGTTGGTCGATTCCGCTGGCGATGTGATAGACACGGTTTTCACCGATGCGGATGGTGCATACAGCTTCGAGGGCTTCCCGACGGGAACCTATTCGCTTCTGTTCCTGGAACCGGACGATGGAAATCCGGCCACGCCTTCCCGCGCGGTCGGTCAGATCACCGACCTTGTCTTCGTGGCCGGTACGGTGATGACCGATGTGAACCAGCCGGTCGACCCTTCGGGCGTCATCTACAACTCGGCCACGGGCGCGCCCATCGCGGGCGTCACGCTGCGGGTTACCGATACCGCGGGCACGCCGTTGCCCGACGCTTGCCTTCTGCCGGGTCAGCAACCGCAGGTAACCACCGCCAACGGGCAATATCGCTTCGATATCCTGTCCGGTGCGGCAGCAGCCTGTCCGGTGGGTGAAACCGAGTATCTGATCGAACTGTTCAGCGTACCGTCGGGCTTCATCCTCGGGGAATCGACGGTTTATCCGGCGCAGAGCGGAGCACTGGACGCAACGAGCTGTGCCATCGACGCGGTTCCGGGCGGAGCGTGCAACGTCTCGTCCTCGAGCAGTGCGCCTCCGGCGGGTACCAGCGTGCCCTATTACCTGGCCTTCCTGCTCGCAGCGGGCGATCCCGACGTCGTTGGCAACCATATCCCGGTGGATCCGGAGCTGGTGCCCGCGGACGAAAGCGATGTCACCATCGAGAAGAGCACCCCCGTGGATACGGTGCTGATTGGTCAGACGGTGCCGTATACGATCACCGTGACGAACAATACCCTGTTCGGCATCGGGCCGCTGGTCGTGCGCGATACGCTGCCGGTGGGGATGTTGTTCACGCCCGGCAGCGCAACCTTGCGCGGTGTGGCGGTCACGCCCGATCAGTCCGGCCAAAGCCTGACATTCGATGCGATCACCCTAGCCCCGGAAGAAACCGTCACGATCATGCTGAGCGCGCGCGTCGCCTCGACGGCAGAGCCGGGCGATCTGGTGAACCGTGCCGATGCGCTGGGTGCGGTAAGCGGCGCGGCCCTTGCGCCCACGGCAACGGCGACCGTGCGGCTTGCGCCCGAGCATGTGTTCGACTGTTCGGACGTGATCGGCAAGGTCTTCGACGACCGTGATCGCGACGGCTATCAGGACGGGCCCATCGTTCTGCGGGGCGGCAAGGTCTATGACGACCACGGCCGCCAGATCACCGATCGCAGCATTCTGACCGCGCTTCTGGCCGGCCGCGATACCAGCCGCGACCAGGTGCTGCGCGAAGGCGAACCGGGGATGCCGCATGTTCGTGTGGTCACCACGCGGGGTGTAATCATCACCACCGACGAGCATGGACGCTTCCATGTACCTTGCGCGGAACTGCCGAAGGATATCGGTTCGAACTTCACGATGAAGCTCGACACCCGGTCGCTGCCCACCGGCTACCGCGTGACAACCGAGAACCCGCGCACTGTCCGCCTGACCGCCGGTAAGATGGCCAAGCTGAACTTCGGTGTCAGCATCGGCAAGGTCGTGGATATCGACCTGATGGATGCGGCCTTCGCATCGGGCAGCAGCGAACCGAAAGCCGCGCTGAAACAGGCGATCGGCCCGTTTGTGGCGAAATTCGCCAATACCCCTGCGGTGCTCAGGATTTCCTACTTCAAGCAGGGCGAGGACAGCGCGCTGATCCGCGAACGGCTTGATGTGGTGGAAAGGCTGATGCGTGAAGAGTGGAAGCGCGTGGGCCGTGGCAAGCTGATCGTGGAACGCACGATCAAGTATGTGCAGTGAAGTGAGGCAGTAAGATGAAACAGCGTGTCACGATGAAATCTCTCCTGCACTCCATGCTCAAAGGCTCGACTGCGCTGACCCTGGTGGTGTTCGGGACCGGGGTCGTTTCGGGGGCCTTGCGTGCCGACGAAGCCGATTGCGTGTTGGTGGACGGGATGCAGACCGATGCCTGCACCCGCACCAATCAGGGCACGGCCGTAGACATGCCTACCGGGCAAGGCTCCGAATGGGACCGTTCGTCCCCTCGGGCGCCCGAAGGCTTCGTGCTGTCCATCGACGGCGATACCTTTGTCGGGGACGCCCGTATCGAGGACAGGATCCGCGCCACGGACCTTGCCCTCGAGGCCGCCGACATCCAGATCCGGTTCGACGGGCTGGAGACGAAGAAGCGGCTCGATCTGGAGTTCGACCGCAGGGGCCACCGGGTCATGCTGCAAAGCCGTCTGAACTATCCGGGTTACATTTCCCGCGCCGAGATGCGCGTGATCGATCTTGCCGCGCGCGGCGGTCCGGCCACCGTCGCGGTGGTGCCGGTCGCGCCCAACGGGGCGGTCACGGTCGATCTGCCCGAGGGCGATAACCTCAGCGTCATTCACCGCGTCTACGATGCTGCGGGACGTTATGACGAAACCATCGCGCTTTCGCTCGAAAGCCCAGATGACCGTGGCCTTGTCCCTGGCGTCGAAGACGGCTCGAACGCGATGGCGGTGGACCGCATCCCGGTGCGCGGAGGGTCTGTCACCGTCTCGGGCGAGTCCGTGCAGGGCGGGGCGGTTGTCCACACTCTGGGCGAGGCCATCCGCCCGGACCCGAGCGGCCGCTTCGTGATCCAGCGCATTCTGCCGCCGGGCGATCATCAGGTTGCGGTCTCGGTGGATGGGGCGTCCCGTCCGCTCAGCCTGTCGCGCGAGGTGCAGATCCCGCAGTCGGAATGGTTCCGCTTCGGCGTTGCCGACCTGACGTTGGGGCGGCACAAGACCGATGGCGCCGGCTTTGAAACCTACAAGCGCGGGCGGCTTTCGGGCTATGCCAAGGGGATCACCGCGGGTGGCTATACGATCACCGGATCGGTCGATACCCAGGAAGAGGATCTGGGCGACATCTTCAGCATGCTTGACGAGAAGGATCCGCGCAGCCTTCTGTTGCGCATCGATCCCGCGGAATATTACCCGGTCTATGGCGACGACTCGACCTTTACCGAGGACGCGCCGACCTCGGGGCGTTTCTACCTGCGCGTCGAGAAGGATGGCAATTACCTGATGTGGGGCAATGGCAAGTCCGAGGTTGCCGGCTCGGAATATCTGCGCAACGAACGCATGCTTTACGGGCTGAGCGGGAAATGGGCCTCGAAGCAGCAGACCAGCCGGGGTGAGCCACGCGTTGCGCTGAGCGGCTATGTCGCGCAGCCCGATAACCTGCCACAGCGGGACGTGTTCCGCGGCACCGGCGGCTCGGTCTATTTCCTCAGCCGCCAGGATATCTCGCGCGGGTCGGAAACGGTCATCGCCGAGCTGCGCGACCGGACGACGGGGCGCGTTGTCAGCTATCAGTATCTGACCTATACCACCGACTACACGATCAACTACGTTCAGGGCATCGTGTCGCTGAACGCGCCGCTTTCAAGCAGCGCGTCCGAAGGGGTGGTGATCACCAATCCGGGCGGCGATTTCGACGTCAACCTTATCGTGCAATACGAATACACCCCCGTTGCGACCGATATCGACGGCTATTCCACGGGCGGGCGTGTCGAAGCCTGGGCGACGGACGATCTGCGCATCGGCGTGACCGTGCAGAATGAAACGACCGGCGATGCGGATCAGAAATCCCGTGGGGTCGACCTGCACTACCGGCTGGGCGAGCGTAGCTATATCGAGCTGGAATACGCCGAAAGCGACGGTCCCGGTTTTGGCAGCACCTATTCCTATGACGGCGGCCTGATCCTTGAAACCGATCCCGCCACCGCCGGCACAGGTGCTGCCCGCCGTTTCGAGACGCTTATGGAACTGCGCGAGCTTGGGCTGGATCTGGACGGCACCTTCACTGCCTATGGCGAAAGCCGGGATGCAGGCTTCTCGACCCTGGATTACTCGTCGCTCTATGACGAGAAGCTGTGGGGTTTCGCGCTTGATGTGCAGCAGTCCGAGAAGCTGCGTTGGGTTCTTTATAACGACCAGTACAAGAACGATGACGGCAAGAAGGAACGTGAAAGCGGGCTGGAGCTGTCTTACGCACTTAATGCGCGCGATACTGTCTCGGTCGGGATCGAGCAGATCGACCGCGATACCTCGTCGGAGACGGGCACGCGCACCGATGTGGCCGTGCGGTTCGACCGCAAGCAATCTGCCGATTTCAGCTGGTTCGTTCTGGGCCAGGCCTCGGCGGTGACGGACGGTCTGCGCAAGAACAACCGCCTTGGCTTTGGCGCAAGCTACAAGATCAACGACAAATGGGCCGTGGAGGGAGAGGTCTCCGACGGCACGCTGGGGGCCGGAGGCCGGGTTCTGGCCACCTACCGCGACGGCGAGAGGCGTTCGCGCTGGTTCGGATATGAGTTCGATCCCGACAGCACCATCGCGGGCGACGAACTCGATGGCGAGGATCACGGCCGTTTCGTCATCGGTGCGCGCGATCAGATCAACGATTCGCTCAGCTTCACGGGTGAAAGCAGCTACGACCTGCTGGGTGAGGCCCGCACCCTGACCAATTCCTACGGGGTCGAATATCAGCAGTCCGACTACCTGACCTATTCGGCCAGTTTCGAGAAGGCCAGGCTGATCGACGACACCGTCGGAAGCGAGATGGACCGTTGGGCGATTTCCTTCGGTGCGCGCTATGAGGATCAGAAGATCGCCGCAAGCGGACGCCTTGAATATCGGCAGGACGATGGCATGCTGAACGGCACGAACCGCGATGGGCGCACCGTCGCGCTGACCGCCAAGGCGCGCTACCAGATCGACGAAAGCCAGCGGTTTCTGTTCAGCCTCGATGCCGTGGATTCGGACACGGATGAAAGCTCTCTGCCCGACAGCACCTATGCCGATGCGGTCATCGGCTATGCGCTGCGTCCCGTGGATAATGACAAGCTGAACATCCTTGCGAAATACCGCTTCCTTTACGACAAATACGGCCAGGATCTGGACGGTACGGATGCGCGTGGGCCCAAGCAGGTCAGCCATGTGTTCAGCATCGACGCGGAATACGATCTGAACGATCACTGGACGATCGGCGGCAAGCTTGGCTACCGCAAATCCAAAAGCGCGGATGTGGGCAGCACTATCTATGCCGATAACGATGCCTGGCTGGGTGTGTTCAACGCGCGCTATCATGTCGTGCACAACTGGGACATGCTGTTCGAGCTGCGCCAGCTGAACACCGTTCAGGCCAATACGCGCGAAACCGGAGCGCTGGTCGCGGTCTATCGCCATTTCGGCAATAGCATCAAAGCGGGGATCGGCTATAACTTCGGATCTTTCTCGGACGATCTGACCGATCTGACCTATGATGACAGGGGTGTCTTCCTGAACATCGTCGCGAAGTTCTGATCGCCCCGGCCAAGGGTAAGCCGCCCCTCCGCGACAGCGGGTGGGCGGGTTTTCGGATGGCTATGCCGCCCAGGCGGTGGCCCATGGCCCGTCAGATGGGACCGGTACGCCATCGAAGGCGACGCCCGCGTCGATGATCCGCGCGTCCGCGGCGATATCCGCCGCCGGGATGGCCCAGTTCAGGCCCTCCACATTTCCGTTGAAATGCAGCCCCAGAACGGTGCCGGTCGCAAGATCGGCCACAGGTGCGCCGGAATTTCCGGTCAGGGTGGAGCTGTCATGACCAAGGGCTCGCATGTGCCGCCCGCGCAGGGTCAAGGAGGTGATCGTGTCGATCAGGCCCGGCGAGAGGTGCTTGGCATCGAACTCGGTGATCGCCTCGCGCTGAATGTCGGTATCTTCGTCAGGGTTGAAGGATGGATAGCCGATTACGCAACATTTCTGCCCCTCGGCCGCATCGCCGGTGGCAAGTTTCAGTGGCGCAATATCGTCGGGCGCATCGCCAAGCCGCAGCAATGCCAGGTCGAACCAGGGATGCATCATCTCGACCCGGGTGATCAAGAATGTCCGTGTCGGATTGGTGTCCCAACGGCGTGCTTCGCGGCAGAAGTTGATGCGTGCGCTGAATTGCGGGCGAAGGAAGCTGCCGAAGCCGGCGAATTCCACACAGAAGATCTCGGCCACATGGCGGTTGGTTGCGATCAGCCGATCGCCTACCAGAAACCCCGACCCGGCGTTTCGAAACTCGGCCCCGCCGCTGAATTCGATCCGGCCGGTCGCTTTGGCTACCTGCGCAATCACCGACTGCACCGGCGCCTCGGTCAGTTCGGGCCACAGCGGATGTCCGGTGTCGGCGGGCAGATCGTCCAGCACCTCGATCAGCGGCCGCAACCCCGGCGAGAGGATCGAGAACATGATCCGGCTTTCCGTTTCGTCCAGCGGCCGGCCCGCCAGAACCGCCTCTCCCAGCCGGTCGAGTTCCGATGCGCGTGTCAGGTGACGCCGCCGGATTTCCTGCGGCACGACGCGGCTTAGCGGGACGCCGGGCCGCAATTGCGTGACAAGCTTTCGGACGGCCTTTTCCTTGCGGTTCGGCATGATCTGCACCCCCCTGCAAATCCGGCGGAATCTGGCTTTTCTAGAATAGGTAGAGTTCTCCGAATTTGACCTAACGTCAAGTTCGGAGTAGGATTTCCGAATAGTGACGCCAATTTCACTGATTTAGTGATGATATTCACGATCAGGCGCCTCCGGATTGACTAAACCTGGAGAAGATTAAAATGCGTTATGCTTCGCTTTCTGCATTACTTCTTGCCGCCTCTTTCGGCGCCGTTCCGGGTGCTGCTCAGGCTGCGGCGAAAACCGATTCCGACGATATGTCGGTGCTGGATTGCGCGCCGTTGCATGGCGGGCATGAGGGGCTTGGCCGGACCGTCTGTGCCGATGTCGTCGCGCTGGATCAGGCGCTGGTCTATAATCGGTTCGGATCGTTCAATCCCTTCGGGATGATCTTCGCGTTGCGCCGGGACGTGGTGCCGATGACTGTAGCGCCGACCGCCATCAACGCCGACGATTGCGATGCGATGCTGGGCACGGAAAGCCTCGATGCACCGCTCGAGGCTGGGGCGGTGCGGCTGAAGGATTGCAAGCGGCCCCGTCCGCTGACGTTGCGCGCCAATGTCGGCGACTTGCTGCATATTCGCGTCACCAACCTGTTGCGTCCCGGTCAGCCGGGTTTTTCACAGACCTTCTGCCGCATGCCCGCGGCCCATCCCGGCGCGCTGTTCCAGACCCTTCGGGACTGGGTTTCCTGGGGCGACTCGGCCGAGGTCCAGCATGGCGAAGCAGCTTGCGATACTGCACAGGCGGCGCAGCCTGCCCAGGATGTCGACGGCACGGATCCGCTTTCCGCTGATGGTGATTGGCCTCGCACGCGCGGGGTCAGCTTTTCGTTGCAGGGGCTGACCCCGGTTGGCCGGACCGCGGATGCAATGCCGGACATGCGTTGCACCGGGTTTGGCGCGCTTGCCCCCGGCGAAGCGGTGGATTGTTTTTATGCGGTCAAGCGAGAGGGGCCGTATTTCATGGCCTCGAACGCGGCGCCCTCGGGGGGTGAGGGCGGTGGTGGCTCGATCACGCATGGCCTTTTCGGTGCGATCGTTGCCGAACCGGGCGGAACGCAATGGTATCGCAGCCAGCTGACCCGCGCGGCCTTTGCGCATGCTTGGCAACTGACGCGTACCGCCGATGGACGGCTGGACGCGGTCGAGAACGCCCAGGATCTTGCCGCCTATGAGGCCGCGCAGGACGGTATCCCCATTCTCAACATGTTGCGCGATGCAGGTGCGGGCGCTTACGAACTGGTGCATTCGGACCTGAACGCGATCGTGCATCGCCCGCCCGAAGGCACGCGCGAAGGGGTTATCTTCCGCGAGTTCTCGGTTTTCTTCCATGATGAGCTGAAAACCTTCGTTACCCGCAATTTCGAAGAGTTGAACGACTTTGCCGAGGGCCAACTGGCCGGAGTGCGCGACGGGTTTGCGATAAATTACGGTGCAAGCGGCATGGGGGCGATGCTTCTGGCCAATCGCAAGGGTATTGGGCCTGCGGCCGACTGCATCGAATGCCTCTATGAGGAGTTCTTCCTGACATCCTGGGCCAATGGCGACCCCGCCCTGCTGGAACAGTTCAGCGACGATCCGTCGAATGTCCACCACTCCTATCTCAACGATCCGGTGGTGTTTCGCAATTTTCATGCGGGCCCCAAAGAGACGCATGTCTTCCACCTTCATGCGCATCAATGGTTCAGCGGCAATGACGCCAATCGCGGGGCCTACCTCGATTCGCAGACGGTGGCGCCGCAGCAAGGCTTCACCTATCGCATCTATGGCGGCGGGGCCGAGCTGTATCGCCGTGGAACGGACGGGGCGCAGGGATGGTATGACACGCTTGGGGCAGGGAATCGCAACCGCACGGTGGGCGATTCCATTTTCCATTGCCACCTTTACCCCCACTTCGCCCAAGGCATGTGGGAGCTGTGGCGCGTGCATGACGTTCTGGAGGATGGCAGCCGCAAGCTGCCCGATGGCCAGCATGAGCCCGCCCTGTCACTGGCTGAGATGAGCGCCGAGACAAGGGCGATGAAACGCAGCGGTTCGGTCGATCCACAAAACGGGGTCTGGATCGCGCCCGCCGAAGGTGCTGCAAGCGCGCTTGGCACCCCGATACCGGCTGTCGTTCCGCTTCCGGGGCAGCCTTGGCCGATTCTTCCCAGCTATGGAAATGTGCCAGAAATCGCTGGAACAGAGCCTGAATCACTTGATGCGATGCCGGGTTATCCGTTCTATGTCGCGGGCCGACCGGGGCATCGCCCTCCGCAGGCGCCGATGGACCTTGCGCGCAATGTCGATCCGACCGGGGAGGACGGCTTCCTTGATGGCGGTCTGCCGCGCCATGTGGTTGCGGGTGGCACGCGGGTTTTCCCCTTCTCGGTGCCCGAACTGCCGGCTGTCCCCGATGCCGGGGCCATGTCCGAGGCCCGCAACGGCGGTCAGAAGACGCCCCGCGAAAAGCAGCTTTCGCAGATCGTGGCAAAGGCGCTCGCGCTTGGGGACATGACGATGCACCCCGAAGAGCTGGAGCTGGAGCTTCTGCCTTATGACGGTACCGCGCTGGAGCGCGCGGCCATGGCGTTCCATGCCGGGGCGGCGGGGCCCAACCTTGCGCAGCCCGACGGCACTCCGTCGGTGTTTGACAGGCTGTTGGGGGGCTATGCTTCGGCCGGCGGGGTTTTCGCGGTGAATGGCGCGCCTCCCAAGCCTGGTGCTCCCTTCGCCGACCCCTGTGGGGCGCCCGACAGCCTTGCGACCCTGACCGAAGAGGCCGATGGTTACAGCCATCAGGGCCGTCCGGTCTTCTTTTCCGCGGCCGGCACCGATCCCGCCGGCATCCCCGAGGCAGAGCGCGTGCGTGCCACACCGCGGGAAGTGTCGAACTGGGTGCGCAAACTGCTGCCCTCCGAGGCAGACCGGCCAATCCTCTATACGGTGAATTCCGGTGTAACAGAGCCGCTATCCGGCCCCGTCCTTCTGCATGAAGCCGATCCGTTCGTGACCGGAACGGATCTTCCGGCCAGCTTTACCTCGGACCCCGGCGTGATCGGATACAGGCGCTATGCGGCTTCGGCTGTGCAGCTCGATCTGGTGACCAATCGCGCGGGCTGGCACGATCCGCAGGCGCGCATCAACGTACTGACGGCGGTTTCGGACAGCTACAAGGAAGGCACGGGCCGTATTTCGCCGCGTATCAGTGCCGGGGAGGAACCGTTCTTTTTCCGCGCGCTCTCGGGCGAGTGTATCGAGTTCCGCCACACCAACGAACTGCCCAAAGACCTTGAACTGGACGATTTCCAGGTCAGAACCCCGACCGACACGATCGGCCAGCATATCCATCTGGTGAAATTCGACGTGACCTCTTCGGACGGCTCGGGCAACGGCTTCAATTACGAAGACGGCACGTTGGCCGCCGATGAGATCGCCGCCCGGATTTGCGCCGCGAAAGAGGCCGGGATGACCACCAACCCCGCCCGCGCGCCCTTCGCGCTTGAACTGCGCGAGGTGGCGGGGCTTTGCACCGAGGTCACGGACCCTGAAAGTGGCACCACGCATTGGGTCGTCTCGGACGGGTTCAAGGAAATCTGGCGCCGCCCGCGCGGTGCCGATCCGCGCCTGTTCCAGACCACGGTGCAGCGCTGGTTCGCCGATCCGATCCTCAGCGCCACGCGCGCCGATGGCGACGGGACGGGCGGACAGGCGGACCGGACGCTGAAGACGGTCTTCAGCCATGACCATTTCGGCCCCTCCTCGATCCAGCAGCACGGTTTCTACACCGCCCTGGTGATCGAGCCACAACGCTCTCAGACCTGCCCGGACAGGGGCGACGGTGCCTGCACGGCGCAGCGCAATGACCGCGCACTTGTGGTGGCGGGTGCGGGCGATGTGGGTGCGCGCAAGGTGATCCTCGATCCCGATGCGATCGACGGGGATGACCGCAGCTACCGCGAGTTTGCCCTTGCCGTGGCCGATTTCGCCACGCTCTACGATCCGCGGGACAAGACGACCCCTGCCGCGCTGGAGGCGGCACTTTCGGGTGGAACAGGGTCGGAAACGACCCTCAAGGGCATGGCCACGCTGGCATGCGAACTGCGTCATGCCGGCGATCCGCAGGCGTTGAAATCGGTGTGCGGCGCGGCTGTCGAGGTCGGAGCCGCGACCAGCCACGGCCTTGCCGGAAATCTGCCCCCGGCCTGGCTAGCGGCGGGGCGGCCCGGCGATCTCGCCGCGCATCGCGATGGGCTGATTCCCGATCTTGTGACCGCTGCCGAGGCCGCCGCGCTGGAACAGCACCTGCTGGCCTATCGCCAGAAGGCCGCGGGCTTTGCGCCTGCGCCCACGGCGCCCTTGGCTCGCCCCATCGCCGCCCCGCAACGACCTGAAAGCATCTCGGTCGATCACCACGACCCCTATCTTGTGAACTATCGCGGCGCGCCCATTCCGCTGCGCATTGGCGAGGGGTTGTCGGAAGGCGAGGATTGTGCGCTCAGGCCGCTGGAACATTGGGTCGAGGGGCTTGCCCAAGGCGTGGAGGAGCATTGTTCGGTTCACCGCCAGAGGGCGGGTGCGCAGGGTGATATGGCCAATGTCTTCCTGTCGGCGTTGCACGGTGATCCCGAAACGCCGGTTCTGGAAAGCCTGTCGGGAGACAAGGTGCAGTTCCGCCTGATCCAGGGCGCACAAGAGGTTCAGCACAGCTTTACACTCGAAGGTTTTACATGGCCGCGTCACGTCGATCAGGCCTTCGCCGCGGCGATGCCCCCGCTTGAGGATGTATCGTCCGGCAACACCCTGACGCAGGCCTGCGAAGGGTTGGCCGCCGCCCGCGCGGGGCGGCCCGACCAGTATTCCACCTGGCTGCGCCATGGCTTTGGCCCGGGCGGGGTCGGGGCGGCGGATGCGCCCTTCTGGCACCGGCACGAGGCCTTCCTGGCCGAGTGTTTCAATGCAGAGGGCAGGATTGCCGCGCAAGAAGTGGGTATCTCGGAGCATTTCGAGTTCAAGAGCGCTTTTCGCCAGGACATTATGATCGAACGCGCCCTGCGTCCGCCGCAGGCCACCGCTCCGCAAGACGGGCCGAGCGATACACTGCTGCATTTCGGATCGGTCGACGCGCTTTGGAACGGGGCTTGGGGGCTGTTTCGTGTCCATGCCGGCCGCATGGCCGCCCTTGCCCGGACCGAGCAGGCATGCGCGGCGGAGGCAGGCGAGGACTCCGCGGCGCGCGCCGCCTGTGTTGCCGCGCGCAAGATTCCCACGCTCGATGAAGTGGCCGCCCGCGCAGGTATCGCGCGGACCGGTGGCGGGGCCGAGGCCGCCAGCCCGACCCCCGCGCGGGAGCCGGTGAATATCGTCGCGGGTTGCGATTATCGCGCCCCTGTCGTTCATGCCGCCGCCGTTGCGATCGAGGTCGCGGCCGTCTTCTCGCCCTTCCCCGAAACGGGCGCCACGGGCACCCCTTACGCGCCGGGGTTGTTTGACCGCAACGGGCTGTTTCTGGCGCTGGTCGATCCGCGCACCCTGATCGCGCCGGGGGCCGAGGCCGGTGTTTCCCCCGCCATGCTTGAAGATCCCGCAAGCTGGCAGAACATTCCGTTGTCGCGCGTGCGGGCCGCGGTACGTGCAGCCTATGCCCGGCCAGAGCCTTTCGTATTGCCCGTCAATGCGGGCGATTGCGTGAAGCTTGCCGTGCTGAACGCGTTGCGCGACACGGGGGAGGGGCGCAGCACAGGGCTTCTGGACGATCTGGGCGATGCTCCGATGCCGAAGATCGTGCCGCTGAACATCGAGCCGGACTGGTCCGGGCCCGAGGGCGAAGGGAACCAACCCGCCACCTTCGTGCAGCAGGATGCCGCGAATGTCCGGCCTTCGGCGCGCTTCGCACTTGTGCTGCCGTTGCCGGTGCTGAACCATCGCCAATCGGTGGCGATGCCCTTCGGTGCAAATGCGACTTGGGCCCTTGCGGGGATTGGTCTGGCGGCGGGGCCGGATGCGCCGCTGTCGATGGTGCCCGATGCTCCCGACGCGCCGCGCAGCGGCCAGATCGAGCTTCTGAGCTTCTATGCGGGCCGCGCCTCGGCGCCCAGGGATTACGATCCCGTGGCGGTCACGAATACCGCCTTGCAGGCCGCGTTCCAGGCGCCGTCGGGCGTGCCGCATCCGCTGGTTGCAAGTCTTGGTGCATTGGGCGCGATCAGTGCCGAGATCCGCCCAATTCCCGCACCTGACCCCGCTTTTCCGCTTTTTGCCGCCGGCCGGCCGGTTGCCATGACCGTGTTGACAGGGGCCGGGCCTTCGGACGGGGCCGCGCTGGTGGCGCAAGCCGATCGGGGGAACATGGCCCTGCTTCTGGCGAATTTCGCCGCGGGTGCGGCATCAGGCGGGATTCACTTCATTCCCTATGCTTATGGGGCACTGCCGCTCAAATCCGCGGGCGATGTCATCGGGCATGGCACGCACGGGCTTTTCGGTGCGGTGAACGTCAATCCGCAAAGCGCCGAGTTGTCGGGGGACGTGTCGCGGATCGAGCTTGAGGGCGGGACAGATCTTCTGCCGTGCGAGGCGGGAGAGGTGCCGAACGGTTGCCGCGATTTCGTGCTGGTTCCTGGACCCGACAGCAAACCTTGGGAAAGCCGGATCGTGACCCGCCCCGAGGCCGGTCAGGAACACCGGATTCGCCAGTTCACCCTGTTCTGGCAGGATGGGCTGAACCTGCGCGACAATGGTTCTGCCGACCGGTTCGAGGGTTATCTGCCGCCCGCCATGACGCAGGCGGTCTTCCCCCGTCTGGTTGCGAATTGCCAGGTCTGCGATGACAGCTATGACTGGGGTGAGCAGGGCGTGAACTATCGCAGTGCAAGCTTTGCGCGTGCCTTGCGTGGCACGCAGGGCAATGGCGCCCTGGCCGAGCGGCACTTCAACCTGAATGCGTTCGATTTCGGTGCGGGCGTGTTCCGCAAGGATCAGCCGGTCCCAGTGTTGCGGGCAGCCGCCGGCGAAGAGGTGGTGATCCACCTCGTGCATCCGGGCGGCCGGGCGCGCCAACGGGCCTTCATCACCATCGGTCAGGATTACAACGATCTTTTCCCGGGCTTCGGGTTCCCCCATGCCGCACTGCTGGCGCCCGGAAAATCCCTGACCGCGTCGCTGCATGAGTCGATGCGGGAGGGCTGCTATCTGTGGCATGATGGACCCACGCATTTGCGCGCGGGCGGCACCTGGGGGCTTCTCGATGTCGTACCAGAGGCGGAGTTCGGCAATGCCGATGCGTCCAGCTGTCCCTGAGGCGATCCGCGCGGCGATGATTGCCGCCCTAGTCTGCTTGACGCCAGGCGCGGCGCGGGCAGAAGACCGCGTCGCCAGCCTGACCGCGGGGCTGGAGTTCTTCGATCCCGATACCGGCGCGGTGATGCGGCCCGAAAGCGGCCGCCCGGTGGGTCTGCGGGTGACGTTGCGCGACGCCGTGACCGGACGTGCACCGCGCGGGGTTGCGCTTGCGGGCTGGATTCGGCCCGATTCCGCGGGGAATACAAGCTGCGAGGATGCCGCACGCGGCTTTCGTGTCACACGGCGCATTCCCCTTGGTGCAACGGATCTGAACGGTGTGCTTTTGCTTAGTGCGAACCGGGACGGAAGCCTTGGCGTGATCGACCCGAAGCTCAATCTGCAAAGTTCGAACATGATCGCGGCGGCGGTGCAGACGCAGGTGCCGGACACGATTGCGGTCGATACTGCGCGGATGCGTGCGCTGTTGCGCTTTGCCGGGAAGGACGGTCTGACGGCGTTTTCGCTGCTGACGGGTGCGGTCACGCCGGTTGCGCCGGATCTTTCGCAGCCTTCGGACATTGTCGCCTCGGACGGGATCGGGGTCTGGGCGGCTTCCGGGGATGGCACCATCCGTCGCATCGGCGGCCCGGCACTTGCGCCGATTGCGGTTGCCCCCGGTCCCGGGCCGGTGGAATTGCGCCTGCCCGCTGATCCCGATGCGGGGTTGCTTGCGGGTTTTGGTCGTGGGGGCGGCCTTGTGGTCGTCGAAGGGGCGACGGGCAGGATCGTGTTGTCCGATCCGGCCCGCGCGCCCTTTGCCGATCTGGGTGTTCTGCCCGATGGCACCGTGCTTGGCCTGTCCGGGGACGGGCGTCAGGGCCGGATCCTCTTTCCCGACGATCCGGGACGCGAGATCACGGTTCCGCTCGGCTTTAGGGCCGCGCGGCTGCGGATAAGTCCCGACGGGCGCTTTGCCGCGGCCTTCGCCCCCGGCGGGCGCGGCATCGCTCTTCTTGATCCGGCGCGTGCGCAGGTTCTTCAGGCACTTGAGCTGACCGACGGCGGGGTGACGGATTTCGTCTTTACCGATGATGCAGGTTACCTGCTTTCGCTTGATGGCGGCTTTGCCGGGTTGATCGACCTTGGCTCGATCCGTCAAGGGGTGGGGGCTCAGATCCGCAAGGTTGATCTGGGCCGGAAATCCGCCACCCCGCCCGCCGGCGCGCAGCTTCTGATGCCGCTTTGGCCTTCGCCGCAAGTTCTGGCAGTCGATCCCGAAACCCAGACCGGCTGGATCCTGCATGATGCGCAGGCTGTCGGAGAGATGCCTCCGATGGAATCGCTGCGCCTGCGCAGCGGCATTCCACAGAAGGTTGCCGTGGCCGATCGCAGCTTTCGCGAGGTGCAAGGCGGTGTTTTTGAAACTGTCGGGGTGATCGCCGGCGGCCCGCATGAGCTGATCCTGACCACCGGGATCGGTGGGCTGACCGCCTGCCTTGGCTTCGACGTGCGGGGCGGGGCAGATCGCGCACAGGCCCAGGCGATCATGCTTAGCGTTGTCTCGGCCGACGGTGGCTATCGGGCCGGACGGGAAGAGGCGTTGAGCTTCATCTTCCAAGACATCTCGGGAACACCTATCCGGGTGGAACGGGCCGAGTTCGTGGTGCCCAGCCTGTCCACCTCATGGGTGGGGCGGCTGGTGGCGCGCCTTGGCCCGGACGGGCGTTTGCAAGCGCGGTTGCGCTTTCCACATGCCGGGCCCTTTGCCGTCTATCCCGTGGGCCTGCCGCCCGATCTGAAGCTCGGCAGTGCCGTCTTGCTGGAGGTGAAGTGATGCGCAAGATCGTCAGGAATACGATCGGCCCCGTTCTGGCCGGGCTTGCCGTCCTGATTGCCATCGTGGGCACGGCCGTGCTGACCCTTTCGGGGGCGCCGGTCGCCAGCGACAATTTCCGTCAGACCCGAATCGAATTGCCCGATGTCGAATTGCTGGATCGCCATGCACGGCCGGTGAAACTGGCCGCGCTGTTACCCGATGATGCCCTTGTCGTGGTCAATTTCAGCTACACGACATGCGAGTCGATCTGCCCGCTTGGCAATCAGATCCTGCAATTCGTGGACGAACGCCGGACCGAGGTCGGTCAGCCGGTCAGGCTTGTCTCGATCACCATCGACCCCACGACCGACACGCCCGAACGGATGGATGCGGCCGCCCGCAGCTTCGGCGCAAGCGCCGACTGGTACTGGTTGACCGGCAGCGGGGCGGCCATTGACCGGGTGCTCAGAAGTGCGGGGGCGAACGTGGCCGATATCCAGCTTCATGATCCGATTTTTCTTGTGGGAAACCCGGACTCGGGGCGATTCTATCGTTCTCTCTCGATGCCGGATGCCGATGAGCTGATTGCGATGCTGACCAGCCTGCGGTCATGAAAGCCGTATTTGTTGCGCTTGCCGTTCTTTGCCTGGCGCATGCCGTGCGGGCCGAACCGCCCTCTGCTGGCCGGGCGCTGTTTGACGGACTTTCCGGCGCGCCGGGCCAGGCGCTGATCGGGAATACCCCGACCGAGGCCACGCGCTTTGCCTGCCGCAACTGCCACGGGCGCGACGGAGCGGGCGGGACGGAAGGCGATGTGCCGCCGATCACCTGGGATGTTCTTGCGCGGCCCGCGGCCAACCGGCCGCAGTATGACGCGCGCGCCTTTGCGCGGCTCTTGTCGTCGGGTGAGGATCCGGCGGGCCGCGCGCTCAGTCGGCAAATGCCGCGATACAGGCTGGATGATCCCACAGTTTCGTCTCTAATCCAGCATCTTTCAACCCTGCCTTCGCTGGAACGGCGCGGGATCCTGCCCGATCGGATCGTCCTTGCCGTGCCGATTCCCCCCGACAATGCGGCCCGCGCCACGCAGATCGCAGAGGCCTTGTCGCGCGCCGCCGAAGCCGTGCCCGAGGCAGGCATCTTTGGCCGCCGGCTTGAGATCCGGAGCATTGCGGGCGGGCCGGACACGATGATCCCGACCATTGCGAACGAGGCGGCGGCGATGGTCGGTCTTGTGGCCTCGGACAGGATCAGCCTGACGGTGGCAAGTGGTGCGGGGCTGCCCGTGCTTTTCCCTTTGCCCGCCCTGAGCGGGGCCGAGGATCCTACGGTGCTTCGCAGCCTTGCCGCGACCGAGGCCGAGGTCATACAGGCCCTTGCCGCGCGGGCGCTGGATGATGGCGATGGGCCGGTGGCGGTTTTACCGGTTGGAGATCCGGCATTGACGGGGGCCCTTCTGGCCCGGCTGGGTGGCCGCGCCCTGCCCGTCGCGCCGGGGGGGCGGGTTACGACGGCGGCGGTGGCGGTTCTGGCCGCCGAACTTACGCCCGGCGATCTTGCTCGCCTGCCGTCGGGTATTCCGCTTTACGCCCCGCTCGAGGTCGTTGCGCAACATCGCCCGGCGCTACAGGCGCGCGGTGTTCCCGTGGTGGCGGGCTTTGGCGGTGGCGCCCTTTTGCGTGCCGGGGCGGTGCATCCGGGCTCCGCCGAAGAGGTCTATGCCGGGCTTGTCGTCCAGATCCTGACACGGGCACTTGCAGAAGGCGGGCGCGATCTGACGCGCACAGGGCTTTTGCGCGCGCTTGGCCGCGCGGATCTTGCCGATCTGGGCCTGGATTTTGCGGACGGGCGGCTATCAGGCCAGCCCGGGGTCGTCTTTTTCAAGGATTGAGGGGTCAAAGCCGCGACAGGTAGGCCCCGTAGGAGTTTTTGGAATAGCGCGCGGCCTCTTGCAGAAGCTTTTCGCGCGTGATCCAGCCCTGCATGAAGGCGATCTCTTCAGGACAGCCGGTCTGCATGCCCTGCCGCTGTTCCAGCGTGCGCACGAAATTGCCCGCGTCCAGAAGGCTCGCATGGGTGCCGGTATCAAGCCAGGCATAGCCGCGGCCCATCCGCTCTACCGTCAGGCTGCCATCGCTCAGATACATTTCCAGCAATGTCACGATCTCAAGCTCGCCCCGATCCGAGGGGTGCACGTCGCGGGCGCGGGCGGGCGCGCTGCCGTCAAGGAAGTATAGCCCCGTCACCGCATAGTTCGAGGGCGGCACGGCGGGTTTTTCGACGATCGCGCGGGCGGTTCCGTCGGCATCGAAATCCACCACGCCATAGCGTTCCGGGTCCGAGACGCGATAGCCGAAGACGGTGCCGCCCGTGTCGCGCGCATTCGCGCGAGTCAAAAGCTCGGACAGGCCATGGCCGAAGAAGATGTTGTCGCCCAGCACCATCGCCGAGGGCGCGCCCGCCAGGAACTCTTCCGCCAGGATATAGGCCTGCGCAAGGCCTTCGGGGCGAGGCTGCACGATCCAGGTGAAGGACAGGCCCCACTGGCTGCCATCGCCCAGAAGGCGCTGGAACTGCTGCTGATCCTCGGGTGTCGTGATGATGGCGATCTCGCGGATGCCCGACAGCATCAGGACCGAGACCGGATAATAGATCATCGGCTTGTCATAGATCGGCAGAAGCTGCTTGGAGATGCCAAGCGTGATCGGGTAAAGCCGCGATCCGGTGCCGCCCGCCAGAATGATCCCCTTGCGCTGCATCCTACACCTCCAGTTCACGCAATACATCGGACAGCGCCTTGCGCCAGTCCGGCCGTTCAATTCCGAAATCCGCCAGGATGGCGCTGCAATCAAGCCGCGAGTTCAGCGGCCGCCGCGCCGGGGTGGGGTAATCGGCGGTCGGGATCTCGTCGATCGTCACGTCGCGCCCGGCCTGGGCAAAGATCTCGCGCGCGAAACCGGCCCAGGAAATATCGGGCGCCCCGGAAAAATGCCAAAGCCCCGAGGGCGCGCCGTCGCGCAGCCCTGCCGCGACGCGCAGCACCGCCTGCGCGATGGCCGCCGCCGGGGTCGGCCCGCCGATCTGGTCCGAGACGATGCCCAGCCGGTCGCGGCTTTGCGACAGGCGCAGCATGGTCTTCACGAAATTCGCGCCATGGGCCGAGAACACCCAGGAAGTGCGCAGAATGGCATGGGCGCCGCCTGCCGCGCGCACCGCCGCCTCGCCCGCCAGCTTGGAGCGGCCATAGGCCCCGAGCGGCGCGGTGGGCGCATCTTCCGCGCGCGGCCCGTCGCCCGTGCCGTCGAAGACGTAATCGGTCGAGATATGGACGAAAGGCACGCCCTTTTCGGCCGCCGCGCGGGCCATTGCGCCGGGGGCGTCGGCATTGACGGCAAAGGCCTCGGCCTCGGCGGTTTCGGCCGCGTCGACGGCGGTCCATGCGGCGGCGTTGATGACGCAGTCGGCATCGCTGTCCCGAAGGGCGCGCGCGCAGGCGGCGGGATCGGACAGATCGGCCCGGTCGCGGCCAAGATACTGCGCATCGGGCGCAAGTCGCTGCAATTCACGCGCGACCTGCCCCGTTGCGCCGAAAACCAGCAGCGTCATTTCGCAACCCCAAGCCGCTCGCCCACGCCCTGCCGTGCCTGAAGCGGGCGCCACCAGTCCTCGTTCGCAAGATACCATGCGACGGTGCGCACCAGCCCTTCGGCCAGCGTGACCGAGGGCCGCCAGCCCAGCTCTTCGCGGATGCGGCCGGGGTCGATCGCGTAGCGCCGGTCATGGCCGGGGCGGTCGGTAACGAAGGTGATCAGCCGCGCATGCGGTGCGCCGCCGGGGCGCAGCCGGTCCAGCTCGGCGCAGATCATGTGCACGAGGTCGATGTTGCGGGCTTCGTTCTCGCCGCCGATGTTGTAGCTGCGGCCGACCTTGCCCCGCGCAAGCACCGTCAGCAGGGCATCGGCATGATCCTCGACGTAAAGCCAGTCGCGCACATTGCCGCCATCGCCGTAAACCGGGATCGGCTTTCCGGCCAGGGCATTCAGGATCACCACCGGGATCAGCTTTTCGGGAAAGTGGAACGGCCCGTAATTGTTGGAGCAATTCGTCACCAGAACCGGCAGCCCGTAGGTTTCGGCCCAGGCCCGCACCAGATGATCCGACCCCGCCTTCGAGGCCGAATAGGGCGAACGCGGATCATAGGGCGTGGTTTCGGTGAACTTGCCCTCGGCCCCGAGCGAGCCATAAACCTCGTCGGTCGAGATGTGGTGGAAGCGAAAGCCCTCGGGTCGGCCCCTGTCCTGCCAATAGGCGCGCGCGGCATCAAGCATGTTGAACGTGCCCACGAGATTGGTCTCGATAAAGGCCGCCGGGCCGTCGATTGAGCGGTCGACATGGCTTTCGGCGGCAAGATGCATCACCGCGTCGGGCGCGTGTCGCGCGAAGATCGCGCCCAGCGCCGCGCGGTCGCGGATATCGGCCTTCTCGAAGCTGTAGCCGGGGGCATCCGCCACGCTGGCCACGTTTTCCAGACAGGCCGCATAGGTCAGCGCGTCAAGGTTGACCACCTCATGGCCCATTCCGATGGCGCGGCGCACCACGGCCGAACCGATGAAACCCGCCCCACCCGTAACAAGTAACTTCATACCTCTACTCCGCCATGGCGATGCAAGTTGTGCGCGATGCGCGCCCCGCTGGCAAGGGCCAGTCCGGCCGCGTCAATCCAGACAGGCGGCGCGCCCGTCCTTCAGGATGGTTGCCGCGCCGTCCTCGATCTGATGGGCGCGGCGGGAGACGAAATTCGAGGGCTTCGCGGCGCTGCGGCCCTTCGGATCGGGCAGGACCGCGGCCAGAAGCGCCGCTTGGCGTGCGCTCAGCTGATCGGGGGTGGTGCGGAAATAGCGGAAGGCGGCGGCGTTGATGCCGAACACGCCCTCGTCGAACTCGGCCACGTTCAGATAGACCTCCACGATGCGCCGCTTGGACCAGATCGCCTCGACCGCGGGGGTCAGCGCGGCCTCCAGCGCCTTGCGAAGCCAGCTGCGCCCCTGCCACAGGAAGACGTTCTTCACCACCTGCTGGCTGAGCGTCGAGGCGCCCCGCGTGCCGCCATCGTCCATTGCCTTGCGGATTTCCTTCATGTCGAAACCCCAGTGTGCGCAGAAATTCGCATCCTCCGCCGCCACGACCGAACGAAGCATGACCGGCGCGATCTCTTCGATCGGGGTCCATTGCCGGTCCACCGTGCCAAGGCGGCGTGCCTCGGACAGGATCGTCAGGGTGGTGGGCGGGTTGACGAAGCTGAACAGCACGATCAGCGCCAGCACCCCGGCCGCGATGGCAAGCCCGATCCGCGTGGCCCAGTGGCTCAGCCAGTCGACAAGCGGCCGGACGAACAGGCCGCGGCTTCGGGCCCGTTTCGATTTGCGAGAAGAAGTTTTCGTTTTTCGCGCCATGCGGCCATAAGTCATGCGCCTGCGCGATGGTCAAGCGGCCAGGCAATGAAGTTCTGCCCCACGCGCAACCGGCCGCGCGGTTTGCCACTCTTCTGGGGGGCGCATCGCCTCCAGGAGGGGGAAAAGCGCGTTCAGTTCGGCGCGGATCGCGCGATCTCCGTCAAGAATGACATCGCCGGGAAAGAAGCTTTCCGTGGGTGCGCCGTTCGAGGTGACGATCTGGTGGCGGTCGAACATCAGGTGGATATAGTCGATGCTGTCCTGCGGTGCGCGGGTGATCCGGCGGCCGTCGACAAGATGCTTGGCGGCAACGAAAACTTCGGCGATGCCGCAGGCCAGTTCGGCCTGCCACCCGGTGATCAGGATGCGGTGCTGCGGCGATACAAGAAGCGGGCGGGAATTCCCGATTGCGCCTTTTGCAAAGCGGACCGGCGCGAAATCCCCCGTTGCATCGACCCGGCGCCTGCCGGTCCAGCGCAGCGGCCGGGCCCCGTCATCGCGCGTCAGGACCAGGTCGCCGGGCACCAGATCCTCGACCGGTACCTCGCCCGCGGGGGTCAGGATCATCGTGCCCGGCGTAAAACAGGGCGGGCCCAACGCACTGACCGGAACCTGGGTCGACGTGCTGACGTAGTTCGAGCTTCTGTATGTGGCAGTCGACAGGATCGTGCCATCGGTGGGTGTGAAGATCGCCTGCCCGCCGCTGAGATAGAAGGTGACGCCGGTGATCCATTGCAACGTTCCGTCCATCACCACGCGGATCTGGTCGCCAAACCAGACCGAGGTTACGGTCAGCCCGTTCACCTGGTCGCCGACCCCGACAGAGATCAACCCGTCGTCGTTCTGATCCAGCAGGCCATAGTTCTGAACCGTCAGCGTTGTGCCCCGCGGAGGAGGGTTCCCGGGGTCGATAATGAAGAACTGGTCAGTATAACTCGTGGGCATGGCGATGGCTTCCGCTTCACCGGGATACGCTAACAGACACAAAAAATATGGCCCGTGGATGACGCCGCCGGGGTTATTTTCGGCACGAGCCTATCGGAAAATCGCTGCCGCGTCGAATCGCGGTTGTCGGCTGCGCGAAAGGTTGCGCAGGTGCTCGGACAGCAGGGCCGGGGGCGGGTGCGGCCCGAAGGCCGCACCTTGGGATACGCAGGGGATCAGAACGGGCTGTCGGGGAAGTAGTAGTTCTCTGCATTCTCGGGCGTGACGATCTGCGAGCCGATGATGAAGCGGCCCGAAACCGGCGTGTTGGACACCAGCCCAAGCGCCGTCAGCTCGATCGCCGTCGAGATCTGCGCCGGCGGGTAGGTCACGTTCACGGGCAGTTGCGGATCGCCGTCCATGATGCGCTTGATGATCTCTTTCATCCCGGCGCCGCCCACGACCCACATCTCTTCGGTCCGCCCGGCCTGCGCGATCGCCTCGAGCACGCCGATGGCCATGTCGTCATCGGCCGCCCAGACCGCGTCGATGTGATCGTATTTCGACAGGAAATCCTGCATCACGTTGAAGGCGTCGTCGCGGTTCCAGTTGCCGTGCTGCATGTCGAGCACCTCGATGCCCGAGCCGTCGATCGCCGCCATGAAGGCATCGACGCGTTCGTTATCGAGCGTGGTGGGAATGCCGCGCAGCACCACGATTTTCTGCCCCGCCTCCAGATTTGCGGCGAAATACTCGCCCGCCGTGCGACCGAAGCCGGGATTGTCGCCCGCGACATAAAGATCCTCGATCCCCGGAACCGAAAGGCCCCGGTCCACCACGGTGACCCAGATGCCCTGCTCCTTGACCGCCTGCACCGGAGAGGTCAGCGGCTCGCTCTCGAAGGGCAGGACGACCAGCGCGTCGATATTGCGGGTGGCCACCATGTCCTCGATGTCGTTGACCATCTTGCCGGCCTCGCCTGCCGTCGCCAGAACGAAATCCAGCTGCGGATAGGTTTCCTCAAGCCGCTTGATCGTTTCTTGCGCGTGGAAGTTCAGCCCGCCCATGAAGCCATGCGTGGCCGAGGGGATGGCCACGCCGATGGTCTTCGTCTCGTCCTGGGCCAGGACCGGGGCCGCGGTGACAAGCGCCGCCGCAAGCGCGGTTCCGGTCAGGAAATGTCTGCGTTTCATGATCTCGCTCCCTTCAGGTTTCGCCGCTACTCAGCGGCCTTGTTCTCCCGCTGCAACACGACAGCGAGGATGACGATCACGCCCTGGATCGCGCCGTTCAGATAGGGGCTCACGATCGAGGCGAGGTTGAGGATGTTGTCGATCAGGCTCAGGATCAGGACGCCGACCACGGTGCCCCAGACCCGGCCGTAACCGCCCTTGAGGACGGTGCCGCCGATGATCACCGCGGCGATCGCCTCCAGTTCCCACAGAACCCCGGTCGAACCCGAGGCCGAGCCGAGCCGCGGCACATACATGATGGTGGCCAGCCCCACGAGCATGCCCAGCAGCGCATAGGTCAGCATGCGCGCGCGGTCGACCTTGACGGCGGAATAGCGCGCCACCTGCTCATTGGCGCCAAGGGCCGCACAATGCCGCCCGAAGGGCGTGTGGCGCATCGCAAGCTCACCCAAAAGGGCGACAAGGGCGAAGACGATGATGGGCCAGCTGACGCCCAGAAGCCCGTCGTAATAGACCGGACGGTAAAGCCCGCGCAGATCGAAGTTCAGCGACAGCGTGCCGCCATCGGCCAGCCATGTGACAAGGCTGCGATAGATCCCCATCGAGCCGAGCGTGACGATGAAGGCCTCGATGCGCACCTTGGCGATCAGAAAGCCGTTCAGCCAGCCCGCCGCAAGCCCGGTCAGAAGCGCCACCGCCATCCCCGCAAGGATGATCGGCACGCCCACCCCCATCACCGGGATCAGCGAATTCATCGCAAGGATCATCACCCCCGCCACGAAGGCCGCCATGGAGCCCACCGAAAGGTCGATCCCGCCCGCGGTGATGACGAAGGTCATGCCCACCGCAATGATCCCGATGAAGGCCGAGCGCGCCAGCACGTTCGTCACGTTGCCATAGCTGAGAAAGTTCGAATTCAGCGCCGCGCCAAGCGCCACAAGGGCCACCAGCGCCAGAAGCGGGCCGAGAATGTGGAAGTTGATCCTGCGGCGCGATCTGCTGCCCTGCGCCGCGTTCGTCGCGTCTGTCATGCCGTGCCGGTCCTTTCCTCGCCCAGTTCCATTGCCAGCCTCAGGATGGCGTCCTCGGTGATCTTCGGCCCCGAAAGCTCGCCCGCGATGCGCCCCGAGGCCATCACAACCACCCGCCCGGCAAGGCCGATCACCTCGGGCAGTTCGGACGAGACCACGATGACGCTTTTGCCCGCCGCGGCGAGATCCGCGATGAAGCCGTAGATCTGCTGCTTGGTGCCGATGTCGATGCCGCGCGTCGGTTCGTCGATGATCACGATGTCGGGCTCGGCCAGCATCGTCTTTGCCAGAAGCAGCTTTTGCTGGTTGCCGCCCGAAAGGCTGCCCGCGGTCATCGCCCGGTCGTTCACCCGGATGTCGAATTCCGCGATCGCGCGGTCAAGCGCGCGATCCTCGGCCCGGGTGTCGATCCGGATCCGGGCGAACTTGTCCAGTGCAAGGATGGTGAGGTTCTCAGTCAGCGATTTGCCCAGCAACAGACCCTTTTCCTTGCGGTCCTCGGTCAGGTAGACCAGCCCGGCCTCGCGCGCGGCAAGAACCGATCCGGGCTTCAGGGGGGTGCCGTTCACAAGGACCTGCCCCGTGGCCGGGCGCAGGCCGACGATGCCCTCCATCAGCTCGGTCCGGCCCGCGCCGACAAGCCCGGCAAAGCCCAGAACCTCGCCCCGGCGCAACGAGAAGCTGGCGTCCTGCACGCGCCCCGGAACGCTTAGCCCGCGCACCTCCAGCACCGTCTCGTCCTGCGGCCTTGCGCGGGCGGGGAAAAGGTCGGTCATCTCGCGGCCGACCATGGCGGTGGCCATGCGGTCCACGTCCAGATCGGCGGCGGGCGCGGTCAGGATATGGTGGCCATCGCGCAGCACGGTGATCCGGTCCGCGATCCGCGACACCTCGCCCAGCTTGTGCGAGGTATAAAGCACCGCCGTCCCCGCCGCGCGCAGCCGCTCGATCTGGGCCAGCAGGATGTCGGTTTCGCGGTTGGTCAGAACCGCCGTGGGTTCATCCATGATCAGCACGCGCGCCGCGCGGCCAAGCGCCTTTGCGATCTCGACCATCTGGCGGTCGGGCACCGAAAGATCGGCGATCCGCGCCAGGGGATCGACATCGCATTCAAGCCGCGCCAGAAGCCGGCGCGCGCGCGCCTGCATCGCGCGATGATCGAGAAACGGGCCGCGGCGGATCTCGCGGCCAAGGAAGATGTTCTCCTCGACCGTAAGCTGCATGGCGAGGTTGAATTCCTGGTGGATCATGATGATCCCGGCCTCTTCGGCCGCGCGCTGGCTGGAAAACTGCACCGGCGCGCCGTCCAGCCGCAGCGTGCCGCCGCTGGGCGCCAGATAGCCGCCCAGGATCTTCATCAGCGTGGATTTTCCCGCCCCGTTCTCGCCGATCAGGGCATGGACCTCTCCGGCGTTCAGCGCGAAATCCACGCCGTGCAGCACCTCGATCGGGCCGAAGCACCGTGTCACCTGATGCGCGGCAAGAACCGGATGGGTCATCTTGGCGCCACCCATGCCGCGTTGCGCGCCGAAGAGCGCACGCAGGCATCGACGAAGGACACCCCCTCAAGCCCGTCGGCAAGGCCGGGAAACAACACCTCGGGGGGGATGTCGCGGCCGTCCCTGCGGGCGCGGATGGCCTGGGCGACCTCGGCATAGATATTGCCGAAGGCTTCCAGGAACCCCTCGGGGTGGCCCGCGGGGATGCGGGTCAGCCGGGCGGCCTCGGGCCCGGTTCCGGGGCCGCCGCGGGTCAGGCGGCGCGCCGGTTCGCCAAGCGGCGTGAGCCACATCTCGTTGGGGTTTTCCTGCGCCCATTGCAGCCCGGCCTTTTCGCCATAGACGCGCAGGCGCAGGCCGTTTTCATGGCCGGTGGCGACCTGGCTGCACCACAGGATGCCGCGCGCGCCGCCTTCGAAGCGCAGCATGACATGGGCATTGTCATCCAGCGCCCGGCCCGCGACGAAACTTTGCAGATCGGCGGCAAGCGCCTCGAGCTTCAGCCCCGTGACGAACCGCGCAAGGTTGTAGGCGTGGGTGCCGATATCGCCGGTTGCCCCGCCCGGCCCGCTGCGCGCGGGATCGGTGCGCCATTCGGCCTGCTTGTTTCCCGGCGCGGCGGGCATGGCCAGCCAGTCCTGCGGATATTCCACCTGTACGACCCTGATCCGGCCCAGATCGCCGGCCTGCACCAGCGCGCGGGCCTGCCGGATCAGCGGATAGCCGGTATAGTTATGCGTCAGCGCGAAGATCGCGCCCGAACTTTCGGCCAGCTGAACCAGCTTGCGCGCCTCGGGCAGGGTGGCGGTCAGGGGCTTGTCGCAGATCACATGGATGCCGCGCTTCAGGAATTCGCGCGCGACGGGGTAATGCATGTGGTTGGGCGTGACGATCGCCACCGCCTCGATCCCGTCCTTGCGGCGGGCCTCGTGCCGGGCCATCCGGGCGAAATCGTCATAGATCCGCCCGGGCGCCAGCCCGAGGGCCTGACCCGAGGCCTGTGCGCGCTCGGGCGCAGAGGACAGCGCCCCCGCCACCAGCGTGTAATGCCCGTCGATGCGGGCGGCGATGCGGTGCACCTGCCCGATGAAGGCCCCGATGCCGCCGCCCACCATTCCCAGCCGGATCGGCGCGTCCCCCGTCATCTGTCGATCCCCAGCATTCGGCGGTTGAGCGCGGCATCCGTGCCCGCGGCGGCGAAATCGTCGAAGGCATGATCGGTCACGCGGATGATATGGTCGCGCACGAAGCGCGCGCCTTCGCGCGCCCCGTCCTCGGGGTGCTTCAGGGCGCATTCCCATTCGACCACCGCCCAGCCGTCGAAATCCATCGCGGCCAGCTTCGAGAAGATCGCCCCGAAATCCACCTGCCCGTCGCCAAGCGAGCGGAAGCGCCCCGCGCGGTTCACCCAGCCCTGATAGCCGCCATAGACGCCCTGCCGCCCGGTCGGGTTGAACTCGGCGTCCTTGACGTGGACCATCCGGACCCTTTCGGCATAGATGTCCAGATTGTCGAGGTAATCGAGGCATTGCAGGACGTAATGGCTGGGATCGTAAAGCATGTTGCAGCGCGCATGCCCGCCCAGCCGGTCCAGGAACATCTCGAACGAGATCCCGTCATGCAGATCCTCGCCGGGGTGGATTTCGTAGCAGACATCCACGCCCATCTCTTCGGCATGATCGAGGATCGGGCGCCAGCGGGCGGCAAGCGTGTCGAAAGCGGCCTCGATCAGCCCGGCGGGGCGTTGCGGCCAGGGATAGACATAGGGCCAGGCAAGCGCGCCCGAAAACGTGGCCATCGCCCCCAGCCCCATGTTGCGCGAGGCCGTCAGCGTCTTGCGCACCTGATCGACCGCCCATTCCTGCCGGGCCGCCGGATTGCCGCGCACCTGCGGCGCGGCAAAGCCGTCGAAGGCCAGGTCATAGGCCGGGTGCACCGCGACAAGCTGGCCTTGCAGATGCGAGGAAAGCTCGGTCACGACAACGCCGTTCTCTTCGGCCCGGCCCTTGAACGTGTCGCAATAGTCCTTCGAGGCGGCGGCGGTCTCAAGATCGAACAGACGCTTGTCCCAGCCCGGCACCTGAACGCCAAGATAGCCGCAATCGGCCGCCCATCGGGTGATGCCATCCCAGCTGTCGAACGGCGCCGAGTCACCGGCGAACTGCGCCAGAAACAGCGCAGGCCCCTTGATTGTCTTCACAGGCTCTCCTCCCTGTGGCGATTCCGCGGGCGATCCCGGCCGCGCGTGTAATCGTTTGCATGAAAGGCTTGCAGAAGGTGCAAACGTTTACAACAACTTTTTTTTGCGCCATCCTCCGGCCAACAGCACAGGCCGGACATGGACCGCAAAATCGCCACGATTCAGGATGTTGCCAGGGCGGCGGGGGTTTCCACCGCCACCGTCAGCCGCACCCTGTCGAACCCCTCCGTGGTGGCCGAGGCGACTCAGACCGCCGTCTTGCAGGCGGTCGAGCAAACCGGCTATCGCGTGAACCACCTTGCCAGCAACCTGCGCCGTCAGCGCACCGGCAGCGTGATCGCGCTGGTGCCGAACCTGGCCAACCCGTTCTTTTCCCAGATCATGGCGGGGATTTCGTCGGTCCTGACGCCGGCGATGTATAGTCTGCTGATTGCCGACACCCAGTTCGGCCCCGATCCGCACGAACGGCTGGAGCATTACCTCAGAAACGGGGTGGCGGACGGGCTGATCCTGTTCGATGCCGCGCTGTCGCTGGACAGCCGCCGCATCCTTGGCCGCCCGCCGATCATTTCCGCCTGCGAGTGGCTGGAGACCGGAATCCCCTATGTCCGGGTCGATAACGAACACGGGGCCGAGCTGGCCGTGGCGCATCTGGCAGGGCTGGGGCATCAACGCATCGGCCATGTCACCGGCCCGCGCGGCAACGTGCTGACCGATGCGCGGCTGAGGGGGTTCACCCGGGCGCTTGGTCGCCGGGGCCTGACGTTGCGCGAAGACTGGATCTATGGCGGCGATTTCAGCATGGATTCCGGGGCGCTTGCGGCGAAGCGGTGGCTGAATGCGCCCGACCGTCCAAGCGCGCTGTTCTTTTCGTCCGACGAGATGGCGATCGGATTCATGGGGGCGGTGCAGCATGCGGGCTTCGACGTGCCCGGCGATGTTTCGGTGATCGGCTTCGACAATATCGAGGTGGTCGGCCACCTGACACCGGCGCTGACCACGATCCGGCAGCCGCGCACCGATATCGGCCTGCGCGCGGCAGAGCTGCTTTTGGGCATGATCGACGCGGGCGCAACCACCTGCCCGTCCGAGATCATCGAGGTGGAGCTGATCGTGCGGGCCAGCACGGGGCCACAAAAAGGCTCTGTTCCAGCCTGAATCGCCAAAACCGAAGGGCCGCAAACGTAAAGTGCGCGCCAGTATCGGCGCGCACCGTGATTTCATGGCGAAGGGCGATCAGGCGTCGCGCAGCCAGTCGTCGACCTCTTTCTCGGCGGCTTCGCGTGCCTGGCCATAGCGTTCCTGCACAAGGCCCACCAGCTCTTCGCGGCGGCCCTCGATCCGGTCAAGCTCGTCATCGGTCAGCTCGCCCCATTTGGCCTTGGCCTTGCCTTTGTATTGCTTCCACTTTCCTTCGATCTGATCCCAGTTCATGATGTCCTCCAGTTCGTGGGTTTCATGTCTCGATATCGGAAGAACGCGGAAATCCGGCGGTATGTTCCGGAAAGTATTTGAAAACTTCGTGGAACCAGATGCAGCTTCGGGCGTTGGCCGCCCACCCATGAGGAATGCATAATGCGTCGACTGGAATCCCTCTCGCGCGCCTCGGTTGTCGTGATCGGCGCCGTAGCACTGGTTGCGGCTCTTGACCATGTAGAGGGTATTTTCGCCCCCCTCGCGCTTGCGCTTGTGGCAGGTGTCGTTCTGTCACCGATTTCGGATGCATGGGAAAGGGTCGGGTTTCCGCCGGCCTGGGGGGCGCTCAGTTCGCTTGTCCTGACGCTTGTGCTGGCGGGCGGGCTGATCCTTGTGCTGCAGCCGATCGTCATGCAACTGGTCGATCAGGCGCCGAAGGTCTGGTCCGACATGCGCATGACGATCTGGGGGCTGCGCGATATGCTTCAGGGCCTTCGCGACGCCACCGGAGAAGTTGCGCAGGCCATCTCCCCCGATGCTTCGGCCGCCGCCGCCCCGGCATCGTCGGGCGAGGAGGTCGCCTTGCCCAGCCTGACCGACGCAATCCTTATCGCGCCATCCGTTCTGGGGCAGATCATGATCTTTGCCGGGGCGCTTTTCTTCTTTCTGCTCAGCCGGAACGAGATCTATTCCTGGGCCGCAAGCCGCCTGGTCGAGCCGTCGAAACGTGCCGATACCGCCGCGCGCCTGCGGCAGGCGGAACGGCGGGTGTCGCGTTATTTCCTGACGATCACGCTGGTGAATGCGGGGCTTGGGGTCTTTACGGCGATTGCACTGCAATTCATCGGTTTGCCCGGTGCGCCGCTATGGGGGCTTGTGGCGTTCCTGATGAATTTCGTTCTCTATCTTGGGCCCGCACTGGTTGCGGTATCGCTGCTGTTTGCAGGGGTTGCCGCCTTCGACGGCAGCCAGGCAGCCTTGCCCGCGCTGGCCTTCATGGCGCTGAACGCGATCGAGGGTCAGTTCGTCACGCCCACAATGGTTGGCCGGCACATGTCGCTGAACCCGCTTCTGGTGTTCCTGGCGCTTGTCTTCGGGATCTGGCTCTGGGGTCCGATCGGAGGCATCGTGGCCATTCCGTTGCTGCTTTGGGTGCTGGTGCTGAACGATGCGCTGCCCGACAGATCGCGCACCCAGGTTTAGCGGTCAGACCATCGCTTCGGGAACGATCGGGACCGCCTGGCCGAATTCCTCGGCGGCGCGCAGATCGTAGGGCAGAATGAACCCCTTGCGGGCATCGGGCGGCTTGCGGGCATTCGACAGTGCAAGCGCGCGCCAGTGCGCCACCCCCTCGTCCAGCGACAGGAACCCGGGGCCCGCATCGCGGGGCAGCCAGTGCCGCATCGTGCGTTCGCGCAGGGCCGCGGCATCCTCGCGCCGGTGCAGGAAGACGCCCGCCTCGGTATCCCAGTGCAGCGACCGGCCGTTGAGATTGGCCGAGGACACGATGGCCGCCGTATCGTCGAAGACCGAGACCTTGGCGTGAATATAGACCAGCGGCGCGCCGTTCATCCTGTCACGGCCGTTGCCGTCGGGCAGGGGTGCCGCATGGCGGGGCTGGGCCGCGCCGCCGACGAACAGCCGTGGCCCGAAGGCCGACCCGATGATGCGCAACGCGCGGGCCTGAAGAAACTCGCCATAGCGCGCATCAAGGCTGTCGGCGCCCTCGAAGGCCACATCGTCGGGCGCGGCGGGCAGGATCAGGATCAACCCCAGATCGGGATTGGCGCGTGCCGCGCGGGCAAGTGCGCGTGCAAGCCCGGTATCCCGAAAATACTGGGTTTCGAGGTAGATCAGCTTCCGGCTGCGGCGGATCAGCATTTCATGGCCCGAAAGGATCTCCTGCGCGACGGGATGGGGGCCGAACCGGAACAGGTTGAAGCGCCGCTTGCGCGCCAGCGTGCGCAGCAGCCGGCGTTGCGGGGGCGGATCGGCCTTGCCGGCCACCACATCCGCGAAGCTTTCAAGATGGGCCTGCGCCTCGGCCACCACCGGGCCTTCCATCATCAGCTGCACATCGTGCCATGTGTCAGAGCCTTCGCGCCGGTGCTCGGGCGTGTCGAAGCGGCGATCGTCCAGATCCAGCCCGCCGATATAAAGCTGCCTGCGGTCGAAAACGGCCAGCTTCTGGTGATGCGTCGCGGGCCAAAGCTGCGGAAAACCCAGAAGATTCGGCGTGCATTTCCCCTGAACGCCATGCCGCATCAGTCGCGCAAGCCCCGGCATGTCGCGCAGCGCCGCCCTGCGCCGGGCTGGATCAAGATCGTTGAGGCTTGCGGCCTCGTGCAAAAGCTTGCGCGCCACCACCGGCCAGAACAGCAGGCGCGGTAAGATCCCCGTGCGTGCAGGATGCAGCGCCGCGCGCAGAGTCAGCCGCGCGCCCGGTCCTGCAAGCTCGGCCGCGGCATGAAGCATGCGCAGGCTGCGCCAGGTGCCGCGATGCAGATCGGGCCGCGCGCAGGGGTCGAAATCCGCGATCACAAGATTGAGCCGCACGCCGCGCGCAAGGACATGCTGCACAAGGTCGAACCATGTCGTGCCAATTGCCTTCGCGCGGGCCGAATGCAGCTTCGTCGCCGGGTCGAACACGCGAAAGCTTGCCCAGATTTCATGACGGGCGTCCAGAAAAGCGCGTTCCAGCGCGGGATAGGCCTCGGCCGCGGTCAAAAGGATGCGGGTTCTTGGTGCTGCCCTGATCCCTGCCCTGATAAGCCTTTCCATCGTACTTCCCGTCGCCTTGCCCGTCCCCTCCCGTATCACCGAACGCCGCATGCGGCATATCGGTTCCGAAAAGCTATTGCCCGGCGCCCCTTTCCCTGGCTCTTTCGTCAAAGCGCGCCTCGGACTCATTCAGCGGACGCAGCGAGAAGCGGACGCGCAGGTCGTAAACGCCGTCACTTTCGGTGACACTCTGGGTGCCCTCGATCTGCTGCACGAAGGCGCGCAACAGTTGCGTGCCAAGCCCGCTGCCCTCGTCTGTGGACACGTCACTACCCGCGGCACGCGGGCCGAGGCTGTTGGCGATGCGCAGCTCTGCCCCGGTCTCCCCGGCCGGGTGGCTCAGCGATACCCGGATCCAGGGCGTGCCGGTTTCGCTGCCGGCATATTTCAGCGCGTTGGTCATCGCCTCGGTCAGCAAAAGCGCCAGCGGAACCGCCTGATCGGGCGTCAGGCGGATATCGTCCACCTCGGTCGAGACATCGAAATGGTGCCCCGGCCCGGTTCCCAGTTTCAGGATCTGGTTCACGATGTCGGGGAACAGCTCGGCCGCGCTGATATCGCCAAGCCCGGTGGTCTGGTAAAGGCCGCGGTGAATCGTCGCCAGGCTCATGACGCGCTCCTGAAGGCCGCGCATCAGCTCCTTGGCTTCGGGGGTGCGGGCCTGCCGCGCCTGAAGGTTCATGATCGAGGCGATCAGTTGCAGGTTGTTCTTCACCCGGTGATGGACTTCACGCAACAACACCTCCTTGTGATGCAGAAGATCCTCCAGTTCGGCCTCGTCGCGCAGGATGGTGTCGGTCATGCGGTCATAGGCGGCGGCAAGCTGGCGGATTTCAAGCGGGGCGCCCTCCATGTCCAGATCGCCGACGATCCGGTTTCCGCTGGCAAAGCCCAGAATGGCGGTACCCAGGTTTCGGATATGCTGGATCACCAGCCGCTTGACCGCGAAATAGGCCACAAGAAGGCTACCAAGCCACATCGCCACGGGAAACAGGATCGGCGGAAGCGTGTTCATCGGCCCGAAGGACACCGCGTCGACCGCGGGCCAGCTTCCCAGCGCATAAAGCAGGCCGGGTGCCAGCTCGACCACGGAATAGACCCTGTCGAGGCCAAGACGGGAGGTCTCCGAGAAGGTCGCGGCCACCGGCCCCGCAAGTGCCTTCAGCGACCGGTTCCGGGGCAGCTGGTCCTCGGCGAAATCCAGCCCGCTCGATGAGGTGAGGATCGTGCCCTGATGATCGAAGGTCATGATGACAAGCGGGCGGGAGCCTTCCAGAAGTGGGCCGTCTTCGGATACCTGAAGCGCCGAATGCGGAATAGACAGCGAAACCATCCCGGTCTTTTGCCCGGCAGCATCGAAAACCGGGTGAAGGATGCCCAGAACCGATGTTCCGGAAACCGGGCCGTTGCGATTCACGACGAAGGAAGGCGTGTCCTTCGCAGCCATCTCGTTGAACAGTGGATTGCCCGAAAAATCATAGGGAGTGTCGTTCGAAGAGCAGGTCATCTTCCCCGACATCGGCACGAAAGCCGCCAACGAGATGAACGGCGCCCCCTCGGTCACGCTGCGCATCAACGCCGAGCAATCCGCCGCACCTGGGTCAAGAAGGCCGGTGTTAAGCACCCGCGCCAGCACCCGTGCGGTGCCTTGGGCTTCCTGGATCAGGCGTGTCTCGCCTGCCACGGCGCGCATCGTTTCGCCCATCAGCGCGGCCTCGGAACGCGCGCGGGCCTCGTTCAGCAGCGTGCGGCTTTGCAGGATCGAGATCAGCAGAACCGGAAACAGCGCGATGGCCAGCATAACCGCCAGCCGCACCCCCAGCCGTTCGAACAGCCGTGGCCGCTCTGGCGTGCCGGTCATGAAGCGGCTGCGCCTGACCGCCCCATCATGGCAAGCGATCCCGCATCGGCCTGCGACAGGATATCTTCGCCCTCGTCAAGGTGCAGCAACTCTGCCAGCCGCGCCCGCGCCCGGTTCGCCCGGCTTTTGACCGTGCCCACGGCCACCCCGAGCATCCCGGCGGTTTCCTCGTAGGAAAAGCCCGAGGCCCCGACAAGGATCAGCACCTCGCGGTGTTCCGGGCTCAGCTGGTCGAAGGCCTGAAGGAAATCGCCCATGGCAAGGCGCCCGTCATGCGCGGGCTTTTCGTAAAGCGTGGCGGCAAGGATCCCGTCGGGGTCCGCCACTTCGCGCTTCAGCTTGCGGCGGTTGGAATAGAAGGTGTTGCGCAGGATGGTGAACAGCCAGGCCCTGAGGTTGGTGCCTTGCCGGAACTTGTCGATATTGGTCCAGGCCTTGACGATCGTGTCCTGCACCAGATCGTCCGCCGCGGCGGAATTGCGGGTCAGCGACAGCGCGAAGGCGCGCAGCGCGCCAAGGTGATCGGGCAGTTCGTCGCGCGGGTCCATCACTTCGGGGCGCGGCGCCGTGCCATCCGCCTGTGCGGTGCGCGACGTCATTTGCCGCTCTCCTTTTCCTTCAGCTTTGCCAGCAGATCCTTGAACCGATCCGGGATTTCCTCGGTCAGCGTCTCTTCATAGACGCGCCTCAGATTCTCGTTGATCTGTTTTTCGATCCTGGCCTTAGCCTTCTCGTCCGCCATGCCCGATGCCATACCTGAATTCCGATCCCGTCAACTTTGCACGGAACCGAACGTTCCGCCACGGCGTTCGGTTCCCGAAAAACATGAAAGGGGAGTTTTCATGCCCAACGACATCGCCGGTGCCATCGGCGCCAGCCTTCCCTACCTGCGCCGATATGCGCGCGCGCTGACCGGCAGCCAGCAGACCGGGGATCTTTTCGCGGCCGCCACGCTCGAGGCGATCCTGGCGGAAGACCGGCCCTTCGACCCCGCTTCGGAGGTAAAACAGGCCCTGTTCCGGGCCTTTCACCTTGTCTGGACCTCGGCCGGGGCGCCTTTGGGCACACCCGACGATCCCCTTTCCGCCCGCGCGCAGGAGCATATGGCGCAACTGACCCCGAACACGCGCGAGGCGCTTTTGCTGCACACGATCGAGGGGTTTCGCCCTGACCAGATCGGCGCGATCATGGGCTGTGATGCCGATGAGGCCGCCGAACTGATCGCCATCGCGCAGCGCGAGATGGAGCGCGCGATCGCGGGCCGCGTCATGATCATCGAGGATGAGGCGATCATCGCCATGGACATCCGCTCGATCGTAGAAGAGATGGGCCACGCCGTCACCGGCATCGCCCGCACCCGCGACGAGGCCGTGCGCCTGGCCGCGAAGGACCGCCCGGACCTGATCCTGGCCGATATCCACCTGGCCGACAATTCGTCCGGCATCGACGCGGTGCTGGACATCTTCGGGCAGTTCGACACGCTTCCCGTGGTCTTCATCACGGCCTTCCCCGAACGGCTGCTGACCGGCGACAGGCCCGAGCCGGCCTTCCTGATCACCAAGCCCTATAGCGAGGATCAGGTCCGCTCGGCGCTGAGCCAGGCGATGTTCTTTGCCTCGACCGAGACCCTGGCATCCTGACGCGCGCCTTTTTGCAAGCATTTGAAACCCCGAAGAAGTTCGGGGTTTTCTCTTGTTTTCGTGATGCATCGTGCGGGAACCGTGCCGGGGCTGACGCGTTTTATCTGCATCCGGGCGGGCACATGCCGCCCCCAACGATGCAGGAGAAGACCATGCTTAGAAAATCCGTTTCCGCAGGTATCGCCGCCCTGTTCCTTGCAAGCGCCGCCCAGGCCCAGGACACGCCGGTCAAGCTGATCGACGTGACCACCGACCTGACCGCGATCGAGAACCCCGCTGCGGCCACCTACTGGACCAATCTCGAGCCCGATCTTGAAACCGCGATCGCGGCCCGTCTGGCGCCCGAGCGCCTTGTCGGCCCCGATGCCGACGGCTCCGAGATCCATGTCGATATCGACGAGATCGAGCTGGCAAGCACCTGGGCCAACGTTACCGACATGGCGGAATCGCGCCTTGTCGGGCAGGTGAACATCACCAGCGAAAGCGACAACTCCAAGTTCGATTCCTATTCGCTGGATGTCGCCTTCAAGGATGCGATGGTGTTCCTGCCCGAGGGCACGGATATCTCGACGCTGACGATGGACAGCGCGCAATATTACAGCGCGATGATCGAGGCTTTCGCCGACAATGTCGTGTCGCGCCTGAAATGACCTTGACGCATCCAGAAACAGGAAAGGCCCCGGCATCCGTCCGGGGCCTTTTCGTCTCTGTTCCGGCAGGAAATGGCGGGAAACCTGCGCTCAGACGAAGCGGTTCCACAGGTTCTCAAGGCGCTCCTGCCGGCCCGATTTCGGCTGCGGGTTGATGCCTTCGCCGCGCACGCGCGCCTCGATCGTGGCAAGGTCCGAATGCAGCATCGCCTTGTTCTCGGGGGTGTCCCACGCGGCATAGCGGGCGCGGCGGTTTTCCTCCAGCGCACCGTCTTCCAGCAGGGCGGCCGCGGCCTTCAGCGCCCGCGCGCAAACATCCATCGCGCCGGAATGGGCCAGGATCAGATCCTCGGGATCAAGGCTCTGGCGGCGCAGCTTGGCGTCGAAATTCGTCCCGCCCGAGGTGAATCCGCCCGCCCGCAGGATCTCGTAATAGGCGCGGGCCATCTCGGGGACGCTGTCGGGGAACTGGTCCGTATCCCAGCCCGACTGATAGTCGTTGCGGTTCATGTCGATCGAGCCGAGGATCCCGAGGCTTGCCGCAAGCGCCAGCTCATGCTCGAAACTGTGACCGGCCAGAATGGCGTGGCCCTGTTCGATATTCACCTTCACCTCGTTTTCAAGGCCGAAACGCCTGAGGAAACCGTAAACCGTGGCCACGTCGTAATCATACTGATGCTTTGAGGGCTCCTGCGGCTTTGGCTCGATCAGGATCGCGCCCTTGAAGCCGATCTTGTGCTTGTAATCGACGACCATGCTCAGGAACCGGCCCATCTGTTCGGTTTCGCGGCCCAGATCGGTGTTCAGAAGCGTCTCGTAGCCCTCGCGCCCGCCCCACAGGACATAGTTCTGCCCGCCCAGCTTTTGCGTGGCATCCATGCAGGTCTTCACCGTCGCGGCCGACCAGGCAAAGACCTCGGGGTCCGGGTTGGTGGCGGCGCCGGCCATGAAGCGGCGGTTGGAAAAGAGGTTCGCCGTGCCCCAAAGCAGCTTGGTGCGCGAGGTTTCCATCTTCGTGCCGATATAGTCGGTGATCTCTTCAAGATTGCGGGTGTTCTCCGCGAAATCCCGGCCCTCGGGGCGGATATCGGCATCGTGGAAACAGAAGAAGGGCGCTTGCAGGATGTCGAACATCTCGAAGGCGACATCGGCCTTCATCCTGGCAAGGGCGATGGTGTCGCCGAACCAGGGCCGCTCGAATGTCTGGCCGCCGAACGGATCGCCGCCGGGCCAGGCGAAGCTGTGCCACCAGGCAACGGCGAAGCGCAGCTGATCCTCCATCCGGCGGCCCATGACGATCTCGTCCGGGTCGTAGTGGCGGAAGGCGAATTCGTTGCGGCTGTCTGGCCCCTCGTAACGCAGATGCGGGATGCCCTTGAAAAACTCGGTCATGTCAGTCCTCGGATTGCTGCCGCTGCCGCGCGATAGCGGGCATGGCCGTCGTCAAATGCGGATTTCAGGGCCGAAACAGGCTCTATCTCGCGGGAAACGGGGGGTTGGGTGGCGATTTCGGCCCCTGCGCCGGTGGCCGCCATCAGCCCAAGCCGCGCCGCGCCGAAGGCCCCGCCGAAATCGCCCGCGACCGGAACCGATACCGGCATGTCGAGCGCGGTCGCAATGGCCTGCAACCAGTAGTCCGAATGCGATCCGCCCCCCACCGCCAGAAGGCTTGCAAGCGTGGTTCCGGTGCTGGCAAGCGCATCGCGGCAGTCACGGATGGCGAAGGTCACCCCTTCAAGCACGGCGCGCGTTGCGGCCGCGCGGTCCGTGGCATGTTCCAGGCCGATGAAGGCGCCGCGGATCGCGGCATCGTTCAAGGGGGTCCGCTCTCCGCCCAGATAGGGCAGGAAGCGGGTCTTTCCGGGTGCCGCAAGTGCGCCGAGCCCCGAGGTCAGATCCTGTGCCGGAACGCCCGCAAGCTGCGAAAACCAGTTCAGCGCATCGGTTGCGGCCAGGATCACGCCCATCTGGTGCCATGTGCCGGGCAGCGCATGGCAGAAGGTGTGCACCGCGCTGGCCGCATCGGGCCGATAGCCGTCATTGGCGGCAAAAAGCACGCCCGAGGTGCCAAGCGACACGAAGGCCTGCCCCGCATGCACCACCCCCACCCCGATGCCCGAGGCGGCATTGTCGCCCCCGCCGCCGGCAATCACTACATCGCGGCGCATGCCGAAACGCTGCGCCAGCTCGGCGCGCAGCGTGCCCGACACCTCGGAGCCTTCGACCAGCCGGGGCATCTGCGCGCGCGTCATCCGCGACGCGGCCAGAAGATCGTCCGACCAGTCGCGCGCGCCGGTATCAAACCAGCTTGTGCCGGCGGCATCGGACATCTCGGCCACATGCTCGCCGCTTAGCCACAGGCGCAGGTAATCCTTGGGCAGAAGCACGCGGGTCACCTGTTCGAAGATCGCGGGTTCGTGCCGCGCGACCCAGACCAGTTTCGGCGCGGTAAAGCCCGCAAAGACGATATTGCCGCTCAGCCGCCGGAAGATCGGATCACCGTCCAGTTCGGCGGCCTCTTCATGGGCGCGGGTGTCGTTCCACAGGATGCAGGGCCGCAGCACATCGTCCGAGGCCGAAAGCAGCGTCGCCCCGTGCATCTGCCCCGAAAGCCCGATCCCGCGCACCGCGCCAAGGCCATGCGCGGCCAGCTGTCCCAGAACCGTCTCGGCCGCGCCGATCCAGTCCGCGGGGGCCTGCTCGGACCAGCCATCCGCCGGGCGCGAGACCTTGAGGGGCGCCGACGCCTCGGCCAGCACGCTCTGATCCGCGTCGATCAGGACGGCCTTCAGCCCCGAGGTGCCAAGATCCAGCCCGAGATACATCAGCCTGCCACCCCGTCGGGCTTCTTGCCCAGGATGATCATGCCCAGGATATCCTCGTCGGTGACCTCGTTGACGTTGACGGTGCCGACAAGCTGGCCGTTCTTCATCACGCTGGCGCGGTCGCACAGCTTCATGACGTTGTGGATGTCATGCTCGATCAGGAAGATGCCAAGGCCCTGGGCCTTCAACTCCTCGATCAGCTCGGCCACCATCTGGGTTTCCTGCGGGCCAAGGGCGGCCGTCGGCTCGTCCATGATCAGGATCCTGGCGTTGAAATAGACCGCGCGCGCGATCGCCACGGATTGCCGCTGGCCGCCGGAAAGCGCTTTGACCGGGTCCTTGAACTTGCGGAAATTGGGGTTGAGCCGCCCCATGATCCGCCGCGTCTCGGCCTCCATCCGGGCGTCGTCGACAAATCCCGCCGGTGTCACCAGCTCGCGCCCCAGAAACAGGTTCGAGGCGGCATCGAGATTGTCGGCAAGCGCCAGCGTCTGGTAGATCGTCTCGATATTGAGCGCGCGCGCGTCGCGCGGATTGCGGATCTCGGCCCTTGCGCCATTGATGAAGATCTCGCCCGTATCCATCTGATAGGCGCCCGAGAGGCATTTGATCAGCGTGGACTTGCCCGCGCCGTTATGGCCCAGAAGGCCCACGACCTCGCCGGGATGCAGGTCGATGGACACATGGTCCACCGCCTTGATGCCGCCGAAGGCGATCGAGATGTCGCGCATCTCGACCAGAGGCGTGCCGCGTTCGGTGCTCATACCTTTTCCCCCGTGCGTTTGCGATACTGGATGTCGACCCAGACCGCGAAGACCAGAACCGCCCCAACGACGATGTTCTGGAAGGGCGCGTCGACCCCCACCATCGCCATGCCCGATTGCAGCGACTGCATGATGACCGCCCCCAGGATCGCGCCGTAGATCGTGCCGATCCCGCCGGCAAGCGCGGTGCCCCCGATGACGGCGGCGGCGATCACGCGCAGCTCGTCCAGCGTGCCGATGTCATTGGTGTGGTTGGCAAGGCGGGCCTGCGCGACAATCGCCGAAAGGCCGCACAGAAACCCCATGAGCGCGAAGACCTTCACCGTCAGGAGGCGCGTGTTGATCCCCGACAGCTCGGCTGCGTCCGGGTTGCCGCCGGTGGCGAAGATATAGCGCCCCAGCCGCGTGCGCCGCGCCACGATCGTCATGGCCACCGCCACGATCAGCAGAAGAAGAACCGAAACCGGCAGGCCGAAGGCTTCGGAATGGCCCTCGGGCATGGTCTCGCCGCGGGCCTCGAAGGCGCGGCGCAGGCGCGCGGCGGGCACCTCGTAGGAATTCAGGATCCAGATGAAGCCAAGGATCGCGGCACTGGCGATCCCGGCCAGCGTGACCTCGGCCCAGGCGGGCTTGACCGGGAATTCGTGGCGCAGCTTGTCGGCCCGTGCGCGCCAGATCACCCAGACCGCGAAACCGGCCCCCGCGATCCCCACGATCCAGGACAGCGTCGCGCCAAGGGTGCCTTCGATCCCGCCGAACAGCAGGAAATGCGAATCCAGCGGGCCAAGCGTCTGCCCGTCGGTCAGATACCAGCCGACATTGCGCCACACCAGAAGCCCGCCAAGCGTCACGATGAAGGCCGGAATGCGCTGATACCCCACCAGCCAGCCGTTGAACGCGCCGATCAGCGCCCCCGTCGCCATGCCCGCCACCATCGTCACGGGCGCGATCAGCGGATGGCCGATGCCAAGGCCAAGCGCCTGCGGCAAAAGCTGCACCTGGAACACGCCCATGACCGCCGAGCAGGTTGCCAGCAGCGCCCCCACCGACAGGTCGATGTGGCGCGTCACGATCACGAACACCATTCCCGTGGCCATGATCGCCACCGAGACGGTCTGGATCGACAGGTTGAAGATGTTGCGCGGCGTCAGGAAGCGCCCGTCGGTCACGATGTTGAACACCAGACACAGCAGCACGAAGGCGCCGATCATGCCCAGAAGCCGGGTGTCGAGTTCGAGTGTCTGGAAAAGGCTGCGCTTTGCGCCCTGTGTCTGGCGATTGGCCGATTGGGTCATGGTATGTTCCCGCAAAAAAGGTGCGGCCGGGGGCCGTCCTGGCGTGGCGGCCCCGGAAATGCCGGGGCCGCCTTCGGGCTCAGTTGCAGGGGGCGGGGCCGCCGCTCACGCCCTGGCAAAGTGCTTCCTTGGTGATCCAGCCCGCATCGACAACCGCGCCGAGGTTGTCCTTGGTGACGGGCATCGGGGCCAGGAATTTCGCGGTCATGGTGGTGCCCGCCGGAGAGGTCCATTCCATCGCGCCGTCGACCGCCGTCATCTCGGTGCCGCCGGCAAGGGCCACGGCGATCTCGCCCGCGGCCTTGCCCAGCTCGCGCGCGTCCTTCCAGACCGAGACCGTCTGGGTGCCAAGCGCCACCCGGTTCAGCGCGGCGTGATCCCCGTCCTGGCCCGAGACCGGAACGACCATGCCCTGCGCCGTCAGCGCCGCGATGGCGCCGCCCGCCGTGCCGTCATTCGAGGCGACGACCGCATCGACCTTGTTGTCCTGCGCGGTCAGGATCTGTTCCATGTTGCGCTGCGCGTTGGCGGGCAGCCAGCCGTCGGTATAGGCCTCGCCCACGATGGTGATGTCGCCCGCGTCGATGGCGGCTTGCAGCACCTCTTGCTGGCCGCCGCGCAGGAAATCGGCGTTCGGATCGGTGGGCGAGCCCTTGATCATGACGTAATTGCCCTTGGGCGCGGCCTCGAACACCGCGCGGGCCTGCATCCGGCCGACCTCGACATTGTCGAAGGTCAGGTAGAAGGCGCGGGGGTCTTCGATCAGGCGGTCATAGGCGATGACGGGGATGCCCTCGTCGGCGGCGGCCTGGACGGCGGGGCCGATTGCGGCGGTGTCCTGCGCAAGGATGATCAGCGCGTTGACGCCCTGCGCCATCAGCGATTCGATATCCGACAGCTGCTTGGCCGAGGACGATTGCGCATCGGCCGAGACATAGGTGGCCCCGGCCGCTTCCAGCGCCGACTTGATCGCCGCCTCGTCGGTCTTCCAGCGCTCTTCCTGAAAGTTGGACCAGGACACGCCGACCGTCATGTCGGCGAATGCGGAACTTGCAAAGCCTGCCGTCAGGGCGACGGCGGCCAGAATGGTCTTGTGCATGTTTTCCTCCCGTTACACGGCCACGGAGGCCTGCCCCGGCAGATTCGCGGGGATGATAGGAGCCTGCGCGTAATAAATTTAGTTGTCAAAATAAAAATGCCGGGGCAATCTGGGAATATGCGCGTGATGACTGAAAATCTGCCGCATTGCGGCATGGATAGTATGAATAATGGGCTACATGCGATAACTTTTATTTGCGGGGTGAACTAATGGAGCGGGCCGAAAGAAGCGCCATGCCACGCAGGCGCAAACCCGCGCCGGGTTGCGGCCCGCTGATTCCGCCCCTGTCGGAAACCGCGCGCCCCCTGCGCCAGCAGATATTCGAGCGTGTGCGCGCCGCGGGGCAGATCGCGCGGGTCCAGCTTGCCAAGGAGCTTTCGGTCAGCCCCGCATCGGTCACCACGATCACCTCGGAACTGATCGAGGCGGGCTATCTCGAAGAGGTCCGCACCGCGCGCGAGGCAGAGGGCGGGCGCGGCCGCCCGCCCACCGCGCTCGGGGTGCGGGCGGGGGCGCATTATGTGGCGGGGATCAAGCTTTCGGATCGTGAACATACCGCGGTGATCGTGGATTTCGCCGGGAACCTGGTTGCCGACGAGGCGATTGCGCGCGTGCCCGGCGCGATGGATCTTGCCGCAATTCTGGATGCAACAGAGACGCTTTTGAACCGGATCTGCGCAAAAGCCGGGATCGTCCGCGCGGATCTGAGCGCGGTCGGCCTTGGCGTGCCGGGCTTTGTCGACAGCCCTGGCGGGATCGTGCACTGGTCCCCGGTCCTGTCCACCCGGCGTGTGCCGCTGGCCGCTGCGGCCACCGCCCGGTTCGGCCTGCCCGTGCATATCGACAACGATGCCAACCTCGTGACCCTGGCCGAGCTGTGGTTCGGGGCTGGGCGGACGCTTTCGGATTTCGCCGTGGTCACGATCGAGCATGGCCTGGGCATGGGCTTCGTCATCAACCACCGGCTTTATCGCGGGGCGCAGGGCCTTGGGATGGAGCTTGGCCATACCAAGGTGCAGCTTGACGGCGCGCTGTGCCGTTGCGGCCAGCGGGGCTGCCTCGAGGCCTATGTCGCCGATTACGCCCTTGTGCGCGAGGCGCAGACCGCGCTGAACCTGACCCATCGTGAAACCCAGTCCGTGGGGATTCTGCTGGAAAGCCTTTACGACCATGCCAAGGCCGGCAATGCCGCGGCGCGTTCGATCTTTCACCGCGCCGGGCGCTATCTGGCGCTTGGCCTGTCGAATGTCGTGAACCTTTTCGACCCCGAGCTGATCATCCTGTCGGGCGAGCGGATGCGCTATGACTATCTCTATGCCAAGGAAACCCTGTCCGAGATGACGGGCATGTGCCTCAATACCGGCCGCCCCGCCCCGCGGATCGAGACCCATGCCTGGGGCGATCTTCTGTGGGCGCATGGCGCCGCAGCCCTGGCGCTGCAAGAGGTGACGGCGGGCCTGCTTGGCCCGGCGCGGGAAATGGCCGCGCAATGAAGGGGGTCTGGGGCCTCTTTCTGGCCTTTCCTGCCGCGGCCGGCCCGGTTTTCACCGATGACAGCGCCGGCCTGCCCGCCCCGCATGTCTATTCCGGCGGGTGGGAGCATTTCGTGGGCGGCGGCGTGGCCGTCTTCGATTGCAACGGCGATGCGCTGCCTGATCTTTTCGCGGCGGGCGGGGCCGGGCCCGCGGCGCTTTTCGTCAACCGCAGCGCCCCGGACGGCCCGATCCGCTTCGACCGCGCGGGCCGGGCCGATCTGACCGGCGTGACGGGCGCCTATCCGCTGGATATCGACAGCGACGGGGCGATGGATCTGGTGGTGCTGCGGGTCGGTCCGAACCTGATCCTGCGCGGCGGTGGCGATTGCAGCTTTGCCGATGCCACCGAAAGCTGGGGTCTGCCCCCGCGCGACGCCTGGACCACCGCCTTCAGCGCGACATGGGAGAAGGGGCAGGCCCGCCCCACGCTGGTCTTTGGAAATTATGTCGACAGAAGCAACCCGGACGGCCCCTTCGAGGCCTGTGACAGCCATGACATCCTGCGGCCAGACAGCACAAATTATGCCGAAACAGAGCCGATTTCGCCGGGATATTGCGCGCTTTCCATGCTGATCTCGGACTGGCGGCGCGCGGGCACGCCCGAGCTGCGCATTTCGAACGACCGGCATTACTATGTGCGCGGCGGATACGAGCAGATGTTCCGCCTGTCGCCCCTGTCTGAGCGTGAGGACTGGGCGCGCGTGTCGCTTTGGGGCATGGGCATCGCAAGCCGGGATCTGACCGGCGATGGCCTGCCCGAGGTTATGATGACCTCGATGGGCGATCAGCTTTTGCAGATCAATCGCGGGGACAGGTTCGAGAACGCGCCCTACACGATCGGCACTTATGCGCAGCGCCCGTTTCTGGGCGATGACGGGCGCCCCTCGACCGGGTGGCATGCCGAATTCGGCGATGTCGACAATGACGGCCGTGCGGATCTGTTCATCGCCAAGGGGAATGTGGATCAGATGCCCGGCAACGCGATGCACGACCCGAACAACCTGCTGATGCAGCGCAGCGATGGCAGTTTCACCGAAGCGGCGCTTGATGCCGGCATCGCCACCACCGCGCGGGCAAGGGGCGCGGCGCTTGCCGATCTGAACGGTGACGGGCGCCTGGATATCGTCGTGGTCAACCGCCGCGCCGCAATGGAAATCTGGCGCAATACCACGGTGGAAACGGGAAATTGGGCTGGAATAGAGCCTATGATGCCTGCCCCCAACCGCAACGCCGTCGGCGCCTGGGTGGAGCTGCGAAGCGAAGCGGGCGTTCAGGCGCAAGAGGTCACCGTGGGCGGCGGTCACGCGGGCGGGCAGGCCCTACCGCTGCATTTCGGGCTGGGCCGGGCCGACCGGGCCGAGGTTCGCGTGATCTGGCCTGATGGCACCGCCGGGCCGTGGCAGGTCGTTCCGCTGAACCGCGTCACCGCGATCCCCCGCGGGGGTTAGCGGTCGACGGGCAGGCCGCTTGGCACGGTTTCGGGAATGCCCATGCGCCCCCTGAGGGCCACCGGATCGGACAGCGTGGCAAGAAAGGCCATCAGCGCGTCCAGCTCGGCCGTGCTCAGCATCTGGCCCGGACCGGCGGCGGCGGCGATCACGGCAACCTCGGCGGGGGCGTCAAGGATGGCCCAGTCCGGCTTGGTTCCCGGCAGATCGGGCAGGGGCGCATCGCGGCGATACTGCGCAAGCCCTTCGGACCGCGCGGCGTGATCGGCCAGAAAGGCGCGCAGGTCGGCATGCGCCCCGGCATGCCCCCAGGGGCCGGTCTGCACGACATTGCGCAGCGAAGGCGTGCGGAAGGCAAAGCGATCGCCGGGCTGCCCGGTCACGCGGAACCGCCCGTCATCGCGGCTGTGGTTCTCGAAGCGTTCGGCCTTGCCCGGCCCGATCTGGGGCGCGGCCATGGCATGGAAATCGTGATCCGTCTGGAACGGGCCCGAATGGCATTCCGAACATCCCTTTGGGCCGAAGAACAGGGCAGCCCCTTCCGCTTCGGTCGCTGAAAACGTCTCTGTTCCGCGCAAAACCGCATCGAACCTGCTGCTGTCCGAACGCCATTCCGCGGCGATGAAGGCGGCGATTGCGTTCGAAATGTCGGTAAAGGCGATGGGGCGCCCGGCGGCGATCTCGGGGTAGATCTCTTCGAACCGCGTGCGATAGGCGGGCAGGGCCGCCACCCGCGCGGAAATCCGGTCCCAGGCCCCGCCCGGCCCCGTGATCCGGCCCGAGCGGACGGCCTTCGAGATATCGTTCTCGCTGTAATGGCCGGCCATCTCGTCGGGTGACAGCACGGGAAACATCGTCTGCGCGGACAGGACCGAGACGAAGCCCGTGACCATCTCTTCCTCCATCGGGGTGCGCAGGCCCGAGGGGCGGGCGGGATCGGCCTCGATCCGGCCGTCATGGAAGAGGCGCGTGAACTCCAGCGCGCCAAGATTGAACAGCGCGGGGGAGTTTCGCGGAATCCGCTGCTCGGGCAGGTTGGCCGGATCGGCCCGGCGCGCAGGCCCAAGGCCGATGCCGCCTTCGCCAAGCCCAAGCGGCAACCCGTCCGAGGTGGCAAAGCGCGGATGATGGCAGCTTGCGCAAGAGATATTGCGATTTCCCGACAGGACAGGGTCGAAAAACAGATCGCGCCCCAGCATCGCCTCGGCCATGTCGACGGGGGCGTAATCGGCATCCATGACGGCGCGCGGCAGGGGCAGGTCCGCCGGTTGGGCCAGCAGCGGGCCGCCCAGCATCAGGCCCGCGGCCCAAAGCGCTATTCGGTTTCCGAGGATCTTGCCCAAAGGTTGATTGCCTCGTCGGTTGCGTGAAGGTCGATCTCGGCCAGTTCGGCATCGCTGAAACGAAGATTGCCGATGGCGCCGGCGCAATCCACCACCTGCTCGGGGCGCGAGGCGCCGATCAGCGCGCTGGTGATCGCATCGTCGCGCAGCACCCAGGCGATGGCCATCTGCGCAAGGCTTTGCCCGCGCCGCTCGGCGATGGCGTTCAGCGCGCGGATCTTGTCGATCGCGGCGGGGCTCAGCGCCTCGGGGGGCAGCGATTTTCCCTGTGTGGCGCGCGACCCCTGCGGCACGCCGCCAAGGTATTTCCGCGTCAGCATCCCCTGCGCCAGCGGCGTGAAGGCAATCGCCCCGGTGCCCAGCCCGGCCAGGGTTTCTTTCAGCCCGTCGCGTTCGATCCAGCGGTTGAGCATGTTGTAGCTGGGCTGGTGGATCAGCAGGGGCACGCCCAGATCCATCAGGATCCGCGCCGCCTCGCGCGTGCGGTGGGCGTTGTAGGACGAGATCCCGATGTAAAGCGCGCGCCCCGAACGCCAGATGTGCTCCAGCGCGCCCATCGTCTCTTCCAGCGGGGTGTCGGGATCGAAGCGGTGCGAATAGAAGATGTCGACGTAATCGAGCCCCATGCGCCGGAGCGACTGGTCGCAAGAGGCGATCAGGTATTTGCGGCTGCCCCATTCGCCATAGGGCCCCGGCCACATGTCGTAGCCGGCCTTGGACGAGATGATCAGCTCATCGCGGTATCCGGCGAAATCGGTGCGCAGGATTTCCCCGAACGCCGCTTCGGCGCTGCCGGGGGGCGGGCCGTAATTGTTGGCCAGGTCGAAATGGGTGATGCCGTGGTCAAAGGCCGTGCGGCAGATCGTCTGCTTTGTCGCATGCGCGGTGTCATGGCCGAAATTGTGCCACAGGCCCAGGGATATGCGCGGCAGCCTCAGGCCCGACCTGCCGCAGGCCAGGTATTGCATGCGTTCGTAACGATCCGCGGCCGGAGTGTAGCCCATTCCATCCCCCCAATCGGTGATAGCGTAAACAGACCACAGCGGCAGGCCGCGTTCAAGTTGCGCTTGCATCACGGCTTTGCCAAGTTGGCCCAAAGGGGGACCGATGGTGTCGGCATTATTGCAAGTTTGGGCGTTTCTGCGGGGGCTTTCGGGCCGGGTCGAGGCCACGAACCTTTCGCTCGTCGCGGCCGGGGTCGCGTTTTACGCGATGTTTGCCGTCTTTCCGGGCCTGACGGCGACCATATCGGTCTGGGGCATGGTGGCCGACCCGGCGGTGATCGAATCCTACCTTGCGGTTGCCGATGATTTCATCCCGCCCGAGGCCTATGAGATCCTGAACGAACAGATCATGTCCCTGCTGGCGGCGCCGCGCGCAAGGATCGGCCTGACCACGATCTTTCCCGTCGCCATCGCGCTTTTCTCGGCACGGGCGGGGGTGGGGGCGCTGGTGCGCGCACTCAACGTGATCCATGGCACGCGTCAGCGCACCACGCTTTGGACCCTGATCACCGGCTATGTCATGACGCTGGCCCTTGTGGCGGTGATGCTCGCGGCGCTGGCAACCGTGGTCGTGGTTCCCGTCGCGTTGAAGTTCCTGCCGCTGGGGGCGTTCACGGGCTGGCTTCTTTCGGCGCTGCCATGGGGGGCGATGCTGCTTTTGATGCTGAGTGCGCTTGGCATCCTTTACCGCTACGGCCCCAATACCGAGGGGCACCGCGATCCGTTCCTGACCTATGGTGCGGTCGTGGCCACGCTGGTCTGGGCGCTGGTGTCGCTGGGCTTCACTTTCTACCTGACCAATTTCGGCGCCTACAACAAGATCTACGGCTCTATCGGGGCGGTCATCGCGCTTCTGATGTGGCTCTATCTCTCGGCTTTTTCGGTTCTTCTGGGGGCCGCGCTGAATGCGGAACTGGCCGCGCGGGGGCGCCGCGCGGCCGGACCGGGGGCCTAGAAGTCGAACTTCACGCCCTGCGCCAGCGGCAGCGCGGCCGAGTAGTTCACCGTATTGGTCTGGCGCCGCATATAGCCCTTCCAGGCGTCCGAGCCGGATTCACGCCCGCCGCCGGTTTCCTTCTCGCCGCCGAAGGCGCCACCGATCTCGGCGCCCGAGGGGCCGATATTCACATTGGCGATGCCGCAATCCGAACCGGCCGCGGACAGGAAGGCCCCCGCTTCGCGCATGTTCAGCGTGAAGATGCACGAGGACAGGCCCTGCGGCACGTCGTTCTGCATCGCAAGCGCCTCTTCCAGCGTGTCGTAGCCCATGACGTAAAGGATCGGGGCGAAGGTCTCTTCGCGCACGCAGGCGCTCTGGCCGGGCATCTCGACGATGGCGGGCTCGACATAGGCGCCGCCCTGCGGCACGCCTTCGGCCACGGCGCGCCCGCCATGCACCGTGCCGCCCTCGGCGCGGGCCTGTTCCAGCACGCCCAGCATCCGGTCGCGCGCGGCATGGTCGATCAGCGGGCCGACAAGCGTGGTGGCCTTGCGCGGATCGCCGACGGGCAGGCTGGCATAGGCCCTGGTCAGCCGCTCCACCAGCGCCGCGCGGATCGGGTTCTGCACGATCAGCCGCCTCAGCGAGGTGCAGCGCTGCCCCGCCGTGCCCACGGCAGAGAACACGATGGCCCGCACCGCCATGTCGAGATCGGCCGATTCCGCCACGATCATCGCGTTGTTTCCGCCCAGCTCCAGGATCGAGCGGCCGAAGCGTTCGGCCACTTTCGGCCCCACGATCCGCCCCATCCGCGTCGATCCGGTGGCCGAGATCACCGGAACCTCGGGCGAGGTCACCAGCGCCTCGCCCAGATCCGGCCCGCCGATGACCAGTTGCGCAAGGCCTTCGGGCGCGTCGGCGCCAAAGCGGCGGATGGCGCGTTCAAGGATCTTCATCGAGGCCATGGCCGTCAGCGGCGCCTTTTCGGAGGGCTTCCAGATGATCGGATCGCCGCAGACCAGCGCAAGCGCGGCGTTCCAGCTCCAGACCGCGACGGGGAAGTTGAAGGCCGAGATGATGCCGACCGGCCCGATCGGGTGCCAGCTTTCCATCATCCGGTGGCCCGGACGCTCGCTTGCGATGGTCAGGCCGTAAAGCTGGCGCGACAGGCCCACGGCGAAATCGCAGATGTCGATCATCTCCTGCACCTCGCCAAGCCCTTCCGAGGTGATCTTGCCCGCCTCCAGCGTCACAAGCGCGCCAAGCGCGTCTTTCGAGGCGCGCAACTCCTCGCCCAGAAGGCGCACCAGCTCGCCCCGCCGGGGGGCGGGCACCTCGCGCCAGGCGCGGAAGGCGGCCTGGGCGCGGGCGATCACGGCGGGCATTTCGGCCGCGGGGGTTTCGCGCAGCGTCGCAAGCGTGGCCCCGTCGACCGGAGAATGCACCGCCAGCGTGCCGCCCGTTACCTGCGAAGCATCAAGGCCGAGGGCTTTGAAGATCTCGTCTGTGGTCATGTCATTCTCCCTGTGTTGTGACGGTGGCGCGCTGCTCCCCAAGCCCCATCGAGACAAGGATGGGACGTTCCTTCTGGCGCGCCTGAAATGCGGATTTCGACCCTATTCCGGCCCAGTCGGCCAGGATGAGTGATTGCGCCACCGCGCCGCCAAGCGTTGTGCCGGGGCCGGTGACGATGAAGAGGTCGGGTGCGAATTCCCGCGCGGCGATGGTGACGGCACGGGTGAAATCGTAGGGCTCCAGCACCTGATGGCCAAGCGTATAGTCCCAAAGCGCCTGAGGATCGGTCGCGCCGGGCCACCAGATCGCCCCGCGCCCGTCGATCAGCGGGATCTGCGGCTGCCCGAACAGGCCGGGCGAAATCCGTTCGCGCCCCGCGCGCGCCACGGGCGCCTGAAGGGCACTGTGGAAGGCCGCGTGATTGGCAAGCCGCATCGGAAAGCGGCCCTGTTCAGGCGGAACGGCGGCTTCGAAGGCCGCAAGCCCCGCCGCGTTCCCGGCCAGGACCAGCATCCCGCCAAGGTCGATCGACAGGCCCAGAACATGGCCGGGCCGGGCGGCGATCTCGGCAACCAGCGCAAGCAGCGCGGCCTTGCGGGCGGGATTCGGGCGCCAGTCCTCTTCCACGAAGGGATGGATGATCTGGCCGCCGATCAGCGCCTCCTGCATCAGGGTGCCCATGGTATTGACCACCTCGAAGCCGCCCTCGGGATCAAGCGCGCCACCGCAGGCAAGCGCGGAATACCAGCCCATGGAATTGCCGGTGACCGCCACCACCTCGACCTCGCGAAGGGCGCGGAAGTCGGCCAGCGTCGCGGCATAGATCAGCGCCGAGGCATTGTCCCCCCGCGTGTGGCGCGCCACGGAATAGCTTGCCGCGCCATCAAGCGCCGTCAGGCTTTCCAGGCCAAGTGCTGCGCGCCGCGCATCGAAGCGGGCCAGAAGGGCGCGGTCATGGAAATGGCGCGACAGGACGCCCAGTTCCGTCTTGGTATAGGTGCCCCGGCCGGGGCAGATCACGACCGCCCTCATTTGCCCGCCAACCGCAGCGCGGCCTCTGCGATGCCTTCGGCCGAGGGCAGCGTGGCCGCGTAGGCGGGGCCGGTGGCGATGAAGCTGTCCTCGGCGGTGAGGCGCGCGAAGGACCGCCGCCCCGCTTCGGCAAGATGCGTCATCAACGCCTCGGACAGGTTTCCGCTGCGCCGGCATTCGTCCACCACCAGCACATGCGCGCAGTCTTCGGTTGCGCGCAGGATCGCGTCGACGGGCAGCGGCGCAAGCCAGCGGATGTCAATCACGCGGGCCTGCACGCCCTTTTGCGCAAGTGCGGCCATCGCCTGATGCGACAGGTAGCAGCCATTGCCATAGGTGACGATCGCCACGTCGCGCCCGGTGCCGTGCTGGCCGGTCTGCCCCAGCCCGATCCGCGTATCCGGGGCGGGATAGAGCCGCATCCAGCCACCGTCCTTCTCGGCCAGCAGGTCGCGCATCGGGTAAAGCGCGATGGGTTCAAGAAAGACCACAAGGCGTTGTTCTTCGCGCGCAAGGCGCACGCATTCGCGCAGCATCATGGCCGCGTCGGCGCCGTTCGAGGGGCAGGCAAGGATCAGCCCCGGAATGTCGCGCAGCACGGCAAGGCTGTTGTCGTTGTGGAAATGCCCGCCGAACCCCTTCTGATAGCCCAGCCCCGCGATGCGCAGGACCATAGGGTTCGTGTATTGCCCGTTCGAGAAGAAGGGCAGCGTCGCCGCCTCGCCGCGGATCTGATCCTCGGCATTGTGCAGATAGGCCAGGAACTGGATCTCGGGGATCGGCAGGAAACCGTTCTGGGCCATGCCGATGCCAAGGCCAAGGATGGATTGCTCGTCCAGCAGCGTGTCGATCACCCGGTCGGGGCCAAAGCGCGCCTGAAGCCGCTGCGTCACGCCATAGACCCCGCCCTTGCGGCCCACATCCTCGCCCATCAGGGCAATTTCCCGGTGTTCCAGCATCAGGTCGGTCAGCGCCCAGTTGATCAGCTTCGACATCGGCTGCGGCTCGGCCATGGCGGCAAGCTCGGGGCCGAAGGCGGCCGCGCGGGTGTCGGTGCCGGGGCCGTTGTCGGGCCTGCACCGGCGCGGCGGCGGGATCAGGCTGGCCATGACATCGGCAGCACTTTTCAGCCGCGGCCGGGTCACGGCCCTGTCGGCCACGCGGGTCACGCGATCCTGGGTTTCGGTATAGATCTTCAGCGCCTCCTGGGGCGAAAGCGCGCCGGCCTGGTGCAGCAGGCGCACCGAATGCAGCAGCGGATCGTTGGCTTCCTCTGCCTCGACCTCTTCGCGGGCCATGTAGGTGGTGGGCATGTCGGCCCCGGCATGGCCGTAAAGCCGCACGGTGCGCAGATGCAGGAAGGCGGGCTTGCGGCGGCGGCGCACGAAATCGGCCGCCTCCGAGGCCACGCGGAACGTGTCGTAAAGATCCAGCCCGTCGGCATGGAAATAGCGTATCCCCGGACGCGCCTGCATCGCGGCGGCGATCCAGCCTTTCGGCGTTTTCGTGGAAATGCCGATCCCGTTATCCTCGCACACGAAGAGGATCGGCATCGGAAGCGCCTGATAGGCCGTCCAGCTTGCCGTGTTGAACGCCCCCTGCGCGGTCGAGTGATTGGCCGAGGCATCTCCGAACGAGCACATCACGATGGCGTCGTCCCCAAGCACGCGGTGTTCGGGCGGGTGGCGGCGCGCAAGGCCGATGGAATGGGCCACGCCCACCGCCTTGGGCAGGTGGCTGGCAATCGTCGATGTCTGCGGCGGAATGTTCAGCGCGGCCGAGCCCAGCACCTTGTGCCGCCCGCCCGAAATCGGATCTTCGCAGGACGAGGCGAAGGACAACAGCATGTCCCAGGTGATGCTTTGCCCCGGCACCTGATCGGCGCGCGCGATCTGGAAGGCCGCGTCGCGGTAATGCAGGAAGGCCATGTCCGCGGGGCTGAGCGCATGGGCGACCGCCGCCATCCCCTCATGCCCCGACGAGCCGATCGTGTAGAACCCCTGGCCCGCCTTCTGCATCGCCCGGCTGGTGCGGTCCAGCGCCCGGCTAAGGCATTGCGCGCGAAACAGCGCCACCGCCTCTGGGGCCGAAAGCCCTGCAACAGGGTCTTTTCCAACGGGAAAATCCTGCGCCGCAACGCGACGCAGGAAATTGTCATGGACGATCTGGGAACGTGGCATAAATCCCTTTCTGTCGTTCTCAGTAGAAGGCCTGCAACCCCGTGATGGCCCGCCCGATGATGAGGGCGTGCACGTCATGCGTGCCTTCATAGGTATTCACCGTCTCCAGGTTGACCATATGGCGGATCACCTGGAAATCCTCCTGGATGCCGTTGCCGCCATGCATGTCGCGGGCGTGGCGCGCGGCCTCAAGCGCCTTGCCGCAGTTGTTGCGCTTGATGATCGAGATCATCTCGGGCGCGGCATTGGCCTCGTCCATCAGACGGCCGACGCGCAGGCAGGCCTGGAGGCCAAGGCTTACATCGGTCAGCATGTTGGCCAGTTTCAGCTGGAAAAGCTGGGTCTGGGCAAGGGGGCGGTCGAACTGCTTGCGGTCAAGGCCGTATTGTCGCGCGGCATTCAGGCAGAACTCGGCCGCGCCCATCACGCCCCAGGCGATGCCATAGCGGGCCCGGTTGAGGCAGCCGAACGGGCCCTTCAGCCCCTCGACGCCGGGCAGCAGGGCATCCTCGCCCACCTCGACATCCTTCATCACGATCTCGCCGGTCACCGAAGCCCGGAGTGAGAGCTTGCCTCCGACCTTCGGTGCCGACAGCCCGGCCATGCCCTTTTCAAGGACAAAGCCGCGGATCTTGCCGCCATGCGCCTCGGACTTGGCCCAGACGACGAAGACATCCGCGATGGGCGAATTGGAAATCCACATCTTCGTGCCATTCAGCACATAGCCGTTCGCGGTTTTCTTCGCGGTGGTCTTCATCCCCGCCGGGTCCGAGCCCGCATCGGGTTCGGTCAGCCCGAAGCAGCCGATATATTCGCCCGAGGCCAGTTTCGGCAGGTATTTCCTGCGCTGCTCTTCCGAGCCATAGGCATAGATCGGATACATCACGAGAGAGCTTTGCACTGACATCATCGAGCGATAGCCGCTGTCCACGCGCTCTACCTCACGCGCGACAAGGCCGTAGGCAACGTAAGAGGCGCCAAGCCCGCCATATTCCTCGGGCACGGTCACGCCCAGAAGGCCCATTTCGCCCATTTCGCGGAAGATCTCCGGGTCGGTCTTTTCCTCTCGGAAGGCGGCGATGACGCGGGGCTGCAGCTTTTCCTGCGCATAGGCGCGGGCCGCGTCGCGCAGCATCCGCTCTTCCTCGGTCAGTTGCAGATCAAGGCGGAACGGGTCTTCCCAGTCGAAGCGCGACAGGTCGGGGGCGTCTTTGGGTTTCAGGGCCATGGGTTTATCCTCGCATCTCTGGTTTGATGCTTTATGCGCCTGTTCGACATGCTAATCCAACGCTATTCTTGCGATATACTATGCACGGAGCACATATATGGCCCTGCCGCGGCGCTATATCCCCTCGGTCAGTCTTCTGGCCGCCTTCGAGGCGGTCTGCCGCACCGGATCGACGGCCGCCGCCGCGCGCGAACTGGACTTGACGCAAGGCGCCGTCAGCCGGCTGATCCAGAATCTTGAAGGCCAGCTTGGTGTGACCCTGTTCCGGCGCGAACGCCGCCGCCTGCGCCCGACCGAACCCGCCCTTGCCTATGCCCGCGACGTGCGCAAGGCGCTGGAGCTGATCGCCCGTGCCTCGCTCGGGCTGCGCGCCAATCCCGGCGGCGGCGTGCTGAGCCTTGCGATCCTGCCCACCTTCGGCACCCGCTGGCTTGCGCCGCGGCTGGGCGGGTTTCTGGCCGCGCATCCGGGCGTGACGCTGAACCTTGGCACCCGGTTGCGGCCCTTCGATTTCGACACCGAAACCTTCGATGCCGCGATTCATTTCGGCACCCGCATGTGGCCCAGCGCGCGGCATATCCCGCTTTTCGACGAACGGATCGTTGCCTGCTGCGCGCCCGGTTTCGCGGCCGAACACCGGATGACCGCACCGTCCGACCTGCGCGACCTGCCGCTTTTGCAGCTCGAATCGCGGCCCAATGCCTGGGGGGCGTGGTTCGCCCATCACGGGCTTGAGGCGCCGCATACCCAGGGCATGCTGTTCGATCAGTTCGCGCCGATGATGCAGGCTGCTGTGCATGGTGTCGGCATTGCCCTTCTGCCCGAGTTCCTGGCCGGCCCCGAAATCCGCGACGGCCGCCTGATCCGCACCCCCGGCGATGTCGTGACGGGGGTGGGCAGCTACTATCTGGTCTGGCCCGAGGGGGCCGAGGTCACTCCGCCGCTTGCAGCGTTCCGTGACTGGATCGCGGCCGAGGCGAAGGCGTCGGCAGGGGCGTGACCTGGCCGGGCAGGTAGTAGCGGCCGAATTCGGTTTTCAGGAACGCGGCAAGATCGACCTGTTCCTGCCCGATGAAGCCCCGCCCCGGCAGGTGGCCGCTGCGCACCATGTCCAGCACCCCGCAGACCCCCGCCGCGGTGGTGATCTGGATCGCGCTCCAGCGTTTGCCCGCAACCTCGGCCGAAAGCGACTTGTTGAGGAACGAGACCTCGCGCAGCGCGCCGTCGATCATGCCGGTGGCCGTGCAGAACACCACCACCACGTCCTGATCGGTGCGGGGCAGGGCATGTTCGAAGATGTCCTTCAGAAGGTCGCGGCGGCGTTCAAGGCCAAGCCCGGTCAGCAAAAGCCGCAGGATGTCGCGGTGGCCCGGATAACGGATCGTGCGATAGCTGACGCGCCGGGCCTTGCCCTCAAGGGTCTCGCCCAGGGTGCCCAGCCCGCCCGAGGTGTTGAAACATTCGTAATCCACCCCGTCGAGCGCGAAGCCCTCAAGATCTTCCAGCGGCGCAAGGCTGACCCGCTGCCCGCCCACCAGGGCCTCGCAGGGGTTGAGATATTCGTTGATCAGCCCGTCGGTCGACCAGGTCAGGTTGTATTTCAGCGCGTTGGTCGGATAAAGCGGCAGCGCGCCCACCCGCAGCGAAAGCGTCTCGAGCGTGTCGAACTGCGCGGCCAGATGCGCGCCCACCATGCCGACAAAGCCCGGCGCCAGCCCGCATTGCGGCATCAGCACCGTCCCGGCTTCTTGCGCCAGGTCGCGCACCCGCGCGGTGCCCGCGACATCCTCGGTCAGGTCGAAATAATGCGCGCCGGCATTGCGCGCCGCTTCGGCGATCACCGGCGTCAGGAAGAAGGGCGCGGCCGAGATCACCGCGTCGAACCCCGTCAGCCGGGGCGTCAGCGCGGCGGGGTCGTCCACCGCGATCTGCATCGTGGCAAGCCCTTCGGCACCGGCCTTCTGCAAGGCCTCGGCATGCTGATCGGCCAGCGTGACCTTGTAATGCGGCGAGGCGGCCAGAAGCGTCGCAATGGTGCTTCCGATCTTTCCGGCGCCGATGATGCAGATGTTCCACATGGTTCTTTCTCCCTGCTCCCAGGAACAGGGTCGCGCCGGAAACCGCCGTAGTGAAGAGTCAAACACGCCGATTTGCTGCGTTCGGCAATGCAAAAATTGCCATGAAGCGGGCAAAGTGACGCATCTGGCCTACAGGGTGGCGGATCGGGCGGCTTAGTAGTCCCGCTCGAAATAGATCCCGACGCCGCTGTTCCCGTCCGATCCAAGCCGCCCCTTGGCCGTCAGGTTGCGCGTCACGTCGAGGTTGAGGTTGATCTCGGACTTGCCCTCGCTGTCCACCACCACATCGGTATAGATGTTCTCCGACAGGTATTTGCCCGCGCGCACCTGGGTGCCGCCATCCTCGCTTGTGCCGACATCCAGATCGTCCAGCCCGAAACCGCTGCGCAGCTTGCTGACGATGCCCTCGCCGCCCTTGCCCGCCAGCGTCGCCACCGCCGAGGCAAGCTGGGCTGCCTGCAAGGGCGACAGGTTGGTCAGGCCCTTGTTGAACAGAAGCCGCGCCAGAACCTCTTCCTCGGGCAGTTCCGGAGAGGAGGTGAAGGTCAGCTCGGGTTCGGTGGCGTCGCCCTCGATGGTGATCGAGGTGGTGAAGCCGTCCTGCTGGGTGGTGGCCACGAAGCGGATCCAGGGGATCAGCGCGCCTTGCAGCGCGATCTTGCCCTCGTTCAGGGCAAAGCGCTTGCCCAGGATGTCCAGCCGCCCGCGGATCAGGCCGAATTCGCCGATCGGGGTCACGTTTTCGCTTGTGCCGGTGATCCGCAGCGATCCGCCCAGTTCCGCGTCAAGCCCGCGCCCGCGCACGAAGATCTGCCGCGGCGCCGAGATCGTGACATCCAGCGGGTAAGAGGCAGAGGCGCCGCGCGGCCGCCCGGCTTCGGCGGTCTGGATCAGGCCGGCTCGCTGGCGGGTGTCGCGCACGGCGGCGGGTTCGTTCACATGGGTCATGTCGGGGATCGCGGCCACGCCGCCAAGCCCGGTCGAGGGTACGCGCAGCTCGGTCTCGGACAGGGTCAGATCGCCGGTGACCCGCGCCCCCCCGGCAAGTGGGCCGCTGATCGAAAGCCCGCCCGAGACCTGCGTGTCGTAAAGATCCGGATCGCGCAGCCGCAGTGCCTCCAGCGTGATTTGCAGATCGCCACTATAGGGCGCGCTCAGGCTGACGGGGCCGGAAAGGCGCAACGTCCCGCCGGTGGAAAGCTGCCCGGTGCCGGTGATCGCGGCCTGCCCGCCCGCAAGGGCCACGCCCAGGTCCAGATCGTCCAGCTTCAGCCCCAGCGTCGGCGCGACAAGCCGCGCATTCGCGGCCTCGATCCGGCCCGAAAGCGCGCCAAGCCCCGGCGCGCCGCGCATCCGCAGATCGAAGCTGAGCGGCCCCTGGACCGAGCGGGGGGCGATGAAGGCATTGGCAAGCGCGGTCTCGGCGCTGCCGGAAATGCCCAGATCCGTATCCGCGAAATCCAGCGCGACCCGCCCGGCCAGTTTCGCGTTGCTGTTGCCCGGCCCCGTGCCCGCCAGATCCACCTGATAGGCCGTCCCGTCATCGGTGATCGTGCCGCCAAGCGTGACCGGGCCGGGAAAGCCCGGCGCCAGAAGGGCCGCATTGGCCAGTTGCGCATCGACCGTGATCCTGCGGCTGTTCTCGTCGATCACGCCTTCGGCGGTGGCGCCAAGCTGCGGGTTCTTCAGCGTGAGGTTTTGCAGCCGGATGCGTCCGCCGCGCTCTTCGGCAAGGATCGACAGCCGGGTCTCTCCGGCCAGAACGCGGTCGATCTCGGTCTGGCCGATGGCAAGGCCGCTGCCCGTCCCCTCCAGCGTGATCAGGCGCGCGCCGTCCTTCTCGGTCAGGCCGGCATCGGCCACAAGCGTCCCGCGCCAACGCGGATCGAGAACGCGAAGATTGCCCAGCCGTGCCGAGGCCGTCAGGTCGCTTGCCCCGCTGCGGATCACGCCCTGCGCCGTGCCGCTGAGCGATTGCGCCGCAATATCCAGCCCGCGCAGCGTGATCCCGGTTTCATCCCGCCGTGCCGAAAGCGCGATCCGGGATTCCCCGGCCAGAAGCCCGTCAAGCTGCGGCTGATCAAGGCGCAGATCGGTGCCGGCAACCTCTGCCACGGTATCAAAAGCGCCGGTCAGCACGGCATATTCGCCCTCGACCGTGCCGGTCAGGCGGCCGCCAAGCGGGCGCCCGGCAAGCGCGGACAGATAGCCAAGCGCCGAATGGCGCAGATCGGCCTTGCCCGAGATCGTCAGGTCCGAGTCAAGCCCGCGCACCGTCAGCCCGCCGGTCAGCCCGTATCCGCGCCCGGTGGCATGCAGCCGGGGCAGGCGCAGCGCATCGCCATCCTGCCAGAAGAACACCGAACGGCCGGACAGGAACGGCCCCACCGCATCGGCAAGGGCGGGGTCGGCCATCTCGATCCCGCTTGCGGTCATGTCCACGGTGCCGCCGATCGTGGCGGGCCGGCCCGCCGGCTGTGCGATACGGCCCGATCCCGACAGGCGCAGGGCAAGGATCTGCGCCTCGGCGCGGCGCAGTCCGACGACACGGCCGTCCAGCTTCCAGCCGTCGCTTGCCTGCTTGTCGTAATCCAGCCGCAGATCCGCGGACCGCACCCAGGTCTTGTCGCCCGCCAGGGGCAGCAGCACCTCGCGCCCGTTGCCCAGACCCACCTGCACATCCAGCGCAAGCCGTTCCGGCAGGCCCGTCGGCAACAGCGTGACCGAGCCCGACAGATCCAGCGCCTCGCTGTCCACGCTCAGCACCGGAAGGCTGATGCGGCCGGTGGGTTCGCGCGCGCCCTCGGCCAGAAGCGCGACCTGATCGCCGAAGAAATCCTGATATTCGGGCGGCAGAAGCGGCGCGATATCGCCCGACAACTCGGCCCGGAAGCTGCGTTCGGCGGGCGTGTCCGGCGCGGCATCGGGCGCGGTCACGGCCCGCAATTCGACCTTGCCCGACAGGCGCGGGGTGTCATCGGTCGTCAGGTGGATGTCCGAGGTGAAATCGTCGATCGGGCCGGTACCGGCCACAGCAAGCGTGATGGCGGGCCGCCCCGGCAGGCCGATCAGGTTCGCGGCGATGCCGTCCTCTCCTTCGGACACCAGAAGATCCAGGGCCAGTTCGCGGCTGGCATTGGCATAGGCGCCGTTCAGCGACAGCGTGCCCTCAGGGCCGTCGATGCGCTGCGCGCTCAGCGTGGCCTTGCCCTCGCCCCCGGCAAGTTCCAGCGCCCCCGAAAGCGAGATTTCGGCCGCCTGACCGAAAAGCGCCTCGCCAAGCGTCACGCGGCCGGCCTCGATCTTGCCGATATTGACCGAGACGGGCAGCTCTGGCAGCGCGAAGGGCTTCACCTCGGGCGCGGCGCCGGTGTCGCCGGGCGCCGCGACGGGCAGGCGCGGCCAGTCGATGGATTTCGCGGAAAGTTCCTCGATCTCGATCCTGCCTGACAGCAGGGCAGAGCGCGACCACGAGATCGCGCCATCGGTGATCGTCAGCCACACGCCCGCGTCATCGGCGATGCTCAGGCTGTCGAAAGTTGCGCGCGACGAAAGCGCCCCCGCAAATCCGTCAAGGCGGATCGCGCGGCCGGCAGCGGACAGGTTGTCCTCAAGAAGGCCGGTCAGGTAATCGCGGTCACGCGTTGTCTGTTCCGTGGTGGCGGGCGCGGCCGGTGCCTCTTGCGCGGCGGCGTAGCCTGCGCAGACCAGAAGCGGAAGGGCAAGGATCAGTCCGCGCATCAGAACGCCTGCCCGATGCCGATATAGATCTGCACGCCTTCGCCCGTATCGCCGCCGACCGGCCCCGCGACATCAAGCCGGATCGGCCCGATCCCGGTATTGTAGCGCAGCCCCAGCCCGGCGCCGGCATGCCAGTCGCCTGAATCGTCGAAGAAATCCACCGCGCCCACATAGCCCGCGTCGTAGAACGCCACGAGGCCGATCTTGTCGGTCACATCTGCGCGCATCTCGCCCGAAAGGGCAAGGAACCGGGTGCCGCCGCTGCGTTGTGCCCCGCCGCGCAGCACATTGACGCCAAGCGACTGGTAGGGCTGGCCGCGCACCGTGCCGCCGCCGCCCGAATAGAACAGGTATTCGCGCGGTGTCTCGATCAGGTCCGCTCCGAAGACGGCCCCCACCTGCGCGCGCGCCGCAAGCACGAACCTGTCGGACTCGCCAAATCCTCGATAGGCCCGGAAATCGCCCTTGATCTGCCCGCCCGACCCGGTGGTGCCGAAACCCAGGAAGGGGGTGGCCACGGCCTCACCGTAATAGCCCTCGGTGGCGTCAAGCGGGTTGTCGCGGTTGTCCCATGTCAGCGCGATGGGCAGGGCAAGTTGCTCGAAGGTGCGCCTCGTGCCGTTCTCGCGCACTTTTGAGATGGTGTATTTCAGCCCGATCTCGGCGGTCAGCCGCGGGTTGACGATATGGGTGAAGCCGATCCCGAAGGAAAAGTTGTCCGAGCGGTAATCGACCTCGTCAAGCGCCGAAAGCTCGGTCTCGATGAAGGCCGAGGTGTCGGGCGACAATGTGGCCGGCCGGTCGATCCGCGCGCCAAGCGTGTAATCCGCCCCGCCGGTCGACCCGCCGATCCCCGAGATTTCGCCGTCAAGGCGCAGCCGCTCCCCGCCCCCCATGAGATTGCGGTGCAGCCAGTATCCCGACAGCGCCAGCCCGTCGAGGCTGGACAGTTCCGCCCCGAACCCGATGCGGCGGGGTTTTTCCTCGACCACGACCAGTTCGGCATCCAGCGACGGGCCGGGCGAGACGGTTTCCGCCTCGGTCAGGGTGACCGAGCTGAAGATCCCGGTGCGGCGCAGGCGTGCGCGCACCTGATCGAGCTTTTCGGGGTCGAACACCTCTCCGGTGGGAAAGCCTGCGATCTTTTCCAGCCGCCGGGTTCCAAGCCGCTCGTTCCCGCTGACATGCAGCGTGCCGAAGGTGACGCGCGGGCCGGGCGCAAGCGCGATATCGGCGGCAAGGGTGCTGGCGCGATGATCGGCGGTGATGCGTTGCGCGCTGACCTCGGCCTTGGCATGGCCCTGGTTGCGCCAACCCTCGACCCCCGCCGTGGCGGCATCGACGATCGTGCCGGAAAGCGCGGGTTCTCCGACGGCATAGCCTTCGGGAAGCTCGGTCTCGGGCGCCACCGGCGCGATTTGCGCGCGCGCGAAGGAAAAGCGCGGGCCGGGCGTCACCCGGATATCCACCGCGCGGATCGTCGCGGGCGCATCAAGCGGCGGGATCGCGCTTGCCTCGCGCCCGTCGATGCGGATCGAGATGGTGCCCGAATAGTAGCCCTCGGAATAAAGCGCCCCGAGGATGCGGGCGTAATCGGCGCGCGCCGCGGCGAAAAGGTTCTGCACGTCGACGGTTTCGGCGCTGCCCGCCTCGCGCGTCAGCGAAGCCGCGGCCAGCACGTCGTGCAGATCCTTGTCCGCGCCGGGGGTCTCGAAGGTCAGCCGGTCAAGCGCATGGGCAGCCTGCGCCATCAGCACACCAAGCGCGATGGCCGACAAAAGCCGCTTTCCATGTGACAAGACCATGTCACCCCCCCCGAAACACACAGGGACAAATTCGCAGCTAATCCGCGCCTTGACCAGAGGTCCGGGCGGTTTTGTCCCGCTTCTTTTCCCGACACGCGCGAATGTGAAGGCCCCCAAGGGCCGCGTCACGGTGTCCGGACGGTCGGTGGCTGCGGGAAATCCTGTGCAAAACAGGCTCTGTTGCAGCCGAAAACGGGGCCGGCCTAGCGGTGCAGAACCGCGCCGAAGATGTGATCCATCGGGCCCGACAGATAGATCGCCAGCCATTTCGAGTAACGCTCGGGGTGGCGTTTCACATCGGCAACCAGATCGTAAAGCCCGATCCAGCGGGTTTCTGCCACCTCGTCGGGATTCGGGCGGATCGGCATGTCCCGCCCGGCATAGGCCAGGTAGATATCGACGACCTCATGCTCGATCAGCCCGCCGCCGACATCGGCGCGATATTCCAGGCGGTCGGCATGGGCGGGATAAAGCCCCTCGATGCCCAGCTCTTCGCGCAGGCGTCGGATGGCGCAATCCTCGGGGCGCTCGTTCCAGTGCGGATGGGTGCAGCAGGTATTGGCCCAAAGCCCGGCCGAGTGATACTTGCCCGCCGCCCGGCGCTGGATCAGCACCTTTTCACCGTCCAGCACGAAGATGGACACCGCCTTGTGGCGGAGCCCTTTGCGATGCGCATCAAGCTTGTCGACGGGAACAAGCGTGTCGCCTATCCAGGCGGGAATCGGTTCGGTCATTCGCGGTGCCATATCGTTGCGCCGCCGCAAGACTGGCCCGCGGCGGCGCGTGATGTCACTTGGTCAGCTTGTCCCTGAGGCAGCTTGCCGCGCCCTTCGGACGTGCACGGGGCCGGATCTCAGGACAGGGTCGGCTGCTCGGTCTTCTGCGCCTCGGCGCGGCGGGCCAGCTCGGCGCGGTAGAGCGCCATGAAATCCACCGTATCGAGGTTGAAGGGCGGGAAACCGCCATCGCGCGTCACGTCCGAGACGATCCGGCGCACGAAGGGGAACAACTGGCGCGGGCATTCGATCAGAAGGAAGGGGTGCAGCTGCTCTTCCGGCACGCCCTCGATATGGAAGATCCCGCCATAATCGAGTTCCAGCAGGTAAAGCGGAGAATTCGTGGCCTTGTTCGTCGAGGTGATCTTGAACTTGGTGATGACGTCATACTGGTGATCGGCCGCGCGCTTGCGCGCATCGAGGCTGACCTGCACCTGCATGTCGGGTTGCACTTCGCCCGATTGCAGGCCCTTCTGCGCCACCACGTTCTCGAAGGACAGATCGCGCACGAATTGCGCCAAAATGTTCATCTTGACCTGCGGCTGCGCGGGGGCGGCACCGTTCCCGTTGGTTTCTTCGCTCATCGGTTTCTCCAAAGATCCGTTCGGCACAGGGTGTAGCACCCCGGACGGCATGCCTCAATGCCCCGCTCAGTGGCGGGTCCAGCCCGAGGGGCCGCGCCGGGGCGGGGCGTTTTCGTCAAGTTCGTGGAATTCGCCGTCGATGATGTCGGGGCGGTGCGGATCGCGCCGGGGCTGGCCGGGGCCGGGGCCCATCTCGAACCGCGCGACCTGTACCCGCGCGGCCAGATGCCGCAGCACGGCCGCACGCACCCGCGGGATCAGAAGCGCGATGCCCACCGTGTCGGTGAAAAAGCCCGGCGTCAGCAACAGCGCCCCGGCCAGAAGGATCATCGCGCCATGCGCGAGCGGCGCGGTGGGATCGCCGAGCTCGGCCATCGCGCGGCGCAGTTCGGCCATCGCCTGCGCGCCTTGCGAACGCACCAGCGCCGTGCCCACCACCGCCGTCAACAGCACGAGCCCCAGCGTCGGCCACAGTCCGATCAGACCGCCGACCTGAATGAACAGCGCGATCTCGATCAGCGGCACCAGCAAAAAGGCAAGAAAGATCCACATTGTCGTGTCCTTGTCGATGATCCGGGGGGCGGTGGACTTGACCCCGCCCCTGCCCTACATAAGTGGGAAGAACCGAAATACAAACTGCGCGCCGTGACCAAGGATCTATTCGATGGAGAATGCCGTGATTCAGCTGCTGGTCCTTGCCGGGATAGCGATCTTCCTGATCCTGCGTCTGAAAAGCGTGCTGGGAACGCGCGAGGGCTTTGAAAAGCCCCCCGTCCCGCTGGATACGCCCGAACCCCATTCCGCGCGCCGCAGCTTCGAGGTGATCGAGGGCGGAGCTGATCCGGACATCACCGATCACGTTCCCGAAGGCTCGCCCCAGGCGCGCGCGCTTGCGGCGATGAAGGCGGCCGAGCCCTCCTTCGGCGTCGGGGATTTCCTTCAGGGCGCGCGCGCGGCCTATGAGATGATCCTGATGGCCTTCGAGAAGGGCGAGATGGAGCGCGTGCGCCCCTTCCTGTCGCCCGAGGTCTTCGATGCCTTCTCGGGCGTGGTCAGGGCCCGCGAGGAACAGGGGCTGAGCGTTCACGCCGAATTCCTGGGCCTGCGCGAGCTGGTGCTGGAGGATGCCACCTTCGATGCCACCGCGCGCGAGGCGGAACTGACCGTGCGCTTCGGCGGAGAGCTGATCTCGGTTGCGCGCGACGCGGCGGGCCAGATCGTCGAGGGCGATCCCAAGGCGGCGCGCAAGCAGCGCGACATCTGGACCTTCGCGCGCAAGATGGGCAGCAATGACCCGAACTGGCAGCTTGTCGCCACGGGCGGGTGACGCGGATGCGGGCCTTGCGCTGGTCCGACCTTCCCGGCTGGGACCGGGACGATCACGCCGCCGCATGGGCGGCGTTTTCCATGCCGGGGGCGCCATCGGCCGACCCGCCCGCCGATCCGCACGCCTGGTTCGAGGCGCGCTTCGATCCTGTCGAGGTCGCGCCTGCGGGGCAGGCGCATTTCACCGGCTATTACGAACCCGAACTGCCGGGTGCCCGCGCGCGCTCGGCCCGGTTCTGCGCGCCGCTTCATGCCCCGCCCCCGGATCTTGACCCCGAAACGCCCTGGCACGACCGCGCGACCATCCTGCGCGCGGATCTTCTGGCCGGGCACGAGCTTGTCTGGCTCGAATCGCTGCTCGAGGCCTTTCTGGCGCAGGTGCAGGGATCGCTGCGGGTCCGGCTGCAAGAGGGCGGCACCCTGCGCCTGGGATATGCCGGGCGCAACGGCCGGCCCTACCGCTCGATCGGGGCCGAGCTTGTGCGCCGGGGCGTCGCCCCGCCCGAGGGCATGAGCATCGCGGTGATCCGCCGCTGGTGCGCCGACAATCCGGGCGCGGTGGCGGAATTGCTGAACACCAACCCCTCTTTCGTGTTCTTCCGCGAATGCGACCTGCCCGAAGGCCAGGGCCCCATCGGCGCGCAGGGTGTGGCGCTGAGCGCGCTGCGCAGCCTGGCGGTCGACCCCGGCATCGTGCCGCTTGGCACGCCGGTCTGGATCGACTGCCCCGGCCTTTCGCCACGCCTGATGGTGGCGCAGGATACCGGCTCTGCGATCCGGGGCGCGGGGCGGGGGGATATCTTCTTCGGCAGCGGGGACGCCGCCGGGCTGGCCGCGGGGGCGATGAACGCGCGCGGCCGCATGGTGGCGCTTTGGCCCAGGGGCCGCGCGGCATGACCCGGCGCCCGCGCAAACTCAGCCCCGAAGAGCGCGAGCTGTGGTCGCGCGTGGCCTCCAGCGCGACGGCGATGCATGCCGCCCCGCGCCGCGCCGCCACCGAGTCCCAGGACGAGGCGACGCATCATCCGGGGGCGAAGAAATCGCGCCCCGAGGTGCGGGATTTCCGCATCGGCCAGTCCGCGCCCGATTATGCCTTCCTGAACGACCTCGCCCCCTCGATCTCCGAGCAGCTTGCGCGCCAGCCGGTGGTGATGGACCGCAAGACGCATCGCAACATGACCCGCGGCAAGCTGGAACCCGAGGCCCGCATCGACCTGCACGGCATGACGCTGGCGCAGGCCCATCCCGAGCTGACGCGCTTTGTCCTTGGCGCCCATGGCCGGGGGTGCCGGCTGGTGCTGGTGATCACCGGCAAGGGCCGCAAGGGTCTGGATGACGGACCGATCCCGCAGCGTCAGGGCGTGCTGCGCCATCAGGTGCCGCAATGGCTGCGGCTGCCGCCGATGGGGGCGGTGGTGATGCAGATCGATCCGGCGCATCTGCGCCATGGCGGCTCGGGCGCCTACTACGTCTATCTGCGCCGCGGGCGCTGATCAGTTCGCCAGCCCTTCCACCGGCGCAAGGACCACGCGGGTCGCCTCTTGCACGGTCAGGATCACGCCCGGCACAAGGCCGGTGCGGCCGCGCTGATCGCCTTCCAGCACCGCGGCGACCTCGCCCGTATCGCCCAGAAGCGCGATCAGCGCGGGCGAGCGGGCAATATTGAAATGCCCCTCCCCGATCGAGAAGGCGCCGACCTCGACCATCGTCACCTTCAGATCCGCCACCCGGCCGATATCGCCAAGCGTGCCAAGGCGCGCGGGCTCCCCCGTCAGGCGCGCCGCAAGCTGGAGCGCGCGGTCCCGCTCCGAGGTGAAGATGAGGAAGGGTTGCGGCAGGCGCCCGATGCGATGCGCCTGCATGCGGAACACGTCGACATCGAGATCGGGCGAGATCAGCACCACCGCGTCGATCCGGCTGGCCGCCATGTCCTTGCCGCCGATCGCCATCTGGCGCAGCACCTCCATGGTCAGGGCGCTGCCCATGGAATGGGCCACGATGGTGATGCGCCGGGCGCCTGCCGCGCGCACCTCGGTCAAAAGTCGCTCCAGCCCGTCGCGGGCGAAAAGCGCGGAATCCCGGTCATAGGCATAGCCCATCGCCGCGGCGCGCGAGGGCCAGGAATAATGCACCAGAACGCCCGGCACCTTCAGGTCGTGGCCAAGCTGCGCGACGCGGTAAAGCCCCTCGGCGAAATTGTTGTTGTAGCCATGCACGAAGACCACCGCCTCGCCGCCGCCCTTTGCAAGCGCGCGGCGCAGGTCGCCCTCGAACCCGGCGGGACCGGCATAGACCTCTTGTCGGGTGACAAGGAAATCCTGCGCCGGATCGGGCGCGCGGGTCTTCGGGGGGTAGCTGATCTCGCCGGGGTCGCGTTCGAACGGGATCGAGACATCGAAGCGTGCGAAGCGCACCTTCTCGGTGCGGCTGAAGGAGAAGTCATGGCCGGTTTTGGGGTCGGCCCCGCGCGTGGTGCCGACAAAGACCGGGCGCGCCGCAAGCGCGCCACCGTCATACCGCACGATTTCGGGGCGCGGCGCGCAGGCCGCGGTCACGATCAGGAAAACGACAGCAACGTAGCGGCGCAAGGCGACCTCTCAGGACAAGCTCCGCGGGCAGGATAGCCTGTGCCGCGAAGCGGGGCCAGAGGGCCCGTCAGAGGACGTAACGGCTCAGGTCGGCCGAGCGCGACAGATCCCCCAGGTGCCTTTCGACGAAGCCCGCATCGACGGTCACCGCCTCGCCCGCGCGGTCGGGCGCGGTGAAGGACAGCTCTTCGAAGACCCGCTCGATCACCGTGTAAAGCCGCCGCGCGCCGATATTCTCGACGCTCTGGTTCACCTCGGCCGCGATGCGGGCAAGCGCCGCGATCCCGTCGGGCGTGAAACTGACGCTGACCTCCTCGGTGGCCATCAGCGCGGTATACTGGCGCGTCAGCGCATTGTCGGTTTCCGACAGGATGCGCACGAAATCCTCTTCGGTCAGGGCCTTCAGCTCTACCCGGATCGGCAGGCGGCCCTGAAGCTCGGGCAAGAGGTCCGAGGGCTTGGCGATGTGGAACGCCCCGCTGGCGATGAACAGGATATGGTCGGTCCTGATCGGGCCGTATTTGGTGCTGACGGTCGTGCCCTCGATCAGCGGCAGAAGATCGCGCTGCACGCCCTCGCGGCTGACATCGGCGCCGCGGGTCTCGGCGCGGGCGGCAACCTTGTCGATCTCGTCGATGAAGACGATGCCGCTTTCCTGCACGGCTTCCAGCGCGGCGGCCCTGACCGCCTCGTCGTCCAGAAGCTTGTCGGCCTCTTCCGAGATCAGCAGATCGTAGCTTTCGGCCACGGTCATCTTGCGCCGGGTCCGGCGGCCGCCGCCGAAGGCCTTGAACAGATCCTGCAAGCCCTGGATCTGCATCTCCATCCCCGGCCCGCCCATGCCCATCATCGGCATCTGCGGCGCCTGATCGGCCACTTCCAGCTCGATCACGGTGTTGTCCAGCTCTCCGCGCTTGAGCTTGCCGCGGAACATCTCGCGCGTGGCCTCGCGCGCGTCCGATCCGGCAAGCGCCGCGATCACGCGATCCTCGGCCGCCGAATGGGCGCGGGCCTTCACCTCTTCGCGCATCCGTTCGCGGGTTTCGATCATCGCGGCATCGGCCAGATCGCGGATGATCTGCTCCACGTCGCGCCCGACATAGCCCACCTCGGTGAATTTCGTGGCCTCGACCTTGAGGAAGGGCGCACGGGCGAGTTTCGCCAGGCGGCGGCTGATCTCGGTCTTGCCGACGCCGGTGGGGCCGATCATCAGGATGTTCTTGGGATAGACCTCTTCGCGCAGATCGTCGCCCAGCTGCTTGCGCCGCCAGCGGTTGCGCAGCGCCACGGCAACGGCGCGTTTGGCATCCTTCTGGCCGATGATGAAACGATCAAGTTCGGAAACGATCTCGCGCGGGGTGAGGTTGGTCATTTCGTGATGCTCTCCACCGTCAGATTGCCATTCGTGTAAACGCAGATATCCGCCGCGATCGCCATCGCGCGGCGCGCGACCGCCTCGGCATCGAGGTCGCTTTCCATCAGCCCGCGTGCGGCGGCCAGGGCATAGTTCCCGCCCGAGCCAATCGCGGCCACGTCGTGCTCAGGCTCGAGCACGTCGCCCGCGCCGGTGATGACGTAAAGGTCCGCGCCGTCGGTCACGATCAGCATCGCTTCGAGGTTGCGCAGGTATTTGTCCATGCGCCAGTCCTTGGCCAACTCTACGCAGGCGCGGGCAAGCTGCCCCGGCGCCGCCTCAAGCTTTTTCTCCAGCCGCTCCAGCAGCGTGAAGGCATCGGCCGTCGAGCCCGCGAATCCCGCCACGACCTCATGCCCGCCGGGCGATAGGCGGCGGACCTTGCGCGCGCTGCCCTTGATGACGGTCTGGCCAAGGCTGACCTGCCCGTCACCCGCAACCACGACGCGCCCGCCCTTGCGCACGCCGATGATCGTCGTGCCGTGCCAACCGGGAAACTTGTCTTCGGCCATGATGCCCTCCGTTCTGACGCCAGATATGAGGGTGCCCGCCCGGCCATGCAACCCTTGCCCCGGCCTTCGCCGCGGACGGCGCGGCCGCTATTTCGGACATGGGCACGAAAAAAGGTTCGGGCATGGGCACGAAAAAAGGCGCCCGAAGGCGCCCTTTTCCCGTGTGTCGCGTCGCGCTCAGATCGACGAATCGATCCAGCTTTGCAGCGCGGCCTTCGGCGCGGCGCCGACCTTGTTCGACACGACCTTGCCGTCCTTGAACAAAAACAGCGCCGGAATGCCGCGCACGCCCAGAACGGCCGGGCTGTCGGGGTTTTCGTCGACGTTGATCTTCACGACCTTGATCTTGCCCGCCATTTCCTCGGAAATCTCTTCGAGCGAGGGGCCGATCTGGCGGCAGGGGCCGCACCATTCGGCCCAGAAATCGACGACGACGGGAATGTCGGAATTGCGCACTTCGGCATCGAAGGTGGCATCGGTGACAGCGACGGTGGCCATGGGTCTCTCCTGCAAGGATGGGTTGGGGCGAAAGTAGGCGCGCCCCCCTGACACGTCAAGATGCGGTAGCTGTGCGCAATGCCGCATCAAGCTGTGCGCAGGGCAGCGCCATCAGGCTTTGGTTCGCCGTCCACAGGATGAAGATCTCGACCCTGCGGCCGGGATAGATCTGGCCAAGCGCCGCGCGATAGGCCGCCATCTGGCGCAGGATGCCAAGGGGCACCTCTTCGGGGCTGGGGGGCACCACGGCGTTCGATTTGTAATCCAGCGCGCATACCCGCTCGGGGGTAACCAGAAGCCGGTCGATCGTGCCATGGATCGTCCGCCCGCCAAGTGCTTCCAGCTCTGCCGTCAGTTCCACCTCGGCCAGGGTGCCGGGCGCAAGGAAGGGCGCCATCGCGTCCAGGGTAAGAACCCGCCGCGCCTCGGCCAGAACAGGCTTTGTTTCAGCGGAATCGGCCCCGTCTGGCCCGTTCACAAGCAGCGTTTCGGCGATGCCGGGCCAGCGATCTTCGGGCCAGAGCGGAAGATGTTCGAGCAGCAGGTGCAACTGGCTGCCGCGCCGCATCGCGCTTTGCTCGTCCATCAGCGCGCCTTCCCCCGGAAGCGCCTTCGCCCCGCCCAGATCCGAGGGCGCAAGCGCGCCCGCCGCGCGCGATACCTCAGGGGCGGGCCGGTGGCACCAGTCGGGCAGGGCAATTTCGGGTGCAGCCGCCATACCCTGCGGGGGTGGCGGGGCGTCCTCGGGCCAGGCGCCATGGTCAAGGCGCCGGATCGTGCCGAAGCCGGTCTTGATATCGCGTAGCTGCGCGCCCGGCTCGGTGCCCGCGCGGCCCAGACCCTCGGCGATCAGCGCATACCAGCTGTCATCGCCGGCGCCCACATCGCCCGCCGCAGCGACGATCAGCCATTTTTCGGCCCGCGTCATGGCGACATACAGCAGGCGCATGCGCTCCTCGCGGCTTTGCTGCTTTTGCAGGGCCTGTTCCTCGGCAAGTTCGGGCGGGCTTTCGGCGGCGGCAGCGGACCAGACCGCATCGCTGCCGTTCAGCCGGTTGACCGCGTCGCCCTGCCGGTCCTGCCGTTTCGCGGTATCGGGCAGGATGACGATCGGCGCCTCCAGCCCCTTGGCGCCGTGCACCGTCATCACCCGGATCGCGCGGCCCGCCCCTTCCGGGCGGCGCTTGATCTCTACATCGCCCGCCGAAAGCCAGACGAGAAAGCCCGTCAGGCTGGGCACTTCGTTGCGCTCGAAGGCAAGCGCCTGTGAAAGCAGCTCGTCGATGCCGTCCTCGGCCTCGGTGCCAAGCCGCGCCACCAGCCGGTCGCGCCCGCCATGGCGGGTCAGCAGCCGCTCGATCAGGTCATAGGGGCGCAGGAAATCCGCGCGCGCGCGCAGGTCCTGAAGGATGGCGACGGTCCGCGGGTGCCGGTCACTGTTGCGCAGCGCCTCCCAGAGATAGCCTGCCCGGCCATGGGCAAGGTCGAACAGATCCTTCTCGGACCATCCGAAAAGCGGTGAGCGCAGCGCCGAAGCCAGCGAAAGATCATCCTCGGGCAGAGACAAAAACGCCAGAACAGAGCCGATATCGTGCACTGCAAGCTCGGCCCCAAGGGCCATGCGGTCGGCGCCCGCGATGGCAAGGTGCTCGGCCTTGCACTGGCGGATGATCTCGTTGAAAAGCGCGTTGCGGCGCTGCACGAGGATCAGGAAATCGCCCTCATGCACCGGCCGCGCATCCCCCGCGCCTTCGGGAATGCGGGTGCCCGCGTCGATCATCCGGCGGATCTGGCGGGCGATGCGGCGGGCCAGCGTGACATATTCATGATCCTGCCCGATCTGGTCCAGCGCCCGATCCCAGGGTGCCTCTTCGGGTTTGGCGGGTTTCTCGACCGGCGGCCACAGGTCCACGCGGCCCGGAAGGCCCGCGTGAAAGGCGATGTGATGCGTGCCGCCGCCCAGCCCCTCCATCCCGTCGCGCGCGAAGGTCTGATCGACCAGCCGCAGCACCGCGGGCGAAGAGCGGAAGGAATGTTCCAGCTCAAGGGTCTGAAGCGGGCGGCCTGCCGCCTCGAACTTGGCCGCGAAATGGCTGCGCATCGTCTCTAACCGGCGCAGGTCGGCCCCCTGGAAGGAATAGATGGACTGCTTGCGATCCCCCACCACGAAGATCGTGCGGGTGACATCGCGCGCGCCCTCGCCCGCCGTGAACTCGTCCGCCAGGCGTTCGATCACGGCCCATTGGCCGGGGCTGGTATCCTGCGCCTCGTCCACAAGGATGTGGTCGATCCCGCCATCCAGCCGGAACAGAACCCATTGCGCAACCGAGGGATCGGACAGAAGCCGCCCGGCATGGGCGATCAGGTCGTCGAAATCCAGCCAGCCGCGCGCCGCCTTGCGGGCGTGATAGCGCGGTAGGAAGGCGGCGGCAAAGACCCGTAGCGCATGGCTGCGCAGGGCGACCGACAGCGCGATCCGGCGCGGCCGGGCGGCCTCGACCCGCGCCATCAGATCTTCGAGATCGGGCATCAGGGCCGCCGCCGCCCCCTCGCGCAGGGCCTTCTTGGGAAAGCTGCCGATCTTGGCAGAGAAGGGCGCGGCGGCATCCTTGCCGGTCAGAAGGATGGTCTCAAGGATCTGCAATGCGGCCATCGACGGGGCGTCGACGCGGGCCAGCCTTGCCCCGGCCTTCCGGTCGTTGCCGCCGCTGGCCTCCAGCAGGGGCAGCAGGTCGCGGATCAGCGGCATGTCCCGCGCGTCGAACGTATCCTGCAACAGGGCCTGCGTGTCGAAATCCGCCGAAAGCCCGAAAAGCGCCATCGTCCCCGCGCGATCGGGTTCTGCGGGAAAAGCGTCACTATTGCGGCAGATTTCGCCCAGAAGCCGGTCCAGGTCATCGCTGGAATAGTGCCGGGCAAGCGCGTCCACCGCATCGCGGGCCGCGCCCGCCGCCATCTCTTCGACCACCTCCTTACGCAGGAGGGTTGCTGCGCGGTCGTCCATTTCGGTGAAGTCATGCGGCACGCCCGCTTCCAGCGGAAACCGGCGCAAGAGGGCCGCGCAGAAGGAATGGATCGTCTGGATCTTGAGCCCGCCCGGCGTCTCGATCGCCTTGGCGAACAGGCGCCGCGCCTCGGCCAGCCGCTCGGCCGAGACATCCTCGACCTCGCCCAGTTCGCGCAACTGCTGGCCAAGGGCCGCATCCGGCAGCATCGCCCACTGGCCCAGACGCCGCAAAAGGCGGTTCTGCATCTCGGCCGCGGCGGCCTTGGTATAGGTCAGGCACAGAACCTTCTGCGGCTCGGTCCCGCCCAGCAAGAGCCGCGCGACGCGATCGGTCAGAACCCGCGTCTTGCCCGATCCGGCATTGGCCGAAAGCCATGTCGACTGCCCCGGAGCCGCGGCCTGCACCTGCCGTTCGGTTGCTGCGTCGCGCTGCATCAGCCAAGATCCTCCGGTGCGGGGGCGTCGCTCATGTCCCACTCGCCAAAGCGGGAGAGGTGGTCGTAATTCCCCGCCTGACGCACTGATTCCAGCGCGCGCCGCGCGGTAAAGCCGGTCTCTTCGTGCAGATAGGCGGCGATCAGGCGGGTCAGCCCGGTTTGCGTTTCGGCGATCCGTTCGGGGGTTACGGCGATCCCGGCGGTCAGCCCCTCGCCGCCCAGATGGACATAGCTCAGCCGCGACACGGCGCAGGGGCCAAGATCAGGAAATGCCCCGCGTTCGACCATCACCGCCTCAAGCAGCAACTGCTTGTCGAAGGCATCGACCTGCTTTTCGGTGGGGGGGCGGCCGGATTTGTAGTCAAGAACATGCACGCTGCCGTCATGCAGAAGGTCGATCCGGTCGGGTGTTGCGGTCAGCCGGAAGGCGGGCGTGCGCAGATCCAGCGCGCCCTTGCGCTCGATCACGGCGGGGCTGCCTTCGCGGGCGCGCAGGGCCTCATCCGCGATGAATTGCGCGCTGATCCGCCCGATCCGGGCCAGCCAAAGCCGCTGTGCACTGGGCCAGGGGATCTCCTGGCCCAGCACCTCTTCGGAGATGCGCATCAGGCGGGCCTCTGCGGGGCCCGGCTCTTCCCCGGCGGGGCGTTCGCGCACGAAACGCTCGATGATCCTGTGCAGAACCTGGCCTCGCAGGCGCGGGTCGGGTTCGGGCAACAGCGGATCGAGCGGTCGAAGCCGCAGGATCCGCTCGGCATAGACGGCATAGGGGTCGCGGATCAGCGTCTTGATCGCGGTCACCGGCAATTCGCGCGGGCGTGCCGTGGCCGGGGGCCGGGGCGAGGGGCGGCGCGCGGGCGCAAGCACCTCCGTCGGACGGTCGAGCGTGCGGGCCATGCCAAGCCAGGTGCAGCCGCGTGCCTCCATCGCGGCAAGGGCCTCGGGGCCTTCGGCATCGGGCAAGCCGCGCAGCAGGTTCGTCAGCCGGTTCAGCCAGCGGGAAGGCACGGTTTCGGCATCCGCGTCGCGCCGCGCGCGGCTAAGCACGACGCGCGGCGCGGCGATCCCGCGCTGGAAGTCATGCGCCGAAAGGCCGATCTGCCGTTCGGGCAGCAAAAGCCCGGACTCGAGCCGCATCCGGCGGCTCAGCCACGGATCGGGGGCGGGCATCGCGGGCCAGACCCCCTCGTTCAGCCCCGCCAGCACCACAAGATCGGCCGAAAGCACCCGCGCCTCCAGCGTGCCGAGGATGAGGATGCCCGAACGCCCGGCGCTTGCCGCGCGCACCTGGCCGGCGCGCAGAAGGCCCTGCACCAGATCGGTGTATTGCGCGGGGGAATAATCGCCCCCGGCCGGGGCTTCGCGGATCAGGTCCTGAAAGACGCGCAGGGCCTCCTGGCCGGGTTCCCGTGCCCAAAGCTCGCTTGCGCCGACGCTGCCGCCGGGCCCGGCGGCAAGGCTGCCGGCAAGGGCCATATGTGTCTCTATACAGGCGGAAAGCGGGGCTTTTTCGGCCGGCATGGCCATGTCGATGCAGGCCCCCAGCCAGTCCACCCAGTCGTGCCGCGCCTGTTCATCCGACCGCGCCGCCCAGGCCTGAAGGGAGGCGGCATCGGGGAAGGCGGGGCCGTGGCGGCGCAGGTGCAACTCCAACTCGCGCGTGAAGCGCAGATGCGGGCCGCGCAGCGCCGATCCGGTGGCCGTGAGTGGATGCTTCAGCAAAACAAGCAACTGCTCCAGCGTCAGCCTGCGCCCCATCGCACCCGCCACATGGCGCAGGAACCGCCCCGCGGCGGTCAGCGACAAGGGCTCGCCCGCGCTGTCATCGGGCAGGATGCCCCAACGGTCGAGCGCGGCGGTGACGCGCCGCGCCAGCATCCGGTCGGGCGTGATCAGTGCGGCCTCGGTGCCGGTTTCGGCGGCCTCGCGCAGCACCAGCGCGATGGCAAGCGCCTCCTGGCGCGGATCGGGCGCCTCGATCAGGGTCAGGTCCTGGGTCGCGCCGGGCAGATCGCGCAGGCTGCGGCCTTCCTGCATCCATTGGTCCGTCACCGGCGCGGGCCGCAGCGCAAGCGAGATCAGCGCATTGCGCCGCGCCGACGGTTCTGGCGCCGCGAGCCATGGCGTGACCTGCCCCGGCCCGAGATCCAGCGCCTGCATCAGCGCGGCAAAGCGGTATTGCGGATGATCCTCGGCAGGAAAAGCGCCAGAACAGAGACTGTTCCATACCGCCGCGGGCATCGAGAAGTCGAACCCCGGAAGCACGACATAGCCGTTCTTCAGCCCCGCCACCGCCTGCATCAGAAGCGATGTCGCCCCGCGAGAGCCGGTCGATCCGGCGATGATCACCGGATCGGCGGGCGGGGCGTCTTGCCACTGGCGCACCAGATGCTCGACGATGCGGCGCTGGCGGCCATCGGGATCGGGCAGCGCGTCACGCTCGAAATAGCGGGTGACGATGCGGATGAACGCCAGGCTACGGCGCCAGTGTTCGGCATGGGTCTCGGCAATGTCGAGCCGCTCCAACGCCTCGGGCGTGACGCCTTCGTGCTGCATCTCGGCCAGAAGCGTGGCCAGGCTGTCGGCCAGATCGAAATGCCCCCGGCCGGGGGCGAAATCGGGCAGGCTGTGGCTTAGCCCGTCGACCAGCCGGGCCAGTTCCAGCCGCCGCCGCAGGGGCGGGACCGCGGGCTCTGTCCCGGCAAGCGGATCGCGCCCCAGATCGGTGACCAGCCGGATGCGGGGCAACAGCCGCGCGCCATGGCGGTCGAACTCCTCGCGCACGCGCCGCTGCATCCGGCCCGAGTTCACATAAAGCCGCACGCGGGCCATTGCCTCGGGCGGGTGATCGCGCATCCGTTCGATCAGCCCGGCGACAAGCGCCTTGGGGAAATCCGTTCCGAGGGGCAGGGCGAAAAGGCGCGGCTCAGCCATCGGCGGCCCCAAGCATGCGTTCGGCCAGGGCGATGCTTTCGGGCCGGCCCACATCGCACCATCCGCCCGCATGAACCATGCCGAAGGCGCGCCCAGCTTCGATCAGCCGATCCCAGTGCCGGTTGAGCGAGAATGCCGCCCCCTCGATCGCCTCCAGCCCGTCCGGGTCCACGATCTGGGCGCCGGTATAGACGTAATCGCCGCCGCGCCGGATGCGGCCATCGGGGGACAGGCTGAAATCGCCCTTGCCGCCATGGCCCGATGCGCGTTCGGGCGGGACAAGCGCCAGAAGCGCCCCCATTGCGGCCCCGTCCCATGCGGCGCGCAGCTGCGCAACCGGGTTCGGCCCGGTCCAGACCGCATCGGTGTTCAGCGTGAAGACCGGCCCCTGCCCCAGAAGCGGCAGCGCCTTGCGCAGTCCGCCGCCGGTTTCAAGGATCTCGTCCTCATGCGACAGCAGGATGCCGCGCCCGGCAAGATGCGCCGCGATCTGTTCGGCGCGGTAATGCGTGTTGGCCACGATGCGCGCCACCCCGGCCCCTTGGGCAAGGTCGAGCGCATGGTCGATCAGCGCCCGGCCCGCCACCGGGATCAGGGGCTTCGGTCGGTCGGCGGTCAGCGTGCCCATCCGCGTGCCGAAACCGGCCGCAAACAACATCAACGCATCGGGTGCTGCGCGCATTGGCGTTTGATCCTTTCCAGCCGTTCGGCGGTGGGCGCGGGGAAGGCCGCGCCCAGAACGCGGGCGATTCCGGCCAATTCGGGATGGGCCGCGTTCCGCTCGATATAGCGCCATGTCCGGGGGATAAGGTCGACGTAATGCGCCTTGCCCATCGCCATGCATAGCCGTGCGAAAACGCCCAGGATCCGGACCGAGCGTTGCAGCCCCAGAAGGGCGTAGATCGCCTCGAATCGACCCTGTTCCAGCCCTTTTTGCTGCGCATAGCGCCCGCGCTCGGCCCGTTCGACCGCGGGCGAGACATCGCGCCGCGCATCTTGCAGTGCGGACACGAGGTCATAGGCCGGGTGGGCGGCCACCGCATCCTGGAAGTCCAGCAGCCCGAGCCGCGCCACACCCGACCGCGCGGGCAGCCAGATGAGGTTCTCGGCGTGGAAATCCCGCAGCGCGGTCACGGGTTTTTCGTGGTCCAGCCGGGTATAGGCCTCCTGGATCAGCGCGGGCAGATCGCCGGCCGCGCCGGAGGCGGGGGCGCCGATGCCGGGCAGATACCACTCGGCCGCAAGCCCCGTCATGGCGCCAAGCGCGGGGCCGTCAAGCGGCGCCAGCCCGGCCGGCGGTGCGTGGCGATGCAGGTCGAGCAGGAAATCCGTGACCGCGGCATAAAGCGGCGCTTCGCGCGTGGGATCGGCGGCGATCAGGCGGGCGAGAAGATCATCGCCCAGGTCCTCAAGCAGCAAAAGCCCCTCGGCCGCCCTGTCCGACAGGATGCGGGGCGCGGAATAGCCCCGCGCGGCCAGCCATTCGGCCATATCGGTGAAACGGCGCACATCGTCGGCAGCCTCGGGGGGGCTGTCCATCAGCACAGCGCGCTGCCCCGCAAGGCTCAGCCGTTCATAGCGGCGGGCCGAGGCATCGCCTGCCAGGGGCGCGCGCCCTGCCGCGCCCCAGCCGGCGGCTGCCAGGAAGGCGCGGATCGTGTTATCCCGACCGTTCATGCGCGGGCCCCCTGGAAGGCGGGGGCGAGTTTGCTCCAGCGCGTGGCATCGCCTTCCAGCGTGACGATGCGCCCCTCGCCATCGGCCGAGGGCGCGAAGCTCAACCAAAGCGCATCGGCGGGTGCAAGCCCGGCCAGCCGGTCGGGCCATTCAATCAGGCAGATCGCGGTCTCGAACGCCTCATCCAGCCCAAGCTCGCACAGCTCGTCCGGGTGGCCCAGGCGGTAAAGATCGGCGTGCCAGATCTCGGCCCCGTCCGTGTCATAGACCTGGACAAGCGTGAATGTGGGCGAGGGCACGTCCTCGGCCCGGCCCGAGGCCGCCAGCCGCGCCTGGATCAGCGCGCGGGCGAAATGCGTCTTGCCCGCGCCGATCGCGCCGGACAGCAGCAGCGTATCGCCGGGCGCGAGAAGCGGCGCGATCCACTGGCCAAGGCGCGTGGTGGCCTCGGGGTCGGGCAGGGTGACGGAGAGGGGAAGGACGAACTGCATGGCGGCAGTTTTATCCCCCTCGGCCGGGGCCGCAAGGTGGATTGCGCCGAACCCGCTCAGGCTCCGGCGGCAACGGGCAGGGCGGGGCTGCCCGTGCGCCCGGCCGTGTCCATGCCCGGCAGCGGCGCGGGCGTGAATGCTGCCAGCGTCGCGCCGCCGTTCAGCGACACGAAGCGGCAGGACACCGCGCGCCCGTTGCGCAGCCTGACCCTGGCGCCAAGCGGCGGCCTTTGCCCGATCCGGGTGGCATAGTCGCGCACATTGGCCCAAAGCGGCGAGGCTTCGCATTGTTCCTGCCAGACGCGCACCGCATCCATCACCGTCACGCGCCCCAGCGTCTCGCCCGGGTCGAAGTTCCACAGCCGCGCGAAGGCCGCGTTCGAGACGACCAGATCGCCCGAGGGCTGGAACACCGCCACCGCCTCTTCCAGCGCCTCGAGCACCTCCTGGCCCAGCTCCAGTTCGCTGCGGAACCGCCGTGTCAGGGACACTTCGGAAGAGATGTCCTCGAACAGAAAGGCGATCGCGCCGTCGGGATGCGGACGGCCCGTCACGCGATAGGTCTGCCCCGAGGGAAGCGACCAGGTTTCGGTATGAAAGCCCGCCGCACTGGCTTGTTCAAGCGCGGTCATCTGCTGGCGCCAACTGCGGTAATCCTTGGGCTCGGGCATCATCCGCGCCTCGCGCAGGCGGTCGAGAAAGGCATAAAGCGTGGGCCGCCCCGACAGGAATTCCGCGCCAAGCTGCGTCAGGTCGATCAGCGCGGGATTGGACAGCTGCAACTGGCGCTGGCCATCGAAGATCGCCAGTCCTATCGGCAGATCCGCGAAGGTCTTGGTCAGGGTCTGCACGAATTCCCGCAACGAGCGTTCCGCGCGCACCGTGGCATCCGCGGGCAGCGCGAAATGCACCGAGCCGCCGTCATGGGGAAGGCCGTGGCAATCGAACCATGCCGGGCCGCCGCACTCTGTCATGGCCTTCATCCGCCGCGGGCCGGCGGCGCCGGCGGCGGGGGGCTGGTCGAACAGGCGCGGCAGGGGCCATGCCAGGACGCCGCTTTCACCGTCAAGCGCGCCGGAGCGGGCCAGATAGGCCCGGTTGGCCCAGACCACCTGCCCCGCCGCATCCTCGCGCCAGGACAGCGCGGGCGACAGATCGGCGATCTGGCGCAGCAGATCAAGCTCATCCTCAAGCGCGCGGTGCGACAGCGTATCAACAAGCACGCCATGCCCTTCGGCCTGCGGGTCGATCAGGGTGATGCGCGCCAGCCCGTTCACATCCTCGGCGATCAGCCGCATGGCGCCCGCCTGTGCCACCAGCTCTATCCGGCCCTGCTGCGCAAGCGCGCCGATCGCGTCGCAAAAGCCCGCAAAGCGCGGCGCCAGAAAACCCGCCAGCCGCGCCCAGTCGGTGCGGCCTGCGGGCGCCGCGTTCAGAAGCGCGCGCGCGGGGGCGGTTGCGTCCAGCAAGTCCTGATCCTCGAACAGGAAGATCGTCTCTTCCAGCGCGGGCAGCGTGACGGCATTGCGCGTGCGCGGCCCGATCCGGTCCAGCAGCACCGCGATGATCATCAGCGCGATCACGCCCGAGCCGACCGAGGTTGCCACAATCACCAGCGCCAGAACCCAATGCTCATACATCCTGACCGCCCTTTCATTGCCGCCCCGGTCCGAGCATTCGCAATGAAAGGTTAACGCGCCGTTAAGCCTGTTTCCCTTACTCCGATATCAACACGTTTTCACCAAGCGCGGGATTGTCCGGCGCCTCGATCCGTTCGATGGGCCAGATGGCCTCGACCACCGCGCCCGAGCGGGCCGGCGCCTCGGAGCCTTTCAGGAACGGATCGGTGCCGTTGAAGAACCGCAGCCGCGCGCCGGTGCGTTCCAGAAGCGTCTTGGCGATGAACAGCCCAAGGCCCATGCCCTCGTATTCCGGGCGGGGGTTGCGGTCTGCCTCGGCGCGGCGCGTGCTCAGGAACGGCTCGCCGATCCGGCCCAGAAGTCCGGACGGATAGCCCGCCCCGTCATCCGAGATCCGCAGGGTCAGTTCCGTATCGCTCCAGATGGCGTCGATCCAGACGGTGGATTGCGCGAAATCCACCGCGTTCTGGACAAGGTTGCGGATTGCATGGATCAGTTCGGGATAGCGGAAAATCGTCGGCTGGCGCTCGCTGGCTCCGGTCGCGGGCGCCAGGTCGAACAGAATCTCCTTGCCGCGTTCCAGATGCGGCTCGGCCGCTTCGCGCAGAACGGCCAGAAGGGGGGCGCTGCGCAGATGCAGATCCTCTTTGCCCGCCCGGCCCATCGAGCGCAGGATGTCGCGGCACCGATCCGCCTGATCGCGGATCAGGATCGCGTCCTCTTTCAGCAGGGGCTGATCGCCAAGCTCGTCCGCAAGCTCGGCCGAGACAAGCTTGATCGTCGCAAGGGGGGTGCCCAGCTCATGCGCGGCGGCGGCGACGACCCCGCCAAGGTCCGTCAGCTTCTGTTCGCGCGCAAGGGCCATCTGCGTGGCCAGAAGCGCATCGCCCATCGCGTGGATTTCCTGCGCGACCCGGTGGGCATAGACGCCCAGGAACACGACCCCGATCACGATCGCAAGCCAGTAGCCGAATTCCACCACCGGCGGCACGGCGATCAGCATGCCCGAAGTGGTCATCAGCGGGGCATGTACCCAAGCTGCGATCGAGATCATCACGATCGTCGCCAGACCGAGAAGGATGGTCGGGCGTTTTTGCAGCGCCGTCGCCGCGATCGTGACGGGCACCAGGATCAAGAGCGCGAAGGGGTTGTTCAACCCGCCCGTCAGCGCCAGCAGCAAGGCCAGCTGGGCGGTATCGAACAGCAGTGTCACCATGGCTTCGGTTTCGGTCAGCCGCTTGTTCTCGGGGAACAGGAAGATCGACACGAGATTGGCCGCGACGGCTGCCCCCACCGTCATCAGGCACAGGCCAAGATCAAGCGCGATGTCATAACAGCACCAGGCCACGAAGATCGCGGCAAGCTGCCCGACGATGGCGGTCCAACGCAGATAGATCAATGTGCGCAGGCGAACCCAGTCCTGGTGCGTTTCGTGCGGCTGTGCGCCGACGGGAAGGAACTGGTTCATGATGCGTCCTGATATCACATTTTCGCGCAAATGCATTGATAGTAGGGCTGTGCTGCGCGATCAATGCACGACGCCGAACACTCAGGATATGCCCATGCCCATCACCGCCCGTACCGCCGCCATTGCCGCCACCGTCGTTGTTGCGGCAGGTCTGGCCGCAACCTGGTTTGCCACCCAAGGGGGCGACAAGGATATCTTCGCCCAATGCCGCAAGGGTGTCGTGGCCGGGGGCAGCGCCGCGATCGGCGGGCCCTTCACGCTTGTCTCGGAAACCGGGGAAACCGTGACGGAAAAGGATGTAATCAAGGGCCCTTCGCTGCTTTACTTCGGCTATACCTATTGCCCCGATGTCTGCCCGCTTGACAGCATGCGCAACGCAGAAGCCACGATCCTTTTGGAAGAGCGCGGCTACGAGGTCACGCCGATCTTCATCTCGATCGATTCCGAGCGTGACACGCCCGAACTTCTGACCGAGTTTACCGATGTGATGCATCCGCGCATGCTGGGCCTTTCCGGCACGGCCGAGCAGGTCAAGGCCGCAAGCCAAGCCTATCGCACCTATTACAAGGTGCAAAATCCGGGGGACCCCTACACGCTGATCGACCACTCGACCCAGACCTATCTGGTCTTTCCCGAGACCGGCTTTGCCGAGTTCTTCAACCGCGACACCACGCCCGAGGAAATGGCCGACCGGGTGGCCTGTTTCGTGGATGCCGCAAAGCCGCGTTAAGACCGGCCGGGACAGAGCGTTTGACCCGATAGGCATGTCACACTAGAACGAATGCAATCAGGAACAGGCGGGAACAGACATGTCGGATGATGAGAACATCGAACTTGGGCCAGATCCCTCCCTGTTGCTGGTGGATGACGATGCTCCGTTTCTGATGCGCCTTGCGCGGGCGATGGAAAAGCGCGGCTTCAAGCCTGAAACGGCGGAGACCGTCGCCGCGGGCAAGGCCATCGCGCATGCCCGTCCGCCCGCCTATGCCGTGGTTGACCTGCGCCTTGAGGATGGCAATGGCCTCGATGTCGTCGAGGCGCTGCGCGAACGCCGTCCCGATGCCCGTATCGTGGTCCTGACGGGCTATGGCGCGATTGCGACGGCGGTGGCCGCGGTGAAGATCGGCGCCACCGACTATCTGTCCAAGCCTGCCGACGCCAATGACATCACTAACGCGCTGCTGGCGCGGGGCGACAACCTTCCCCCGCCGCCCGAAAACCCGATGAGCGCGGATCGCGTCCGCTGGGAACATATCCAGCGCGTCTATGAGCTGTGCGACCGCAACGTCAGCGAAACCGCCCGCCGGTTGAACATGCATCGCCGCACGCTTCAGCGCATCCTGGCCAAGCGCAGCCCGAGGTAACGGCGTTCCGGAATCAAAAAAGGGCCCCGCGCATCCTGCGGGGCCCTTTTCATGTCGTCATGGCGCTGCGGTCAGACCGGCGGCTTGCCGCGAACGGCGCGGGCGATCATTGCGACGACGAACAGGATCAGGAAGATCACGAACAGGATCTGTGCAATCCCTGCGGAAGCGCCGGCGATCCCGCCGAAGCCAAGAGCAGCTGCGATCAGTGCGATCACAAGAAACGTAAGGGCCCATCCAAGCATGGTTTTCTCCTTCGGGTTCATTGGGTTCAGTGACGAACATGCGCATCGGCGCATCTGGTTGAAAACGCCGGCATACCGCAGCCGGTTCCGGTCGGGGGCGGAAATTTATTTGCCCGAAATCACGGAACCGGGCGGCAGGTCCGTGCGTTGACCGGCACTGGCCTGATCGGGAGATGGCACGAAAATGGAGATGAACATGTTCGAGCTTACGGGATTTGGCGGCCTTGTGCTGCTGGCACTCGATATCTGGGCGCTGGTGTCGATCATCGGCTCTTCGCGGCCCACGGGTTCCAAGGTTCTATGGGCGCTGCTTGTGATTCTGCTGCCGCTTGTCGGTTTCCTGATCTGGCTGATCGCAGGCCCGCGCTCTGCCGTGCGCGGGGCCTGATGAACCTGCCTCTAAGGTGAAAACTGCCTCACTTTGCCCGCCCGCGCATTTGCCGGGCGGGTATTTTCGTTCCTGCTGCGACAAGGAACCTAATGCCGTCACCGGCGTTGAAACGTGATACGCTGCCAGTCTTCGCAACTGGCGGCGGACGGACGGAGAGAGAGATGCAGGCATCGGAAGATACCGCAATCAAGGACGAGCCGATCGAGGCGCTGCTGATGCGGGCGCGGATGCAGGGCCGGGCCGTGCTGGAGGATCAACGCGCGCTGTTACGGGCCGAGGCGCAGATGCGCGCCGGGGCGCTGCAAAAGGGCCTGTTTCTGGGCGCCATCGCGCTTTGCCTTGGCATCGTCGCGCTGAACGCGCTTGGTGCGGCGCTTGTGGTGCTTGTGATGCGGGCGGGCCTGCCGCTTGGACCCGCGGTGCTGCTGGTCGGGCTGGCGGGGTTCGTTGCTGCCGTCCTTGCAGCGCAATTCGCCGCGAAATCGGCGATGCAGGCACTGAACACGCCCAGCCCCAGTCTCTCGGCGCTGTCCACTCATGCGAAGACCATCAAGGAGACCTTGAGATGAGCAAGAAATCCGACGTGAACGATATCGAGGACCGCCTGTCCGACGATCGCGCGGCCCTGGGCGAGACCTTGGCCGAGATCCTTGCGCGGGTCGGGCCGGCATTCGCGCTGGAATACGGCGTGGCGCATCTGCGCGACAATGCCGATGTCTATGCGCGGCGCGCGGGGCAAACGGTGATGAAGAACCCATTGGCATTCGCGCTGATGGGGGCGGGCCTGGCCTGGATGCTTCTGGGCAATCGCGACCCGGCTGCCTCTGACACCGCGCGCCGGAAACTGCACGAGGCGGCCGAGGATCTTTCGGACGAGGTGGATGCGGTGGCCGACCGCTGGGCGAAACGCCTCGACAAGCTGCGCCGCAGCGCTTCCGAGCAGATTTCGCGGATCGAGGCCGAAGCCGCCAAGGGGCTGGAGGATGCGCGCGATTTCACGACTGAGAAAGCCTCTGTTCTTGCGGAATTCGCCGAAGGCGTGAAATCCGAACTGGCCGGGGGGCTGGCCGATCTTTCCGCCGAGGCGCGCCGCAAGACCATCGCCGCGCGCGAAGCGGCCTATGCCGCGCGCCTCAATGCCGAGGCCGCCGCGAAAGCCGCGGGCCAGCAGACCGCGCGCTTCGTGCAGGACCATCCGCTTGTCACCGCGGCGCTTGGCATCGGGCTTGGCGTGGCGATCGCCGCCGCCGTGCGGAGCCGCCCGGAAAAGCCGGTGCCGGGGGGCGATCTTGGCCAGAAGCTTGCCGATATCCTGTCGGGCGAGGCAGAGGCCGCGCTGCGCAAGCTGGGCACGCGGCATTAGGGAAAGGCCGCGCATCCGCAATGAGGAAAGGGCGTGGCTTTCGGCCACGCCCTTCGTGTTTTCCGCCCTCCCTGCCCGCGCCTATTCGGCGGGAAGGGCCTGGGCCTCTTCGCTCAGCGGGTGGGGCAGGTGGACCAGCATTTCCCTGGGGCAGACCTGCAGGAAGTTGGCGCGCTCTGCCTCCCAGTTTTGCAGGATCTCATGGCCCTTCTTGCTGCCGGTCTCCTGCACATGGCGCTCGACCAGCCCCCTGAGCTGGGCTTCCCAGTGCGGATGCGTCACCGCGCAGGTCACAAGGCTTTCGAGGTTCATGTAATCCTCGGCCACCCCGTCGGGGTCGTAAAGATAGGCCATCCCGCCGGTCATGCCCGCGCCGAAATTCGCGCCGATCCGGCCAAGGATCACCGCAACGCCGCCGGTCATGTATTCGCAGCCGTTGGTGCCGCAGCCTTCGACTACCACCGACGCGCCCGAGTTGCGCACCGCAAAGCGTTCGCCCGCGCGCCCGGCCGCGAACAGATGGCCATCCGTCGCCCCGTAAAGCACCGTGTTGCCGATGATGGTGTTCTCCGACGCCATCAGGGGCGAGATCATCGGCGGGCGCACGACGATGGTGCCCCCCGAAAGCCCCTTGCCCACATAGTCGTTGGCATCGCCCGACACCTCGATCTTCAGCCCCGGCGCGGCGAAGGCGCCAAGCGATTGCCCGCAGGACCCCGTCAGCTTGACCGTCAGGTGATCGGGTTGCAGCGCGTTGCGCATCCCGAAATTCTTGACGATATGGCTGGATGCGCGCGTGCCGATCGTGCGGTGGGTGTTGCGCACGGCATAGGAGAGCTGCATCTTCTCGCCATCCTCGAAGAAGCGGTGGCCGTCCTTGATGATCTCGGCATCCAGCGTGTCGGGCACGAAGTTGCGCGGCTTGGAGCGGTCATAGACGATCTTGTCCCAGCCATCGACGGTGATCAGCAGCGGGTTGAGGTCCAGATCGTCCAGATGCGCCGAACCGCGGCTGACCTGGGTCAGCAGGTCGGCCCGCCCGATCACCTCGTCAAGCGAGCGTGCCCCGATCGAGGCGAGGATCTCGCGCACTTCCTGGGCATAGAAGGTGATGAGGTTCACCACCTTGTCGGCCGTTCCGGTGAACTTGGCGCGCAGCGCGGGGTCTTGGGTGCACACGCCCACCGGGCAGGTGTTCGACTGGCACTGACGCACCATGATGCAGCCCATCGCAATCAGCGCGGCGGTGCCGATCCCGTATTCCTCGGCCCCCATCATGGCGGCCATCACGATGTCGCGCCCGGTCCGCAGGCCGCCATCGGTGCGCAGCGTCACCCGCTCGCGCAGGTTGTTCATCGCCAGAACCTGATGCGCCTCGGTCAGGCCCATTTCCCACGGAAGACCGGCATATTTGATCGAGGTCGCGGGGCTGGCCCCGGTGCCGCCGTTGTGCCCCGAGATCAGGATCACGTCGGCCTTGGCCTTGGCCACACCGGCCGCGATCGTGCCCACGCCCGAGGACGCGACCAGCTTCACCGTCACCTTGGCGCGCGGGTTGATCTGCTTGAGGTCGTAGATCAGCTGCGCGAGGTCTTCGATACTGTAGATGTCGTGGTGCGGCGGGGGCGAGATCAGCGTCACCCCCTTGGTCGAGTGCCGCAGGCGCGCGATCAGGTCGGTGACCTTCATCCCCGGAAGCTGGCCGCCCTCACCGGGTTTGGCACCCTGGGCGACCTTGATTTCCAGCTCTTCGCAGTGGTTGAGGTATTCGGCGGTCACGCCGAAACGCCCCGAAGCCACCTGCTTGATCTTGGCCGAGGGGTTGTCGCCATTCGGCTCGGGCACGAAATGCGCCGGGTCCTCGCCGCCCTCGCCCGAGTCGGATTTCGCACCGATGCGGTTCATCGCCACGTTCAGCAGCTTGTGCGCCTCGGGCGACAGCGCCCCCAGCGACATGCCCGGCGTGACAAAGCGTTTGCGGATCGAGGTGATCGACTCGACCTCTTCGATCGGCACCGGCTTGCCCAGCGTCTTGATGTCCAGAAGGTCACGGATATGGATCGGCGGATTGGCCCGCATCGCGGCCGAATACTGCTTCCACAGATCGTAGGAGGCGCGGTCGCAGGCCGATTGCAGCATGTGCATCGTCTGCGCTTCCCAGGCGTGCTTTTCGCCCGTGCGGCGTGCCTTGTAGAAGCCGCCGATCGGCAGCACGTCCTGCCCGCCCTTCCAGCCCCGGGCATGCGTATCGACCAGCTTGTGCTGGATGCCGTGCAGGCCGATCCCCGAAATGCGGCTGTGCATGCCGGGGAAATACTCGGCCACCATGGCACGCGAGAGGCCGACGGCCTCGAAGTTCAGCCCGCCGCGATAGGACGAGATCACCGAGATCCCCATCTTGGCCATGATCTTCAGCAGCCCCGCGTCGATGGCGTCGCGGTAGCGGCGCATCGCGTCGATCAGCTGGCCCTCCAGAAGGCCGCGCTCGATCCGGTCCGCGATGCTGTCCTGTGCGAGATAGGCGTTCACCGTCGTCGCGCCGCAGCCGATCAGCACCGCGAAGTAATGCGCGTCGATACATTCGGCCGAACGGACATTGACCGAGGTGAAGGTGCGCAGCCCCTTCTTCGTCAGCCAGCTATGCACCGCCGAGGTCGCAAGGATCATCGGCATCGCCACCCGCTCGGGGCTTTGGTGTTCATCCGTCAGCACGATATGCGCCGCACCCGAACGCACGGCATCCTCGGCCTCGGCGCGGATGCGCGCGAGCCCGTCGCGCAAGGCGTCCTGGTCGGCCTCGGCGGCGAAGGTGCAGTCGATGATCGTGACCGCATCGCCGAACTGGCGCAGCATCCGGGCATATTCCTCATTCGCGATGAACGGGCTTTCAAGGATCAGGATCTCGGCCTGAGAGCTGTCTTCGTCCAGCACGTTCTTGAGGTTGCCGAAGCGCGTCTTAAGGCTCATCACGCGGCTTTCGCGCAGGCTGTCGATCGGCGGGTTGGTGACCTGGCTGAAGTTCTGGCGGAAGAAATGGCTCAGTGGGCGATACTGCTTGGACAGCACCGCGGGCGGCGTATCGTCGCCCATCGAGGCGATCGCCTCCTTGCCGTCCTCGGCCATCGGCGCAAGGATCTGTTCCAGCTCTTCGACGCTGTAACCGGCGGCAATCTGGCGCTTGCGCAGTTCGGCGCCCGAGAATTGCGCCTTTTCGGGAACGTCGCGCATGATCGCGTTCAGATCCACCACCTTCTCGACCCATTCGCCGAAGGGCTGGCTATGGGCCAGACGGTCCTTGATCTCGGTATCGTGGTAAAGTTTGTGCTCGCGCATATCCACGGCGATCATCTGCCCCGGTCCAAGCGCGCCCTTTTCGCGCACGTTGGATTCGTCCACCGGAACCATGCCCACCTCGGACCCCGCGATCAGCAGCCCGTCGCCGGTGACGACATAGCGCATCGGGCGCAGGCCGTTGCGGTCAAGCCCGCCGCAGACCCAGCGGCCATCGGTCATGGCAAGGGCGGCCGGGCCGTCCCAGGGTTCGATCACCGCGTTGCAATAGGCATACATGTCCTGCCAGGCCTGCGGCATGTCGGTCGTGGCCTTGGACCAGGCCTCGGGCACCAGCATCGTCTTGGTCATCGGCGCCGAACGGCCCGAGCGCACCATCACCTCGAACACCGCGTCCAGCGCGCCCGAATCCGATGCGCCCACCGGGATGATCGGCTTGATATCCTCGGCCATCTCGCCGAAGGCCGACGAGGCCATGCGGATCTCGTGGCTTTTCATCCAGTTGGTGTTGCCCTTCAGGGTGTTGATCTCGCCGTTATGGGCAAGCATGCGGAAGGGCTGGGCCAGCCACCATTGCGGGAAGGTGTTGGTGGAATAGCGCTGGTGATAGATGGCGAAGGCCGATTCGAAACGCTCGTCCATCAGGTCTGGGTAGAAGACGGCAACCTGTTCGGCCAGCATCATGCCCTTGTAGATGATCGACCGGCAGGAGAGAGAGCACAGGTAGAGCCCTGCGATCTGCGCGGCGATGGCGGCCTTCTCGATCCGGCGGCGGATGATGTAAAGCTCGCGCTCGAACTGTTCCTCGTCGATGTCCTTTTCGCAGCGGATCAGGATCTGCTCGATCTCGGGGCGGGTGGCATTGGCCTTTTCGCCCAGCACTTCGGTATTCACCGGAACGTGGCGCCAGCCATAGATGTAATGGCCCATGCGCAGCACTTCGGTTTCCACGATCGTGCGGCACCGCTCTTGCGCGCCGAAATCGGTGCGCGGCAGAAAGACCTGACCCACGGCGATGCGCTTTTGCATGTCGGGCTCGTGCCCGGTGCGGCGCACCTGGTCGTAGAAGAAGGGCACCGGGATCTGAAGGTGGATGCCCGCGCCGTCGCCGGTCTTGCCATCGGCATCCACCGCGCCACGGTGCCAGACGGCGCGCAGTGCGCCGATGCCGTTGTCCACGACCTTGCGGCTGGCCTTGCCGTCGATCGACACCACAAGCCCAACCCCGCAAGAGGCATGTTCGTCATCGGCCCGGTAAAGGCTGTTCTCCGCCATCCACTTGCGCTTGGCTTCCTCGGCGGCAACCCAGGTTTCATCATATTTGGTCATGTCAGTGCCTCCTCGAAGAGTGGGTGTTCCGCGTGCGGTCGAACCGATGCCGGTTCATGCCGCCCGCGGTGCGGACAGAAAGGCGGACGCGGCGGGGGCGCCCGAGAATTGCATTGGTGACGATGGGTTCAAGATATCCCGCGCCACGGGGTTTCCGTGCCAGCCCATGCCCCAGACCGGGAAAGATGAAATGCATCATGTTGGGCGCCTGGCCGAACCGGTCGGCATGGATCAACTCGCCCGCGGTTGCGCCGTGCAGGACGGTCAGCGGACAGTTCAGCCCCGCAGGTTCGGGAACCGTCGCAAAGGGCCAGTCGGTGATCTGTTCGCGGAACCTTTCCCAGCGTGGCTCGTCGGGCATGATCCGGGGATGGACCGAGTATTGCGGAACGATGGCCAGAACGCCGTCCAGCGGCATGAGCGCGGCCAGGATCAGCGCGGCACTGCCTCCCATGGAGTTGCCGATGGCCACGACCCGTGCTGCGCCGATCGCGGCGGCGGTTTGCCGCACCGTCTGGGCAGTCAGGTCGGCAATGCCCGGCGCGTTCATCCAGCTACGGCTTTGATCCGAGATGAAGAGCACGTGATTTTCGCCGTTTGTGCTGGCCAGACGGAAGAACTCGGCAGGCGGTTCCTCATGCGGGATGCTGCCCACTCCGGCGAAGGAGACTACAAGCCGTTCCGAACGGCCGGGCATGTAGCGGATGCGCAGCGGCGGCTCGTGCAGGGTTTCGACAAGCGTCGTCATGACCGTCCCCCGATCCGGGGAAGCGCGGTCATCAGCATGTCGCAATCGAAGATCGGTTCGGCGGCGGCGAACCCGTCTTCGCCCGGAAAGGCGAAGGAGGCGGGGGGCTGCGCTGTCGTCACGCTGTCGCCCTGGGCATTGTCGAAGGTTTCGGTATCGCCGAAGAACACCCGCATCTCGCGGTTGACATATTGCATGCCGCGCCGGCGCGAGACGAAATTCCCCGCGCCGTCGAAGGCGCTCAGGTCGAACTCGCAGCGTTCAAGCGGCACGCCGTCGATCGTCACCCTCTCGCCCGTCAGCCGGTCAAAGCCGCGATAGCGCCGCACCTCGCCGAAATTGTTCGCCGTGACGAAATCGTAATCGTCGCGGCCCGTGGTCAGCAGCGCCGAGAACGAGGCGTGATCGGTCGATCCGGCCTCGTCCAGCAGGTCGACCTCTCCGGTTTCATGCGCGTAGGATTCCATCCAGCGGGTTTCCGCGTCGATCAGGCTGGTGAAGTAGATGCCCGACCCGTCGGCATAGGAAATCCAGCGTGCGCCGGGCGCATCGTCCGCGCAGCGGTAGTGGTTGGCCACGGTGCACTGGCGCAACTGTACCGTCACCAGAACCTCGCACCCTGCCGGGGGGGTGAAGGTTTCGGCACGCCCCGGCGCGGCGCCCGCAAGCACCGCTGAAACCGCCAGGATTGCCGAACCCGTCTTCACATGCGCCTCTTTTGTCGTGTGTTGCGGCCGGGGCGGATTATTCCGCCGCCACCTGTGCCGCCTGGCCAAGATAGTCGATCACCGCAGCCCCTGCCTCGCGCCCGTCGCGGATGGCCCAGACCACAAGGCTTGCGCCGCGCACGATGTCGCCCACGGCGAAGACGCCCGGGATGCTGGTGGCATGGCTGCCGAACGCGGCCTTCACGGTGCCCCAGCGAGTGACCTCGAGCCCCTCGACGCCCCAAAGCTTCGGCAGGTCTTCGGGTTCGAACCCGAGCGCCTTGATCACCAGATCGGCATCTTCGAGATAGTCCGACCCCTCGATCACCTCGGGCGACTGGCGGCCCGTCGCGTCCGGTGCGCCAAGGCGCATGCGCTGCACCGTCACGCCCGCGACGGGATTGCCCGTGAAGCCGACCGGCGCGGTCATCCAGACGAATTCGACACCCTCTTCCTCGGCGTTCTGCACCTCGCGCTGCGAGCCGGGCATGTTGGCCCGGTCGCGCCGGTAAAGGCATTTCACGCTGGTGGCGCCCTGGCGGATCGCCGTGCGCACGCAGTCCATCGCGGTATCGCCGCCGCCGATGACCACGACGCGCTTGCCCTCGGCGTTCAGCGTGCCGTCGTCGAATTCGGCAACCTCGTCGCCAAAGCTCTTGCGGTTCGAAACGGTCAGATAGTCGATCGCGCGCACGATCCCGGCGGCATCGGCGCCCGGCCCGGCCAGGTCGCGCGTCTTGTAGACGCCGGTGGCGATGACCACCGCGTCATGCTTGCCGCGGATCGCGTCAAAAGAGATGTCGGTGCCGACATTGCAGTTCAGCACGAATTGCACGCCGGCCTGTTCCAGCTGGCCGATGCGCTGCATCACCACGTCCTTTTCCAGCTTGAAGCCGGGGATGCCGTAGGTCAGCAGCCCGCCCGCACGGTCATATCGGTCATAGACGGTGACCTGCACGCCCGCGCGGCGCAGCACATCGGCCGCCGCAAGCCCGCCGGGGCCTGCCCCGATGATGGCCACGGATTCGGCGCGCTCGGCGGCCGGCTTGATCGGCTTGACCCAGCCCATGTCCCAGGCGGTGTCGGTGATGTATTTCTCGACCGCGCCGATCGTGACCGTGCCGTGGCCCGACTGCTCGATCACGCAGTTGCCTTCGCACAGGCGGTCCTGCGGGCAGATGCGGCCGCAGATCTCGGGGAAGGTGTTGGTGGCCTGGCTAAGCTCATAGGCTTCCTGCAACCGGCCCTCGGCGGTCAGCCGCAGCCAGTCGGGGATGTTGTTGTGCAGCGGGCAATGCGACTGGCAATAGGGCACGCCGCACTGGCTGCACCGGCTGGCCTGCTCGGCCGCCTTGGCATCGGCGAATTCGCGGTAGATCTCGTGGAAGTCATGCGCGCGCACCGTGGCGTCCCGCTTTTCGGGCATCTCTTTCGCCGTCGTGACGAATTTGAGCATGCGTTGCTGAGCCATGGCTGCGCCTCCCATTGGGGTGAATTGGGTAGCGAAGTGCTACACCGGCTCCAGGGGGAATAAAAGTCAGCAAGACTTACCTAAATGTCAGAAAAATTCATTGATCGACGTTCCGGCGCCAGAATTTTTCAAAAAATAGGTAAGCAGACATTACTCAATGTTCAGGCGCCGGATGCCAAGGCGATCAGGGCGACCGTGCCGACAATGATTCGCCACCAGCCAAAAAGCGCATAGCCGTGGCGCGAGACAAAGTTCAGAAGGCCCTTCACCACCAGCAACGCAGAGACGAAGGCCACGACAAACCCGACCGCGATCAGGTTGAGATCGGCCGCGCTCAGCACGTCGCGGTTCTTGTAAAGATCATAGGCGAATGCGCCGGCCATCGTGGGCATCGCAAGGAAGAACGAAAACTCTGCCGCCGCGCGCTTGGAGGCGCCCAGAAGCATGGCCCCCACGATCGTCGCGCCCGAGCGTGACACCCCCGGAATCATCGCAAGACACTGGATCACCCCGATCCTGAGCGCCATGGACAGTGGCAGACGCATCGCATCGTCCTGTGTGACCTTCAGCTCGGCCCGGTCGACCAGCAGCAGGATCACCCCGCCAAGGATCAGCATCACCGCGATCAGCACCGGGGTCTCGAACAGCACGGTCTTGATGAAATCATGCGCGATGACCCCGATCACCACCGCCGGAAGAAAGGCGATCAGCACCGAGGCGATGAAGCGCCGCGCGGCCGGATCGTGCGGCGCGGCGGCAAAGACCCCGATCAGCCGCGCGGCATAAACGCCAAGAACGGCCAGCACCGCGCCAAGCTGGATCACCACCTCGAAGGCCTTGCCGGTGCTTTCGAATCCCAAGAAATGGCCGGCAAGCAGCACATGCCCCGTCGATGAGACCGGGATGAACTCGGTCAGCCCCTCAAGAAACCCGAGGAGCGCGGCGACGATCGTGTCCTGCATCAGCCGGGTTTACGCAGGTTCTTGGCCGATGCCTTGATCGCGTCATACTGGCCGCCCGGACGGTAGCGCCACAGATAGCCCGGCAGGACCGAGGCGAAGGGCGTGGGCCGGATGCCAAGCGCATCGAAGCCACGCGCGCCCTCGGCCACCACATTGTCATGGGCCAGGTTCCTGACCTGATCGCGGGTCAGCACCCGGTTCGTGACCAGCCCACCGGTGATCCACTGCAACAGATCGAACGTGCCGCCCAGGATACGGGCAACGAAGGTCGGCATGTTCAGGATCAGCCGGCGGCGGTTGATCATGCGCAGCATCTCGGCCATCAACTCGCGCAGGGTATGGATGTCGGGGCCACCCAGTTCATAGATGCCGGGCGCGGCCTCGCCCAGGATGCCTTTCACGGCGGCATGGGCCACATCGTCCACATAGACCGGCTGGAAGCGGGTCTCGGCGCCCACCACCGGCAGGATCGGGCCAAGCCGCGCCATGCCGGCGAAGCGGTTGAAGAACCCGTCCTCGTTGCCGAAGATGACGGAAGGCCGCAGGATCACCGCATCGGGGCGTTCGGCCAGCACGGCGGCCTCACCCCCGGCCTTGGTGCGGGCGTAATCGCTTTGCGCACCCGCATCGGCACCGATCGCCGAAAGATGCACCAGCCGGGCCACGCCCGATTCCCTGGAGATCCGCGCAATGCGGCCTGCGCCTTCGGCCTGAACCGCGTCGAACCTGTTGCGGCCTTCGTTCACGAGGATGCCGACGCAGTTCACCACCGCATCCGCCCCGGCCATCGCGGCGCGCACGCTTGCGTCGTCACGGATGTTGCACAGGACCGGCTCGACCTGACCGACCGCACCGTAGGGCTTGACGAAAAGCGCCTCGTTCGGGCGACGCACGGCGACGCGCACGCGCCAGCCCTCTTTCGCCATCCGGCGCGCGATATAGCGCCCCACAAAGCCCGAACCGCCATAGATCGTCACCAGTTTCGACATGGACGCCGCCTTCCGTTTCCGAAAAATCGACCTCTGATTACCGCCAACCCCCTTTGCAAACAAGGGCAAAGGGTCAGGCTTCGACCCGTGGCGCGAAATTCTTCACGCGGCCCGTTGACAGTATCAGCGCCCCCCTATACATCGCGCCTCACGACACCTGCCCAGGTGGCGGAATTGGTAGACGCGCACGGTTCAGGTCCGTGTGCCGCAAGGCGTGGAGGTTCGAGTCCTCTCCTGGGCACCATATCTCAAAACCCCGCGACCCCGGTCGCGGGGTTTTGCGTTCCGGCCCCGCCGTCGCGGCAGATTGGCAATCCGCGCCCATCGCGCTTATATGGCCCGGACAACAGCGAAAGACGATTTCCCGTGACGATCCACCTGCATCACAACGACCTGCCCGAAGGGCTCGAGCTTGGCCCGGTCGTGGCCGTCGATACCGAAACCATGGGGCTTGATCCGCGCCGCGACAGGCTGTGCCTGGTGCAGCTGTCCTCGGGCGATGGCGACGCGCATCTGGTCAAGATCGCGCTTGGCCAGACCGAGGCCCCGCGGCTTTGCGCGCTGATGGCCGATCCGGGCACCGAGAAGCTGTTTCACTTCGCGCGCTTCGACATCGCGGCGCTTTACGCGGCCTTCGGCGTGCTTACGCAGCCGGTGTTCTGCACCAAGATCGCCTCGAAGATGGTGCGCACCTTCACCGACCGGCACGGGCTGAAATACCTTCTGCAAGAGCTGGTGGGCGTTGATATTTCCAAGCAGCAGCAGACCTCGGACTGGGGCGCGCCGGAGCTGAGCCAGGCGCAGATGGAATATGCCGCCGCGGACGTGCTTTATCTGCACCGCCTCAAGGAGGAATTGCAGCGCCGCCTGCTCCGCGAGGGTCGCGGCGCGCTGGCGCAGGCCTGTTTCGATTTCCTGCCCGCGCGGGCCCGGCTTGACCTTCTGGGCTGGGAGGAGCCGAATGACATCTTCCACCACTGATTTTCTGGAAACCGCGCGCCGCGTGATCGCGGTCGAACGCGCGGGCCTTGCGCAACTGTCCGACAGCCTTGACGCAAGCTTCGGCGCGGCGGTGGACCTGATCCTGCGCGCGCGGGGCCGGGTCATCGTGTCGGGCATGGGCAAATCGGGCCATGTCGGGCGCAAGATCGCGGCGACGCTGGCCTCGACCGGGACGCCCGCGCAATTCGTCCACCCCGCCGAGGCAAGCCATGGCGATCTTGGCATGGTCACCGAAAATGACGTGGCGCTGGTGCTGTCGAACTCGGGCGAGACGCCCGAGCTTTCGGATATCATCGCCCATACGCGGCGCTTCACCATCCCGCTGATCGGGGTGGCAAGCCGGGCCGATTCGACCCTGTTGCGCCAATCCGACGTGGCCATCGTGCTGCCCCGCGCCGACGAGGCCTGCGGCACCGGCGTGGTGCCCACCACCTCGACCACGATGACGCTGGCCCTGGGCGATGCGCTGGCCGTGGCGCTGATGGAGCATCGCCAGTTCACGCCCGAACATTTCCGCACCTTCCATCCCGGCGGCAAGCTGGGCGCGCGGCTGGCGCGGGTGGCGGACCTGATGCATGCCGACATGCCGCTCGTGGGCGAAGACACGCCCATGGGCGAAGTGCTTCTGACGATCTCGCAGAAGGGATTCGGGGTGGCCGGGGTTACCGATGCGGCGGGCCGCCTGACCGGCATCATCACCGATGGCGACCTGCGCCGCCACATGGAGGGGCTGTTGTCGCTGCGCGCGGCCGAGGTGATGACCGCGGGCCCCCGCACCATCGACCCCGGCGCGCTTGCCGAAAAGGCCGTGGCCGCGATGAACGCACGCAAGATCACCTGCCTGTTCGTCGTCACCCCCGAGGGCGACGGCGCCCCGCAGGGCATCCTGCACATCCATGACTGCCTGCGGGCCGGGGTCGCGTGATGACCTATGACAACGCACATTCGCGGCTGGTTGCCTGGGCGAAGATCGTCCTGCCGCTGGCGGCGCTCGTGCTGTTGTCGACCCTGTTCATGCTGTCGCGGAAGGTCGATCCCACCAACGCGATTCCCTATGCGCAGGTCGATGTGGAAGAACTCGCGCGCGAGCCGCGCGTGACCGCGCCCGAATTCGCCGGCATGACCGAGGATGGCGCCGCGCTGACCGTGACGGCAAAGACCGCGCGGCCCGATCCCGATGGCGGGGCGGGGGCCAGTGCCAGCAGCCTTTCCGCGCGGCTTGAAACCACCGGCGGGCTGAGTGCGGATCTGACCGCAGCCGAAGGGCGGATCGACCCGGCAAGCGGGCAGGTCAGCTTTTTCGGCGGCGTGCAGGTGTCGACCTCCACGGGCTACCGGATGCAAAGCGCGCGGATCGAGGCGCGGACCGATCGCTCCGAACTGACGGCGCCCGGCGCGGTGCATGCCACCGCCCCGATGGGAGAGCTTGAGGCAGGGCAAATGACCCTGCGTTCAACCGATGCGGGTGCGACGCACGAGCTTGTTTTCAACGGCGGTGTGAAGCTGGTATATCACCCGCAGAATTGAGGTTCCGATGCGTATCCAGAGCTGCCTTTCCGTCCTTGCCCTTGTTCTTTCCGGTCTTGCGGCCCAGGCCCAGCAGGTGGCGTTTGGCGGCATCCGCGCCGATATCTCGGCCCCGGTCGAGATCACCTCGGACACGCTTTCGGTCAATCAGGCCGACGGGTCGGCCACCTTTTCGGGCAATGTCGTGATCGGGCAGGGCGACATGCGGCTTCAGGCGCAGAATGTCCGGGTTGAATATGCGCAGGGCGACCGGACGCGAATCCAGAAGCTGCATGCCTCGGGCGGGGTGACGCTGGCCTCCGCGGCCGAGGCGGCCGAGGCGCAGGAAGCGGTCTACGAGGTGACCAGCGGCACGATCGTGCTGTCGGGCAACGTGCTTCTGACGCAGGGCGCGAATGTGATGTCGGGCCAGAAGCTGACCGTGGATCTGTCCAGCGGCACGGGCCAGATGGATGGCCGGGTGCGCACGATCCTGCAACCGGGGGGCAACTGATGGCCAAGGGTGGGGCGGAACTTTCGCTCGCGCCGGCCGATGGCGGGCTTCTTGTCGTGGGGCTGCGCAAAAGCTATCGCCGCCGCCCGGTGATCCGCGATGTCTCGGTCGAGCTGCGCCGGGGCGAGGTCGTGGCGCTTCTGGGGCCGAACGGCTCGGGCAAGACCACCTGTTTTTACAATATCGCCGGGCTGATCCGGCCGGATGCCGGGCAGGTGCAGATCGACGGGCGCGACGTGACCGCCCTTCCGATGTATCGCCGCGCCAAGATGGGAATCGGCTATCTTCCGCAAGAGGCCTCGATCTTCCGCGGCCTCACGGTCGAGGGCAACATCATGGCGGTGCTGGAGATTGCCGTGCCCGAGCCGCACAAGCGGCGCGAGCGTCTGGAAGAGTTGCTGGGCGATTTCTCGATCGGGCATCTGCGCCAGGCCCCCGCGCTTGCGCTGTCGGGCGGCGAGCGGCGCCGGGTCGAGATCGCGCGCTGCCTGGCCGCCGATCCGAAATACCTGCTGCTGGACGAGCCCTTCGCCGGGGTCGACCCGATCGCCGTGGGCGAGATCCGGCATCTTGTCGCACAACTCAAGGATCGCGGGATCGGGGTTCTCATCACCGATCACAACGTGCGCGAAACCCTGGAAATCGTGGACCGCGCCTATATCCTGCATGATGGCAAGGTGCTGATGTCGGGAACCACCGAAGAGGTCGTGCGCGACGAGAACGTGCGCCGCGTCTATCTTGGACAGAATTTCCGCATCATCTGACGGGCCAAGTTCCGCATCGCGGCGAAGGATGGCCGTTGACACCCCCGCCAATCCGTTCCCAAATAAGACAAATGCGTGAACACCGCCCCTTCGACAGAGTGCCCGCAGCCGATGATTCCGGACGATCCTCCGGCATTGCATCCGCGCGGTTCACGCCATCCCCCGGTTTAACCGGGCAGCGGCCCTTGCAAGAGCTTGCAGGCCTTCTGCCCCAAATCTGAAGGAGAAACCATGCGTTACCAGATCAGCGGGAAACAGCTTGACGTGGGCGATGCACTGCAAACCCATGTGAAAGCGGAACTGGGTGAAACAGTCGAGAAATATTCGCAGCGCCCCACCGATGCGACCGTGGTGTTTTCGCGTAACGCGCATGAGTTCCTGTGTGAGGCGACGGTGCACCTGTCCACTGGCCTGACCGCCTCGGCCCATGGCCGCGCCGGCGAAATCTATGCCGCCTTCGAATCCTGCCGCGAAAAAATGGACAAGCAGCTGCGCCGCCACAAGCGCCGGCTGAAGGATCATCACCGTGATCGCCATGAGCCGGTTGAATTCGGCCCTGCGGGCATGTATGTCCTCGCCGCGGACGATGCAGAGGCAGAGTCGGATGGCGGCAGTCTGGCGCCGATCATCGTGGCCGAGATGGAAACCAAGGTTCCCACGCTTTCGGTCGGCGAGGCGGTGATGCAGATGGAGCTGTCGGGAATTCCGCTGCTGGTGTTCCGCAACGAGAAACATGGCGGGGTCAATGTCGTCCACCGCCGCGAAGACGGAAATGTGGGCTGGATCGACCCGCGAAACAGCAAATGAGCGCCCCCTGAAAAGGCGCGGAAGTGACAGGACACATGGATCTCTCCACAATGCTCAGGCCAAGCGCCGTCAAGGTGCTGGCAAATGTCACGAGCAAGAAGCGTCTTTTCCAGGATCTCGCGGAAATCGCGCATTCGGTCTACGGACTGGATGCGCCCCAGACCGTGGATGCGTTGCAGGAACGCGAAAGCCTTGGGCCGACCGGCGTGGGACGCGGTGTGGCGCTGCCGCATGCGCGGCTGCACGGGCTCTCGGACGTGGTGGGCGTATTCCTGCGGCTTGAAAAGCCGCTGGAGTTCGACGCGGTCGACCGTCAGCCGGTGGATCTGGTCTTTGCGCTTTTCGCCCCCAAGGATTCGGGGGTCGAGCATCTCAAGGCTCTGGCGCTGGTCTCGCGCACGATGCGTAACGCGGAAACCTGTAACAAGCTGCGCGCAAATTCGGATCCTGCGGCGTTGCATGCCGTCCTGACCGAGGCGCAGAACGTTCAGGCGGCCTGATCGTTCCAGTCTGAAAAACCGAATTGCATGAAGTCGCGCGTGTAAGCCTCACGCGCGGCTTTTTCCATGTCCGGGCGCCAGATCGCGGAAAGGGCGGAGGCATCGGGCGCGGTCGCGGACGGATCGAAGGTCGGCGCCGGGGTTGCGGCCATGGCGGCAAGCGCAGCCAGATCCGCAGCCAGCCGATCCTCGCGGGCGATGAGGTCGGGGGCCGCGAATTGCGCCAGCCCCAGAAGCGCGGCCGACTGGCTGGCCCAAAGCGGGTGCACGGGAAGGTTCGTCTGCAGGTTCAGGTTGGGCTTCAGCCATTGCAGGAAGGCCAGGAAGATATCGCCTTCGGCATCGGGCGCAAGAGCCTCGCCCTCGGGCGGCAGGGCCAGGCCATAGGCCGCGCGCAGGGTGACGCGGGTATCGGCCATGCCGGGACGTTCAAGCACCGCGCGAAAGGCCAGATGCGCGCGCAGCAGCGGGTGGCGCAGCACGGTAAAGCTGCGATGGCCCGGATGGCGGCGCTTCCACTGGCGCAGGGTCTTTTGCGTGAAGCCCTCTTCGATCCCGCCGGCGCCAAGCTGCGCCAGCCAGCCGCGCAACGCGGCATCGGGGCCCGGACGGATCGGCATGTAAAGCAGGCCCGCGTCCTTTGCGGCGATGAAGCCGGGAACGCCGGGGCCGCGGCGGGGTTCGAAATTCGGGGTGCGGGTCAGGTTAAAGCGGTCGATCCGGGCAAGCGCGGTTTCCATCGCGGGGAAATTCGCCACCTTCCGCTCCAGCGGTTCGGGGTTTTGCGGGACCAGATCGTCGGGAAGGGCCTTCAGCCGGTCCTCGGCCCCCAGCCACGCGGCCAGACCATTCAGAACCTCAAGATCCTGCACATCCTCGTAATCGAGGTAGAAGGCCGTCTGACCCGAGGCCTGAAGCGCATGCAGCAGGCGCAGCTGGAAGTCCTGAAGGGTGGCAAGGTGATGGTCGAATTCCTCTGCGTCGAAACTTGCGCGCGCCTCGCGCCGGTCGCGCCCGTCGCCCAGCTTCCACTGCCCGGTGGCGCGCGCGATCTTCAGGCTGACATAGCTGTCCAGCGGATTACGCGTCAGGATCACCTTGGCGCAGCACGGATCGTCCAGCATCGCGGACAGGACGCGCGGATCGTGATCGTGGAAATAGCGGCAGCCATTCAGGCCCGGCGCCGCCCCGATCCGCTGCCACAGCGCAAGGGGGTCCGCGTCCCGCGCGGCGCGGGTCATGTCCAGAAGCGTTTCGCGCTTGGGGTAGCCGATCAGTGCAGGGTTGAACGCTTCGCCATGGCACTGCACGCCGGCCAGCCGGTTGAGTGCGGATTCGAGAAGGTTCGAGCCGGTGCGCATTTCGGCGAACACGACGAAACGGTCAAACTGCGCCATGGCTTCACTTCACGATATAGGGACGGCCACGCGTGGCAGTCTGCGGTGCAGCAGGGGTATCCACCGGAAACTCGCCCATGAGGCGGGGTTGCATGCCCTGGTTCTTGAGGTTCTGAAGGAACTGGCCAAAGCCGCTCAGGTCGACCATGCGCGGCACCTCGGTCAGGCGCCGTGTGGCGCGCGGCGAAATCTCGTCGATGATGTTCTGCAATGGCTCCATCGGGTTTTCGATGAAATCGGCCATGGTCCAGATCCGGACTCGCGCCTTCACATACATGGACTGCAGGATCTTGAGATGCTCGGTCTCGATCTGCTGCAACTGCGCAGCATCGCGCCGGATGTCGCCGAAATTGCGGTTCTGGCGAAACAGCGTGACCGCCCAGGCCCCCGAAATCACCGAGATCTGCGCATTGGGATCGGTGGCGGTGAACCAGTTGAGCGCCTGCGTCTCGCGCGGGCTGAACATGAAGCACTGCCGTTCGCCGCGGGCGTTCCAGATCAGGCTGGTCAGGAAGGATTTCGGATTATAGTCGCGCAGTGCCGGGCTGTCGGTCAGGCACCCGCTGAACAAGGTCTCACCTGCTGCGAATTCTGCGCGTGCGGGTGCAAACAGATGGCCATGGACGCGCGCGCCGACATGCCGTGACAACCAGGCATCGAAATTCTCGAACAGATCCGAAAAGCCCTGAAAGACCGAATAGGGCGCCGAGGTCTTGCCGTTCTCGCGGTCTTGCCAGGGGTAGCGGCTTTGCATGTAAAGCCCGGGGCGGCCCTTCATGCGGCGGTCGGCGGCCTGCGCGAACAGCCGGTCGATCTTGACCGGTTTCGGTTCGGCCAGCGGTCTTTGCGGCTCGCGCGGCGTGAGGAACGTGTCATAGAGGCGATCGGCATTGTGCCAGATCTTGCGCGCCACGAAGCAATCTGAGCGGCGCAGAAGCTGAAGATGGTCGTCATAGAAGACATGAGGTTTGCCCTGATAGCCGAATTTCGCCACCGTCAGGGAGCGGCTTTCGATCGCGGTGCTGAAGCGGCGTGCGAGGGTCTGGAAATAGCTTTCGTCGGGGATCCAGACCTTGCGGAAATAACGGTCGAACTCGGCCCGCCGGGGGTCCTGGAGGATCGCGCTCAGGGTCTGGCGGGTCAGGCACCACCACTGGCTGCCCAGATGCGGCTCGATCCCGGCGGGAATGCGGCGGCGCACGCCAAGGCGGCGTTGCAGGTTGGTCCAGCTGTCGAACAGGCGCCGCCTGCGCTTCCAGGAAAACGGGAAGCGCAGGGTGAAACGCTCCATGTTGATGCCGCCCACGGTCCAGCCCACTTCGGCGGTGGTCACGCTTTCGATGAAATCGGTCTGTGGCCGGGCATCGAGATATTCGACCAGCTCCTGCACCGGACGCAACGGAAGGCACGACCCGGAGGCCAGCATCACATGCCGCACCCCGGGGTGGCGGGCCAGCATCTGCTCGGCGCCCGCCTGCGCGGCCTGCACAAGCGACCAGGTGCCCCAGTCGCATTTGAACCGCTGGCAGAAGGAGACATTGGGCAGGTCGGCAAGCGCCGTGCAAAGCCCGCCGAACGCCTTGCGCCCGACCCGCCGGTCGACATGGATCACAACCGGCGCGCCATTCGTGGCCCAGAACCGTGCGACCTGTTCGGCGCGGTGCAGGGCCGTGTGGCACATCATGATGAAACCGACGCTCACGCCCAGTTTCCTTTCGACATGAGGCCAAGGATCTCCAACTGCCTCCAGTTGATGTATTTCTCGGACCACTTGCACCACATATCGGCGTCATCCGACAATTTTTCAGCATAGGCGTGGTATTCGCGCGATCCCGCATAATGCTGGCTGCGGTGCAGCTCTTCCGCGACCTTCGACCCAAGCGTGCTGAGGAACTTGGCGTGCAGCAAGCAGCCCGAGATCTTTTCCCCGCCGATTTCGTCATAGGTGATGTTGAGCCCGCGCGGCAGCAGCATATGCGTCGAGGAGGCATAGGCGAACGAACGTTCCCACCGCACCAGCGGGATCTTGTTGAGCGAGGGCGCCGCCGCGGGGTCCTGTGCGAAGAACAGCCTTGCGCGCACGCCGCCTTGAATCCACAGGTTCCGCATCTGCTGGTTCTTGGTAATCGTGTAGTTGCCCGCATCGAACCAGCAGGCGATCTCGAAGGGGTTCTGCCCCTCGGCATAGGGTATCCGGTCGATCGGCCCCTTGGGATACATGTCCAGAAGCATTGCTGGAAAGGCGCGCAATTCGTAGGTGTCCAGCCAGTCGGTCAGCGCGTTGATCGGGCGCGTGTCGCAAAACGGGAAGACAAGGAATTCGTCGGGGTCGACGGTCAGCGTCCAGTGCCCGGTGCCGTATTTGCGCAAAAGATGGTTAAGCCAGTCCATCCCGAAGCGCGCCCGCCGGTAGCTTGCCGTGGTGCGCCAGACCGAAACGTCGGACTGCGCGGCAAGATATTCGGCGGACCCGTCATCCGAGCCGTTATCGACGAAAAGGAAGTGCCGGACCCCAAGATCGCGGTAGTAGCGCAGGAAATAGGGCAGGCGGATGCGTTCGTTCCGGGCGGTGCAGAAGACAAGGATATCCGATGGGCGGATCTGGCCGGTGCGATCGGAAATCGCCCGCAATTCGCGCCGCTTGCGAAAGGCGCGGATCAAAAGCCGCTTGCGGCGCAAGCGCAGGCGATATGATTGCATCAAGCTCAAGCCTGTCTGACCTCTTCGGTGGTTCCTGCCCCGGTCGTCCTGCGCATGCGTGGTTTCGGCTCTGGCCAGAGCATCGCACCAGATCTGGCCTTTGATCCGTATTTCTGGCGAATTTCCGGCAAAATATAGTTTTCACGAGGTTCCGTAAACAGAACTTTACCCAGGGGCTTCACCCTGTCGCGGGCCAGTGGCCGCGCGTCATCAGGCCAAGCCTTTCAAAGTCTTGCGCATCCCCGACCGGCAGCGAATCCGGCGACCACAGATCCGGGTCGGCGATGATGTCGTCGTAATAGCCGTGGTAGCGGCCCGGATGGGTGAAATGCTCGGCCCGGTGCTTTTCCTCGCGCGATTTTCCGATCACGACATCCAGGAACTTCGTATGCAGCAAAAGCCCGGTGGGCAGGTTCAGCCGGGCGTCGAACCCGCGATTAAGCCGCCGCGGCAGCGCCAGATGGGTCGAGCTTGCATAGGCGTAGCGGCGGCTCCAGCGGATCAGCGGGGTCTTGTGCAGATGGGGCGAATGTTCGGGGCAATCGGCGAAAAAGACGCGCTCGCGCACACCGCCGCGGATCGAGATGTTGCCGTGGCGCGGCTGCCGCTGCCAGCCGTAGCCCGTGGCATCGAACCAGCCAAGCGCTTCGCGCGGATCCTGCCCCGGCGCGCAGATTGCCCCCGAAAGCGGCCCCTTGGGGTAGATGTCCAGCATCATCGCGGCCATCGTTTCGGCCCCCCGCGCCTCAAGCCAGCGGGTCAGTTCGGGCAGGCGGCGGGTTTCGTGGCCGGGATAGATCAGCAGCTCGTCCGCATCGAGGGTCAGGCACCAGTGGCCATGCCCGTGGCGCAGCAAAAGCCAGTTCACCCAGTCCATCCCGAAGCGCGCGGCGCGATAGCTGCGCGGCGTCGACCAGAGCGAGACATCGGCCTGCCCGGCAAGGTAATCGGCCGTGCCGTCGGTGCTTTCGTTGTCGACGATCAGGAACTGCGCGACGCCCAGCCTGCGGTGATGGGCCAGAAAGAACGGCAGGCGCGCCATTTCGTTGCGCATGGTGGCGAAACACAGGATGTCATCCTTACGGATGTGGCCGGTGCGCATGGCCAAGGGCGTCAGGCTGTGGCGCGACCGGATGGCGCGCCACAGCAGCCTGCGGCGCTTCAGTCGCAGCCGGTATGTCTGCCATGGCGATATGCGTTCGGTCATGGGCCCTGTTTTCGATCCGCGGATAGTTCCCTGCGTTGGCCCGTACATAGGCGCCGAGGCGGCCGGGTTCATCATGAAAAGGGCCGGACGGCGTTTTGACACGCGCGTCCGGCCCAAGATCGGCACGGGGCTGTCACCGGTGAGTTATTCGGCCGCCTTATGCATCGCAGCGATATCGCCCAGATATTCGCGGAACTCGTCGCGCAGCTCTTCGCGGGCAAGGCCGAACGCCACGGTGGCCTGCAGGAAGCCCGCCTTCGAGCCGCAGTCGAAGCGCTGCCCGCGGAAGCGATAGCCATAGACGGGTTCGCCGTTTTCGATCTCTTGCGCGATGGCATCGGTCAGCTGGATTTCGCCGCCGGCACCGGTTTTCTTGCGGTTCAGATGGCCCATGATGTTGGGCGAAAGGATATAGCGCCCGATCACCGCAAGGTTCGAGGGGGCGTCCTCGGCCTTCGGCTTTTCGACCATGCCCTTGGCGGACACGATCGCGCCCATGTCTTCCTTGATGTCGAGGATCCCGTAGGCCGAGGCCTTCTCGGGCGGGACTTCCATGGTGGCCACCATGTTGCCGCCGGTTTCCTCATAGGCCTCGATCATCTGTTGCAGGCAGGGCTTTTCCGCCGCGATCACGTCATCGGTCAGGATGACGGCAAAGGGGTCATCGCCCACAAGGCGGCGCGCGCACCAGACCGCATGCCCCAGGCCCAGGGGGCGGTTCTGCCGCAGATAGGCGATTGCCCCCGAATCCATATCGGTGGCCTTCAGCGTTTCGAGCAATGCGGTCTTGCCGCTTTTGCGCAGCGAACTTTCGAGCTCGGGCGCATTGTCGAAGTAATCCTCAAGCGCGGATTTGCCGCGCGAGGTGACGAAGATGAACTCCTGAATGCCGGCGGCCCGCGCCTCGTCGATCGCATACTGGATAAGCGGACGGTCCACGAGGGTCATGATTTCTTTCGGAATCGACTTCGTGGCAGGCAGGAAGCGGGTGCCAAGCCCCGCGACCGGAAAGATCGCTTTCGTGACCTTGCGTTTCATCATTCACCTTCTATTCCCGGGAGCCGCGTCCCGGTCACTGCAAATTCGGGGCAGAATACGCCGCCAGACGACCCCGACTCAAGTTGTGGCATCCGGCACGCGCCCCGTATATTGGGAAATTGCGGCAAAATTTCTACCTGACGCGTATTTTATCGGCGGTGCACCGCCGAGCGGGCGCAGCCAGGCTAGTCCAGCCCCATCTCGGCCATCATCCCCTCGATCCGGGCCACGTCGGAGGGGTTATTCAGCTCCCAGAACTGGCGCCCACGGGCCTCGACCTCGACGCAAAGGACCGCGCGGCCGTTTTCCAGGAACCGCAGCTGCTCCAGCCCTTCCAGCCGCTCCAGCGGGCCCACGGGCCAGGAGGGATAGGCGCTGAGCGTGCCGGGGCGGTAGGCATAGACCCCGACGTGATGGAAGACCGGCGTCGGCTCATGCGCAAGATAGCTGGACGAGGTGTAGGGGATGACTTCCTTGGAGAAATAGAGCGCGCGGTTCCCCGCCCCGAAAACCGCCGTGGTGCCCCCGACACGGCCGTGGTGGCGATCCTCGCGCAGCGAGGCCAGCGTCTCGCCCTCGCAGCGCAGAACCGGGGTGGCAAGTTCGGCCCAGGGGTTGTCGCGCAGGCCCTGCACCAGATCCTCGATGAACCAGGCGGGCGTCAGCGGGGCATCGCCTTGCAGGTTGACCACGATCTCGGCCTTGCTGCCCAGATTCTCCAGCGCCTCGGCGCAGCGTTCGGTGCCGTTCTGACACGCTTCCGAGGTCATCACGACCTCGGCGCCGAAACTTTCGGCCTCGTCGCGGATGCGCGCATCATCGGTTGCGACGACGACCCGGTCGACCCCCTTTACCGCGATTGCCGCATCCCAGCTGCGGCGGATCAGGGTTTTCGACTGGCCGCTTGCCCCGGTCAGGGCCACCAGCGGTTTCGCGGGATAGCGGGTCGAGGCGTAGCGGGCGGGAATGACGATCAGAACGGACATTATTTCACCAGAAGCACGCCCGGGGCATAGGCGATGAAGAAGGGGTTCTCGAAACCCGGTTTGCCATAGGTGAAGGGCGTATGGTCGTCAAAGCGCACCATCTGCCCCCCGGCGCCCCGCAGGACGGCATCGCCCGCCGCCGTGTCCCATTCCATCGTGCGCCCCAGCCGCGGGTAAAGATCGGCCTCGCCCGTGGCGACAAGGCAGAATTTCAGCGACGAGCCCGCCGAGGTCATGTCCCGCGCGGCATATTGGGCGATATAGGCATCGGTCGCCGCATCTCGATGCGATTTCGACGCCACGATCATCAGCCCGCGATTGTCGGGCACCGAGACGGTGATCGGTTTCTGTTCGCCGATGACGTCAGGCAGGAAGGGGCCGGTCTCCTCGACCGAGCGGCCATCGGCCAGCGTATAGAAAAGCCGCCCCCTTGCCGGGGCATAGACGACGCCGCGCAGCGGCACGCCGTCCTCGACATAGGCGATGTTGACGGTGAAATCGCCCCGCCTCTGGACGAACTCCTTGGTGCCGTCCAGAGGATCGACGATCAGGAAGGCCCGGCTTTCGACCGCGTGGCTTGCCGCCTGTTCCTCGGTCACCAGGTCGACCTGCGGGAAAGCCTCGGCCAGCCCTTCCGAGATCAGCGCATCCGCCGCCTCGTCCGCCTCGGTCACGGGGCTGGCATCGGCCTTGGTGCGCACGTCGAAATCGTCGGACTGATAGATCTGCATGATCCGCGCGCCGGCCTGAAGCGCCAGCCGGCGCATCACGATCACGAGGCGGTCCATATCCATCTTATCCTCCTCTGCCCGGTCGGCGGGCGGCAGATTGCAACAACGACATTCCCACCTTATGATCGCCCATCAAGGGAACGGCAAGGTTTCCGGGCGACAATCGCCCATCGGGCACCCTTTCGGCGGAATCATACCGGCATGTTCAGGCCAGAGCGCAGCAAGAGCACGATCGTTTCCGCCTTCACGCTGGCAGAGCTGATCTTTCATTCCACCGTCCGCTCGATCCGCAAGACGCATGGCCACGCCGTCATCGGCCTTCTGATCAACATGACGCAGACCGCGATGCTGGTGGTCACCTTCTACGTCATGTTCGACGTTCTCGGCCTGCGCGGAAGCTCGGTGCGCGGCGATTTCCTGCTTTACCTGATGAGCGGGATCTTCATGTTCATGACCCATACGAAATCCATGGGCGCGGTCTTCGGCTCCGAAGGGCCGACCTCGGCGATGATGAAGCACGCCCCGATGACCACTGCCATCTCCATCGGGTCGGCCGCGCTGGGGGCGCTTTACATCCAGCTTCTGTCCATCGCCGTGGTGCTGTTCATCTATCACGCCGCGATCAACCCGATCCAGATCTACAACCCGGTGGGGGCCTTGGGGATGATCCTTCTGGCCTGGTTCACGGGGGTGGCGCTGGGGATGGTCTTCCTGGCCGCGAAGCCCTGGGCGCCGGGCTTCGTGGGCATCGCCCAGACGCTTTACAGCCGGGTCAACATGATCGCCTCGGGCAAGATGTTTCTAGCCAATACGCTGCCCAAAAGCATGCTGGTGCTGTTCGACTGGAACCCGCTTTTCCATGTCATCGACCAGGCGCGCGGCTATACCTTCATCAACTACAACCCGCATTTCTCGTCGGTCAGCTATCCCGTCTATGTCGGGCTGGCGCTGCTGATGATCGGGCTCATGGGCGAGTTCTACACCCGCCAGCATGCCTCGATCAGCTGGGGTGCCAAGGGCTGATCTACGCCTTGCGGATCGTGTCGCCCAGTTGCAGCACGGGTTCCAGCTCGATCACCTCGCCGCCGATCTGGCCGGACTGGCCGCGCCCGCTGATGATCTGTGCGGCGCGGGCGCCGATCTCGCGCCGGCAGGCGTCCATCGTGGCCAGGCGGCGCGGAAGGCCGTCCAGCAGATCGACACCGTTGAAGCCCGCAAGCCCGATCCGGTCGGGCACGTCATAGCCGTGCTCAAGGCACCACAAAAGCCCGCCAGCACCGATCATGTCGTTGGAATAATATAGGAAATCGAGATCGGGTGAGCGTTTGAGGATGGCTTCCGTCATCTCGCGCCCCTTCAGAAGCGCCGAGCCGCCGGAATAATATTCCTCGTCGGACAGCGAAAGTCCGGCCGCAGCCAGTCCCTCCTTGAACCCGTCAAGCCGCTTCTGCGCGCGATAGTCCTGCGTGACCTTGGTGCCCAGAAAGCCGATCTTGCGATAGCCGGCCGCGACGATCGCCTCGGCCATGTGCAGCCCGGCGCGGCGGTGCGAGATGCCGACGACGCTGTCGACGCCCTTGCCGTCCACATCCATGATCTCGACGATCGGGATGCCCGCATTCTCCAGCATGGTGCGCGCGGCGGCGGTATGGTCCAGCCCCGCGATGATCAGCCCCGAGGGCCGCCAGGACAGCATCTCGTAAAGGACACTTTCCTCCTTTTCCGGCGAATAGCTGGTGACGCCGATGACGGGTTGCAGCCCGGTATCCTCCAGCTCTTTCGAGATGCCCGACAGAACCTCGGGAAAGACGAGGTTCGACAGCGAGGGGATGATCACCCCCACAAGGTTCACCCGCTGCGACGCAAGCGCCCCCGCGATCTTGTTGGGAACATAGCCAAGCGTGCGGGCGGCCTCGAGCACCTTTTCGCGCGTGGCGTCCGAGACATCGCCGCGATTGCGCAGCACGCGGCTGACCGTCATCTCGGACACGCCGGAGGCTTCGGAAACATCCCGCAGGGTCAAAGCGCGGCGGGGATCTGCGGGAGAGTGGCTCACGCGGGGCACCTTTCTGTGGAGCTTTCCCAATGATTAGCGCCAAAGGTTTCGCTTGTGCAAGCGCCGTGCCCGATTTATGTTAGCGGTAACGGGCAGCAATACGCTGTCGCAATGAAAGATTGTCGCCCGAACCTGTCCATTGCGCCCGCCACCGCCGTGACGCGGCGCAGCGGAACGGAGAGGAGGAGCCGTGGGCCAAAAACGCTCCTCCTTTTCATTGCAGTTGCACGATCCCGCATTGCCCGCGATAAGGGGGCCACGGCCCCGTGGCTCAACTGGATAGAGCAGCCCCCTCCTAAGGGGCAGGTTGCAGGTTCAAATCCTGCCGGGGTCACCAACCTCCGACATGCCGCACGCTGCCGCGCATTTTCCCCGCATAGGGCCGTGATCGCGCGGCCTGCGAATGCGGTCCTTTCCCGTGGTGCCGTCCCCGGCCTTCGGCGCGGCGGGTCAGCTTGAGACGTAATCAAGCAGGCCTTGCCCGCCGTTCTCGATGTCATACTGAATGGCGCGCCGTGCCTCGGCGGGGTCTTGTGCGCCGAGCGCCCGGATGATGCGGACATGCGGATGCGGATCCCACCCTTCCGGAACGCCGGAATCGTAAAGATGCGTCAGGATCGGGCCGCAGCGCACCCACAGGCCTTCGACCAGTTCACATGTGATCGGAAGGCCGGAAATCCGGCACAGTTCCAGATGGAACTGGGTGTTCAGGTCGACCGCGGCCCGGAAATCCTGGTTTCGCTGCGCGGCGATGATTTCGTCATGGATCCCGGAAAGTTCCGCGATCTGCGCCGCCGTCGCGCTGCGCGCGGCCTCTTCGGCGCAGCGCCCTTCCAGATCCACCCGGATCGAGCGGATCTCAAGAAGCTGGTCGCGGGTCAGCCGGGGCACGGTAACAGTTCCGCGCGCATCCAGCACCAGGGCACGCTCGACCACAAGGCGGGTCAGGGCCTCACGCATCGGGGTGGCGCTGATGCCGAATCGCTCTGACAACGGGCGAAGGGGAAGCTGATCCCCGGGTTTCAAATGGCCGCGCATCAGGGCGGCGCGTAATTCGGCATAGGCCTGGTCGCTCAGGTTCTCCTTGACGATTGGTCGAACCCAAGCATCTGTTTTTGCATCAATTTTTGCAATCCGCGCGCTTCTTTCGGTCATTCGAGGAACCCTGTTGACGTTTGTGTTATAACAAATAACATATTACACAAGATTTGGAAGCCGCATCTCGGAGGAGCCGACGCAACGTCGGGAGGGCGGCATCCGGCGGAGGAGAATTATCATGCTTGCGCTGCGCAAGGTTCAGGCCGGCTTTGGTGCCGAGCTTGTCGAATTGCCGGAACCCGCCGCACCGCCGGCCGAGGGGTTCGTGCGCCTGCGCATTGCCGCGACGGGCATCTGCGGCAGCGATCTGCACGCCTATGACTGGACACCCGGCTACGAGTTCATGGCACGCCTGCTTCCGCTGACACTTGGCCACGAATTCGCGGGCGTGGTGACGGCCGTCGGAATGGGGGCCGGGGCGCTCGGCTGCGGCGACCGCGTGACCTGCTGGCCGACCGTGCCCTGCGGGTCCTGCGCGGGCTGCCGGGCCGGCCGTCCCGATGAATGCTCCAACCGCACGGTGATCGGCCTGCACCGCGACGGCGCATTCTGCCAGTTCGCCGATGTGCCCGCGGCAAACTGCTTTCCGATCCCCGACGATCTGCCGCTCGATCTTGCGGCATTGGCCGAGCCGTTGGCGGTTGCCGTCAACGCGGTGGACCTTGCCGATGTGGCATCGGGCGAGGCGGTCGTGGTTCTGGGGCCGGGGCCCATCGGCCTCGCGGCGGCATGGGTCGCGCAGCAGCGCGGTGCCCGGGTTCTTCTCGCCGGGTTCGATGATGCCCCGCGGCTGGGTTGCGCGCGGCAACTGGGTCTCGAAAACACTGTCGATCTTGCGCAGGAAGGCTTGGGGCAGGCCGTTGCCCGCATATTCGGTGCCGCGGCCGACAAGGTGATCGAGGCCACTGGCCACGCTCCGGCTGTGAACGAGGGGCTTGCCGCGCTTCGGCCCCGGGGCATTCTGGTCGTGGCGGGTATCCATAAATCCGTATGTGAACTCGATCTGATCCGCCTTGTGCGGGAAAAAAAGCAGTTGCGTGGGGCCCATGATACGACCGCGCGCGCGTTTCGGGAAGCGATCGGGCTTCTGGCGCGCCATGGTGCCGTGCTGCGCTTCATGATTTCGCATCGTGCCTCGCTGTCCGATGCGCCGCAGGCCTTCGGAATCGCGCGCGAGCGCGCCGCGGTAAAGGTTCTGCTGCTTCCGGGAAACGAACAGGATGAGGGTGTCGCATGACTGACAAGACACGCGCGGTGATTGCCGAGGGCGCAGGCGGCCCGGAGGTTTTTCGCATCACGGAGCGCAGCCTGCCCGCGCCGGGCCCGGACGAGATCGTGGTGCGCGTTCATGCAGCCGGGGTGAACCGCCCCGATGTCATGCAGCGCCAGGGCAACTATCCGCCGCCGCCCGGCGCAAGCGATGTGCTGGGCCTTGAGCTTGCGGGCGTTGTCGAGGCCGTGGGCCGCGATGTCACGCGCTTCGCGCCGGGGGCACGGGTGATGGCGCTGGTGGCCTCGGGCGCCTATGCCGAACATGCCATCGTGCATCAGGACATCGCCATCGCCATTCCCGACACGATGGGCTTCATTCAGGCGGGGGCGGTGCCCGAAACCTACTTCACCGTCTGGAGCAATGTCTTCGAGCGCGCCGCATTGCGCGCGGGCGAGACCTTGCTGGTGCATGGCGGCACGTCCGGGATCGGCTCCACCGCGATCCAGCTTGCCAGGGCGCGGGGTGCGCATGTCATCGCCACCGCAGGCACCGATGAGAAATGCGCGGCCAGCCTGCGGATCGGCGCGGATCACGCGATCAATTACCGCACGCAGGATTTCGTGGCCGAGGCGCGCCAACTGACCGGCGGCAAGGGGCCCGATGTCATCCTCGACATGGTGGGGGCGCCCTATTTCCAGCGCAATCTTGACCTGGTGGCGGTGGATGGGCGGATCGCGCAGATCGCGTTCCAGCAGGGCAGCCGCGCCGATCTTGATCTAGGCCCGCTGCTGTTCAAGCGCCTGACGCTGAGCGGATCGACCCTGCGGGCGCGCCCGGTCGAGATGAAGGCGCGGCTGGCGCGCGCGCTTGAAGAACATGTCCTGCCGCTTCTTGCGCGCGGCGTGGCGCTGCCGGTCATCGATAGCGTGTTCCCCTTCGAGGAAGTCGCGCGCGCGCATGCCCGCATGGATGGTGGCAGCCATGTCGGCAAGATCGTTCTTGCCATGACCGATGAAGCGCTTCGCGAGGAAAACGGGAAATGACCCAGCAAACCGAAATCAATGCCGCAACGAACCAGACCGGCGCGGACCTCATGGCGGCGGCGCTTCAGCGCCATGGCGTGACCGAGATCTTCGGCCAGTCGATCCCGTCGGCGCTGTTCCTTGCCGCGCCGCATTACGGCATCCGTCAGGTGGGATACCGCACGGAAAATGCAGGCGCCGCGATGGCCGATGCCTATGCGCGGGTCTCGGGCAAGGTGGCGGTCGTGACGGGGCAGAACGGCCCGGCCGCGACGCTGTTGGTGCCCGGGCTGGCCGAGGCGCTGAAAGCCTCGATCCCGGTGGTGGCGATCGTGCAGGACGTGCATCGCGCCGCTACCGACAGGAACGCCTTTCAGGAGCTGGACCATTTCGCGCTGTTCTCGGGCGTGGCGAAATGGGTGCGCCGGGTAAGCGATCCGGCCCGTATCGACGATTATGTGGACATGGCCTTTACCGCGGCAGCCAGTGGGCGCTGTGGCCCTGCGGTCCTGCTGGTGCCGGTCGATGTGCTCGATGCCCGGCCGGAGCTGCGTGCCGGCGCGGCGCGCCGTCAGGCGCAACTGGGCCACTTCCCGCTGGACCGGGCCGTGGCCGATCCGGCGCAGATCGCAAGGGCGGCGGATGTCCTGGCCGCGGCGCGCGCGCCGATCGTGATTGCCGGCGGCGGGGTGCATGCCTCGGGCGCTTGTGCGGAGCTGTCGGCCTTGCAGGAAATGGGCCTGCCGGTGGCCACAACGGTCATGGGCAAGGGCGCGGTGGATGAGACGCATCCCCTGTCGGTCGGTGTCGTGGGGTATTTCATGGCGCCGGGCGGCCGCACCGCGCATCTTCGTGATCTGGTGACGCAGGCGGATGTGGTCTTCCTGATCGGCAACCGGACCAATCAGAACGGAACCGACAGCTGGTCGCTCTATCCCGAAGGGGCGAGCTATATCCACCTCGACGTCGACCCTTCCGAGATCGGCCGGAACTATGAGGCGCTGCGATTGCAGGGCGATGCGAAATCGACGCTGGCCGCCCTGAACGCGGCACTCGGGTCGCGCGATCTGTCGGCCGCCCGGGCGCGCCGCGCGGACCTCGAGGCCGGGATCACCGCGGGTCATGCCGCGGCCGCAGCCGATCTGGCGCGTCTGGTGAAGATGGATGCGGCCCCCCTGCGCCCCGAGCGCATGATGGCCGATATCGACGCCGCCCTGACCCCCGACAGCATCGTCGTGGCCGATGCCAGCTATTCCTCGATCTGGATTGCCAACGGGCTGACCGCGCGCCGTGCGGGCCAGCGGTTCCTGACCCCGCGGGGCCTTGCCGGGCTGGGCTGGGGGCTGCCCTTCGCGCTTGGCGCCAAGGCGGCGCGTCCCGATGCGCCGGTGATCTGCGTGACCGGCGATGGCGGTTTCGCCCATGTCTGGGGCGAGCTGGAAACGGCGCGCCGCATGAAGCTGCCCGTGGTCGTGGTGGTGCTGAACAACCAGATCCTGGGCTATCAGAAACATGCCGAGCTGAGCCTTTTCGGCGACCATACCGATGTGTGCCACTTCGAGGCCGTCGATCACGCCGACATCGCGCGGGCCTGCGGTTGTTCGGGTATCCGCATCGAGGCCCCCGACGATTTCGCCGGGGCGCTGCGTTCCGCGCTTTCGGGTGACGGGGTGACCGTCATCGACGTGGTGACGGATGAGCGCGCCCATCCGCCGATCACCAGTTTCCAGGGCAAGGCGGCGCTTGATTACTGAAGCATTTCAAACGGGTTCGACCCAAGGGAGGAAGACATGACGAAAACAGCACTGATGACCAGCAGCGCGCTTGCGCTTGCCCTTCTTGCAGGACAAGCCGCCGCCGAGGTGAAATTCGGGGCGCTCTATCCGTTCAGCGGCGGGCTTGCGCTTCTGGGTGAGGAAAGCGCCCGCGGCCTTGAAATCGCGGTCGATGAGATCAACGCCGCCGGCGGCGTCCAGGGCGAGCAGGTCGTGCTGGAACGCGGCGATGCGGTCGATAACAACCAGGCCATCGGCGAAGCGCGCCGCCTGATTTCGGTCGCCGGGGTCAAGGCGATCTTCGGGTCCTATTCCTCGGCGCGCTCGATCGCCGCCAGCCAAGTGGCAGAGCTTGCCGGTATCCCCTATTTCGAGCTTGGCGCCGTGGCCGACGAAGTGACCGCGCGTGACTTCAAATACCTGTTCCGCACCAATCCGACCGCGGATCACATGGGCAAGCTGATCGTCAACATGATCGTGGAGAAGGTTGCACCCGGTCTGGGCAAGGATCCCAAGGATCTCAAGATCGGCATCATCCACGAGGATTCGAGCTATGGCACCTCGGTGGCCGGCCACCAGAAGCGCTATGGCGAGGAAGCCGGGCTGAACATCGTCACGACCCAGGGCTATCCGGCGGCAACCGTCGACATGTCCTCGATCGTGCTGGACCTGAAGCAGCGCGAAGTCGATATCGTTCTGCAAACCTCGTATCAGAATGACTCGGTGCTGTTCCTGCAACAGGCGAACGAGGCCGGCTTCAAGCCTGCCGCGATCATCGGCGGCGGCGGCGGCTATTCGATGCTGCCCACCGCCGAGGCCGTCGGTTCGGATGTGATCGAAGGCGTTCTGGATGCCGACTTCACGCAATATGCCGTCAACACCGAGTTCACGCCGGGCCTTGAAGCCTTTGTCGCGGCCTACAAGGCCAAATACAACGAGGAACCCCGTTCGGGCCATTCGCTCAACAACTATGTGGGCGCCATGGCGGTTCTGAAGGCGATCGACGGGGCCGGCAGCTTCGAACCCGACGCCATCGTCGCCTCTGTCTCGGCGATCGACATCCCGCAGGGCGCCACGGCGGCCGGGTATGGCGTGCAGTTCGGCGCGGGCAACCAGAACGACCGCGCGTCGATGATGGGGATGCAATGGCAGGATGGCCGGCTTGTCACCGTCTATCCCGAAGCGGCCGCCGCCGCCGAGATGCGTTTCGCGCAGTAACCTTCCCATCTCCGGGCGGGGCATTCGCGCCCCGCCCGGACCGTCCCTGTCCAGTTGCGAGGCATCATGGAAACCTTTCTCCAGGTCGTGGCCAACGGGCTGATGCTTGGCGGTCTTTTCGCCATCATCAGTATCGGCCTCACGCTGATCTTCGGCATTATCAAAGTGGTGAACTTCGCCCATGGCGAGTTCCTGATGGCAGGGATGTTCCTGACCTACCTGATCACGACGAAGCTTGGGCTGCATCCCTATGCCAGCGTTGTCGTGGTTGCGCCCGCATTGTTCGTTCTGGGGGCGCTGACCCAGCGGCTGCTGATCCAGCCGCTTCTTTCGGCGCGCGACGACCATGTGCAGATCTTCGCAACCGTCGGCCTTTCCACCGCGATGATCAACCTTGCGCTTCTGCTTTACGGCGCGGATATCGCGAACACCCCGACCTCGGGGCTGCGCACGCCGGTCGATATCGGCCCGGTGCGGGTGCTCGAGGGGCAGATCTACATCTTCCTGTGCGCCGCGCTGCTTGTCGTCGGGCTGGAGCTGTTCCTGCACCGCACCCAGACGGGCCGTGCGATCCGCGCGGTGGCGCAGAACCGCGCCGCGGCGCAGCTGATGGGCATCAACGCCAACTGGATCTATGTTCTCAGCTTCGGCATCGGCGCTGCCTGCGTCGGGCTGGCATCCTCGCTGATCGCGCCGCTTTACCCGACATCGAGCACGATCGGCACCTATTTCGTGCTGACCGCCTTCGTCGTCGTCGTTCTGGGCGGGCTCGGCTCGATTCCGGGGGCCTTCGTTGGCGCGATGCTCATCGGCCTGATCGACGCATTGGCGGGCTTCTACATCGGATCGGATCTGCGCGAGGCCGTGGTCTTCGGCGTGTTCCTGATCATCCTGATCCTCAGGCCGTCCGGGCTTTTCGGAACGCGCGTGAAACTGTCCCATATCAGCTGAGCGAGGATGCCCGTGACCTTTTCTCCCACCCTTCCCGCCATCCGGCGCCTGACGCCCGCCGCCATGGGCCTTGTCGCGCTGCTTGCCGGCCTGTTCATCACCCCCGTCCTGATCGGCGACGAATTCGTCTATCACGTCTTCATCACGATCTGCCTGTTTGCGGGCCTGTCGACGGCGTGGAACATCGTCGGCGGCTATGCCGGGCAGCTGTCGCTTGGCCATGCCATCTTCTACGGGATCGGCGGCTATGCCGGGGTCATCCTGATGAACATGGGGATCAGCCCCTGGTTCGGCATGTTCGTGGGCGCCGCGATCGCGGCGGTAGTGGCCATCGTTATCAGCTATCCCTGCTTTCGCCTGCACGGGCCGTTCTTCGCACTTGCGACCATCGCCTTCCTTGAGGTGTTCCGCGTGCTTGCGCTGCATTTCCGCGACCTGACGGGCGGCGCCATGGGCATGATGATCCAGCTCAAGCTTGGGTGGGAGTGGATGGTCTTCCGCGAACGCCTGCCCGCGCTGATCATCGCCTTCGGGATGATGCTGGTCTGCCTGATCGTCGCGCAGGTGATCCGCAGCCACCGGCTGGGCTTCTATCTGGTCGCCACGCGCGAACGTGAATCCGCCGCCCGTGCCGCCGGTGTCCAGACGGTGAAGGTGCGGCTGACCGCCGTTGCGGTTTCCGCGGCGCTTGCGGCGATGCTTGGCACCTTCCATGCGATGTATCTGACCTTCATCGAACCGGCTGCCATGTTCTCGCTGCCGTTCTCGATCCAGATCGCGATGTTCGCGCTGATCGGCGGGATCGGTACGGTCTACGGCCCGCTTCTGGGCGCCGTGCTTCTGGTTCCGCTGACCGAATTCGCCCGTGGCATGCTGGGGGCCGAGGCGCTTGGCCTGCACGGTTTCGTCTACGGTTTGGTGCTGGTCATGGCGGTGCTGTTCTTCCCCAACGGGCTGATGGGCGCGCTGCAACGCTTCACCGCGCCGAAGGCGAGCCAGGATCCCAAGGTGGTTCAGGCGGCACCGGTCGCGGCCGCCCCCCGCGCCGCCGAGCGGCCGCCGATCGGACAGGAAGTGATGCGGGTCGAGAACCTGCAAAAGCACTTCGGCGGTCTGCATGTGACCAACGATGTCAGCTTCTCTCTGCGCGAGGGCGAGATCCTCGGCCTGATCGGTCCGAACGGCGCGGGCAAGACGACCGTGTTCAACATGATCTCGGGCTTCCTTCAGGCCGACAGTGGCAGCGTTTCGGTGCTTGACCGCGAGGGCCGGTTCCAGGCGCCCACCTCTCCGGCCGATTTCGCGGCGCTTGGCGTGGGCCGGACCTTTCAGATCGTGCAACCCTTCGCCGCCATGACGGTCGAGGAGAACATCATGGTCGGCGCCTTCTATCGCCACCACGACGTGCATGACGCGCGCGAGGCGGCACGCGAAACCGCGCACCGGATGGGGCTTGGCCCCTGGCTTGACGCCGAGGCGCGCGGGCTGACCATCGGCGGGCTGAAACGCCTTGAGGTGGCGCGCGTCATGGCGATGGAGCCGCGCATCCTGTTGCTGGACGAGGTGATGGCCGGCATCAACCAGACCGATGTGCGCCGCGCCATCGACCTGATGCTGTCGATCCGTGACACCGGCGTAAGCATCATTGCGATCGAGCATGTGATGCAGGCGGTGATGTCGCTTTCCGATCGCGTGATCGTGCTGAACTCGGGCGAAATCATCGCCGAGGGCAAGCCGCAGGACGTGGTGCGCGACCCCCATGTGATCGAAGCTTATCTTGGAAAGGATTTTGTCCATGCTCAGCATTGAGGGGGTCGATGCCGGCTATGGCGCCACCACGATCTTGAACGGCGTGACCCTGGATGTTCAGGCCGGCGAGGTGGTCACGATCGTCGGCGCCAACGGTGCGGGCAAGACCACGACGTTGCGCACCATCGCGGGGCTGATCAAGCCGACCTCGGGGCGCGTGACCTTCGAGGGGCAGGACATCACCAGCCTGCCCGCCCACGAGATCGTGGATCTGGGCATCACCCTGATCCCCGAGGGGCGCCAGCTGTTCCCCGACATGACGGTCCGCGAGAATCTCATGATGGGAGCCTATCGCCGGGGCGCGCGGGCACAGCAGCACGAAACGATGGACCATGTGATGGAGCTGTTCCCGCGCATCCGCGAGAGGCTTGATCAGCATGCCTCCTCGCTGTCGGGTGGAGAGCAGCAGATGGTGGCCATCGCGCGGGGCATGATGGCGCGGCCGAAGCTTCTGATGTTCGACGAGCCCTCGCTGGGGCTTGCCCCGATCGTGGTGGCGCAGGTCTTCGAGGCGATCGGCAAGATCGTCGCCGCCGGCGCCACCGTGCTGATCGTGGAACAGAACGTCTTCACCACGCTCAAGGCCGCCGACCGGGGCTATGTCCTTGAGAACGGCTCGATCGTCCTCACGGATACCGCCGAGGCGCTGCTGAGCGATGACCATGTGCGACAAGCCTATCTGGGGATCTGAGCAATGACCGAACGCGAAATCAATCCCGCCGAAATTGCTGCGCGCGACAGCCATGCGGGCCGCCGGGTGCTTGTGACCGGGGCGGCAAACGGCATCGGGCGCGCGATTGCGCAGGGCTTCGCCGCGCGCGGCGCAACCGTCGGCGTGGCCGACCTGCGCGAAGAGGATGTCGCGCGCGCCGTAGCCGAAATCAATGCCGCCGGGCGGGGCCGCGCCGTCGGCCTGACGGTGGATGTCTCGGATTATGCGGCGCTGGAAGCGGCCGTGGCAAAGGCGGACAAGGCGATGGGCGGCGCTTTCGATACGGTGATCAACAATGCCGGCATCTCGCCCAAGCATCAGGGTGTGGCCCACAAGGTCTGGGAACTGGACCCGGCCGAATGGCGCCGGGTCGTCGACGTGAACCTGACCGGCACCTTCAACACGATCCGCCTTCTGACGCCGGCCATGCGCACGGCCGGGCGGGGCTGGATCGTCAATACATCCTCGGTTGCGGGCAAGACCTATTCGCCCATCGTAGCCTGCCATTATGCCGCGACCAAATCGGCGATCATCGGCTTCACCAAGCATCTGGCCGCCGAGCTTGGCCCCAGCGGCATTCGCGTGAACGCGCTTGCGCCGGGGCGCATCGAAACGCCGATGGTGCGCGGCGTCGCCCCCGAGATCAACGCCGATCAGGTCCGCCTGACGCCGCTGGCGCGGCTTGGCCAGCCCGACGAGGTTGCCGATGTGGCGCTGTGGCTGACCTCGGCGGAATCGAGCTTCGTTACCGGGCAGACGGTCGATGTCGCCGGCGGCCTCTACATGACGTGATGCGGAAAGAAACAGGACATGATCTTCGGGAACCATATCGGCGGCGAATGGCGTGAAGGCCCTGAGGCTGCGCGCAATATCAACCCTTCGGACACCGATGACGTGATCGGCGAATTCACCCGCGGCGGTGCGGGCGATGTGGACCACGCCGTCGCCGCGGCCCGCGCGGCCTTTCCGGCCTGGTCGCGCAGCACCCCGCAACTGCGCCATGACATCCTGAAACGCGCCTCGGACGAGGTCTTCGCCCGCGTCGACGAGCTGGGCCGCATCCTGTCGCGCGAAGAGGGCAAGACGCTTGCCGAGGGCATCGGCGAGGCGACCCGCGCCGCACAGGTGCTTGGCTTCTTCGCGGGCGAATGCCTGCGCACGGGCGGCGAGGCGATCGCCTCGGTGCGCCCCGGTGTCGGCGTCGAAATCACGCGCGAGGCGGTGGGCGTGGTCGGGCTGATCACGCCGTGGAACTTCCCCATCGCGATCCCGGCATGGAAGATTGCGCCGGCACTGGCCTGGGGTAACTGCGTTGTCGTGAAACCCGCCGACCTGGTGCCGCACAGCGCCTGGATGCTGGTCGATATCCTTGTGCGGGCGGGCTTGCCCGAAGGGGTGCTCAACCTTGTGATGGGGCGCGGTTCGGTCGTCGGGCAGCGCATGATCGAGCATCCTGGCATCGACGCGGTGTCCTTCACCGGCTCGGTCGGCACCGGCCGCGCGATTGCCGCGGCCTGCGTCGCCGCGCAGCCGATGAAGAAGGTCCAGCTTGAGATGGGCGGCAAGAATCCCTTTGTCGTGCTGGACGATGCCGATCTTGACGTTGCGGTGGATTGCGCGCTGAACGGCGCCTTCTTCTCGACCGGGCAGCGCTGCACGGCCTCGTCCCGGCTGATCGTGACCGAGGGCATTCACGACCGGTTCGTCGCGGCGCTGAGCGCGCGGCTTCAGGCGCTGCATGTCGATCATGCGCTCAGGCCCGGCACGCAGGTCGGTCCCGTGGTCGATGCCGCGCAACTTGCCACCGACCAGCGCTATATCGAGCTTGGCCAGCAAGAGGGCGCCCGCCTGCATTTCGGGGGCGGCCTTCTGAACCGCGAAACGCCGGGCTTCTACCTTCAGCCCGCCCTTTTCACCGAGGCGACGAACACCATGCGCATCGCGCGCGAAGAGATCTTCGGGCCGGTCGCCTGCGTCATCCGCGTGCGCGATTACGACGAGGCGCTTGCAGTTGCCAATGACACCGAGTTCGGCCTTTCGGCGGGGATTGCAACCACCAGCCTGAAACATGCCACCCATTTCCGCCGCAATGCCGAGGCGGGGATGGTGATGGTCAACCTGCCTACCGCCGGGGTGGATTACCACGTCCCCTTCGGCGGCCGTAAGGGTTCAAGCTATGGCCCGCGCGAACAGGGTGCCCATGCGCGCGAATTCTACACCACGATCAAGACAGGCTACACGGCGCATTGACGCTGCAGGAAGGAGCCATCGGATGACGCTTATCACCGGACGCACCCGCATCTTCGGCATCATCGCCGACCCGATCCATCACGTCAAAACGCCCGAGGTCTTCAACGCGTTCCTGCAAAAGCACGGGGTGGACGGTGTTCTGGTTCCGATGCATGTCGTGCCCGAGGGGCTTGGCGATATGCTGAATGGCCTGCGCAGAATGCAGAACTTCGGCGGGTTCATCGTGACGGTGCCGCACAAGCCCTCGGTCGTCGGGCTTTGCGACGAACTGACGGCAGATGCCGCCCATATCGGGGCGGTGAACTGTGTGCGCCGCGATCCCGATGGCCGGCTTGTGGGCGCGATCCTCGACGGGATCGGTTTCGTCGAGGGGCTGCGGGGCGCGGGGATCGACCCGGCCGGCATGCGGGCCTATGTGGCCGGCGCGGGCGGCGCGGCCAGTGCCGTGGCCTTCGCGCTTGCCGGGGCGGGGGTGGCCTCGCTGACCGTCGGCAACCGCACCGAAGCCAAGGCCCGCGACCTGTGCGACCGGATCGCGGCGGCCTATCCGGGCCTTGCGCTGTCGACCGATGCGGGCGATGTGGCCAGGCAGGATCTGGTGATGAACGCAACCTCCCTTGGCATGCAGGAAGGTGACGCGTTGCCGCTTGATACCGGGCAGCTTCACGCCGGACAGATCGTGGCCGAAGCGATCATGCAGCCGCCGATGACCGCGCTTCTCAGGGCCGCCCAGGCGGCCGGGTGTCGCATCCATCCCGGTCTGCCGATGCTGGAAAGCCAGATCCGGCTGATGGCGGAACATATGAAGGTGCTGTGATGCGCGACGCGGAGGGGATTGCCGCATCATTCCGTGCGCTTGTCGGGGCGGACGCGGTCGTCACGGACCCGGCCGCGATGGCGCCCTACCTGACCGACTGGCGCGGGATGTTTACCGGGCGCGCCGCCTGCGTGCTGCGCCCGCGCAATACGGCCGAGGTCTCGGCCATCCTGCGCCATTGCGACGGCGCGGGCATCGCGGTCGTGCCGCAAGGGGGCAATACCGGCCTTGCCGGCGGGGCGACACCGGACGCGGGCGGCTTGCAGGTTGTGCTGAGCCTGTCGCGGATGGCCGCGATACGCGACATCGACCCGACCGGGCTGAGCGTCGAGGTCGAGGCGGGGGCCATCCTTCAGACCGTGCGCGAAGCCGTGGCCGGGGCGGGGCGGCTTTTGCCCGTCAGCATCGCGGCTGAGGGCAGCGCGACGATCGGCGGAATCGTCTCGACCAATGCGGGCGGCGTGAACGTCCTGCGCTATGGTATGACGCGGGATCTTGTGCTGGGCCTAGAGGTCGTCCTGGCGGACGGCACGGTGGTGAACGGATTGCGCCGCCTGCGCAAGGACAATGCCGGGCAGGACTGGAAGCAGCTCTTCATCGGCACGGAAGGTTCGCTCGGTATCGTGACGGCGGCCGTGCTGCGCCTTGTTCCCCGGCCGACCCGGCGCATGGTGGCGCTGATCTCGGTGCCTGAACTTCCCGCGGCGCTGACCCTTTTCGACCACGCGCTCAGCACGATTGGCGAGGCACTGAGCGCGTTCGAGCTGATCTCGGCCCCCTCGCTGGATCTTGTCGCGCGGCATTTCTCGCTGACCCCGCCGGTCGCTGGCGGGGAATGGTATCTGCTGATCGAGGCGGCCTCGACCCTGCCCGGCTTGCACGCGGCGGCCGAGGCGTTGATGGAACATGCCTTTACCGAGGGCTGGGCCAGCGATGGCGTGATCGCGGCCTCGGAGGCGCAGGCCGATGGGCTTTGGGCCTTGCGCGAACATGTCACCGAGGCCGAGGCCCGCGAGGGGCGCAGCATCAAGCACGACGTTTCGGTTCCGCTGCGCGCCATGCCGCGCTTTCTGTCGCGCTTTGCCGCGGAACTGGCGCGGATCGCGCCGGAGGCCCGCCCCAATATCTTCGGGCATCTGGGGGATGGGAATCTTCATGTGAACGTGCTCCTGCCGCCGGACTGCGCGGCCGAGCCGGTGATGCGCGCGGTGCACGACCTGGTGGCAGGGGAAGGCGGGTCGATCTCGGCGGAACACGGGCTGGGCCAGTATCGCCTGGGCGAATGGGAAAGGCTGCGCCCCGCGCCCGAACGTGCGCTGGTCACGCGGGTGAAGCGCGCGCTCGATCCGCGGGGGGTGCTCAATCCCGGCAAGGCGGTGCCGGTGCCGGACGGAAAGGACGCACAGAAATGAGCAGGACCGACAATCCCGAAGAGGTCTTCGATTTCGTCATCGTCGGCGGCGGCACCGCGGGCTGCATCCTGGCCGAACGGCTCAGCGCCGGTGGGCGCCATACCGTTGCCCTTCTCGAAGCGGGCGGCGAGGCACGCAGCCCCTGGACCGTCATTCCGGCGGGCTTTTACAAGCTGCTGACCAACCCGCGCTACAACTGGGGCTTTCACACCGAACCCGAAGCGGCGACCGGCATGCGCGAAATTGCCGTGCCGCGCGGCAAGGGGCTGGGTGGATCGACCCTGATCAACGGCATGATCTATGTCCGCGGTCAGCCGCAGGATTACGACCGGTGGGCGCAGCGCGGCTGCACCGGCTGGGGCTTTTCCGATATCGAGCCCGTTTTCCGCCGGCTGGAAGCCTATGCCGGCCCCGATCCCGACGGGCTGCGCGGCGATGCAGGGCCATTGCCCCTGTGCGAAGTGCAGGAACGCCCCGGCATCGCCGAGGCCTTCATTGCGGCCGGCGCGGCGGCGGGATACCCGCGCAATCCCGATTACAACGGCGCCGCGCAGGACGGTTTCGGCTATTATCAGGTCAATCAGAAGGACGGGCGGCGGGTCAGCGCCGAGGCCGCCTGGCTTGCGCCCGCGCGGGGCCGCCCGAACCTGTCGGTCAGGACCGGCGTGTTCGTGACCGGCCTGACCTTTGCCGAGGGCCGCGCGACCGGGGTTTCGGCCCTGCGCGGGGGGCAAAGGCTGCGTATCGGCGCGCGCCGCGAGGTGATCCTTGCCGCCGGCGCGGTGCAATCGCCGCAACTGCTGGAGTTGTCGGGCATCGGCGCCCCCGAGGTGCTGCGCCGGGCCGGTATCGAGCTACGCCATGCATTGCCGCAGGTGGGCGAGAATTACCTCGATCACTTCTGCACCCGCATGAACTGGCGCGTGCGCCTGCCCGAAACCCTGAACGAGGAAACGCGCGGCTGGCGCCTGCTGCGGGCGGTGGCGCAATACGCCCTGACGCGCAAGGGCGTGCTGACCTTCGGCACCGGGCTTGCACATGGGTTCGTGCGCACGCGCGACGGGCTGGATGGCCCCGACGTGCAGTTCTTCTTCATGCATGCAAGCTATGCCAATGCGGCGGAACGCAAGCTGGACCGTTTCCCTGGAATGACGCTGGGTGTGACGCAGTTGCGGCCCGAGTCCCGTGGCACCATCCATGTCACCTGCCCCGATCCGGCCGTGCAGCCCGCGATCCGGCCGAATTTCCTTTCCACCGACGAAGACCGCAGGGCGATCGTCGAGGGCATGAAGATCGGCCGCCGCGTCGTGGAGCAGGCCCCGATGGATCGCTACCGCGTGCACGAGATGAGCCCCGGCCCGGAATGCCGGAGCGATGCGGACTGGCTGCAATTCGCCCGTGCCAACGGGCAGACCATTTACCACACGGCGGGCACCTGCCGCATGGGCGGCGACGATGGCGCGGTGGTCGATCCGGCGCTGCGGGTTCGCGGGGTTCGCGGGCTGCGGGTGATCGACGCATCGGTGATGCCCGAGATGGTGTCGGGCAACACGCAGGCGGCGGTGATGATGATTGCGGACAGGGGTGCCGATCTGGTGCTGCAGGACGCGCGGGGCTGAGACAGCAGGCAGGAAGGAGAAACCGGATGCGGATGACGGCACCGATGGAAGCGGGGCTTGCGGTGCGCGACCTTGCAAGGATGCGCACGTTCTACGAGACCGCACTTGGTTTCGCCTTCGTCGCGGAGTTCCGGGTTCCGGCGGAAAAGGCGCGCGAGGCGGCACTTTGCGCCGAGGGTTACACGGTCGTGCGCCTGCAAACCCCGAACGGTGAACGCCTCAAGCTGCTTGCGACCTCGGGGCCGCCTGCCGTGGCTTCTACGGATGAGGCGTTCATCCTCGGGCGGCCGCGGGCAAGCTACCTGACCTTTATCGTCGAAGACATCGCCCCGGTCCTGCAACGGGCGCTTGCCGCCGGTGCGCGCAGCCTGACCGGCCCCCACCCCGTGGAGGTGCGTCCCGGCATCTACCTTGCCTTCCTGCACGACCCCGAGGGCCATGTTCTCGAACTGGTTTCCTATGACGACATCGCCGCCTACCGGCCGGATCTTCAACAAGGAATGACGCCATGAATTTCGACTTTGCAGGCAGGACGCTTGTGCTGACCGGGGCAACCGGGGGGATCGGCCGGGCCGTGGCGGCGCTGTTTCACGATGCGGGGGCGAACCTCGTTCTGGCCGATCTCGATGCCGGTGCCCTTGAGGCGCTTGGCAAGGATCTGGGCGGGTCGGACCGAGTGGCCCTGCTGGCCGGCGACGTAGCCAGCCCCGAGATGGCCGATGCGATCGTTTCGGCGGCGCAGGCCCGTTTTGGCGGGGTCGATTTCATCGTGCCGGGCGCGGGGATCTACATGGCCGAACCCTTTGCCGAGATGACCGACGAACAGTGGCGCCGCACCCTCTCGATCAACCTTGACGGCGTGTTCTATCTTTGCCGGCGCGCCGCGGCGCATCTGCGCGACGGTTCCTCGATCGTCAACATCACCTCGCTGGCGGCGCATCGAGGCGCGGTCAAGAACGCGCATTATGCGGCCTCGAAAGGGGCGCTCGGGGCGTTCAGCCGCAGCCTCGCGCGCGAACTTGCACCGCGCACGCGGGTCAATGCGGTTGCGCCGGGCATCATCGAAACCCCCATGACCGTGCGGCTGATGGCTGAACGCGGCCCCGAAACACTTGCCGGCACGCCCTTGGCCCGCATGGGCCGCGCCGATGAGGTGGCCTCGGTCATCGGGTTCCTGTGCAGCCCCGCCGCAAGCTTCGTGACCGGCGAGACGATCCAGGTGAATGGCGGGCTTTACATGGTGTGAGCCACGAGGCCCGCACATCCGTGAAACAGGAGAGAGACGATGCAGCTTCTTGATGGAAAGATCGCGCTCGTGACCGGCGCGGGGCGCGGCCTTGGGGCGGCGATCGCCGAAGGTCTTGCGCAAGCCGGGGCTAGGGTCGTCATTGTCGACATCGACGCCACGGGGGTCGAGGCCACCGCCGCGGCCCTGCGCGACAAGGGATATTCCGCCGAAGGCGCGGTGTTGGACGTGACCGACCGGCCCGCCGTCATGGCCTTCGCCGGCAAGTTCACGGCGCGGCACGGAGGGCTGGACGTGCTAGTGAACAATGCCGGTGTCGCGGGGCGCGCGCGCATCGACGAGGATCACGCCCCCGAGGTCTGGGACAAGGTGATGCGCGTCAACCTGGATGGCACGTTCAACACCTCGCACGCGTTCGTTCCCGCGCTGAAGGCGGCGCGCGGGGCCATCGTGAACCTGTCTTCGGTTGCCGGGTTCGTCGCGGGCGGCTCGACCGCGGGCTATGTCGCCTCCAAGGGGGCGGTGCGTTCGCTGACGCAGGTCATGGCGCGTGATCTGGCGCCCTTCGGCGTTCGCGTGAACGCCGTCGCCCCCGGCATCATGATGAGCGAGATGGCCGTCGCGCAGCTGAACCGGCCGGGTGGCGCGGACTGGTTCCTTGGCCGCGTGATGATGAAGCGCATCGGAGAGACGCAGGAAGTCGTTGATCCGGTGATCTTCCTTGCCTCCTCCATGGCCAGCTTCATCACCGGCACGATCCTGCCGGTCGATGGCGGTTTCCTTGCGGCCTGAACACGCCGCAACAGTTTTGAAAGTCAGGATTCATCCATGCCGATCACCACCGATCTGAGCCCCCGCTCCTTCTGGCGCGCGATCCGCGCAAGCGACGATGACTGGAATTCCCTGGATCCGGGCATCGCGGGAAGCATGCTGGTGCAGATGCACCTGATCCGCGCCTTCGAAGAAAAGGTGCTGGATCTGGCGGGGCAGGGCCTTGTCCACGGCCCGGCGCATTCCGCCATCGGGCAGGAGGGTGGCGCGGCAGGCTCCGCGGTTGCGATGCGTCCGGGCGATCAGGTCAACGGCTCGCACCGCGCGCATCACCAGTTCCTTGCGAAGGCGCTTGGCTATGTCGCCCCAAAGGGGCTTGATCCCGCCGCGCCCTTCGCGGCGCCGGTGCGGGATCTGTCCAAACGGACCCTGGCCGAGATCCTCGGGCTTGCGCAGGGCTTTTGCAAGGGGCGCGGCGGCTCGATGCATCTTCGCTGGGCGGCATCGGGCAACCTTGGCACCAACGCTATCGTCGGGGGCGGCGTGCCGATGGCCGCCGGTGCGGCATGGGCGCATAAACGGGCCGGAACCGGCGATGTCGTTTATACCTATTTCGGCGACGGGGCGACCAATATCGGCTCGGTTCTGGAAACGATGAACCTTGCCGCGGCCTGGAAGCTGCCGATCTGTTTCTTCATCGAAAACAACCGCTACGCGGTCTCTACCCATGTCGAGGAAACGACGGCCGAGCCGCGCCTGTCCTCGCGCGGGCTGGCCTTCGGCATTCCGGCCTTCCAGGTCGATGGAATGGATGCGCTGTCGGTCTATCTTGCGTCGGACGCGGCCAACCGCATCATGCGCGCGGGCGAAGGGCCGGTGATCATCGAGGCCGATGTCTATCGCTATTTCCACCAGAACGGCCCCCTGCCCGGCAGCGCCTTCGGCTATCGCGGCAAGGAGGAAGAGGCGCAGTGGCGCGCCCGCGATCCGCTGGAAGCGCTTGCCCGCGAGATGATGGAGCGCCAGATGCTGGGCGCCGAAACCCTTGAGGGGTTGCGCGCGGCCTGCCAGAGCCTGATGGCCGAGGTCGCAGGCGAGCTGGTCGAAACCGCCGACGGCAAGCGGCGCATCGTTCCCGCGCTTTGGCCCGAAGAGAGTTTTCGGGATTTCGGCCTGCGCGGCGATCTTTCGGAATTCGACGGTGCCCGCATCGAGGAACTGGAAAGCTTTGCAGGCGCGCTGGAACCCGAGGCGAAGTTCATCGACATCGTGGCCAGGGTGATGGATCGCCGCATGGCGCAGGATGACAGGATCGTGGTCCTCGGCGAGGATGTGCATCGCCTGAAAGGGGGCACCAACGGCGCCACGCGCGGCCTGTCCGAAAAATATCCCGACCGGATCCTCGGCACGCCGATCAGCGAGAATGCCTTTACCGGGATCGCGGCGGGCATGGCCGCCGACGGGCGGGTGCGCCCGGTGATCGAGTTCATGTATCCCGATTTCATGTGGGTGGCGGCCGATCAGGTATTCAACCAGATCGGCAAGGCGCGCCACATGTTCGGCGGCGAAAACGCCATGCCGCTGGTGCTGCGCACCAAGGTGGCGATGGGCACCGGATACGGCTCGCAGCATTCGATGGACCCGGCGGGCATCTTCGCCACCGCGCCGGGCTGGCGGATCGTCGCGCCCTCGACGCCCTTCGATTACGTCGGCCTGATGAATGCGGCCCTGCAATGCGAAGATCCGGTTCTGGTTCTGGAGCATGTCGATCTTTATGCCTCGACCGGCGCCGCGCCCGCCGAGGATCTTGATTACATCATCCCGCTTGGCCGGGCGAAGGTGGTGCGGGCCGGGCGGGATGTAACGGTGCTCAGCTACCTGTCCATGGTGGAACAGAGCCGTGCGGCGGCCGAACGCCTGGGCGTGGATGCCGAGATCATCGACCTGCGCAGCCTTGACCGCGCCGGGCTTGACTGGGAGACGATCGAGGCCTCGATCCGCAAGACCGGCAATGTCCTGATCGTGGAACAGGGGGCGGCAGGCACCTCATATGGCGGCTGGCTGGCCGACGAGCTGCAACGCCGGGTCTTCGACTGGCTCGACCAGCCGATCCGCCGGGTGCACGGGGCCGAGGCATCGCCCAGCATTTCCAGGGTGCTGGAAGCGGCGGCCTGCGCGCGCCCGCAGGACATCGAGGCGGCGCTGCGCTCGGTCATGGCCGATCAGGGCCGCCCCATCGCCGCCGAATAGGACCGGCGCCTTACCAACCGGCATCCTGCGCGGCGGGGCCATGGCGGACCTTGCGGCCAGCCCGCATATATCATGAAAAACGCCGCCCCCTCGGGGCGGCGTTCTGGTCTGGCATCTGCCGTTCCGGTATCAAAGCGCGCGGTCGGTTCCGTCCGTGTCGATCACGCGGGTCGGCAGGCCCATCCTGCCCAGAAGCTCCAGGAAGGGGCGCGGTTCCAGGTCTTCGACATTGGCCATTCGGGCCGCGTCCCAGGTGCCCTGCGCGATCAGGATGGCCGCGGCAACCGGTGGCACGCCGGCGGTGTAGCTGATGCCCTGGCTGCCGACCTCGTCGAAGGCGTCCTTGTGATCGGCCACGTTATAGACGAAGACCTCGGCGGGCTTGCCGTCCTTGGTGCCCTTGACCAGATCGCCGATGCAGGTCTTGCCGGTATAGTCCGGCGCAAGGCTGGCTGGATCGGGCAGCACCGCCTTGACGACCTTGAGCGGAATGACCTCCTGCCCCTCGGCGGTTTTCACCGGCTGCTCGGACAGAAGGCCAAGGTTCTTCAGCACGGTGAAGACATTGATGTAGTGATCGCCAAATCCCATCCAGAAGCGCACATCGGCATGGCTGTAGCGCGCCGAAAGCGAATGCACCTCGTCATGACCGGTCATGTAGGCCTTTTGCTTGCCGACGACGGGCAGATCCCATTCGCGGCCGATCTCGAACATCCGGTTCGTCTGCCAGGCGCCGCCCTGCCAGCTGTAGACCGTGCCGGTGAATTCGCGGAAGTTGATCTCGGGGTCGAAATTCGTGGCGAAATACCTGCCGTGGGAACCCGCGTTGATATCCACGATGTCGATGCTTTCGATCGTATCGAGCAGCTCTTCCTCGGCCAGCCGCGCATAGGCGTTCACCACGCCGGGGTCGAAGCCGACGCCAAAGATCGCCGTGACGCCCGCCTCGGCGCAGGCCGCGCGCCTTTTCCATTCGTAATTGCCATACCATGGCGGAGTTTCGCAGATCTTCGCCGGGTCTTCGTGGATCGCGGTGTCCATATAGGCGGCGCCGGTCTGGATGCAGGCCTCCAGCACCGGCATGTTCACGAAGGGGCTTCCGACATTGATGACGATCTGCGCGCCGGTCCCGCGGATCAGATCCGCTACCGCGGCGGTATCGGTTGCGTCGACGCCGTGGGCCTCGAACGTGCCGGGCTGCTTCATCGCGTTCTTTTCGTGAACGCTGGCAATGATTGCATCGCATTTCGCCCTCGTGCGCGAGGCGATGTGCAGCTCACCCAGAATGTCGTTGTTTTGTGCGCATTTGTGGGCAACCACTTGCGCCACACCACCGGCACCGATGATAAGCACGTTACGTTTCACTTCGGCTGTCTCCTTTTCTCGCAGGACAGGGGAAGGGGGCTTGCGCCCTCAGGACAACGAGGAGGCATAATCCTCGTAGGAAAATTCGCGCACGACCCGTTCCGAACCGTCGAGTTCACGAATGACGATGGCCGGCATGTTGACGCCGTTGAACCAGTTCTTCTTGACCATGGTATACCCGGCCGCGTCCTGAACGGAAATCCGGTCGCCCACCTTCAGCGGCGCGGGAAAGCGCGCATCGCCGAAAATATCGCCCGCAAGGCAGGATTTTCCGCAGATCTGGTATTCGTGTTCGCCCTGCTGCGGCAGCTTGGCGCTTTCGCGGTAGATCAGCAGATCGAGCATATGCGCCTCGATACTGGAATCGACGATCGCCAGGCGCTTGCCATTGTCCAGCAGATCGAGCACCGAAACCTCGAGCGTGGTCGAATTGGTGATCGCGGCCTCGCCGGGTTCCAGATAGACCTGCACGCCGAACCTGTCGGCAAAGGCCCGCAGCCGCGCGGCCAGCTTCATCAGCGGATAGCCTTCGCCGGTGAAATGGATGCCGCCGCCAAGGCTGACCCATTTCATGCGCGACAGAAGCGGTGTGAATTCGGCCTCGATCCGGGTCAGTTGCTGGTCGAAAAGCGCGAAGTCGCGGTTTTCGCAGTTGTAATGGATCATGAAGCCGGAAATGCGGTCCATCACCGTCTCGATCCGCGCCACGTCCCATTCGCCCAGCCGCGAGAAGGGGCGCGCAGGGTCCGCCAGATCGAAGCCCGAGGTCGAGAAGCGGGGGTTGAGCCGCAGGCCGCATTCGATCCCCGCCGCCTTGCCCGCGAAACGCTCCAGCTGGCCGATGGAATTGAAGATGATCTTGTCGGCATAAGAGACCGCCTCGTCGATCTCTCCATCGGCCCAGGCCACGGAATAGGCATGGGTTTCGCGCCCGAACTTCTCGCGCCCCAGGCGCAGCTCGAACAGCGAGGAAGAGGTCGTGCCGTCCATATACTCGCGCATGAAATCGAAGGCGGACCAGGTGGCAAAGCATTTTAGCGCCAGAAGCGCCTTCGCCCCCGAGGCCTCGCGCAGCGCCGCGATCTTTTCCATGTTGGACAGAAGGCGCCTTTTGTCGATCAGGTAGTAGGGTGTCGGAATCATGGGCCCCCCCAAACGGCAAAGTGAAGACGCGATATAGGACCCCCTCCCCCCCTTCGCAAGCGAAAGTCAGTCCACGCGGATCGCGTCCTTGTCTACCGTCAGCGTGTAACCCTTGCGCGAAATGTTGCGCACCAGAAGCTCGGCCACCAACTGGTTTCCAAGCGCGTCGCGCAGCCGCTTGATGCGGGTGGCGCCGGCGGCCTCGTCGCAATCGGCCTCGGGGCGGCCCGAGATCACCGCCTCGATCTGGGCGCCGGTCAGGATGTCATCATCCATCCGCGCCTCGGCCAGCACGGCAAGGGTCTCGATCGCGGCGGGGGTCAGGGTGAAGGCCATGTCGTTCAGCATCACCGCATTCTCGCCGCGCAGGATCCGCATGGTCTGCACCTCGATCCCGGCGCGGCGGATCTCGGACATGCGCCGGTTCAGCGCCATGATCGTGACCAGAAACACCAGGGACGCGACCAGAAGCGCGGTGGCAAAGACCAGAAGGATGAAGATGATCACCCGGTAGGAACCCAGCACCTCGGAAAAGGCGGTGCCGGATTGCGCAAGGATCTCCAGCAGCCGGATTTCGGCCGCGCCGGTCAGGGCGTCGTTCTCGACGAAGATCCGCTCGACCCGCGCGTTGAAGGCGTTGGCATCGGGCAGCGCGGCCAGCAACAGCACCGCCGCAAGCGCCAGCAGCACGACGATCGCCACGATGCCCCAGGTGAGCGCACGCGAGCCCGCGCGCAACCCCTCAGTAACGGAGGTAGTATGGCCCGGCACTGGCTTTCCTTTGCTGAATACCTTCCGGCCCGAAGATGGACAAGATGTTCAGAAGCGTCCAGCCGTCGCGGGCAAGGCGCGGGGCAAGATGGCGTGAGGCGCCATCCATCGTGCAGGCATCGTCGGGCAGTTGCGCCACGCCGTAATGCAGGCGCAGCGGGTTGTCCTGCTTGGCCTTGTAATCGGCATAACAGGCGGCCTGCACGGGCGATGCGGCCAGAAGGGCCAGGACAAGGAGCATGTGTTTCATCATGTGCAAAACCTGCGGCGAGGCGGGGCGTTATGCAATAGCGATACGCCCCCGCCGGCCCTGTTATCGGATATCAACGGGGCGATATTGCGTGACGCTGCCAGGGGGGCGCAGTTTGACGGCACCACGCCTCGGGCGGCACGTTGCCGCCGCAACCGGAAAGGAAATTGCCATGACCATCGCACCCAAGGCCATCCTTCGGCGCCTGAGCGGTTATGTCGTTGCAGGCTCGATCGTGCTCAGCTCGATGCTGGCCACCGCCACGCCCGCCGCCGCACTGGGCGACACCGAGCGCGACGTGCTGCGCGCCCTTGCCGCCGCCGCTGCGATCGGCCTTGTCGTCAAGGAAGTAAACGACAACAAGCAACGGAAAGCTGACCGCGCGGCGCAAGAGGCCGACCGCTATTACGGCCGCAATTACGACTGGGACGACAAGAACCAGTATCGCAACAAGGACCAGCGCCGGAACTGGAACCACAAGCGGGATGCACGGCGCGTGATCCCCGCGGAATGTGTGCAACAGCTTCGTTTGGGCAACCGTATGCGCGAAGTGGTTCCCGCGCGTTGTGCCGAGCGTTCCGTCGATGCGCGCTACCTGCCGGCCCATTGCGCCTTTGATCTGCGCGGCGATCGTGGTGCTCGCCGTGCCTATGGGCTGAACTGCCTGCGCGAAAACGGCATCCGTGTGTCGCGGCGCTGACCGGGCGCCCGTCGCCGGGGCAATTCGGCTCCGGCGACGATTGGCATTGCCTGCACGGCCAAACCGGGCCATTGCTGGCCCATGACGCAGGCACCCGATTTTTCCTTCGAAGAGGCCGCTTTCGCGCGCGGCCTTTCGCGCGTTTGCGGCGTGGACGAGGTGGGGCGCGGCCCGCTTTGCGGCCCGGTGACGGCCGCCGCGGTCGTGCTGGACCCCGCGCGCATTCCCGATGGGCTGAACGATTCAAAGAAGCTTTCGGCCGCGCGCCGTGCCGAGCTGGCCCGCGCCATCATGGAGAATGCCGACTGGTGCGTGGCCCATGCCAGCGTGGAAGAGATCGACCGGCTGAACATCCTTCAGGCATCGCATCTGGCGATGTGCCGCGCGGTGGCGGGGCTGTCCGCGCCGCCCGATCACGCGCTGATCGACGGCAACCGCCTGCCGCGCGGCCTGACGCTTTCCGCCGAAGCCGTGGTCAAGGGCGATGCGCGTTCGGTTTCGATCGCGGCGGCCTCGATCCTGGCCAAACAGGCGCGCGATGCTCTCATGGTGGATTTGGCGCAACAACATCCCGGCTACGGCTGGGAGCGCAATGCCGGATATCCCACAAAGGACCACCTGGAGGCGCTCCTAAATCTGGGGGTGACCCCTCACCATAGGCGTTCGTTTCGCCCGGTGCACAATATCTTGTGCCAAGTGAAATCTGTAAGTCCTTGATTCAAAAAAGAATTTGACGGCGAATCGCCAATGACTCATCTTTGACCCATGAGATCGGCACAAAGCCGGCATGGCCGAAACGGGCAAAGACGAGGCAGAAATGACAAAGACAGCAACCAGGGCGGCGCAGGCGGCGCTGCCACTGAACCAGATTATCGCAGGCGACTGCATCGACGTGATGAACGGCTTGCCCGAGGCAAGCGTGGACCTGATCTTTGCCGATCCGCCCTATAACCTGCAACTGCGCGGCGATCTGCACCGGCCCGACAATTCCAAGGTCGATGCGGTGGATGATGCCTGGGACCAGTTCGCCTCTTTCGCGGCCTATGACCGTTTCACCCGCGACTGGCTGGCCGCGGCGCGCCGGATCCTGAAACCCAACGGGGCGATCTGGGTGATCGGCAGCTATCACAACGTCTTCCGCATGGGGGCCGAGCTTCAGAACCAGGGCTTCTGGATCCTCAACGATGTGGTCTGGCGCAAGTCGAACCCGATGCCGAACTTCCGCGGCAAGCGCCTGACCAACGCGCATGAGACGCTGATCTGGGCGTCGAAATCCGAAGGGGCGAAATACACCTTCAACTACGAGGCGCTGAAGGCGCTGAACGAAGGCGTGCAGATGCGTTCGGACTGGGTTCTGCCGATCTGCACCGGGAACGAGCGCCTGAAGGACGAGCAGGGCGACAAGGCCCATCCCACGCAAAAGCCTGAAAGCCTGCTGCACCGCGTGATCCTTGGCACGACCAATCCGGGCGACGTGATCCTTGATCCGTTCTTCGGCACCGGCACCACGGGTGCGGTGGCCAAGATGCTGGGGCGCGAGTTCATCGGCATCGAGCGCGAAGAGGCCTATCGCAAGGTGGCCGGCAAGCGCATCTCGAAGGTGCGCAAGTTCGACCGCGAGGCGCTTGAGATCACCGGCTCCAAACGTGCCGAGCCGCGCGTGCCCTTCGGCCAGCTGGTGGAGCGCGGGATGCTGCGTCCGGGCGAAGAGCTTTTCTCGGTCGGGAACCGCTACAAGGCCAAGGTGCGCGCCGATGGCACGCTGGTGGGCAATGACGTGAAGGGCTCGATCCATCAGGTGGGGGCGCATCTGGAAGGCGCGCCGTCCTGCAACGGCTGGACCTACTGGCACTTCAGGCGCGAGGGCAAGATGGTGCCGATCGATCTTCTGCGCCAGCAGATCCGCGCCGAGATGGGCGAACGCCCGAACTGAGGCAGATCCGAACCAGGTTTACCGCCGGTGCCTGTGGTCCGCCCACGGGCGCAGCCTTGCCCCGCCGTTCATCCGGCGGGGCCTTTTCGTGCCCGCCGCCGGTGTTGCGGCACGCTGCGCCTCCGGCGGGGATATTTTTGCGAAGATGAAGGGTCAGCCCTTTTTCGGGCGGAAGGCGCGGATCTTCTGCGGGTCGGTGTCGATATGCCCGGCGCCGATCAGGTCGAGGCAGTAGGGCACGGCGGCGAAGACCGCGTTCAGGCAGGTGGCGATGGCCGAGGGTTTGCCCGGCAGGGTGATGATCAGCGATTTGCCCGCGATGCCCGCGCTTTGGCGCGACAGGATGGCGGTGGGCACCTCGAGAAGCGAGGCGCGGCGCATTTCCTCGCCAAAGCCTGCGAGTTCCTTTTCGATCACCTCCGCGACGCCCTCGGGGGTTTCGTCGCGGGGGGCGGGACCGGTGCCGCCGGTGACGAGGATCAGATCCGCCCCTTCGGCAACCAGCTTGTGCAGCGTGTCGCGCACGCTGGCGCGTCCGTCGGGGATGATGTGGCGGGTGATGGTGAGCGGCGTGGTGACCACGCCGCGCAGCCAGTCTTCGCAACCGGGGCCGCCCTTGTCCTCGTATTCGCCGCTGGAGGCGCGGTCGGAGACGGTGACGATGGCGGCGCGGGCCGTCACGGCTTGACCCGTGCGTTGCGCGTGGCCAGCAGTTTCAGCCGCAGCGCGTTGAGCCGGATGAAGCCCGCGGCATCCTTCTGATCGTAAGCGCCGGCATCTTCCTCGAAGGTCACATGGGCCTCGGAATAGAGCGAGTGATCGGACCAGCGCGCCACCGTGCGCACCGAGCCCTTGTAGAGTTTCACGCGCACCGTGCCGGTGACATGTTCCTGGCTCTTGTCGATCAAGGCCTGGAGCATCTCGCGCTCGGGGCTGAACCAGAAGCCGTTATAGATCAGTTCCGCATAGCGCGGCATGATCGAATCCTTGAGGTGGCCCGCGCCGCTGTCGAGCGTGATCTGTTCGATCCCGCGATGTGCCTCCAGCAGGATGGTGCCGCCGGGGGTTTCGTAGACGCCGCGCGATTTCATGCCCACGAAGCGGTTCTCGACCAGATCCAGCCGGCCCACGCCGTGCTTGCCGCCCAGCTCGTTCAGCTTCGTGAGGATCGTGGCCGGGCTCATCGCCGCGCCGTTGATCGCCACCGCGTCGCCGCGCTCGAAGGTGATCTCGAGGAACTCGGGCTCGTCCGGGGCGTCCTCGGGGTGGACGGTGCGCTGATAGACGTAATCGGGGGCCTCTTCGCCCGGATTTTCCAGCACCTTGCCCTCCGAGGAGGTGTGCAGCAGGTTCGCATCGACCGAGAAGGGCGCCTCGCCGCGCTTGTCCTTGGCGATCGGGATCTGGTTCTGCTCGGCGAATTCCAGAAGCTTGGTGCGCGAGCTGAGATCCCATTCCCGCCAGGGCGCGATCACGCGGATCGAGGGATCGAGCGCATAGGCCGACAGCTCGAACCGGACCTGATCGTTGCCCTTGCCGGTGGCGCCATGGGCCACGGCATCGGCGCCATGCTCATGCGCGATCTCTACCAGCCGCTTGGAGATCAGCGGGCGCGCGATCGAGGTGCCAAGCAGATAAAGCCCTTCGTAAAGCGCATTGGCGCGGAACATCGGGAAGACGAAATCGCGCACGAATTCCTCGCGCACATCCTCGATATGGATGTTCTCGGGCTTGATGCCCAGAAGTTCGGCCTTCTTGCGGGCGGGGTCCAGCTCTTCGCCCTGGCCCAGGTCGGCGGTGAAGGTGATCACCTCGCAGCCGTATTCGGTTTGCAGCCATTTCAGGATGATCGAGGTGTCGAGGCCACCGGAATAGGCCAAAACGACTTTCTTGGGCGCGGTCATGGGACTGCCTCTTGTCTCAAGGGAATGTCGCATGGCGGTCTATTGGGTTTTTCGCAGCCGGGCAAGGGTTCGCACCAACAGAATAAGGCGGCCGGGTGGCCGCCTTTCCTGTGCCGTTGCAATCCGGGATTATTCCGTGGTGACGGAATCTTCCGCTGCGGCAAGCTCTTCGGGGCTGTCCTCGATCGGGGGCTCGGTGGCCGGAGCGATCGGATCGGGTTCGGGTAGGCCCAGAAGCGCATGCAGCTGGGACATCGCCTCAGGCGAGAGTGCGCGCCCGTTGGATGCGGAAAGCAGGGCTTCCTGCTGATTGATATCGGCATTTGCGATGGTGTCTTCAAGCTCTGTGATCTCCGCCTCCAGGGCGGCGACCTGCTCTGCGTTGGCCTGCGTGGCCTCAAGCTCGGCTTCCAGCGCGGCGAGGGTTTCGGCATCGGCCCCGACCGGATCTTCCAGTGCGTCGATTTCGGTCTGGATTTCCTCGGTCGTGCGATATTCGTCCGCTTGCAACGCGGCCAGCTCCTCGGCGGCGGCGGGCAGGCGGTCGAGGGCCTCGGCCTCGGCCATCACGCTGTCACGATAGGCGGCAATCCGGCCGACCTGGCTGTTCGGGCTGGCATTGGCCATTGCCGTGGCGCTTGCATGCGCCGCATTCAGCCCCTTGAGCTCGGATGCGAGGGCGCCCTGGCCAGGTTTCTTCATCGGAGACCTGGAAACCTTGGGAGCCAGTTCGGTCGGCGCTGTCGAGCGGGTCTTGGCAAGTTTCTTCGAACCGCCGGTGGCCTTCTTGGTCGAGTTTTTCGAGGAGCTCTTCACACTCCCCTTCTGCGAGCCGCCGTTGAAAATGACACCTTTGGGAGTGCCGGATTTTGCGCCGGACTTGGCGCTGCCGGACTTGGCGCCGCCCGATTTCCCGTTATTGCTCTTGTCCTTGCCGCCGCCGTTTCCACCGCCGTTGCCGCCACCATTTCCGCCACCATTGCCACCCTTGGCGAAGGCAGCATCGGCCCCAAGTAGTGGAACAGAATCGCCAAGCGGGGCGAATGCCAATGCTGCGGCGGCAAGTGCCGCCATCATGCGAGTCGAGCGTGCCATTGTCCAAATCCTCCTGCGGGGCGGCATTGATTGCAATCTGAAGGCTTTTGCGAAACTGGCACGAGGGCAAGGCAAAAATGAGGCAAGGGCCGTCTCGCAGGCGTGTTCTTGCCGGGACCGGCGGCTTGACACATGCCGCCAATCGTGGCGGAAGAAAGAAAATTCAGCGAGGAATGCACGATGGGCGGGTTCGCAGAGGCAGCGCATAACACCACCGGGGCCCTGCGGGATCTTTTCGACGCGACCCCGTTGCAGCGTAACGATCACCTTTCCGCGCGCTATGGTGCCGAGATCTGGCTCAAGCGCGAGGATCTGAGTCCGGTGCGCAGCTACAAGCTGCGCGGCGCGTTCAACGCAATGCGCAAGGTGTGCGCCGATAACCCCGCCCAAGACCATTTTGTTTGCGCAAGCGCCGGCAATCATGCGCAGGGCGTGGCCTATGCCTGCCGGCATTTCGGCGTGAAGGGCACGATCTTCATGCCGGTCACCACGCCGCAGCAAAAGATCGACAAGACCCGCACTTTCGGCGCGGGCAATATCGAGATCGTCCTGACGGGGGATTATTTCGACCAGACCCTGACGGCCAGCAAGGAATTCTGTGCGCAGGCCGGGGCGCATTTCCTGGCGCCCTTCGACGATGCCGACGTGATCGAGGGCCAGGCCAGCGTCGGGGTGGAATTGCTGGAACAGCTGGGCCATGCGCCGGACCTGGTGATCCTGCCGGTCGGTGGCGGCGGGCTTGCGGCAGGGGTGACCGGCTATCTGCGCGAGGTGGCGCCGCAGACCGCGTTCCGGTTCGTCGAGCCCATGGGCGGGGCCAGCCTGACCGAAGCGGTTCGCGCCGGTCATCCCGTGACGCTTGAGGCGGTGAACTCGTTTGTCGATGGCGCGGCCGTGGCCCGGATCGGCACGCTGACCTTTGCGCGGCTTGACTGGGTGCGGCCCGAACAGGTGCTGCTTGCCCCCGAAGACCGGATCTGCGGCACGATGATCGAGATGCTGAATGTCGAGGGCATCGTGCTGGAACCGGCCGGGGCGCTTGCGCTGGATGTGCTGCCGCAACTGGCCGAAGAGATCCGCGGCAAGACCGTGGTCTGCATCACCTCGGGCGGGAATTTCGATTTCGAGCGCCTGCCCGAAGTCAAGGAACGTGCGCAGCGTTTTGCCGGGCTGAAGAAATATTTCATCCTGCGCATGCCGCAGCGCCCCGGCGCGCTGCGCGAATTCCTTCAGATGCTGGGCCCCGATGACGACATCGCCCGGTTCGAATACCTCAAGCGTTCGGCGCGCAATTTCGGTTCGGTCCTGATCGGGATCGAAACGAAACAGGCGGGGAATTTTCGGGATCTGACGGACAAGCTCGACACGGCCGGTTTCAGCTATCGCGACATCACCGAAGACACGATTCTGGCGGAATTCCTGATCTGACCGGCGCGGTCAGGCCGCTGTGCCGACTTCTTGCATGCGAGTCAGGAACTCGGCCTTCGATGCGATATAGCAGGCCTGTGTCGCCGCGATGTCCGCCTGCGTCGCCGTGCCCTCGGTGCAGCGCCGTTCTGTCTGGCGGCAGATGTCTCCGAAAGCCCTGAAGCCAAGATTGAGCGCCGAACCCTTCAGGAAATGCAGATCTTCGGGTAGTGTCGCGGGTGCCTGGCCAAGGGTGCCGATGACGCTTTCGACCTCTTCAAGGAAAAGCTCGATCACCTCGGCAAAGCCGTCGGCGCCGATTTCGTTACGCAGTTCGATCACGCGGACCCAGTCAATCATCACATACCCCGTAAAGATACCCACCGCGCTCAGGCTAGGCGGCAATCGTTTCGGAAGGCTTAATTCCAGCCGCCATCGCGGCTTCACGGGTTGTTAAATCGCCGCGGCCTAGTCTGGTGCGAAGCAGCAGCCAGCAGGGTCCGTTTTGCACCATCAGCCGCATCCGCGCATCGGCGCAGGCCCGAACGACGCTCCGCGCCGGGTTCTTGTCGTCGATGACAGCAGGATGCAGCGCCGCATCCTGTCCGCGCAGCTCGCGCGCTCGGGCTATCAGGTGATCGAGGCCGGCTCTGTCGAGGAGGCGCTTTCGATCTGTGCCCGGACCGAGCCCGACATGGTGATCTCGGACTGGATGATGCCGGGGCTGACGGGCATTGATTTCTGCCGGGAATTCCGCGCGATGGAGCGGGAGGGCTATGGCTATTTCATCCTGCTCACCTCCAAATCCGACGCCACGGATGTTGCGCGCGGTCTTGAAATGGGGGCGGATGATTTCCTGTCCAAACCCGTCAACGGCGATGAGTTGCGCGCGCGGCTGAGCGCGGGCGATCGCATCCTGCGGATGGAGCGGGAGCTGCAAGAGAAGAACCGCCTGTTGCGCGCCGCAAAAGAGGCCATCGACCGCGATCTGGTCGAGGCGCGCAAGTTGCAGCAAAGCCTTGTGCGCGAAAGGTTCCGATCCTTCGGGACGGCGTCGGTGTCGCTCATGCTGCGGCCCTCGGGGCATGTCGGGGGCGATCTGGTGGGGTTTTTCCCGATCCATGCCGGGCGCGTGGCCCTGTTCGGGATCGACGTGTCGGGCCATGGCATCACCTCGGCACTGATGACGGCGCGGCTGGCGGGTTACCTGTCGGGCGCCTCGCCCGAGCAGAACATCGCCCTGATCCGCACCGGGCCGGACAGCTACGATGCCCGCCCCCCGGCGGAGCTTGCCTCGTTCCTCAACACCATGATGTTGCAGGAGATGCGCACCGATACCTATTTCACGCTGATCTATGCCGATGTGGATCTGGCCACCGGGCAGGTCGAGCTGTTGCAGGCGGGCCATCCGCATCCGGCGGTGCTGCGCCGGGACGGGCGGGTCGATTATATCGGCGATGGCGGCCTGCCGATCGGCCTGATCGAGGGCGCGCGCTACGAAACCCGGCGGCTGACGCTTGCCCCCGGAGAGCGGTTGATGCTCATGTCCGACGGCTTCACCGAGGCCGAAGGCGCCGGGAGCGGTCTTCTGGGCGAGGACGGCCTGGCCGCGATCATGGAGCGTTCGGCACGCCTGCGGGGGCCTGCGTTTCTGGATGCCCTGACTTGGGATATCGACGCCCATTCCGGGGGGGAACTGGCCGATGACATCTCGGCCGTCCTGCTGGAATTCGATGGGCCTGCCGGATAGCGCAGGCTACGCCCGGTTCCAGGCGCGCAGCAGGAAATGCCGGTCGCCTTCATTTGCCAGAAGGCGGGCGGCCTGCGCCATCGGCATCCAGACCGCGCTGTGCCCGGCCTCGGGCGGCGGGCCAAGCCTGCGCACCGGGCGCGCGCTGTAGATGGTGCACAGCTTCTCGGCCCAGCGGTCATATTCGGGCATATAGGTGAAGCGGCGGAACGCGCCGATCCGCACGGGCTGCGCGATCGACCAGCCGGTTTCCTCATAGACCTCGCGGTGCAGCGCGCGCAGCGGGCTTTCGCCGGGATCTATGCCGCCGCCGGGCAGCTGGAATTCGGGCGGCGCGCCGTCCTGAAGGGTCACCAGAACCCGCGCGCCAAGCCGCAGCACGGCATAGGCGCCGGGCCGCAGCGAATAGCGCTGACCGCGTTTCACCGGCTCGCCGAATCTGGGTATCATGTGCCTGCCCCCTTGGGTGATCGGTTGCTCCGCCTATATAGGCGGGGTATGCCAGCCTGCGGGCTGAACGAAAACCCCCAAGGAAACAGCATGACCACGCTTTCGCAAATCGCCTGGGACGATACCGTCCTGCCGTTTCAGCTCGACCGTTCGGACATCCGCGGGCGCGTCGCCCGTCTGGATGGCGTGCTGGAGAAGGTTCTGGGCCAGCACGCCTATCCCGCGCCGATCGAGGCGCTGGTGGCCGAAACCGCGCTTCTGACCGCGCTGATCGGGCAGACGATCAAGCTGCGCTGGAAGCTGAGCCTTCAGATCCGTGGCACCGGGCCGATCCGCATCCTTGCGACCGATTATTACGGGCCGTCCGAGGATGGCGCGCCTGCGCGCGTGCGCGGCTGGGCCAGCTTCGATGCCGAGGCGCTGGACCCCGGAAAAGACCCGTTCTCGCAGATCGGCGAGGGGTATTTCGCCGTGCTGATCGACCAGGGCAGCGGCACCGTGCCCTATCAGGGCATCACCCCGCTGGCCGGCGGTTCGCTTGCCGCCTGTGCGCAGACCTATTTCGCGCAGTCCGAGCAGCTTCCGACGCGCTTTGCGCTGTCCTATGGCCGCTCGACCCTGCCGGGGCAGGAGGAGCACTGGCGCGCGGGTGGCGTGATGATCCAGCTCATGCCCAAGGCCTCGTCCTCCGTCGCGGCCGAGGGAGGGTCGGGCGAGGGCGGGCTGCTTGAGCATCACGACATCCTCGACGGCGAGGAAGGCGAGAACTGGAACCGCGTGAACCATCTTCTCGACACGGTCGAGGATATGGAGCTGATCGGCCCCTCGGTTCAGCCGACCGACCTGCTGGTGCGCCTGTTCCACGAGGAACTGCCCCGCGTGTTCGATTCGCAGCGGATCGAGTTCGGCTGCACCTGTTCGGCAGAGCGGGTGCGCGATTCCCTGGCGATCTATTCGGCCAAGGATATCGGGCACATGACCACGTCCGAGGGCACCGTGACGGCGGATTGCCAGTTCTGCGGCGCGCATTACGTCTTCGATCCCGAAACCCTCGGGTTCGAGGCGGCGAAGAATCCCGACGACTCGGCCCGGGAGGATGGGGATGCGTGATCCGCTGGCCCCGGTGATTGCCGCCCTGGCAAGACCGGGGCGGCCTTCGTCGGATTACGACCTGAACCCAGGCACGCTGCCGCCCGAGGGGCGCGTGCTGCGCCCCGCCGGGGTGCTGGTGCCCTTTCTGGCCACGCCCGGCGGCGTGGTGCTTTACCTGACCAAGCGGTCCTCGCATCTGCGCCACCATCCCGGCCAGATCGCCTTTCCGGGCGGCAAGGTCGATCCGGGCGACTATGGCCCGATCGGGGCGGTGCTGCGCGAGGCGCAGGAGGAAATCGCGCTCGATCCCGCGAATGTCGAGATCCTGGGCACGATGGAGCCGCATGAAACCGTCACGAGCTTTCTGGTGACGCCGGTGATCGCGCGCATCCGCGCCCCCTTCCTGCCCGTTCCCGAGGCTGGCGAGGTCGAAGAGGTCTTTACCGTCCCGTTGGAACATGTGGCAAATCCGGCCCGCTTCCGCGTGGAGGGGCGGCGTTGGCGTGGCACGCGGCGGCATTATTATGTTGCGCCCTATGGTCCCTATTACATCTGGGGCGCCACCGCGCGCATCCTGCGTGCGCTTGCCGACCGGATGGCGCCATGAAGGTCACGGGTGCGTGGATCGAGGCAGCGCATGTCCAGCAGGTTCTGGCCCTGCTGGAAGAGGGCGGGCATCAGGCGCTTCTGGTCGGGGGCTGCGTGCGCAACGCCCTGCTGGGCCAGGCGGTGTCCGATATCGACATCTCGACCGATGCGACCCCCGAACGGGTGATGGCGCTTGCCGGGGCCGCGGGCTTGCGCGCGGTTCCCACCGGGGTCGAGCATGGCACCGTCACGGTGATCGCCGGGCATGAGCCGCACGAGATCACGACCTTCAGGCGCGATGTGGAAACCTTCGGGCGCCATGCCGTCGTGGCCTTCTCGGACCGGATCGAGGAGGATGCGGCGCGGCGCGATTTCACGATGAACGCACTTTATGCGCGTGCCGACGGGCAGGTGCTCGATCCGCTTGGCGCGGGTCTTGCCGATCTGTCGGCGCGCCATGTGCGTTTCGTGGGGCATCCCGAAGACCGGATCCGCGAGGATTACCTGCGTATCCTGCGGTTCTTCCGGTTCACTGCATGGTATGGCGATCCGGCCGAGGGGCCGGACCCCGAGGGCCTTGACGCCTGTGCGCGCCACGCGGAGGGCATCGCGGGGCTGTCGCGCGAAAGGCTGGGCGCCGAGATGCGGAAGATGCTGGCCGCGCCCGATCCGGCCCCGGCCGTGGCGGCGATGCAGGCCGCCGGCGTTCTGGGCCGTGTCCTGCCCGGCGCCGATGCGCGTGCGCTTGCGCCGCTGGTGCATCTGGAAGGGGCGGCCACGCCCGACCCGATCCGCCGCCTTGCGGTTCTGGGCGGCGCGGATGTGGCGGACCGGCTGCGCCTGTCGCGGGCCGAGGCGCGGCGGCTAGATCAGTTGCAGGGCGCGCTGCAAGAGGACCGGCCCGAGGTTCTGGGCTATCGGCTGGGGGCGGCGGACGGTGCGAACGCGGTCCTGATCCGGGCCGCTTTGCTTGGCACCGAACCGCCCGAGGGCTGGCAGGGTGCGGTCGCGCGCGGTGCGGCGGCGCTTTTTCCGGTATCGGCGGCGGACCTGATGCCCGCGCTGTCGGGCCCCGCGCTTGGCGCGCGGCTGAAGGCGCTGGAACAGGCCTGGATCGCCTCGGGCTTTCGTGCGACCCGGCAAGAGCTTCTGTCCTGAGGCTTGGACTTCCGTTCGCGGTGCCTATATCCATGGGCTGAAAGCGAGTTTTCCATGATCGATGCCTTTCGCCCTGCCAAGGGGGCGCCGCCGCAACGCCTTGGTGCCTTTTTCCGCTGGTGTCTGGCGGGTGCCTGGCCAGCGATGTGGCTGTCGGGCGGGCTGTCGGCGCTTGCAGGCTCGATGGAGGTGATCTCGGCCTGGCTTCTGGGGCTGGTGATCGACGCGGCCGTGGCCTCGGATCCGGGGCGGGTCTTTGCCGACAACTGGCCGCTCATGCTGGGGTTTGCGGGGTTCTACCTGCTGTTGCGGCCCTTGGTGTTCGGCCTTTCCTCGGCGGCGTCGAACCTGCTGATCAATCCTAACGTGATGCCGCTGGTGCTGTCGCGGCTGCACCGCTGGACGATGGGCCAGGCCGTCACCTTCTTCGACAACGATTTCGCCGGGCGGATCGCGCAGAAGCAGATGCAGACGGCCCGCGCCGTCACCGACGTGGCCAGCGAGATCATCAACACCGCGACCTTCGCGCTTGCCTCGATCGTGGGATCGGTCGCGCTTCTGGTGGGGATCGACATCTGGGGCGCGCTTGCGCTTTCGGTCTGGCTGATCGCCTATCTGGCGCTGATCCGCTGGTTCCTGCCCAGGGTGCGCGGGCGCGCGGCCGACCGGGCCTCGGCGCGGGCCATGGTGACGGGACAGGTCGTCGACACGATCACCAACATCAAGACGGTCAAGCTGTTCGCCCATGCCGCGCATGAGGATCGCGCGGCGCTTGGCGCGATGGGGCGATTCCGCGACAAGGCGCGCGCCTTCGGCGTGACCTCCACCTGGTATCGGCTGGCGCAGATGGCGTTTTCGGGGCTTTTGCCGGTCATCCTGATCGGCGGCGCGATCCTGATGTGGCAGCGCGGCGCGGCCACGGTGGGCGATATCGCGGCGGCGGGTGCCGTTGCCATCCGCATCGCGCAGATGTCGGGCTGGGTGTCGATGTCGCTGATGGGCATCTGGGGGTCCATCGGCGAGGTCGAGGACGGCATGCGCACGCTTGCACCGCCCCATGCGCTGGTCGATACGCCCGATGCCGGCGAGTTGCCGCGCGTGACCGGAGAGATCCGCTTCGATCACGTCTCCTTCGCCTATGGCCGCCAGGCCGGGGGCGTGTCGGATATCGACCTGACGATCCGTCCGGGCGAACGGCTGGGGATCGTCGGGGCCTCGGGCGCGGGCAAATCCACGCTGGTGGCGCTTTTGCTGCGGCTTTACGACACCGAGAAGGGGCGCGTTCTGATCGACGGCACCGATCTGCGGCAGGTCACGCAGGAAAGCCTGCGCCGCCAGATCGGCATGGTCACGCAGGAAACCGCGATGTTCAACCGCTCGGCGCGCGAGAACATCCTTTACGGCCGCCCCGATGCCACCGAAGAGGACATGATCGCCGCCGCACGGGCCGCCGAGGCGCATGGCTTCATCGAAACCTTGCAGGATCATACCGGAAAGCGCGGCTATGAAGCCGCCCTGGGTGAGCGCGGAGTGAAGCTGTCGGGCGGGCAGCGGCAGCGCATCGCGCTTGCGCGCGCCTTCCTGAAGGACGCCCCGATCCTTGTGCTGGACGAGGCGACAAGCGCGCTCGACAGTGAGGTCGAGGCCGCGATCCAGGAGGCGCTGCATCGCATCATGGCGGGCAAGACGGTGCTGGCTATCGCGCACCGGCTGTCGACCATCGCCGAGATGGACCGCATCGTCGTGATGGACGAGGGCCGCATCGTGGAACAGGGCAGCCATGCCGAGCTGCTGGCCCTCAACGGGCTTTACACGCGCTACTGGAACCGCCAGTCGGGCGGCTTTCTGGGCACCGATGAGGACAAGGCCGAGGCGGCCGAGTGACATCCGGGCCTTGCCTGCGGCAACCAGGCGGCTAAATCGGGGCGGCAGACAGAACAGGATCAACCAATGCGCCTGACAATCGACCGGCTTTCGCTGCATGCCGACGGGGTGGCCACTGGCCCCGAGGGCAGGGTGCATGTTGCCATGGCCCTGCCGGGCGAAGAGGTCGAGGGCGAAATCGCGGGCGGCCGGATCGAGGCGCCGCGGATCGTGACGCCCTCTGCCGCGCGGGTGCGCCCGCCCTGCGCGCATTACCGCGCCTGCGGGGGCTGCGCCCTGCAACATGCCTCGGATGATTTCGTGGCGGGCTGGAAGGCCGATGTGGTGCGGGTCGCGCTTGCCGGGCAGGGGCTTGAGGCGCCGGTCGCGGCGGTCGAGACCTCTCCGCCCCGGTCGCGGCGGCGCGCGACGCTTGCCGGGCGGCGCACCAAGAAGGGTACGCTGGTCGGTTTCCACGCACGCGCCTCGGGCACGGTGATCGAGATTGCCGACTGCCTGATCCTGCGCCCCGAACTGATGGCGGCGCTGCCCGCGCTCCATGCCGCAACCGCGCTTGGCGCCAGCCGGAAGGGAGAGGTCGCCTTCACCCTGACCCTGTCGGAGGCGGGCCTCGATGTCGCGGCACAGGGCGGCAAGAAGCCCGACGACCCCGCCCTTTTCGAGGCCCTGGCCGGTCTGGCCCGCAGTCACGATCTGGCGCGGCTGAGCTGGAACGGCGAAACCGTGGCCGCGCGCCGCCCCGCCGCGCAGCAATTCGGCCGCGCCCATGTGGTCCCGCCCGCCGGCGCCTTTCTTCAGGCCACGGCCGATGGCGAAGCCGCACTTCTGGCCGGGGTACGCGCGGCGATCGGGGCACCCGCGCGGGTGGCCGATCTGTTCGCGGGCGCGGGCACCTTCGCGCTTGCACTGGCCGAAACCGCCGAGGTCCATGCCGTCGAGGGCGAGGCGGCGATGGTCGCGGCGATGGATCAGGCCTGGCGCGCCACAAGCGGCCTGAAACATCTTGGAACCGAGGCACGCGATCTTTTCCGCCGCCCGCTTCTGCCCGACGAGCTGGCCGGATATGACGCAATCGTGATCGACCCGCCGCGCGCGGGCGCCGAGGCGCAGGTGGCCCAGATCGCCCGGTCGCAGGTGCCGCTTCTGGCCTATGTATCGTGCAATCCCGTCACCTTCGCGCGCGACGCCCGCGTGCTGGCCGGGGCCAGCTACGTCCTGGACTGGGTGCGCGTCGTCGACCAGTTCCGCTGGTCGGCGCATGTCGAGCTTGTCGCCCGCTTTCGCCTGCCCCATATCCCGCGCTGAGGCGGATTGCAGACAGGGACGGCAGGAACATGCGCGAACAGCTTGGCCAGTGGATCGAACAACCGAAAGTGCGCTACGCGATCCTCGGCGTGATCCTGTTCAACGCGGTGATCCTCGGGTTGGAAACCTCGGCCCCGGTGATGGCGCATTTCGGCGTGGTGATCCGCGCGCTCGATCTGGCCTGCCTTGCCGTCTTCGTCCTCGAGATCGCGGCAAAGCTGGTCGCGCGCGGGCCGCGCTTCTTCCGCTCGGGCTGGAATGTCTTTGATTTTCTGATCGTTGGCCTTGCGCTGGTGCCCGGTGCGCAAAGCGTGTCGGTGCTGCGGGCGCTGCGCGTGCTCAGGCTCTTGCGGGTGATTTCGGTTGCCCCGCGCCTGCGCCGGGTGGTCGAGGGTTTCATCAGCGCGCTGCCCGGCATGGCCAGCGTGTTCCTTCTGATGGGGATCATCTTCTATATCGGCGCGGTCATGGCGACCAAGCTGTTCGGCACGGCCTTTCCCGAATGGTTCGGCACGCTTGGACGCTCGGCCTATTCGCTCTTTCAGATCATGACGCTGGAAAGCTGGTCCATGGGGATCGTGCGCCCGGTGATGGAGGTCTATCCCCTGGCCTGGGGCTTCTTCGTGCCCTTCATCCTGATCACCACTTTCGCGGTGGTGAACCTTGTCGTGGGCCTTATCGTGAACTCGATGCAGGACGCCCATCACGCCGAGGAAAACGCCCGCACCGATGCCTACCGAGACGAGGTTCTGCGCCGCCTGCGCCAGATCGAGACCCGCTTGCAGGACCGTGCCGAGTGATACGCAATCTCTGGCGCCGGACGCGCGGTTGCGGTATCTGAATCACAAAACACGTCATGAAGAACGGGCAGTGACATGCAGACACGCAGATCGATCCTGATGGCCGGCGCCGCGCTTGGCGGGTTGGCATTTCTGGGCGCATGCGGCGACAGCGCAAAATCGAAATTCCGCAGCTACAAGGGGCCGACGGTCACACAGGTGCAGGTGCACAAGGCAAAGCGGCGAATGTATCTGCTTTCCGGCACGAAGGTGCTCAAGACCTACAAGATCGGGCTGGGGGGAAACCCCGTCGGCCACAAGCAGTTCGAGGGCGACGGCAAGACGCCCGAGGGCCTTTATTATATCGACCGGCGCAACGGCAACAGCGCCTATCACCTGTCGATCGGCATCTCCTATCCGAACGAGGCCGACAGCGCCTATGCGGAATCGATGGGCAAGAAACCCGGCGGCGACATCTTCATCCATGGGCGCGCACGCAAGAACAAGGGGCGCGGCAAGGACTGGACCGCGGGCTGCATCGCCGTGAAGGACAAGGAGATCGAAGAGATCTACGCCATGGTCGGCGACCATACCCCGATCTTCATCTTCCCCTGAGGGTCACGAAAAAGGGGCCCATGGGGCCCCTTTTGCATCACGCGGGCGGGCCGTCTTCAGCCGCCCGTCAGCATCGTCCACCAGATCTTTCCCGAGGGTTCCTGATACCACGAAAAGCCCAGGTCGCGCGCCTGCGGGTTCAGGATGACATCGCGCGTATCGGCAAGCCCCATCCATGCCGACAGGGTCTCGGTCTCGGTCTCGTAGGTCTCCGAGATATTCTCGCCCAGCACCTGGCCCATATAACCCGCCCGCTGTGCACGGTCATAGGGCGACGAGCCGTCAGAGCCGAAATGCCACGGCCGGTTCTGCGCGGCCATGTCGCGCGAATGCGCGGCGGCGGCGGCGTTCAGCTGCGCGTTCAGCGTCAGCGGCGGCGTGGCGCGCGCCGAACGCAGGCTGTTGACCGAATCAAGCACGCGATAGGCGATCTTGTCCGCGTCGCCCGGCCGGATCTTGTAGACCTGCGGCAGCGGCATTCCGTCCGGCCCGACCTGCGGCTGGGTCGGCTCGCAGGCCGAAAGCGCAAGAACGCTGAGCAAGATCAATCCTTTGACGCGAAGCATGATTGGTCACCTGTGCTGATTTCGACAGTCCCATACAACCTAACACCCGTGGCCGCAAACCAACAGTTGCGTGAAAACCCCTGATGACATCGGTTTGATTTGCACCTGCGGCGCTCGCGCAATATCTGTGCGCGCAACTCTGGCAAAGACCGGATCGGATGGAGTGGATGATATGACCGATGTGCTAAAGCCCCTGAACCGGCGGGCGTTCATGGGAACGGCCGCCATGTTCGGCGCGGGCCTTGCCATGCCCGCGCTTGCCCAGAACACGCTCGATGCCGGGCTCGAGACCCACGAGGACACCGCCAACACCAACATGCGCCGTAACATCTCCAGCTTCCGCTCGCTGGACTGGCGCCCGTTCTTTGCCGATACGCGCAACGGCGCGATCCTGGTGGATACCATCTCGCGCGCGCTGCATTTCTGGTCCGAGGATCAGTCGGTCTACAAGCTCTACCCCACCTCGGTACCGCTTTCCGAAGATCTCACCCGCCGCGGCCGGACCGAGGTGATCCGCAAGGTCGAAGGCCCCACCTGGGCGCCGACCCCTGCAATGAAGAAGCGCAACCCGGAATGGCCCGATTTCGTCCCCGCCGGACCCGATAACCCGATGGGAACGCATGCGCTCTACCTGTCGTGGCAATATTACCGGATCCACGGCACCCACGACACGCGCAAGATCGGCCGCAAATCCTCGAACGGCTGCATCGGCCTTTACAACGAACATATCAAGGAACTGTTCGCCCTCTCGAAGGTCGGCACCCAGGTCCTGCTGATCTGACCCGCGCTCCGGCCGGATCGACCCGATGACAAGGGCAGGCCCCGTGCCTGCCCTTTCTCTTTTCCGGCCCCTCACCTTTGCGGAAATATCCCGGGGGAGTCGCCGCCAGGCGACGGGGGCAGCGCCCCCCTTGCGCCCCCTACTTCAGCCAGCCCGCGAAATTCTCTTCGACCACTTCCATCAGCGCGGCGATATGCGCATCGTCGTCGTTCAGGCAGGGGATATAGGTGAAGCTCTCCCCCCCGGCATGCTCGAAGGCCTCGCGGATCTCTCCGTTGATCTCTTCGAGGGTCTCGATGCAATCGGCGCTGAACGCGGGCGAGATCACGGCGATGTTCTTCTTGCCCGCCTTCGCCAGTTCGGCCACATGCTCCACCGTATAGGGCCGCAGCCATTCCTCGGTTCCAAAGACCGACTGGAAGGTCGTGTCGATCGCACCCGCTTCCCAGCCAAGCCGCTCGCGCAGCAGGCGCGAGGTCTTCTGGCACTGGCAGTGATAGGGATCGCCCTCCATCAGATAGCGTTTCGGCATCCCGTGATACGAGGCGACAAGAACGTCGGGCTTCGTCTCAAGCCCGGCATAGACCCGCTCCACCGATTGCGCGAGCGCGTCGATATAGGACGGGCGCTCGAAATATTCCGGGGCCACGCGGGCGGCGGGCTGGCGCTTTTGCGCCATCAGCGCGCGGAAGAACTGATCGTTCGCCGTGGCCGAGGTGGCGCCCGCATATTGCGGGTAAAGCGGCAGGAACAGGATCTTCTCGCAGCCCTCACGCACCATGCGGTCCACCACCGACCGGGTCGAGGGGTTGCCGTAGCGCATGCAGAACTCGACCATGACATCGGCGCCGTAACGCGCACCGACGGCGGTGCGCAGCTTGGCCAGTTGTTTCTTGGTGATGGTCATGAGGGGGCTTTCATCGGCCTCCGCGTTCCAGATCAGCTTGTAATTCGCGCCCGAGGTGAAGGGGCGCTTGCTCAGGATGATCAGTTGCAGCAGCGGCTGCCACTTCCATGCCGGATAGTCGATCACCCGCTTGTCGCTGAGAAATTCGCTCAGGTAGCGCCGCATCGACCAGTAATCGGTGGCATCGGGCGTGCCCAGATTGGCGATCAGCAACCCGACCCTGGCGCGCGGAACCGGCGGGTGATCGGCCGGGGCATGGGCAAGGCGAGGGTTCGTGCTGTCCTTGGGCATTGTGCGTCCTGTCCTGTTTCTGTCGATTTTCTGTCGATCGGTCCTGCCCCGAATTAACGCGTTTTGCCCAAGGGTCAATGCGGCGTTGTGCAGCCGGGCCGTTTCACGACTTTTCGTCGGGGGGCTGCGCCGCGCCAAGCGCATCGGCCAGCCGCGCCACGGCAGATCCGGGGCGCAGGGGCTTTTGCTGGCTTTCATGCGGCTTCCAGCCGGTCAGCCATATCATGTCGAACGAGGCCGGAACCCGGCCTTCGGCATCGCCATAGGCCTCGGCATAGCGGCGCATCGCATCGGCAAGAACCGCGCGGCGGGTATAGCCGCGGCGGCGCCCGGCAAGGGCGTTGGCCTCGCCCATGGCGCGTAGATCGGCCAGAAGCCGTGCCGGTCCGGCATAGCTGACCCGGCGCAGGACGCTGTCGGCGACGGGCAGCGCAAGGCCCGCGCGTTGCAGCAGGCCGCCCAGATCGCGGATCTCCGCCATGGGCAGGACGCGGGGCGACAGCCCGCCGGTCACCGCCACCTCGGCCTCGGCCAGGGCGGCGCGCAGCTCGTTCAGCGTCTGGCCGCCGAACATCACCGCGATGAAAAGCCCGTCGGGGCGCAGCGCACGCGCGGCCTGAACGATCTGTCCGACCGGATCATTGGCCCAGTGCAGGCAAAGGGCATGCACCACCAGATCATGCGCGCCGGGTTCCAGCGCCAGCACCTCGTCATCGGCCACCACCCGCGCCCCGGGCAGCAGCCGGCGCCACGGTTCGGGAAAAGCGGCCACGATCGCGGGCGCCGTAAACGTTCTGTTAACCTCGTTGAGCCTCTCTTCAAGCTCAAGGGCCGCGTCCTCGTGCAAGAACAGCTCCGGTCCGGCACGCAGGGCACGGGCGCGGTGGCGAAGAAGGGCGGGGCGGTCGGTCAGAATAGGGGGCGATGTCATGGCAAGGGCACAGACTAAGGCGCTTTGGGCGGGGATACCAGCGGGATTGCGCGCGGCCCTGCGCCTGATATTTCCGCCGCGCTGCATCGCCTGCGGCGGCGCGGTCGACGACGATTTCGGCCTGTGCGGTGCCTGCTGGCGCGAAACGCCCTTCATCGCGGGCCATGTCTGCGATGCCTGCGGCAGCCCCCTGCCCGGCGAGGCCGATGGCCAGGGCGACCTGTGCGACGATTGCCTGGCGATGCCGCGCCCCTGGGCGCAGGGGCGCGCGGCGCTTCTTTATCGTGACAGCGCGCGCCGGATGGTGCTGGCGCTGAAACATGGCGACAGGCTGGATCTGGTGGGGCCGATGGCGGGCTGGCTGCACCGGGCCGCCGCGCCGCTTCTGCGCCCCGACATGGTGGTGGCGCCGGTGCCGCTGCATCGTTTCCGGCTGCTGCGCCGGCGCTACAACCAGTCGGCCCTGCTCTCGCAGGCGCTTGCGCGGCGGGCCGGCCTGACGGGGTGCGCCGATCTGCTGCAACGCCGCCGCGCCACCCCCAGCCAGGAGGGGCGCGACCGGTCCGCACGGTTTGCCAATCTCGCGGGTGCGATCCGGGTGCATCCCCGCCGCGCGGCGCTTGTCGCGGGGCGGCCCGTGCTGCTGGTCGATGACGTGATGACCTCGGGCGCCACGCTGGCCGCCGCGGCCGAGGCGTGCCTCGATGCCGGTGCGTCAACTGTTTCGGTTCTGGTGCTGGCGCGCGTTGCGAAGGACGCCTAAATCCCTATAGTCGCGGACGACGGAAGGGATCACCATGAAACGCATCGAGATCTATACCACCCGCACCTGCCCGTTCTGCATCGCCGCCAAGGCCTTGCTGTCCAGCAAGGGCGCCCCCTACGAGGAAATCGACGTGGGCGCCGATCCGGCCCTGCGGGCCGCGATGACGCAACGCGCGGGCGGGCGGCGCAGCGTGCCGCAGATCTTTATCGGCGGCGAACATGTCGGTGGCTGCGACGATCTGCATGCCCTCGACCGCGCGGGCAAGCTTGATCCGATGCTGGCGGCCTAGGTCATGATCGCGGCGCTGGTCCAGCTTTCGGTGTCCGACGATCCGGCGGCGAACCTGCCGGTCACCCTCGATCTGGTGCGGGCGGCCGCGGCCGGGGGCGCGGGCTTTGTCCTTACCCCCGAATGCACGAATATCCTGTCCTCGGACCGCGCACATCAGCAGGCGGCGCTGCACCTCGAGGAAACCGATCCCACCCTTGCCGCGCTGCGGGCCGAGGCCGAAAGGCTGGGGATCTGGCTCTTGATCGGATCGCTGGCGCTGAAGACCGGCGATGCGGATGGCCGCTTTGCCAACCGCTCTTTCCTGATCGGCCCGGCCGGCGAGATCGTCGCGCGCTACGACAAGATCCACATGTTCGACGTGGATGTTTCCCCGACCGAGAAATACCGCGAATCCGATGGATACCGCCCCGGCTCAAAGGCGGTTCTTGCGCAAACGCCCTTCGCGCGGATCGGGCTGAGCGTCTGTTACGACCTGCGCTTCCCCCAGTTGTTCCGACGGCTGGCCAGGGGCGGCGCGCAGATCCTGACCGTCCCGGCGGCCTTCAACGACACCACGGGCGCCGCGCATTGGGAAAGCCTTCTGCGCGCCCGCGCGATCGAGAATGGCTGCTTCGTGCTGGCACCTGCGCAATGCGGCACCCATGCCGCGCATGCGGGGCGCCCGCGCCGGACCCATGGCCACAGCCTTGCCGTGGCCCCCTGGGGCGAGGTGCTGGCCGATGCGGGGATGGCGCCGGGCGTGACGCTTGTCGATCTCGACCTGCGCCGGGTGGACGAGGCGCGCGCCCGCGTGCCCTCGCTGTCGCATGACAGGGAGTTTACAGGACCATGAACGAGACCCTCGATCCCCTTGCCGCATCGCTTTTCGCCGAAGTGTTCATGGCCGATCAGCTTGCCCGGAACCGTGTCAGCCGCGCCCTTCCCAAGGGGATGGAAATCTCGCATTTCTCGGTTCTGAATCACCTAGCGCATATCAACGAGGAACGCACGCCTGCGCAGCTTGCCGCCACCTTCCACATCACCCGCGGCGCCATGACGAACACGCTTTCCAAGCTGGTCTGGGCGGGCCATGTGCATATCCGTCCCGATTGGGACGACGCGCGGCGCAAATTCGTGTCGATCAGCCCGGCAGGCCGCGCGGCGCGCGATGCCGCCCTTGCGGCATTCATGCCCGTCATCGCCGACATCGTGCGCGACATCGGCCCCGAAAAGGTGCGCGCCGCGCTGCCGGTCTTGCGTGAACTGCGCGCCCGTCTCGAAGACAGCTGAACTGCTTTCATCTTCGTTCAAATATCCCCGCCGGAGGCTCCTGTGGCTTGCCGCGGGACGCTCCGCGGGGGATATTTTTGCAAAGGTGAAGCCCTAGCGGCGGATGCTGGCGGTGACGTAGTTCACCGACAGATCCCGATCCGACAGGGACCAGCGCCAGGAGACGGGATTGAAGACCATCCCCTTGCGGTCGACCGGGTCGAGGCCTGCGGTGCGAATCAGAACGTAAAGCTCGTCAGGCGTGATGAACCTGGTCCAGTCATGGGTGCCGCGCGGCAGCCAGCGCATCACATGCTCTGCGCCGATGATAGCCATGAGGTAGCTTTTGGCATTGCGGTTCAGGGTCGAGCAGATCATCAGCCCGCCGGGTTTCAGCAGGTCGTGGCAGGTGGTGGCAAAGCCCTGGGGGTCCGCGACATGTTCGATGACTTCCATGTTCAGCACGACATCATAGCTTTCGCCCGCGGCGGCGATCGCTTCGGCCGTGGTATGGCGATAGTCGATCCCGAGGCCCGATTGTTCGGCATGCAGCCGCGCCACGGGGATATTGCGTTCGGCGGCGTCGGCGCCGGTCACCTCGGCGCCCAGCCGCGCCATCGGTTCGGACAAAAGCCCGCCACCGCAGCCGATATCGAGGATCCGCAGCCCCTCGAACGGGCGCGGCGCCTTCAGGTCGCGGCCGAACTGCGCCGCGATCTGGCCGGTGATATAGTCCAGCCGGCAGGGATTGAGCATGTGGAGCGGCCGGAACTTGCCGTTCGGGTCCCACCACTCGGCGGCCATTGCCTCGAATTTGGCCACTTCGGCCGGATCGACGGTGTTCGTTGCATTTTCCATCGCAATCCTCGCTTTTGCGCGCGCGCAAGACGTGGCGGGCGCCCGTTTCCCGTTATATAGTTCGGTCATGGACAGAACCGCAGGGCAAAAGCGCACATCCGGCGCCTTTCTTTACCCGCCGATCGAACCCTTCGATCAGCGCATGCTGGATGTGGGCGACGGGCACCGGCTTTATGTCGAGCAGTCGGGCCATCCGCAAGGCCGGCCCGTGGTGGTGCTGCATGGCGGGCCGGGCGGCGGATGCAGCCCCGCGATGCGGCGTTATTTCGACCCGGCGCATTACCGCGTCATCCTGTTCGACCAGCGCGGCTGCGGCCTGTCGCGCCCCCATGCCAGCGTGGAGCACAATACCACATGGCACCTGGTGGGCGATATCGAGCGGATCCGGGCCGTCCTTGGCATCGCATCGTGGATCGTCTTCGGCGGAAGCTGGGGCGCGACGCTGGCGCTGCTTTATGCGCAGGCCCATCCCGCGCGGGTGGAAAACCTGGTCCTGCGCGGCGTTTTCCTTGCGACCCGGTCCGAGCTTGACTGGTTCTATGCCGGCGGTGCGGGCGGGTTCTATCCCGATCTGTGGGCGAATTTCCTGCATCCCATCCCCGAGGACGAGCGCGGCGACCTGATCGGCGCCTATCACCGGCGCCTGTTCAGCGGCGACTATGCGACCGAGGCGCGCCATGCCCGCCACTGGGCGCATTGGGAAAACGCCCTGGCGAGCGTGGAGTTCGACGGCCCGCCCGGCGAGGCGCCGGCCGATTACGCGCGGGCCTTCGCGCGCCTCGAGAACCACTATTTCCACAATGGCGTCTTCCTTGAGGACGACGGGCAGATCCTGCGCGAGAGGCACCGGATCGAGCATATCCCCGCGACGATCGTGCAGGGCCGGCTGGACATGATCTGCCCGCCGGTCTCGGCGTGGAGACTGGCGCAGGGCTGGACGCGGGCACAGCTGCGCATGGTGCCGGCGGCGGGCCACGCGCTGTCGGAACCGGGGATCACGGCGGCCCTCGTCGGCGCGATGAACGGGTTGCGAGGCTGACACGCCGCATATTTTTCATCTGATTTTCAAACTTTTATTACATCGTAAAAACAAGTGCTTGCGGCCTGTTTTTGACCCCGCAGATTTGCCCGGATCGCTGCCTTTTGCTATAATTCCCGCCTGTAGCGGAAGGATAAATACCCCATGAGCGGACATTTCGAACGCGTGGCCTGCACGGGCTGCGATGAGCATCTTTTTGTCAGCAGCGCCAGCCGTGAATGGTTCTGGTGCGATGGCGAAAACCGGGTCTTCCCCATGCTGACGGCGGTTGGCTATTGCCATGGCTGCAACCACATCACCATCATCGGTCGCCCTCCGATGGAACGCTGTCGCACACGGATGCTCTGGTGGGCCGACTTTTACAAACGCCAGATTGACGAAGACCCGGAGCGGTTCGCCGCGGAATGCGAGAACTTTCCCGATGTGCGGTTCGACTTTGCCGCACGAACCTGCCTTGCCCCCGACCGGGTGGGCCTGTGCCTGCGCTGCGGCGGCACTTTCGTGACCGTGATCGACGGGCAGGAGCCGGACCAAACCCCCCGGCAACTGCCGGTTTCGACCGGGGTGCGCCATGTCTGCGGCGGCGAGATCCAGATCCGGGACAGCGGCGGGATCAAGACCTGGCCCACCCGGGGGCCGGGTATCTTCGACCTTGCCGGGCGGCGGATCTGGGGCGATCCGCTGCCCTGGGAAGAGGACTATCCCGAAGAGGTGGACCTGTATTTCGGCGATTACCGTGTCCGGGTGCTGGCCCCGTCCTGAGCCCTTGCCATCGGGGCGGCTTTGTCCTATATGCCACTCAACAGCGGCGTTCGCAGGGTCCAAACCTGCGGCCCACCGGAAAGTTCAACGGGCCGCAGCGCCCGTTTTTTTGTTTTGAAGGACCGCACCGATGAGCGACCTGATCGCCAAGACCGCGATCGACCGGCGCCTTGCCGAGATTGTGACCCCCGCCATCGAAGGGCTGGGGTTCGAGCTTGTGCGCATCCGGCTGATGGGCGGCAAGACCGCGACCTTGCAGATCATGGCCGACCGTCCCGAAGGCGGGATCGATGTCGACGATTGCGCCGCGATCTCGACCGCGGTTTCGGCGGTTCTGGATGTCGAGGATCCGATCGAGGAGAATTACAACCTCGAGGTTTCCTCGCCCGGGATCGACCGGCCGCTGACGCGGCTGAAGGATTTCGATGCCTGGCAGGATTACGAAGCCAAGCTGGAGACATCCGAACAGATCGACGGGCGCAAGCGCTTCAAGGGCGTGCTGCGTGGCACCGAGAACAACGACGTGCTGATCGAGATCGAGAATGACGGCGAGATGGTCGTGATCGGTCTGGATTTCGACTGGCTGTCGGATGCCAAGCTGGTGCTGACCGACGATCTGATCACCGAAATGCTGCGCCAGCGGAAGGCCGCGGGCATCATCGACGAAGACAAGTTCGACACCATTGAAACCGAAACAGATTCCCCCGATCCCGAGGAGGCTTGAAACCCATGGCAATCACCTCTGCCAACCAGCTTGAACTGTTGCAGACCGCAGAGGCGGTTGCGCGCGAGAAGATGATCGACCCGGAGCTGGTGATCCAGGCGATGGAGGACAGCCTCGCCCGTGCCGCGAAGTCGCGCTACGGCTCCGAGATGGATATCCGCGTGGCGATCGACCGCAAGACAGGCCGCGCCACCTTTACCCGCGTGCGCACCGTGGTTGCCGATGACGAGGTCGAGAACTATCAGGCCCAGCTGACCGCCGAACAGGCGCGCCAGTATCTGGAGAACCCGCAGGTCGGCGACGAGATCGTGGACGAGGTGCCCCCCGTCGATCTGGGCCGGATCGCCGCGCAATCGGCCAAGCAGGTGATCCTTCAGAAGGTCCGCGAGGCCGAGCGTGACCGCCAGTATGACGAATTCAAGGACCGCAAGGGCAGCATCATCAACGGTGTCGTCAAGCGCGAGGAATACGGCAACATCATCGTCGATATCGGCCGCGGCGAGGCGATCCTGCGCCGCAACGAGAAGATCGGCCGCGAAAGCTATCGCCCGAACGACCGCATCCGCGCCTATATCAAGGATGTGCGCCGCGAGGCCCGCGGCCCGCAGGTCTTCCTGTCGCGCACCGATCCGCAATTCATGGCGGAACTGTTCAAGATGGAAGTGCCCGAGATCTATGACGGCATCATCGAGATCAAGGCCGTGGCCCGCGATCCGGGCAGCCGCGCCAAGATCGCGGTGATCAGCTATGACAACTCGATCGACCCGGTCGGTGCCTGCGTCGGCATGCGCGGCAGCCGTGTCCAGGCCGTCGTGGGCGAGCTTCAGGGCGAGAAGATCGACATCATCCCGTGGAACGAGGACCAGGCGACCTTCCTTGTGAACGCGCTGCAACCGGCCGAGGTTTCCAAGGTCGTGATCGACGAAGAGGCCGGCAAGATCGAGGTCGTGGTCCCCGACGAGCAGCTTTCGCTTGCCATCGGGCGGCGCGGCCAGAACGTGCGCCTTGCCAGCCAGCTGACGGGCCTTGATATCGACATCCTGACCGAGGCCGAGGAATCGAGCCGCCGCCAGGCCGAATTCGCCGAACGCACCAAGCTGTTCGTCGATGCGCTGGACCTGGACGAGTTCTTCGCCCAGCTTCTGGTGGCCGAGGGCTTCACCTCGCTTGAAGAGGTCGCCTATGTCGATATCGACGAGCTTCTGGCGATCGAGGGTGTCGACGAAGGCACCGCGCAGGAACTTCAGGCCCGCGCGCGCGATTTCATCGAAGAGCAGAACCGCAAGGCGATGGAGGCGGCGCTTGCCCTTGGCGTGGAGCAGTCGCTGATCGACTTCGACGGGCTGACCCCGCAGATGCTCGAGGCGCTTGCCAATGACGGCGTCAAGACGCTTGAGGATTTCGCAACCTGCGCCGACTGGGAACTGGCCGGTGGCTGGACCACGGTCGACGGCGCGCGCGTGAAGGACGATGGCATCCTCGAGAAGTTCGACATGAGCCTCGAGGAAGCGCAGACGCTGATCATGACGGCGCGGATCCAGCTTGGCTGGGTCGATCCGTCGGAACTGAACCCCGCCGCCGATGACGAAGAGGACGCGGGCGAAGAGGAGACCGGGGCCTGAGCCCCGGCGAGGTGTGACGCATGACCCGTGGGGGACGCGACAAGGACAGGCAAGAGCCCGAGCGGCGCTGCATCGTCACGGGTGACGTGCAGCCCAAGGCGGGGCTTGTGCGCTTTGTCGTGGGCCCCGACGGGGCGCTTTATCCCGACCTGGCGGAAAAGCTGCCGGGGCGGGGGATCTGGGTCACGGCCGACCGCGACCTGATCGCAAAGGCCGCGGCGAAGGGGCTGTTCGCGCGGGCCGCGAAGGCCCCGGTGCAGATCCCCGAAGACCTGCCCGGCATGGTCGAGCGGGGGCTGGCGCAGCGCGTGGTGGAGCTTGTGTCACTGGTGCGCAAGTCCGGCCGCGCGGTGGTCGGGTTCGAAAAGGTGAAGGGCTGGCTGGCCGAGGGCCGCGCCAGGGTTCTGTTGCAGGCCTCGGACGGGTCGGACCGCGGAAAGGGCAAGCTCTGGACCCCCGAGGGGGGGCGCTGGTTCGGCTGCCTGACCTCGGCGGAATTGGGTTTGGCTTTCGGCCGCGATCATGCGATACACGGCGCGCTTGCGGCTGGCGGACTCACCCCGCGTGTTATAAGCGAAGCGGCAAGGCTTGCGGGTTTGCGCAAGCAGGACGGCGGCAAGACCGCCGGGAAGGATACGAAGACGGCATGAGCGATACTGACGGCAAAAAACCCCTGGGCCTTGGCGGCGCGCGTCCCGGTCAGGTGAAGCAAAGCTTCTCCCACGGCCGCACCAAGAGTGTTGTGGTCGAGACCAAGCGCAAGAAGGTTGTCGTGCCCAAGCCGGGCAGCGGCACGGCCAAGGGCGGCGGGGCGGGTGGCCCTGCGATGGGCGATCCGTCGAAGCGCCCGGCCGGGATCTCGGATGCCGAGATGGAGCGCCGCCTGAAGGCGCTTCAGGCCGCCAAGGCGCGCGAGGCCGACGAGGCCGCCGCCCGCGAGGCCGAGGAAAAGGCCCGCGAGGAGGAACGCGAGCGCCGCCGCGCCGAGATCGAGGCGAAAGAGCGCGAAGACCGCGAACGCGAGGAAGCGCTGCGCCTGAAGGCCGAGGAAGACGAGCGCAAGGCCCGCGAGGCCGAGCTGCGCGCCCAGAAGAAAGAAGAGATCCGCAAATCCCCGGCCGGCGCCGAGCCTGCCGCCGACCCGGCCGCCGCCGAGGCCGCGGCCGCGCGCGCCGAGACCAAGGGCGTGGCGTCGGTCGGCCCGCGCAAGACCGACCGTGACCGCGCCGACCGCGGCAGCCCCGACCGCGATTCGCGCGGCAAGGGCAAGGGCGACGAAGGCCGCCGCACCGGCAAGCTGAGCCTGACCGAGGCGCTGAGCGGTGGCGAAGGCGGCCGTCAGCGCAGCCTCGCCGCGATGAAGCGCAAGCAGGAGCGCGCCCGCCAGAAGGCGATGGGCGGCGGTCAGCGGGCCGAAAAGCAGGTGCGCGACGTGCAGCTGCCCGAAACCATCGTGGTGTCCGAGCTTGCCAACCGGATGGCCGAACGCGCCGCCGACGTGGTCAAGGTGCTGATGAAGATGGGCATGATGGTCACCGCGAACCAATCGCTTGATGCCGACACGGCCGAGCTGGTGATCGAGGAATTCGGCCATAAGGCCGTGCGCGTCTCGGATGCCGACGTGGAGCAGGTCATCGACAGCGTCGAGGACAAGCCCGAGGATCTGAAGTCGCGCCCGCCGATCATCACGATCATGGGCCATGTCGACCACGGCAAGACCTCGCTTCTGGATGCGATCCGTCACGCCAATGTCGTCTCGGGCGAAGCGGGCGGGATCACGCAGCATATCGGCGCCTATCAGGTGACGACGGAAAGCGGCGCGGTTCTGACCTTCCTCGACACGCCCGGCCACGCGGCCTTCACCTCGATGCGTGCCCGCGGTGCGCAAGTCACCGATATCGTTGTGCTGGTGGTTGCCGCGGACGATGCGGTGATGCCGCAGACGATCGAGGCGATCAACCACGCCAAGGCGGCCAACGTGCCGATGATCGTGGCGATCAACAAATGCGACAAGCCCGATGCGAACCCGCAAAAGGTGCGCACCGACCTGCTTCAGCACGAGGTCGTGGTCGAGGCGATGTCGGGCGACGTGCAGGATGTCGAGGTGTCCGCCAAGACCGGCAAGGGGCTGGACGAGCTTCTGGAAGCCATCGCGCTTCAGGCCGAGATCCTTGAGCTGAAGGCCAACCCCGAACGTGCCGCCCAAGGCGCCGTGATCGAGGCCAAGCTGGATGTAGGCCGTGGCCCGGTGGCGACGGTTTTGGTGCAGAACGGCACGCTCAAGCAGGGCGACATCTTCGTCGTCGGCGAGAAATGGGGCAAGGTCCGCGCGCTGATCAACGACCGGGGCGACCGCGTCGAAAGCGCCGCGCCCTCGGTTCCGGTCGAGGTTCTGGGCCTGAACGGCACGCCCGAAGCGGGCGACGTGCTGAACGTGGTCGAGACCGAGGCCCAGGCGCGCGAGATCGCCGATTACCGCGAACAGGCGGCCAAGGACAAGCGCGCCGCCGCCGGTGCCGCGACCACGCTGGAACAGCTCATGGCGCGCGCTAAGGCCGACGAGAACGTGGCGGAACTGCCGGTTCTGGTGAAGGCCGACGTGCAGGGCTCGGCCGAGGCGATCGTGCAGGCGCTGGAAAAGGTCGGCAACGAAGAGGTGCGCGTGCGCGTGCTGCATTCGGGCGTTGGCGCGATCACCGAATCCGATATCGGCCTGGCCGAGGCATCGGGGGCGCCGGTGATCGGCTTCAACGTGCGGGCCAATGCGCCGGCGCGGGCCTCGGCCAACCAGAAGGGGGTCGAGATCCGCTACTACTCGATCATCTACGATCTGGTCGATGACATCAAAGCCGCCGCCTCGGGCCTGCTGAAGGCCGAAGTGCGCGAGAACTTCATCGGCTATGCCGAGATCAAGGAAGTGTTCAAGGTGTCGGGCGTGGGCAAGGTTGCCGGCTGCATTGTCACCGAGGGCGTTGCCCGCCGCTCCGCCGGCGTGCGCCTTCTGCGCGACAACGTGGTCATCCACGAAGGTACGCTCAAGACGCTCAAGCGCTTCAAGGACGAGGTCAAGGAAGTGCAGTCCGGTCAGGAATGCGGCATGGCGTTCGAGAATTACGACGACGTTCGCCCGGGCGACGTGATCGAGATCTTCGAGCGCGAAGAGGTCGAACGCAGCCTGTAAGAAAACGGGGGCCGCAACGGCCCCCGGCATCGACGCAAAGGGCCGCCTGCTGTCAGGCGGCCTTTTTGCTGACCGGCGTGCCGGTGAACAGCGAACTTCCCACTCTTACGACGATCTTGCCGTTTTCCAGCTGCGTCTCGAAAATGCCCTGAATGGACACGCAAGAGCCGATAACGATTGTTCGAAGCATGCCATATCCTCCCAAGGCGCTCTCCCCGTTTGGATAGTGCCAAATGATTTACAAATGGCAATTATTTTTGGCACAATGCGAAAGATATGAGCGGATTGTCGCAATATTCTTAAAGCCAGTCCCGCAAGATGGGGATCAGGGGCACATCCGCGGGCGGCATCGGGTAGTTGCGCAGCTCATTGGCCCTTGCCCATGCCAGCTTCTGACCCTCGCGCGGGGTGATGATTCCATTCCATTTCCGGCAGGCGAACAGCGGCATCAGCAGGTGGAAATCGTCATAACTGTGGCTGGCAAAGGTCAGCGGTGCCAGGCACGATGCCCAGGTGTCGATCCCCAGTTCCTCCTGAAGCTCGCGGATCAGGGCAAGCTCGGGCGTTTCGCCGGGTTCCACCTTGCCGCCCGGAAATTCCCACAGCCCGGCCATCGACTTGCCCTCGGGGCGCTGCGCCAGAAGCACGCGCCCGTCGGGGTCGATCAGCGCAACGGCGGAAACCAGGACGGTTTTCAAGACCGGTAATCCGCGTTGATGTCGATGTAGCGATGCGTCAGATCGCAGGTCCAGACCGATTTCGCCGCGCTGCCAAGGCCCAGGTCCACGCCGATCACCAGTTCTTGCTGCTTCATGTAGGCCGAGGCGGCAGCTTCGTCGTAATCGGGCACGCGCCAGCCATTCTCGGCCAGGACCATGTCGCCGAAACTGATCTTCAGCCGGTCACGGTCTGCCCTGGCGCCGGATTTGCCGACCGCGGCCACGACGCGGCCCCAGTTCGCGTCCTGCCCGGCGATCGCGGTCTTGACCAGCGGCGAATTGGCCACTGCCATCGCCACCCGATGGGCGTCGGCGGCATCGGCCGCCCCGGTCACGCGGATCTCGACGAACTTGGTGGCGCCTTCGCCGTCCTTCACGACCTGATGGGCCAGGTCCATCATCACGCCACGCAGCGCGGCTTCGAAATCCCGTGCGGGCCTGGAACGCAGATCCGAGATTTCGGCCGCGGGGCTGCGCCCGGTTGCCGCCAGGATCAGCGCGTCCGAGGTCGAGGTATCGCTGTCGACCGTGATCGCGTTGAACGTATCGTCGACCTGCCGCGAAAGCAACTTTTGCAGCATGGGCGCGGCGATCTTCGCATCGGTGAAGATATAGACAAGCATCGTCGCCATGTCGGGGGCGATCATGCCAGAGCCCTTGGCGATCCCGGCAATGCGGATCGGCCCGCCCACGCCCTCGATCTCGGCCCACGCACCTTTGGGGAAGGTGTCGGTCGTCATGATCGCGCGGGCGGCCATCTCGATCGCGCCGGCATCGAGCCCGGCCGTCAGCCCGCCGATCGCGGCGGTGATCTTCTCATGGGGAAGCGGCTCGCCGATCACGCCGGTCGAGGACGAGAAGACGCGCGTGGCCGGCACGCCAAGCGCTTCGGCCACTGCGCCGGTCACGGCATCCACCGCGCTTTGGCCGCCCGCGCCGGTAAAGGCGTTGGCATTGCCCGAGTTGACGATGATCGCAGCTCCGGCATCCTGCGGCACCTTCGCCTTCAGCTTGGTCTGGCAATCCAGCACGCAGGCCGCCCGCGTGGACGAGCGCGTGAACGCCCCGGCGATCGTGGTGCCGGGCGCAAGCCGCGCAAGCATCACATCGGTCCGCCCGGCATAGCGCACGCCGGCGGCGGCCGCGGCGAATTCCACCCCGTCGATGGGCGGCAGCGCGGGAAAGGCCGCGGGCGCAAGGGGCGAAACCGGATTGGCCTTCTTCGTGCCGGGCGCGACGGAATGCGCGGCCGCGACCAGCCTGTCTTCAAGTTTCCTGACCTTGGAGCGCAGCTTCTGTGCCCGCGCCTTCCAGACCTTCTTCTTCGCCATGATGCGCCGCCCTCTCTTACGTTGCCGGGATCAGTTGCCCAGAATCGTCTGATCTTTCAGGATCGCGGGGTCAATCCCCTCGGTCATCTTCTCGACCTTGGCCTGCTCGACCGTGTCGGTCACGCGCGCTTCCACGGCCTTCTGGCGCAGATCGCCCTCAAGTTCGGCGCGGACATCCTCGATCGAGGGGGCCTCGGCCAGGCGCGTGTCGATCAGCTTGACGACATGCCAGCCATATTCGGTCTGCACCGGCCCGGCCAGGCCGCCCGGCTCCATCGCGGCGACGGCATCGCCGAAGGGCTTGACCATGGCTTCCAGCCCGAACCAGCCCAGATCGCCGCCATTCGCGGCCGCGCCATCGGTGGATTTCTCTTTCGCCACATCGCCAAAATCCGCGCCGCCCTCGATCTCGTCCTTGATCGCGGCGGCCTCTTCCTCGGTGCCGACGATGATATGGGCGGCATGGTATTCGCGGGTCGGCTCGGCCTCGGCGAAGCGGGTCTTGTAGGCGTCCTGGACGCCCTCTTCGGTGACGGCGGTCTTGGCGGTATTGTCCAGAACGGAGCCCGCCAGATAGGCGCGCCGTTCGACCTCAAGCGCAATCTCGTCGCGCTTGGTCATGTCCGCGGCACCGATCTCGGCCAGGGCGGTCTGCTGGATCAGCTGCTCCAGGATCCCCTCGAACAGAACGTCGTCGGGCAGTTGCTGATATTCGGCGGGAAGCGTATCGCGCACCGCAATCATGTGGCCCAGGGTGATTTCGGCTCCGTTCACGGTGGCCATGACGCTGTCGGCGTTCAGATCCGCCGCGCCCGCGCTTTGCGCCAAGGCGAAGGCGACCGCCGTCGCACCAAGAAGTTTCTTCATCATGGGCATTCGAGCCACTCCCTCAGGGCCGCGGCACCCCGCGGCGTTGACACTCTGGTGGGCGAAGCTTACATCGCCAAGGGTCCTGTGAAGGCCGCTCCACCCTTTTTCGCCTGTCGTTCTAGGCGGGCTTGAGGGATCGGGCAAGGCCACTCGTCACACGATTAGGTCAGTCGAACCCGCGGAGAGCAAATGCTGGGCATCGGAACAGTCGCAAGGAAGGTCTTTGGCACCCCCAATGACCGCAAGGTGAAATCGACCCGCCCGCTGGTGGCAAAGATCAACGCTTTGGAAGCGGAATACGAGAAATTCTCGGACGAGGAGATCAGGGCCAAGACCGAAGAGCTGGCCACGCGCGCCCAGCAGGGCGAAAAGCTGGACGCGCTTTTGCCCGAAGCCTTCGCCAACTGCCGCGAGGCTGCCAAGCGCGCGCTTGGCCTGCGCGCCTTCGACACCCAGCTTATGGGCGGGATCTTCCTGCATCAGGGTAATATCGCCGAGATGAAGACGGGCGAGGGCAAGACGCTTGTGGCGACCTTCCCGGCCTATCTGAACGCGCTTGCCGGCAAAGGCGTGCATATCGTCACCGTCAACGACTATCTGGCGCGGCGCGATGCCGAATGGATGGGCAAGGTCTATGGCCATCTGGGCCTGACCACCGGCGTCGTGGTGCCGTTCCAGAGCGACGAGGAAAAGCGCGCCGCCTATGCCGCGGACGTGACCTACGCCACGAACAACGAACTTGGCTTCGACTATCTGCGCGACAACATGCGCGGCAGGGTCGAAGAGATGATGCAGCGCGGCCATTTCTACGCGATCGTCGACGAGGTCGACTCGATCCTGATCGACGAGGCGCGCACGCCGCTGATCATCTCGGGGCCCTCGCAGGACCGATCCGAGCTTTACAAGACGCTTGACCGCTACATCCCCGAGATCCGGGAAGAGCATTTCAAGCTGGACGAAAAGGGCCGCAACGCTACCTATACCGAAGAGGGCAACGAATTCCTCGAACAGCGGCTTCAGGAAGACGGCATCCTGCCCGAGGGCCAGTCGCTTTACGATCCCGAAAGCACGACCATCGTGCACCATGTCACCCAGGCACTGCGCGCCCACAAGCTGTTCCACCGCGACCAAAACTATATCGTGCGCGACAACGAGGTGGTGCTGATCGACGAATTCAGCGGCCGCATGATGCCGGGCCGCCGCCTGTCGGACGGACTGCATCAGGCGATCGAGGCCAAGGAAGACGTCACCATCCAGCCCGAGAACGTGACGCTGGCCAGCGTGACCTTCCAGAACTATTTCCGGCTTTACGACAAGCTGGCCGGCATGACCGGCACCGCCGCGACCGAGGCCGAGGAATTCGCCGAGATCTACCGGCTGGGCGTTGTCGAGGTGCCCACCAACCGCCCCGTCCAGCGCAAGGACGACCATGACCGCGTCTATCGCACCGCGCGCGAGAAATACGATGCCGTGATCGACGCGATCAAGAAGGCGAACGAGAAGGGCCAGCCCATCCTTGTGGGCACCACCTCGATCGAACGCTCGGAGATGCTGTCGGAGATGCTGAAGAAAGAGGGTGTGGCGCATAACGTTCTCAACGCCCGCCAGCACGAGAAAGAGGCCAAGATCGTGGCCGATGCGGGCCGCCTTGGCGCTGTCACCATCGCCACCAACATGGCCGGCCGCGGCACCGACATCCAGCTTGGCGGCAATGTCGAGATGAAGGTGCTTGAGGAACTGGCCGCCAGTCCCGAGGCCCATCCCGAAGAGCTGCGCGCCCGGATCGAGGCCGCGCATGCCGAGGAAAAGCAGAAGGTGATCGAGGCCGGCGGGCTGTTCGTCCTGGCCACCGAACGCCATGAAAGCCGCCGCATCGACAACCAGCTTCGCGGCCGCTCGGGCCGTCAGGGCGATCCGGGGCGCTCGCTGTTCTTCCTGTCGCTGGAAGACGACCTGATGCGCATCTTCGGCTCGGACAAGCTGGACAGCGTGCTCTCGAAGCTGGGCATGAAAGAGGGCGAGGCGATCATCCACCCCTGGGTCAACAAATCGCTCGAACGTGCGCAGGCCAAGGTCGAAGGGCGCAACTTCGACATCCGCAAGCAGCTTCTGAAATTCGACGACGTGATGAACGATCAGCGCAAGGCGATCTTCAGCCAACGCCGCGAAATCATGGAAGCCGAGGATATCGCGGATATCGCGCGCGATATGCGCAACCAGGTGATCTCGGATCTGGTCGATCTGAACATGCCCGCCAAGACCTATGCCGATCAGTGGGACACCGACGGCTTGCACGCCGCGCTGATCGACGGGCTGAACATCGACGTTCCGGTGGCCGACTGGGCCAATGAAGAGGGCGTCGATCAGGACACGATCCGCGAGCGCATCGAAGAGGCCTGCGATGCCTATATGGCGCAAAAGGCCGAGGCCTTCGGCCCCGAGACCATGCGTTCGATCGAAAAGCAGATCCTGTTGCAGGTGATCGACACCAAGTGGCGCGAGCATCTGGTGACGCTTGAACATCTGCGCTCGGTTGTGGGTTTCCGTGGCTATGCGCAGCGCGATCCGTTGTCGGAATACAAGACTGAAAGCTTCCAGCTGTTCGAGGCGATGCTTGACAGCCTTCGCGCCGATGTCTCCAGGCGGCTGGCCCAGGTGCGCCCGCTGACGCCCGAAGAGCAGGCCGCCCTTCTGCGCCAGTCCGCGCCGCCGCCCGCCCCCGAAGCGCCCAATCCCGACGCCCGCCCCGGTTTCGACGAGAACGACATCACGACCTGGGGCGATCCGGGGCGCAACGATCCCTGCCCCTGCGGTTCGGGCGAGAAGTTCAAGCATTGCCACGGCCGCCTGGCGTGACGCGGCGGAATTAAGGCATGGGCAGGGCGGCGCGGGCCGCCCTTTCCATATATTGAGCCTGCGTCACTTCTTGGCGCTATATATCGCAGAGATTTGCCTGCCTCTTCACCAGTTTCAGGCCAGATAATGCCCTGCGTGGGTCATCGCTTCGCCCAGTTCCCCCCCTAGGCTTTGCTTGTATGAGTGACGCCGTGGAGGGGATGATGAAGAACGCCAAGCATGTCATGACGATTGCCGCGACCTTTCTTGTTGCGGCGGCCACGGGGCACATGATGCAGAACTCCAACGAGATCGGCGCGCGCCTGCGGGGCGATCCGTTGCCCGGTTCCGTCGGGGCCGCGCTTGGGGTGACCGGGATCACGCCGGTTTCCAGTCAGCCCGGGACAGAGGGCGCCGCGCCGCGCGTGGCCTCCGGGGGCGCCGGGACTTCGTTTCCTCCGGTTCCGATGATCCGCCTTCCCGCTGATCTTGAGCTTCCCGGCATGGACCTGGCTGCCGACGCGCCCTCGGGTGGGTTTGCGCATGTTTGCGCCCGGGCCCCCACCCTTTCGCTTTCCGCCGCGCCTGATGCCTTCGTCGCCGTCGAGATCGATGCACCCTGTGCGGCGAACTCGCCGTTTACGCTGAACCAGGGGGCGATCGGTTTTACCGGGCAAACCGATGCGGCCGGCAAATGGCAAGGCGCGGTTCCCGCCCTTGGCCCTGAGGCACGGATCGAAGCCGTCTTTCCGGACGGGCTCCGTACCACTGCCGCGCTGAGCGTGCCCGGCGCCGCCGCGCTCAATCGCGTGGCGCTCTCGTGGGACACCGATCCCGCGATCGGGCTGCACGTCTTCGAAGCGGGGGCCACGGTTGCGCAAACCGGCCATGTCTCGGCCACGGCACCGCGCGTTACGGGCACCGCGCTTGGCGGATACCTCACGGTGCTTGGGGATGAAGAAGCCCCCGCCCCGCGGTTCGCGCAAATCTATTCCGCGCCCGCGGGCCTGGCCGAGATTGCCCTTGAATTCGTGGCCCCCGTGAACGAAGCGACCTGCGGCACCGATCTTGAAGCGGTCTCGCAACGCAGCCTTGGCGGGCGCGGCGAAGACCCCGTGGCGATCCGGGTCGCCATGCCCGATTGCGATGCGATCGGCGATGCGGTGGTCATGCGGCTTCCCGCCCTGCCGCTGGTCTTTGCGGCGCGCGACTAAAGATACCCCGCGCTGCGGAAGCTGAGCTCACGGCTTTTGCCGATGATCAGGTGATCGTGCAGCACGATGCCCAGCACGCTTGCGGCCTCTTGAATCCGGGCGGTCATGGTGATGTCGGCCTCTGACGGGGTTGGGTCGCCCGAGGGGTGGTTGTGGACAAGGATCAGCGCAGAGGCGTTCAGCTCCAGCGCGCGCTTGACCACCTCACGCGGGTAGACGGGCACATGGTCGACCGTGCCGCGGGCCTGTTCCTCATCCGCGATCAGGACGTTCTTGCGGTCAAGGTAGAAGACGCGGAACTGCTCGGTCTCGCGGTGCGCCATGGCTGTGTGGCAATAGTCCAGAAGCGCATCCCAGGACGACAGGACCGCGCGGTTCATCACCCTTGCGCGTGCCATGCGATGCGCCGCGGCCTCCACGATCTTGAGCTCCTGCACGACGGCATCGCCCACGCCCTGCACATCGGCCAGCCGGTCGGGCGGGGCCGACAGCACGCGGTTGAAATCCCCGAACAGGTCCAGAAGCCGCCGCGCAAGGGGTTTCACGTCCTGGCGCGGGATTGCGCGGAAAAGCACAAGCTCCAGCAATTCGTAATCCGGCATCGCGGTGGCGCCACCCTCCATGAAACGGGCGCGCAGCCTTTTGCGATGGTCCTGGATATAAGAGGGCAGCCGCCCCTGCGGCAGCGGGATCGACGCCGCCTCGTCGGGGTCACCGAAAAGCGGCAGCGGGGCTTCGCGGAAGGCGGGCGGCGTGCGTGTCATGCCCGCAGCATGGCCGAGTCGAAGTGAAGAAAGTCTTAACCGTAAACGGAAAAGGGCGCCCGCAGGCGCCCCCTCATCCCTTCATTCCGTCCCAGAACGTCTTGACCTTCTTGAAGAAAGACGCGCCTTCGGGGTTGTTCTCGGCCTCGATCTTCTCGAATTCGCGCAGGATCTCTTTTTGCCGGTGGGTCAGGTTGACCGGCGTTTCCACGGCCAGTTCGATCACCATGTCGCCCGCACCGCCGCCGCGCAGGGCGGGCATGCCCTTGCCGCGCAGGCGCATCTGGCGGCCCGACTGGCTTCCGGCGGGCACTTTCACGCGCGAACGGCCGCCGTCGATCGTGGGAACCTCGACCTCGCCGCCAAGCGCGGCCGTGGCGATCGAGATCGGCACCCGGCAGAACAGCGTCAGCCCGTCGCGCAGGAAGATCGGGTGCTCGCGCAGTTCGATGAAGATGTAAAGATCGCCCGAGGGTCCGCCGCGCAGGCCGGCCTCGCCCTCGCCCGCAAGGCGGATCCGGGTGCCGGTTTCCACGCCGGCCGGGATATTGACCGAAAGCGTGCGTTCCTTTTCGGTCCGCCCCGCGCCGTGACAGGCGCGGCAGGGGTTCTTCACCACCTGGCCCTGGCCGCCGCAGGTGGGACAGGTTCGCTCGACGGTGAAAAAGCCGTTCTGCGCGCGCACCTTGCCCATGCCCGAACAGGTCGGGCAGGTGGCGGGCTCGGCCCCGCCCTCGGCACCGGTGCCGTTGCATTCCGTGCAGGTGGCCGAGCCGGGGACGGTGATCTGCTTCTGCACGCCAGCGAAGGCCTCTTCCAGCGTGACGCGCATGTTGTAGCGCATGTCCGATCCGCGCGTCGCGCGCGACCGACCGCCGCCCTGGCCGCCGCGGCCGCCCATGAAATCGCCGAACAGATCCTCGAACACGTCCGAGAAGGCCGAGGCGAAATCGCCCTGCGCGAAACCGCCCCGCGGACCGCCGCCGCCCATGCCGCCCTCGAAGGCGCCATGGCCAAAGCGGTCATAGGCCGCCTTCTTGTCGGCATCCTTCAGGATGTCATAGGCCTCGTTCACTTCCTTGAACTGGGCCTCGCAATCGGGCTTGTCCTTGTTGCGGTCGGGGTGAAGTTCCTTGGCCTTCGTGCGATAGGCCTTCTTGATCTCTTCGGCCGAGGCGCCGCGGGCCACGCCCAGAACCTCGTAGAAATCACGTTTTGCCATTCCCTTGCCCCCTTGGGGGAACGCGGAAGCGGGCCCGCAAGCCCGCTTCCCTGTTCCTTGCGCTTATTTGCGCTTGTCGTCGCCCATATCCTCGAAATCGGCATCGACGATATCGTCGTCCACGCCGCGCGGGGCATCCTCGTCGGCCTCGGCAGAGTCCGACTCGGCGGCCTGCGCCTTGTAGATCGCCTCGCCCAGCTTCATCGCGGCATCGGTCAGGTTGGACACGCCCCCCTTGATCTTGCCCACGTCGTCGGATTTGAGCGCCTCTTCAAGGGCGTTCATCGCCAGTTCGATCGCCTCGACGGTCGAACCGTCCACCTTGTCGCCATGCTCATCAAGCGACTTGCGGGTCGAGTGCAGCAGGCTTTCGGCCTGGTTGCGGGTTTCGACCAGCTCGCGGCGCTGCTTGTCGGCGTCGGCATTGGCCTCGGCGTCGCGCACCATCTTTTCGATATCCTCGTCGGAAAGACCGCCCGAGGCCTGGATGGTGATGTTCTGTGACTTGCCCGTGCCCTTGTCCTTGGCCGAAACGCTGACGATGCCGTTGGCGTCGATGTCGAAGGTGACCTCGATCTGCGGCATGCCGCGCGGTGCGGGCGGGATGTCCTCAAGGTTGAACATGCCCAGCAGCTTGTTGTCGGCGGCCATCTCGCGCTCACCCTGGAAGACGCGGATCGTCACGGCGTTCTGGTTGTCTTCGGCCGTGGAGAAGATCTGCGATTTCTTCGTCGGGATCGTGGTGTTGCGGTCGATCAGGCGGGTGAAGACGCCGCCCAGGGTCTCGATCCCGAGGCTCAGCGGGGTCACGTCCAGAAGGACCACATCCTTCACGTCGCCTTGCAGGACGCCGGCCTGGATCGCCGCGCCAAGCGCCACGACCTCATCGGGGTTCACGCCCTTGTGGGGCTCCTTGCCGAAGAAGTTGGTCACTTCTTCCATGACCTTCGGCATGCGGGTCATGCCCCCGACCAGAACCACCTCGTCGATATCGCCCTTGGACAGGCCCGCATCCTTCAGCGCCGCGGCGCAGGGCTTCAGCGAGGCCTTGATCAGATCGCCCACCAGGCTTTCCAGCTTGGCGCGGGTCAGCTTCATGACCATGTGCAGCGGCGTGCCCGAAGAGGCGTCCATCGAGATGAAGGGCTGGTTGATTTCGGTCTGCTGGCTCGAGGAAAGCTCGATCTTGGCTTTCTCGGCGGCCTCTTTCAGACGCTGAAGCGCCATCTTGTCCTTGGTCAGGTCGACGCCATGCTCTTTCTTGAACTCCTCGGCGAGGTAGTTCACGATCCGCATGTCGAAATCTTCACCGCCAAGGAAAGTGTCGCCATTGGTCGATTTCACCTCGAACAGACCGTCGTCGATCTCGAGGATGGTGATGTCGAAGGTGCCGCCGCCAAGGTCATAGACCGCGATGGTCTTCGATTCCTTCTTGTCCAGCCCGTAGGCCAGTGCGGCGGCCGTCGGCTCGTTGATGATGCGCAAAACCTCAAGGCCCGCGATCTTGCCCGCGTCCTTGGTGGCCTGGCGCTGTGCATCGTTGAAATAGGCCGGAACCGTGATCACGGCCTGTTCGACCTTTTCGCCCAGATAGCTTTCGGCGGTTTCCTTCATCTTCTGAAGGATCACGGCGCTGATCTGTGCGGGGGAATATTTCTCGCCCTTGACCTCGACCCAGGCGTCACCGTTGCCGCCGTCGACGATGTTGTAGGGCACCAGCTTGCGGTCCTTCTCGACCTCGGCATCGGTGACGCGGCGGCCGATCAGGCGCTTGACGGCGAAGATCGTGTTGCTCGGATTGGTGACGGCCTGACGCTTCGCGGGCTGGCCCACAAGGCGCTCGCTGTCGGTGAAGGCGACGATTGAGGGCGTCGTGCGCGCCCCTTCGGAGTTCTCGATGACTCGGGGCTGCGATCCGTCCATGATGGCAACGCAGCTGTTGGTCGTCCCGAGGTCGATCCCGATGACTTTGGCCATATCTTTACCTCTTGTTACGGCGATTTGACGGAGCGCGGGTCCCGATCGGGCCCCCGACCCCTATCCCAGGGTTTCAGTTCATGATCCGGAAGCTGGGTTGCCCCGCATCCGGCTTCCCGGCGTATATAAGGAGGGGTCAAAGGCCCTGCAAGAACCCGATCCGAAGGAAGCTTGTTACAAATGAAGGAAACCGCTCAGCCCGGGCCCGCACAGCACCCCCGGCCCGCGGCGCAGGAAATCCGGGGCTTTCTGCATTATCCGGGCTGGCTCTCGGCGGCCGAGCAGGCCGCGATGCTGGCGGATCTGCGCGCCGTGGTCGCCGCCGCGCCGCTTTTCTCGCCGATGACCCCCTATGGCCGCCTGATGTCGGTGCGCATGACGTCGGCGGGGCGCTTCGGCTGGGTGTCGGACCGGCGCGGCTACCGCTATGCCGAACGCCACCCCGAGGGTGGCCCCTGGCCCGTGATCCCGCAATCCGTCCTGACGGTCTGGCAGGCGGTTTCGGGATGCGCTCGCCCACCTGAATGCTGCCTTGTGAACTACTATGCCGACAATGCCCGCATGGGGATGCACCAGGATCGGGACGAGGCCGATTTCACCGCGCCGGTGGTATCCATCTCTTTGGGTGATGACGGGCTTTTCCGCATCGGAAACGAAACCCGGGGCGGGCGGACGCAAAGCCTGTGGCTGCGCTCGGGCGATGTGATGGTGATGGGGGGCGCGGCACGACTTCTATATCACGGGATCGACCGAATCGCGCCCGGAAGCTCGGTGCTTCTGCCGAAAGGCGGGCGGATCAACCTGACCCTGCGCGTCGTGACCTGAGCGCGCCTTTCGCGGAGGGCGCGGACGCTCCGCGGGGGATATTTTTTCTCTGAAGATGCGGCATTTCTTCAGAGTCCAAATATTCCCGCCGGAGGCTTCCGAGATTTCAGGCTGCGCCGCCCGGCAGGGGGTTGCGCGCCCGGTTGTAGCTGCCCCAATCCGACACATGGGGGTAATGCCGGCGCCGCCAGGCGCGCACCCTTGGATTCATGCGCCGCCGCCAGAGCGGGGGGATCATTGCCAGCAGGGTCATTGCCGGATAGCCGAGCGGAAGCTGCGGCGCGGTCTCCGGCGCATAGGTTTGCAGAAGCGGAAAGCGGCGATCGGGGCGGACATGGTGGTCCGAATGGCGTTGTAAATTGATCAGCAGCCAGTTCGAGGCCGTATGCGAGGCATTCCAGCTGTGATGCGGGCGCACCGGCTCGTAGCGGCCATTGCCGAGATATTCGCGCGTCAGCCCGTAATGCTCGATGTAATTGGTCAGCTCCAGCTGCCAGACCGCGATGAAGGCCTGAAAGACGAAAAGGCCGATGCCTGGCAGCCCGCCAAGCGCCCAGGCCAGCAGCAATGCGCCCAGTTGCAGCCCGCCGTAGCGCCAGAACGGGTTGGAGCGGTGCCACGCCTTGCGCCCGGCACGGGCCTGCCGCGCGGCCTCGATCCGCCACGCAGAGGGCGGGCAGCTGAGCAGGACGCGCAGGAAATACCGGTGGAAGCCCTCGTTATAGCGCGCCGAGACCGCATCGCGCGGGGTGCCGACATAGGCGTGATGCACCAGAAGATGTTCGCTGCGGAAATGCGAATAAAGCACCATCGCCAGCAGCAGGTCACCCAGCCAGCGCTCCATCCGGCTTTTCTGGTGCATCAGCTCATGCGCGTAGACGATCCCGATCGTGCCCGAGATCACGCCGACGCCGAAAAACAGCCCGATCATCTCGGCCGTGTTCAGATGATTGGTATGGCGCACCCACCAGATAGTGCCGAAGACGATACAGAACTGGATCGGAGGCCAGATCAGGGTGATCAGGCGATACCAGAAAAGATCGGCATCATTGGTCGAGATGTCGGGCTGATCCTCGTTCCGGCCAAGGAACACATCGAGCAGCGTCACCAGTTGCCAGGCGTAAAGCGGCAGCAGCAGAAGGGTCCATCCCCCTGCCACCGCGCCAAGGACGATCAGCGGCACCGTTCCTAGCGAAAGCCAGAACGGCAATGCGTGCGAGGGTTTGCGGATTTCTTCGGGCGTGGACATCGGCTTTCCGGCACTTGGCTGCGGGGCGGATCATAGCGGGGCATGATTGTCGTGCAATCACGGTGGCTGCGGCCAATCGGCGCTTTGTGCCGCCTGCCAGACCTTGCGCATCAGGGTGGGCAGGGCGGCTGGGCGAAAGTCCTCGGCCGCGGTGAAGCCCGGTGCCCGCCCCGCGACCAAGGTCACAAGGACCGTCAGGCGCAGGTGGAAATGGGTGAAGGTGTGGCGCACTTCGGACGGGCCGGGGCGCCAGTCGGCCGGAAAGGGCGGCGCAGGATCGGGCGCTTCGCTCCAGTCCGAGCCGGGAAAGCCGAGCGTGCCGCCCAGAAGCCCGTGGCCGGGGCGGCGTTCAAGCAGGATGCCGCCATGCGCGTCGCGGGCGACATAGGCAAAGCCGGCCCGCTGCGGCTTTTGCGGCTTCGGGGCCTTGCGTGGCAGATCGCTGGAGATGCCCTTGGCCCGCGCCCGGCACATTTCGCGCAGGGGGCACAGAGCGCAGGCGGGGTTGCGCGGGGTGCAGATCGTGGCGCCCAGATCCATCATCGCCTGCGCATGGTCGCCGGGCCGCAGGGCGGGGGTCAGCCTTTCGGCATGGCGGGCGATCTCGGGCCTGGCGGCAGGCAGCGAGTTCTGGATTGCGAAAAGGCGGCTTATGACGCGTTCGACATTCCCGTCGATGACGGTTGCGGGTTCGTCGAAGGCGATGGCGGCGATGGCGGCGGCGGTATAGGGCCCGATGCCGGGGAGTGCGCGCAGGCCCTGCGCGCTTTGGGGGAACCGCCCGTCAAGATCGCTGGCCACGATGCGCGCGCATCTGAGCAGGTTGCGCGCCCTTGCGTAATAGCCAAGCCCGGCCCATTCGGCCATCACCATATCGTCCGGGGCGCGGGCAAGCGCGCCGATATCGGGCCAGAGGTCGGTGAAGCGGCGAAAGTAATCGCGCACGGCGGCAACGGTGGTCTGCTGCAACATCACCTCGGACAGCCAGACACGGTAGGGGTCGGGTCGCTGGCCGGCGCGGCGGGCCTCGGGGCCCACCCGCCAGGGCATCACGCGGGCCGCGCCGTCATACCATTCCAGCAGGGCCGCGCCGGCCGCTCTTACATCCTCGTCACGCAATCTTTATGCCTCGTGTCGTTCCTATCCGCTGGCATTGGCGCAGCACCTGCCTAGAATAGACGCCGAGTGAGGAAAAGACAGCCGATGAGAAGCAAGTCCCCCGATCGCAGGATGCGTGGCTTCGAGCCCGCGGCGAACCTGCTGAAGGACCGGATCCGCACCGCGGGCGAAAGCCGCGGTTTCGCGGTGTCGCGGCTGTTCACGCATTGGCCCGAAGTGGTGGGCGAAGAGATCGCCGCCCAGACCCGCCCGGTCAGGATCGGCTATGGCAAGGGCGGGCTGGGTGCCACGCTTACGCTTCTGACGCTTGGCGCGGCGGCCCCGATCTTGCAGATGCAGCTTCCCCGCATCCGCGAGAAGGTGAATGCCTGCTATGGCTACAACGCGATTTCGCGCGTGCTGCTGACCCAGACCGCCCCGATGGGCTTTGCCGAGGGGCAGGCCGAGTTCACGCCCGCCCCGCCCGCACCCAGACCCGAACCCGCCCCCGAGATCCGCAGCCGTGCCGCCGAAACGGTGAACGGCACGCAGGACCCTTCGTTGCGCGCCGCACTCGAGGCGCTTGGGGCCAATATCCTGAGCCGGTCCGCGCACCGGCCCCATTCCAAGACCCATTCCAAGAAAGGCTGACCCATGAAGATCGCTTCCCCAAAGCTTGCCGCCGGAATCCTGACCGCTGCGGCCCTCGCTGCCGGAGGCTGGTGGATGTCCGGCGCGGGCCAGACACCTGTGGGGGCGGGCAACCTGTCGCTTGCCGCCGTCGCGCAGGAGGCCACCGCCGAAACGCTGCCCGATATCGTCATGGGCCAGGCCGATGCGCCGGTGACACTGATCGAATACGCCTCTTATACCTGCCCGCATTGCGCAAGCTTCCATGACGAGGTGTTCGACAAGCTGAAGGCCGATTACGTCGATACCGGCAAGGTCCGCTTCATCCACCGCGAGGTCTATTTCGACAAGTTCGGCCTCTGGGCGGGCATGATCGCAAGCTGCGGCGGTGCGCCGAAATACTACGCGATCTCGGGCATGCTTTATGATGCGCAGCGCGACTGGATCGGCGACGGGCAAGAGGCGACCATCGCCGCCAACCTGCGCAAGATCGGGCTGAAGGCGGGCCTGTCGCAGGATCAGCTGGATGCCTGCCTGAACGATCAGGACATGGCGCGCAAGATGGTGGCGACCTATCAGAAAAATGCCACTGCCGATGACGTGAATTCCACGCCGACGCTGGTCATCAACGGCACGAAGCATTCGAACATGAGTTATGCCGACCTGAAGGCGATTCTCGACGAAGAGCTTGGGCAATAACCCATGACGCCGTTGCAGGGACTGAAAGTCGTCGAACTGGCGCGGATTCTGGCTGGCCCGTGGGCTGGCCAGATGCTCGCCGATCTGGGGGCCGACGTGATCAAGGTCGAGGCGCCCGAGGGCGACGATACCCGCCGCTGGGGTCCGCCCTTCATCACGCATGACGGCGAAGAGGCCGCGGCCTATTTCCACGCCACCAATCGCGGAAAACGCTCGGTCACCTGCGATTTCCGCACGCCCGAAGGGCAGGCTTTCGTGCGGGCGCTGGTGGCCGATGCCGACATCCTGATCGAGAATTTCAAGGTGGGCGGGCTGGCGAAATACGGGCTGGATCACGAAAGCCTGCGCGCGCTCAATCCGCGGCTGATCTATTGCTCGGTCACCGGCTTCGGGCAGACCGGGCCCTATGCGCATCGCGCGGGCTATGACTATATCATCCAGGGCATGTCGGGCCTGATGAGCGTGACCGGAGAACCCGATGGCCAGCCCCAGAAGGTGGGCGTTGCGGTCACCGATGTCTTCACCGGCATCTATGCCGCCACCGCGATCCTTGCCGCGGTGCATCAGCGTTCGGTGACCGGGCGCGGGCAGCATATCGACATGGCGCTTCTGGATGTGGCCAGCGCGATCATGGCCAATCAGGCGATGAATTATCTGGCCACCGGGGTATCGCCGAAGCGGATGGGCAATGCGCATCCCAATCTCGTGCCCTATGCGGTGTTCCCCTGCGCCGATGGTTTCGTGATTCTCGCCACGGGCAATGACGCGCAATATCAGCGGCTTTGCCGGATCCTCGGGATCGAGGGCCATGCGACCGATCCCGATTACCTGACCAATGCCGACCGGATCCGCAACCGCGCGGCCCTGACCGACGTGATCTCGGACGCGACGCGCGCATGGGCGCGGGCCGATCTGCTGGCCGCCTGCGAGGGGGCGGGCGTTCCCGCCGGGCCGATCAACGAGATGGCCGATGTCTTTGCCGATCCGCAGGTCATCGCGCGCGGCATGCAGATCGCGCCGGGCGGCGTGCCGGGCGTGCGCCTGCCGGTCACCTTCTCGGATGCAGACCTGGCGCTGGAGCGGCCCTCGCCCCGCCTTGGCCAGCATGACGCCGAGATCCGCGCCAGCCTTGGCGCCAAGGTCTGAGCCGCTGCCTCAAAGGCCAAGCCGCGTCAGCGCCGCATCCAGCGGCGCCGCATCCTCCAGCACCAGCCGGACGGGAAGCGCCAGCACCTTGGGCCGGAAGGCGGCGGGCAGGCGCACCGCGTCCTTTTCCGTGGTGACAAGCTGCGCGCCCAGAAGGTTCGCCTCGGTTTCCAGCCGCTGCAACAGCGCGGCCGAGAAGGGCTGGTGATCGTCCAGCGCCTCGCCACGCGCCAGATCGGCGCCAAGGCCGCGCAGCGTGGCGAAGAACTTTTCCGGATGGCCGATCCCGGCAAAGGCCAGAACGCGCTGGCCGGACCAGTCCATCCCGGTTTCCAGCGGGGCAAGCGTGCCGCTCAGGTGCGGGATCGTGATCGCGCGCGCCCATTGGCGGCGAAACGCGCCCTGTGCCTGTGCATGCCCGATGGACAGAAGCAGATCCGCCCGTGCAAGCCCCGCCGCCACGGGTTCGCGCAAGGGGCCCGCGGGCAGGCAGCGGCCATTGCCAAAGCCCTTGACCGCATCGACCACCACGATCGACAGATCCTTGGCAAGCGCGGGGTTCTGATGCCCGTCATCCAGCACGATCGCCTGCGCGCCCGCCGCGATGGCCGCACGCGCACCCGCCGCGCGATCGCGCGCGACCCATGTCGGCGCGAAGGCCGACAGCAAGAGCGGCTCGTCCCCGGTCTGGGCGGCGCTGTGGCGCCGCTCGTCCACGCGCTCGGGGCCGGCGAGGGTGCCGCCATGGCCGCGGCTGACGATATGGGCCGCGATGCCGCGCGCTGAAAGGTGCTGGACCAGCGCGATGACCGTGGGCGTCTTGCCGGTGCCGCCGGCATTGATGTTGCCCACGCAGATCACCGGCACCGCCACCTTGTCCGAAGGGCCGCGCAGGCGCCGGGCGGTGCCCGCGGCGTAAAGTGCGCCCAGCGGTGCCAGCAGCCTTGCGGCAAGGCCGGGCCGCTCGGGCGGGCGGAACCAGAAGGCCGGCGCGCGCATCACCGTGCCTCCGCCCGGGCGGCGGGCCTGTCATCCCGCCGGCGGGTCTCAAGCTGTTCGAGGATGCGCCGCGTAAGCGCCTCGGCCACGCCCGCCCCACCCGAGGTGACGGCCCAGGCGTTATGCGCAAGGATCGCGGCCTTGTCGGGGGCGATGAGGTCGGCCACCGCATCGCCAAGGCCCGTCTCTGCCGAAACGAGGCGGGCGGCGCGCGCCTCGGTCAGGCGGGCATATTGCGCGGCATGATCGCCGGCTTGCGGCCCGTGCAGGACGGCCGAGCCGAGGGCCGCGGCCTCGAACGGCGCGCGCGGCGCCGCGGCCCCGCCCCGCAAGGTGCCGCCCATGTAGCTGACCGGAGCCAGCCGATACCAAAGCCCGTATTCGGTCGGATCGTCGGCAATGAAGATCTGCACATCCTCGTCCGGCTCGCCCTCAAGGTTGCGGCGCGCCACGCTCCAGCCCTGCGCGACAAGGCTTTCGGCAAGGGCCGGGCCGCTGGCCGGATCGTCGGGAACAAGGATCAGCAGCATGCGATGGGCGTGGCGCAGCGCTGCCTCATGCGCGCCGACTACCGCCGCGATTTCGGCCTGCGGCACCGAGGTTGCAAGCCATGCCGGACGCGCCTGCATCAGCGTCGCAAGCGAAACGCGCTCGGCCTCGGAGCAGCCAAGCGGCTCGGGCGGCTCGGTCAGTGGGCCGGTGACCTCGACCTGCGCGGCGGGCGCATGCAGGCGCGCGATGATGGCGGCACTGGCCTGATCCTCGACGAAGATTCGGGAAAACCGCGCCATGAGCGCCGCGAACATGCCGCGCCGGAACCGCCAGCGGCGCAACTGCGGCGCCCCGAACCGCGCATCGGCAAGGATCAGCGGAATTTCCGCGGCACCGGCCTCCACGATCAGCTCGGGCGGCAGGTCCGCCCCCAAGAGCAACACCAGATCGGGGCGGTGCTGCGCAAGCAGCCGGGCGATCGCGCGCCGTCCCTGCGGGGCGGGAAGCTGCCTGGCCTCGGGGGGGAAAGCCACCTCGCCGGGTGGGTCCTGCGCCTGCGAAACCCGCAGTTCCAGCTCCGGCCGCGCCGCCACCAGCCGCCGCGCGATCAGCGCCCCCCCCTGTGCCGACGGGGTCTCGGTGACATGCATCCATATCCGGCCGGCGGCAGGGCGTTCCCCTTCCCTGGGGTCGGGGGCAAGCCTGCCGGACAGGACAAGCCGGGGCCGCACAAGAAGATACAGCCACAGCAGAAGGGATCGGCGCGGTGCCATTGCGGGTCGGGTCCGTCAGGCCCCCAGTTCTTCGGTCGGGGACGCGGCCGTTTCCTCGTCGCGCAGGCGATGCAGGTGGGCGATGAAATAGCGTGTATGGGCGTTGTCCACCGTGCGCTGCGCCTCGGCCTTCCAGGCGGCATGGGCCGATGCGTAATCGGGGAAGATGCCCACGATATGGATATCGCTCACATCCTTGAACTCGGTGCGGGCGGGCGAGACAAGCTCGCCGCCGAAGACGAGATGCAGGCGTTGCGGGGTCGGGTTGCTCATGGATGCTCCTGTGGCGGAATTGCGCGGCCGGAGCCTACGCCAAGCGGAAGGCGGGCTCAAGGCGCGTGCAGGGCGGCGGAGGGCGACTTTTCAATCGCCCCGGCGCGCGCTATGCGATGGGCATGAGACAGAGCCTGACCGAGATCTACGACGCGCGCGTGGCCAACGGCGCATTGCGCGCCGATGCGGCGCAACGCGCGGTGCTGCCGCTTCTGGAGGCGGTGCGCACGGGCCTGGAAGAGGTGCGCAAGCCCGGCCTTTTCGGGATCTTCGGCAAACCGGCGGCGCCGGTGCGCGGGCTTTACCTTTGGGGGGGCGTCGGGCGCGGCAAGTCGATGCTGATGGATCTGTTCTGCGATGCGACACAGGTTCCCAAGCGACGTGTGCATTTCCATGCCTTCATGCAGGAGGTGCAGACCAGGCTGCATGCCGCGCGCAAAAGCGGCGTGGCCGATGCGATCCGCCCGGTGGCGCAATCGGTCGCCGACGAGGTGCGCCTTTTGTGCTTCGACGAGATGCAGGTGACCGATATTGCCGATGCGATGATCGTGGGGCGCCTGTTCGATTACCTGTTCGAGCGCGGCGTGACGGTGGTGACCACTTCGAACCGGGTGCCCGAGGATCTTTACAAGGACGGGCTCAACCGGCAGCTTTTCCTGCCCTTCATCGCCATGATCCGCGACCGGCTGGACGTGCATGCGCTGGAAAGCGAAACCGATTACCGCCAGCACCGCCTTGCCGGGGCTGAGGTCTATTTCACCCCCGCCGGCGCGGCCGCCCATGCGCAGATGAACCGCCTTTGGGACGAGCTGACCGGCCATGACGAGGCCAGCCGCCTTGTGCTGAACGTGAAGGGCCGCGAGGTGGTGCTGGAGCATTTCCACAACGGCGTCGGGCGGGCCTCTTTCTGGGATCTGTGCGCGGCGATGCTGGGTCCGGCGGATTATCTGGCCATCGCCGAGGCGGTGCGCGTGCTGATGATCGACGACATCCCGCACCTGTCGGCCGGCAATTTCAACGAGGCCAAGCGCTTCGTCATCCTGATCGACGCGCTTTACGAGGCGCGCGTGCGGCTGATCTGCTCGGCCGCGGATGTGCCCGAGCGGCTTTATATCGAAGGCGAGGGCACGTTCGAGTTCGAGCGCACCGCAAGCCGCCTGCGCGAGATGCAGTCGGCCGACTGGGCCGCCGCCGGGGATACGCCCGCGGCGGGCTAGCCGTTTTCCTTCAGCACCTGCCCGGCAAGATAGAGCGAGCCGCAGATCAGCACCCGCGCATGGGGATCGGCCGCAATGATCCGTTCCAGTGCGTCGGCCACGCTGTCTGCGCTGGAAGCTCGGGCGAAACCTGCGGCGCGGGCCGCGGCCTCGGTGGTTTCGGCGGGCAGGGTGTTGGCCTCTCCGGGGATCGAAACGGCGGTCAGGCTTTGCGCCTGAGCCACCAGCGGGCGCAGATAGCCCGCGATGTCCTTGGTGTTGAGCATGCCGCAGATCAGGTGGGTCGGGCGCGCGGGCAGGCGCGCAAGCGTCGCGGCCACCGCCTCGCCCCCGGCCGGATTGTGCCCGCCATCAAGCCACAGCTCTGCCCCCGCCGCCGCATCTGCCAGTGGGCCGCGGCGCAGGCGCTGCATGCGGGCGGGCCATTCGGCGCGGGTCACGGCGGCCTCGCAGGCGGCCTCGTTCGCGCCAAGGGTGCGCAGCGCGGCAAGGGCGGCCCCCGCATTCTGGATCTGATGCGGGCCGGGCAGGTTCGGCAACGGCAGGTCGAGCAGGCCGTTCTCGTCCTGGAAGACCAGCCGGCCGCGTTCCTCGAAGGCGTGCCAGTGCTGGCCACAGGCCAGGACCGGGGCGCCGAGCCGGGCGGCGCGCGCCTCGATCACCTCAAGCGCGGCCTCGGGCTGGGGGCCGACGATGACGGGGGTGCCGCGCTTGAGGATCCCGGCCTTTTCGGCGGCGATCTCGGGCAGGGTTTCGCCCAGATATTGCTGATGGTCGATCGAGACCGGGGTGATGATGCAAAGCGCCGGGCGCTCGATCACGTTGGTTGCATCGAGCCTGCCGCCAAGCCCGACCTCGAGCAGGGTGTAATCGGCGGGGCTGCGCGCGAAGGCCAGGAAGGCCGCGCAGGTGGTGATCTCGAAGAAGGTGATCGGCTGGCCTTCGTTCGCGGCGTCGCATTCGTCGAGCAGGGCCGCGAGGGCGGGTTCGGAGATCAGTGTGCCGGCAAGGCGGATGCGTTCGTGAAAGCGCGCAAGATGCGGCGAGGTATAGGCGTGCACGCGCTTGTCCATCGCCTCGAGGCCTGCGCGAATCATCGCCTGGGTGGAGCCCTTGCCGTTCGTTCCGGCGAGGTGGATCACCGGCGGCAGGTCACGTTCGGGATGGCCGAGCGCGGCCAGAAGCCGTTCGACCCGGTCGAGCGTGAGGTCGATCACCTTGGGGTGCAGCGACATCAGCCGGGCAAGGATCGCGTCGGAAGGCTGGGACATGGGGGCACCCCTGGACTGGCGGGCGGGCCGGGGGCGCCGCCCCCGGACCCCCGGGATATTTGAGCGAAGATGAAGGGATCAGGCCTTCTTGCCCTTGGCGGGAGCGGCCTCGGCGGGTTTTTCGGCGGGTTCGGCTTTTTCGGGGGCGGGCAGGTCGCCCGCGACGGGGGGCGGCAGGCGCATGAGCATGCGCAGGATGGTGATCAGTTCGTCGCGCATCTTCATGCGGTGGGTCACCCGGTCCAGCATGCCGTGATCAAGGAGGTATTCCGCGCGCTGGAAGCCTTCGGGCAGTTTCTCGCGGATCGTCTGTTCGATGACGCGGGGGCCGGCAAAGCAGATCAGCGCGTTCGGCTCGGCGATCTGGACATCGCCCAGCATGGCGTAGGAGGCCGTCACCCCGCCGGTGGTGGGATGGGTCAGCACGACGATATAGGGCAGGTTCGCCTCGCGCAGCATCTGCACCGCGACGGTCGTGCGCGGCATCTGCATGAGCGACAGGATGCCTTCCTGCATGCGCGCGCCACCCGCGGCCGAGAAGAGCACGAGGGGGCGTTTGAGTTTCACCGCGCGCTCGGCCGCGGCGATGATCGCGTTGCCGACATACATGCCCATGGAGCCGCCCATGAACGAGAAGTCCTGCGCGGCGGCGACGATCGGGGTGCGGCCCATTTCGCCCTCGGCGACGAGCATCGCCTCTTTCTCGCCAGTGGCCTTCTGGGCGGCTTTCAGGCGGTCGGGGTATTTCTTCTGGTCGCGGAAATGCAGCGGGTCGGCGATGGGCTCGGGGATTTTCACCTCGGTGAAGATGCCCGAATCGAAAAGTGCGTTGAAGCGTTCGCGCGGGGTGATCGCCATGTGGTGATCGCAATTCGTGCAGACGTTGAGATTGTCCGACAGTTCCCGGTGAAACAGCATCGTCCCGCATTCGGGGCATTTGGTCCACAGGTTCTCGGGCACCTCGCGGCGCGAGAACAGCGAGTTGATCTTCGGTCGGACGTAATTCGAGATCCAGTTCATCGGCCAAGCCCCTTTCCGTCGCGTCCGCACCAGATACGCCCCGGCGCGCGGAAATGCAATCAGACCCGCAGCATCAGCCGGGCGACCAGCCAGGCCACGAGGATCGACGCGAAGTCTATCGCAAGATAGGGCAGGAGCTGGCTTGCGTCACGGGTGTTGATGACGACCGTGTAGAGGCTGAGCCCGTCGAGATTGCCATAAAGCCCGACAAGGAAGATCGCCGAGACATTGGTGGCGAAGTGAAACCCCATCGCGGCGCCGAGCGATCCGGTCCGGGCGGTAAGATCCGCGGCAAGGCAGCCGAAGATGCCGGCCCACAGGGCGGGCCAGAAGGCATTTGCGCCGAACTCGGACGGGGCGTAGTGCAGCGCGCCGAAGAGGATCGAGGGCAGCCCCATCCAGATCCAGGGCGCGCGGCTGCGGATGGCCAGTTGTTGCAGCAGGTAGCCGCGGAAGACCAGTTCCTCGGCCGTGATCTGGAGCGCCAGAAGCGGCAGGGCCAGCGGCAGCCAGGCAAGGAGCTGCCGCAGCGGGAGGCTTTTGCCGACATCGGGCGATGCGGTGGTCAGCGGCAAGAGCGCGATCCAGAGCGCGACAAGCGGCAGGCTGACGCGCAGGAAATCGCGCGCCACCCTTGGGGCGGGGCCGAACAGCGTGCCCGAGGGGCGGTCATGGACCATACGGGTGACGAAGATCGCGGCGATCGCCATGGGCAGGAAGGTGGCAAACAGCATCAGCACGCCCCGCGGCGTGCTGGCCGAGACGAGCGCGTAGAGCATCTTGCTGAAGCGCCATTCCCCCATGCCGACCGCAAGCGCCGCGAGACTGCCGTAAAGCAATGCTGCGTAGATCAGCGCGATCAGCACCGTTCCGACAAGGCTGCGCCAAAGCTCGGCGCGCGGGGCGGCGGGGGCCACGAAGCGCGGCAGCGCCGCATACTCCGCGCGCAGGTGTCGCTCAACGCTCATCATCCGCCTCTTGCCATTGTCTGGGCGCAGTTTTCCGCGCGGCGGCGCCGGGATGCAAGGGGCGGAACGCGCGGAAGCGCTTTACTTTGGCAGGCGGGCGGCGGAAGAGAGGCGGTTGGCGCAGGGAACCCCATCATGTTCGAAGTCTCGACCGAGATTGCTCTCATTCTGATCGTGGCGGCGTTTGCGGCCGGTTTCGTCGACAGTATCGCCGGGGGCGGCGGGCTGATCACCTTGCCGGTGCTGCTGCTTTCGGGGGCCTCGCCCTTGCAGGCGCTGTCGACCAACAAGGTGCAGGGCGCGTTCGGCGCGGCGACCGCGGCGCTGAGCTATGCGGCCTCGGGGCATGTGAACCTGCGTCGGCAGATCGGGGCTGCGGGGCTGGCCTTTGCCGCGGGGCTGGGGGGTGCGCTTCTGGTGAGCGTCATTCCCACCGACGGGCTGCGCATCGCGCTGCCGGTGGTTCTGATCGGGATCGCGGCGTTCTTCGCCTTCAAGAAGGGGTTGGACGATACCGACCGGCTGGAACGCATCCGGCCCGCGGCCTTCACCGCCTTCGTCGTGCCGTTCATCGGGTTCTATGACGGGCTGATCGGTCCGGGCGCGGGGGCGTTCTACATGATCGGTTTCGTCACGCTGGCGGGGTATGGCGTGCTGAAGGCGACCGCGCATACCAAGCTTTTGAATTTCGCCTCGAACATGGGGGGGCTGGTGGCCTTTGCGGTGGTGGGGGCGCCGTGGTGGGTGACGGGGCTTGCGATGGGCCTTGCGCAGGTGGCGGGCGCGCGGATCGGGGCACGGCTGGCGATGCGGGTGGGCGCGCGGGTGATCAAGCCGCTTCTTGTCGTGACCTCGACGGTGCTTGCCCTGCGGCTGATCTGGCAGATGTTGTGAGGTATTCGCCCGCCCGTGCAGGCGGGGTGGGCAGGAGCCTCCGGCGGGGATATTTGCCGCTCTGAAGAATTGCGTGCCTGTTCAGGGGGCGTCAGACGAAGCCCGGCGCCCGGCGCATCTCTCCGGTGATCAGGCCGCGCCAGTTGCGCTGCGGGCCGGTCAGGAGGCGGTCCACCACGGGGTGGGCGCGGTCGAGCGCGCCAAGCCGGATCAGGAGCGCGGTGATGGCGGCCTCGGAGGCGCGGGTGGCGCCGTCGGTGATTTTCAGGGCGATGCCGCGTTTCTGTTCGGGCAGGATGGCGACGAAGACGGCCTCGGCCCCGGTCTTCACCGCGACGTGCCCGTTCATGGCCCGCATCAGTTCGGTGCAGGCGCGGCCCTCGCCGGCGACGAGTTCGGGAAAGGCGGTCATGGCGCGGGTCAGCCGGCTGGCCGCGGCTTCGCGCGCAGAGCCTTCGGGGTTGGCTGTGGCGAAGAACTGCATGGCGCGGGCAAGCCCGGTGAGGGTGCAGGCGAAATTCGGCGCCGAGCAGCCGTCGATGCCGAACCCGGCGGAGGTTTCCTGCGTGACCTCTTCGAAGGCGGTCTTGACCGCGCGCTGGACCGGATGGTCGAGTTCGACATATTCGGGGCCCGCGCCCAGGTGGCGGGTAAGCGTGAGGAAGCCTGCATGCTTGCCCGAGCAGTTGTTGTGCAACTGGCATGGCGCCGTGTCCGAGCAGGTCAGCGCCTTGTTCGCGGCCTTGTCCTGGGGCATATGCGCGCCGCAGCGCAGATCGCCTTCCCCCAGCGACAGGGCGGCGAGCCAGGCCGCGACCGCATCGGTATGGATCGCCGCGCCGTTATGCGAGGCGCAGGCAAGGGCAAGCTGCGCCTCTGTCAGCCCGGCCGCGGCCGCGGCACCGCTTTCCAGAAGCGGCAGGGCCTGAAGCATCTTGCATGACGAGCGCGGGAATATCACGGCTGCGGGGTCGCCCCAGGCGGCCTCGATCCCGCCGGGCCCGAAGATCACGGCATGGCCCGCATGGCTGCTTTCCAGCATCCCGTTTCGCCACAGTTCGATCATCGGCACGGCTGTCATGATTTCTCCTTCAAGGATGCGCGATTTCCTGCCCAGGGGGCTTTCCCCCCACGGCACTTTTGCGTTATCTGTTCGATATCGAGTTGAAAAGACGTCCGCCATTATAAAAAAGGGTTTTCGAAGGCCCGTCCGGCGGGCAGAGGCATCAGGCAGCTGGAGGCTGTGAACTATGAAAGATTTCGTGCTGCGGGCCGCTGGCGCCGCGACCTTGGCCGCGTCATTCGCGTTCGGCGCCACCGCCTTCGCTCAGGAAAGCTCCAATCGCGTGGCGGCGAATACGGACTGGAGCGTTTTCGTGGGCGACAATCCCAAGGAATGCTGGGGCGTGTCGGCGCCCAAGGAAACCGTCAACACCAAGGAAGGCCAGCCCGTGGCGGTGCGGCGCGGGGATATCCTGCTGTTCGTGACCTTCCGGCCGGGCAAGCCGGGCGAGGTGTCCTTCATGGGCGGCTATCCTTTTGCCGACGGTTCCACCGTCGAGCTGGATGTCGGCGGGACGAAATTCACCCTGTTCACCAATGGCGAGGGTGCCTGGGCCGGATCGCCCGAGGAGGATGCCAAGATCGTCACCGCACTCAAGGCAGGGGCGGATGCCGTCGTGACGGGGCGTTCGGGCCGGGGCACGCTGACGCGCGACAAGTTCTCGCTTCTGGGCTTCACGGCCGCGATGGAAGAGGCCGCCAAGCGCTGCCAGTAAGCGGCATCCGGTTTTGCGGCAACGGCCCGGCAGCAATGCGGGGCCGTTTTGCTTTGCCCCCTACCCGCCCTGGTGCGAATCCCCTATATGAAGCCTTTCGCCAGATGCCGAGATCGCCATGACCGACGCCACCGCCCCGATCACCCAGGATATGCTGACCATCCCGCGCAAGCTGCCCGAGGGGGGGAAGCGCAACCTTGTCGGGCTGACGCGCGAGCAGTTGCGCGTGGCGCTGATCGAGGCCGGAACGCCCGAGCGGCAGGCGAAGATGCGCGTCGGGCAGATCTGGCAATGGATCTATCACTGGGGCGTGCGCGATTTCGCGGCGATGACCAACCTTGCCAAGGACTATCGCGCCCTTCTGGCCGAGCGCTTCGAGATTGCGGTGCCCGAACTGGTTTCGCGCCAGGTATCGGCGGACGGGACGCGCAAATATCTGGTGCGCATCGCCGGCGGCCATGAGGTTGAGGTGGTCTATATCCCCGAGGAAAACCGCGGCACGCTGTGCATCAGCTCGCAGGTGGGATGCACGCTGACCTGTTCGTTCTGCCATACGGGCACGCAGAAGCTGGTGCGCAACCTGACCGCGGGCGAGATCGTGGGCCAGGTCATGCTGGCGCGTGACGATCTGGGCGAATGGCCCGAACCCGGCGTGCCCAGGGACGAAACCCGGCTTGTGTCGAACGTGGTCCTGATGGGCATGGGAGAGCCGCTTTACAATTTCGACAATGTGCGCGACGCGATGAAAGTGGTGATGGATGGCGAGGGGATCAGCCTGTCGCGCCGCCGCATCACGCTGTCGACCAGCGGCATCGTCCCCGAGATCGCAAAGACCGCCGAAGAGATCGGCTGCCTTCTGGCCGTTTCCTTCCACGCCACCACCGACGCGGTGCGCGACCGGCTGGTTCCGGTGAACAAGAAATGGAACATCGAAACGCTTCTGGGCACGCTGCGCGATTACCCGCGCCTGTCCAATTCCGAGCGGATCACCTTCGAATACGTCATGCTCAAGGGTGTGAACGACAGCGACGAGGATGCCCGGCGGCTGGTGAAGCTGATCCGCGGCATTCCGGCCAAGATCAACCTGATCCCGTTCAACGAATGGCCCGGCGCGCCCTATGAGCGCAGCGACTGGGCCCGGATCGAGGCCTTTGCCGATATCATCTACAAGGCGGGTTATGCCTCGCCGATCCGCACCCCGCGGGGCGAGGATATCATGGCGGCCTGCGGGCAGTTGAAATCCGCGACCGAGCGGGCCCGCAAATCCCGCGCCGAGATCCAGGCCGAAGCCGGGCTTTGACCGGCTGCGGCCTTGCCGGCTATCCCCCGCGCCGCGCGGTGATCATCGCCACGCCATCCGCCCCCAGAAGCAGAAGCGCGCCGGTTTCGTCGATGTCGAAGCCCGCGACCTGCGGCAAAAGGCCGAAGAAGCGCGATTCCTGATCCATCAGCGCGGGGGCACAGGCCATGCGCGTGGCGATGGCCGGGCCGAAGCTCAGGCCCTCGCCGGTCAGGGTGAAGCCGCCGCTGTAGCGGTTGCAGCCGCCTTGCCCCGAAATCCGCGCGGGGGTGAAGGCCATGGTGACATGCGCGGCGTCGATCATGCCGCCGCCCGCGATATCCTCGACCACCCATTCCCCGCCCAGCAGCAGGTCAAGCGGCGCCCCGCCGCAGCCGCTGTAGTCCTGCCCGTCATGGGTGACGGTCACGGTCTGGGGATGCGGCATGCCCGACATCGAATCGTGACAGATCCGGGGGGCCAGGCGCAGGCGCAGCGCGGCCTCTGGGGCGTCGAAAACGAAATCGCTTCCGTCCAGACGCGGGGCGGGCAGGGGCGCGGTCACCGGGTCTTCCCCGATATTGGGGGTAAAGCTGATCCGGCCCTCGTCCAGGCGCAGCATCCAGAACGGCTCGTTCCCGGCGGCCTGAAAGCCGGGGCCGGGGGCGGGCGGAACGGGGAAACACTCGGGCAGTTCCCGCCCCGCCAGTGACACCAGCGCAAGCGTGCCGCCCTTGGACCAGAACCATGTGTCCGGATCGTCGGCCGCGGCATATTTCGCGCCCGAGGCCGCGATGGCGGGCGACAGCACCCGCCTTTCGCCGCCCGGCAGTTCCATCACCGCATCCTCTCCGACGAAACCGATGCGCAGGCGAAGGTCGCCGCATTGCATCACGCTGTCGAAGCCCATCGGCTGGAACGGTGTCAGGCGCAGCTCTCCGATCGCCACGGGCGTGTCACCTGCGACGATCTCGGCCATGTCCGAAAGCCATGCGGTGCGCCCGGCCACGAAGACCGCCGCGCGCAGGCTCAGGTCCATCCCGTCGGGCAGGTCGAGCGTGAAGGGCAGCGGCACCTGGCGGCCCTCGGTGGCAAAGCGGCTTTCGCCCGCCACCGCACCGTCGGGCCCGCGCCATTCGATCACCACAAGCGCGTCTTCGGGCAGGGCGATGCGTTGCGGATAGCCAAGCGTGCCCTCGGCCGGCCGCGCCATGGCGCCCTGGGCCTGCCCGAGAAACGCCATTCCCGCAAGCAGGGATGCCAGAAGATGCCGGGTTGTCATGGTGCTGCCCCCTTGTTCGAAACGCCTCAGTCGCAACCGTAATCCCATCCCTCGATCACGGCCATCGCCTCTTCGGCGGTTTCCACGAAAGTGATCAGGTCCAGATCCTCGGGCGAGATCGTGCCCGCCTCGGCAAGCGCCTTCCAGTTCACGATGGTTTCCCAGAATTCGCGCCCGAACAGGATGAAGGGGATGCGGTTCATCCGGCCGGTCTGGATCAGGGTCAGGGCCTCGAACATCTCGTCCAGCGTGCCGAAGCCGCCGGGAAAGATGCACACCGCCCGCGCGCGCATCAGGAAATGCATCTTGCGGATGGCGAAGTAATGGAAGTTGAAGCACAGGTCGGGCGTCACATAGGGGTTGGGCGCCTGTTCATGCGGCAGCACGATATTGAGCCCGATCGAGTGGCCGCCCGCCTCTTGCGCGCCGCGGTTGCCGGCCTCCATGATGCCCGGCCCGCCGCCGGTCACGACAACATTCTCGCGGCCATAGCTTTCCAGGCTTTTCTCGGTCACCAGGCGCGCCAGATCGCGCGCGCGCTCATACCAGATCGAGAGTTTTCCGGCCTTGCCCTTCTCTCCCTCGGGGGGGATGCGGGCCGAGCCCATCACCACCACGGTGGATTCCACGCCCCTCTCGTCCAGGATCATCTGCGGCTTGAGAAGTTCAAGCTGAAGGCGCACGGGGCGCAGCTCTTCGCGCAGCATGAAATCGTTGTCTAGGAAAGACAGCCGGTAGGCCGGCGCGCGGGTCTGCGGCGTGTCGGGCACGCTGTCTGCCGCGCGGGCATCCTGATGGCTGTCGCGGAACGGGTGGTTGCGGCCGTCATCCTTCATGCGATGTCCTTTCCTTGCCCCGGCACAGGGGCTTTGTCCAAGCGCCGCATTGCACGGCCTTTGCCTTCCAACTATAGGCTGTCCTTCGGGAAGACCACACCAACGCGCCATGAAAGAGGGGACACCATGTCGAACGCCGCCCTTGAGACCGCCATCGAAACCGCCTGGGAGATCCGCGATACCATCACCCCGGCCACCAAGGGCGAAACCCGCGACGCGATCGAAGCGACGCTGGGCGCGCTGGACCAGGGCGCGCTGCGCGTGGCCGAGCGTCAGGCCGACGGCAAGTGGCATGTCAACCAATGGGCCAAGAAGGCGGTTCTTCTGGGCTTTCGCCTGAAGGACATGGAGCTGCAATCGGGCGGCCCGCAGGGCGGCAACTGGTGGGACAAGGTCGACAGCAAGTTCGCCCATTGGGGCGAGGCACAGTGGAAGGCCGCGGGCTTTCGCGCGGTGCCCAACTGCATCGTGCGCCGCTCGGCCTATATCGCCAGGGGTGTGGTTCTGATGCCGTCTTTCGTCAACCTTGGCGCCTATGTCGACGAAGGCACGATGGTCGACACCTGGGCCACGGTGGGGTCCTGCGCGCAGATCGGCAAGAACGTGCATCTGTCGGGCGGCGTGGGCATCGGCGGCGTGCTGGAGCCGATGCAGGCCGGCCCCACCATCATCGAGGACAACTGCTTCATCGGCGCGCGCTCCGAGGTGGTCGAGGGCTGCATCATCCGCGAAGGCTCGGTCCTTGGCATGGGCGTCTATATCGGCCAGTCCACCAAGATCGTCGACCGCGAGTCGGGCGAGGTGATGTATGGCGAGGTGCCGCCCTATTCGGTCGTCGTGTCGGGCTCGATGCCCTCGAAGAACGGCATCAACCTTTACTGCGCGGTGATCGTGAAGCGGGTGGATGCGCAGACGCGCTCGAAGACCGGGATCAACGAGCTGCTGCGCGACTGAGGCGATTTGCGGAATTGCCATGCGGCGGGCGCGCGGCCGAAATGGCGGCGCGCTGCCCGGTCTGACTGGGGGCATGGTGCCGCCCGCCGGACGCGCGAGCATGGAGAACGCAATGATTCCAAGGATTTTCGGGGCAATAGTCCTGTCGGTTGCGGTGGCCGGGCCGGTCATGGCAACGGAATATGACGGGGTTTACAAGCCCGATCTGCCCTTCGCCGCGGGCTGGGACGAGGCGATGACGCTGGCCTCCGGAAACGGGCTGAAGATCGAGGGCGACAGCCTGAAAGGCATGGGCGCAAGCTGCACGATCGCCAACCCCGTGAACGTGCGCGCGATGGATGCCACGCTTTACGACACTACCTGCGGCGATCAGGACGCCGGGCGCGTGATGCTGATGAAAACCGCCGCGGGCGTTCTGGTGATCCGCAACGGTTTGGCGGTAGAGTGGTTGCGCAGCCGGTAACGGCGTGTGACAGGGGGCCGCCCCCCCTGTCTGTGGCGCAACCCCATGAGGCCGATGTGAGCGAACCTTCCCCCCCGAAAAAAGAGAAACGCCCGCAACAGGTTTACACCCTGCTGGTCGAGGTCGGCCGCAAGGCCGGCGACGGCCTGCCCAAGGGGGCAAGCGGGGCCGGGCTTCTGTGCTATGCAAGCGGCGTGGACGAGGCCGAGGCGGTGCGCGAAACCGTGGCCATCCTCAAGCAGGCCGACATGGCGCCGCTGGACGTGACGGGCTATGGCACGCTGGCCGAACGCGAAGCGCAGGGCCATGAGATCGGCGAGGAAGAGCGCGGGCTGATGCAGCGCGCCCTGGCCGAAAATTCGGTCGTCGTGGCGCAGTTCACGCCGTTTTTCGGCAAGGATCATCCCAAGCCGCAATAAGGCGCCAAAGGTGAATTGCCTTCGCCGGCATGCTTGCTACACTTGGTGAAAAGACAAGCAGGCAGGCACACCCCATGAAACACGCAGTCAGATCCACCCTTATTCCGGCGCTGGTCTTTTCGGCGCTGGCGGCCTGTGCAGGGCCGACCGATTCGCCGCGCCCGATGTCGCGCGCAGGAGGTTCCATGCCGTCGGCCGATCCCATCGCCCCGGTTGCGCCCGAGGTGCAGCGCGGCTTCGAGACCTGGGTGACATCCTTCCGCCCGCGCGCGCTTTCCGCCGGGGTCTCCGAGGCCACCTGGAACCGCGCGATGCGCGATCTGCGCTACAACCCCAAGGTCATCGAGCGGGACCGGAGCCAGGCCGAATTCACCAAGACGATCTGGGAATATCTCGACAGTGCCGTGTCCGATACCCGCATCGAGAACGGCCGCGCCATGCTGGCCCAGCACGCCGCGGTGCTGCGCCAGATCGAGGCGCGCTACGGGGTCGACAAGGAAGTGGTGGTGGCCGTCTGGGGCATGGAAAGCAATTACGGCAAGAACCGCGGCACCACGCAGATCATTCCGGCGCTGGCCACGCTTGCCTATGACGGGCGGCGCGGCGCCTTTTTCGCCGAGCAGCTGATCGCCGCGCTGAAGATCATCCAGGCGGGCGATACCGACCCGGCCCATCTGACCGGAAGCTGGGCCGGCGCGATGGGGCACACGCAGTTCATCCCCACCTCGTATCTGGCCTATGCGGTGGATTTCACCGGTGACGGGCGGCGCGACATCTGGTCGGATAACCCGGCCGACGCGCTGGCCTCGACCGCGGCCTACCTTGCGCGCTCGGGCTGGCGAAGCGGCCAGCCATGGGGCGTGGAGGTGCAGTTGCCGCCGGGCTTCAACTATGGGCTGGCGGGCAAGAAGGTGAAGAAATCCCCCGCCGAATGGGCCGCACTGGGCGTGCGCGCGGCCTCGGGCGGGACGGTGCCCGATCATGGCGCGGCCTCGATCCTGCTGCCGGCCGGATCGAAGGGCGTGGCCTTCATGATCTTCGGCAATTTCACCGCCATCTCGCGCTACAACTCGGCCGATGCCTATGTGATCGGGGTCGGTCACCTGTCCGACCGGCTGAAGGGGAAGGCGCCGTTCCGCACGCCTTGGCCCCGCGACGACCGCGCCCTGTCATCCACCGAACGCAAGGAGCTGCAAGAGCGGCTGACCGCGCGCGGGTTCGACACGCAGGGGTCGGACGGCAGGATCGGGCCGAACACCATTGCTGCGATCGAGGCGTTCCAGCGCCATCAGGGGATGACGCCCGATGGCTATGCCACGCTCGATCTGTTGCGGCGCCTGCGCTGAGGGGACGATATGGACATCCGTGAAACCGCATTGCCCGGGGTTCTGGTGCTGACCCCGCGCCGCTTTGGCGACGAACGCGGCTTTTTCAGCGAAAGCTGGAACCGCCGCACGCTTTCCCAGGCGGGGTTGGATCTGCCCGAATTCGTGCAGGACAATCATTCGCTGTCGCGCAGGGCGGGCACGGTGCGCGGGCTGCATTATCAATCGCCCCCCCATGCGCAGGGCAAGCTGGTGCGTTGCGGGCGCGGGCGGCTGTTCGACGTGGCGGTGGATGCGCGGCGCTCCAGCCCCACCTATGGCCAATGGGTGGGCGAGGAGCTGTCCTTCGAGAATGGCCGCCAGCTTTGGATCCCCGCCGGTTTCCTGCACGGCTTCGTCACCCGCGACCCCGATACCGAGATCGTCTACAAATGCACCGATCACTACGACCCGGCCTGCGATGGCGCGGTGCTCTGGAGCAGCCTCGGGATCGACTGGGGCGTGGAAGACCCGCTCTTGTCCGACAAGGATGCCGGCGCGGTGCCTTTCGCGCAGTTCGAAAGCCCCTTTGCCTGAGGGCGCCGCTCAGAACAGGAAGTCATCCGCGCCAAGCCAGGCGATCTGAACGTGCTCAAGGATCAGCAGGTCCGGACCTGCGTCGATATGCACATCGTCGCCATGCTGCCGCATGACCGCCGCGACATCCTCGAAACTGTCAAACAGCGTCAGGCCCGAGAAGTCGATCCTCTCATCAGGGTCCAGCGGGTCGAAATCCACGATGCGATCCGTGCCGAACCCGTCGCGGAACACGAAACGGTCCGCGTTCGGCAGCCCGAGCGCAACCGTGACCCCGTTCGTGGTGAAGGTGAGCGCGTCCAGGATGCCGTCTTCGTTCAGGTTGGCATAGTAGCGCGGCTCAAGGTTGTGGCCCAGCCAGCCATCGTCCAGCGGCGCGGCAAAGCTGCGCGGGTTCTGGAAGCTGCCATCGCCCCGTGACAGCGCGATATGCGCCTGGCCGTCGCGGATGCCGATGATGTCGTCGAACCCGTCGCCATTGATGTCCTGAACCAGCCGCTGAATTAGCGGATCGGCCTCCCATCCGTGCGATGCGCCGAACTCATCTACGGTAAGGCGGGGATTGGAAAAACCGTATCCATCGCCAAGCGAGACATAGGCGCCACGGTACCCGAAGCCCACGATATCGGCATGGCCGTCGCCATTCACATCGCCCATGAGGCGCGGCAGGCGGGCGTCGTCAGTCCAGCCGAGATTGGCGCCAAAACTGGCAAGCGCGAACCGGATCCCGCCGAAACCGCCCGATCCATCTGCCTCTGCGACATAGACCCCCAGATTGCCGAATCCGATCAGGTCGTCCAGCCCGTCGCCATTCAGATCGGCAACTGCGCGCGTGAACTTGTTTAACGAGGACCAGCCCTGCGCCACCCCGAAATTGTCGACCTCGAGCCTTGTGTTGCCGAAACTTCCGTCCTGCCGCCCAAGGGCGACATATGCGCCTCGATGGCCGAACCCCACGATGTCATCCAGCCCGTCGCCGTTGAAATCGCCGACCAGCCGGGGGAACTTGTCATATGAGGTCCAGCCCAGATTCGTGCCGAAACTGGCCAGGACAAGGGTCGCCCGCGCCGCGCCCTCCGGGGCGTTGACAGGGGTTGCGTAAACCCCCTTGTAACCAAAGCCAAGCGCGGTTCCCCCTTCGGGCCCATCGGCCAGAAGCCTGGGATAGACCTCTTGCGAGACCCAGCCTCCGGCGGCCCGGCCATAGCTGGCCACAAGCGCCGTCGGATCGGCCATGTGCAGGGTGCCGCCGACAAGAACATCCTGCCCCGCGCCCCCTTCCAGCGTGTCGTTGCCGCCATGGCCGTAAAGCAGATCGTCCCCCGTGCCACCGAACAGCATGTCATTGCCGGTCGTGCCGACCAGGATGTCGTCATAGGTCCGGCCATTGGCAAAAAGACCCGAGGCATCCTGAGGGGGCATCCCCATCTGTTCGGCCAGAACCATGCCGGGCGTATAGCGTGCCACGGCAAAGCGCAGCGCCGCGGTGATCTCGGTTTCGGTCAGCCAGGTGCCGTCGGCGGATTCCATCACGATCTCGGTGCCCATATATTCAAGGCCCGCACCTTGGGCTGTGGTCACCACCCGAAGCTGCCCGGCCCCGCGCAGCATGGGCATCAGAGTCAGGTCGATGATGTCGGTTCCGGGCTGGAAATCGAGGATCCGGTTCACCGCGCCATTGTGCTGGAACATGAAGATGTCGGCGCCCGCGCCGCCGGCCAGTTGCGCCGCCCCGCTGCCGCCCACAAGGATGTCGTCGCCGGCGCCGCCCTGAATGCGGACCGCTTCGTCACTGCCCAGAAGGATGTCGTTTCCCGCCGATCCCGTCAGCAGTTGCTGTCCATGCGCCGCCTCGCGCGTCAGGCCGACAGGCCCCACGTCGAGCGTGATCTGGGTCAGCCCGGCCTCGCTTTCGCTGCCCGCGAAGATCTGCACCGCGCCGCCGGGTTCCTGCCACAGCGCGAGTGCGGACAGTTCCGACAGGGTCATGGTCGCGTTGTCCTCCAGCGTGGCGCGAAACACCAGCTGGCCCCGCGCGGTCATGGTGAACAGGCTCAGCCCGCCATCGGAGCCGCCGACAAGGATATGCACCTGATCCCCGATCACGAAGCTGCGCAGCGCCGTCACATCGGCGAACCGCGTGAACAGGCTGTCGACGATATGGTCGACGGCATTCAGCACCCCGCCCGCGCCCACGGAAAACACCGTCAGGGACGAGCTTTCGGCCGCCCCGACCACAAGGAAGGAACGATCCGCCACCTGCACGGTGCAAAGCGCGGTGGGGGCGGAAAAGCCGATGCCCGACTGCATGGCGAATTCCGCCACCGTGGACAGCGATCCGTCCGGCGCGACGGCCTGGCTTCGGATGAGGTTGCTGGCCGTGCTGGCGCTGAACAGAAATGCGGTGCCCTCAAGCGTGAGGCCGGCCAGCAGGTTGAACACCGGCCCCGGCAGGTCCGAAGGTGCCTGCAACAGGGCAAGCTGCCCGTTGCCCAAAACCTCCCAGGTGGTGGTGTCGCCGGTTTGCGAGGCACTGGCGAAAAGGAACTTCCGCCCCCCGCTTTCGATCTGCGTGGTTGCGATGATATCCGCAAAAGGGGAGCCTGCCTGCCCGAGCGAGACCCGCGGACCGAGATTGCCGAGGGTATCCACGGCAAAGACATTGTTGGCCGCGCTGCGCAGCCCGTAAGAGATGACCGCACCGCCGCCGGCGTTCGGCACGAACTCTATCTGCGGCGCAACCAGATGGCCCAGCGGCGAGACCAGCCCCACCGCCGAGCGGAACTGCGCGCTGCCCCCCGGGCTGAGATCGAAGACCGAGATCCCGCCGCCGCTGCCCGTCGAGGCCAGCAGCACCGTGCGCGCCCCGATCCGCGCGACCTCAAGATCCGTCAACGTGGTGACATAGCTTTCAAAGCCCGCGTATAGCGTGCTGCGATGCCTGAACCATGGCATGCCCCGACCCCCGATTTCACGCACCCCCGTGCAAGGATCGAGGCTAGGCCGCGGGTCTTAACCGGCGATCAACACGGGGCCACGGCCAAGGGCCTTTTATCGACAATTGGATTCAAGCGTGCGGCCATTTCATTCGAGAAAGTCACGGTAGCGCAGCCGCACCAGCAACATGCCCACAAGCGACAGAACCGCAGAGACCGTGCACACATAGAGCAGGCTGACATAGCTGTCGTCATAGGTGACGTAGAACCCGCCGCGTGTCAGCCCGACAGCATGGATCAGCGGGTTATACCAAAGGATGTCCTGGCCCAGCGGCGGCAGGTTGTCGAAGGTGAAGAAGATCCCCGATATCATGAACAGGGGGCGCGTCAGAACCCACCAAGCCCGTTCCCAGACCGGAAAATCGGTCATCACATAGCAGTTGAACACCCCCACGCCAAAGCCGATCAGCCCGGTGATGAGAAAGGCGAACAGGATCTTCAGCACATCGGGATGGGCATCGGGCTCGAACAGAAGCCAGCCGATGCCGATGATGATCATGCCCACCACGATATGGGTGAGCAGGGTCAGAACGAAGCGCGCCAGAAGCGCATCGACATAGGTGACGGCCGGATAGGTCAGCAGGGGCCGCGAAAATTTGATCGCCGCGGATACCTTGCGCGACATGTCGTTGAAAAGCGTGAAGGGCAGGTATCCCGTCGCGTAGAACAGCGCAAAGCTCTTGCCCATCGGGGGGACCGGAAAGGCAAACGAAAACATGAGGGTAAGGATGGCGACCGCACCGGCGGGTTCCAGGAATGCCCACAGGTACCCGCCGGGAGAGCGGCCATAGGTCGTGGCCATCTCGCGCATCATCAATGCGGTGATGGTGCGGATCGTGCGGAAACGCCGGTTCGGGCGGCCCGGATCGTCGGCTTGCAAAGCGGTCATGGGGGCAGTTGTCTCTGGCATTGCGGGCGCTGGTTCTGTAATCAACCTTTGGATCGAACAAGCCATATCCGAGAAGAGGGCGTTTTGACAGAGCAGCGAAAACCGCTTTCGGCAGAATCCTTCGCGGGTGGCGGACGAACGCCGGCAATATCCGGTTTGGCGCGCCTGAGGGCGTATCTGGGGGGCTTGATGGCGGGCAACAGGCGCAAGGGCGGCCGCAATGGTCTGGTCGTCAGTTTCACATGGGCGGTGATCGCGCCGCTTGTGGTGATCGCGGCCTATCTGTGGTTCTGGGCGGCCGATCAGTATGCCTCCACGGTATCCTTCTCGGTCCAGAAAGAGGAATACAAATCCTCGCTCGATGTGCTTGGGGGTATTCCGCTGCTGTCGGGCTCGATGATTTCGGATACTGATATTCTGGACGATTTTCTGAAAAGCCAGGAACTGGTCGAGAATGTCGATGCGGCGATCGACCTGCGCAGCCTGTATTCCAAAAGATGGCCCGACGATCCGGTCTTCGCGTTCAACCCCGGCGGTTCGATCGAAGACCTGCACCACCATACCAAGCGCATGGTGCGCGTGTCCTACGACAACCACACCGGGCTGATTTCCCTGCGCTCGCTGGCATTCACGGCTGAAGATGCGCGCCTGATCGCGCAGACGGTCTTCGATCAGAGCAGCGAGATGATCAACGAACTGTCGGCCGGTGCGCGCGCGGATTCGACGCGCTTCGCCAAGGGCGAGCTGGATCGCGCCTTCGCGCGGTTGCGGCAGGCGCGCCAGGATCTGACGCGCTTCCGGATCGAAAACCAGATCGTCGACCCGACGGCGGATCTTCAGGGCCAGATGGGCATCCTGAACTCGCTTCAAGAGCAGCTCGCCTCGTCGATGATCGAGATGGACATGCTGCCCGCCGGCCTGAAGGCCGACGATGCGCGGCTGTTGCAGGCGCAGCGCAAGATCGACGTCATCCGCGCGCGGATGGAGGACGAGCGCTCGAAATTCGGGGAAACAGGCGGCGGCCCCGGCGGCGAGGTCTATGGCGCGCTGATCGCCGAATATGAAGGCCTGAGCGCCGATATGCTGTTTGCCGAGGAAACCTACCGCGCCGCGCTCGCCGCCTATGACATGGCGCAGGGCGAGGCACGCCGGCAGTCGCGCTACCTGGCGGCCCATGTGCGCCCGACGCTGGCCGAGACCTCGCAGTTCCCGCAGCGCTGGTCCCTGCTTGCGATCGCGGGGTTCTTCCTCGTGATCGTATGGGCGATGTGTGTCCTGATCTATTTCAGCATCCGCGACCGCCACTAAGACGATGATCCGCCTCCAGAACCTGAGCAAGACCTTCTATATCAAGGGGCGCCGCAAGGTCGTTGCCGACGATCTGAACGCGGTCTTTCCCACGGGTGTCTCGGTCGGTCTTCTGGGGCGCAACGGTGCGGGAAAATCCAGCCTGTTGCGCATGATCGCGGGCACAAGCAGGCCCACGCGCGGACGGATCGTGTCGGATGGCACGATCTCGTGGCCGGTGGGCTTTGCCGGAAGCTTCCATGCCGACCTGACGGGCGCACAGAACACCCGCTTCGTGGCGCGTGTCTATGGCGTCGATTCCGACTATCTGGTCGATTACGTCGAGAAATTCGCAGAGCTGGGGATGCATTTCCACCTGCCTTTCCGCACCTATTCCTCGGGAATGCGGTCGCGGCTGGCCTTCGGCGTGTCGATGGGCGTGCGCTTCGACACCTACCTCGTGGATGAGGTGACAAGCGTGGGCGACGCCAATTTCAAGGCCAAGAGCGAGGCCGTCTTCATGGAACGCATGCAGGATGCGGGCGCCATCGTGGTGACCCACTCCATGGCGATGATCAAGCGCATGGCGACGATGGGCGCGGTGCTCGAGGCCGGCAAGCTGACGCTTTACGACGATATCGACGATGCCATCGCCGCGCATGAGGCCAACATGGCGCGGCCGGTCCAGGCGTGATGCGCCCGGAACTCAGCATCGCCTATTCGACCCTGGGCGAACGCTGCGCGCAGATCCGCTTTCCCGAGCCCCGTGCGGGGGTCGAGATCCTCGTTCTCGTGCAGGGCGGTGGGCAGGTCGCGCCCGAGGCCGCGGCGCGTCCCGATATCCGCGTGATCGCGCTTGAGGGCGACGGGGTGGCGCGGTCGCGCAATGCGGCCATTGCGTATGCCGAGGGGCAGTTCCTGCTTTTCGCCGATGACGACATCACCCATCTGCCCGAGGCCGTCGCGCCCTTCCTTGCGGCCTTTGCCGCGGATCCGGGCCTTGCGCTGGTGATGGGGCAGGCGCGCAACCCCGATGGCCGCCTGCACAAGCGGTATGCCGACCGGCCCACGCGGCTGACCCTGTTCAACTCGGCCCGGATCGCGACCTATGAGATGATGGTGCGGCTTGACGCGGTGCGCCGCCATGGTCTGCGCTTCGACGAGGCGTTCGGGGCGGGCAGGCCGAATTTCATCGGTGACGAATATATCTTCGTGGCCGATCTCTTGCGCGCGGGGCTGGGCGCGCGCTTCATCCCCGTGACGATCGCCGAACATCCGGCCGAAAGCTCGGGGCTGCGCTTTTCGGGGGCGGCGCCGATGCGGGCGCGCAAGGCGCTGTTTCGCCGCGTCTTCGGGCGTGCGGGGCCGGTCTTCGCGCTCTTGTTCGTGATGCGCAACTGGCGCAGGGTCGAACGGATCGCGGATCTGCGTCACCTGTTCTTTTAGGCGCCGTTCTGCCGGGTGCGGATGGCTGGCCGCTTCACCCCTTCGCACTTATCCTGTAGTCAGGCGCCCACAAGCCCGGCGAAATCGGGCGGACCCAGTCCCGATGCCCCCAAGAAGGCCCTGTCCGTGTTCAAGAGAACGAGAAAACTGCTGCATTCCGGTTTTGCCCGGCCGCGAAACTGGATGGACTATGCACGAACGAGCGTCGAAAGCCCCGCCCTGTTCCGCGAAGCCCTGGCCCGTGTCCGGCAGAACCGCGCAGCAAGGCGCGAAAGTCTGCGCCGCGCGGATGGTGTGGCTCTGCCCCAGGCGCTGCCCGCCGATGCCGAACTGTCGCCCGATCTTCTGGTCGATCGCCTTGCCGAACGGATGGGGGTGCTGGTCCTAGAGATGCGGGGCAACAGCGCGCATATCGGTGTCGGCACCGAAAACCTGCTGCTTGCGCTGAAGCTGTTGCAGGCGCTGGTGCCGCAGGGGCGCGCAACAGTGGGCGCACGCACCATCGCCCCCGCCCGGCGCCGCGATGCGCGGCTTGCGCTGCGCGCCGCGCAGGTGGTGTTCCGTGCGCGCACTGCCGCGCCGCTGACCCTGCGCCTTGAGCCTTATGATCCGGGGCCGCCCGGTCAGCGCGTGTCGCGCAACCTTGCCAACCTGCGCGCGAGGGGGCTGTTCACCCCCTGCCTGGACGCGCCGGGCCGAACCTTGATCACAGAGCTTCTTGGCGCCCCGACCTTCGAGGACCGCGCGGCCGAGGCCCCTGTGGACGTGGTCTATACCTGGGTCAATCACGACGATCCGGACTGGAAGGCCGCCTATCAGGCGGCGAAATCCTTGGGCGCTCTGTCCCGCGCGGATACGAAAAGCGCCGATGGCGATGCGTTGTCGCGCTTTCACAGCAATGACGAGTTGCGCTATTCGCTGCGCTCGGTTGCGCAGAACCTGCCGTGGGTCAACCGGATCTTCGTTTTCTCGAACTGCGCGCCGCCCGATTGGTTCGATCCCGGTCAGGATCGCCTGGTCTGGGTGCGGCACGAAGAGGTGATCCCGGCCGAGTTCCTGCCGACCTTCAATTCGCATGTGATCGAATCCTACCTCCACCGTATCCCCGGCCTGTCCGAGGCGTTCCTGTATCAGAACGACGATGTGATCATTGCGCATCCGCTGCCCCGTCGGTTCTTCTTTGAACCCTCGGGGATCAGCCGTTCGTTTCTTGAGCCCTATGGCATGGTCAGCGGTCCGGTGACGCCAGGGGATGCCGATTACCGCAATGCCGCGCGCAATTCCGCCGCGCTCATCCGTCAGGCCTTCGGCTTAGCCCCGACCCGGCTGCATCTCCACACCACCTTTGCCCTGCGCCGTCCGGTCCTTGCCGAGATCGAGGAGCGGTTTGCCGATACCTTCCGCACCATGCGCGGCAATCATTTCCGCGATCCGGGCGATGTGAATGTGACGAGCTTTCTTTATCACCACTACGCCATCGCCACCGGTCGTGCGGTGGTGGCCGAGATCGCCTCGGTGCTGGCGCAGAACAACGACATCCGCTGGCGCGCGATGCTGCGCCGCACGGCACACCCCAAGGTGCAGACCTATTGCATCAACGAACGGGGCGACACCGCGCCCTCGCGGCAATGGCTGCGCACGGTCAGCCGGCTTCTGGCAGAGCGTTTTCCCGACCCGGCAGAGTGGGAGCGTTAGGCCGCGACGGCAGGGCATCGGCCGCGGGATCGTCCAGTGCAAGGATTGCCTGATGGATCCGCTCGCAGCAGCGCCCGTCGCGATGCGGGAAGGCCTGCATGCGACGTTCGGCATAGACCGGATCTTCGTCCCCCGAGATCGCATCGATGATCGCATCCACGGTCGCGTCATGCGCGGTCGTGACCGGACCGAACCCGTCGCGGCGATAGTCGAAATGGCCGCGTGATAGAATATGCCCCCCCCCGAAGAAGTCACTCTCATCGAATTGATAGTAAATTACCGGCCGATTTAGATATCCGGCCTCCGATGTAACCGATGAATAGTCGGAAACTAACACCGCCGATTTTGCCAGAAGCGGCTGGTAGCCGCCCTCTTTCATGGGCTCCACCACGCGCACATGCTCTGGCACTCCGAATTCAGGCACATACATCATCATGTTCGGATGCGGGCAGAACACGATCTGAAGGCCATGCTGCCGCGCGGCCTCGGCCAGGCGCGGGTCGTTCAGCAGGCCCGACCAGCTTCGCGCATAAAGAGATTCAGTGAACTCATCAAGCTTATCCCGCCGGTAGTCGCCCGGAGCCGTATCGGCAACCAGACCCTTTCTCCATGTCGGGGCAATCAGGATGATTGACGGCGTTTCGGCCATTTCCAGCAAGTGGTCATGCCGGGCAAACCCGGTCAGCGCGGTTTCCTTTTCCGAGACCAGATACTGCCCCGCAGGATCGGAAATTCCGTCATATTCCGATGGCATCGCGGTGATGAACAGGTGAATCAGCTTGCGATTGAGCCAACCCGACAGGTCATTGGTCGTGACGCCATGTTGCAGGAAGACATAGCGGTAATGCGTCAGATCGCCGATATGCTTGCGCTCTTCGGGCCAGAGAATGAAGTGGTCAGCATGCGACGAAATCACGAAGCGCGCATTGATCAGCGCGGCGATATGTTCGCGAGAGCGGAAGGGGAGCAGCTTGAAGCCTTCTGCCGACAGGCGTGCCCAATCGGGAGAGTCGGCCTCCACCACGAAATAGGCCTTGTCCGCTTGTCCGATCTTCATCAGGTGGCGGTAAAGATGCTCGGCATTGTCGTCGGCCCGGTCGGCCCGGTCCATCAGCAGCCAGCAATCGCCATAAAGGCTTCGGGCCGCATCGGATTGCGCATAGCGGCGCAGCGCCATCAGTTTCAGCTTGCGCCGCGCGTTCTGAAGCAACGAGCGGTTGCCCAGAAGCACGGTGCGCGCCAGCCCGAAACCACGGGCCTTGATCCGGCGCATCCTGTGACGCAGCGCCGCGATCCCGGTGGGGCCGGGGCGCGGGGTGAAAAGGGTCTCGCGGCTGGCCGGTTCGGTAAAGGCGCCGCCGCGCGCAACGATCTGGGTGGTCTCTGCGCCCGCCGTGGTTATCTCGATCAGGTCCGCAGGTTCCGCCCGGACCCAGAAGCGCCGCTCACGGAAGAAGACATCGCCCAGAAGATCGGCGCTGCGCCCCGAGGGGAACAGCTTGTCCGCCACCTTGCCGTTCACCCGCACGGTGATGTCGCGCTCATATCCCGGCACATCGTAGTGAGCGAGTTGAATGAGGGATTTTACCTCGTCCAGATCCTTCACATAGACCCGCTGCGCAACGCGGGTAGTGGATTTGTAGTGCCCGAGAATTGCGACCTTGTATTCCTCGGTGCAGCCGGCCAGCTCGAATTCGTTGATCGTATCGCAGGAGATGTGTTCAAAGGCCTCATGAAGAAGGGCCTTGAACTCTTCTACTTCGGAATCCTCAAGGAAACTTGCCCGGTTGGCATTGTTGAGGACATGGCGGAATCTCCACATGATCTCGTAAAGGACGATCCGCTGGATATAGATCGGTATGTAACCCCAACGGGACAATGCGTTGTTGATCAGGCCCAGATAGCCTAGCCGGATCTGGTCGGTAAACCAGCGTCTGTCGTCGGCTGCGTTGTTGATGGCAGAGCTGTTGTCGGCGCGCCGCCTGTAGAAGTAATGCGCGGCCGGGGCAAAGCGGATGGCGCCATCCTCGACGGACAGCAAGACGTTGTTGACGAAGGAGCCGTCCTCGAAGGTGGGCTTGATATGCGGGTCGAACAATGCGCCACTGGCGTCGAGGATCGAGCGCCGAAGGAAAAGATGGCTCGCGGAATTGAAGATGTCGCGATCCATTTCCACCAGCGGAACCGTGCGGCGCCCTTTCCGGAAGCGATAGCGCAGCGGGTGACCGTCGCGGAACATGTGCCGCGCTTCCCAGTAGAAGATGAAGTTCGGGGTGATGGCTGTCAGCGTCTCGCCCCCGCGCATTGCGGCGATACGCGCCTCCAGCAGGTAGTTGCGCGAAAAGAAATCGTCCGGGTCGGGAAAGCCCACCCAGTCGCCGGTGGCGATGCGCAGGCCTGCGTTGCGCGCGGCGGCGACGCCCTGGTTTTCCTGCTCGATATAGCGGAACACGTCGGGGCGCCGCGCGACCCAGGCCTGCGCGATCTCGCCCGAGCGGTCGGGGCTGCCGTCATTGACGAAGATCACCTCAAGCTGTTTCAGCCCGCCACGCTGGCGCAGGACGCTGCGGACGAAATCGTCCAGGTAATCCTCGACCTTGTAGATCGCCACGACCATCGAGAAGGTCTGGGGCGGCGCATTGCGCAGCCGCAGCCAGCCGGCCAGATCCCGGTCGGCGATGAAGCGCCGGGTGGACCACACCTTGGTCAGGGCCTGGACGATCGCCTTGCGTGGGCTGCGGGACATGAGCTTGACCTTCAATCTACCTGCCGCCGGGCCGCGACACGGGCGCAGAAACGATTAGCAGCGGGCAGGGCGTTGCTCAACCACACGATGATGCATTGGCGGTGGGCCGCCAGCGGTTCAGCGCGTCTGGCGTGACATCTGCACGGCCAGGATGCCGCCCGCGATGATCGTCACGCCAAGGATATCGGCCCAGCCAAGACGCTCTCCCAGCAGGGCCGCGGCGATGGCGACGCCGAAGAATGGGTTGAGGAAATGGAAGGTAGCCGCCTTGACCGCGCCGATGCGGCCGACAAGGACGAACCAGATCCAGGTTGCCAGAACGCCGGGAACCAGCGTCGTATAGGTGAAGGCAGCCAGCAGGCGCGGGGTCCAGTGGACGGTGAAATCCTCGAACAGGGCTGAGGCCACGGCCAGAAGGGCCGCGCCCACGAACATCTGCAACCCCACGATCATCATCACGTTGCCCCCGGAAGAGGCTCCGCGCACCATCAGCGTGGCGGCGGTCAGCGCAAGCGCCGCGATGAAGCACAGCGCAAGTCCCATCACATCCACGCCGCCCGACAACCGCGCGCCCATGATGACGATCACGCCGACCAGCCCGGCGAGCAACCCCAGAAGGCCAAGCGGGCGCAGCCTCTCCTTGAACAGCAGCCAGCCGAAGAACGCCACCATCAGCGGCATGGTCGAGGCGATGATCGAGGCCAGCGACGCCTCGACCCATTGCATGGCGATGAAGTTGAGGCCCAGGTAGATCGCGTTCTGGCAAAGTCCGAAGATCAGCGTCGCACGCCATTGCGCACGGGTGAGCCGCCAGCTTTGGCCAAGCGCAAGCGCGATGCCCACGCCGATGATCCCCGAGAACAGGAACCGCAGGGCCAGGGCGGCAAGCGGGGGCGCATCCGCCACGATCATGCGCGCCGAAGTGAAGGCCGAGGACCACATCAGGGCAAAGGCAAGGCCCATGCCGATCGCGCGCAGATCCATGGCAATCCTCTTGTGATATCCGGGACGGAGAAGGGCCGCCCCGAGACTATCGAAGGGCGGCCCGTTTATTATCAGCATTCGCCTTTTGCAGGCGGCCGGTCAGGATCAGCCGTTGACGCTGTCCTTCAGAACCTTGGCGATCGTGACCTTGACCTGCTTGTCGGCGGCCTTGGTCATGATCTCGCCGGTCGCGGGGTTGCGAACCTGACGTTCGGGGCGTGCCTTGCACGAGATCTTGCCAATGCCCGGCAGAGTCACGGCGCCGCCGGCGGCCACTTCGCGGGTCACGACTTCGGCAACGGCGTCCAGAACGGCCGAAGCGCTTTTCTTGTCCGAACCCATGGTTTCGGCAAGGGCCGCGACGAGCTGGGTCTTGGTCATCGGTTTCGTCATGTCACAATCCTCTGTATCGCCCCGTTCGGGGGGTCGCTTTAACCGCGTTACACGGCTTGGTGCGCCTGTAACACACGCTTTTTAAGGGCAAGGCAAGCCTTTTTCGTCCTGTTGCGGGAATTTGCCGCCTTAAAGGAAGGCGGTTTCCTCAAAGCTGCGCAGCTTTCGGCTGTGGATGCGCTCCAGCGGCATTTCACGCAACTTTTCCATCGCGCAGATCCCGATCAGCAGATGGCTGGCGACCTGCGTGCGATAGAAATCCGTGGCCATCCCGGGCAGCTTCAACTCGCCATGCAATGGCTTGTCGGAAACGCACAGAAGCGTGCCGTAGGGCACCCGGAAGCGAAAGCCGTTGGCCGCGATGGTGGCGCTTTCCATATCCAGCGCGATGGCGCGCGACTGCGACAGCCGCTGCACGGGGCCGGACTGGTCGCGCAACTCCCAGTTGCGGTTGTCGATCGTGGCCACGGTGCCGGTGCGCATGATCCGCTTGAGCTCGAACCCGTCAAGCTGCGTGATCTCGGCCACGGCTTCCTGAAGCGCGATCTGGATCTCGGCCAGGGCGGGGATCGGCACCCAGACGGGCAGGTCGTCGTCCAGCACATGATCCTCGCGCAGGTAGGCATGGGCCAGCACAAAATCCCCAAGGCTTTGCGAATTGCGCAGGCCCGCGCAGTGGCCCACCATCAGCCAGGCATGCGGGCGCAGTACCGCGATGTGGTCCGTGGCCGTCTTGGCGTTCGAGGGGCCGACGCCGATATTGACCAGCGTGATCCCCTGCCCGTCGGCCCGCTTGAGGTGGTATGAGGGCATCTGCGGCAGCTTGGACAGGGCGGGCAGGTCGCCGTCCGCGGTGGTGATGGCGGTGTTGCCGGGCCCCACGAATTCGCAATAGCCCGAATTCGGGTCCGCCAGCATGCGCCGCGCCACGCTTTCGAACTCGTCCACATAGAACTGGTAGTTGGTGAACAGGACGTGGTTCTGGAAATGATCCGCGCTGGTGGCGGTGTAATGCGCCAGGCGGGCAAGCGAATAATCCACCCGCTGCGCGGTGAAGGGCGCCAGATGCAGCGAGCCGTCGGGATTGGCCACGGCGGTGCCGTTCACGATATCGTCGTTCATCGAGGCAAGGTCCGGCACGTCGAACACGTCGCGCAGCGGGAAATCCAGGACGCCCTCTTGCGGCACGTTGACATCGGGGTTGGCGGCCACGGCGAAATGCACCGGGATCGGCGTGTCCGAGATGCCCACCTGCACCGGAACGCGGTGATTGCGGATCAGGTGGCCCAGCTGCTGCGTCAGGTAATTGCGAAACAGGTCGGGCCGGGTGATCGTGGCGCCATAGGTGCCGGGCAGCGGCACATGGCCGAAAGCCAGCCGGCTGTCGGCCTTGCGATGCGAGGTGACGGTCAGGCGCACCTCGGGGTAATAGGCGCGGAAACGCGCCGCGGCGCGGCCGGTTTGCAGGGTTTCGTTGAACTTCTCCAGAAGAAAGCCGGTGGCCTCGGTGTAAAGCTCTTCCAGCCGGGTCACGGCCTCGGCGGCATCGGTGAACAGCTCGGGCTCGTGGCTGTGCGGGGTCAGGGTCGTCAGCGTATCGGTCATATTCATTCGAACAGGTCCGTCAGTTGAAAGCGTGTCACATCCACCAGTCCGAGATCCGAAATGCGGATCTCGGGGATCACCACAAGGGCCAGCAGCGAATGTTGCATATAGGCGTTGTTGAGCGTGCAGCCGCAATCCGCCATCGCCGCGACCATGCGGCTTGCGGCATCGGCCACCTCGGCGGCGGGGGCGTCGGACATCAGCCCCGCGATCGGCAGCGGAACCGAGGCGATCTCGGCCCCGTCCTTCCAGACGGAAATCCCGCCGCCCATCTCGCCCAGCCGGTTGGCGCAGGCGGCCATCATCGCGCGGTCGGTGCCCACCACGATCATGTGGTGGCTGTCATGCGCGACGGTCGAGCCCATCGCCATGCGCCCCCGATAGCCAAAACCCGACACGAAGCCGTTGACCACGCCCCCGGTGCCACGATGGCGCTCGACAAGGGCGATCTGCGCGATGTCCTGTGCCGGGTCGGGCTGCGCCAGCCCGTCCGTGACCGCCAGTTCCGCCGTCAATGCCCGGGTGGGCGCCTGGTTTTCCACCACGCCGATGACCCGTGCAGTGACCGAATTCGCACCCTCCGGCGCCGCGATCTCGAAATCGGTCGGGCTGAGCATCTTGCCAAGCCTGACTGTCCGGCGCGCGGTATCGGGCCAGTCGTAATGCGGGCATTCGGCCAAGAGGCGGCCATTCTCGGCCACGATCCTGCCGCGTGCGATCACCGTCTCGACGGGCAGCGTGCGCAAGTCCGGGCTCAGGATCAGGTCGGCCCGCCGTCCGGGGGCGATGCTGCCCAGTTCCCGCTCCAGCCCGAAATGGGTGGCGGTGTTGATCGTGCACATCTGAAGCGCCACCAGGGGATCGGCCCCGCAGGCGACCGCATGGCGATAGACGCGGTTCATATGGCCGTCATTGACCAGCGTGCCGGAATGGCAATCATCCGTGCACAGGATGAAGCCGCGCGGATCTAGACCCTTTTCGGTGACCGCCGTGATCTGGCGTTCCACGTCATACCAGGCCGAGCCGAGGCGCATCATCGCGCGCATGCCGTTGCGCACCCGCGCGATGGCGTCGGCCTCGCAGGTGCCCTCGTGGTCATCCGCAGGTCCGCCCGCCGCATAGGCGCGGAACGGCGCACCCAGATCGGGGCTGGCGTAATGCCCGCCCACGGTCTTGCCCGCATCCTGCGTCGCGGCGATCTCGGCCAGCATCTTCGGGTCGGCATGGATCACGCCGGGAAAGTTCATCATCTCGCCCAGGCCCACAATGCCGGGCCATGTCATCGCCTCGGCCACGTCCTTAGGGGTGATCTCGAAGCCGGTGGTTTCCAGCCCCGGCGCCGAAGGGGCGCAGCTTGGCATCTGGGTGAAGATGTTGACCGGCTGCATCAGCGCCTCGTCATGCATCATCCGCACGCCTTCAAGGCCAAGGACATTGGCGATCTCGTGCGGGTCGGTGAACATGGTGGTGGTGCCATGCGGGATCACGGCGGCGGCGAATTCGGCCGGGGTCAGCATGCCGCTTTCGATATGCATATGCCCGTCGACAAGGCCCGGCAGCATGTAGCGCCCCTGGGCCTCGATCACCTGCGTGCCGGGGCCGATGGCGGCGGAAAGGTCGGGCGCGATGGCGGCAAAGCGCCCTTCGGCCACGGCGACATCCATGCCGGGCAGCACCTCGCGCGTTTGGACATTGACCCATCGGCCGCCCCGGATCACCAGATCGGCCGGCGCCCGGCCAGAGGCGACGGCAATCAGGCGCGGCGCGGCCTCTGGCCATGATTTCAAGGTATTCGTCGTTTCCATGGCCAACTGTGCGCCCGTGGCGCGGGGCTTTCAAGTGACGTTGTGATGAAGCCGCGGCCGGGGTATCACTCGGTCAAGGAGCAAAGCATGAAACCTCAAGTCACGATTGTCTACTGCACGGGCTGCAACTGGTTGCTGCGGGCCGGCTGGATGGCGCAGGAGCTGCTGTCCACCTTCGGCGAGGATCTGGGCGGCGTCACGCTGGTGCCCGGCCATGGCGGCATCTTCGAGGTCAGGGTGGGCGCCACCCCGATATGGGAGCGCAAGCGCGATGGCGGCTTCCCCGATGCCAAGGAGCTGAAGAAACGGCTGCGCGACGTGATCGAGCCGGACCGCGATCTGGGCCATATCGACCGGGCGGGCGCATGAGCACGCTGCTGTCGATCGGGCATGGATATTCGGCGCGCGCGCTTGCGCGCCGCCTTCTGCCCTTTGGCTGGCGGGTGATCGGCACCACGCGCAGCCCCGACAGGGCCGATGCCCTGCGCGCCGAGGGAACAGAGCCGCTGATCTGGCCCGGCGAGGGGCTGGCCGCGGCGCTTGGGCAGGCGACGCATCTTCTGACCTCGGTCGCGCCGGGGCGCGAGGGCGACCCGGTTCTGGCAACCGAGGCTGCGGCGATTGCCGCCGCCGCACCGAACCTGCAATGGGTGGGGTATCTTTCGACCGTCGGCGTCTATGGCGACCATCAGGGCGGCTGGGTCGACGAGACGACGCCCCTGACCCCCGCCACCGCGCGCGGCCGTGCCCGCGTTGCGGCCGAGGCCGCCTGGGGCGCGCTTGCCCGGCAGGCGGGCCTGCCCTTGCACATCTTCCGCATCGCCGGGATCTACGGCCCCGGGCGCGGCCCGTTCGAGAAGGTGCGCGACGGTTCTGCCCGGCGCATCATCAAGCCCGGACAGGTGTTTTCGCGCATCCATGTCGAGGATATCGCGCAGGTCCTGGCGGCCTCGATCGGGCGGCCCGATCCGGGGGCGATCTACAACCTGTGCGATGACGATCCCGCCCCGCCCGAGGACGTGCTGAGCTATGCCGCCGAACTGCTGGGCCTGCCCGCCCCGCCGGCCGTGGCCTATGACGCGGCGGAGATGACGCCGATGGCGCGCAGCTTCTATGCCGAGTCGAAGCGCGTGCGCAACGACCGCATCAAGACGGAACTGGGCGTGCGGCTGCTTTATCCCGATTATCGCAGCGGGTTGCAGGCGCTTCTGGCTCAGGCCGGCTGAGGCACCGCCATGGGGCGTTCGCGGATCGGCAGGTGCACGATGGCCGAGAACGCGCCCACGCCCACGCCGACCCACCAGACCATCGTGTAATCGCCGTAGATGTCGTAAAGCTTGCCGCCCAGCCAGACGCCAAGGAACGCCCCGATCTGGTGGCTGAGAAAGACAAAGCCGTAAAGCGTGCCCATGTAGCGCAGCCCGTAGATATGCGCGACCAGCCCCGAGGTCAGCGGCACCGTCGCCAGCCACAGCGCCCCCATCAGAAGCGAGAAGATCAGCACGCTGGCCGGCGTGATCGGCAGCAGGATGAAGACCGCCGCCACCACCGTGCGTGCGGTATAGATCCCGGCCAGAAGGTATTTCTTCGACCAGCGCTTACCCGCCCAGCCCGCGTAGATCGTGCCGACGATATTGGCCAGCCCGATCAGCGAGATCGCCGCAGCCCCAAGCGCCGAGGTGGTCGAGATCCCGATCCCGGCCAGCATGCCCGTCGGGTCCACCGCGCCGCACATCTCGGTCACCATCGCGGGGAAATGCGCGGTGATGAAGGCAAGCTGGTAGCCGCAGGAAAAGAACCCCAGGAAGATCAGCGTATAGGACGGGTCGCGGAACGCGCGGTTGAGCACCGTGCCCATGCTTTCCTCCAGCTCGGCGCGGGTCGCGGAAACCGGCGTCCGCATCAGCGGAAGCGCCAGCAGCGCCAGAAGGATCACCGCGGCGAAGATCATGAACACGCTTTGCCACGGCATGTAGGCCAGCAGCATCTCGGCCACGGGGGCGCCAAAGACCTGCCCGGCCGACCCGGCCGCGGTGGCGATGCCAAGCGCGAGCGAGCGGTTCTCGTCGCTGGTGGCGCGGCCGACAACGGCAAGGATCACGCCGAAGCCCGTGCCCGCGATGCCGAAACCGACAAGGATTTCAAGGATTTGGTGTTGCAGCGGATGGATGGCGAAGGCCGACAGGACCAGCCCCGCGGCATACATCAGCGCCCCCAGGACGATTGCGCGGCGGTCCCCGAACCGCTCGGCGATGGCGCCGAAGATCGGCTGGCCGATGCCCCAGGCGAGGTTCTGGATCGCGATGGCCAGGCTGAACTCGGCGCGCGGCCAGTTGAATTCCTCGGCAATCGGGATCTGGAACACGCCAAAGCTGGCGCGGATGGAAAAGCCGAGCATCAGGATGATGGCGCCGCCGATCAGGACGGGCGTGAACAGACGCGGGTTTTGCATGGGACTCTCCGGTTCGCCCCGCGAAAATCCGCCTTTGCGGCAGCGGCGTCAATCGCGGAATTGTTCCTGCCACAATGCCCCTTGCACTGGCGCGGGCCTCGTGACCCAATACCGCAAAAGCGGAGGGCATGGATGTATACGGTCATCGGCACGGTGCAATCGCGCGCGTTGCGCGTCTTGTGGATGCTGGAGGAACTCGGGCAATCCTACGAGCATGTGGTGGCTGCGCCGCGCTCGGAAGGGGTGGTGGCGTTCAACCCGGCGGGCAAGGTGCCGGTGCTGATCGTGGACGGCACGCCGATCACCGATTCCACCGCGATCATCCAGTATCTGGCTGATCGCCACGGCGCGCTGACCCATCCCGCCGGCACGCTGGAGCGCGCGCGGCAGGACAGCCTGACCCAGTTCCTGCTGGACGAATTCGACGCGGCCTTGTGGATGGCGGCGCGCCATTCCTTCATCCTGCCCGAAGAGCTGCGCATGTCGGGCATCAAGAACACCCTGCGCTGGGAGTTCGAGCGTTCGCAGCACACCTTGATGCAGCGCATCGGTGAAGGCACCTTCGTGATGGGCGAGATGATGACTGTGCCCGACATCATCCTGACCCATTGCCTGACCTGGGCGCTGAGCGCGAAGTTCCCCATCGTCGAGCACCGGCTGACCGAGTATCTGGACCGGATGCGCGCGCGCCCGGCGCTGGGCCGCGCGCAGAACCGCTAGGCGGTGCGGGCCAGCCGCGCGGCGGCGGCGCGTCCGGCATGGCGCCCGGTGGCCAGGCAGGCGGTCAGCAGGTAGCCGCCGGTCGGCGCCTCCCAGTCCAGCATCTCGCCGCAGGCGAACACGCCGGGAAGCGCGGTCAGTTCAAGATCCGGGCTCAGGCCGTCGGCCATGATCCCGCCGGCGGACGAAATGGCCTCGGCCAGCGGCCGGGGGCCGCAATGGGGCACCGGCAGCGCCTTGATCCGCGCGGCCAGCCCTTCGGGCGTGGCGGGAAGCGGTCGGCCCCATTCCTGCACCAGCGCAAGGCGCAGCGGGTCCAGCCGCAGGCATTTGCGCAGCCAGTTGCCAAGGCTGTCCTTGCCGCGCGGACGCGACAGGCGGCGCGCCAGTTCGGGCAGGCCTTGATCGGGCATCAGGTCCAGGGTCAGATCGGCCCCGTCCCGCACCGGGGCAGAGAGGGCATAGACCCCGCCGCCCTCGATCCCGCGCGCCGAGATGACGAATTCGCCCCGGCTGATGCGCCCGGCGGCCGAGAGCGCGGCGCCCTTCACCGGCTGGCCGAAGAACGGCGCCATATGGGGCGACCAGTCCACCGAAAAGCCCATGTTCGCGGGGCGGAAGGGGGCGATGCGGACACCCTTCTCGGCCAGCCAGGGCAGCCAGGCGGCATCCGACCCCAGCCGGGGCCAGCTTGCCCCGCCAAGTGCCAGCACGGCGACCTGCGGGGCCTTGAACCCTGGTCCCTCGGGCGTGTCGAACCGGAAGGCCCCATCCTCCCATCCGCTCCAGCGCCAGCGGGTGCGGATCTGCACGCCCGCTGCGGCCAGCCGCGCGATCCATGCCCGGAGCATCGGTGAGGCCTTCATCCCGACCGGGAAGACGCGCCCGGTGCTGCCGGTGAACAGATCGACACCCAGCCCGCGCGCGAAATCCTGCACCTCGGCGGGGCCGAAACTGGCCACGATCGGGGCCAGCCAGTCGCACCCATAGGCCGCGAGGAAATCGGGAAGGGCCTCGTTTCGGGTCAGGTTCAGGCCGGACTTTCCCGCCATCAGGAACTTGCGCGCCAGCGTCGGTTTCGCCTCGGCCAGGGTGACGGCATGGCCTGCCCGCGCCAGTTCTTCGGCGGCCATCAGGCCGGCCGGTCCGCCGCCGATGACAAGGGCCGCGGTCATGCGGGCAGCGGCGATTTCAGTTCGACCACGCGATGCGGATAGGGGATCTCGATCCCGGCCTCTTTCAGCGCGTTCCAGACCGCGAAGCGCACATGGCTGGCATATTTGTTCTTGCCGTCGTCGATGCCGTTCACCCAGTATTCGACCACAAAGTCGATCCCTGAATCGCCAAAGCCCGCCAGTTCGACATCCGGGCCGTCGGGTTTGCTCAGCACGAAGGGCAGGCGGCCCACGGCGGCCTCGACCAGGTCTGGGACGCGGTTGATATCGGTGTCGTAGCTGACCGAGAATTCCACCTCGTAGCGGTTGGCCGAGCCCTGATCGGAATAGTTCACCACGCGGGTGGTGATGAAATGCTCGTTCGGGACCACGATCCATTTGCCGTCGAAGGTTTCCAGCACGCAGGCCCGCGCCGTCATCTTCACGATCGTGCCGGTTTCGCCGCCGTCCAGCTCGACATAGTCCCCGACGGTGGTCTGTCCCTCGATCAGCAGGATGACGCCCGAGACGAAGTTCGCCGCGATCTGCTGAAGCCCAAGGCCCACGCCCACGCCAAGCGCGCCGCCCAGCACCGCGACCGCCGTCAGGTCGATCCCCATGATCGACATGAGCAGCAGGAACGCCGCGCCGAAGATTGCGACCTCGGTCGCCTTCACGGCCAGTTCGCGGGTCGCGGGGCGCAGCGCCTCTTGCGCCTTGATGTAGTCGGTGCTTTGCCGGTTCGACCATGAGCCGAGCCAGAACAGAAGGCTGCCCGCGATCGCGCCGCGCAAGAGCGCCATCACCGAGAAGTGGATATTGCCCAACTCTACCGTCAGGCTGTCCAGCCAGGCCGAGACCGGCTCCAGCAGGTTGAAGGTGTAAAGCAGGGCGACCGGCATCAGCACATAGCGGCCCAGCAGCCTCAGGAACGGCTCGCGCAGGATGTCGCGCACCAGCGCGCGCGCGGCCAGAAGCAGGAAAACCCGTTTGCCGAAGGCGATCACCGCGCCCGATCCGAAGACCGAGCGGGTAAAGGCCTCGCCGATCGCGGTGAAGCCATAGGCCAGAAGCGGCAGCAGAAGCGGCAGGAACCGCAGCACGAAGCGGCGCGCGGTGGCAAAGGCGCCCTTCGCCTCGGGACGGGGGGCGATCAGCCGCTCCAGCCGCGGGGCGATGCGATGCGCGGCGATCCCCGCGACCAGCCAGGACACCACCAGAAGCGCGAATTGCGACCAGGCCGCGGGACTGGTCAGCCAGTCCTGCGCCAGTAGAAGATAGGGCTGCGCAAAGCCCATCGCTTGTTCAAGATACTGACTGATCGGGTTCATGTCCGGCTCCGGCGCGCGTGTCGTTCCTTCGCATGTGCCGCCGTGACAGGCAAGTCCGCGCGCCTATCGGCGGTTGGCCATCATCGCAAGGCGGATCAGCGCGCGCTCCATCAGCGCCATCTGCGGCGCGCGGCTGGAAGAGCGCAGCGTGAGGTCCGTTTCCACCAGCAGGCGGATCGCATCCTCAAGGCGGAACATGCCCCAGGCCTGCGCCTGGCGCTGCATCAGGTCGCGCCGCGGGCCGAAGATCGGCGGGCGCATCCGGGCGATGCCCGCACCGGGGCCGCCGGGATCGGAGGCGGCGGCATGAAGCGCCCGGAAATGCCGCAAGGCCTGAATCGCAAGCGTGACGGGCAGGATGCCCTGTCCCTCAAGGCGGCGCATCATCGGGCCAAGGGCCGCCACCTCGCCTTCGGCCACGATGCGCAGCACGTCATCCACCTCGGCCTCGATCGTGGCGGGTGCGCAGGCGGCCACATCCCCGGGCGAAAGCGGGGTGGCATCGCCGTGCTTGTAAAGCGCGACCTTCTCGACCGTCTGGCGGAAATCGCCGGGGTCGAGATCGCGCGCAAGCGCCAGAAGATCGGTCATCGCCTCGGGGCCGATCCGGTGCAGGCCCGCGGTCTTCAGCGTCTCCTCGATCTCTTCGCGCGAGGGGGGATCGTCATAGATCCCGATCGCATAGGCATTGGCATGCCCCTCGAACAGCTTGCGCAGGGCGGATTTGGCGGTCAGCGATCCGGCGGTGACCACGATCTGCGCATCGCCCTCGCGCCAGTCGTCCACCGCGGCCTTGATGACGGGGGCAAGGGCGTCGGTCGCGTCCTCGGCGAAGGCCACGCGCGGGCCGGGGAAGAAGCCCACGGCCTTCACCGCATCCAGAAGGGCCGCGCCATCCTTGCGCAGATCCGCCGCGGGGATCCGGCTCAGCCGCATTTCGGCCTCGCCCTCGGGGCCGATCAGGGCGCGGATCACCTCTTGCCGGCGCAGCGCCACGCGCATCGCATCCGCGCCGAAGATCAAAAGCCCCGTGCGCCCCGGATCGGGCTTGGCGAAATACCGGCTTGCCGCAACCCCGGACAGCTTCATTGCGGCAAGGACCCTGCCTGCGCCAGAAGCCGGGTGACGATCAGATCGGCCAGAATCCGCATCAGGCGGCGATGGGCGTCCTGCTCGGCCGTCAGGGTCGAGACGGTCGACCCGGCCGCCGACCACGAGGTGAACGAGCTGACCCGCCCGGTCAGAAGAACGGCATCGCTGGCCGCGTCATGCAGCGTGTAATCGGCCGCGCCGGTCAGCGAATAGCGCGTGGTGGCGTTGTCGGGCGTGATCGCCTGCCCGATGGCTTCGGTCTCGATGCCGTAGGCCAGACGGTAGCGCGCGTTCCCGGCCGGCCCCAGACGTTCGGCCAGCCGCCGCACCAGCGCAAAATCGTCGCGCGTGACGGGGGTGTCGGGCGCCACGCCACCCGGCAGCCCCGCCGCCCCGCCCTCCGGCCCGTAGGCCGGGGTAAAGCCGCAGCCCGCGAGCGCAAGGCCCGCCAGCAGGAATGAACGACGATCAGATGACCACATTGACGATCCGCCCCGGCACAACGATGAGCTTTCTTGGTGCCTGACCGGCAAGCACCTTGATCACAGTCTCATCGGCCAGGACGATCTTTTCAACCTCGGATGCGGGCATGTCCTTGGGCACCGAGACCTCCGAGCGCCGCTTGCCGTTGATCTGGATCGGCAGGATCACCGAATCGTCGGCCAGCAGCGCGGGATCGGCCTTGGGCCAGGGCGCGCGCACGACCGGCCCCTGACCGCCCAGAAGGTGCCAGACATCCTCGGCCAGGTGCGGCACCATCGGCGCCATCAGCTGCGCCATCAGCCTCATCGCCTCGCGCCGGACCGCATTCGAGGCGCCCGATTTCGACATCGTGTTGCTCAGCGCATAGATCGCCGCGACCGCCTTGTTGAAGGTGAACCCGTCGATCGAGCGGGTGATCTCGTCGATGGCCTTGTGCGTGGCCTTCAGCAGCGCCGCATCCTCGGCCCCGCCCGGACCTTCCGCACCCTCGGCCACATCGTTGGCGATGCGCCAGACGCGGGCGAGGAACTTGTAGGTCGCCTCGGCCCCGGATGCGGTCCATTCCACGTCCCGCTCGGGCGGGCTGTCGGACATCACGAAGAAGCGCGCCGTATCCGCCCCGAACGAGGCGATGATGTTCATCGGATCGACGACGTTCTTCTTGGATTTCGACATCTTGGCCGAGGGGATCACCTCGACCGCGGTGCCGTCGGCCAGTTTGCCCTCGGCCACGTCCTCGGGCAGGTGATAGACCGGCCGGCCCGCCGGATCACGGGTCATGTAGATCTCGTGCGTCACCATGCCCTGCGTGAAAAGCGCGTCGAAAGGCTCGATCGCCTTGGCGGGCAGGTGGCCCGTCCTGTGCATCGCGCGCGCGAAGAAGCGCGAATACAGCAGGTGCAGGATCGCATGCTCGATGCCGCCGATATACTGGTCGACATTCATCCAGTAATCCGCCTCGGCCGGATCGGTGGGGGTGGCGGCATGCGGGCTGGTGAACCGCGCGAAATACCAGCTGCTGTCCACGAAAGTGTCCATCGTGTCGGTTTCGCGCTTCGCGGCGCCGCCACATGCGGGGCAGGTGCAGTCGCGCCATGTGGGGTGACGGTCCAGCGGGTTGCCGGGCTGATCGAATGTCACGTCGTCGGGCAGGCGGACAGGCAGGTTTTCCTTCTTCTCCGGCACCACGCCGCAACCGGGGCAATGCACCACCGGGATCGGACAGCCCCAGTAGCGCTGGCGGCTCAGCCCCCAGTCGCGCAGGCGGTAATTGGTCACGCCCTGCCCGATGCCGTTGGCTTCGCAAAAGGCGATGGCGGCGGCAACGGCCTCCTCGCCGGTCTGGGCGTCCTCACCGGCGAAGCCGCGGATATAGCGCACCTTCTCGGATTTCAGCGGCACATATTCCTCGGCCGGGGGCAGATCGGCCGCCGCGGTATCGTCGGACACCGGGCGGAAAACGGAATGGATCGGCAGCCCGTATTTCGTGGCGAACTCGAAATCGCGCGCATCATGGGCGGGGCAGCCGAAAATCGCCCCGGTGCCGTAATCCATCAGGATGAAATTGGCGATATAGACCGGCAGCTCCCAGGCCTCGTCCAGCGGATGACGCACCCGGATGCCGGTATCCATGCCGCGCTTCTCGGCCTTCTCAAGCGCCTCTTCGGTGGTGCCGATGCGGCGGCAATCGGCCACGAATTCGGCGATCTCGGGGTCGTGGCGCTCCAGGTGCCGGGCCAGCGGGTGATCGGGGCTGATCGCGGCAAAGCTCGCCCCCATCAGCGTGTCGGGGCGCGTGGTATATACCTCCAGCCGGTCGAACCCGCCGGGCGCGCCGACGGTCGAGAAGGCGAATTGCAGCCCGCGGCTCTTGCCGATCCAGTTGGCCTGCATCAGGCGCACCTTCTCGGGCCAGTGTTCCAGCCCGTCCAGCGCCTCCAGCAGCTCACCCGCATAATCCGAGATGCGGAAGAACCACTGCGTCAGCTCCTTGCGCTCGACCACGGCGCCCGACCGCCAGCCTTTGCCGTCGATCACCTGCTCGTTGGCCAGCACCGTCATGTCGACCGGGTCCCAGTTCACCACCGCATTCTTGCGATAGACAAGGCCCGCCTCCAGCATGTCGATGAACATCGCCTGCTGCTGGCCGTAATATTCCGGGTCGCAGGTGGCGAACTCGCGGCTCCAGTCGATCGAAAGCCCCAGGGGCTTCATCTGCTCCTTCATGTCGGCGATGTTGCCATAGGTCCATTCCCTGGGATGGCCGCCCCGCTCCATCGCTGCGTTTTCGGCAGGCATGCCGAACGCGTCCCACCCCATCGGGTGCAGCACCGAATAGCCGCAGCTCATCTTGTAGCGCGCGACCACATCGCCCATCGTATAGTTGCGCACATGCCCCATATGGATGCGTCCCGAAGGATAGGGGAACATCTCGAGCACATAGTATTTCGGCCGCGCCGGATCGCGCCGCGCGGCGAAAAGCTCCGCCTTATCCCAGCTGGCTTGCCATTTCTTCTCGGTTTTGGCGGGTGCGTAGCGCGACATTCTGGCCCCTCATGCGAAAAACTGCCGCCGCTTGCTACACCGGCGCAACCCGCAAGGTCCAGACACTGCCCTTCTTCAGAGCCAAAATATCCCCCGCGGAGCGTCCCGGCCGTGCCGCCGGGCGCTGTCTCGTGGCAGGGGTGCGGGGATTACAGCTTGGAATCGCGGATCCGGATCTGCCGCGCGCGGGTCAGGATCGCGTCCTCGACCGCCCGCACCGTATCGGCGGAAACCGCGCCGCCCCGGCTTTCCAGCGCGACCTTCAGGCTGCGCGCATCCAGCGCCGGATCCTGGATATAGACAGTGGCGCGATAGGCCCGCCCGCCGCCCGGCGGGGTGCCATAGCCCGTCACGATCACGCCCGAGAACGGATCGACCGACTGGATCGGCAGGAAGTTCAGCACTTCAAGCGAAGCCTGCCAGAGATATTTGTTCACCTCGACGGTGACATTGGGATCCTGCGCGTTGGTGAACAGGTCCCAGATGGTCGAGCGTCTTTGCTGCGGGTCCAGGCGCATGGCATGCTCGGTGTCCTGCGTATCCGCTGTCCGAGGGCTTTGCCCGCCGCCGAAAGAGAAGATGTTTCCGCTGCTGATGCCGTTGCCACATCCCGCAAGCGCGACCGTCAGGGCAAGCAGGGCGCTCATGCGCAAGGTATTTCGGATCGTCATCGGCAAGCGGCCTCCGTTCGGCTTCGACCTTATCAGGTGTTCCGATCTCTAGCCCAGCGACCGCAAGGCGACAAGGCATTTCCCGGCATTCGGTATAAGGTCCGGGGCACAGCACTGTGGCAAGACTGCACCATGCGCGGCACCTTTCCCGTCACGAAGTCCGTTTCGATTGCAAAGCGGGGCGTCAGGGGTGAAATAGCAAACATACCCAACTCGGATTCCCCTGAGTTGGGGTTGACCTTAGAGACACGAGGGAAAACGATGAAAAAGGTTCTTTTTGCGACGACTGCTCTGGTCGCGTTCGCTGGCGCCGCTTCGGCGGAAATCGCCATCTCCGGCTCGGCCGAAATGGGCTTCGTCGGCGGCGGTGACGGCGTTGGCAACCCGGGCTTTGCGGCCCCGACCGGTGACCTGGAATTCCACAACGACGTTACGCTGAGCATCAAAGCGACCGGCGAAACCGACACCGGCCTGTCGTTCGGTGCTTCGTTCGACTTCTCGAAAGTCGAAGGCGACGCCAACGGCAACGTTTCGATCGACAACGAAGCCGCCTTCATCTCGGGCGCTTTCGGCACCCTGACCATGGGCGAAATCGACTCGGCCATCGACTGGGCGATCGTTGAAACCGTGGGCAACCCGGGTTCGATCGGCGACGACGAAACCATCCACGCCGGTTACATGGGCGCCTTCGCTGACGGCACCTACGACAACCAGCACCTGCGCTATGACTACACCATGGGCGCCTTCGGGTTCGCGATCTCGGCCGAGCTCGACGACTCGAGCAACGACGCTGGCTATGCCGTCGGTGTGAAATACAACACCACCTTCGGTTCGACCGCTGTTGGCCTCGGCCTCGGCTACCAGAGCGTTGAAGTTGGTGCTGCTGACCTCGACATCATCGCTGTTGCGGCTAACGCTGACTTCGGCAACGGTTTCGTGGCTGGCATCATGTACTCCGACTGGGATTCGAGCATTGCTGGTGCTGACAGGGATCACACCCAGCTGTCGATGGGCTACACCACCGGTGCGTTCTCGATCGGCGCGAACTACGGCGTGTGGGACACCGCTGCTGGCGACATCGAAGGCTTCGGTGTTGCGGCTGCCTACGACCTGGGCGGCGGTCTGTCGGTCCATGCTGGCTACGGCGACTCCAAGTGGGACGCTGCGTTCGGTTCGGACGCTGGCCAAGAGACCTACTCGCTGGGCGTTTCGATGGCGTTCTGATCTTAGGATCATTACTCAGGGAAGAGCGGGCCAAGGCCCGCTCTTTTCTTTTTGGGGCTATGGCTCCCTGCCTCGACAAGGCGCAAAGCGGGGGCTAAGGTCCGGCGCGTTCCGCCCGATCGGGCCCAGACAAGGGCAAGCCTGATGTCGCAAACCAAATCCGATTCCGTGCAGGTTCTGTTTGCCAGGGCACAAAAACTTCAGTCCGAGCGTCACTTCGACGAAGCACTGGCCTGCTATGACCGCATCCTGACCTCCGATCCCGATATCGCCGAGGTACATTTCGCGATCGGCCGGGTCTGTCTGGTGACCGATCGTTTCGCGCGCGCGCTGGATCACCTACACCGCGCCGCCGCGCTCAAGCCCGCAGAGCCGGTGGTCTGGCTGGCCTGGGCCGAGGCCGCCGCCCTTGCGGCCGACCCCGAGGCCGAGGGGGCGTTTCTGGACGTGCTCCGATCCGCGCCGCTCGATCCGGCGCACCGCATCGCCCTTCAGGACCGCTTTGCCCGTCATCGCGGGCGCCCGCAGCCGCGCATGTCGCCCGCGGCCCGCAAGGGGTATGAGCGGATCGCCAAGCTCATGCAGGCGGGCAAGGCCGCCGAGGGGCAGCGCCTTGCCGCCGCCGAGGTTGCGCGCAACCCGAAAGAGCCGGCCCTACTCAACGTGCTTGGCCTTGCGCAACGCACGCTTGGCGCGCGCGAGGCGGCCATCGCCAGCTTTCAGCGCGCGGTCGCGCAGGACCGCCACTATGCCGATGCGCAGAACAACCTTGGCGTGACCCTGCGCGACGCGGGGCGCCTGACGGATGCCGCGCGCGCCTTCCGCGCCGCCGTGATCGCCGCGCCGAACTGGCCCGCTGCGCTTGTCGGCCTGGCCGATGCGCTGAACCGGATGGGCGCGCAGCCCCGCGCGCTGCCCTATGCCCGCAAGGCCGCGCTGCTGGAGCCGAAATCCGCCCCCGCGGCGCTTCTGCTGGGCGAGATCCACTTCCGCTCGGGGCAGTATGACGCGGCGGCAGAGGCATTCCGGCAGGCCCTTGCGGCCAATCCGTCCGGGCTTCAGCCGCGCCTGTCGCTGGCACAGGCCCTGACCCGGCTTGGCCGCGACGCCGAGGCCCTGGCGGAATATGACCGGGTTCTGGAACGCGCCCCCGACAATGCCGTGGGCCTGTCCGGCAAGGCGGGGCTGCTGCAAAGCCTCGGACGCTTTGACGAGGCCGAGATTCTCTTCCGCCGCAGCTTCGACGCCGACCCCACGAATGGCGAGCAGTACCGGCTGTTCATCGCCTCGCACAAGACCGGGGCCGACGATCCGCTTCTTGATCAGATGATCGCGCGGTTCAACCAGGACAGCCTGTCCGATACCGACCGGATGAATTTCGGCTTTGCCATCGCCAAGGCGCTGGAAGATACGCGCCAGTATGACCGGGTGTTCGAGTATCTGAACGTGGCCAACGGCCTCATGCGCAAGGCCTGGCCCTATGATATCGCGCAGCGGCAGGAAGAGGTGCGCGCGCTGAAGGCGGCCTATGCGGGGTTCGATTTCCACGCCGCGCGGGTCGAGGGGACAAGCGATTACGCCCCGATCTTCGTCACCGGCATGCCGCGTTCGGGCACCACGCTGGTCGAGCAGATCATCGCCGCCCATTCGCAGGTCGAGGGCGCGGGCGAGGCTGGCGTGGCAGCCGGGGCGGCCCTGCGCCTGATCACGGCCGACGGCGGGGGATTCGCGCCGGTCTCCACCCTGCCCTCCGGGGCGATTGCCGCGATCGGCCATGACTATGCGCAAAAGCTGGGTGCGCGCTTTCCCGACGTGGCGCGGATCACCGACAAGTCGATCCTGACCTATATGCATATCGGGCTTCTGAAGCTTGCCCTGCCGCGCGCGCGGTTCATCGTGGTGCGACGCGATCCGCGCGACACGCTCTTGTCGATCTACAAGAACAAGTTCGCCGAGGGCACGCATCTTTATGCCTATGACCTGAAGGACCTGGCGATCTATTACCGCAGCTTCGTCGAGATGGTGGCGTTCTGGCGCGCCACCGTGCCCGACTGGATCCATGAGGTCGATTACGAGACGCTGGTCGCCGATCCCGAGGTCGAAAGCCGCAAGCTGATCGCGGCGGCGGGGCTGGAATGGGAGGATCGCTGCCTCGACTTTCACAAGAGCACGCGCAAGGTCAATACGCTGTCGGTCTATCAGGCGCGCCAGCCGATCTCTTCGGGGTCGGTGCGGGCATGGCAGCGCTACGAGAAGGACCTGGAGCCGATGATCGCGGCGCTTGGCGATCTGGCGGCGGGGGCGAAGCATGGGGCTGAGTGAGGTCAGTGCGCGCATCGCCCGTGCCGAGGCCGCCGCGGGGCGCGCGCCCGGATCGGTGCGGCTGATCGCGGTGTCCAAGGTGCAGCCGCCCGGCCGGGTGGAGGCCGTGCTGGAGGAAGGGCACCGGCTTTTCGGCGAGAACTATGTGCAGGAAGCGGCCGGGAAATGGCCCGCATGGCGCGCGGCATTCCCCGGCGTGCAGGTTCACATGATCGGCCCCTTGCAGAGCAACAAGGCGCGGCAGGCCGTCGAGCTGTTCGAGGCGATCCACACGCTCGACCGTCCGTCCCTGGCCGAAAGGCTTGCCCGCCTGGCGCAGGCGCGGGGGGCAAGCCCGGATCTGTTCGTGCAGGTCAATACCGGGCAGGAGCCGCAGAAGGCGGGCCTATTGCCCGGCGATCTGGATGATTTCGTGGCGCGCGCCCGCGCGCTCGATCTGCCGGTCGTGGGCTTGATGTGCATCCCGCCCGAGGCGCAGGATGCCGCCCCGCATTTCGCCATGCTGGCCGGGATGGCCGCGCGCAACGGGCTGGCGGGGTTGTCGATGGGGATGTCGGGCGATTACGAGGCCGCGATCGCCGCGGGCGCCACGCATGTGCGCGTCGGCTCGGCCATATTCGGGGCGCGGGACTACGCGGGGCGCTAGGCCTTGTCGCGCGGGGGACGGTTGGGCCGGGGCGCTGCCCCGGACCCCGGGATATTTGCACGAAGATGAAAGCAGGCGAGATCGGGGATCACGAGTCCGGTGCCCGGACGCAGGTGCCGGGCGAGCCAGAGCAGGTCCTTGCGGCAAAGTGCGATGCAGCCGGCGGTCGGGTAGCCCGGCCTGCGGCGCTGATGCAGGAAGATGGCGGAGCCTTTGCCGGGCCGGGCCTGCGGATGGTTCCAGTCGGTGATCAGGACGATGTCGTAAAGCGGGTCTGGGCGGGCCATGCGTTCGTGGCTGGCGGAGAAGGGCGCGCGGACGGGGTGGTTATAGGCCGGATCGGCGGGGGCGTCGCACCACAGATCCCGCGGGCCGATGGGCCGCGCCCAGGGCGCCGGGCGCGCCAGCCGGTCGGCGCGGTAGAGCATGCCAAGGATGTGCAGCGTGCCGATGGGGGTGGCGCCGTCGCCTTCGTGTTTCGCCGCGCTGAGCCCCGCGCGACCGATTTCGGCGGGCAGGCAGCGGCCGCGGAACAGCAGCCCCCGCGGGGTGAGGCGCATCACAGGATATGCCCCGATTTTCTGGCCTTGGTGGCGAGGTAATGCGCGTTGTGGCGCCCCATGCCGACGCGCAGCGGGACGCGCTCGGTCACGTCGATCCCGTTGGCTTGCAGCATGGCGACCTTGGCGGGGTTGTTGGTCAGAAGCCGGACCTTCGAGAAGCCGAGCTTCCTGAGCAGCGCGGCACCGATGCGGAAATCGCGTTCGTCATCCTCGAAGCCGAGGCGGTGATTGGCCTCGACCGTGTCGAAGCCCTGATCCTGAAGCGAATAGGCGCGCATCTTGTTGGCAAGGCCGATGCCGCGGCCTTCCTGGTTGAGGTAGAGCAGGATGCCCGCGCCCTCGGTTCCCATCTGGGTCAGCGCGGCGTCGAGCTGGGCGCCGCAATCGCATTTCAGGCTGCCCAGCACATCGCCGGTGAAGCAGGCCGAGTGCAGGCGTGCGAGCACGGGGGCATCGCGGGCGGGGGCGCCGATCTCGATGGCGTAATGTTCCTCGCCGCCGTTTTCGGGGCGAAAGACGTGCAGCCGGCCCTGTTCGGCGGCGCGCATCGGCACGCGGGCGGCGGCGACCGGGCCGAAGCGGGTTTCGGCGGCCAGCAGGCGCAGGGCTTCGGGGGCGGGCAGGCAGGTCAGTCCGTCAGGGGCGGGGCCGGTCAGCGGCACGAGGAGGGCCGCGGGCAGAAGCTGTGCGGATTTCACGAGCGCGAGGGCCGTGCGTTCCAGTTCGGCCGACCCGCCGCGGCGGCTGACGAACGGGCCTTTCATGGGCACCAGAAGATCGTCGGCCGGGTCGGCCAGGGCGCGCAACCAGCGCAGGTCGGCGCCCGGAGGCACCTCGATCCGGGCAAGATCGCCGTCATAGGCGCGCGCCTTGAGGGTTTCGGCCCGCCGCGCAGTCAGCGCAAGCGTAAGCGGTCCCATCCCCGCCATCGCGGCGAGCCTTTCGGGCGAAAGCGTTTCGACCGCCACGGCCAGCATGTGATCGGACAGCAGGACCGGAAGGCCCATGCGCAGGTCGGCGCGCGCGCGGTTGAGGCGCTCGGCGGTGGTCGGGCCAAGGGGTTGCTCGTGGTGTTCCATGGCCAACTGATAGACCTGCGTGAAACAAATTGAAACATTTCCCGGTGCTGCGACACGTCCGCGTGAGAAAGATTTCACACCCCTTGCCGGGGCCGTGATGGGACGACAGCTTGGGCGCAGAACAGAGGAGGCCGAGATGGCAGGACTTAAGAAGATCCTTCTGGTGGATGACGATACCGACCTGCGCGAGGCGCTTGCCGAGCAGCTGGTGGCGACCGATGATTTCGACGTTTTCGAGGCTGGCTCGGGGGCGGAGGCCGTCGAGAAGGCCAAGGAGGCGCTTTACGACCTGGCGATCCTTGATGTGGGCCTGCCCGATACCGATGGGCGCGAGCTGTGCAAGAAACTGCGCAAGCTGGGCGTGAAATGCCCCATCGTCATGCTGACCGGGCACGATACGGATGCGGATACGATCCTGGGGCTGGACAGCGGCGCGAACGACTATATCACCAAGCCGTTCAAGTTTCCCGTTCTTCTGGCGCGGCTGCGCGCGCAGTTGCGCACGCATGAGCAATCCGAGGATGCGGTGTTCCAGCTTGGCCCCTATACGTTCAAGCCGGCGATGAAGATGCTGATCGACGAGAAGGATCGCAAGATCCGGCTGACCGAGAAGGAAACCAATATCCTGAAGTTCCTTTACAGGGCGACGGATGGCGTGGTGGCGCGCGATGTGCTGCTGCACGAGGTCTGGGGCTATAATGCCGGGGTGACGACCCACACGCTGGAGACGCATATCTACCGTCTGCGCCAGAAGATCGAGCCCGATCCGTCGAATGCGCGCCTGCTGGTGACGGAATCGGGGGGCTACCGTCTGGTGGCATGATGGAAGGCGGGGGGTCCACCCCCCGCACCCCCCGGGATATTTGGGCGAAGATGAAAGGGGGCGGCGGCCCCCTTTTGCATGTCGTCGGGGGATCAGACCGAAGGGTTGATGTCTTCTTCGGCCTCTTCGAGGCTGAGGCCGAGGGCATTCAGCCCGTCTTCCAGGTGATCGGCCAGCATGGGGTTGCCCAGCAGGTAATCCTCGGTCGGGGCGGTGGCTTCGGCCCGGGCGGTTTCGAAGGCCTCGTCATATTCGGCGGCGTCGAAGGTTTCCCGGCCGATCCACATGACGGCGGTCAGGGCGGCCTGTTCGTCTTCGTTCAGCGCCCCGATGAAGGCACGCAATTCGCGGCCCTGGCCCGAGCCGGGAACATCGGCGTCGAACTTGCGCGCGCGGATGATGACATGGGCGATTTTCGCGGGGCTGATGTGAAGCATTCTGGTCTCCTGTCGCGATACAGTCTTGCGCCAAGCAGGCCCCGACGCAAGGGGCCTTGCGCCGGTTGGCGGTGTGAGGGCGCTGAAATTCCGGGGGCCTTGGCGGGGTCAGGGCTTGATCTGCACCACGCGCGTGGCATCGGTATCGGGGGCGAGTTCCTCGAAGTCGAAATTATCCAGCCGGCGGGCACGTTTGCCGGCCTTGTCAGCCGAGATCTTGATATCCTCGAGATCCTTCGCGGCCTGCCCGAAATGGCGGTCGAGATTGTCCACCCGCGTGCCCAGCCGGTCCACATCGGCGTAAAGCGCCGCAAGTTCCTTGCGGATCGCGCCCGCCTGTTCGCGCATGCGCGCATCCTTCAGCACCGCGCGCATGGTGTTGAGCGTGGCCATGCAGGTGGTGGGCGAGACAATCCAGACCTTGGCGGCAAACCCTTCGCGCACAAGTTCGGGAAAATTGGCGTGCAGTTCGGCATAGACCGCCTCGGAGGGCAGGAAGAGCAGCGCGCCGTCGGCGGTTTCGCCCTCGAGGATGTAGCGTTCCGAGATTGCCTTGATATGCGCGCGCAGGGCCACGCGCATCATCCGCTGCGCCTCGATCGTCTGGCTCTGGTTTTCGGCGCGGCGCAGGGCCTCATAGGCTTCGAGCGGGAATTTGGAGTCGATGACGATGGGACCGGGCGGGTTGGGCAGGTGGATCAGGCAATCCGCGCGCCGGCCGTTCGAAAGCGTTGCCTGCATGGTGAAGGCATCGCCGGGCAGGGCCTTTTGCACGATGTCGTGCAGCTGGATTTCGCCGAAGGCGCCGCGGGTCTGCTTGTTGGACAGGATGTCCTGAAGGCCCAGCACATTGCCCGAGAGCTTCTCGATGTTGGCCTGCGCGCGGTCGATCGCCTCGAGGCGTTGTTGCAGCTCTCCCAGCGAACGGGCGGTGCGCGTGGCGGTGCCGTGCAGGCTTTCGGTCATGCCGCGCGACACATCGGCCAGCCGCTGTTCCATCAGTGCAAGCACCCGCGTCTGGCTTGAGGTTTGCGCCTCGGTCACCTGATGCAGGCCGCCGGCCAGTTGCTGCTGGCCGTCCGACAGGCCCTGAACGCGCTGCCCGAGCGCCACCATCTGCGCCACCATCGGGTCCAGCGCGCGCGCCGAACGGCCCGAGGCCCGCAGCGTCAGCACCACCAGAACGAACAGCAGAAGCAGTGCCGCCGCCCCGCCGAGCGTGGCCAGAACCAGCGGATGGTCAAGAGGATAGGGGGTGTCGCCGATCTGGATCATGTGCGCCCGAAAAGCCGTTCGATATCGGATAGTTTCAGTTCCACATAGGTGGGGCGGCCGTGGTTGCACTGGCCCGAATGGGGCGTGGCCTCCATCTCGCGCAGAAGCGCGTTCATCTCTTCGGCACGCATCTGGCGGCCGGAGCGGACCGAGCCGTGGCAGGCCATGCGGCTGAGAACCGCGTCGATCCTGGCGCGCAGCTTCTGGCTGTCGCCCAGATCGGCCAGTTCGTCGAGGATGTCGCGCAGAAGTGCTGCTGCGTTGATCTCTCCCAGGATCGCGGGGGTTTCGCGCACGGCCACGGCGCTTCCGCCGAAGGGTTCGATCCCGAGGCCCAGCCGTGCAAGATCACCGGCCACCTCCAGCAGGCGCGCGGCATCCTGTGCGGAAAGCTCCACGATCTCGGGGATCAGCAGGGCCTGTGCGGCGACGCCCTTTTCCGCCATCTGCCGCTTGAGCCGTTCATAGACCAGCCGTTCATGCGCGGCGTGCTGGTCGACGATCACCATGCCGGTTTCGGTCTGGGCGATGATGTAATTCTCGTGCAGCTGCGCGCGGGCGGCGCCAAGGGGGGCGCGGGTCAGTTCGGGCGCCTCCGGCGGAGGGGCCTCGGCCCGCGCGGCCGGCGCGAAGGGGGCATCGAAGGGTTGCGGGGCCTCGTCGAAGACGGGCGCCTGCGCGCCATGGGCGATGCGCAGCGCCCCGGCCGAGGGGCGATCCATCTGGTAGATGTGCGGCGCCGCCCCGCCGGCGGGTTCGGGACGCATGGCGCCAAGCGTCGCGGTCGCCACGGTGGACGAGGCGCGGTGCCCGGCCTCGGCCAGGGCGTGACGCAGCGCGCTGACGATCAGCCCGCGCGCGATGCCGGCCTCGCGGAAGCGGACCTCGGCCTTGGCGGGGTGCACGTTCACGTCCACCTGTTCGGGCGCGCAGCTCAGGAACAGCGCGGCGGCGGGGTGCCGGTCGCGCGAGAGGAAATCCATATAGGCGCCCCGCAGCGCGCCGGTCAGCATCTTGTCGCGCACGGGACGGCCGTTGACGAACAGGAACTGCTCTACCGCCGCGCCGCGCGAATAGGTGGGAAGGGCGGCGAATCCGGTCAGGCGGATGCCCTCGCGCTCGGCGTCGATGCGCAGCGCGTTGTCGGTGAATTCGCGGTTGAGGACACGGGCAAGGCGGCGTTCGAGCGCGTCGAACATCTCTCCCTGTTCGGCGTCGGCGCGGAACACCTCGCGCCCGTTCCCGCCCTTGCCGGAGGCGTCGGCCGACATGTCGCGCAGGGTGAAGCTGACATAGGGTTCGGCCATCGCCAGCCGCCTGACCACATCGGCGATGGCGCCGGCCTCGGCCCGGTCGGTGCGCAGGAATTTCAGCCGCGCGGGGGTGGCGAAGAAAAGGTCGCGCAGCTCGACCACCGTGCCGCGGTTCAGCGCGGCGGGCCGGACCGGGGCGATGCGCCCGCCCGACACGGTGATCTGCGCGGCCTCGAACCCCTCGGCGCGCGAGGTGATGGACAGCCGCCCCACCGCGCCAAGCGAGGGCAGCGCCTCGCCGCGGAAGCCGAAGGTATGGATGTTCAGCAGGTCCGATCCGTCGATCTTCGAGGTGGCATGGCGCGACAGTGCCAGCGGCAGATCCTCGGGCGTCATGCCGCAACCGTCGTCGGTGATGCGGATCAGCGTCTTGCCGCCATCGGCATAGGCGATGTCGATCCGCGCGGCCCCCGCATCGAGCGCGTTTTCCACCAGCTCCTTGACCGCCGAGGCGGGGCGTTCCACCACCTCGCCCGCCGCGATGCGGTTGGCGGCGGTTTCATCCAGCTGGCGGATGATCGGGCGCGATGAGCCTATTTTGGGCTGAGAGGCGTTCATACCACTACAGATAGCAGAACCCGGACCAAAGGGCCACAGATTCGGCCGCCGCAGTCACAATCCGACGGGCCGGCCCACCACCACGAAGCGCAGGCTTTCCGCGTCGATCAGCCGTCTGGCGACACGGGCCACATCTTCGGCGCTGACGGCCTCGATACGGGCGTTGCGGGTGTTCACATAGTCGATCGGCATGTCCGAGATCTGCATGCCCACCAATATGTCCGCGATCGGCCCGTTGCCGTCGAAACGCAGCGGATAGGCGCCGGTCAGGTAGGTCTTGGCATCGGCAAGTTCCTGTTCGCTGACGCCGCCGCTTGCGATGCGCGCCCATTCGGCCCGCGTCACCGCGATCGCCTCGGCGACCTTCTCGTTGGCCGATGCGAAAGAGCCCTGCCAGGTTTCCGCCAGATCCATCGGCACGAGATAGGAGGCGATGCCATAGGTCAGGCCGCGCATCTCGCGCACCTCTTCCATCAGCCGGGCCGAGAAGCCGCCGCCGCCAAGGATGTGGTTCAGCACATAGGCCGCGAAGAAATCGGGGTCGTCCATGGCGATGCCCTTCTGCCCGAAGATCACCACCGATTGCGGGCTGTCGTAATCGACCACCGTCACCCCGCCCACCAGGCCCAGTTCGGCGCGCGGCGGCATGGTGGCGCCGGTCTCGGGCAACTCGCCCAGAAGCCGGTCCAGAAGAACGCCAAGCTCGTCCGCGCTGATGTCACCCACGGCCGAGACGAACAGGCGGTCTCGCGCCATCACCCGGGCCTTGGCGTCGAACAGGTCTTCGCGGGTCAGCGCCTTCACGCTTTCGGCGGTGCCGTCGATTGCGCTGCCATAGGGGTGATCGCCATAGGCGAGGCGCGCGAAGGTGTCGCCCGCGATGGATTGCGGGTCCTTGGCCTGCGACGCGATCGAGGACAGCACCTGCCCGCGCACCCGTTCCAGCGCGATCTGGTCGAAGCGCGGGTTGATCAGCGCCTCGCGCAGCAGCTCCACGCCCGCGTCGCGGTGTTCGGTCAGCATCCGGGCCGAGACAGAGACCGCGTCGTCATTGGCCCCGAAGCCGATCTGCGCGGCGATCGCCTCGGCGGCTTCGGCGAAGGCCTGGCTGTCCATCGTTCCCGCGCCCTCTTCAAGCGTCGCGGTCATCAGGTTGATGGCCCCGCGCTTGCCGGGGGCGTCAAGGCTGGCCCCGCCCTTGAAGCGGATCTCGAGCGCGGTGAAGGGCAGGTCATGGTTCTCGACCAGCCAGGCGCGGATCCCCCCCGGCGATGTCACCTCGGTGATTGCGACCGCGGCCTGCGCGGGCAGGGCAAGCCATGCGGCGGCAAGAACGCCCAGTGCAAAGCGGATCATTGCGTTCCCCCGGTTTCGGCTTTTTCCAGATAGCCCGTGACGGCGCGGCGGCGGTCGAACAGCTCGCGCGCGGCGGCGATCACGTCGGCCTCGGTCACGGCCATCAGCGTCTCGGGCCAGGCGGTCACGTCCTTGACGCTCAGGCCGGTGGCCATTGCCTCGCCATAGCGCCGGGCAAGGCCTTCCACGTTGTCGCGGGCATAGATCTCGGCCGCCATGAGCTGCGTCTTGACGCGCTCGAACTGGTCGGAGTTCACGCCCTCGTCGATGAAGCGGGCGATCGCGGCATCCATGTCCGCCTCCAGCTCGTCCAGGCCGATATCGGCGGCGGGAACCGCGACAAGGGTGAAGGTGGTGTCGTCAAGCGACAGCCCGTCATAGAAGGCCGAAGCGTAAAGCGCGCAGCCCGAGTCGAAGACCAGCGCGCGCCCCAGGACCGAGGTCGCCGAATTGCCGCCCAGCAGTTCCGCAAGGATCGTCAGGGCCGCGGCGCGGGTCTGATCGCCCGGGTCGCGTTCGGGCGCAAGATAGGTGCGCATGACATAGGGCTGGGCCACGCGCGCATCGGGAAAGCGCAGGCGCCGTTCGGCAAGCTGCGGCGGCTCGCTCACCCGTTGCCGGGGGGCAAGGCCGGGGGTCGGTTCCAGCGGGCCGTAATGCTGCCCGGCCAGGGCGCGCACCTCGTCGGGGGTGACATCGCCCGCCACGACGAGGATCGCGTTGTTGGGTGCGTAGTAGCGGCGATACCAGTCAAGCGCGTCGGTGCGGGTCAGCGCCTCCATCTCGTGGCGCCAGCCGATGACCGGGCGGCCATAGGGATGGTTGAGGTATTGCGCTGCGCGCCGCTGCTCGCCGAAGATCGCGGCCGGGTCGCTGTCGGTGCGCTGGTTGCGTTCCTCGATGATGACCTGAAGCTCGGTCTTCCAGTCGTCCTCGGACAGGATCAGGTCGCGCATCCGGTCGGCCTCCATGCCCATCACAAGGTCAAGCCGGTCTGCCGCGATGCGCTGGAAATAGGCGGTATAGTCATATGAGGTGAAGGCATTGTCCGAGCCGCCATTGGCCGCCACCGTCTTAGAGAATTCGCCGGGGGCAAGATCGTCGGTGCCCTTGAACATCAGGTGTTCCAGGAAATGCGCCACGCCGGACTTGCCCGGCACCTCGTCGGCCGAGCCCGCGCGATACCACACCATGTGAACCACGACGGGGGCGCGGTGATCCTCGATCACGACGGCTTCCATCCCGTTGTCCAGCGTGAAATGGGTGACATCGCCCGCAAGGGTGGCGCCAGCCAGACTTGCGGCGACAAGTGCCGCGCCCGTGAATCGGAGCATGAACAACCTCCTGGAATGTCGCCTACAACCTACGCGTCAGCGCGCGGGCTTCAAGATGCCTGACGCGGAGTTGATGGTTATTCCAGCAATGCGGAATTGGGGGGCGACGCGGGCGTGCGCAGTCCGGCCTTGCGCCAGCGTTCCTGCTCTGCCTCCTGGTCCAGCGCCTGAACGCGGTAGGATTTGTAGTAGATGCTGACATCGAACAGCCGCTCAAGAAGGCGGCCATCGTTCTTGCGCCGGAATTCGAGGTCCTCGGCCGCAAGGTCGGTGCGGATAGTGGCCGAGGTGCCCATGCGTCCGGCATAGGCCAGAAGTGCGCCATCGCCCGCCGGCACCCCGCCGCCACGCACAAGACGGCCGGGATTGCCGCCAAGGGCGGCCACGGCATCGGCTTCGGGCGTCGGATCGGTAAGGCTGCTGCCACCCGGGGTCGGTTCGGGCAGTGCGGCCAGATCTGGGGGCATCTGCAAGGGTTTCGTCGGCAGGATCCCGAATTCGTCCGGGCCGTTGGTGCCCGAGCGCAGATTCATCAGCTGGGGTTCCCGCCCGCCACCGCAGGCGGCCAGCATCAGAACCGCCGCCAATGCGATTCCCTGCGTGCCGATCTTTGCCTGCATGGCCACTCCCTCATCCGTTTGGCGCCTGCGTTCCGAACCGTCTTAGCGCATGTGTCCGCGCGCGTCACGGGGGAAAGGCGGGCAAGTAGCAAGGCTTTTCATCCCTTTCGCTCCTTGTCGGCCGGTTTCTTCGAAGCCTCGCGCCCCGAGAAGAGCACAAGACCCGCCGCACCCGCGAAAACCGTGATATCGGCCACGTTGAACGAATAGGGATTGCTGAACCAGGGCGTGGACATGTTCAGGAAATCCGCCACCGCGCCGTAAAGCACGCGGTCGACCACATTGCCAAGCGCGCCGCCGATCAGCAGCCCGGCTGAGATCTGCATCGGTTTCGAATGCGCCTCGCGGGTGACCCAACGCCAGACCCAGGCCGAGATGGCAAGCGCCACCGCGATCAGGACCCAGCGGGACCAGTCGTTATTGCCCGCGAACAGGCCGAAATTCACGCCCTGATTCCAGGCCATGCGAAAATTGAGCCAGGGCGGCAGCACGTCGATGGCAAGCTTGCGGTCCAGCCCCATGCCGTGCACCACGGCGTATTTCGTGATCTGGTCCAGCACCAGAACCGCCGCTGTCACCTTTGCCGCCAGTCGCATGCCGCCTCCGTTCGCAGGGTTTCGTCTGTCCGGCCGGGATCAGTGGCGGAAATGGCGCATGCCGGTGAAGACCATCGCAAGGCCCGCCTCGTCCGCGGCGGCGATCACCTCGGCGTCGCGCATCGAGCCGCCGGGCTGGATCACCGCGGTCGCGCCCGCCTCGGCGGCGGTCAGAAGTCCGTCGGGGAAGGGGAAGAACGCATCCGACGCCACGACCGAACCTTTGGTCAGCGGTGCGTCAAGCCCCATCGCCCCGGCCATGTCGCGGGCTTTCTGCGCGGCGATGCGGGTGCTGTCCACGCGGCTCATCTGGCCCGCGCCCACGCCCACCGTGGCCCCGTCATTGACATAGATGATCGCGTTCGACTTGACGTGCTTGGCGACTTTCCAGGCAAAAAGCAGGTCCGTCAGTTCCTGCGCGGTCGGCGCGCGCTTGGTAACGACCTTCAGGTCGGCCTCGGTGATCGCGCCATTGTCCTTGCCCTGCACAAGAAAGCCGCCCGCGACCTGACGGAAGGCCAGGCTGGGCGCCATCGGATCGGGCAGCGCGCCGGTGGTCAGCAGGCGCAGGTTCTTCTTCGCGGCGAAGATCTCTTTCGCGCCGGCATCTGCATCGGGGGCGATCACGACCTCGGTGAAGATCTTGCAGATCTCTTCGGCGGTCGCGGCGTCCAGCGTCTGGTTCAGCGCGATGATGCCGCCGAAGGCGGAGGTGCGGTCGCAGTCATAGGCGCGGCGATAGGCCTCAAGCAGGCTGCCGCCGGTGGCGACACCGCAGGGATTGGCATGCTTGATGATCGCGCAGGCGGGGCCCTTGCCGGCGAACTCGGCCACCAGCTCGAAGGCCGCGTCGGTATCGTTGATGTTGTTGTAGGACAGCTCCTTGCCCTGCCACTGCGTCGCGGTGGCCACCCCCGGCCGGCCCGAGCCGTCGGTATAGAAGGCCGCCTGCTGATGCGGGTTCTCGCCGTAGCGCAGGCTTTGGGCCAGCGTGCCGGCAAAGGCGCGGCGGCGCGGGGTCTCCTCGCCGATCGCGCCGGCCATCCAGGTGCTGACGGCGGCGTCATAGGCGGCGGTGCGGGCATAGGCGATCTGCGCCTGACGCTGGCGGAAGGTCAGGGATGTGCGCCCGTCATGTGCGGCCAGCTCGGCCAGCACGGCATCGTAATCCTGCACGTCGACGATGGTGGCGACGAAGGCGTGGTTCTTGGCTGCCGCGCGGATCATCGCCGGGCCGCCGATGTCGATATTCTCGATGCAGTCGGCATAGTCGCCGCCCTTCGCCACGGTTTCCTCGAACGGGTAGAGGTTCACCACCAGAAGGTCGATCGGCTCGATCCCGTGCGCGGCCATCGCCACCAGATGCTCGTCATCGTCGCGCAGCGCCAGAAGCCCGCCATGGACCACCGGATGCAGCGTCTTGACGCGGCCGTCCATCATCTCGGGAAAGCCGGTCATCTCGGCCACGTCGCGCACGGCAAGGCCGGCCTCGCGCAGCGCCCTGGCGGTGCCCCCGGTCGAGACCAACTCCACCCCCCGGGCGGCAAGGGCGCCTGCGAATTCGGTCAGCCCGGTCTTGTCGGAAACGGAAATCAGCGCGCGGCGCAGCGGGACGAGGTTTGTCATCGGCAGCAGGGTCCTTATGGGTCAGTCGTCGGTCGGGTCTTCATCTTCGCGGGGATCAAGGTCGCGGATTGCCGCGGGGGTATCCTGAGCTTTCGCCAAGGTCCAGCCTGTCTGGCAGGCATAGTCCAGAACCCGCGCAGAAAGGACGATCTGCCGCGTCGGGCGCGGGCGCAGCCGGCCGCGTTCCAGATAGACCGAGGGTTCCAGCGCCAGATCGGCGGTGCCGTCATGGCGGAACACCCAGATCTCGCCCGATTTCAGCGCCATCGACACCGCCGATCCGCCCAGGTCCAGCGTGGCATCCACATCGGGATGCAGATGGAAACGAATCGAGAAGGCGATCCCCTTCAGCGCGGAGCGTTCGAAGATCACGTCGAAACGCTTGCGGTCATCCGAGGTCATGGCGCCAAGCGTGTCGCTGCCATGCAGCATGCGCCCGTCGGAAGACAGCGTCAGATCGCGCAGATGCGTCATCCCGTGGGTCGGCACATAGCCGTCATGGCCGAACAGCAGGCGCTGGCCGTCATCGGCGGGTTCGGCCTGGGTCCAGACCTCTTGCGGGGTGTCGGTCAAAAGCCCGCGCGAGGCGCCCCCGAACATCCCGTCCGGCCCCAGCCGGGACGAGGAATAGCGGTCGATCGCCAGCGTGGAATGGCTGGGCGTCGCGCGGCCCGCGCGGTGCCAGTCGGCCCCGAACGAGGCGCCCGAGCCGCAGTTGACGATCAGCGGGCGGCGCCCCGATGTCAGCTCGAACGCCAGGGTCGAGGCATGGGCATTGGCCGAGGCGCGCCCCTGCGGCGGCGCGGCCGCATCGACGATCAGCGTGCAGCGCCCCGCGCTCATGCGTGCAAAGCCCATCGCCGGGCCGGGGCCGGTGGCGGTGCGCACGCCGGACTGGCCAAGTGCCTGGTCAAGCCGCCCCTCGGCGCCCCGCCCACCGCCGTGGAAGCGCGCAAGCCCGCCATCGGCATGGCGCAGGCTGCGCAGGGTGGGGGCGATGCGTTCGATCGCGGCGGTATGTTCGGGCGGGGGGACGCGCCCGGCCTCGCTCAGGGCGGCGGCGGCCCAGATCAGCAGCGTGAAGACCTCGAGCAGTTCCTCGGGGTTGCGGGTGGGGATGCCGCCCTGCGCGTCGATCTGTTCGCGGCATTCGCGCGCAAGGGCCGCGACGGCGGGGGCCACATGCCCCTCCATCCCGGTCAGGGCGAGCCCGGCATAGATCAGCCCGGTCAGCGCCTCGAATCGCGGCAGTCCCGGCGAGGCCGAGCGCCAGCGGCGCGACAGGAAGATGGTCTGATGCCCGAGGCTGCGGAAAAAGCCGTCGGCGGCCGCGCGGTCCTGGCCGTTCAGAAGCAGGATGGCGTGGTTGATCCAGCGGATCAGCCGCCGCCCCGTCAGGTCGGGCGTCCAGCCCGGGCCGGTGCCCGCGCCGAAGCGGGCGATCCAGTCGAAGACCCAGGCCTGCGCGCGCTCGCGGGCCGCGCGGTCGCCCACGGCGGCCAGGTCGTCAAGCCAGGCGCACCCGTGCAGCGCCTCTTCGAAGGCGGGATCGGGCATCGGCAGATCCCAGATCGGCTTGTCCTGCCCCTCGATCAGGAAACCGGCGAACAGGAAATTCCCGGCGATCAGCTGGCGCCCGCGGGCGAATGTGCCGATGCTGCGCGGCTCGGGCTGGCTGACGAAGCCGGTGGCGGGGCGCGCGCGGGTGGCGCGCAGCGCGGCAAGCCGGTTCAGCGCCGCGTCAGAACGCGCGCGAAGCACGCTTCGCGTTTGTCCCTGTCCGACACGCCTGCCTTGCCCTGCCATGCTGATGACGGTTGCCCCGTTCCGTGTTGCCCGAAGTCGCGCGCACCATAATGCGCGCCCGCGGCCCTGTCACCGATCAATTCCGGCCTTGGCAAAGCCTTGCAGGGCGGCGATGTAGAACCCGTCCATGCCGCCCCGTTCGGGCCAGAAATCGGGCCGCAGCCGCAATCCGCCCTCGGGGCTTTGCCATTGCTCCTCCTGTCCCGGCAGGGCGGCGGGCAGGACGCGCAGGCCCGGATGGCGCGACAGGGCGGCGCGGATCTGGCCCTCGCCCTCGTCGGGCAGAAGCGAGCATGTGCAGAAGACCAGCCGCCCGCCCGGCCGCAGCCATCCAAGCGCGCGGTCAAGCAGTTCGGCCTGCAAGGCGATCAGCGGCTTGAGGCCGGCGGCCTCCTTCACATGCGGCAGGTCCGGGTGGCGGCGGATCGTCCCGGTGGCCGAACAGGGCGCATCGAGCAGGATCGCGTCGAACGCCGCGTCGGGCTGCCAGGCAAGCGCGTCGGCCACCACGATCTCTGCCTTCAGCCCGCAGCGGGCAAGATTGGCGCGCACCCGCTCCATCCGCGGCCCCGAGATATCCAGCGCGGTGACCTCTGCGCCCTGCGCGGCAAGTTGCAGCGTCTTGCCGCCGGGGGCCGCGCAAAGATCCAGCACGCGCTCTCCCATCCGGGGGGCGAGCAGGCGCGCGGCAAGCGCCGCGGCGGCGTCCTGCACCCACCAGGCGCCATCGCCGAACCCCGGCAAGTCCGAGACCTGCGCGCGCAGGGGCAGGCGGATGCTGCCGGTGGGCAGAGCCTCTCCGCCCAGCCTTGCCGCCCATGTTGCGGCATCGCCGTCCTTCGGGGTCACGTCGATCGGCGCGCCGCGCAGATGCGCGGCCTCCATCGCCTGGGTGGCCTTCTTGCCATAGGCCGACATCAGCCGCCCGCGCAGCCAGCCCGGAAGCGCCGGGGCCGGCAGGCCGGCCCATCTGTCCGGCCCGTTTTCGGCCACCCGGCGCAGCACCGCGTTGACCAGACCAGCAAAGCCCGCGGTGCGCTGCCCGCCCGCGCGCGCCAGCGTCACGGCGGCGTTGACCACGCCATGCGGCGCGGCGCCGTCTTGCAGGATCTCGACCGTGGCAAGGCGCAGAAGCGCGCGCATATCGGCGGGCGGGGGGTTGCGCAGCAGGGGCTTGAGCTCCGCATCCGCCTGTTCCAGATGGCGCAGCGTCAGCGTGGCCAGCCGTTGCGCGCGGGCGCGCTCGGCGGGGGGCAGGTGGTCCAGATCGCCCGCGGCAAGCTGGTCGGACAGGGGCTGGCGATCCTCCAGCACCCCCACGATCAGGCCAAGCGCCGCTTGCCGTGCCGCATCCGTTCCGCCCATTTGCATGCCCTTCGCCTTGTTCTCGGTGCCCCTGTGGGCCTATATCATGGCCAAGTGGTTCACAAGGAATGCAAGCATGAGCGAAGAGGCACGCCAGGACCTGCCGCCCGCCGCGCATCGGGCCCTTGCCGAGGCCGAAGAGCGCCGCCGCAAGGCCGCCCCGGCCGAGCTTCCGCCCGAACTGGGCGGCCGCGACGGGCCCGAGCCGGTGCGCTTCGGCGATTGGGAAAAGAAGGGCATCGCCGTCGATTTCTAGGCGGCGGGCGCGGCACGGGCCCTGCCGGGTTCAGTCCGACAGGCCCAGAACGTCCATCATGTCATAGGCGCCGGGCTTGCGGTCCTGCCCCCAAAGCGCGGCCTTCAGCGCGCCGCGGGCAAAGATCGCGCGGTCGGTGGCGACATGGCGCAGCACGATGCGTTCGCCCTCGCCCGCGAAGATCACGTCATGTTCGCCCACAATGTCGCCGCCCCGGATGGCGGCAAAGCCGATGGCGCCGGGCTTGCGCGCGCCGGTGATCCCGTCGCGTCCGGATTCGGTGTTCTCCTCCAGCGCGATGCCGCGCCCCTCGGCGGCCGCGCGGCCCAGCATGAGGGCCGTGCCCGAGGGCGCATCGACCTTCATGCGGTGATGCGCCTCGACCACCTCGACATCCCAGTCGGCATCGAGCGCCTGCGCGACCTTCCGCGTCATCTGCACCAGCAGGTTGACGCCAAGCGACATGTTGCCCGCCCGCACGATCACCGCATGGCGCGCGGCGGCGGCCAGCTTTTCAAGATGCGCAGGCCCCAGCCCCGTGGTGCCGATCACATGGACCGCGCGCGCCTGCGCGGCGAGGGCCGCGAATTCCACCGTCGCGGCGGGGGCGGTGAAGTCGATCACCGCCTGCGCACCGGCAAAGGCCTCCAGCGGATCGTCGGTGACGATCACGCCATTGGCCTGCCCGCCCGTCACCTGCCCCAGATCCTTGCCGATCCAGTCATGGCCGGTCCGTTCGACCGCGCCGGCAAGGCGGGCCTTGTCCGATGCGGCGACGGTCCGGGCCAGCATGCGGCCCATGCGGCCGGAAACCCCGGTAATGACGATGCCCGGCAGATCGGTCATGGCTCTCTCTCCTTCGTGATCGCCATTCCTTAGCCCGCGCGGCCCGGCTTGGCAAAGCCCAGTTGCGGGCGGGGCGGGCTTGGCCTACATGGGAGGCATGGCTAAGAACCGCTTTTCCTCGGGCGAAGGTCCGTCGCAACGTCAGCTTCGCGTGGGTGAGCTTATCCGGCGCACGCTGTCGGATGTGCTCATGCGCGGCGATGTGCACGACCCCGACCTGAACCGTATCTCGATCACCGTCGGAGAGGTGCGCACCACGCCCGACCTGAAGGTGGCCACGGCCTATGTCTCGGCCTTGGGTGGGCGCGGCACCGAAGAGATGCTGGTTGCCCTGCGCCGCAACAAGGGCGAGCTGCGCCACCTTGTCTCGCGCGCGCTGACGCTGAAATTCGCGCCCGAGCTGCGCTTCCGCATGGACGAGACCTTCGACAGGCTGGACGAGACGCGGCGCATGTTCTCGGACGAGACGGTGCAGCGCGATATCGCGCGGGGCCGGGAAGACGATGATCCGGACGATCCGCAATAGCGCGGCGCTTCTGGCGCTGCTGGTGTCGCCGCTTGCGGCCGGGGCAGGCCCCTGCCGTTCCCTGAGCTTCGAGGATACGCCCTTCACGGTCTGCGAGGCGCGGGCGGGGGACGATCTGCGCCTGTGGCTCGACGATGCGGGCGGCGCGCTGATCGGCACGCCCGAACGCCTGACGGAACAGCTTGCCCCCGGCGAGCGGCTGGTTTTTGCGATGAATGCGGGGATGTATCATCCCGACCGACGGCCCGTGGGCCTGTTCGTCGCTGACGGCGCCGAGCAGACCGCGCTGGTGACCCGCGCGGGGCCGGGCAATTTCGGGATGCTGCCCAACGGCGTCTTCTGCATCGACGAAAGGCTGGCGGTGATCGAATCGCGCGCCTATGCCGCCGCCCCGCAGGATTGCCGCTATGCCTCGCAATCGGGGCCGATGCTGGTGATCGGGGGGGCGCTGCATCCGCGTTTCCTGCCCGACAGCGACAGCCTGCATATCCGCAACGGCGTGGGGGTGGCGCCCGATGGCGGGACGGCCTGGTTCGCCATCTCGGACGCGCCGGTCAGCTTTCACCGCTTCGCGCGGCTGTTCCGCGACCGGCTGGGTGCGCCCGATGCGCTGTATTTCGACGGCTCCGTTTCGCGCCTGATCGCGCCGGGGATCGGGCGCGCGGATACCGGCGTTCCGATGGGGCCGATCGTGGGGATGGTCGCGCCGGATTGACCCCTGCGCCGCTTCGCGCTAGCACGCGGCCTTCGCAATCGGAGGGTGCCATGGCGCGCAAGAAGGGTCGTGAGATTTCCGGCTGGCTGGTGGTGGACAAGCCCGCGGGCGTGACCTCGACCACGGTCGTGAACAAGGTGCGCTGGGCGCTGGATGCGAAGAAGGCGGGCCATGCCGGCACGCTCGATCCCGCCGCGACCGGCGTTCTGGCCGTCGCGCTGGGCGAGGCCACAAAGACCGTGCCCTACATCACCGATGCGCTGAAATGCTACCGTTTCGCCATGCGCATGGGGGCGGCCACCAATACCGACGATGCCGAGGGCGCGGTGATCGCCACCAGCGAACTGCGGCCCACGGATGCGCAGATCGCCGCCGCGCTTCCCGCCTTTGTCGGCGATATCGAGCAGGTTCCGCCGCAGTTCTCGGCCGTCAAGGTCGATGGGGAACGCGCCTATGCCCTTGCCCGCGCGGGCGAGGAGATGGCGCTTGCCGCCCGCCCGCTTTACGTCGAAAGCCTTCAGGTGGTTGCCCGCCCCGATGCCGATACGGTCGAGCTGGAGATGGTCTGCGGCAAGGGCGGCTACGTCCGCTCGATCGCGCGGGATCTGGGGGCGGCGCTGGGGTGCCTGGGCCATGTGCAATGGCTGCGGCGCGAATGGTCGGGGCCGTTCGAGACCTCGGACGGGATCGGCCTGGACGAGATTGACCGCCTTGCCCGCACGCCCGAACTGGACGCGCGGGTCCTGCCCCTTGAGGTGGGGCTGGCCGAGCTGCCCGAATTGCGCGCCACCGCCGAAGGGGCGGCGCGGCTGAGAAACGGAAATCCGGGCATGGTCATCGCCTCGGATGTCGGGTTCGGCGAGGAAGCCTGGGCCAGCCATCAGGGCAAGCCGCTGGCCGTCGGCATCTACAAATCCGGCGAGTTGCATCCAAGCCGCGTGTTCAACCTCTGACTTGCCGGGGCAGGCGGGCTTTGGCACAAGGCGGCATGATCACGCGACACCACCTCAAGGGCGATGCGGAATCGACCGCCGTCTATTCCGACTGCGAGCGCTACCGCTATCTTCTGACCCGGACCTGGGCCCCCGGCGCGCCGCGCGCGCTGTTCATCCTGCTCAACCCCTCGACCGCGACCGAGGCGCAGAACGATCCCACGGTGGAGCGCTGCGAAAGGCGCGCCCGCGCGCTTGGCTTCGGGGCGTTCCGGGTGACGAACATCTTCGCCTATCGCGCCACCGATCCCCGTGTGATGCGGGCCGAGGCCGATCCGGTCGGCCCCGGAAACGACGCGGCCATCACCGAAAGCCTGGCCTGGGCCGTGGCGCCCGAGGCGCGCATCATCTGCGCCTGGGGGGCGCATGGCGCGCATCTGGATCGCGGCGCGGCGGTCGAGCGGCTTTTGCGGGCCTCGGGGCAGCCGCTCTTCCATCTGGGCCTGACCAAGGCCGGCGCGCCGCGCCATCCGCTTTACATCGGCTATGACCGCCAGCCTGAGCCCTGGCCGCAACCCGCGACCTTTTAGGCGGCGTTAACCCTTTGCAGCGAAATTCGTGGCATGGGGGACGCGCGTAAGGCATTGGAAGGGAATTGTCCCTAGCCTTGCGGCGATGCGACGACAAAGGGTGCGGCGATGTTCCTTCTTTCCGGTTTGCTCGGGCTGCTGCTTGCGGGTGCCTCGATCGGGTTTCTGCCCGAAGCTGTGACCCGCGACGATACCGGGGACGATAGTGATGACCCCGCGCCCGAAGCGGGTGACGAAACCGCGGCGGGCGATCTTCTGGACGATGTGCCGCCCCTGCCCGATGCCGCGCCGCAGGGGCGGATCATCGGCGGCACCGAGCTGGCGGATGACCTTGCGGGCACGCCGGGCGCGGATCAGGCCAACGGCCTTGACGGCAACGATACGCTGTCCGGCGATGACGGGCGCGACGTGCTTTGGGGCGGTGCGGGGCAGGACGTGCTGTTGGGCGGTGCGGGGGATGATGCGCTTGGCGGCGAGGATGGCGATGACCTGATCCTGGGCGGCATCGGCGCGGACACGCTTTCCGGGTTCATGGGCCATGACACGCTTTCGGGCGAGGCGGGGGCGGACCTGCTTCTGGGGGGCGCGGGGGATGACCTGCTGGACGGTGGCGCGGGCGATGACACGCTGGAGGGGCATGACGGGGCCGATACGCTGACCGGCGGCGCGGGCGCGGATGAGCTGTTCGGCGGCAAGGGCGACGATCTTCTTGACGGCCGCGCGCCGGGCCTTGCGGGGGACGAGGGTCCCCTTACCGCGCCGCGCGATTTCCTCAATGGCGGCAAGGGGGCCGATACGCTGATCGGCGACGCGGATGACCGGCTTCATGGCGGCGAGGATGCGGACCTGTTCGCCCTTGCCTGGGCCGGCGAGGCCGCGCCCCTCACCCTTATCGAGGATTACGACCCCGTGCAGGACCGCATCGCCGTGGTGATGGACGTGCCCGAGGGCGCGGCGCCCGAAATCTCGGTCGCGCCGTCGGACGGCACGGAAGGGGCGGCCTGGGTGCTGGTGAACGGCATCCGCATTGCCGAGGTGCTCAACGGAGCGGAACTGAGCGCTGCGGATATCGCGCTAATGTCGCCCAAGGCCTTTGCTGCGCTTTAGACATGGCCCTGCCGGGGCATCACGCCAAACGTGAATATCACTTTCCTTTTCACCCGATTTCCCCTATATGCGCGCATCCGCCATGACAGGCGGACCCTCCACGGGCCTTGCTGGACGACATCCCGGCCTGCGCCATTCCTCTAACCTTCAAGGAGACCCCGATGTCGATCACTGCCGAAGAGAAAAACCGTCTGATCAAGGAATTCGCCACCAAACAGGGCGATACCGGTTCGCCCGAAGTTCAGGTTGCTATCCTGTCCTCGCGCATTTCGACGCTGACGGAACACTTCAAGTCCCACAAGAAGGACAACCACTCCCGTCGTGGCCTTCTGATGATGGTCGCTCAGCGCCGCAAGCTGCTGGACTACCTCAAGGGCAAGGACGAAGCGCGCTACGCCTCGCTCATCGAGCGTCTGGGCCTGCGCCGCTGATCCAGGGACGCGCCCTTCGGGGCGCGTTTCTCTTTCAACCCGGACAGGTTTCCGGGTGTCGGCCTTCCCACCGGGCTCCATGGGACGGGCAGCCGTGAAAGGAAAAGGAGCCACGGGCATGGGGCCCGTACGCAAACAGGCGCGGGGAGGGTCCCTGCGCGACGATAGGAAAAACTTATGTTCAAGATCACAAGGAAATCGATCCAGTGGGGCGAAGAAACGCTGACGCTGGAATCCGGCAAGGTTGCGCGTCAGGCGGACGGGTCCGTCATCGCCACGCTGGGGGAAACCTCGGTCATGGCCAACGTGACCTTCGCGAAAGCAGCGAAGCCGGGGCAGGATTTCTTCCCGCTGACCGTCCACTACCAGGAAAAATACTACGCCGCCGGCAAGGTTCCGGGCGGCTTCTTCAAGCGCGAGGCGCGCCCGTCCGAGAAAGAGACGCTGACCTCGCGTCTGATCGACCGGCCCTGCCGCCCGCTCTTCGTCGAGGGCTTCAAGAACGAAGTTCTCGTGATGTGCACCGTGCTGTCGCATGACCTGGTCAACGAACCCGACATCGTGGCGATGATCGCCGCATCGGCCGCGCTGACCATTTCGGGCGTTCCCTTCATGGGCCCGATCGGCGCCGCGCGCGTGGGCTTCGTGGATGGCGACTACGTCCTGAACCCCGAAGTCGACGACATGCAGAAGCTGCGCGAAAACCCCGAGCAGCGCCTGGACCTTGTCGTCGCGGGCACCAAGGACGCGGTGATGATGGTCGAGTCCGAAGCCTATGAGCTTTCGGAAGCCGAGATGCTGGGCGCCGTGAAATTCGGCCACGAGGCGATGCAGCCGGTGATCGACCTGATCATCGACTTCGCCGAGGAATGCGCCAAGGAACCCTTCGACTTCCAGCCGCCGGAATACGGCGCGCTGTTCGACAAAGTGAAAGCCGCGGGCGAGACCGACATGCGCGCCGCCTTCGCGATCAAGGACAAGCAGGAACGCTCGAACGCGATCTCGGCTGCGGTCACAAAGATCAAGGAAAGCCTGTCGGAAGAGGATCAGGTCGATCCGAACCTTGGTTCCGCGATCAAGAAACTGGAATCGGGCATCCTGCGCGGCGACATCATCAACGGTGGCGCGCGGATCGACGGGCGTGACAACAAGACCGTGCGCCCGATCGTGTCCGAGGTCGGCCTGCTGCCGCGCACCCACGGCTCGGCGCTGTTCACCCGCGGCGAGACGCAGGGCCTTGTCGTGACCACGCTGGGCACCGGTGATGACGAACAGATCATCGACGCGCTGCATGGCAACTCGCGCTCGAACTTCCTGCTGCACTACAACTTCCCGCCCTATTCGGTGGGCGAGGTCGGCCGCGTGGGTTCGCCCGGCCGCCGCGAAATCGGCCATGGCAAGCTTGCCTGGCGCGCGCTTCAGGCGGTTCTGCCGGCGGCGACCGATTTCCCCTACACGATCCGCGTCGTGTCCGAGATCACGGAATCGAACGGCTCGTCCTCGATGGCCTCGGTCTGCGGCGGGTCGCTGTCGATGATGGATGCGGGCGTGCCGCTGAAAGCGCCGGTCGCGGGTGTGGCCATGGGCCTGATCCTTGAGGAAGACGGCCGCTACGCCGTTCTCACCGACATTCTCGGCGACGAGGATCACCTGGGCGACATGGACTTCAAGGTGGCCGGCACCGCCGAGGGCATCACCTCGTTGCAGATGGACATCAAGGTCGCGGGCATCACCCCCGAGATCATGGAGCAGGCGCTTGCGCAGGCGAAGGATGGCCGGATGCACATCCTGGGCGAGATGAACAAGGCGCTTTCCGCCGGCCGTCAGGAATTCTCGGCCCATGCGCCGCGGATCGAGACGATGACGATCCCGACCGACAAGATCCGCGAAGTGATCGGCTCGGGCGGCAAGGTCATCCGCGAGATCGTCGAGGTTTCGGGCGCCAAGGTCGACATCAACGACGACGGCGTGATCAAGATCGCTTCGGCCAATGGCGATGCGATCAAGAAGGCCTATGACATGATCTATTCGATCGTGGCAGAGCCGGAAGAAGGCAAGGTCTACACCGGCAAGGTGGTGAAACTGGTCGATTTCGGCGCCTTCGTGAACTTCTTCGGCAAGCGCGACGGCCTGGTCCATGTGTCCCAGATCGCCAACAAGCGCCTGAACCACCCCAACGAGGTGCTGAAGGAAGGTCAGGAAGTGAAGGTCAAGCTTCTCGGCTTCGACGACCGTGGCAAGGTGCGCCTTGGCATGAAGATGGTCGATCAGGAGACCGGCGAGGAGATCGCCCCCGAGAAGAAAGAAGAAGCGGCCGAAAGCTGAGCTTTTCACCGCGAACCGCACAGGACCCCGGGGCAGCGCGCCCCGGGGTCTTTTTACTGGACAACGCCCGCGCCCCCGTGATTCGTTTGCAGGCGTGGCCGGTTCGGCCTTGATCCACGGGTGGCAATGAACGACGCGATCACAGTTTGCATGACCATGGGCCGCCGGCCGGACCTCTTGCGCCAGACATTCGAAAGCCTGGGTGCGGAACTGGACGGCCTGCCGGTTCTGGCGATCAACGATTTCGGCGATTCGGAAACGAATGAAATGTTCGCGCAGGTCTGCCCGCAGGGACGCCGCATCGACCTTGGGCGTCAGGTTGGCCATCACCCCGCGGTCGATGCGCTTTACGGCGAGGTTCGCACCCCCTTTATCTTTCACCTCGAGGATGACTGGGGCTTCCACCGGCAGGGTTTTCTGGGGCAGGCGCGTGCGCTTTTGCAAAGTGATCCGGGGATCTCGATCGTTTGCCTGCGCGATGTCTCGGACTTTCCCCAATCCGTGGACTGGGGTGATGCGCCGCGATCGGTGCATGACGATGCGGGTGATTATGTCCGGCTGGACCACCTGCATGACCAGTGGCACGGGTTCACCTTCAACCCGCATCTGGGGCGCAAGGCGCTTTGGGAACGGTTGGGTGGATTTTCCGGGTTCAGGAAAGAGCGCCACATCTCTCGCCATGTCCGCGGGCAGGGGCAGTTCACCGCGTATCTGGATCCCGGCGCCTGTGCCCATATCGGATGGGAAACCAGCGTGACCGAGGCGAAGGTGCCGTTGGAGAAGCGGCTCAAGAACTGGTTCCTGCGCAAGCGGTGATCCGCGTGCCGCCCGCTGTTCTTCGTGCGCCGGGGGCCAAAGTGTAATATGCGGCACGACGCCTGCACCAATTCTGATGAAAGAGCCCTTCATGCGCTTGCCGATATCCGCATTCATCATCTGTCAGGATGAAGAGCCTTTCATCGAGGCGTGTATCCGCAGCCTCTCGATGTGCGCCGAGATCGTCATCGTCGATTCCGGCTCCACCGATCGCACGGTCGAGATCATCGAGGAACTGAAAGGCGAAGGATTCCCGATTATGTTCCTGCACGAGGCGTGGCGGGGTTACGGCGCGCAAAAGCAGTTCGCGCTGGAACAATGCACCCAGCCCTGGGTCTTCTCGGTCGACAGCGACGAGCGGGTCAGCGAACGGTTGGCGAAGGTGCTTCCTGCGCTGCTTGAGGCCGACGGCGTGAACGGCTACCGCGTCACGCGCTACGATTACCTTGCCGGATATGGCTATGTCCCCCCCCGAGCGCATGAACGCTATCACAACCGGCTTTTCCGGCGCGGCACCGGCCGGTTCGATCCGACCGACAAGGTGCATGAGGGCATTCGTATCGACGGCGAGGTGCGCAAGATCGCTGAGGGAGGCCTGCTGCATTTCCGCCCGATCCCGCTGGCCGAGCTGATCCAGAAGAAGAACAAGTATTCCTCGCTGAAGGCCGAGATGAAGCGCGAACGCGGCATTCCGGCGCGTCCGTGGAAGATGCTGTTCAGTCCGATCTTCTTCTTTTCACGCTGGTATTTCGGCCATGGGCTGTGGCGCTGCGGCTGGGCGGGGTTCGTCAACGCCTCCAGCGGCGCGATCTATTCCTTCCTGACCGAAGCCAAGCGGTGGGAGGCAGAGGCGCTGGAAAAGGTGCCCCCGGAGGAGCCGGGCGACCCCAAGGGTTACTGACGAAAAAGGCCCGGCAAACGCCGGGCCTTTTGCATTTCCGCGCCGCCTCAGGCCGGGCGCTTGACGGTGCGCAGGTAGGGTAGTTTCACGTCCACCTCTCCGAAACGCGCCTTTGCATCCTCGGTCGAGACCGAAAGCGCCACGATCACGTCCTGACCGGGCACCCAGTTGGCCGGGGTGGCGAAGGGGGCGTTGTCGGTGGCCTGCACCGCGTCCAGCGCGCGCAAGATCTCGGCGAAGTTGCGGCCCACCGACATCGGGTAGGTCATCGTCAGGCGCACCTTCTTGTCGGGGCCGATGATATAGACGGTGCGCACCGTGGCCGAGTTTGCGGGCGTGCGGCCCTCGGTCGGTAGGTAATGGTCTGCGGGCAGCATGTCATAGGCCTTGGAAACCGTCATCGAGGTATCGTCGATGATCGGGAAATCCGCGGGGCTGCCCGAGAAAGCCTCGATATCGCTTTTCCATTTCCGGTGTTCCTCGACCGAGTCGACGGAAACGCCGATCACCTTGGTGTTGCGCTTGGCCCATTCGTCGGCCAGCTGCGCGACCGCGCCGAATTCGGTGGTGCAGACCGGCGTGAAATCGCGCGGGTGCGAAAACAGGATGGCGTAGTTGTCACCGATGAAGTCGTGAAAACGGATTTCGCCTGCGGTGGACTGGGCGGTGAAATCCGGGGCGGTATCGTTGATGCGCAGACCCATGGTCGGCCTCCTGTCATGGAAAGAACTGCCCGCTATCTAGGCCAAGCGGAAAGAAGTTTCGAGAGCCCGCGGGTCTTTATCGCCAATATGGGAAACTGTCTTCCGATCGCCAGTGCGGGGCGAACCATATTCCGCATTTTCTTCGGTGATGGCGATTTGCGTGCAGCGGATCCGGCACCCGGCTTGTTCTTGTCGCTTGCCGGTGCCACCTTGGCCCCGGACAGGAGGCTTTCCATGATCGAAAAACGTGACTTCTACATCAACGGGCAATGGGTGGCGCCGGTGCAGCCGCGCGATCACGCAGTGATCGATCCATCCACCGAAGAGCCCTGTGCCGTGATCTCCCTGGGCGACCGGGCCGATACCGACGCGGCGGTCGCGGTGGCCAAGGCGGCGCTGCCGGGATGGCGCGCCACCCCGCCCGAGGCGCGCCTTGCGGTGGTGCAACGGATCCTTGAGGTCTATGAGGCCCGCGCCGAAGACATGGCCCATGCAATCAGCATGGAAATGGGCGCCCCGATCGACATGGCACTCAGCAGCCAGGTAGCCTCGGGCACCGGGCACATCACCAATTTCATCCATGCCGCGAAAGAGTTCCAGTGGATCCGCCCCCTGGGTGATGGCACGCCCGGCGCGATGATCGCGATGGAGCCGGTGGGCGTGGTCGGGCTGATCACGCCGTGGAACTGGCCGATGAACCAGGTGACGCTGAAGGTGATTCCGGCCTTGCTGGCGGGGTGCACCATGGTTCTGAAACCCTCTGAAGAGGCGCCGCTTTCCTCGCTTCTTTTTGCGGAGATCCTGCATGAGGCGGGCGTGCCAGCGGGGGTGTTCAACCTTGTGAACGGCGATGGCGCGGGCGTGGGCACGCAGATGTCGACCCATCCCGATATCGAGATGATTTCGTTTACCGGGTCGACCCGCGCGGGGCGCGCGATCTCGAAAGCGGCGGCCGAGACGCTCAAGCGGGTCTGCCTTGAACTGGGCGGCAAGGGCGCGAACCTGATCTTCGCGGATGCCGACGACAAGGCGGTGCAGCGCGGCGTGCGCCACTGTTTCAACAATTCGGGCCAGTCCTGCAACGCCCCCACCCGGATGCTGGTGGAGCGGGCCGCCTATGACCGCGCGCTGGAGATCGCCCGCGAAACCGCCGAGGCGACGACGGTGGCCCCGGCGCATCTGCCCGGCCGCCATATCGGGCCGGTGGTCAACAAGGCCCAGTTCGACAAGATCCAGTCCCTGATCGAGACCGGCCTGGCCGAGGGCGCACGGCTTCTGGCCGGCGGGCCGGGCCGCCCCGAGGACCTCAATCGCGGGTTCTTCGTGCGCCCCACCGTCTTTGCCGACTGCACCCCCGACATGACGATCATGAACGAGGAAATCTTCGGCCCCGTGCTGTCGATCATGCCCTTCGACACCGAGGAGGAGGCGCTTGGCATCGCCAATGCCACGCCCTACGGGCTGACCAACTATGTCCAGAGCGGCGATGGCGCGCGGCGCAACCGGCTTGCGCGGGCGCTGCGCTCGGGCATGGTCGAGATGAACGGGCAAAGCCGCGGTGCGGGCGCGCCCTTCGGCGGTGTCGGGGCCTCGGGCCGCGCGCGCGAGGGCGGGCACTGGGGTATCGAGGAGTTCTGCGAGGTGAAGTCGATCTCGGGCTGGGCGGAATAGCAGCCTTCGGGTTGCCCTTGGCCGCGCGGTCAGACAGTATCGCGCGGCTTTCAAGGAGATCGCGATGAGTTTTACCCTTGCCACCTGGAACATCAACTCGGTCCGCCTGCGCGAAGGGCTTGTCGCGCGGCTGATGTCCGAGGAAGCGCCCGATGTGCTGTGCCTGCAGGAATGCAAGAGCCCGGTCGAGAAGATCCCGCGCGCGGCCTTCGAGGCCCTGGGCTACCGCTACATGGTGGCGCGCGGGCAGAAGGGCTATAACGGCGTGGCGATCCTGTCGAAGCTGCCCATCGAAGAGGTGGCGGCGGGCGATTATGCGGGGCTTGGCCATGCCCGCCACGTTGCCGCGCGGCTGGAAAACGGCGTCACGATCCACAATTTCTACGTTCCCGCGGGCGGTGACATTCCCGACCGCGAGGTGAACGAGAAATTCGGCCAGAAGCTCGATTTCCTGACCCATATGCGCGACGATTTTCATGCCGACCGTCCGCAGAGGTCGATCCTTGTGGGCGATCTGAACATCGCGCCCCGCGAGGACGATGTCTGGAGCCACAAGCAGCTTCTCAGGATCGTCAGCCACACCCCGATCGAGGTGGAGCATCTGGCCCAGACCCAGGATGCGGGCGGCTGGGTCGATGTCACGCGCAAGGACATCCCCGAGGGGCTGCTTTATTCGTGGTGGAGCTATCGCGCGAAGGATTGGGACGCGGCTGACAAGGGGCGTCGGCTGGATCATGTCTGGGCCACGGCCGACATTGCGGGCGCCGCGCATGGCAGCCGCATCCTGCGCGCGGTGCGTGGCTGGGACCAGCCCTCGGATCACGCGCCCGTCTTCGCGACATTTGACCTTTGACCCTTGGCGGCGCGCGCCCGCGCGCGCATATAGGACCAAACGCAGACCGAAGGACCGACCCATGTTTGCCAGCGATGCAAAACCCGCCCCGACCGAACTTGTGAAAGATGTCTCCGAGGCCGATTTCATGTCCGAGGTGGTCGAGAAATCCATGACCGTGCCGGTCATCGTGGATTTCTGGGCGCCTTGGTGCGGCCCCTGCCGCCAGCTTGGCCCCGCCCTTGAGGCCGCGGTGACCGAGGCCCGGGGCAAGGTCGTGATGGCCAAGGTCAATGTCGACGAGAACCAGGCGATCGCGGGCCAGTTGCGGGTGCAGTCCATCCCCACCGTCTATGCCTTCTGGCAGGGCCAGCCGGTCGACGGGTTCCAGGGCGCGCTGCCCGGATCGGAGCTGAAGAAATTCGTGGAGAAGCTGGCGGCGCTTGCCGGGGATGGCGGTCTGGCCGAGGCCGTGGCCGCCGCCGAGGCGATGCTGGCCGAGGGCGCGGCCGAGGATGCCGCCGAGACCTTCGCCGCCATCCTCGAGGAAGAACCCGAGAACCCCGAGGCCTATGGCGGGCTGGTGCGCGCGCATCTGGCCCTGGGCGATCTTGACAAGGCCGACAGCCTTCTGGCCGCCGTGCCGGCAAAGATCGCCTCGGCCGCGCCGGTCGAGGCCGCGCGCGCGCAGCTTGCCCTGACCCGGCAGGCCGCCGAGGCGGGTCCGCTGACCGAATTGTCCGCCGCGATCGAGGCCGATCCCGGCAACCATCAGGCGCGGCTTGATTATGCCAAGGCGCTTTATGCCGCGGGCCGGATCGAAGAGGCGGTCGAGCAGTTGCTCGACCTGTTCCGCCGTGACCGCGACTGGAATGACGGGGCGGCCAAGACGCAGCTCTTCACGATCTTCGATGCGCTCAAGCCCAACGATCCGATCGTGCAGAAGGGGCGCCGCCGCCTGTCCTCGATGATCTTCGCCTGACGCGGGATGCGGCCCCGGCACTGGCCGGGGCGCGATCCGGCATTACCTTGTCATCTGTCGTGACGCAGAAAGTGAGACGCGATGCAGCCCGGTGATCTGCCTGACACCATTCCGCTGTTCCCGCTTCCCGGGGCGCTTTTGCTGCCGCGCGGGCGCCTGCCGCTGCATATCTTCGAGCCGCGCTATCTTCAGATGATCGAGGATTGCATGAAGACCGGCCCGCGGCTGATCGGCATGATCCAGCCCCGCCCCGCCCCGAAAGGAGAGCTGCGCCTGAACGCCATCGGCTGCGCGGGGCGGCTGACTGCATTCTCCGAAACCGAGGACGGCCGGCTGATGATCACCCTGAGCGGCATTTCGCGGTTTCGCCTGCTGCGCACGGTCGAGGGCTTTACGCCCTATATCCGCGCCGAGGTCGGCTGGACCGATTTCACCCGCGATCTGGGCCGCAGCGAAACCGACGAGGGGTTGGACCGCCCCGCGTTTCTGGAGCTTCTGGCGCGCTATTTTTCGACCCAGGGGCACGATACAGACTGGGACGCGATGAAAGAGGCCGAGGACGAGTTCCTGATCAACGCGCTGTCCATGCTCTTGCCGTTCGAGCCCGAGGACAAGCAGGCCCTGCTTGAGGCGCCGACCCTTCGGACCCGCCGCGAAACGCTGGTAACCTTGCTGGAATTCGCCCTCTACGGGGGCGGAGAGGAGATGCTGCAATGAGCGATGAGCGCCCCGCCCATGACCGCCGCATGCTGGAGGGGCTGGTCTGTCCGCTGACCCAGACGACCCTGCGCTACGATGCCGAGCGTGCCGAGCTGGTGTCGAAGGCGGCCGGGCTTGCCTTTCCCATTCGCGGCGGCATCCCGATCATGCTGGAGGACGAGGCGCGTCGGCTGAGCGATTAAAGCGCGCGCCCCTGCAACAGCCGTGGCAACGGGCCGGCCAGCCCCGCCGCCTGACGGGCAAAGCCGCGCCGCAGCCCGGGCACCGCCTGCACCAGCCCCATGCCCAGATCGCGCCCCAGCCGAAGCAGGGGATTGTCGTTCGAAAACAGACGGTTGACGCTGTCCATCCCAAGCGCGAGCGCGGTGCTGTCAAAGCGCCGCCAGCCCTGATACCGCTCCAGCACGTCCAGCGCACCGATATCCTCGCCACGGCGCATCGCCTCGACCACGGTTTCGGCAAGGGCCGCGACATCGCGCAGGCCAAGGTTCAGCCCCTGCCCGGCAATCGGGTGCACGCCATGCGCCGCATCGCCCACCAGCGCCACGCGGGGCGCGGCATAGGCATTGGCAAGCGTCAGGTTCAGCGGATAGCTGAACCGCGGCCCGGCGAGTGAGATCGCGCCAAGGAAATCGCCGAAGCGGGGCCTCAGCACCGCCAGGAAATCCGCATCATCCAGCGCGGCGATCGCGGCGGCATTGGCGGCGGTCTCGCTCCAGACGATCGAAGAGCGGTTGCCCGGCAGCGGCAGGATGGCCAGCGGGCCGGTGGGCATGAAGAACTGATGCGCGATGCCGTGATGGGGCTTTTCATGCGCGATGGCCGCGACCAGCGCGACCTGCCCGTAGTCCCAGCCGCTGCGGGTGATGCCCGCGCGCGCGGCTACGCCCGAACGGCGCCCGTCCGCCCCGACAAGCAGCTTCGCCGACAGGCTTTGCCCGTCCGAAAGGGTCACGCGGATGCGGCCGGGGCCGGGTTCTTGCGCCGTCACGGCGTTGTCCGAAACAAGCCGGATGCGCGGATGGTCCTGCATCGCCTCCAGAAAGGCGCGGTAGAGAAAGCGATCCTCCAGCATGTAGCCGACGGGGCCGTGATCCATCTCGCCGCTGTCGAAATGCAGGAAGAACGGGGCGGGGCCCTCGCCCGCATGCCCGTCCGCGGCCTTCACGTCGTTCAGCGGCTGCGCCTGCCCGGCCAGTCCGGGCCACAGGCCGATCGCGGCCAGAAGCTTTTGCGATGCACTGGCAAGCGCATAGGCGCGCCCGTCGAAATCCTCTGCGGCGCGCGCGCGGGGCGGGGCTGCATCGACCACCGTCACCGAAAGCCCCGCCTGAGCAAGCGCAAGTGCCAGGGCCGGGCCGTTCAGCCCGCCGCCCGCGATGATAACGTCGGTTTCCTGTGTCATGCCGCCAATATGGCGTGCGCATCGGGATTGTCCATGCGTAGCCTTGCCGCTAGCGTGGCGAAAAACGGGGGATCTGCATGGACTGGCGGTTTCGGACAGCGGCGGAACAGGGGCGGGCGATCGCGGCGGGCAAGCTTGACCCCGTGGAACAGGCCGAGGCCTATCTTGCGGCGGCCTCGACGGGCGAAGGCGGGCGGATCTATGCGCGGCTGACGCCCGCCCGCGCGCGGGCCGAAGCGATGGCGGCACGCTCGCGTGCAAGGGCGGGCCAGTCGCGCGGGGCGCTCGATGGCGTGGCGCTGTCGTGGAAGGATCTGTTCGACAGCGCGGGCGTTGCGACCGAAGCGGGATCGCGCCTGCTTGCGGGCCGCGTGCCCGACCGCGATGCCGCGGTTCTGCGCGAAGCCACGCTTCACGGCGCGGTCTGCCTGGGCAAGACCCACATGACTGAGCTGGCCTTTTCCGGCCTTGGCGTTAACCCGATGACGGCCACGCCGCCCAACGTGCATGATCCGCGCCTTGCGCCGGGGGGGTCTTCCTCGGGGGCGGCGGCCTCGGTGGCGATGGGGCTTGCGGCGGCGGCGGTCGGTTCGGATACCGGCGGGTCGGTTCGGATCCCGGCGGCGTGGAACGACCTTGTGGGCTTCAAGCCGGGGCAGGGGCGCGTGTCGACCGAAGGGGTCGTGCCGCTTTGCAGGCGCTTCGATTCGGTCGGACCGCTCGCGCGCAGCGTCGAGGATTGCGCGCTGGTCCTGGGGGCGATCACCGGGCGCGCCGCGCCGCTGGATCTGCGCGGGGCCGATCTGCGTGGCGCGCGGCTTCTGGTGCTGGAAGGGCTGGCCTTCGAGGGCGCGCGCGAGGCGCCGGTGCGCGGCTTCGAGGAGGCGGTGGACCGGCTTGCACGCGCAGGTGCTGCGGTCGAGCGGCGCGCGCTGCCCATGGTCAGCCCGGCGATGGACCTGTCCCCGATCCTGTTCGCCCCCGAGGCCTACGGGCTGTGGAAGGACGTGATCGAGGCCGCGCCCGCCCGGATGTATCCGCTGATCCTTGAGCGGTTTCGCGGCGGTGCCGGGGTTTCGGCGGCCGATTACGTTGCCGGTTGGGACCGGCTGGAACGGTTCCGCGCCGATTACCTTTCCGCAAGCGCCGAATATGACGCGGTTCTGGTGCCGACCGCGCCGATCCAGCCGCCCGATGCCGCGCGCCTGCTGAGCGATCCCGAATATTTCGCAACCGAGAACCTTCTGGCGCTGCGCAACACCCGGATCGGCAATATCCTTGGCCTTTGCGCGCTGACGCTGCCCACCGGCCTGCCGGCCACGGGGATTTCGTTCATGGCGCCCGCGGGGGATGAGGACAGGCTGCTGCGCCTTGGCATGGCGGCCGAGGCGGCGCTTGGCTGAAATGCCACAATCGGGCAGGCCAAGGGGCCGGGATTCATCGGTTTTTCTGGACGAGCCGGGCAGCCTTGGCTAACCTGACAGCCAAACGGGGCGACATGACCCCGATGAATGAGGCAAGTAATGGCATTTCCCGAGCGGTTCTCGAACCTGCCCGAATATGCGTTTCCGCGGCTGCGGAAGCTGCTGGACATACATGCGCCGGGCGGCGATCCCGTTGCCATGACCATCGGCGAGCCGCGCCACCCGATGCCGCCCTTCCTGGCCGAGGTGCTGGCCGCGCATATCGGCGAATTCGCGGTCTATCCGCCCAATGACGGCTCGCCCGAGCTTCTTGAGGCAATCTCGGGCTGGATCGCGCGGCGCTATCGCGCATCCGTCGCGCCTGATCGGATTATGGCGCTGAACGGCACGCGCGAGGGGTTGTTCAACGCCGCCATCGCACTTGTGCCGGAACTCAAGAACGGCAAGCGCCCCGCGGTGCTGATCCCGAACCCGTTCTATCAGGTCTATGCCGTTGCCGCGGCGGCCGTCGGGGCCGAGCCGGTCTTCGTGCCCGCCACCGAGGAAACGGGCTTCCTGCCCGATTTCGCCGCCCTGCCCGCAGAGGTGCTTGATCGTACGGCGGTGGCCTATCTGTGCTCGCCCGCCAATCCGCAAGGGGCGGTGGCCTCGCGCGAATACCTGTCGGGGCTGCTGCGTCTGGCCGAGAAACACGATTTCCGCATCTTCGCGGATGAATGCTATTCCGAGATCTGGCGCGATGCGCCGCCGCCCGGCACGCTTGAGGTTGCCAATGACGAGGGCCACGACCCCGAGCGCGTGGTGATCTTCCATTCGCTTTCCAAGCGCTCGAACCTGCCGGGGCTGCGCTCTGGCTTTTGTGCGGGCGGGGTGGAAAGCATCCGCCGCATCCGGCAGTTGCGGGCCTATGCCGGTGCGCCGCTGCCGCTGCCGCTTCAGCGCGTTTCCGAACGCGCCTGGTCCGACGAGACCCATGTCGAGGCCAATCGCGCGCTTTATGCCGAGAAATACGCGATCGCGGGCCAGGTCTTTGCGGGCGTCAACAGCTTCCGCCTGCCCGAGGGCGGGTTCTTCCTGTGGCTGCCCGTGCCGGATGGCGAGGAAGCGGCGCTGAAGCTGTGGCGCGAAACGGGGGTGCGGGTTCTGCCCGGCGCCTATCTTTCGCGCGATGTCGGCGGGGAAAACCCCGGCAAGGGATATATCCGGGTGGCCCTGGTCGCCCCAAAAGAAGAAACGCAGCGCGGGCTTATCAGCCTTCGTGACTGCCTTTATGCGTGAGGACGGTTGAACATGGCATCCTATCAGGCAAGACAGCGCGATCCGCTTCTGGACCAGAACACGCAGGCGGTCCTTGAGCGGCGCGGCAAGGAACTTCTGGGCGGTATCCTGGTGGTTCTGGGCGTTCTGGCGCTGATGATGCTGGGCAGCTATTCGCCCGAGGATCCCAGCTGGATGGCGGCCTCGGATGCGCCGGTGCAGAACCTTCTGGGCCGGATCGGGGCGGGGATCGCCTCGCCGCTTTACATCATCATCGGGCGCGGCGCGTGGCTTTTGCCGATCGCGCTTGTGATCTGGGGCTTGCGTTTCGTGCTGCACCGGGGCGAAGAGCGTGCGCTGTCGCGGGTGATCTTCCTGCCGATCGGCGTGGCGCTGGTGGCGGTCTATGCCGCGCTTCTGGTGCCGGGGGACGAATGGGGGCAGGCCTTCGGTCTGGGCGGGCATTTCGGCGACATGATCGCGGGCTCGCTTCTGGGGATGTCGCCGGTGACGGGCTCTTTCGGGCTGAAGCTGATGACGCTGCTTTTCGCGGTGGCGATGCTGGCGATGGGGGCGTTCGTGCTGGGCTTCGACCGGCCGGAATTGCGCGCCATCCTGCGGTTCCTGATCCTGGGCAGCGTGACGGGCTATGCCGCGCTGATGCAGCTTCTGGGGCAGGGCGCGGCGGCCTCGGTCCGCACTGCGCAGGGCTTGCAGGAGCGCGCGCGGCAGCGCCGTGCCGAAGCGACCGAACGCGCCGCCGATCTGTCGGCATGGGAGGCGCAGCAGGCCGCGTGGAATGCCGGGCCCGCACAGGCCCATCCGGTGCAGGCCGAACGCGCCGGCCTGATGTCGCGCATCCGCCGCCCGGCCGAACCCGAACCGATGATGGCGCCCGAATACCTTGAGCCCGAGCTGGTCGAGGCCACGCATCACTGGCACGCGCCGCTGAACGAGGCCCCGTCCGAGGATCGCATCCGCGCCCGCATCGCGCAGGCCGTGCAGGCCCGCAACGCGCCGCAACTGCGTCCCGAGCCGCCGCTGGCCGCAGACGGCATGCCGCATCCGGCGCCCGCCGCCGAACCTGCCCCGCCCGCCCCCGGGCCGAGCGCGCCGGCCTCGGTTCTGGCGGCCGTTGCCGCGCGGCTGGCACGCGGGCCCAAGCCGCTTCTGGCCGCGCCGCGTGCGGCAGGCCCCGCCGCCCTACGCGCCGAGCCGCCGCTGAAGGCCGCGCCGCGCTATATGCCCGGTGCGGTGACCGTGCCGCAGCCCGCCATCGCGGCCCCGCAGATGGAGGCCCCGCATGCCGCGCCGCTGGCCGAAGAGCAATTCGCGCCCGAACTGCCCGCCCCGGCAGAGGCATGGGCCGGGGACGATCATGAGATCGAGGCGGGCTGGCACGAGGATGACCTGCCCGGCCACAATGCCTTCGCGGATATGGAGGACGAGGATGATGAGGACGACTACATCCCCGAAGCCCTGCCGCGCGAGGCGCTGAACCGTCAGGTCATCCCCACCGCGCCCGAGGTGCGGCGCGTGGTGATGCCGGTGAAGAAGGCGCCCGCGCCCTCGCGTCAGGCGATGGCCGAGGCGCAGCCGAAACTGAAATTCGAGCCAGAGCCGATCGCCTATGAAATGCCGCCCTTGTCGCTTTTGACCAACCCGGTCACGATCCAGCGCCATTCGCTGTCCGACGAGGCGCTTGAGGAAAATGCGCGCATGCTTGAAAGCGTGCTCGACGATTACGGCGTCAAGGGCGAGATCGTGTCGGTCCGCCCCGGCCCCGTCGTCACGATGTACGAGCTGGAGCCCGCGCCGGGCCTCAAGGCCAGCCGCGTGATCGGCCTTGCCGACGATATCGCACGTTCGATGTCGGCGCTGTCGGCGCGCGTGTCCACGGTGCCCGGCCGCTCGGTCATCGGGATCGAACTGCCCAATGCGCATCGTGAAAAGGTCGTGCTGCGCGAAATCCTGGCCGCGCGCGATTTCGGCGACAGCAACATGCGCCTGCCGCTTGCGCTCGGGAAGGATATCGGTGGCGAGCCGGTGATCGCCAACCTTGCCAAGATGCCCCACCTGTTGATCGCGGGGACCACGGGGTCGGGGAAATCGGTGGCGATCAACACGATGATCCTGAGCCTGCTTTACAAGCTTTCGCCCGAGGAATGCCGACTGATCATGATCGACCCGAAGATGCTGGAACTGTCGGTCTATGACGGTATTCCGCACCTGCTTTCGCCCGTCGTGACCGATCCGAAAAAGGCGGTCGTCGCCCTGAAATGGGTCGTGGGCGAGATGGAGGAACGCTATCGCAAGATGTCCAAGATGGGCGTGCGCAACATCGAGGGCTATAACGGCCGCGTGCGCGAGGCGATGTCCAGGGGCGAGATGTTCAAGCGCACCGTCCAGACCGGCTTTGACGAGGAGACGGGCGAACCGGTCTTCGAGACGGATGAATTCCAGCCCAGCCCGATCCCCTATATCGTCGTCATCGTGGACGAGATGGCCGACCTGATGATGGTGGCCGGCAAGGAGATCGAGGCCTGCATCCAGCGCCTGGCACAGATGGCGCGGGCGAGCGGAATCCACCTGATCATGGCCACGCAGCGCCCCTCGGTCGATGTCATCACCGGCACGATCAAGGCGAACTTCCCCACCCGGATCTCGTTCCAGGTGACCTCGAAGATCGACAGCCGCACGATCCTGGGCGAACAGGGGGCCGAGCAGCTTCTGGGCATGGGCGACATGCTTTACATGGCCGGGGGCAGCCGCATCACCCGCATCCACGGCCCCTTCGTCAGCGACGAAGAGGTCGAAGAGATCGTGAACCACCTGAAATCCTTCGGCCCGCCGGAATACATGTCGGGCGTGGTCGAGGGGCCGGACGAAGAGGCGGCCTCGGATATCGACCTGGTGCTGGGCCTTGGCGGCAATACCGATGGCGAGGATGCGCTTTACGACCAGGCCGTGGCGATCGTCGCGCGGGACCGCAAATGCTCGACCTCCTATATCCAGCGCAAGCTGGGCATCGGCTACAACAAGGCCGCGCGCCTGGTCGAGCAGATGGAGGATAACGGGGTTGTCACGGCCGCCAACCATGTCGGCAAGCGCGAGATCCTGATCCCCGAGGCCTGATCCCTGCCTCTTGTGCGGGGCCGCCGTTCACGGTCCTGCCACATTGCCGCGAGCGGCCCCGTTTGGGGGATGCAAGCGTGCAGGGGGCTGGCTATATTCCGGGCATGAACATTCTTCGTCTCGCCCTTGCGCCCGTCCTCGTGCTTGCCCTTGCGGTTCCCGCCCTCGCGGAAAAGATCCCGCTGGCAGAGCTGTCGCGCTATCTCAACGCCTTGCAGACGGCCGAGGCCGAGATCACGCAGGTCAATGCGGATGGCACCATCTCGACCGGGAAGGTGTTCATCAAGCGCCCCGGCCGCGTGCGCTTTGAATATGCACCGCCCGACAAGACCCTGGTGCTGGCCGGTGGCGGGCAGGTGGCGGTCTTTGACGGCAAGTCGAACCAGCCGCCCGAGCAGTATCCGCTGGCGCGCACCCCGCTGAACCTGATCCTTGCGCCGAATGTGGACCTGTCGCGCGCGAAAATGGTCGTGGGCCACAGTGCGGATGACAAGACCACCTCGGTCATCGCGCAGGATCCCGAGAATCCCGAATACGGCACGATCCGCCTGATCTTCACCGCCGCCCCGACAGAGCTGCGCCAATGGGTCATCACCGATGGCAGCGGTGCGCAGACCACCGTCATTCTGGGTGACCTGAAGACCGGCGGCGATCTGAAGGCAAGCCTTTTCAGCATCAAGACCGAGGCCGACAAGCGCGCGCGCTGACCGGCCCCGGCGCGGCTCAGTTCCTGCCGCAGGCGGTCAGCTGATCGCGGTAAAGCTGCGAGCGCGCCTCGACCCGGTCCGCGACGGCCAGAAGCCATCCCTTGCCGTTGTGGCTGCCGCGGGCATAACCGGTGCGCCCTTCGTGATAGGCCAGATACTGGTTGCGCGCATCGGTTTTCGCGATGCCAAGCCGCGTGCTCGTGCCGTCCATATACCAGCCCATGAAATCGGTGGCGTCGTCGATCCGGTCGCGCTTTGCGCCGTATTTGCGGCTTTCCTTGCGGTATTCGTCCCAGGTGTTGTCCAGCGCCTGGCTATAGCCATAGGCCGAGCTTTGCCGGCCCATCGGAATGACGCCGAGCGCAAAGCGGAACGGCGTGCGGGCATTGCCCACGAAGCGCGATTCCTGGTGAATCGTTGCCATCTGCACATGGACCGGCACGCCCCAGCGCCGCTCGGTTCGCTTCATGGCTGAAAAGTACTGCGGACGTTCGCGCGCAAGTTCGCACGCATTGTCCAGATTGCGCGGCGCCGAATGGTTGCTGCCGCAGGATGCCGCCAGCAACAGCACCGCCAGTTTCGCATATTTCTTCATACTGCTCTGCCTGCTTTCGATCTTGTTTTGTGTGATTCTACGCGAAAAAGGGGGGGCGGGGAAATCACAAACCGACGGGTGGCGGGAACTGTCGGCCAAAGTTCCACAGTGTGTTTCCGCCCGAATCGCGGCTGATCGGTGGACAACACCCCCGGTGAAGGATTAGTAAATCCTCAGGGGTTCATCATGTTTTCCACGCGGGCAAAATATCATCTCGGCCAAGTGGTGCGTCACCGCAAACACCCTTTCCGGGGTGTGGTTTTCGATGTCGACGCGATGTTTTCCAATACGGATGAATGGTATGAGGCCATCCCCGAGGACAGCCGCCCCTCGAAGGACCAGCCCTTCTATCACCTGCTGGCCGAGAACGATCACAGCTATTACGTCGCCTATGTCTCGGAACAGAACCTTATTGCCGACTATTCCGGAGAGCCGGTGGACCATCCCGATCTTGACGATCTGTTCGGCGATTTCGAGGATGGGCGCTATCCCCTGCAATTCCAGTTGAACTGAGCCGGGCAGGTTCGCGGAATCTCTGCCCGCAAAACGCCGCACCCTTGCCGTCAACCGGCCCTTGGGGAATGCTAGGCGCAAGATCGTGGCCCGGCCGCCGTGTTTTCGGAGTAAGCAATTCATGATTCATCCCGTTATCCTTTGTGGTGGCTCCGGAAGCCGGATGTGGCCCAGCTCGCGCAAGGCTTTCCCCAAGCAGTTCGCGGCCTTCCTGAACGGGCGCAGCCTGTTTCAGGATACGCTGGCGCGCGTTTCGGGCCCCGAATTCACCGCGCCCACGATCGTCACCAATGACGATTTCCGTTTCCTTGCGCAGGATCAGGCGGTCGAACTGGGCGTGACCGATGCCGAGATCATCCTTGAGCCGGTGGCGCGCGATACTGCCCCCGCGATCCTGACCGCCGCCCTGCGCCTTGAGGAGACGCCCGAGGCGCTGATGCTGGTCGTGCCCTCAGATCACCTGATCCGCGACGCGCAGGCCTTTGCGGCCGCGGTCGAGGCCGGGCAGACCGCGGCCGAGGGTGGCGCGCTCGTGGCCTTTGGTGTGACACCGCAGCGCCCCGATACGGGCTATGGCTATCTGGAACTGGCCGGCGATGCGCGTGCGCGGATCGCCACGCCGCTTGCCAGCTATTCCGAAAAGCCCGATCGCGCGCGGGCCGAGGCGATGCTGGCGGCGGGGAACTACCTGTGGAACTCGGGCATCTTCCTGTTTCGCGTGGCCGACCTTCTTGAGGCCTATGCCCGGCATGCGCCCGAACTGATCGCGCCCTGCCGTGCGGCCCTTGAGGCGGCGGAAAAGGATCTGGGCTTCCTGCGCCTTGGTGCCGCGGATTATGCCAAGGCCGATGCGATCTCGATCGACTATGCCGTGATGGAAAAGGCCAGCGGCGTTGTGGCCGTGCCGCTTGGTGCGGACTGGTTGGACCTTGGCAGCTGGTTCACGCTGCATGCCTTCCAGGCCGAAGGGAAGAAGCGCCTGGCGCTGTCGGGCGCGGTGACGGCGATCGACTGCACCGATACCCTGCTGCGCTCCGAAGATGAGAACATCCACCTTGTCGGGCTGGGCCTGAAGAACATCGCCGCGATCGCCATGCGCGATGCCGTCCTGGTGGCCGATCTGGACCGCGCGCAGGACGTGCGCGCCGTGGTCGAGGAATTGCAGCGCAAGAACGTGCCGCAGGCGGTGGAATTCCCGCGCTGCCATCGCCCCTGGGGCTGGTATGAGACGCTGTGCCTGCGCGACCGCTTCCAGGTCAAGCGGATCATGGTCAAGCCGGGCGGCATCCTGAGCCTGCAAAGCCATGTGCACCGGGCCGAGCACTGGATCGTGGTGCGCGGCACCGCCCGCGTGACCATCGACGAAACGGTCCAGCTGCTGTCCGAGAACCAGTCGGTCTATATTCCGCTGGGGGCCGTGCACCGGATGGAAAACCCCGGCAAGGTACCGATGTTCCTGATCGAGGTTCAGACCGGCTCGTATCTGGGTGAGGATGACATCATCCGATACGAGGATGTCTATAACCGCGCCAAGTGATCGGAATTGCATCGCGCGGTGGGCGGAACTATTTCTGGTGGGATGTTTGCGCAAACATACGCGATGTTGATTGTTTTGCAACCGGATCTGGCGATCCCGGTCAGTCTTGTGCAGGGCTTCAGTCATGCTTTAGCCCCAATCGGCAATTAGATCCGAGGAATTCTGGGACCGGTGCAAGCCCATCTGATTCGGGGTGTCCCAATGGCCGCACAACTCCAAATTGCGCCCCCTCAATCACTGATTGCACCCGTTGTGTCGCAAATGTGGTCAGGAAAACCGTAGTTGCGTTTTTGGCAGAAATTGGGCAACAGTGCATTAACCCCATTAAGTGCAACTGCCGCGTGTGGGCTATTCTTTTTCTTTTGTTTTCAGTTTGTTATGCCAATGATGTGATTAAGTTGTCTGTTTGGGGTAGTTTACAGTTGGTTGCCGCTATGTGTTACTTGGGCATCTAAAGATAGCCGATGGGCTCCCGTAGTTTGGTTCAGTGCGTTTCAGGTGCGGAGTGACATCGATGCAGAAAGACTTTTCGGGTCGGGGTGCGACATGACCGTACACTTGAAGGATTTCGCCCAATTTCCGGGCGAGTTGAAATTTATGGAGGCTGTCGAGGCGGCGACCGATAAGCCCGAAGGGTTTTACCGTCGGTTCGGCAAGCGCGGATTTGATATTCTGTTCACGGTCCTGATCGCCCCCGCGGTCCTGACCTTGGTAGGTGTGATCGCCCTTGTGATGAAGGCAACGGGCTATTCCCCGTTCTACACGCAAGAGCGGATCGGCCGGAACGGGCGGCTCTTCAAAATCTACAAGATCCGCACCATGGTTCCGAACGCCGATATGGTGCTTGAGGAGTATCTGCAGAAAGATCCCGACGCGCGCCGCGAATGGGATGCCACTCAGAAGCTGAAGCGCGATCCGCGCATCACCTCGATCGGGGCCTTCTGCCGCAAATCCTCGCTTGATGAGCTGCCGCAGTTCTGGAACGTGTTCAAGGGCGACATGTCGCTGATCGGGCCGCGCCCGATGATGGTGGAACAGCGCGCGCTGTATCCCGGGACGGATTATTACGCGCTGCGCCCCGGCATCACCGGCAAGTGGCAGGTATCGGATCGCAACGAATCCACCTTCGCTGCGCGCGCCGATTATGACGCCGAATACAACCGGACCCTGTCGTTCGGCACCGACCTGTCCATCATGTTGCGCACCGTGAACGTGGTGCTGCGCTGCACGGGCTACTGAGTAGCTGCCGACGCGATTACGGGTGCGCTGTCTTCGGGCAGCGCATCTGCGTTTCCAGACCCCAGGCTGACATTCAACGCCACATAGCTGCGGGCTTTCTGGCGCATGTTTTCGGCAAGGATCAGCTTGGCGTCGGCACTGTTTTCCTGGGCTTCCAATAGGGCGGGGATCGTCGCGCCGTCTTTCGAGACCAGATCCCGCGTCAGTGAAACGGTTTCGTCATAAAGATTGACGGTGCGCTGCGAACGGCTGACCGCTTCGGTGCTGGCGGAGTAGCCAAGGAGCGCGCTTTCCACATCGTATAGCGCGTCCAGAACCGCGCCTTTCCACGATGCATTGGCCTGCCGGACGCGGGATTCACGCACGCTGACGGCCGCGCGGCGCGGGCTGTCGGGCAGGGCAGGCAGAACGATGCTGGGGCCGAACACATATTCGCTGCCCGATCCATTCCCCGAAAGCGATACGAGACTGATCGAGCCGGTCAGCGACAGTTGCGGGTAGAGGCTTGCCCGCGCGACGGCAAGATCCGAAAGCGAGGCGTAGTAAAGCCGTTCCGCGATGCGGATATCGGGCCGGTTGCGCATGAGGTCCGAGGGGATGCCGACATTGGGCGTGATCGCGGGACGCAACTGCCGCGTCGAACGGTCCAGATCGACAGGCAGTGATCCGGGGGCCATGCCAAGCAGCGTTGCAATGCGGTATTTCTCTTGCCCGATCGCGGCGCGCAGCATGGGGATGACGGCCTCGGTCTCGGCCAGGCGGGCTTCGGTCTGCACAAGGTCCAGACGCGTGCCGGACCCCTGGTCGACAAGCGTACGGGTCAGGTTCAGTGTCTGGCGTCGGGCGCGGACCTCTTCCTGCCGGACCGCCAGAAGTTGCTGGCGATAGCGCAGATCGATCACCGCATTGCAGAGGTTTTGCAGCAGCAGCAGGCGTGCGGCGGCCACCTCGGCGTCGGCAACCTCGACCAGCGCCTTCGAGGCTTTGACCTGTTCGCGCCGCGCGCCGTAAGGGTCGAGCAGCCACGAGAACTCAAGCCCCGCGGCAGTGCGCGTACGCGGGGAGCCGCCATAGGCCTTGGTGCGCTTCGCCTCGAGGTCGGGTGTCAGCGAGGCTTCGGCAGGGATGCTGTCGACCTGGGCGAGCGCTTCGTTCACGCGCTCTCTTGCGATGGCAAGGTCGATGTTCTCGCGCATCGCGCGGTCGATCAGCGCGTTCAGCGTTGGATCCTTGAAGCCGCGCCACCATTCGGTATTCGACAGCAGAACGGGCGAGCCACCCTTTGCCGAGGCGTAACTGTTCTTGAAACCGAATGCGGGTGCGAAATAGGGCTGCTCCGGCGCACATGCCGCAAGCGCTATAGCTGCGGTTGTCAGTGCCACGCCAACTCTCGGCGCCAGGCGCCGCGTCTTGTCGTTCATCTCTTGCCTGCCTTCCCGGACGCCCCGATTTTTCGGTGTGCGCTTTGCGGATCTGCCTCAACGTAAGCATGGCGCAGGAAATGCCATCCGGCAAGCTTGCGGTGCATGTGGGCAACAAATTGTGCCGCTATTGCATCACCTGGGGGTATGGCACCTCGGGCGCAAGCGTTGGAAATTTACGGAAACCCGGGGGGTTAGAAGGGAAATAGTGAGATTGCGGGATCGTGTTTTCCGGGCGATATCGCAAACGCCACAGGGCCACGCCAGAATCGCCCAATTCCTGACACAAACGGATTCCAGCTTGGACGCGTGGAAGTTGTGGTCATGGGAAGGAAGCGATCGTGTTGGTTGGATCAATCATCCTGGGTAGCATTGCCGGCTATTTCGCGGCTGGCGCGGCGCTGATCCTTGGGCATTCGTTCCTGACGGCGCTTGTCGTGTTGTTCGCGGCTGCGGCGTTGGTCAGCCTTCTGGCCCTTGTCTATGCGTTGGTAAAGCCGCTGTGCATCATGTCCGTGCGGCGCGACCCATTGCTTTTGACGCAAGAAATCGACTGACCCTGCCTTTCCGGCCTTGGATCGCGGCGGCATCACGCAATCCGATCCGAAGGGGCCGACAAGACTCCGGCGGTAGGCAGCGCCCGCATCCGCCGGACTTTCCCTTTCAACACGATCAGCACCCGGATGACGTTGCCGACCGAGTCGGCGGCGCCGATCTTTTGCAGCGATTCCGGCTCAGGCGGGTTCAAGCGGCAGCCGGAAGGCCAGAAGATTGTGCCCGTTCTCATGACGATAGCCGAGTTCCTCGGCCAGGTCGCGAATCAGGAACCAGCCAAAACCTCCCTCGGGCAGCTTGCCGGGATCGGGGCGGACATGCCCGCCCGCCCCCTCGGACTCGCTGTGCAGCAGGCATTCAAGCGGCAGCGCCGTGCCATCGTCGCTGACCGCGCAATTCATGCCCCGCCGGTCGCGCACGATAGACAGGGTGATGCTGCCCTCTCCCGAATTCTCGTAGCCGTGTTCGACGATGTTGTTCAGAACCTCGGCCAGGATAAGCTCCAGCGTGCCGGCTTCCGTTTCGGTCATCTGGCGCAGAAACCGGGCCATGGCCGCGCGCAGGGCATAGCGGACGGACAGCGGGTCGGCCACGAACTGATAGTGGAATATCCGCGGCTCGGCCCGTTGCAACATGCGCTGAATCTGGACCTTCTCGGTTCTGCGCTTAGCCAGCATCGCGTGCCCCTTCGCAAAGGGCCGAGTCGAGTGTTTCATGAATGCGAAACACGCCGTCCATGCGCGTCAGGCGAAACACCCGCGCCACGTTTGGCGTCAGCGCGGCCAGCTCCAGCCGCTTTTCGGGCGACAGGGATTTCATCACCGCCACCACCGCACCAAGACCCGAGCTGTCCAGAAACTCCACAAGCGACAGGTCCAGCACCACGCGATCGGCGGGCGGGGCGGTAAGGTCGCGCATCAGATCCTTGAAGCGGATGGCGACCGCCGCGTCGATCCGGGATTCGTTCACATGCACGACCAGCGTGCCGCCATGGGGTTCTGCTTCCAGCTGCATTCACGGGCTCCGACCAAAGAAGTTCACGCCGAGGCTAGACGGCAATGCTTACCATTCGGTATCCGTAGACCGGGATTTGAGGGGCAGGAGGATCTGGCGATGGGTGTGGTGATCTCGGGTGCGGCGCGTACGCCGATGGGCGGGCTTCAGGGGGCGTTCGCCTCGGTGCCGGCGGCAAGGCTGGGGGGCGCGGCGATCGCGGCGGCGCTGGTGCGGGCGGGCGTTGCGCCGGCGCGCGTGGACGAGTTGCTGATGGGATGCGTGCTGCCCGCCGGGCAAGGGCAGGCCCCGGCGCGCCAGGCGGGCTTTGCCGCCGGCCTGCCGCAGGATGTTCCGGCGACGACGCTGAACAAGATGTGCGGCTCGGGCATGAAGGCGGCGATGGTGGCCTATGACCAGATCGCCTCGGGCGGGGCCGGCGTGGTGGTGGCCGGCGGGATGGAAAGCATGACGAACGCGCCCTACCTGCTGGGCAAGATGCGCTCGGGCGCGCGTCTGGGCCATGCGCAGGCGCTTGATCACGTGTTTCTTGACGGGCTTGAGGATGCCTATGACAAGGGCCGCCTGATGGGCACCTTCGCCGAGGATTGCGCCACGGCCTTCGGGTTCACGCGCGAGGCGCAGGACGCCTATGCCCTTGCCTCGCTGTCGCGCGCGCTTGAGGCGCAGGCAAGCGGGGCCTTCGCGGCCGAGATCGTGCCGGTCACCGTGGCGGGACGCGGCGGCGAGAGCGTGGTGGGGCAGGACGAACAGCCCGGCCTTGCGCGCCCCGAGAAGATCCCCGCGCTGAAGCCTGCCTTCCGCGCCGGCGGCACGGTGACGGCGGCGAATTCGTCCTCGATCTCGGACGGGGCGGCGGCGCTGGTGCTGGCCTCGGAAGAGGTTGCGCGGGCCGAGGGGATGCCCGTCCGCGCCCGCATCCCCGGCCATGCAAGCCATGCCCAGGCCCCGGCCGAGTTTCCGACCGCGCCGGTCCCGGCGGCCGAAAAGCTTCTGGCCCGGCTTGGCTGGAGCGCCGCCGATGTCGACCTGTGGGAGGTGAACGAGGCCTTCGCTGTGGTGCCCATGGCCTTCATGGCGCGGATGGGCATCGCGCATGAGCGGGTGAACGTGAATGGCGGTGCCTGCGCGCTTGGCCATCCGATCGGGGCCTCGGGCGCGCGGATCATGGTCACGCTTCTGCACGCGCTCGAGGCGCGGGGGCTGAAGCGCGGCATCGCCGCGATCTGCATCGGCGGGGGCGAGGGCACCGCGATCGCCATCGAACGCCCCTGAAGGACCGTCCGATGCGCGTGAACTATGCCGACCTGCGCCGCGCGATCCTTTCGCTGACGGAGGGCGAGACCGACGAGGTCGCGCTCATGGCGACGCTTGCCTGCGAGATCCACCATGCCGACAGCCGCTTCGACTGGACCGGCTTCTACCGGGTGACCGAACCGGGCGTGCTGAAGATCGGGCCCTATCAGGGCGGGCACGGCTGTCTGGTGATTCCGTTTTCCCGCGGGGTCTGCGGTGCTGCCGCGCGGCTTTGCGCGGTGCAGATCGTGCCCGATGTCGAGGCCTTCGCGGGCCATATCGCCTGTTCGTCCTCGACCCGGTCCGAGATCGTTCTTCCGGTCTTCGGGCGCGGCGGGCGGCTGATCGGGGTTCTCGATATCGACAGCGACCGCGCCGATGCCTTCGATCAGGCGGATGCCGAGGCCCTTGCGGGGATTCTGTCAGAGGTTTTCGCCGCGGTCTGATTTTCTGTTTCCAAGGCGCGGGGCGGCGGCTACATCTGGCGCCAAAGCACCCGGTCCGGAGGCGTTGCATCATGTGGGATGTTGTCATGGCCTTCCCGGCCGAAAGCCTGATCGCCTTCACGATCGGCGGGCTGATCCTCAACTTCGCGCCGGGCGCGGATGTGTTCTTCGCTACGGCCTGCGGCATCCAGGGCGGGCCGCGCGCCGGGGCCATGGCGGGGCTGGGCGTGGGGCTTGGCGTCGTGTGGCACATCACGCTGGCTGCGCTTGGCCTTTCGGCGGTGATCGCGGCCCATCCCGGTGCGCTGTCGGTGATCCGCTGGGCGGGGGCGGGCTATCTTCTGTGGCTGGCCTGGAAATCCTGGCGCGCCGGGACGGGCGCGCGGGCGGTGCGCGGCGTGGTAAAGCCCCTGCGTGCGGTGGGGCGGGGGTTCCTGTCCAACGCGCTGAACCCCAAGCCCGTGCTGTTCATCCTTGCCTTCCTGCCGCAATTCACCCGGCCCGATTATGGCCCGATCTGGCAGCAGGTGGTGATCCTTGGCACCATCTTCGCCTTTACCGGCACGCTGGTGACGATGGGCTACGGCATCGTCGCGGGCTGGCTTGGCCGGTCGCTTTCCGCGCGGATGGGGGCGGTGAACAAGATCGCGGCGGTGATGTTCGGCGGGCTTGCCGCGCGCCTTGTCTGGGACGGGGCCGCTTGACGCGCCTGCGCCGAGCGGGCACTCCGGCGCGATGAACGATTTCGTCTATGCCCCGCCGCCCGAGGCGCCGTGCATCCTGCATGCCGATCATGAAATCCTCGTGGTCGACAAGCCCGCGGGCCTGTTGTCCGTTCCGGGTCGGGGCGCGGACCGGGCCGATTGCCTGATCGCGCGGCTGAGCGGCGCCTATCCCGAGGTGCTTCTGGTGCACCGGCTGGATCTGGATACCTCGGGGGTGATGGTCTTTGCCCTGACCCCGCATGCGCAGCGCCATCTGGGCCGCCAGTTCGAGGAACGGCAGACGAAGAAGGTCTATCTTGCGCGGCTCTGGGGGCATCTGAACCCCGAGCGCGGGCGGGTGGACCTGCCGCTGATCGTCGACTGGCCGAACCGGCCGCGCCAGCATGTGAACCATGAAACCGGCCGCCCGGCACAGACCGACTGGCGCGTGCTGCGCCACGAGGCCGATGGCACCACCCGCGTGCGCCTGATGCCGCTGACCGGGCGCAGCCACCAGTTGCGCGTGCACATGATGGAGCTGGGCCACCCGATCCTTGGCGATCCGCTTTACGCCACGGGCGCCGCGCGTGCCTTTCCGCGCCTGATGCTGCATGCCGAAAGCCTGCGTCTGCGCCATCCCGACAGCGGCCGGCACATGACCTTCTCGGCACCCTGCCCGTTCTAGGGATGCGCGCGCGTCAGATCGCGCTTGGCCAGGTATTGCGCCTGGCTTTCCAGGGCGCCCAGCCAGCGGTGCACCAGCTTCGGGTCATGGGGCGCGCTGTGCAGCCCCGCGGGGATCTCGTGGGCCAGGATCGCCTCGACGGCATGGGACAGCGTGCCCGATACCAGCCGCGCCATGGCCGAGCCGCGCGCATCGCCCTTTGCGTCCAGCGCCCAGGCCTTGTGCCAGACGGTCGCGCCATCGCGCTTCACCGCAAGGTCGACCACCAGAACCACGCGGTCGGCCTCGTCCGGGGCATAGGCGTTGTCGTGCCACAGGCGTTCGGCAAGCGCGGCCAGCCGGGTTTCGGCGTCCGGCCCGCCATCTTCCAGCGCGGCAAAGACCGGCTGCCATGCATCGGCCCAGCCCAGAAGGCGGATCGTGCCGCGCATGAAATCCTCGATCCGCCATTCGGGATCGAAGCGGTATTCCGCGCGATAGGGCAGCGAATCGCGGTTGGGATAGACCTCGAAGGTCTCGGGCTGCGGCAGGGGCGCGTCATAACGCAGGATCGCGTCCCAGGGGTGGCTGACCGACAGTTCCGAGAAATGCCGGATCGAGCGGGACGGCGCCCGGAGCGCGCGCAGAACGCCAAGCGGCGACCAGCTGAACTTGTAGCGAAAGGCGTTCGGAACCGCCGGAACCCCGCCGCAGCAGGACCGGAACGAGATCGTGTTGCCCGGCGCCACCTTGCCGCTGGCGCGGTAATCGGCCACCAGGTCATGCGCCATCAGATGGTCGATGCCCGGATCAAGCCCGACCTCGGCCACAAGCGCCACCCCGGCCTCGCGCGCGGGGGTGTCAAGCGCGCGCAACCCCTCGGTGATGTAGGACGAGCAGGCGAAATGCGCCCGGCCGCGCAGCGCGATCCGGGCCAGCGGCAGGTGCATCTCGGGCGGCAGCATGGAAACCACGATGTCGCCGGGGCGCAGCTCGGCCGCAAGCGCCTCTTCCGAGAAGTCGCGCAACAGGGCGCTGCGCGGGGCGACAAGGGCGCGCGCGGCGCTTTCGTCGATATGCCAAAGCCGGATGTCATGGCCCGCATCCAGCAACCTGCGCAGGCCCGGCCCCGAAGACAGCCCCGTTCCGCACCAATGCACCGTCATCATGGCCCCCTAGCGCTGCGCCAGCCGGCGTTCGGTCAGATGGTATCCGCGGGCCTGCGCACGGCGGTGGCAGCTATCGGCGGCCAGCACCGCATCGCGCAGGTTGGAAAACCAGCTCAGGCTCTGGCGCCCGCGGCGCCCCGCCTGCCCCCATTCGCGCAGCACCGAATATTCCCCGAAAAGGTTGTCGGCGACCTCGACGCGATAGAACGATCGCGCGGGCAGGGGGCGTCCGCGCGCCCCGCGATGCAGGATGAGGGTCAGCATGGCAGTGCCTTCCGGTCAGGTTTCATCCCTAAAGAATCAGAAGCGGCGCGGCGGGGCCAGAGGAATCTTCACCCCCAGGCGACATCCCCCAGAAAGATATAGCCAGCGCCGTATATCGTCTTGATAAGATGTGGGTTCTTCGGATCTTCGCCCAGCTTGGTGCGCAACCGCGAGATCCGCACATCCATCGCCCGGTCAAAGCTTTCGCTGGCCGCGCCGCCAAGCGCCTCTTGCATCTGCGCCCGCGAGATCAGCCGGTTGGGGCTTTCGAGAAACAGCCGCAGCACCTCGCCCTCGGCATGCGAGAAGGGCACCTCGTTGCCCTTGGCATCGATCAGCACATAGCGTTCGAAATGCGCGGTCCAGCCGGCGAACCGTGCGCTTTGCGCCTGCTGCGGGGTATCGCCGCGGCCCTTGCGCAGCCGGGCGCGGATGCGGGCCACGACCTCGGCGGGATCGAAGGGCTTGATGATGTAGTCGTCGGCGCCCAGCTCAAGCCCGGTGACGCGGTCCTGCACCTGCGCCCGCCCCGAGATGATGATGATCGCCGCGCCCGATTCCAGCGCGAGCCGATGGACCAGCGCCAGGCCGTCGCGGTCGGGCAGGCCAAGATCGACCAGGCAGACATCGGGGGCGGTGCGCTTCAGCCCGGCCTCGAACTCGGTTGCGCGCCCGTAGCAGGTGGTGCGAAAGCCCGCCTCTTCCAGGGTATCCGACAGCATCCGCCGGATTTCGGGTTCGTCGTCCAGAATGGCGACATGGGGGGCTTGGGCGGATGGGGTCATGCATGCACTCCGGTCGCCGCGAGAAAGGCGGCGAGTTCCGTTTCTGTAAAGGGTTTTTGCAGCACCGGACAGGGCGCTCGGGCGCGTGTCGCATCGCCGGGCGGAAGCGAGGTCATCAGCCCGACCGCCAGCCCCCGCCCGCCGAGCGCCTGCGCCAGATCCACCCCGCTGCGCGTTCCTTGCAGGTTGATGTCGGACAGCACCATCCCGATCTCGGGCAGCGCGGCAAGGGCTTCGGCCTCGTCGGCGCTTGCGGTTTCCAGCACGGAATGGCCAAGGCGGCGCAGCATCTCGCGCACCTCGGTGCGGATCTCCTCGTTGTCCTCGACCAGAAGCACCAGCATCGGCGTACCCGGCGCCTCGGCGGGGCGCAGCGGCAGGCGCAGGGTGACGCGCGCGCCGGTGCCGGTGTTTTCCAGCCGCACCGTGCCGCCGGCCAGCTTGGTCTGGTCATAGACCATGGACAGGCCAAGGCCCGACCCCTCGCCGCCCTTGGTGGTGAAGAACGGATCGAGCCCGCGTTCCAGCGCCTCGTCCGAAAAGCCCGGTCCGGTATCGCTCACCGCGATCTCGGCCCATGTGTCGCGCAGGGCATGGGCCTCAAGGCGGATCAGGCCGCCCGCGGGGCCGATCGCATCGCGCGCGTTCAGCATCAGGTTCAGAAGGCTGTCCTGCAAGGGTCCGGGGTCCAGAAGGATCGGCTGATCGAGGGCCTCCACGTCAATCTCCAACCCGACCTTCGGGCCAAGGGTCGGGCCCGCCATCGCGGCAAGATCGGCCAGAAGGCTTGCCAGCACGACGGGCTGGGGGCGCAGTTCCCGCGGGCCCGAGATGGCGGCCAGCCGTTCCAGAAGCGTGCCCCCGCGCCGCGCCGCGGCAAGGGTGGCGCGCACCAGATCCTGCGCCTCGCCGGGCAGGGCCTCCATGCGGTCCAGCCTGCCCTGAAGGCCAAGGATGATGGTCAGCAGATTGGCGAAATCATGCGCCAGCCCCGAGGAAAGCTGCGCGGCCAGTTCGCGCTTGGCGGTCTGGGCCAGGGCGGCGCGCGCCTGGGTTTCCTGCGTGACATCGGTAGACAGGACATAGACGCCAAGGATGGCATCGTCATCGCCGCTGCGATCGGGGGTGAAGGCGATGCGGATGCGCCGCCCCGACGGCTCATGCGTGATCTCGATCACGCTGGCCTCGCCGGCAAGGGCGCGCAGCAGGGCCGGCTCAAGGCGCAGATAGGTCGCGGGGTCCAGCGCCTCGGCGGCAGAGCGCCCGACGATATCGGACAGGCTGCCCGGCATGACCGCCGAAAGCCGCCGGTTCGAGAAGGTGTAGCGCAGGTCGCGGTCCAGATGGGCGATATGCGCGGGCATCATCTCGGTCACCTGCCGGGTGCGGGCCTCGATCGCGGTCAGCTGGCGCTTGGCCTCTTCCAGCGCGGTATTGGTGGCGCCAAGCGCGCGGTTGGCGCCGGCCAGGGCCTCGGCATGGTCCAGAACCTGGCCCGACAGCTCTTCCGAGCGGGCGCGCAACAGCATCTCCTGGCGCTTGATCTCGGTGATGTCGGTATAGACTGTCACCCATCCGCCCTGCGGCAGGGGCGACCCCTCGACCGAGACGGTCCGGCCATTGGCGCGCATCCGCTCCATGTAATGGGGCTCGAACGCGCGGGCCTGTTCGACCCGGATGCGCACGGCCTGTTCAAGATCGGGCTGCGGGCCGTATTCGCCGCGCTCGACCAGATAGCGGATGGTTTCCTCGAAAGAGGTGCCGGGCCTGGTCAGCCGGTCGGGCAGGTCGAACATCACCTGATACTGGCTGTTGCACACCGCAAGGCGCAGGTCGCTGTCAAAGATCGACAGGGCCTGCTGGATCAGGTTCAGCCCTGCCTGGGTCAAGCGTTCGCGCGGATCGTCCGGTGTCATGGCCATGCCTCTTTTCCTATGGCTAGCACCGCCCCGGCCGCGATTGGAAGCATCTATCGCCGCCTGAAAGAATTCGTAACAATTGCGAAAAAGTCAGGAAAAGTTTGACGGCGAGCGTTCAGGCGTGACGCAATGGGCGGCGGAGGAATCGTCCATGGCTGAAGGACGCCGGGCATACCGGCGGGGGGAGGGAATATTGTCTGACGCGAAGGCGGCGGTTGACTCCGCACATTCGATTCCTGCGCTTCTGGCGCGTAACGTGGCGCGTTACGGCGGCCTGCCGGCCTATCGTGAAAAGGAATTCGGGATCTGGCAAAGCTGGACCTGGGCCCAGACCGCCGAGGAAATCCGCGCCATGGCGCTTGGCTTCCTGAGCATCGGGGTCGAGCGGGGCGATCACGTCGCCATCATCGGGCGCAACCGGCCGGCGCATTACTGGGCCATGGTGGCCGCGCAGATGTGCGGGGCCATTCCCGTGCCGCTGTATCAGGATGCCGTCGCCGAAGAGATGGCCTATGTTCTGGAACATTGCGGCGCGCGTTTCGTGGTCTGCGGCGATCAGGAGCAGGTCGACAAGGTCGTCGAGGTCGAGGACCGCATCCACCACATCCAGCATGTGATGTATTTCGACAAGCGCGGTATGCGGAAATACGACCATTCGCGCATGAACGCATTGGGCGACGTGCAGGCCGAGGGCCGCGCGGGTCATTACCGCTACGAGCAGGAACTGGACGCGCGCATCGCGGAACTGACCTACGATTCGACCTGCGTGATGCTTTACACCTCGGGCACCACCGGCAAGCCCAAGGGCGTGGTGCTTTCGAACCGCAACATCATCGAAACCGCGAAGGCCTCGTCCGAGTTCGACCGGCTGAACCACAATGACGAGGTGCTGGCCTATCTGCCGATGGCCTGGGTGGGCGATTTCATCTTCTCGATCGGGCAGGCCTACTGGACGGGCTTCACCGTGAACTGCCCCGAAAGCGCCGCCACCATGATGACCGACCTGCGCGAGATCGGACCGACCTATTTCTTCGCCCCGCCGCGCGTGTTCGAGGGCCAGCTGACCAGCGTCATGATCCGGATGGAGGATGCGGGCCGGTTCAAGAAATGGCTGTTCGACCGCTACATGGCCGTGGCGCGCCGCATCGGGCCGAGGATCCTGGACGGAGAGGCCGTGGGCCTTGGCGAGCGGCTGTCCTATTTCCTTGGCGACCTGCTGGTCTATGGCCCGCTGAAGAACACGCTTGGCTATTCGCGCATCCGCGTGGGCTATACCGCGGGCGAGGCGATCGGGCCCGAGATCTTCGATTTCTACCGCTCGCTCGGGATCAACCTCAAGCAGCTTTACGGCCAGACCGAGGCCAGCGTCTTCATCACCCAGCAGCCCGACGGGCAGGTGCGTTCGGATACGGTGGGGGTGCCCTCGCCGGGGGTCGAGGTGCGGATCGCCGAGAGCGGCGAGGTGTTCTACCGCTCGCCGGGGACGTTCGTCGAATATTACAAGAACCCCGAAAGCACCGCCTCGACCAAGGACCCCGAGGGCTGGGTCGCCACGGGCGATGCGGGCTTCTTCGAGGAAGGCACCGGCCATCTGCGCATCATCGACCGCGCCAAGGACGTGGGCAAGATGGCCGACGGACGCCTGTTCGCCCCGAAATATGTCGAGAACAAGCTGAAGTTCTATCCCAACATCCTTGAGGCCGTGGTGTTCGGAAGCGGGCGCGACCGCTGCACCGCCTTCATCAATATCGACCTGACGGCGGTCGGCAACTGGGCCGAGCGCAACAACATCGCCTACGCCTCCTATCAGGAACTTGCCGGTCATCCGAAGGTCTACGAGATGATCCGCAACCATATCGACGAGGTGAACGCGAGCGTCGCGCAGGATCCGATGCTGTCGGGCTGCCAGATCCATCGCTTCCTGATCCTGCACAAGGAGCTGGATGCCGACGACGGAGAGATGACGCGCACGCGCAAGGTGCGGCGCAACGTGATCGAGGAGAAGTTCGGCGATCTGATCGCCGCGCTCTATGACGGGCGCGACAGCATCTACACCGAAACCGAGGTCACCTACGAGGACGGCCGCAAGGGCAAGATCAAGGCAACGCTGAACATCGCGGATGCCAGGGTGATCGCGGAACAGAGGATGGCGGCGGAATGAAAGACACCACCGAAGGATATGTGACCGCGGACGGCCGCAAGATCGGCGGCGTGCTGATGGAGATGAAGAACATCACCCTGCGTTTCGGCGGCGTGGTGGCGATCAAGGACATCAGCTTCGACATCCGCGACGGAGAGATCCGCGCGATCATCGGGCCGAACGGCGCGGGCAAGTCCTCGATGCTGAACGTCATCTCGGGCTTCTACGTTCCGTCCGAGGGCGAGGTCTGGTTCAAGGGCGTGAAGCGCGGCCCGATGAAACCCTATGAGGTGGCCCGCCTTGGCATCGCGCGCACCTTCCAGAACATCGCCCTGTTCGATGGCATGAGCGTGCTCGATAACATCATGACCGGGCGCCTCACCCTGATGAAATCGGGATTGCTCAGCCAGGCGCTCTGGTATGGCGGCGCCTCGCGTGAGGAACACGAGCACCGCGAGAAGGTCGAGAAGATCATCGACTTCCTCGAGATCCAGAACATCCGCAAGACGGCGGTGGGGCGCCTTCCCTACGGGCTGAAGAAGCGGGTCGAGCTTGCCCGCGCGCTTGCCGCCGAGCCGAAGATCCTGCTGCTGGATGAACCGATGGCAGGCATGAACGTCGAGGAAAAAGAGGACATGTGCCGCTTCATCCTGGATGTGAACGACGAATTCGGCACCACCATCGCGCTGATCGAACATGACATGGGCGTGGTCATGGACCTGTCGGACCGTGTCGTCGTGATGGATTATGGCAAGAAGATCGGGGACGGAACGCCCGACGAAGTGCGCAACAACCAGGATGTGATCGACGCCTATCTTGGCGTGTCGCACGACTGAGGGGGACGAGATGCCGGATCAACTGCTTTACGCAATGGAAGTCACCCTCAACGGCCTGATGGCCGGGGTGATGTATTCGCTGGTCGCGCTGGGTTTCGTGCTCATCTTCAAGGCCAGCGGGATCTTCAACTACGCACAGGGCGTGCTGGCGCTGTTTGCGGCGCTGACGCTTGTGGGGTTGCAGAACGGACAGGTGCCGTTCGCGCATCTGATCAACGCGGCTTTCGGCACCAACCTGCACGGCTTCGGCTGGCAGCTTCCGGGCATCGTGGCGATCGCGTTGACGGCGCTGGTCATGGTGGGGCTGGCGATCGCGATCGAGAAGCTTGTTCTCAAGCATCTGGTGAACCAGGCCCCGATCATCCTGTTCATGGCCACCATCGGGCTTGCCTATTTCCTCGAAGGCCTGGGCGATGTGATGTGGGGCGCGGATATCAAGAAGCTGGATGTCGGCCTGCCGCAGGGGATCTCGGAAACGGTGGAATCGGTGACCGACCGGATCTTCGGCTACGGGTTCTTCATCGACAATCTGGATATCGTGGCGACCGTGGTGGCGGTGATCCTTGTCAGCTCGCTCACGCTGTTCAGCCAGTATTCCAAACAGGGCCGTGCCCTGCGCGCGGTGGCCGACGACCATCAGGCCGCGCTGTCGGTCGGGATCTCGCTGCGCTTCATCTGGATCCTGGTCTGGTCGATCGCGGGGTTCGTCGCGCTGGTCGCGGGGATCATGTGGGGCACCAAGTCGGGGGTGCAGTTCTCGCTTTCTCTGATTGCGCTGAAGGCGCTGCCGGTTCTGATGCTGGGCGGATTCACCTCGATCCCCGGCGCCATCGTGGGCGGGCTGATCATCGGCGTGGGCGAGAAGCTGTTCGAGTTCTTCGTGGGTCCGATGATCGGTGGCGCGACGGAAAACTGGTTTGCCTATGTTCTGGCGCTTGGGTTCCTCGTGTTCCGGCCGCAGGGCCTGTTCGGCGAAAAAATCATTGAGCGGGTGTAAGTTATGCATCAATCTGCCGCAGATCTGATCGCAAACGGGTTGGGAGGCCCGGATCGGGGAAAAGGGACGCAAGCGCGGCCCGTTCCGGCCGCGCGGAAACCTGGGAGAGGTTCTGCGAATGAAAAGTTGCGCAATGATGTTCACGATCGGCTGGGCCGCCGCATTGGCGTTCGGATGGCTGGCCCTGGCCGCGCCGGCCAACGAGTCGGTCGCATTGCAGATGACAAACATTCTACTGGCGGCTGCGGGCGCGGGCGCGGGGCTTTGGTCCTGGCTGCGCATCCGGCGCGGCTGCTGACGGGGGCGCGGATCGTCTGCCCCCCGATGGAGAACGGGGGGAAGATCTGATGTTCTACCGCGAGGCGGGTGATTTCAAAACGTCCTACCGCGAGGACAGCCAGACATTCCCGATCAGGTTCGACCGGCTGCGCTATTACGCGGTGCTGGCGGTGGCCTTCGGGGTGATCCCGCTGTTCATCAATGACTATTGGGCGAATGCGGTCTTCGTTCCGTTCCTGATCTATGCGATCGCGGCGATCGGGCTGAACATCCTGGTGGGCTATGCCGGGCAGGTCAGCCTTGGCACGGGCGGGTTCATGGCGGTGGGGGCCTATGCGGTCTACAAGCTGATGACCGCCTTCCCCGAGGTCTCGATCTTCATCCATGTGCTTCTGGCCGGGGGGATCACGGCGGGGGTCGGGGTGCTGTTCGGCCTGCCCAGCCTGCGCATCAAGGGGTTCTACCTTGCGGTGGCGACGCTGGCGGCGCAGTTCTTCCTTGTGTGGCTGTTCAACAAGGTGCCGTGGTTCTACAACTACTCGGCCTCGGGGCAGATCACGGCGCCCGACCGCACGGTCTTCGGGGTCTTCGTGACCGGCGCGCAGACCTCGGCCACGGCGAAATACATGTTCTGCTTGATCATGGTGACCATCGTGGCGGTGATCGCGCGCAACCTGACGCGCGGTACCGTGGGGCGCAAGTGGATGGCGATCCGCGACATGGACATCGCCGCCGAGATCATCGGGGTGAACCCGCTGAGCACGAAGCTGACGGCTTTCGCGGTATCGTCTTTCTTCATCGGCATCGCCGGGGCGCTGTTCTTCGCCGTCTATCTTGGTGCGGCCGAGGTGGGCGAGGCGTTTGGGATCCAGAAATCCTTCCTGATCCTGTTCATGGTCATCATCGGCGGGCTGGGCAGCATCTTCGGCAGCTTTGCCGGGGCGGCGTTCCTGGTGCTGCTTCCGGTGCTGCTCAAGAACCTTCTGGTGGGGCAGCTTGGATGGCCGACCGACCTTGCCGCGCATATCGAGCTGATGATCGTGGGCGGGCTGATCGTGGTGTTCCTGATCGCCGAACCGCATGGCCTCGCGCAGCTGTGGCGCGTGGCGAAGGAGAAACTCAGACTTTGGCCCTTCCCGCACTGAGGTCGGGCCGAGACCGAAGAACCGGGCAACCGGCAGCAATGAACCAACTACGCTCTGGGAGGAGAAACTCATGAAGAAGACCTTTACCGCGCTTGTGGCCGCCGGGATCACCGCGGCTACTGCGGCGCCCGCCATGGCCGATCTGGTCATCCCGAACCTCAGCTACCGCACTGGGCCCTTCGCGGCAGGCGGCATTCCCTATGCTGACGGTTTCAACGACTATTTCACCCTGCTGAACGAACGCGACGGCGGCATCGGTGGTGAAAAGGTCCAGGTTCCGGAATGCGAAACCGCCTATAACACGGAAAAGGGTGTGGAATGCTACGAGGCGACCAAGGGAAGCGGCGCGCTGGTCTACAACCCTCTGTCCACAGGGATCACCTATCAGCTGATCCCCAAGGTCTCGGCCGACAAGATCCCGCTTTACACGCCCGGCTACGGCCGCACCTCGGCGGCGAATGGCAAGGTGTTCGAATGGGTGTTCAACTATCCCGCGAACTACTGGGATGGCGCCTCGGTGGCCATCAAGTATCTGCTCGATGAGAACGGCGGCTCGCTCGAGGGCAAGAAGATCGCGCTGCTCTATCACAACTCGGCCTATGGCAAGGAACCGATCCGCACGCTCGAGGAGCTGTCCAAGAAGCACAGCTTCGAGCTTTCGACCCTGCCGATCGACAGCCCCGGTCAGGAGCAGAAATCGCAATGGCTGCAAGTGCGCCGCGAAAAGCCCGACTACGTCATCTTCTGGGGTTGGGGCGTGATGAACCAGGTCGCCGTCCAGGAAGCCGCGAACATCAAGTTCCCGATGGAGAACTTCATCGGCGTCTGGTGGTCGGGCTCTGAAAACGACGTGCTGCCCGCGGGCGACGGCGCCAATGGCTACAAGAGCCTTGCGATGCACGGCACCGGGATGGATTACCCGGTCTATGCGGATCTGAAGCAATATGTGCACGATGCCGGAAAGGCCTCGGGTGCGGGCGACCAGGTGGGCAGCGTGCTCTATTCGCGGGGCATGTATGCCGCGCTGGTGATCGCCGAGGCCGCGCGTAAGGCGCAAGAGATCGCCGGAACCTCGGCCATCAACGCCGAGCAGATGCGCGAAGGCTTCGAGAACCTCGAGATCACCGAAGAGCGTATGGCCGAACTGGGCCTGCCGCATTTCGGCCAGCCCTTCGCGGCCTCTTGCGCCGATCACGGCGGCCCGGGTGCGGCGATGCTCCAGCAGTGGGATGCCACCGCCAAGAAGTGGAACCTCATCACCGGGTTCATCACGCCTGATGACGATGTCCTGATGCCTCTGGTTCTTGAGGACTCGGCCGCCTATGCCGCGGAAGCCGGCATCAGCGAACGCTGCAACTGACGATCTGTCCCCGGCCTTCGGGCCGGGGACTTTACCCGCACGGAGGACGCCATGCTTGACGCCGCCAAAAGCACCGAAGCGACAACCGAACAGGCCCTGCTCGAGGTCAACAATATCGAGGTGATCTACAATCACGTCATCCTCGTGCTGAAGGGGGTCAGCCTTTCGGTTCCGAAGGGCGGCATCACGGCATTGCTGGGCGGCAACGGCGCGGGCAAGACCACCACGCTCAAGGCCATCTCGAACCTGCTGAAATCCGAACGCGGCGAGGTCACCAAGGGCTCGATCATCTATCGCGGTGAGCGCGTGCAGGACATGTCGCCCGCCGATCTGGTGCGCAAGGGCGTGATCCAGGTGATGGAAGGCCGCCACTGTTTCGAGCATCTGACCGTCGAGGAGAACCTGCTGACCGGCGCCTATACCCGCAAGGACGGGCGCGCCGAGATCATGAAGGACCTCGAGATGGTCTATTCCTATTTTCCGCGCCTGAAAGAACGGCGCAAAAGCCAGGCCGGATATACCTCGGGGGGTGAGCAGCAGATGGTGGCCATGGGCCGCGCGCTCATGAGCCGCCCCGAGACGATCCTTCTGGACGAACCCTCGATGGGCCTTGCGCCGCAACTGGTCGAGCAGATCTTCGAGATCGTGAAGGCCGTGAACGAAGGCGAGGGCGTAACCTTCCTTCTGGCCGAGCAGAACACCAACGTGGCGCTGCGCTATGCCCATTACGGCTACATCCTCGAAAGCGGCAGGGTCGTGATGGACGGCCCGGCGCAGGCGCTGCGCGAAAACCCCGATGTGAAGGAATTCTACCTGGGCATGTCGGACGAGGGCCGCAAATCCTTCCGCGATGTGCGCAGTTATCGCCGCCGCAAACGCTGGCTGGCATGAGGAATGCGGGCGGATTGATTTGGTGAACTGCCGCCGATGCAAGGCGGAAAGGATCGGGCAAGCCCCGAAGAGGACGTCATGACCCAGTATTTCGACAATCTCGAAACCCGATCTGCCGATGCGCGTGCCTCCGCGCTTGCGCAGGATCTGCCCGCGGCGATCGCAACCGCGCTGCGCGCACCCGGCATGGCGGCGCATCTCGGTGCGGTCGATCCCGCCGAAATCACCGATCGCGCGGCGCTTGCGCGGCTGCCGGTCCTGCGCAAATCCGACCTTGGGCAGGCGCAGAAGGGAAGTGCGCCTTTCGGGGGGCTGACGACGCGCCCCGCGCATGGTTTCGCGCATATCTTCCAAAGCCCCGGCCCGATCTACGAACCGGGCGGCACCGAGCATGACTGGTGGCGCATGGGCCGTTTCCTGCATGCCTGCGGCGTGGGTGCGGGCGACATCGTGCAGAACTGCTTCGGCTATCACCTGACGCCCGCGGGGATGATCTTCGAATCCGGTGCGCGGGCGGTCGGGGCGGCGGTGCTTCCGGCGGGAACCGGGCAGACCGAATTGCAGGTGCGCGCCGCGGCCGATATCGGCACCACGGTCTATGCGGGTACGCCCGATTACCTCAAGGTCATTCTCGACAAGGCCGAGGAAATGGGAACCGCGCTGCGCATCACCCGTGCCGCGGTGGGGGGCGGGGCGCTTTTCCCCTCGTTGCGGCAGGAATATGCGCAGCGCGGGATTGCCTGCCTGCAATGCTATGCGACGGCCGATCTTGGCAATATCGCCTACGAATCCCCCGCGCTTGAAGGCATGATCGTGGATGAGGGCGTCGTCGTCGAGATCGTGCGCCCGGGCACCGGCGACCCCGTCCCCGAGGGCGAAGTGGGCGAGGTCGTGGTAACCGCGCTGAACCCCGACTATCCCCTTGTGCGCTTTGCCACGGGTGATCTTTCGGCCGTGATGGCGGGTGCATCGCCCTGCGGGCGCACCAACATGCGCATCAAGGGCTGGATGGGGCGCGCCGACCAGACCACCAAGATCAAGGGCATGTTCGTGCGCCCCGAACAGGTGGCTGCCTTCGTTGCAGCCCATCCCGAGGTGACGCGCGCCCGCGTCATCGCCAGCCGCGACGGCGAAATGGACGTGATGACGGTCCGCATCGAAACCCCGGCAGACGATCCGGCGCGATACCTGGATGGTGTCGTGGAAAGCCTGAAGATGAAGGCCCTGATCGACCTTGTCTCTCCGGGCAGCCTGCCCAATGACGGCATGGTGATCGAGGATCTGCGCAAATACGATTGAAGCCCGGCGGACGGATGAGGGCGCCGCACGGCGCCTGTCCGCCGGTTTGTCGAACGGGTGCCGCCGGTGCTGCCGTTCTCCTGACCCTGCTTGATCTCCACTACCCTGCCTCCGGCCGGTCATATTGCCGCATCCGTCCCCCATCTGTGATACAGGCGACGGAACGGCCGGACATCTGCGTTAAGCAAGCAGAACCGTTAGCCGGAGAGACGAGATGTTCAGGAAGATCGTGTTCTGGGGGCACTTGGCCGCGGGCCTAGCTGCCGGAGTATTCGTGCTGTTGATGGCGGTGACGGGCGTGGTGCTGACCTATGAGACGCAGATCACCGATTTTGCTGTGGCACAGGCCGTTACTGTGCCGGCAGGGGGCGAACCTCTGGGGCCCGACATGCTGGTCTCCGCCGTGCTTGAAGGCGGGGCGGAGCCGGGCCAGACACTGATCCTGCCACGCGAAGTGGGCGCCCCAGCCTCGCTGCGTTCTGGCCGTTCGGGCGTGGCGGTTGACCCCTATACCGGGGCCACGCTTCCGGATGCCGGGGCCGCGATCGCGGCCTTCTTCGCCTCGGTCACCGCATTGCATCGCTGGTTGTCCCTCAGCGGCCCGACCGATGTCGGGGGTGCGATGATCGGGGCGTCGAACCTTGTGTTCCTGCTTCTTGTGATTTCGGGGCTTTACCTGTGGCTGCCCCCGGCATTCCGCTGGGGCCTGATCCGGATGCGCCTGGTATTTCGGCGCGGACTGCCTTCGGCGCAGGCGCGGCACTATAACTGGCACCACGCTTTCGGATTCTGGGCCTTGGTGCCGTTGTTTGTCATCGTGCTTTCGGGGGTTGTGATGTCCTATCCCTGGGCGAACAGCCTGCTCTATGCCGCAGTGGGCGAAGAGGCGCCGCAGGGCCGTGGCGGGCCGGGCGGAAATGCTGCCCTGCCCACGGGGCTGCGGGGTGCGGTTCTGGCCGCCGATCCGCAAAGCTATGATGCGCTGATCGCAAGCGCGGCGGAAAAGGTGCCGGAATGGAAGCGTGCTTCGATCACGCTGCCCGCCCCCGAGGCCGCCTATCTCCAGGTGACGATGGATGCAGGGAATGGCGTTCAAAGCGCCGCACAGACCCAGATCGTGCTTGACCGCGCAACCACAGAGATAGTGTCTGAGGGCTCCGGTCAGCCGGGTCAACTTGGCTCTCGTCTGCGCCGGTGGCTGCGCTTTGCCCATACCGGACAGATCTATGGCGTGATCGGCCAGACCGTGGCGGGGCTTGCCTCGTTGGCGGCGGTCATGCTGGTCTATACTGGCATTTCGCTTGGCCTGCGGCGGCTTGCGCGGATGCGGCGGCAACGTCGCGCGGTGGCCTGAGGGGCACTGGGACAGGCCGGTCGACGCTCAGGCAGTGTTGGCCGGCGGTGTTTCCAGCATCCAGGTGAGGCCCGAGAAGCCTTCCCGATGCGCGAATGTCACCAGATGGCTGTCGATTGCAAAGCGCGCCTGGATGATCCCCTTCAGATCGGGCGCGCTGACCCGCACCGTCAGGCCCGCCGGATCGGCGATCATCTCGGCCGGACCGGGGGGCAGGGCCGCGTGGCCACGGTTATCGGCATAGCCGGCTTCGACCTTGTGCGCGAAGTGCTTGCACAGCTGCTGGATATATTTCGACGCGTTTTCCGTGGGGTAATATGCGGTTGAGACGAGCATCTGCAATTCCTTATTGTTTTTATCTGATTAACGTCTGGACCTCGTGCGCGCAAGGCGCTATCGGCAGGAACCGCGTGAAGCCAGATCCACAGCCACACGCCAACCGCACAGGAGATGCAGATGAATCGTCTTCGCCTGTCCGGCCTTCTGGCTGTGACCCTTGCCTTCGCCATGCCAGCTCTTGCCGGCAATGTCTCTGTCCCGACCGCACGGGGCGAGGTTGCCGTTCCGGCTACGCCCTCCCGTGTCGCGGTATTCGACGTTGCTGCGATCGACACGCTGCTGGCGCTTGGCATTACCCCGGCGGGTATCCCGTCCCGGCTTTATGTCGATTATCTTGCCGGGCTTGAGGCAACGCCTGTCGGCACCCTGTTCGAACCCGACCTGGAGGCATTGGCCGCGCTTGGCCCGGATCTGATCATCGTGGGGGGGCGTTCTGCGCCTCAGGCAGAGGCACTTGCGCCGATTGCTCCGGTGATCGACATGACGATCGCAACGGACATCCCCGCCGAAGGGCGCGCGCGGATCGAGGCCTATGGCACATTGTTTGGCCGGCAGGCCGAGGCCGCAGTGCTGGCTGCGGCCTATGATGCCCGGCTGGCCGAGGCGCAAGAGGCGGTTGCAGGCCAGGGCCGCGCGCTGATCGTCCAGACCAACGGCCCCAAGATCTCGGCCTATGGCAGAGGTTCGCGTTTTGGCTGGTTGCACAGCACGCTTGGCCTCCCCGAGGCGCATGAGCAGCTTGATCCCGCGACGCATGGCGATGCCGTGTCGTTCGAATTTATCGCCGAGGCCGATCCTGACTGGCTCATCGTGATCGACCGCGGTGCGGCCATCGGTGAGGCCGGCTCGGCCGCGTCCACGCTGGACAATCCGCTGGTGGCGGGAACGAAGGCGGGCAAGGCCGGGCGGATCGTCTATCTCTCGGCCGCACCGGTCTATATCGCGGGCGGCGGTTATACCGCCATGACACGGACCCTTGACGAAATCACCGCGGCTTTCCGGGCCAGGTGACACCCGGCGCAACCCCGTCGAGGCCTTCCATGCGTTCCGCCCTGTTCCTTGCCCTGTTTTTGCTGCCGCTTTCGGTGGCCAGCCTTCTGATCGGCGCCGCTCAGCCCGACTGGTCGTTTCCGGACGGCAACCCGCGAACGGTGCTGATCCTGACCGTTTCGCGCCTACCGCGCACCGTGGCCGTAATCCTGACGGGGGCAGCGCTTGCGAGTGCCGGCGTGGTGATGCAGCAGCTTGTGCGCAACCGATTTGTCGAGCCGGGCACGACCGGCACGGCCGAAAGCGCCGCGCTTGGCCTGCTTGCAGTTACGCTGATCGCACCGGATGCCCCGGTCTGGACGAAGATGCTGGTCACGAGCCTTTCCGCCATGGCGGGCACCGCGCTTTTCCTGCGCCTGATCCGCCGCTTGCCCCCGCGCGAGGTGCTGATGGTGCCGCTTGTGGGGATCGTGCTGTCGGGCGTTCTGGGGGCGGTGGTCACCTTCGTCGGCTGGCAGGCCGATCTGCTTCAGCTTGTCGGCATATGGCTGATGACGGGCGAATTTTCGGGCGTCATCGCCGGCAGATACGAGCTCTTGTGGCTGGCCGGAGCGGCGGCCGCCCTTGCCTGGTTCGCGGCGGATCGCTTCGCCATTCTGGGGCTGGGGCGTGCCGCGGCCACGGGGCTGGGACTGAACCCCGATGCGGTGATGCGGCTGGGCCTGGTGGTGGTGTCCACGGTCACTGCGCTGGTGATCGTGACAGTCGGTCTGATCCCCTTTGTCGGGCTTGTGGTGCCCAATATCGTTGCGCGTCGTCTGGGCGACAACCTGCGCGCGACGTTGCCGGTTACGGCGGCGGGGGGCGCGGTGCTGGTTCTTGCCTGCGATATCGTCGGGCGGCTTGTGCGCTACCCCTACGAGGTTCCGGTGGGCACGGTACTGGGGGTGATCGGCTCGGCCCTGTTCCTGTGGCTGCTGTATCGAGAGCCCACGCATGGATAAACGGATCGTTCTTCTTGGTGCCGCATTGTGCCTGTGTTCGGCGGCCTACCTTCTGCCGGGCCTTGGGCCGCGATGGCAGTTCGTCCTGTCGTTGCGGGCGGGCAGGTTGGCGGGGATGCTGCTGGTGGGAGCCTCGGTGGCGGTCTCGACCGTGCTTTTCCAGACGCTGACGCGCAACCGCATCCTGACGCCGCAGATCATGGGATATGACGCGCTTTACATCCTGATGCAGACCGCGCTTGTGGCCGTGCTGGGGTTGACCGGCTTTGCCACCCTTCGAGGAGAGGTGAAATTCGCGGCCGAGGTGGTGGTCATGGTCGTGGCCGCGCTTGCGCTTTTCGGCACACTGCTGGGACGTGCAGGGCAGGATATTGCGCGTCTTGTGCTGACCGGGGTGATCCTTGGTGTGCTTTTCCGCTCGGCCGCAGGGTTTCTGGCGCGGGTGATCGACCCGAATGCCTATGCCGTGGTGCAGGCGGCAAGCTTTGCCAGCTTTGCGCGCGTTGAAACGGCGCTCTTGCCGGTGGGGGGTGCGCTGTGCCTTGCCGCGATCGCTGCCGCCTTCCACCTTGCGCCACGGCTGGACGTACTGGCGCTTGGTCGGCCGCTCGCGGTCTCGCTCGGGCTGGCGCATGACAGGCTGGTGCTTCTGGTGCTGGCGCTGGTGGCGGTGCTGGTCTCGGTCTCGACGGCGCTGGTCGGTCCGATGGCCTTCCTGGGCCTGATCGTCGCGGGCCTTGCGCATGAACTGGGCCGAAGCGCGCGGCACGCGACGCTTTTGCCCATGGCGATCCTGATCGCGGGGATCACCCTGGTGGCCGGACAAACCGTGTTCGAGCGTGTTCTGGGCCTGCAATCGGCCATGTCGGTGGTGATCGAGTTCGCGGGCGGACTGTTCTTCCTGTGGCTGCTTTTGAAGGGGAAGGTGCGATGATCTCGCTTCGCAATGTCGGCCATCGGATTGGCAACACCGCGATCCTGTCGGATGTCGACCTGGATGTTCCCAAGGGCAAGGTGACCGCGTTGATCGGGCCGAATGGGGCGGGAAAATCCACGCTTCTGACACTTGTCGGGCGGTTGCAGGCGTTGCAGGCGGGCCGGATCGAGGTGGATGGCGACGATATCACCCGCACGCCAAGCCATCTGCTTGCGCGCCGGATGGCGATCCTGTCGCAGTCGAACCCGCTTGGCAGCCGGCTTCGGGTGCGCGAACTGGTGGCGTTCGGCCGCTGGCCGCATCACCAGGGCCGCCCGCGCCCCGAAGATGCGGCCCATGTCTGCGCCGCGCTGGAGGCGCTGGACCTGACGCCCCTTGCCGAGCGGTTCATCGAGGAACTGTCCGGCGGGCAGCGTCAGCGGGCCTTCATTGCCATGACCTTTGCGCAAGGCGCGGACTGGTTGCTGCTGGATGAGCCTCTGGCTGCGCTCGACATGGCCCACGCGCGCGCGGTTATGGCGAAACTGGTGGGGCTGCGGGCGACCGGACGTTCGGTCGTGGTGGTGCTGCATGACATCAACCACGCCGCGGCATGGGCCGACCATGTCATCGCGCTGAAGGCGGGGCGCGTGGTGGCCGAAGGCCCCCCCGCCAAGGTCTTCACCGCGCCGAGGCTGGGGGCGCTTTACGACATGGATCTGCGTGTGACCGAGTTCGAGGGGCGCCCGCTGGTCCTGCATCACCTTTAGCGGGCGTCGCCCCTGACGGCCGACGGGGAGACCCCGAATTCGCGCCGGAACGCGGTCGAGAAATTCGCCGTCGCACTGTAGCCTGCCTGCCATGCGATCTGCGCGATCGAACCGGTTCCCGCTGCAAGGCTGCGGCGCGCCTCGGCCAGACGCCGCTGCCGGACGAAGGCCTGCACGCTTTGCCCCGTCGCGCGGCGCATCATCCGTTGCAAGGTCGATGGTGAAAGGTTCATCTTTTCCGCGAGGTCCGAGACATTGACCGGACCGCCGGGCAGGCCGTTGATCGTGTCGTTGATCCGGCACAGCCAGCGGTGATCGCGGGGCAGGGGGGCATCCTGTGTCGTGCCGGCCGGATCAAGCACCTGATCAAGCACAGCCGAAATCAGGGCAAGCGTGATCCCCTGTGCATGTAGCGCCGCGATGCCATCGCGCGCCTCTGCGGGAAGCCGGAAAAGCCGTTCGGCCAAGGCCACCTCGGTCGGGCCGGGTTGCCATGGCAGCACGACCAGATCAGCCTCAAGGATCTTGTCGAGCGCGGCAAGTTCCGGCCCCGCCAGGGTGCTGCGCAGCCACGTATGTGGAATATCGATGACGACCTTGGCCAGATGCGTGCCACGCGCGGCCCGGCGCCGAAACCGCACCGGGCCGCGATGCGCCACGATTGCGCCGCTGGCAATCCAGCCCGATGTGCCGTCACGTTGCGGCATCGGCAGGGTGGTGTCCTCGATCCAGGCATCGACCGCACCTTCCAGAAACAGCTTGAAGGACACGCAGGGACGCAACGTGGCACTTGTCTCCAGGTGTGCCACCTGCATCTCGCGCGCATAATGCAGGCTGATGCCGCCCGGAAGATCGAAGGCCCCGGCCTCGGGGCGCAGCACGACCATGTCGTTCCAGCCCCCGGCACGAAGCACATATACGTCCCCGTTGCGCGAAACATCGGCCCCGGTCAGGCGCCGGCATAACAGCATGTCGGGAACGCGCGGCGCGCGCGCCATGGCTTCGTTGTGGTTTGTATGGCGTGCCAAGGGTGCCTGCTTCTTTTGCAAAACCTGTTGCGTTGCTGGCATAAACCTTCCCGCGGCAGGGCGGGGGCGGCTCGGCTAAATAAATCCTTACAATAAGAATCGGAATTGGCGCAACCCGGATCCGGGTTGATCCGCCATGCACATCGAAAGGAACTGACATGAAATCCAACGGACGCATCTTGCTTGGCGTGAGCCTGCTTGCCCTTGCGGCGGGCATGGCGGGGGCGCAACAGGCCACCGAACTGGATGCGATCGTGATCCAGAACGCCGAGGAAACCGCGGATGCGGGCGCCGTGTCACTGACGGTGCAGGATCTGGAGCGGCTGCAACCTTCAACGCTGAGCGATGTCTTCCGGCGCGAAAGCGGGATTGCCGTGGGGGGCGGATCGGCGGCCTCGCAGCGGGTCCATGTGAACGGGCTCGAGGAATCGAAGCTGTCCGTTAATGTCGACGGTGCGCGCCAGCCGGGGAATTTCTGGCATCACAGCGGCACCTCGCAGATCGACCCGGCCTTCCTGAAATCGGTTCAGGTTCGGCCCGGCGTGGCGTCGGCGGATGCGGGCTTTGCTACCGGTGCAGGGGCGCTGCGCTACGAGACGCTGGATGCCGCCGACCTTCTGTCGGACGGCCAGGATTTCGGCGCGCGGGTCTCGCTTGGGTTCGGGTCGAACGGTTATGGCGCCAAGGGTACGATTGCGGCCTATGGGCGCGGCGGTGCCTGGGACTGGCTGGCGATGCTGGGCAAGCATGAGGGCGACGCCTACGAGAACGGCGATGGGGCCGAACAGGGCGGCACCGCGCCCGCGCTTGCCTCGGGCCTGTTCAAGCTGGGCTATACCAGTCAAGAAGGTCACCGGCTGGAACTGTCGGTCGATCACAGCCGGGATGATGCGATCCGTCCCCTGCGCATGAACATGGACACGGTTGGCGGTGCGCTGCCGCTGAACCGCAACGACATGCGGCGCACGACCACCGTGCTGCGCTATTCGACCGTTGTGCCAAGTGCCGGCTGGGATCCGGTGGCAGAGCTGTGGTTCAACGATTTCGCGCTACACCGGCCGGATAACGGCTATGCCCGGCCTTCGGGGGCCTTCAACCTGGAAAGCGAAAGCTTTGGCGGCAAGTTCCAGAACAGCTTCACGCTTGGCAGTGGCCAGATCACCGCGGGCATCGACTTCATGAGCGCCGATACCGACCTGGAACGCTTTGCCTATCCGACGCTTCCCGCCGCGATGGTGCGGGAAAGCATGCGGCAGACGGGTGTCTTCGTTCAGGGCGATTTCGATCTGGGCCGGGGTTTCGGCCTTTCGGCGGGGATCAGGGCCGACAAGCAGAGATTCGATGCGATGGATGGCCAGAGCTTCGACAATTCTGGGCTTTCGGCCAACGCGACGCTGACCTACGAGGTCGCGGACGGGGTGCAGGTCTTTGCCTCCGCGGGGCGCAGCTGGATGGGGCTCGAACAGGGGGAGATGGCACTGTTTCACGCCCGTGACTACATCTACGACCCCGACGTGAAAGCCGCTTGGGCCGCGAATTACCGGCTTGGCCTGAGCCTGGAGCACGGGCCGTGGGAAGGTGCTGTCACACTGTTCGACACCACGCTGCACAATCCGGTGGCATATGATTTCACCACGGTTCCGACGCGGCTGGGCGGGCCTGACCTGCGTTCGCGCGGGGCAGAGCTTTCGCTGGCCTATGGCTGGGATACGGGGCGCGCCGGGGTCAAGATCAGCCATGCCGATGTCACCTTCGACAGTGCCACGGTCTTGCCCGGTGCAACCGATGCTGCGCCGATGGGCACCACCGTGTCGCTTTTTGCCGATCACCGGATCGACCAACTGGATTTGACTGTCGGCGCCAGCGTGGAACATGCGCTGAAACTTGACGATGTGGCGCTGCTGGCCGGGGGATATCTGGCGCAGCCCGACTACACCGTGATCGACCTTTATGGCGAATGGACGCCGGTGGGTATGAATGGTCTGTCCCTGCGCCTTGCGATCGATAACCTTCTGGATGAAACCTATGTCGCGCGCGGCACCTATCCAGATTTCCCTGGTCGTGCGATCGACGCGGTGGAAGCGCCGGGCCGGACCGTCAGCCTGACGGCGAACTATCGCTTCTGAACCGCGGCGGGGCGGTGTGCCGCCCCGCCTGCCCATGCTAAGGAAGGCCGCGCGCCGACATCCGTTGGTCGGTGGCACTGTGTCGCGTCATGGCATGTTTCGTTGACGCAATCAGTCATGAACAGTAGCAGCATAAGAGAAGCCTCAAGAGAGTGCATATGGAACCCGCAGTCCCGACATCCGCCCCGCTCATGCAAGACACGCTTGGCCGCATGCTTGCCTTTCTTGATATGGGTGGCCTTGCGATGTGGGCCATCGCCGTCTTGTCCGTAGCCACCATCGCGCTGATCCTTTGGAAGGCGATGCGGCTGATGTCCTTCGGGGCATGGTCGGGTGGGCGCCACAGCGAGGCCGCGCTGGATCTGTGGCGCAAGGGCCGGACGGCCGATGCGGTGGCCGTGGTGGCAAAGCGCAGGTCGTTGCGCGCGCAGCTTGTGCATGCCGCGATGGAGGCCGCGCTGAACCCCGCGCTGGACCGCGAGGCCGCCGAGGCCGAAACCGGGCGCGTCGCGCGCAAGCTTCTGAACCGGGCGCGGGCCGGGTTGCGCGGGCTTGAACTGGCCGCGACGATCGGCCCGCTTCTGGGCCTGCTGGGCACCGTCACCGGCATGATCGCGGCGTTCCAGGCCTTGCAGGAAGCCGGCAGCCGCGCCGATCCCGCCACCCTGGCCGGCGGCATCTGGGAGGCGCTTCTGACCACCGCCGCGGGCATGGCGGTGGCCATTCCCGCCTCGGTCGCGCTGACCTGGTTCGAAAGCGTCATGGACGGCCTGCGTCATGACATGGAGGATGCCGCGACCCGCATCCTGCACGGCACCCATGTCGAAAACCGGATCAGACAGGCCGCGGAATGATTTCTTTCGGTATGGACAGGCCGCGCAGGCGGCCCAATCTGACGCCGATGATCGACGTGGTGTTCCTGCTGCTGGTCTTCTTCATGCTGGCCTCGCGTTTCGGTGTCGATCACGCCCTTCCGCTGGCGGCGGCCGGGGCGGGGGGCGGATATTCCGGCCCGCCGCGCCTGGTCGAGCTGCGCGAAGACGGCCTGACGCTTAACGGCGTCGCCATCGCCCCCGAGGCGCTTGAGGCGGGGTTGTCCGCGCTGATGCAGGGCCCCGATGACGCGATCGTCCTGCGCCCGCGCGACGGCGTGACGTTGCAGGGCCTTGTCGCGGTGATGGACGATCTGGCCGCGGCCGGGTTCACCCGTCTGGTTCTGGTGGAGTAGGCGATGGATTTTCGGGACGCCCCCCGCCGCCGCCGCGAGGAAAACCTGCTGCCGATGATCAACGTGGTCTTCCTTCTGTTGATCTTCTTCCTGATCTCGGCCCGCATGACCCCGCCCGAACCCTTCGAGGTTCTGCCCCCCCAGGCACAGGCCGAGGCCGAGGCGCAGGGCGAGTTCACGCTTTATGTCGGGCCCGAGGGTGCGCTTGGCTATGGCGAGGCACGAGAGGCGGCGGCGCTTGCCGCCCTAAGCGCCGCGCGCGAGGCCTATTGCGCCGAAAGCGATTGCGTGGCGATGCCTGCTCGGTTGACCGCCCGTGCCGATGCCGCGCTTCCCGCAGCCCGGCTTGCCGCGCTGCTGCCCGAGCTTTCGCAACTCGGCTTTGCGCAGATGGAACTGGTGGCCAGATCCGGGGACGGGCCATGACTGGGGGGCGTTGGCAGGCTGGTCTTGCGGTCGCGGCGGCGCTGGGGCTGCATATGGCGGGTTTCGCGCTTCGGCCGGACGAGGCCGGGGCGGTTTCGGCCGGTGCGGGGGGCGAAGACCTCGTGTCGCTTCAGGCTGCCGATGCCTCGATCGCGGCACTGGTCGAGGATTGGGACAAGCCGCCGGAAGTGGTGGAGGAAACTCCGCCCGAGCCGGAGGTGCCGCAGGCCTTCGAGCCCCCTCCAAGCCTTGATACCCCGCCCGAGATCGCCCCGCCGCCGGTGCAGATGACCGAGGCGCTTGAAGTGCCGCAACTGTCCGAAGCGCTGCCCTCGGTCAGCCCGCCTCCGCCGCCAAAGCCGGAACCCGAGCCCGAGAAGGTGGAGGAAAAGCCCAAGCCGAAACCCAAACCCAAGGCGGAGCCGAAACCGGCGGCAAAGAAAAAGCAGCCCGCCGCCGCAGCCCGGCCCGCGCAGCAGGCCGCCGGATCGGGTGGCGGTGCTCAGGCCGGCGTCGGTGGGTCGGCCCAGTCGGCCACCCTGTCGAAGGCGCGCGTCAACGATTTGAAGGCCGGTTGGGGGGCCGCGATCCGCAGCCGCATCGAACGGCGGAAATCCTATCCCCGGGCGGCTCAGGGGGCTGCTGGCACCGTGACCGTTCACCTGACGGTCAGCCGGGCGGGGGCGCTCTCGGGCGTGTCGGTGGCAAGGTCTTCGGGAAATGCCGCGCTGGACGAGGCCGCGATCAAGGCCGTGCGGGCGGCGGGCCGGTTTCCCGCCGCACCAAAGGGCCTGGGCGAGGCGAGCTATTCGTTTACCCTGCCCATGCGGTTTGCTCGCTGAACAGGGGCGCCGCGCCCGACACGATCGATCTGGCGCGGCTGTCGTTCAGGTCTGTTTCGACGCGGCGTGGCGGGCGAAATTATCAAGGATCGCCTGCCAGCCGTCGCGCTGCTGTTCGGACGAGTGCTCAGTTTCGGGATCGAAGGTCACACGTATGGATATGCCGTTTTCCGCGGAACTGAATTAGACCACGGCCTCGCGCCCGCCGAATGTATAGGCAATGGGCTCATGCGGGACGATTGCGGTGTAGGTGCCGTCGAAATCGAAGCCCATGCCACCATCCCGTGCCTCCATCCGTGACACGAACTTACTGCCTTCGCGCAGGTCCACCGATGCCGAAGGGCGGTGCCAGTCATCCGATGCAACATTCCAGTGCGTGATGTCTCCGGGCGTCGTGTATGCCTGCCATGTCACCGTGACCGGGGCTGCAACAATGGCTTCCACCGCGATTTGCTTGCCGGGCATCGCGTCCCCTCCTCGCTGCAATCCGGAGGGAAGAATAGCATGTCCGGGTGCAGCCGTCGGCACCTGTCGCGCCCCGCCACCGCGTCGCTCATAGCCAGCCCTGCCGGTTTGACCATGGCGGTGCAATCTGTTCATCTGGCTCGCATGCTGGCCCGGTCGCTGACCGGGCGTTCGGGGCAGGAAAGCGGACGTGACAGGATTTCTACCCGCAATCTGGTGGCCGACCAAGGCGCGGGCCGGGCGATTGCCGATGGCTGTGCTGGGCGTGGCGCTGGTGTTCTGCGTGCCTGCGCGCGCCGAGCAGATCTTGCGTATCGGGGTGTTGGACTACTTGGGTTCGGAACATTCCCTGAGCCATTGGGACGCCACGGAAAGGGCGCTGGATGCCGCGCTGCCGGATCATGATTTCCGTTTCGAGGCGCTGGATATCCATCGCCTGGAAACGGCGCTTTCCGATGGTGAGCTGGATTTTGTGCTGACCAATCCCGGCAATTATGCCGAACTGGAATATCGCTATCGTATCAGCCGTATCGCCACGATCGAGGATGACCAGCCCGTCGCCTCGACATTGGTGACAGCCGGAGGGCTGCGAGATCTTGCCGATCTTTCGGGCCGGCGCCTTGCCATCATCGCGCCAGAGGCCTTTGGGGGGTTCCAGCTGATCTGGTCCGAGATGGTCGATGTCGATACCGCGCTTCCGGGTAAGGTCGATCTGGTCGTGACCGGCTATCCGATGCAGGCGGCGGCTCGGGCGGTGCTTGACGGTCAGGCCGACGCGGCGGTTCTGCGCGCCTGTACGCTGGAGGAATTGCAGCGCGTCGATCCCGCCCGTTACGGGGCACTGCACGCCTTCGCGCTGCGCCCGTCCGCGGATACGTCATGCGCGGTCTCAAGCCCGGTCTATCCCGGCTGGCCCTTTGCCAAGACATCCCGCACGCCCCCGGAACTGGCAAAACAGGTGGCAGTGGCGCTTTTGCAGATGCAAGAGGGCAACCGCTGGACCGTGCCGCTGGATTACCAGCCCGTGCACGACCTGCTGCGCAAGCTTCAGATCGGGCCTTATGCGCGCACCGGCCCGGTATCCTTGCGCGAATTCATCGCCGATTACCGGGACTGGCTGATTGGGCTTGGCTTTGCTCTTGCCTTCTGGGCGCTTTATTCTGTGCGGATCGAGACATTGGTGCGCCGCCGAACCCGCGCGCTGAACGAAGCGAATGCCCGCCTTGTCGAAGAGATGGCCGAGCGGCAGCGCGCGGAAGAGGCCGACCGACTGCACCGGCGCGAACTCGACCATGTGGCGCGGTTGTCGATCCTGGGCGAGATGGCCTCGTCCATTGCCCATGAACTGAACCAGCCGCTCAGCGCGATCTCGAACTACGCGCAGGGCTGTCTCGTGCGGCTGAAGGCGGGGCGCTTCACCCCCGAGGACATGGAACGCGCCTCGGGCGAGATCGCTGCGCAGGCCGGGCGCGCAGCGACGGTGATCCGGCGCATCCGTGCCTTCGTGCGCAAGCGAGAAAGCCAGATGGCGCCCATGGCGCTGTGTGATCTGCTTGAAGAATGCGCCGCGCTCTATTACGCACCGGCGCATCGTTCCGGGATCGAGGTTCAGGTTACCTGCGACCCCGATCTGCCGCTTGTCATGGCCGACAAGGTGCAACTGACACAGGTCTTGCTGAACATCGTGCAGAACGCTTTCGATGCGATGGGCGAAACCCCGCCCGAGGATCGCTGCGTGACGATCCAGGCCACCCGGCGTGCCGATCCCGCCGAGGGCGCGGGAGTATGCCTTTCGGTACGCGATTGGGGGCAGGGTATGGACAGCGCTGCGATGGACCACTTTGCCGAGGCCTTCTATACCACCAAGGCCGAGGGGATTGGGCTGGGGCTGGCACTGTCCCGCTCTATCGTCGAGGCGCATGGCGGCTGGATGCGGGCGGAAACGCCCCGCGATGGTCCGGGTTTGCGGGTGGTGATCTGGCTGCCGGAAAGGGTGCAGGCATGAGCGAAAAGGCCGTGATCCATATCGTCGATGACGACCGTGCCGCGCGCGAGGGGCTTGGGTTCCTGCTCTCGTCGTTGGGGCTTGAGACGCGCGATCATGCAAGCGCGGCCGATCTTCTGAACCGGCTGGGCGATCAGACGGTGGGCTGCATTCTGGCCGATGTCCGCATGCCCGGCATGACCGGGCTTGAGCTTCTGGACGAGCTGGGCCGCCGCGGCTGTCCCTTGCCCGTCATCATGATTACCGGCCATGGCGATGTGCCGATGGCGGTGCGCGCGATGCGTGCGGGAGCGATGGATTTCTTCGAAAAGCCCGTGAACGGAATGGCGTTGGTGGGCCGCATCAACGAGGCCCTCGCGCAGAGCCGTGCCCGTGCCGGGGCCGAGCGCGAGCGTGCCGCGCTGGCTCGCCGCATCGAAAGCCTGACCACGCGCGAGGCAGAGGTCGCGCGCGCCGTTCTGGCCGGGCGGCTGAACAAGCAGATCGCGGCCGATCTGGGGATCAGCCAGAAGACGGTCGAGATCCACCGCCATAACGTTATGGACAAGATGACCGCCACCAGCGCTGCCGATCTGGTGCGGCTGCTGGTGGCGGCTGGATGGGTTGCCGACTAAGGTACCCTACTTGCCTGCTACTGCTGTGAAATGCGCCACCGGCACCGGTTTGCAGGCCAGATCCTCAAGCGGTGCGGTGCGTTCGTTCTCGCAGCTGTCCTGCGTCATCAGCTTGTTGGCCTTCTCGATCGCCACTTCGACGACACCGAAGGTGCGGCCCCCCCTGTCGCGGGGGTCGATCTCGCAGGCCTGTTGGAAGAACCGCAGCGCCCGCACCAACTCACAGGATGTCGCTGCTCCGACCTTCTCGTCGTCGAATTCGATGCCGTCGGGCAGCCGGATCATCGGGTTTGTCGCGATATCGTGCAGTTGGCCAAGGAACACCATGTATTCGCTGAATGCCCAGGGCCGGTAGTTGCTGTAATAGACCGCATTCTCGAAGAAAGGCTTGCGCCGCTCGAAATCCCAGAAACCGTTCACGGCGCTGTCGAAGTGGCTGCCCAGCAGCCAGACATCGCCGCGATAGGCCGAAAGCTCCAGCGTCTCGCGCCAGAGGTCGAGCAATTCTGCCGGGGCCGCCTGCAAATCCCCCGCATATCCTTTTGCAGCAGGTCTTCGGCCAGCGACAGAAGGGTGCTGCTGTCCTGCGGCGAGTGGAGCAGGCGCACACGTTGGGCCTGCTCTGCCTTCACCATCATCTCGTCGTAGAAATCCGTTTGCCCGAACTGGGTTGCGATGACGCTCAGGGTGAATGCGTTGGTGTCACCGCCCTGCGCCCGCACGATCCGCATGGCTTCCCGTGCCGCTTCGGGTCGGTCGCCCCATTCGTTCAAGTAGGCGTGGAGGCGGGCATAGCCGAGAAACTCCTCGTCGCGTTTCTCAAGCAGTTTCAGCGCCGCGAAACGCAGATTCCCATACAGGTCCAGCCAGAAGACCGTGTCGATCATGCACAGGTCCTCGCTGTAGTCGGGGATCTTTGAGGCGGCGCCCGCACAAAGCCCGGCGATTTCGGCAAGGCTGCCTCCCCAGCTTGGATCCAGCGCCTCAAGCCCAAGAAGCAGGGCGTAACGCCCCGGCGCGACATCAAGCGCCCGGTTGACCAGAAACACGACGGAATGGTCATTGGCCCCTGACCGGCGCAGCCGCAGCAATGTGTCGATCGCGGGCAGGAAATCCCCCCCTGTTTTCAAATGCCAGTTCGGCCATTTCCTGCGCGGTCGAGCTCGGCCGCGTAGTGGGTCGCGGCATAGGGCGAGACATAGCGCCGAATGGCTGTACCGCGGAAATCGTGGACGCGTTGGTAGTGCTGCGCGGCCAATGCCGTCGCGGCATAGGGCGAGCCGGGAACCGCCGCGAGCCATGCGCCGCCTTGTTTCAGCCGGTCGCGGTGCGTGACGGCGAAAAGTGTCCTGTAGGTCGCGCGCAGCGGCTTGAAATCGCGCGTCTCGACGGCCTTGCGATGGGCTTCGGCCAGGATCTGCTCGAGACGCGTATAATCCGAGGCATCGAGTGCGCCACTGACGTCGGAGATCAGCCGCTCATTTGCGGTGGCGATCGGGCCGGCGGTCTGGGCAAGGGAGCTTCCGCCGGGGGCAAGGGCGATCAGGCACAGGGCAACAAGGCCCGAAAAGATGAAACGGCGCAGGACCTTCTCCGATAGCGCGAACATTTGTCACTAGGATTTCGCCTGAATTGTGTTCTTCGGGACGGAAGGCGCGGTTGCGGCGGGATGTCGCGGCCGGGGTAGCGAAATCTAGGGGTTTACCCCTAAGCCCCTCGGGTTTCCTCCAATATCGCCTCTTTCCATGCGGGCTTAGTCTTAGGCCGAGCCACAAGAAAGGATCAGCCAATGGACACGACCCGCCGCGGCTTTCTGGGCGCGCTTGGCAAGGTGACCATCGGTGCCGCCGCTTCGGCGGCCGGTGCCAGCCAGTCCGCCGAAGCCGCCCCTGCCGGCCAGGCCCCGCATTGGGGAATGGTCGTCGATCTGCGCAAATGTATCGGATGTCAGGCCTGCACGGTTGCCTGCATCATGGAAAACGATGTCCCGGACGATGCTTTCCGCACCCATGTTTCGGTCTATGAACTGGTCAGGGATGGGCAGGATCCGGCCATGGTCATGCTGCCGCGGCTTTGCAACCATTGCGAAAACCCGCCCTGCGTGCCGGTCTGTCCCGTCGAGGCGACGTTCAAGGCCGAAAGCGGCGAGGTTCTGGTCGATGCGTCGAAATGCGTGGGCTGCGCCTATTGCGTCCAGGCCTGCCCCTATGACGCGCGCTTCATCAACCATGAGACCCAGGTCGCCGACAAGTGCACCTTCTGCTTCCACCGCACGCAGGTGGGGCTGCTGCCCGCCTGCGTCGAGACCTGCGTGGGCGGTGCGCGCAATTTTGGCGACCTGAACGATCCCGACAGCGCAGTTTCGCGGATGCTGACAGAAAACGAGGTCTCGGTGCTGCGGCCCGAGATGCATACCAATCCCAATGTCTATTACATCGGTCTGGACGATGTGCTTGACGGGCGCGTGGCCGGAGAGGCCGCCTATCGCCCTGCCGCCATGGCCGAGACCCGCCACGGGGAGGGCGCGTGATGCAGGTGCAGATCCATGAGCTTGTCGGCACGGTCCACGAGGCAGCCTGGCTGCCTTGGGCGGTGCAGTATTTCTTCTTGATCGCCGTTTCGACGGCGGCGCTTTTGCTGGCGCTGCCGGGCTTCGTTTCGGGGCGCGAAGATGCGCTGCCGCGGGCCCGGCTGGCGCTGATCGTGGCGGTCACCACCGGGATTGCGGCGCCGATCGCGCTTCTGGCCGATTTGCACCAGCCGTTCCGTTTCTGGGAATTCTACGCGTTTACCAACCCGACCTCCTGGATGGCCTGGGGGGCATGGGTCGTGCCGGCCTATGTCGGACTTCTGCTTGGCTTTGCATGGGCCGTTCATCGCCCACTCTTCCATATCCGGGGGCAGGAAACCTGGCGTCTGGCGTGGTTGTTCCGCGTTCTCAGCCTTGGGGGCGCGGCCAATGGCTTTGCCCGGTATCTGGGGGTCGGCGCTGCCGTCGCGGCATTGGGTATTCTGGCCTATACCGGGATGGAGGTTGCCATCGTGCGGGCACGCCCGCTGTGGAACACGCCTTTCCTTCCGCTGCAATTTGCCGCGACCGGATTTGTAGGCGCGCTTGGGGTCATGCTGGTGCTGGAGCGTGTTCTGGGCCATGAGGCACGGCTCGAAGCGCAACTGAACCGTTATCTGGCGATCGCGCTTGCGGCGGTGGCGGTGTTGGGGGCGGCATGGCTTGGGCTGGCATTGTCAGGGCTTTCGCCGCGCCATGCCGACGCGCTGGCATCTGTCGCGGGGTTCCCGGTCTGGCACCGGATCGCGCTTTGGGGGGCGGCTTCGGTCGCGGTGCCGATGGTGATCGCGCTCGTCATGCCGCGCGGCACGGGCTGGTTCACGGGACTGGTCGCGATCCATGCGGCATGGATGTTCCGCTGGACCGTCTTCATGGGCGGACAAGCGGTGCCCAAGGTGGGTTCGGGCCTTTACGACGCACTTTTGCCGGGCGGGATTGCAGGATTGATGGGGGTGATCGGCACCTTCGGGCTCTGGCTCTTCTTGCTGATCGTCTACACCACCTTCATCCCCTGGACCGAGGCCATGGCCCCGCGGCGCAGCCTGCCTGCCGCCCGTCCTGTCAGCTCATTCTGAGGAGATCAAAAGATGTCCACTCGTCGCAATATTCTCAAGGGCGCAGCTGCCGTGGGGGCATTGGCCACCTTCGGTGCGGGCTATGCCGAAACGGCAAGGAAACTGGCCCGCGGAAAATGGGCCGGTGCCGTGCCGGACGCCGCGTTGACCGGCAATTCGGTGGCCGCGGAATTCTCGGTCGATCCCGAAACCGGCGATCTTGGGCTCAATCCCGATCAGCGGGTTTGCTACACGATGTGCATCGGCTGCACGACGATGTGCGGCGTGCGGGTACGGGTCGACCAGAAAACCAACAAGGTGTTGCGTGTGGCGGGCAATCCGTATTCGCCGCTCAGCACCGATCCCGCACTGCCCTATGAAACCCCGGTGCGCGACAGCTTCCGCGCCATTGCCCATGCCGGACAGGGCGACGGCCAACTTTACCGCTCGACCGCCTGCGGGCGGGGCAACGCGGTGCTCCAGCAACTCGACAATCCGCGCAGGGTTCTGCAACCGCTCAAGCGGGTCGGGCCGCGCGGTTCGGGCAAGTGGCAGACGATCAGCTTCGAGCAGCTTGTCGAAGAGGTGGTCGAGGGCGGCGACCTGTTCGGCGAGGGCCATGTCGCGGGCTTGCGCGAGATCCGCGATCTGGAAACCCCGATCAAGCCCGGCGCCCCGGAATTCGGTCCGCGTGCCAATGGCGTGGTCATGCTCAGTTCGGTCAATGACGGACGCGACCTGATCAATACCCGCTGGCTGAAGCAGGCCTATGGATCGAACAACTACGTGCGCCACGGTTCCTATTGCGGGGGGTCGTATCGCTCGGGCTCGGGGGCGATGTTCAACGATGTGAAAGGCATGCCCCACGCCAAGCCCGATTTCGGCGAGTCCGAGTTCATCCTGTTCGTCGGCACCGCGCCGGGCAATGCGGGAAATCCGTTCAAGCGGGTGGGCGCGTTGGTGGCACAGGCCCGCGCCGAGGGTGACCTGTCCTATGTCGTGGTCGATCCAGTACTCAACAACGCCCAAAGCGGTCCGTCCGACGCGCGCGCGCGCTGGTTGCCGATCAAGCCCGGTACAGACGGAGCGATGGCGATGGGCATGATGGCCTGGATGTTTGAGAATGGGCGCATCAACGAGACCTACCTTGCCCAGCCCAGCCAAGTGGCCGCCGATGCGGCGGGCGAGCTGAGCTGGACCAACGCGACCCATCTGGTGATCGTCGACGAGGCGCATCCCCGCATGGGCCGGTTCCTGCGCGGTTCCGATATCGGTCTGGACATCGGGGGCGAGGCCTATTCCGAGGCCGATCCCTTCCTTGTCGCGTCGGATGCGGGACCGGTAGCCGCGGGCGCGACCGCGGCGCCGCTTTATTTCGACGGGCTGGCCGAGACCGCGGGCGGCCCCGTGGCTGTCAAGACCTCGCTGACGCTTCTGCGCGAACAGGCGATGTCGCGCGGCATCGGGGAATACGCCGCCGCTTGCGGCATTCCGGCCGATACGATCATCGCCCTTGCAGATGAGTTCACCAGCCACGGCCGCAAGGCCGCGGTGAACTCGCATGGCGGGATGATGAGCGGGTCGGGCTTTTACAATACCTATGCGCTGATGATGCTGAACACGCTGATCGGCAACCTCAACTGGAAGGGTGGCACGGTCGTTGCGGGCGGAGGCTTCCCCGACAACAAGGGTCCGGCCTACGACCTGGCCGGTTTTCCCGGCGCGCTGAAGGCCGGCGGCCTGCCGCTTGGCCGCAACGTCCCCTACGAAAAGACAAGCGAGTTCAAGGTTAAGAAGGCGGCCGGAAAGCCCTGGCCGGCCGATGGCCCATGGTATCCCAATGCGCCGGGGCTTGCGACAGAGTGGTTTTCTTCCATCGTCACGGGGTATCCCTACGGGATCGAGGCGCTGATCCTGCGCAATGCCAACCCCGTCTACGGTATTCCGGGGATCGAGCATATGGTCGCGCAGCTGAAAGACCCAGGGATTGTGCCGCTCATCATCTCGATCGACCCGTTCATCAACGAAAGCACGGCGCTGTCGGATTATATTGTGCCCGATACGGTGATGTATGAAAGTTGGGGCTTCGCCAAACCCTGGAGCGGTGTCGCTACAAAGATGACAACGGCCCGCTGGCCCGTGGTGGACCCCAAGGTGGGGCGCACGGCCGAGGGGGTGCCGATCGACAGCGACATGTTCCTGATCGCGATTGCCAAGCGGATGGGTCTGCCGGGCTTTGGCGATGAGGCCATCCCCGATGCGGATGGCGTGATGCATCCGCTCAATCGTCCTGAGGACTGGTATCTGCGCGGAGCGGTCAACGTGGCCATGATCGGCAAGCCCGTTCCCGATGCAAGCGATGACGACATTTCGGTTTCCGGCGTCGACCGGATCCGGGATGCGCTTGAGGCCGTGCTGAAACCCGGAGAATGGCGTAAGGCTGCCATGGTCTATGCCAAGGGCGGACGTTACGAGAACGGCGACAAGGGCTTTGATGGAGAACGTGCCGCCCATGCCTGGAGCGAGCCGCTGCAGGTCTATAACGAAGGCATCGGCAGTGCCCGCAACGCGCTGACGGGCAAGCGTTCCCCGGGGGTGCCGACATGGCGAGAGGCGGAGTTCGCCGATGGCTCGAAAGTGTCGGGGCATTATCCGCAAAGCGAATGGCCGGTCTCGGTGATCAGCTTCAAGTCGCCGCTTCAGAACTCTTATTCCGTCGGGGCCAAGGCGTTGCTGCGCATCGTGTCGTCCAATCCGGTGAATATCGGTCGCACCCTGGCCGAGGCGCATGGCATCGCCACGGGCGACATGGTGCGCCTCTCGACGCCGGGGGGCAGCCTGACCAGTGTGGCGGTGGTGCGCGACGGCGTGGCGCCCGATACGGTCGCCATCGAGCATGGCTTCGGGCACCGCGCCTTCGGGGCTGCGGACATCACGGTCGATGGCGTCACGATGCCCGCCGACCCGCGGCTTGCGGCGGGCGTGTCGCATAACGATCTGGGCATGCTTGATCCCACCCGCCCGCAGGCCGGGGTCTGGGTCGATCCGATCTCGGGCGCTTCGGTGCGGCAGGGCCTGCCGGCCCGGATCGAGCGGATCGGCTAACCGTTCAAGGGGCCCCTTCGCCCCCTTGTCTGCGCGTGGCGATGCGAGGATACGGCGCACCGCCACGCGCAGGTCAGATCGGCGTTGCCGACTGCTCGACCACCGCTTCCATCGCCACATAGGTCGAGGTCGCATGCACATGCGGCAGCGCCGAGATTTTCGCGCCCATGATCTGCCGGTAATCCGCGATATCGCGCGAGCGCACCTTGAGAAGGTAATCGAACCCGCCGGCGATCATGTAGCACTCTTCGACCTCGGGGATCTGGCGCACGGCGGCGTTGAACTTGTCCAGCGCGCCCTGGCGCGTGTCGGACAGGCGCACCTCGACATAGGCGACATGGCTGAGGCCGAGCTTCAGCGGCGACAGGATCGCGCGATAGCCGGTGATCAGCCCCTCATCCTCAAGGCGCCTGATGCGCGCGGCCACGGGCGTTTTGGAAAGGCCCACCTCGCGCGCAAGCTGCGTCAGCGGGATGCGGGCATCATGGGTCAGCCGTTCAAGGATGCGGCGGTCGATCTGATCCAGCTTGATAGGCATATGGTATGATTTCTGACGGCAAATACAGACGATAAGCATAGCTGATTGCCTATCTTTGGGCAACATGACCAGCGAATGCCCGCTATCATCAGGGATCGCCACCCATCCGAGCAGGAGCATCCGATGCCCACCCCGTCCCGCGTCGCAGACCCCTTGTGGACCGCGCTGTCCGCCGAGAAATTCCGCCCCGAATCCGAGGTGCTCGACGCGCTTGTGCGCGAAGCCGCCCTGCCGGCGGTGCAGCGCAAGGCGATCTCCGGGCGTGCGGCGGATCTGGTGCGGCGCATCCGCGCCGAGGCCAGCCCCACGCTGATGGAGCAGTTCCTGGCCGAATACGGGCTGTCGACGCGCGAAGGGGTGGCGCTGATGTGTCTGGCCGAGGCGATGCTGCGCGTGCCCGACCGCGACACGATCGACGCGCTGATCGAGGACAAGATCGCGCCCTCGGACTGGGGGCGGCATCTGGGCGAGGCCTCGTCCTCGCTGGTCAACGCCTCGACCTGGGCGCTGATGCTGACGGGGCGGGTGCTGGACGACGATCAGCCCGGCCTTGCGGGCACGCTGCGCGGCGCCATCAAGCGGCTGGGCGAGCCGGTGATCCGCGCTGCGGTCGGCCGGGCGATGAAGGAAATGGGGCGTCAGTTCGTGCTGGGCGAAACCATCGCCAAGGCGCTGGATCGTGCCCGCACGCGCGAGGCGCAGGGCTTCACCTACAGCTACGACATGCTGGGCGAGGCCGCGATGACCGCGGGTGACGCCGCGCGCTATGCCCGCGCCTATGCCACGGCGATCGACGCGATCGCGGGGGCTTGCACCAAGGGCTCGGTTCAGGCCAATCCGGGGATCTCGATCAAGCTGTCCGCGCTGCATCCGCGCTATGAGGTCGCGCAGGAAGCCCGCGTGATGGCCGAACTGGTGCCCGTCGTGCGCGATCTGGCGCGGCGCGCGAAAGCGGCCGGGATGGGGCTTAACATCGACGCCGAGGAACAGGACCGGCTGGTTCTGTCGCTGCGCGTGATCGAGGCGGTCCTGTCGGATGCGGAGCTGGCGGGCTGGGACGGTTTCGGCGTGGTCGTGCAGGCCTATGGCAAGCGCGCGGGGCTGGCGATCGACTGGCTTTACCAGATCGCCACGGCGCTTGACCGCAAGATCATGGTGCGCCTGGTCAAGGGCGCCTATTGGGATACCGAGATGAAGCGGGCGCAGGTCGAGGGGCTGCCCGATTTCACGCTGTTCACCTCGAAAACCGCGACCGATGTCAGCTATATCGCCAATGCGCGCAAGCTGCTGGGCTATGCCGACCGGATCTATCCGCAATTCGCCACGCATAATGCCCATACCGTTGCCGCGATCCTCGAGATGGCGGGCGATGTCGAGTACGAATTCCAGCGCCTGCATGGCATGGGCGAGCGTCTGCACGACATCGTCCTGCGCGAGGGCAAGACGCGCTGCCGGATCTATGCCCCCGTGGGTGCGCATCGGGATCTGCTGGCCTATCTCGTGCGGCGGCTGCTGGAGAACGGCGCGAATTCCAGCTTCGTGAACCAGATCGTGGATGAGGATGTGACGCCCGAGGATATCGCGCGCGATCCGTTCGATGGGCTGGCCGCGGCCGAGGCCCCGGCCGGCCTGGTGCCGCCGCAGTCGATCTTCGGTGCGGACCGGCGGAACTCTCAGGGGTTCGACCTGAGCGATGCGGCCACGCTGGCCCGGATCGGGGCGATGCGCGAAGGCGTGGCCCTGCCGGACGCCGCGCCGATCGTTGCGGGGCAGGGCACGGGCGCGGCGCGCGACGTGGTGAACCCGGCCAGTGGCGCCCCTGTCGCCACCGTGACCGAGGCCGATGCGGCAACCGTCGCCGCCGCCATCGACGCGGCCGCGGTATGGGATGCCCCGGCCGCCGAGCGCGCCGCGATCCTGCGCCGCGCGGCCGGGCTTTATGAGCGTGACTTCGGCCCGATCTTCGCCACGCTTGCGCGCGAGGCCGGGAAATCCCTGCCCGATGCCGTGGGCGAGTTGCGTGAGGCGGTGGATTTCCTGCGCTACTATGCCGGTCAGGCCGAGGCTTCGGGCAAGATCGCGCCGCGTGGCATCATCACCGCGATCAGCCCGTGGAACTTTCCTCTGGCAATCTTCACCGGCCAGATCTCGGCCGCGCTTGCGGCAGGGAATGCGGTGCTGGCCAAGCCCGCGGCGCAGACCCCCGTCATCGCCGCCATGGCGGTCCGCCTGATGCATGAGGCCGGGGTGCCGCGCAGCGCGCTGCAATTCCTGCCCGGCGACGGGGCGACGGTGGGGGCGGCGCTGACCTCGGACCCGCGCGTGGCGGGGGTGGTCTTCACCGGCTCGACCGCGACGGCGCGGCGCATCCGCAACGCGATGGCCGAGAACCTCGACCCCGGCGCGCCGCTGATCGCGGAAACCGGCGGGCTGAACGCGATGATCATGGATTCCACCGCGCTGCCCGAACAGGCGGTGCGCGACATCGTCGCCTCGGCCTTCCGCTCGGCCGGGCAGCGGTGTTCGGCGCTGCGCTGCCTTTACGTCCAGGAGGATGTGGCCCCGCATCTGATCGAGATGATCAGGGGCGCGATGAACGAGCTTGTGCTGGGCGACCCGTGGGATCTGGCAACGGATGTGGGCCCCGTGATCGACGCGACCGCGCAGGCCGATATCGCGGGCTATGTCGCGCGCGCCGAACAGGAGGGGCGGTTGCTGCATCGGCTTGACGCCCCGGCCACGGGCCATTTCGTGGCCCCCGCGATGCTGCGCGTGAACGGGATCGCGGATCTGGAGCGCGAGGTGTTCGGCCCGGTCCTGCATGTGGCGACCTTCCGCGCGGGCGATGTCGGCAAGGTGGTCGCGGCGATCAACGCCTCGGGCTACGGGCTGACCTTCGGGCTGCACACCCGCATCGACAGCCGCGTGCAAGAGGTGTTCGACGCGCTGCGCGTCGGCAATGTCTATGTCAACCGCAACCAGATCGGCGCCGTCGTGGGCAGCCAGCCCTTCGGCGGCGAGGGGCTGTCGGGCACCGGCCCAAAGGCGGGCGGGCCGCATTATCTGCCGCGCTTCGGCACCGCGCCGGAAGGGCGCGGGGGCGATGTGGCGCAGGACTGGGCGCAGGAGGCCGATCTGGCCCTGCTGCGCCGCGCGCTTGCCGCCCCGGCGCCCGCCGCCCCGATCACAGAGGAACTGATGCCCGGCCCGACCGGAGAGCTGAACCGCCTTGTCCTTTTCGCGCGCGAGCCGATCCTGTGCATGGGCCCCGGTCCCGAGGCCGTCAGGCGCCAGATCGCGCTGGTCGAGGGGCTGGGCGGCCGCGCCGTGGGGGTGGACGGCCGGGTTGCACCATCCGTGCTGGAAACCCTTGCGGGGCTGTCAGGCGTGATCTGGTGGGGCGGGGATGCGCGCGCCCTGGCCTGTGCGCTTGCCCGCCGCGACGGGCCCATCCTGCCGCTGATCACCGGAGCGCCAGATCATGGCCATGTCGCCTATGAACGGCACCTGTGTGTGGATACCACCGCTGCGGGCGGAAACGCCGCCCTCCTTGCTGGTGGGCAATAGTTCAGAACTGAAGCTGCCCCTTGGTTCTGCCGCCCCGCTCATGCCGGAGGCGGCAGAAATACACGCCCACCGCGAGCAGCAGAGAACCGAGCGCGGCCGCGAGGGGGAACAGGACCACCGAAACCCAAAGGGGCAGACCGCCGGCGACAAGGGCAGCCATCAGCGCAACGCCTGCAAAAGTGCCAAATCCCGCAATCACAATAGGCATCGGTTTCTTCCTGAACTCGTCCATGGCGCCAAGGCAGAATCGGCCCCAAGGGTTAAACTTTCCTTAGTATGACCAGTATTGTGCGCGTGTCTCCGCCTCATATCCGCCGGTTTGGCCCGGATTGCGGATTGGCGCGCAGGTCGTGAAGTGATTCAGGCAGAACTTTGCCGAAATTGCAACAACCATAGGTTGAAAAATTCGAGATCAGGCCGGAAGAGAAACAAGGGGCGGCCCGCCTTCCCAGTTTGCGCGGGCCAGCGGCCGATCGGGCGGGGTGCTGCCGCAGATTCCCGGCAGGCGCGCCCTGCGCCGAAGTCTGTTAATTCTTGTGGCGCCTTCCGCCGTGATTCGCGTGATTCGGCAGCAATTGGGAAACAATCGTTCTGCGAATTTTGCCGCAGGTGCAAAGCAGCCCTTGACCTAGCGGAAGAGGTCTTTGTAATTGCTGTAATAATAGGCCCGGCTCCGCATGAAGCTGCCGAGGGGTATGTGTGCGAAAGCCGCAACACCGTCACATTATTGCCGTGCGGTGGGGGAATCGTTGGTATAGAACGAACTCGCTGCAAGAGGCGCGCTCGAAGGGGATGAACATGAGAACTCTGCTTGTCATGCTGGCAACGCTGCTGGCGACCGTTTCTCTGAACTCGGTTGCATTCGCACAGGAATACAAGATCCAGCGCGGCGACACGCTGCGCGTCGAGGTGCGCGAGGATCCAAGTCTGAACCGTGACGCGCTGGTCATGCCCGACGGGCAGATCTCGCTTCCGCAGATCGGCACGGTCCGCGCGGCTGGCCGCACGGTCGATCAGCTCAGCGGTTCGCTGGTGGGCGCGCTGTCGCCGAACTTCGCCGCCCCGCCGAGCGTGTTCGTCTCGCTCGCATCGCGCGCCGAACCGATCGAGCCGCTGCCGCCGCGCACCGTCCAGTCCTTCGCCCTGGGCGAGGTGGAAACCCCCGGCGCGATCGAGATGCGTCCTGGCACCACGGTTCTGCAATTCATCAGCCAGGCCGGCGGCATGACCCGCTTTGCCGCCAAGAACCGCGTTCAGCTGCGCCGCACCAATCCCAAGACCGGACAGGAAACCGTCTATGTGATCGACATGCGCGCCCTTGAGAGCGGCCAATCGCTGACGCAGAACTATGTGATGCATCGCGGCGATGTCGTCTTCGTGCCGACCCGTCGGTTGTTCGAATAACCTTTGCAAGCTAGGCGGGCCGAAATGAAGCTGACCCTGAAAGGGCGCAATTCCGTTGCTGGTATTGCCATCATCGCGTCCGGTGCGCTTGGCGCGATGGTCGTGCCCGCGGCTGGTCAGGAGTTTCCGCGCTCGGGCGTGCTGCTGACCTTCGATATCAGCCAGCGGCTGGAGACCGACAGCAACCTCGATCTTGACGAGACCAGCCCCGGCTCCAGCACGATTGCCACGACCCGGTTCAATTTTGGTGTGCAGACCGATAACGGCATCAGCCGCCTCGATTTCGGTCTGGGGCTTGCGATCCGCGGCTTTGACGTTCCGACCCGCACCGACAGTGCAGATTTCGACAACCCGGATGTCCGTTTCGCCTATACGCGCGAAGGCGCCAATGCGGTTTTCGAAACCCGCGCGCGCTATATCCGTTCCGACATTACCTTCATCCGTCCGCTGGACGATCCGCTTGGCGACCCGGATATCCCCGATCTGCTGGCTGACCTTGACGATCTGCGTGGCGGCGGCTGGCGGGAGGATCGTTTCTTCTCGACCCGGCTGGAACTGGGTACAAGTTCCCTGATCGGCTTCACCATCGACGCGACATATCTTGATCGTCGCTATGAAGATGTCACAAGCCCCGATCTGTTCGACAACCTGCGCCGTAGCATCGATACGGAAACCCGTTTCTCGGTTTCGCCTGCCACGGATGTATTCCTGCGCCTCGGGCATGAACGCCTGAACGAGTTCGAGGCGATCCCGCGCAAGGAGCAGACCACCGATCTGGCGCTTGGCGTCCGGCACGAATTCTCGGATGTCCTGCGCCTTGAGGCCGAGGTTGGCCCGTCCTGGGTGCGTGAGGAAATCGCCGGGGTGGTCGCACGGGAAAATGGCATCGACGGATCGTTCCTGCTGACCCATGACCTGCCGACCGGCGATGTCGGCCTGTCCTTCGTTTCCGATACCGATGAGGATGGGACGAATTCGCGCCTCAGCGTCAGCCGCCGGTTCGAGCTTCCCGACGGAGAGTTTTTGGGCAGCATCGGCGTAGCGCGCGGCCCGCATGGTGAAACCGAGGCGATCGGCTCGGTTGATTACCGTCAGGTCCTCTCCGTGGGCACCATCGGAGTGTCGCTGGATCGTGACATCACCTTCAGCGATACGGATGGCGATGAGACGCTGACCGAAGCCGCGCTGAGCTATGTCTTTCCGATCAACGAGGTGTCCAGCTTTGGTCTTGGGCTCAGCACCAGCCGGTTGAAAAACCTCGATACCGGGGCGCGGGAAGAGCGCTCGAACATCGGGCTTACCTACAGCTATCTCTTGGACGACAGCTGGGGCCTGAATGTCGGCTATCGCCACCGTCTGCGCGATGTCGGCATGGGCGAGGCGAAGTCGGACGTGTTTTTCGTGACCTTCAGCCGCCATTTCGACGGCACGTTTTGAGCTGATCCAGAACGCTGCGGCTATAACGGCCTAGTTGCCGTAATAGCCGTAGCGGTCGGTTTCGCTGTCTTCGGCGCGATTCAGCACAACACCCAGCAGCTCGGTCTGGTCCTTGAACAGGCGTTCGCAGGCGGCCACTTCCTTGGCGCGGGTGCTGTGCCCGTCCGCCACCAGAAGCACGCCATCGACCTGCGGCAGGAAGGCCAGCACGTCATCGCACAAAAGCGCGGGCGGAAGGTCGTAGATCACCACATCGGGTTGCAGCGCGGCGCGCATTTCGTCAAGCGCCCTTGCCGTGTCGGGTTCTTGCAACAGCTCGGCCGGGTCCTGCGCCGAGGCCTTGTTCAGGCCCACCGCCAGGTTCGGCGCGATCCGCAAAAGATGCTCGTTCATCGGAACGGTTCCGTGCAGCGCCTGCGCGATATTACCCGCATCGCGGATGCCAAGCGTCGGCGCAAGGTTTGGAAGCCGCAGGTCAAGGTCCATCAGGACGACACGGGTGCTGGGCTTGTGCGCGATGCTGAAGGCCAGGTTGGCGGCCACGAAGGTCTTGCCGCAGCCCTTCGTGGGCGAGGTGATGGCGACGCGGCTCCAGCCGCGGGATTTCAGCGCATGCAACAGCCGCGTGCGCAGAACGTCAAACGCGACCGAGGCCGGATTCTCGCGCGAGGCGCTGACCAGCCGGTTCGATTCCAGGTGAAGGGGGTTCAACTCGTAGGTGCGGATCTCTTCCCACGCGCGGTCGACCTCGGCTTTGTCGGGATTCTGCACGATGGGATCAGCCTCCGGAATATTGCGGCTCTTGAACATCAATTCGGATCCCTGCCTGTAATTCGAAAAAGCAGAGAAGGACTTGCCTGTATCATTCACGCGTATTCGCTCACTCAATTTGCTTTCGCAGATCGGCGGGCGAAAATGCCCGCTGGGTAGATTCGCGTCTGCTGCAGTTGCTTAATACACCAATACCGGACAAGAAAGGCCTAGAACCACCCAGATGTGGCAGTGTGGCGCAAAACGCAACCCGATCGGAAACAAATGAGGCAGGCAATGGCTTCTGTAGACCGCCCCAGCGTCGTGGATGCTGTCGTCATCGGACGGAACGAGGGTGGGCGCCTTGTCGCTTGCCTGACATCCATGGCCGGGGCCGCGCGCCGGATCATCTATGTGGATTCAGGCTCCACCGACGGTAGCCCCGAGGCGGCCCGCGCCGCCGGGGCCGAGGTGGTGATGCTGGATCTCGCGCAGCCGTTCACCGCCGCACGGGCGCGCAATGCCGGGCTTGCCGCCCTGGCGGAGGGCGCCCCGGAAGAGGGCGAGGCCTATGTGCAGTTCGTCGATGGCGATTGCGCGCTGCGCGAGGGCTGGCTTGAGGCCGCGCGCGGATTTCTGGATGCGAACCCCGCCGTGGCGGTCGTGTGCGGCCGCCGCCGCGAACGTCACCCCGAAGCCTCGATCTACAACCATCTGTGCGATCTGGAATGGGACACGCCCGTGGGCGAGGCGCTTGCCTGCGGCGGGGATGCGCTGATGCGGCGCAATGCGCTGCTTGAGGTCGGCGGCTACCGCGACGGTCTGATCGCGGGCGAAGAGCCCGAACTGTGCCTGCGCCTGCGGGCACGGGGCTGGAAGATCTGGCGCATCGGGCAGGAAATGACTTGGCATGACGCGGCGATCACCCGCTTCGGGCAATGGTGGCGGCGCACCCGCCGGGCGGGGCACGCCTTTGCCGAAGGTGCCGCACTGCATGGCGGCGGCCCCCAGCGGCATTGGGTCGCCGAGACCCGGCGTGCGCTGGTCTGGGGGCTTGGTGTTCCGGTGGCCGCACTTCTGGCGATGGTGCTTGTCGGGCCCTGGGGGGCGCTGGTATTGCTGGCATGGCCTGCGCAGGCGGTGCGGCTGGCCTGGCGCAACAGGGCGCTTGGCGCGCGCATGGCGCTTGTCGTGGGGGTGTTTTCCACCTTGGGCAAGATCCCCGAAATGTTGGGCGTTCTGGAATACCACCTCAAGCGGCGGTTCGGCCGTGCCTCGCGCATCATCGAATACAAGTGAAGGTGATCAGTCCTCGCCGCGTTGCCGCAGGGCGGCAACGGTCTGACCGGGCAGAATGGCGATACATTTGGCGTAGCGCGGGATCAGCCGGCGCGGGCTGGACAGCATCCGCCAGACCCATTCCAGCGCCAGGCGGCGCACCCAGACGGGCGCGCGCTTCTGCGTGCCCGCGATGAAATCAAGCCCCGCCCCGATCGAGGCGAAGCCGGTTTGCGGCGCAAGTTCACGTCCACGCGCGGCCAGAAGTTCCTGCTTCGGCGCGCCAAGCGCCAGAAAGCACAGCCCCGCGCCCGATGCACCGATCTCGGTCAGGATCGCGGCCGCGTCGGCCCCTTGCGGATCGAAACCGAAAGGCGGTGCGATGCGGCGCACGACCTTCAGCCCGGGCACTTCGCGGGCCAGATCGGCGGCGGTCTGTTCGAGAACCGCATCCGTGCTGCCCAGAAGGGCAACCGTCACCCCCTTGTCGCGTGCCAGCCGGGCAAGCGGCAGAACCATGTCCGACCCCGGCACCAGTTCGACCGGCTTGCCCGCCAGCCGCGACAGCCACACGATCGGGTTTCCGTCCGCCACGATCAGGTCATGTGCCGCATAGGCGGCGCGAAAGGCCGGGTCCGAGGCCAGTTTCACAAGGTGATCAAGGTTGATCGTGGCAAGTGCGAAACCTTCGCGCGCCTCGAAAAGTGCTCCGATTCGTGCCAGAAGCTCTGCCTGGCCGGGAATATTCACGCGGATCACATGGGGGGGAAAGCTGAACTGCAACCTGAATACTCCGACAACGCCGTGCGCGGGGGCTTTGCATGGTGGCACCGCCACGGCAATGAACCTGGCGACGTGAACACAATTCTTTGCCCGACCGCAAGGTTTTACCGCGTGGTGGGCCGGCGCACCGGGTATCCCGCCTTGGCGGATTCTGGCCGGATGACAGTGCCGAAAACAACCTGATGGCGCAGCTGCGCAAGAAAACAGCCGTTTAAGATTGTGCCGGCCACCCTCTTCCGTTACGACAACCCGCATCAAGAACAAGCGCCGAGTCATGACGTCCATTAGCGGAACGCATCGCCATTCCATTGATCTGCTCCGCTTCGTTGCGTCTTTCGGCATTGTTTGGGCCCATATGCTCAACCCCCAGCCGATCGCCGCGATCGGCTATGCCGCGCTTGCGATCTTCCTGATGATGGTGCCGTTCCTGTCCGTGCGCTTCTACGAGGAACGCGCGCGCCGGACGCAGGAGGGCGCGCCTAGGGTGCCGCGCCGCCGGTATCGCCTGTCGCGCAGGATGTCGCGGCTGTTGCTGCCCTGGCTGTTCTGGTCTGCGTTCTACAAGCTGCTTCTGGTGGCGCAGTCGGGCGATTTGCGCAGCCTGTTCACGATTACCGATCCCTGGTCGCTTCTGGTGGGCCCCAGCATCCATCTGTGGTTCCTGCCCTTCATCTTCGTGCTGTCGGGCTTTGCCATCGTGGCGCCGCAGGTGCTGCGCAACCGCAATTCGGTGATCGTCGGATCGGTGCTGGCCTTTCTTGTGTCGATGCCGGTGATGTGGTTGCACGACACGGGCGATCTGGTCGTGCCGCTAGCGCAATGGGCCTTTGGGTTGCCGCCGTTTCTGTATGGGCTGCTTCTGGCCTTCGGCATCAGGTTCCGCGTTGCCTGGGCGCCGGTAGCGTTCTTTGTTGCGACGGCGGTTCTGTCATGGCTGCGCGGGGCGGAGTACTGGCCGGCGCATTATGTGCTGGCCGTTCTGATCTTCGCTCTCGCATGGAAATACGAGATCAAGTCGACCTCGTTCCAGAAGCTGGGTGCGCTTGCCTACGGGATCTATCTGATCCACCCGTTCTTCATGGCCATCTGGTATCACTTCGCGGGATTTGGCCAGAACACCTTCCTGGGGATCTTCGTCGTGTTCACGCTTGCTTCGATCGCCACGGCGATCATGCGCCGGCTGCCCTATCTGCGCGCCCTGGTCTGAGCGGGCCTAGACCTCGCTGCGCGGGGCGTTGCGGCCGATGCGGATGATCCGGGCCGGAACGCCCACCGCCACGCCATGGGCCGGCACGTCGCGCAGCACGACCGTATTCAGCCCGATGATTGCGTGATCGCCCACGGTGATCCCGCCGATCAGGCGCGCACCGGCCCCGATATCGACATGCCCGCCGATCACCGGCACCTTGCTGCCCTTGCCGATGCCGATCGTGACATGGTTGAAGATCATGCAGTTCGGCCCGATCACCGCATCGGGGTGGATGATGATCCCGTTGGGATGTTGCAGCCGCAATCCGCCACCGATCCGGGTTTCAAGCTGGATCTCGCACTGGGTCACCGTGCTCCAGAACATGTGCTGGGCGGTCCAGTATTTGCGCCGCAGATAGGTCAGCGGTCCGGTCTTGCCGCGCAATGCCTGGTAACGACGGATGCAGCGCAAGAGGCGCCGCCCCGGATCCCAGAGTTTCGTGACGGCTTCACGGCTCCAGTCCGGCTCGGTCGGGGAAATCCCCGTCGGATCGACCGGAGTGCCGAAATCACTGACTTGGCTTGCGTGGTTCAACTGTTGGGCGCTCCCTGTCAGAGCGGGTGAGACAACGCGAAGATTCGACAACCCGGCCACCGGAGGCATTGACGCGCTGCCATCTCTCTGCGACGTGCTACATAACTGCTTCCGTGGCGTTCCTAGGTCAAGCCAAACCCATCTCTGCTGCCGTTTTCCACGCAAGACCGTGCAACAGGGGTGTTCTTCTGGTAACAACCTGACCGGGACCGGAACGTCATGGCGGCTCGGTCCCCGGTCAGATCGCAACCCGCCAAGGACCGGCAACCCGAGAGCGACCCGAGACGATGCCCAACGCCCTTTCGTTCCTGATGCTGCTGATCTGGCCGATCGTGACCTTTGTCATGTTCGCACGCATGCCGCTGGAGCGTGCGCTGATCTGGTCGATCCTGGGCGGGTATCTGCTGCTGCCGCCCTTGGTGAATTTCGACCTTCCCCTGCTTCCGCCGCTGGACAAGGCCACGATCCCGAACCTTTCGGCCTTTGCGGCCTGCGTGCTGATGCTGGGCAAGCGGGTGTCCATCCTGCCAGAGGTCGCGCTTGGCAAGCTGCTGATGGTGCTGATTGTCGTCAGTCCGGTCGCAACCGTCCTGACCAACCCCGAGCCCGTCACCTTCGGTGTCGTCTACCTGCCGGGGATGACGATCAGGGATGCGCTGTCGGTGATGATCAACCAGTTGCTGTTCCTGCTGCCCTTCTTTCTTGGCCGCCGCTTCCTGTCGGACGAAAAGGCCATGCGCGAGATCCTGATCGCGCTTGTTGTCGCGGGGCTGATCTACTCGGTCCCGATCGTGATCGAGGCGCGGCTGAGCCCACAGCTCAATATCTGGATCTACGGCTTCTTCCAGCACTCGTTCGAGCAGATGGTGCGCTTTGGTGGCTTCCGTCCGATCGTGTTTCTCTATCACGGGCTCTGGGTCGCGTTCCTGGTCCTGATGACGCTGGTATCGGCGGTGGCACTTGCGCGGCTGGAGCCGGCCGATAACAGGCCGCGGCACATCCTGATCGTGCTCTGGCTGGCGGCGATCCTGCTATTGTGCCGCAGCGTTGGGCCGGTGATCTATGCCATCGGGCTGATCCCGCTTGTGCTGGTGGTCAAGCCGACGGTGCAGGTGCGTGTCGCCGCGGTGCTGGCGCTGATCGTGGTGGCCTATCCGATGCTGCGCGGCGCGGATCTGATCCCCGTCGACGATATGGTCGAGCGTGCTTACGCCTTCGATGCGGCCCGCGGCCAGTCGCTTGAATTCCGCTTCGACAACGAGGCCGTCCTTTTGGAGCGTGCCAGCGAAAAGCCCCTGTTCGGCTGGGGCGGATACGGACGAAACATGGTCTTCGACCCCGAAACCGGCAAAAGCCTGACCGTGCCGGACGGGCGCTGGATCATCGTGATCGGGCTTCTGGGCTGGGTCGGCTACATCATGGAATTCGGCCTTCTGGCGCTGCCGCTTGTATATCTGGCGATGCAGGCACGCAGCCATGCGAATGTTCTGTCGCCCTATGCCGGGGTGATCGCGCTGATCCTGGCGGCGAATATGGTCGATCTGTTGCCCAATGCCACGCTTATTCCCTTCACCTGGCTGATGGCCGGTGCGATTCTGGGTTATGCCGAGGCGCTCCGTGCCGGGCGCGTCACACGCGCAAGCGGAATCGAACCTTTGCCCGAGGCCCCCCCACGACCACGGACTGTCATAGGATAAACAGGGCTTTTCTGCACCGCAGAGGACGATCTGGGCGCTTTACGCAACCCGTTTTGCGGTGCATGCTCTTGATATTGAGTGGTGAATTGGTGGCGTGCCGGATGCGGTACGCATTGGGTTCCTGAGAGCGCTTTTCGAAAGGCCACCATGCAACGGCAACCTCCGGTCTATGTTACCAAGCCGATCCTGCCGCCGATGGAAGCGTTCCTGCCGCTATTGCAGGAAATCTGGGAAAGCCGCATCCTGACGAATAACGGCCCGCTTTTGCAACGCTTCGAGGCAGCCCTTGCCGAATATCTGGGCGCCGAACATCTGAGCGTTGTGGCAAACGCGACCCTGGGGTTGTTGCTATCTCTGCGCCACAAGGGCGTCACGCAAGAGGTCATCACCACGCCCTTCTCGTTCGCGGCCACCGGGCATGTCATACGGTGGGCCGGGGCAGAGCCGGTCTTTGCCGATATCGACCCGCAGACGCTGAACCTTGACCCCGCCGAGGTCGAGCGCCGGATCACTCCGCGCACGCAGGCCATTCTTGCCGTGCATTGCTATGGTACGCCGTGCGAAACCGATGCCCTTGCCGAGATCGCGCGGCGCCACGGGCTTGCGCTGATCTATGATGCCGCCCATGCCTTTGGCGTGCGCACCGCGCAGGGGCCGCTTTGCACCGCGGGCGACCTGTCGGTTCTCAGCTTTCACGCCACCAAGGTTTTCAACACGTTCGAGGGCGGCGTCATCGTGGCCCCCGACCGCGAGACCAAGCTGGCGCTGGACCGGCTGGGTAATTTCGGAATCGAGGACGAAGACACGATCCCCGAGGCAGGCATCAATGCCAAGATGAGCGAACTTGGCGCCGCTGCCGGGCTTGCCTTGCTACCGCATGTCGATGCCGCAATCGCCGCGCGCGCGCAGGTGGCTGCGCGTTACGCCGAGGGGCTTGGCGACGTCACGGGGCTCCGTCTGGTTTGTCCTCCGGGGCGTTCGGGCCATAACAGCTATGCCTTTCCGATCCTGCTAGGGCCGGATTATCCACTGTCCCGCACCGCGCTGATCGAAAGGCTGCGCGCGGCAGGCATCTTTGCGCGGCGCTATTTCCACCCGCTGATCTCGGACCTGCCGATGTATCGTGACCTTCCTTCCGCGGCCCCCGGCGGTTTACCTGTCGCGTGCGATGCGGCGGCGCGCATCCTGTGTCTGCCGATCTATCCCGACCTGAAGGAAAGCGACCAGATGCGTATCATCGAGATCGTGCGCGGATCATGAGCGTGAACTGGCCCATGCTGCAATGGGGCGGGCACCGGATCTTCCGGGGCCGTTCGCCCGATGTGCGCAACGTGGCCGAGCGGGAATGGGTCATCTGCCCCGAGGAAACCGCCCCGACGCGCCCCGCGATCTATCCCGATGGCGCGCTGGAGCGCATCACCGACCTGTCACCCTGGCGCAAATGGGAGGTGGAGCAGGGGCTGATCCGTGGTGACCCAATCGAACACGCGGCCACTCGTGCGCACCGGATCGGGAATGCGGCGATCGCGGGGGCATTCATCTATCGCGGCGGCGCCAAGTCGCGCCACGGCTACGGCAAGGAACGCCTGTTCGACACGACCCTCGGACCCTGCCGGCATCTTGAAACCGTGCATATCGTGTCGAATTTCGCGGGCAGCAACTATTTCGGGAATTTCCTGCTGGACGACATGCCCCTCGGGATGATCCCCGAGGAAGATGCGCCGACCGCCGTCATGGTGACGCGCAACTACGAGGACGAAGGCGGATACCGCGCGCTTCTGGACCTTCCGCGCCCGCAGCGGCTGCGCCATGCCCGGATCGGCGAATTGATCGTCTATACCGATTTCGCGCAGAATTCCTTCAAGCTCGCGCGCTACCGGGCGCTGCGCGACCGGTTGAGGCGGCACTTCCCCGCGCAGGCAGGACAGCAGAGGCCGCTGGTCTATCTCAAGCGTGGCGCAACCGGCGTGCGACGGCTGATCGAAAACGAGGCCGAACTGGAAGAGATGCTGGCGCGTGCGGGGTTCGATATCGTGGAACCCTCCGCTCTGTCGGTGCCCGAGGTTGCACGGCGCACGCTTGGGGCCGGGCTCGTGATCAGTGTCGAGGGCAGCCACCTGTCGCATGTGATCTATTCGATGGCCGATGACGGGGCCTTTCTGGTGCTGCAACCGCCGAACCGTTTCGCGATGGCCTACAAGGAATTCGCGGACCGGATGGACATGCCGTTCGGTTTCGTCGTCGGTACGCTGGTGCCAGGCGGGTTCCGGGTCGATCTGCCCGAGTTGCAGCGGATGATCGGAAAGATGACATGACCCCGGTGCCGGAAACGCAGGGCGAACTGATCCTGCTGCCTGCGTTGAAGGGGCAGCGCGGCCCGCATGGTGGGTTGGTTTTGACGCAGAAATATCTCGATGGCGCGGCAGAATTCGCGCGGTTCTGGCCCGGGCGCGTCACCTCTCTGATCGAGGTGAACGACGAACGCACCAGCGACATGGACCATGTCGAGGTGATGCCTGGAAAAGGTGATGTCGCCTTGGAGGAAAGGCCGGTTGCACGGACCGATCTGGCGGCGAGGCTGTCCCGCGCCGCGGTCGTTCTGGCCTTTCTTTCGCCCTTCGAGGCGCGGGTGACGAACCTGTGCAAGAAAATCGGTGTGCCGCTTGTGTTCACCAGTGAATATTCGCCCGACACCGAGTGCCAGATCATCGACGCCGAGGTCGGAAACCCGTTGCTGCGGGTACGCCGCAAGCTGTGGGTGCGCAAGGCGGAACGCATCCGTCGCGCCATGCTGCGCCTTGCATCGGGGATCCAGTGCAGTGGCACCCCCACCTACGAGCTTTATCGTGACCGTACGCCGGAGGCCTTGCTGTTTTTCGACAACCGGGTGCGCGGCGATGCGGTCATCCGCCCCGAGGCGCTTGTCGCAAAAAGCGCCGGCATCCTGTCCGGCGCACCGCTGCGGCTTGTCTTCGGGGGGCGGCTGATCGCGATGAAAGGGGTGTTGGAGCTGCCCTTGGTGGCGCAGGAGCTGTCACGAATCGGGGTGAATTACACGCTCGACATCTTCGGTTCCGGCCCGCTTGAAGTTGCGCTGTCCGAGCAGATTCGCAGCCTGGGGTTGCAGAACCGTGTCGCGCTGCGCGGTGTTCTCGACTTTGCCACCGGATGGGTGCCGCAACTGCGCGACCGAACCGATCTTTTCCTGTGCTGTCATCCGCAGGGTGACCCGTCCAGCACCTATCCGGAGGTCATGTCCTGCGGTGTGCCGATCGCGGGCTACGGCAATGAGGCCTTCATGGGAATCGTCCGCCATTCCGATGCGGGCTGGGCGGTTCCGACAGGGGACGCGCCGGCGCTCGCGCGCGTCGTGCAGCGCCTTGATCACGCGCGGAGTGAGCTGTCCGCCGCGGCAGGACGCGCCCGCACCTTCGCCGACGCCCATGTCTTTGAGAAGACGTTCGCGCGCAGGGCCGAACATCTGGCCCGCGCCAGTCAGCGGCGGCAAAGCTGACCTAGCGTCATTCGCTTTGTGGCAAATGATGCGGCGGATCCCTGTCTTTTGGGATAATTGTTTCGCGAAAAGGCACGATCTGCTCTGGCGATTGCCGTGCTCCCCTATCCATTGCCATTAAAACTCGTTAATTTCTTCCCCTGGATCCTGATCGTGTTTTTTTGAGTAAGACCTTGGCAAATTTAGACACAACGACTGGCCCGCAAGCGGGGAACAACGATATTGCGATTGTCGGCATGGCCGCGCACCTGCCCGACGCACGGACGCTTGCACAATACTGGTCGAATCTGCGCGACGGGGTCGAATCGATCCGGCACCTGAGCGAGGAAGAGCTGATCGCCGCGGGCGAGCGCCCCGAGAAGATGCGCCACCGCAATTATGTGCCCGCCTCCAGCATCCTCGAGGGCTTTGACGAGTTCGATGCCGAGTTCTTCGGCCTGTCGCCGAAAGAGGCGGCGATCATGGACCCCCAGCACCGCCGCTTCCTTGAGGTGACATGGGAGGCGCTGGAAAACGCAGGCCACCCGCCCGAGAAGTTCCCCGGCCCGATCGGGGTGTTCGCGGGCTGCGGCATGGGCAGCTATTTCTATTTCAACATCTGCTCGAACCGCGATCTGGTCGACAATGTGGGCATGTTCCTGCTGCGCCATACCGGCAACGACAAGGATTTCCTGTCGACCCGCGTCAGCCATATCTTCGACCTCAAGGGCCCCAGCATCAACCTTCAGACGGCGTGTTCCACCTCGCTCGTGGCGCTGCATTACGCGTGCAGGTCGCTTCTGTCCGGGGAATGCGACATGGCCCTTGCGGGCGGGGTCACGATCGAGCTGCCGCATGCGCGCGGCTATATCTTCGAGGAAGGCGAGATCCTGTCGCCCGACGGGCATTGCCATGCCTTCGATCACCGCGCGCAGGGCACCGTCTTCGGTTCGGGCGCGGGGGCGGTGGTGCTGCGCCGCTTTGAGGATGCGATTGCCGATGGCGACCATATCTGGGCCGTGGTCAAGGGCAGCGCGGTCAACAATGACGGGGCCGCCAAGGCGGGCTATCTTGCCCCCAGCGTCGAAGGCCAGGCCGCCGCGATCGCCGCGGCGCATGCCGCCGCCGGCGTCACCGCCGACACGATCGACTATATCGAATGCCACGGCACCGGCACCTATCTGGGCGACCCGATCGAGGTGGCGGCCCTGACGCAGGCGTTCCGCGAAACCACCGACGAGACCGGCTTCTGCGGCATCGGCTCGGTCAAGACCAATATCGGGCATCTGGATACCGCGGCCGGTGTGGCCAGCCTGATCAAGACCTCGCTGTCGCTTTACAACAGGCAGATCCCGCCCAGCCTCGGCTATGAGGCGCCCAACCCCTCGATCGATTTCGACACCAGCCCGTTCCGGGTGAATGCCGCGCTGAACGACTGGGTGTCGCACAAGGGGCCGCGGCGCGGTGCGGTCAACTCGCTTGGCGTGGGGGGGACGAACGCCCATGCGATCCTTGAAGAGGCGCCGTCCCGCGCGCCCTCCGAGGAATCGGACTGGCCGTTCCACCTTCTGGTCGTCTCCGGACGCACGCGCGCGGCGCTGGATGCCAATGCGGCGGCGCTTGCGGGCTATCTGCGCGACAATCCCGATCAGCCGCTGGCCGATATCGCCTATACGCTGAAGGAAGGCCGCCGCGCCTTCCAGAAGCGCCGCGTGCTGGTGGCCGAAACCCATGAAGAGGCCATCGCCCTTCTGGAAAGCAACGATCCGCGCCGGGTCTTCAACCACGAACCCGTGGGCGATGCGCCCGAGGTCGTGTTCATGTTCCCCGGCGGCGGCGCGCAATATGCCGGCATGGCGCGCGACCTTTACGAGACCGAGCCGGTCTTCCAGGAATGGATGGATCGCGGGCTTGGGATCCTGCAACCCAGGCTGGATTACGACATCCGCGCGCTCTGGCTGCCCGAGCCGGACGGGCAGGAGGCCGCAGCCGAAAAGCTGAAGCAGCCGTCGGTCCAGCTTCCTCTGATCATGATCACCGAATATGCGCTTGCCCAGTTGTGGATGAGCTGGGGCGTGTCGCCCGCCGCGCTGGTCGGCCATTCGATGGGCGAGAATACCGCCGCCTGCCTGTCGGGCGTGATGTCCTTCGAGGATTGCATCGGCCTTGTGCATCTGCGCGGCCGCCTGTTCGATACCGTTCCCGCCGGCGGCATGCTGAGCGTGCCGCTGCCCGAGGCCGACCTGCGCCCCCTGATGGGCGCGGATCTGGACATGGCCAGCGTCAACGCGCCGGGGCTGTGCGTGGTATCGGGGCCGCAGGCGGCGCTCGATGCGCTTGAGGCGCGCCTTGCCGCCCGGGATGTGGAATGTCAGCGCATTCAGATCGACATCGCCGCGCATTCGCGCATGCTCGAGCCGATCCTGAAGCAGTTCGGGGATTACCTGCGTTCGATCACGCTGTCGGCGCCGCGCATTCCGATCGTGTCGAACCGGTCCGGCACCTGGCTCACCGAGGTCGAGGCGACCGATCCGGATTACTGGGTGCGGCACCTGCGCAATTCGGTGAATTTCGCTGATTGCATGGCCACGCTGATGCAGGAACCCGAACGGGTTTATCTTGAGGTCGGGCCGGGCAAGGCGCTCGGCTCGCTCGCGCAGGCCAATGGCGTGCCCGCCCAGCAGGTGATGAGCGCGCTGCGCCACCCCGAACAGGACATTGCCGATGATGTCTATTTCATCGGGATTCTGGGGCGGCTCTGGGCGACGGGTGTCGATGTCGACTGGACCCCGATCTGGGGCACGGCGCGGCGCAACCGCCTGCCGCTTCCCGGTTATGCCTTCCAGCGGCAGCGCTATTTCGTCGAACGCGATAAAAGCCGCCATGCCGCCGAGGCCCCCGCCCTTGCCCGGATCGAGGATCTGGAAGATTGGGGCTGGGCGCCGGTCTGGCGCCCGCGCCTGCCCGATTTCCTGCCCGATGCCGATGGCCGCCCGGTCCTGGAAGAGCCCTGCACATGGCTGATCTTCGTCGACGAGGCGGGGCTTGGCTCGCGTCTGGTGGCGCGGCTGCGCGACGGCGGGCATCGCGTGGTCGAGGTGCGCGCGGGCGATGCCTTCGCGCGCGCAGGCGAGATGGGCTATACGCTGTCGCCGGAACGGGGCCGCGAAGGCTATGACCAGCTTGTGCAGGATCTGGTGGCGCGCGGGCTTGCCCCGGCGCGGATCGCGCATTTCTGGCTGGTGACGCGGGACGAAAGCTTCCGTCCGGGGTCGAGCTTCTTCCACCGCAACCAGGAGCAGGGCTTCTACAGCCTGATGTTCCTCGCGCAGGCCATCGCGGACGAGAACCTGCCCCGCCCGATCCAGATCACCGCCGTCACCTCGGGGGCGGCGCAGCTGCATGGCGAGGCGTTGCCCTATCCGGATAAGGCCACCGTCATGGGGCCGGTGCGGGTGATCCCGCGGGAAATGCCGGGCGTGTCCTGCACGCTGGTCGATGTCGCGCTGCCGCGCCCCGATGCGCGGCTGTTCGGCGGCAAGGCGCTGCGCGCGCTGACCGATCCCTTCGCGGGCCGGCGGGCGATGGGCGGCGCGCTGGACCGGCTTGCCGAACAACTGCTTGAGGATCTTCTGGCGGAACCGCCCGCAAACGGTTCCGAGGCGCGCATCGCCGCATGGCGGGGTGACCGCCGGTTCGCGCTTGAATTCCGGCCCGTCGCGCTGAAAGCGCCGGCGGACAAGGCTCCGCTGGAGGAGTTGCGCGAAGGCGGCGTCTGCCTGCTGACGGGCGGTTTCGGCGGCATCGGCCTGACCATTGCCGAACGGTTGGTGCGCGAGCGCGGCGCCAGGGTGGTGCTGCTGGCGCGCAGCGAACTGCCCGCGCCCGCAGAGCGTGCGGCATGGCTGCGCGCGCATGATCCGTTCGATCCGGTCTCGCGCCGGATCCTTGCCGTGCAGCATCTTGAAGAGATCGGCGGCGAGGTGATGACCGTCGCGGCCGATGTCTGCAACGTCGAGGACATGCGCGCCGTGATCGAGAACGTGCGCGCGCGCTTTGGCGGGCTGCATGCGGTGATCCATGCGGCCGGGATGGTCGATGACGGCCCCCTGATGACGAAAAGCGCCGCCAGCATCGAAGAGGTCTTCGCGCCCAAGATCCATGGCACGCAGATCCTTGACAGCCTGTTTGCCGATGGCGATCTGGACCTGATGGTCCTATTCTCCTCGACCAGCACGGTGACGGCGCCGATCGGCCAGATCGACTATGTCGCGGCGAACGAATATCTCAACGCCTATGCCAAAAGCCGACAGGGCGGGCGCACCCGCGTTATCGCCATCAACTGGGGCATCTGGAACGAGGTCGGCATGGCCGCCGATGCGGTATCCGCGCGGCTTGGGCGTCGCCCGCCCGCCCCGGTCCGCGATGCGGGCCAGCCGATGCTGGATAAGGCCAGTTTCGATGCGCGTGGCAACCGGGTGTTCAGCACCGAGCTGCGGGTGACCGACCGCTGGGTTCTGGATGGTCACCGCACCAGGGCGGGGGACGCGCTTTTGCCCGGCACGGCCAGTCTGGAACTGGTGGCCGAGGCGCTTGCCGCGCAGGGAGAGACCGGGCCGTTCGAGATCAACGACCTGTATTTCTTCCGTCCCTTCCACGTTGCCGACGACCGCCCGCGTGAAATGCGCGTGCGCCTTGCGCGCAGCGACGAGGGGTATGCCTTCGAGCTGCGCGGCGATTGCCTGCTGAACGGGCGGCGCGGACATGAGCTGTGCGCCCAGGCCAGTATCGCGCTTGGCGCACAGAAGGGGGGCGGCACGGCGACGGTCGATCTTGCCGCCGTGCGGGCGCGCTGCACGGTGCGGTCGCTGCCCGACGATCCCGGTGGCATCCGCTCGCCGCAGGAAGAGCATCTGAACTTCGGCCCCCGCTGGCGCGTGCTGCGCAGCCTCGATCTGGGCAAGGACGAAGGGATCGCGCGCCTCAAGTTGCCCGATGCGTTCGCGGGCGAACCCGACGCGGGCTGGCTTCTGCATCCGGCGCTTCTGGATCTGGCGACGGGCTGGGCGATGGATCTGATCGCGGGATATGAGCCGTCGCACCTGTGGGTGCCGGTCTCCTATCGCCGTGTGCGGGTGCACCGGCCGCTGCCCGCCGAGGTGTTCAGCTGGGTGCGCAATGCCGGGGACAACCGTGCCGATGCGCCCTTTGCCACCTTCGACATCACCCTGTGCGATGCCAAGGGCAACATCTGCGCCGAGGTCGAGGGTTTCTCGATCCGGCGGCTGGACAGCAGCGAAGGCTTTGCCCGCACCACGCCGCCCGATCCGCGCGCGGTCGAGTTCGACGAGGATGGCGGCGCGGCCGAAGGGGCGCAGCCGCTTTCGCCTGTCGAAGAACGGCTGATGCACAACCTGTCGCAAGGCATCTTGCCCGCCGAGGGGGCCGAGGCCTTCGGGCGCGCGCTTGCCCTTGGGCGGGCGCAGATCGTCGTTTCCTCGCTTGATCTGAACGTGCTGGCGCAGCAGGCCGGCGAGGGGATGGCCTCCGAGGAAAGCGCGGGCCAGAAGTTCGAGCGGCCGAAGCTCGATAACGACTATGTCGCGCCACGCAACGATATCGAGCGCACGCTGGTCGGCTTCTGGGAAGAGCTTCTGGGCGTCGATCAGGTCGGGGTCGAGGACAGCTTCTTCGACCTTGGCGGCCATTCGCTGATTGCGGTGCGGCTGTTCTCGATGATCAAGAAGGCCTATCGCACCGAATTCCCGATCTCGGTCCTGTTCGAGGCGCCGACGATCGCGCGCTGCGCGGCGCTGATCGCCGAACGCGTGGGCGGCGCGACCGACAGCGCCGGCGAAGCCGCCGGTCAGGGCGCCGCGCCCAAGGCACCCGCCCGCCGCTTTACCCATCTGGTCGCCATGCATGAGGGCGAGGGCGGGCCGGGCCAGCCCTTCTTCCTTGTCGCGGGGATGTTCGGCAATGTGCTGAACCTGCGCCATCTCGCGCATCTTCTGGGCGCGAACCGCCCGTTCTACGGGCTTCAGGCGCGCGGGCTTTACGGGGACGAGGCGCCGCATGCCACGCTGGCCGAGGCCGCGACGGATTACATCGCCGAACTGCGTCAGGTGCAGCCGCACGGCCCCTATATGCTGGGCGGTTTCTCGGGCGGCGGGCTGACCGCCTATGAGATGGCGCATCAGCTTGAGGCCGCGGGCGAAAGCGTCAGCCTTCTGGTGATGTTGGACACGCCCCTGCCGGTTGCGCCGCCCCTGTCGCGCGGGGACCGGATGCTGATCAAGGCGCAGGAAATCCGCCAGGGCGGCCTGCGCTATTTCGGCGAATGGGTGCGCAACCGCGCCGCATGGGAAATGGGCCGCTTGCGCGCCCGTTTCGAAGAGGCTGAACCCCTGCCGGAAAACCAGTTCCACAATGCCGCGATCGAGGCCGCGTTCCGCGGCGCGCTGCCGCTTTACGATCTGCGCGGGTGGAACGGGCCGATGGTTCTGTTCCGGCCGCCGCTGGACAGGCGCTGGAAGGTGGGCGGCGGACGCTGGGTGAACGCCGAGCGTGATTATGTCTTCGAGGATAATGACTGGACGCGCCTCGTGCCCGGTGTCGAGGTCATCGAAGTGCCGGGGAATCACGATTCCATGGTGCTGGAGCCCAATGTGCGGGTTCTGGCAGCCCGCATGAAAGCCTGCATCGAGCGGGCCGAGGCCGGAACGGCCGAGGTTCCGCCGGCCGCAGAGGCGGCCGAATAGCAAAAGGACAAGTCGAAACCGTGTCGAACCTGCTGAGTATCATCCTGAACTACCGCACGCCCGAGATGACGTTGAAATCCGCCGAGGCGGCGCTGGTGGCGCTTGAAGGTATCCCGGGAAGCCTGACCATCGTGGACAACGATTCCGGGGATGGCTCTTACGAGAAGATCCTTGCCGCGGCCGAAGAACGCGGCTGGACGAAGGATGGCCGGGTGCGTGTCCTGCAATCGGGCCATAACGGCGGCTTCGGGGCGGGCAACAATTTCGGCATCCGTGCCGGGCTGCCCGATGGCAGCGCGCCCGACTACGTCTATATCCTGAACTCGGACGCCTTCCCTGAACCCGATGCGATCCGCGTTCTGGTCGACTATCTTGATGCCAATCCCGCCGTGGGCTTCGTCGGCAGCGCAATCCTGAACGAGGACGGCGAGATCGAGACCACCGCCTTCCGCTTCCCCTCGATCGCCAGCGAGTTCGAGGGCGCGGCGCGCACCGGCCCGATCACCCGGCTGCTGGCGCGCCATGTCGTCGCGCTGCCCGTGCCGCAGGAAAATGTCGCGGTGGACTGGCTGGCGGGCGCGAGCATGATGATGCGCCGCAAGACGCTGGACCAGGTCGGCCTTTTTGACGAGACCTTCTTCCTTTATTTCGAGGAAACCGATCTGTGCCGCCGCACCCATCTGGCGGGCTGGCCGATCGTCTATCTGCGCGACAGCCGCGTGATGCATATCGGCTCGGTCTCGACCGGAATGAAGAAATGGCATCGCGTGCCTGGCTACTGGCTGGATTCGCGCCAGTATTATTTCAGCAAGAACCACGGGCGGGGCTATGCGACGCTGGCCACCTTCGCCCATCTTGCGGGTGGGGTCATCTGGCGCCTGCGACACCTTGTCAGTCGCCGGAATTCCGAGGATCCGCCACATTTCCTTCGTGATTTGATGACCCATTGGGTTCGCGCGCGATCGCTGTCTTCGTCCGCTGCCATGGCATCGGGGCCCAAAAGCCACTGACCTGGCCGGAATACCTTAGGAGTAAGAGATGAACCGTTTTTCCTGTATCCTCATCGGCAATGAATCGCTTCTGGTTCAATGCGCCGAAATCCTGTTCGATCAGGGCCATGAGGTGCGTGCCGTCGTGACCCGCAACCCCGAGGTGCGGGCCTGGGCCAAAGGGCGCGACCTGCGGGTCGAGGCGCAGGACGACGGCTATGCCGGGCGGCTTTCGGACCTGTCCTTCGACTGGCTCTTCTCGATCGCGAACCTATCGCTGGTGCCCGATGCGCTTCTGGCGCGCGCGGGGGCCGGGGCGGTCAACTTCCATGACGGCCCCCTGCCGCGCTATGCGGGGCTGAACGCGCCGGTCTGGGCGCTTCTGAACCGCGAGCCGCGCCACGGCATCACCTGGCACATGATCGGCGGGGGGATCGACGAAGGCGACATCCTGGAACAGCGCATGTTCGATCTGGCGCCCGGCGATACCGCACTGACGGTCAATACCCGCTGCTACGAGGCCGCGATCGAAAGCTTCGCCGCGCTGGTGAAGGGGATCGGAGAGGCCCGGCTAAACCCGGTGAAGCAGGATCTGGCGGGGCGCCGGTATTTCGCCCGCGCCGACCGGCCGCAGGCCGCCGCGCGGCTGGATTTCGCGCGCCCCGTGGCCGAGCTTCTGGCCCTTGTGCATGCGCTGGATCATGGCGATTACCGCAACCCGCTGGCCTGCCCGAAACTGGCCCTGGCCGACCGGGTGATACTTGCGCGCGGGGCCGAGGCCGCCGAAGGGTCCGCCGCGCCCGGCACGGTTCTTGAGGTGACGCCCGAAAGCCTGACCGTGGCCGCCGCCGACGGGGCGCTGCGCCTGACCCGGCTGGCCGACATGTCGGGGGCCGCGCTGAAACCCAAGGGGCTGGTGAAGGCGGGCGATATCCTGCCCGCGATGGACGCGGCCGCGGCCAAGGCGCTTGGCGATGCGATCGCCGCCGTTGCGCCGGGCGAGGGCGCGGTGCGCAAGGCGCTTCTGGCGCTCGACCTGGCGGATCTGCCCCTGGCCGGCCCGGCCGGTGCGGCGGCCGGGTATGAAACCCGCGCCCTGTCGCTTCCCGGCAATCCCGATGGCGCGCGCCTTCTGACCCTGATCGCGGCGTGGATCGCGCGCTCTGCCGGGCGTGAGTCTGTGGACCTGGCGCTTTGCGACGCGGCGGCCCCCGCCGCCTCGGGGTATCTGAGCGATTGGGTTCCCGTCCGTTTCGGCGGCGAAGGTGCGGCCGAACGCAGTTTTGCCGATCTGGCCGATGAATTCGGTGCGCGTGCCGAACAGGCGCGGCGCTATCCCGCCTTCGCGCTTGATCTTGTCGCGCGCGATCCGGCGCTTTCCGCGCTTCCCGTGCCGCAGGTCGCGCTGTCCTTCGGGGCGGATAAGCCGCTTGCCGGCAGCGCGCTGACCGTCGCGCTGAGCGATGCCGGCGCCCGCCTGATCTACGATCCCGCGCGCCTTCCCGCCCCGGTGATCGAGATGCTGGTGGCGCGACTGGAACTTCTGGCCGGCGCCGCAGAGGACACCCAGCCGCTTGGCCGCCTGCCGATCCTGCCCGCGGCCGAGCGCGAGGCGGTGCTGCATCAGTGGAACCAGACCAAGGCCACGCCGGAGCGCACCCTGTGTGTGCACCAGTTCTTCGAGGCCCGCGCGGCACAGCATCCCGAGGCGACCGCGCTGATCCACGAGGATGAGACGATCAGCTATGGCGCGCTGAATGCGCGTGCCAACCGCGCGGCCCATGTGCTGCGGGAGATGGGCGTGGGGCCGGGCACGCTGGTGGGGCTGTGCGCCCGTCGCTCGCCCGATCTGGTGGTTGCGGCGCTGGCCATCCAGAAGGCGGGCGGGGCATATGTGCCGCTGGATCCCGCCTATCCGGCAGACCGCATCCAGCTTTATATCGAAGACAGCGCCGCGCCGGTCATCGTGGTGCAGGAAGATCTGCTTGACGATCTGCCCGAACATACCGCCAAGGTTCTGGTGATCGACGCCGATCCGCGGCTCAATACCGCCTCCGAGATGGATATCGACAGCGGCGTGAGCCAAGCCGACCTTGCCTACATGATCTATACCTCGGGCTCGACCGGGCGGCCCAAGGGCGTGATGGTGGAACATCGCAACGTGGCGAACTTCTTCCACGGCATGGATGCGCGCATCCCGCACGATCCGCCGGGAACCTGGCTTGCCGTCACCAGCCTGTCTTTCGACATCTCGGTGCTGGAGATCTTCTATACCCTAGCGCGCGGCTTCCGGCTGGTCCTGGCGGGCGATGAGGACCGGGCGATGGTGTCGGGCGGGCGGTTGCAGATGTCCGACCGCAAGATGGATTTCTCTATCTATTACTGGGGTAATGACGATGGCGTCGGCCCGAAGAAATACGAGCTTCTGTTGGAAGGTGCGAAGTTTGCCGACAATCACGGCTTCTGCGCCGTCTGGACGCCCGAGCGTCACTTTCACGCCTTCGGCGGCCCCTATCCGAACCCCTCGGTCACCGGGGCGGCCGTTGCGGCTGTGACGAAGAATATCGGTGTGCGCGCGGGCTCTTGCGTGGTGCCGTTGCACCATCCGGCCCGCGTGGCCGAGGAATGGGCGGTGATCGACAACCTGACGAACGGGCGCGCGGGGCTGGCTGTCGCCTCGGGCTGGCACCCGGACGATTTCGTGCTTCGCCCGGAGAATACGCCCCCCGCCAACCGCCAGGCGCTGTTTGACGCGACCGAGCAGATCCGGCGCCTGTGGCGGGGAGAGGCCGTGACCTTCCCCACCCAGAAGGGCACATTCGATGTGGTCACGCAACCGCGCCCGGTGTCGAAGGAGCTGCCGATCTGGGTGACGACGGCCGGCAACCCGCAAACCTGGATCGATGCAGGCAAGACCGGCGCCAACGTTCTGACTCACCTTCTGGGGCAGTCAATCGACGAGGTGGCCGAAAAGATCGGGCTTTATCACGCGGCCCTGCGCGAGGCTGGCCATGATCCGGCCGATTTCAAGGTCACGCTGATGCTGCACACCTATGTGGCGCGCGACCGCGAACTGGCACGCAAGATCGCGCGTGGCCCGATGAAAGACTACCTGCGTTCTGCTGCGGGGCTGATCAAGCAATATGCCTGGGCGTTCCCGGCCTTCAAGAAGCCCAAGGGCATTTCGAACCCGGCCGAGATCGACATCCAGTCGCTGAATGCCGAAGAGCTTGAGGGCATCCTCGAATTCGCCTTCCAGCGGTATTTCGAGGATTCGGGCCTGTTCGGCACGGTCGAGGATTGCCTTGAACGGGTTGAGCAGCTCAAGCGGATCGGCGTGGACGAGATCGCCTGCCTGATCGATTACGGCATTGCCGCCGATACTGTCATGGAGGGGCTTTACCCGCTGGCCGAGGTGCGCAAGCGCGCCAATGAAGGCACAGGGCCCGCGCATGACGACTATTCGCTGGCCGCCCAGATCGTGCGCCATGACGTGACCCACCTGCAATGCACGCCCAGCATGGCGCGCATGATCGCCATGAATGAAGAGGCGCGGCTGGCGCTCGGCAAGGTCAGGCAGCTGATGATCGGCGGCGAGGCGCTTTCGGGGGCATTGGTGGCTGACCTTAACTCGGTCAGCAAGGCCGCGATCGAGAACATGTATGGCCCGACCGAAACCACCATCTGGTCCTCGACCGAGACGGCGCAGGGCGGCGAAGGCATCGTGAATATCGGCCTGCCCATCTCGAACACGCAGCTTTATGTGCTGGACGAGGCGGGCGAGCCGGTGCCCCTTGGCGTCCCCGGAGAGCTGTATATCGGGGGCGATGGCGTCACGCGCGGCTATTGGCAGCGCGAGGATCTGACGGCCGAACGCTTCCTGCCCGATCCCTTCGTGCCTGCGGACGCGGCCGCGCCCTGGGGCGCGCGCATGTATCGCACGGGCGATCTGGTCCGGCGCCGTGCCGATGGCCGGATCGACTTCATCGGGCGGGCCGACCATCAGGTCAAGATCCGCGGCTACCGGATCGAGCTGGGCGAGATCGAGGTCCAACTGGAGGCCGTGCCCGGCGTGCGGCAGGCCGTAGCCCTCGTGCGCGAGGATCAGCCCGGCGACCTGAGGCTGGTGGCCTATGTCACCACCACGCAGCCCGTCCCCGAGGCCGCGATGCGCGAGGCCCTTGCGGCGGAACTTCCCGAATACATGGTGCCCGCGCATTTCGTCACGCTTGACGAATTCCCGCTGACGCCGAACCGCAAGGTCGACCGCAAGGCGCTGCCCGTGCCTTCGGCCGAAACGGGGGCGGCGCGTGCCGAAACCTTCGTGAAGCCCGAGAACGATGTCGAACAAAGCATCGCCGAGATCTGGGCGCGGGTCCTGGGGGTGACACAGGTCGGATCGCGCGACAACTTCTTCGCGCTTGGCGGGCATTCGCTTCTGGCAGTTCAGGCGCATCGTGAAATCCGCGAGAAGCTGGGCGCCACGCGGCTGTCGATCACCGACATCTTCCGCTTCCCGACCTTGCAGGCGCTTGCCGCGCATCTGGACGACCGGCCGAAGGATACGGCCGCCGAACAGGCCGCCCGCGCCGCGCAAGAGCAAAACCGGGCCGAGGCGATGTCGCGCCGCCGCGCGATGCGGATGAACCGCGAAACGCAGTCGGGATGATCGCCGAACTGGCGCGCGTCGCCCGGGCGCTTTTGCCCGGCGATGTTGCCCTGGCGGTGGTGGATCCCCGGATCGCGCCGCCGCCGGTCTGGCCCGAAGAGGCCCCCGCCATGGCGGGAATGGTTGCGGCCCGGCGGCGTGAGTTCGCCGCCGGGCGCGCCGCGATCCGCACCGCGCTGCGCGTCCTGGGCGCCCCGCCTGCGGCGGTGCCGATGGGCCCTGACCGCGCGCCCTTGTGGCCCGAAGGAATAGTCGGAAGCCTGAGCCATATCCCCTCGGCCTGTCTGGCCGTGGTGGCGCATGCGGCGCGGTTCCAAAGCCTGGGCGTCGATCTGGAAGAGGGGGCGGCCCTGCCGGAGGATCTGCGGGACGCGATCCTGATCCCGGCCGAACGGGACTGGCTTGCAGCGCAGCCGGCGCCGGACCGGGGCGGCCTTGCAAGGCTGATCTTCAGCGCGAAAGAGGCCGCCTACAAGGCGCAATATCCGCTCAGCCGGCAGGTGCTGGAGTTCTCTGCCATGCAGATCGTGCCCGATCTCGCGGCGGGCCGGTTCGACGCGTGCTTCACCGGGTCCGCAGGCCCGTTCCGGGCCGGCGACCGGCTGGACGGTCAGCTTGCCTGCGGCGGCGGCTGGTTGATGACGGTCGTGGCGATTCCGGCGACGCGTTCGGGCGCCTCAAGCAGGTAGTGCCGCAGGATTTCGCAGCGGTGCCGGAACACGCTTTCATCGTCGAAGGGCACGCCATCGCGGGCCGCCCGCGCGAACAGATCGGCCAGACGTGCGCGGTCGGCATCCAGCGCGCAAAGCGCTTTCGTCAGCGTATCCACATCGTCCAGCGGGGTCAGGATGCCGCCACTGTTCCCGGCAATCAGATCGTTCGGGAAGGCGCTTTCATAGCCGACGATCGGCGTGCCCGAGACCAGCGCCTCGATCAGGCAGCGCGGCGATTCCGGGGTCTTGTGACAGAACAGCATGACATGCGCGCTGCGCAGATGCTCCATCACCTCGGTGCGGTCGCGCGCGAAACCGGGCAGATCGACACGGTCCTGCAAGCCGATCTCGTTCAGGCGGGCGCGCATCGGTTCAAGATCCTCGCCCTCGCCCAGCCAGACGGCGCGGAAATCGACCCCCTGCGCGGCCAGCCCGGCCAGAACGGCCAGCCAGTCATAGGGGCCCTTCATCGCCTCGACCCGCCCGACATAGCAGATCCGCAGCGGCCCGTGCCGGGCATCCGCCATCTTGCGGTTCAGGATCTCGGCGGGGATGTGATCCTCATGCGTGACATGGACGTTATGCACCACCTGCGGATTCACGCAGTAGGGTGCATAGGCTTCGAAGGTGTCGCGGCCATGGAACATGCCCACCGCGGCGCGGCGGATCAGGACGCGCTCATACCATGCCATCAGGCGGTGCGTCAGGCGCGCCCGCAGCCTGCGGCGGAATGGGCCGGAATGCATCGTGCGGCGGGTGACCTCGGATTCGACGCGATCCGTCCAGACGGCAAAGCGGCGGTGCATGAAGAAGGCCTGCAACCCGGCGATCGACCCCCAGTCACCGAAAAGCCCGCCGATCGAGAAGGACATCAGGTCGGCCCGCTGGATCAGCGAACGGATCTTGCGCCGTGTCGTGCGGAAAGCACGCAGGAACTGATCGGGACGATAGGCCATCGGCAGCGCCACAATCTCGATTCGCGCGAGACTGGCCCCAACGAACTCGATCGGAACCCAGTTCGGCGGCGGGAGTTCGGCCGCCAGCGGGAACATCACAATGATTTTCGCGAAGTTCTCGGCCCAAAGGCGTAGGCCATTGCAGGCCTGATCTTCCAGCAGAAAGCCGCCATCCGGGTTCGGATACAAGGGAACCGGGGCATAAAGCAAAAGCGTCTCGTCCCGCATGGGGGCAAGTGGGGTGGTATCGGAAGACGACGCTTCGACAAGGATACCGTTCACGATTTTTGAAAGCTCCGGAGAGAACAATAACTGATCTTCTGCGCGCGAATCACGAAACGCGCTAGGGGGAATTTTCGAGTTTACAGAGTGTTTACCAATTGGCGCATACGGGACTGGAAGGTTGCTTCGAACTCGTGCTGCCGCGCAAAAGTCAGCCCTTTTTCCGCGCGGTCCGAAATCTCTTCGCGGCGGGAGGCAAGGGCCAGAATCTGCGCGGCAAGGGCCTCGGGATCGCTCATCGGGGCCGACCAGCCGGCTTCACTGCGTTTGAGAAGCGTGGCCCACATCAGGTTTTCATAGCCGGCGATCGGTAGGCCGCAGCCCATGCTTTCGATGTAGGTGCAGGACGGATCGGATTGGCGGTGACAGGACAGAAAGATATCCGCCTGGCTGCGTGAGATAGGGACAAGTTCGCGTTCGAAATCGACCGGCGCATGCAGACGAACCCTTTCGGACAGGCCGTGCTGCACGATACCGGCTGCGATCTCGTCATGCAGGCTGCCCGAACCGTAGATGTCGAGCGTAAAATCCATCTCCGCGCGTGCCAGCATCAATGCGACAGGCACCAGATCCTGCGCGCCTTTCATCGGCTCCAGCCGGCCCGAATGGATCAGCCGGATCGGCGCGCCAGAGGCAAGGCGCGCCCTGCGTCGCTGCATCTCTTCGTCGGTTGCGAAAAGCTCTGTCGTCATACGGTTGTCGAGATAGAGCAGGTGGTTTTCGTTCAGCGGACCATAGGCCATGTCAGCGGGATAGCCGTTGGCCTGCAACCCGGCTGCCGCGCGGAAGGCCCGTTTGCGGCGAATCTCCTGCAAGAACAGCCACAGCTTGGAATAGAGCCGTTTCAGCGCCGGTCGCCCGCGATCCAGCGCAGCGGTCTGAAGCCGGGTGCGCAGGGTGTATTCCACCACATAGACGACCTTGGCCTGCAAGCTCTGGATCAGCCGTGGCGGCAACAGCTCCAGATGGCTGTCGCCGGAAAGGACCACGATGTCCTGATTGGCGAACATCTCGGCTGAAAGCGGTGCCTTGGCGTCGATCAGCTTCAGGTCGAAGCACAGGTCTGCGCGACGGAAATCCGCACCGAAAGGCATCGCCTCATTGCCACGCCGCAGGATGCAGGAAAACGGCCCCGGCCAATGTTCGCAATGCAGTCGCATGCCTTCGACGAATTTCTTGTCAAGCGTCACAAGCCCCCCGGGCTTTTCGATCACGGGGGCGGGCGCCACCATGATAAGACGGGGCATCATTCTGGGGGGCATGCGGTATTCTTTCGAGATGGGCGTTCGGGGATATCTGACACGATTAGAGGGCAATTTTATGAAGGCAAAAAGGTTTTCGAAAGGTGGCAATAAGATAGAGGATGCGGCAGTATCTGTAAGTCTCTTTCTCAGATCATACGCCCTATGCTGTTGAAAATAAAACGCCTCAATCCGGTTGTTCGCATGTCGATGCTTGTTTTCGCGGCGGTGCTTGCCGCCGCTCTTGTCGTATTGGGGGCCAAACTTTGGCACCTACGCTATGGCGAAAAACTCGCCCCGATTGTGGCGCTGGATGCCGATCTCGCCGATGCGGTGTATTTCGACCCGATTTTGCCGCCGGAGGGGCCGTTGCGCGTCTATCACCTTGGCCACAGCCTTGTCGGGCGAGACATGCCCGCGATGTTGGCGCAGCTGGCCGGTAAGGGGCACGCATTCGACAGCCAGCTGGGTTGGGGAACGGCCCTGCGCGCGCATTGGGAGCCTTTGGTGAGGATCAACGGCTATCGGAGGGAGAACGCGCACCCGAATCACCAGCCCGCGCACAAGGCGATTGAAAGCGGCACATATGATGCGCTCATTGTGACCGAGATGGTCGAGATCCGCGATGCGATCCGGTATTTCCACTCGGGCGATTATCTTTTCCTCTGGGCGCAGGCCGCGCGGAAAGCCAACCCCGAGGCCCGCGTCTATCTTTACGAAACCTGGCACCCGCTGGACGATCCCGAAGGCTGGCTGGAGCGGCTGGACCGGGACCTTGACCTTTACTGGGAGGGCGAAATTCTGCGCCCCGCGCTTGCGCGCGAGGGGTTGGGCGGGCCGATCCATGTGATTCCGGGCGGGCAGGTCTTCGCCGCCCTCGTGCGCGAGATTGAGGCGCGCGGTGGTGTCGGGAATGCGGCCCGGCGTGAGGATCTTTTTGCGCTGAATGCCGATGGCACGCAGGACATGATCCACTTCAACGATCTGGGCGCCTATCTGATGGCGCTGACCCATTACGCGGTGCTTTACCATCGCAGCCCGGTTGGCCTTCCGCATCAGCTTCGCCGCGCGGATGGCACGGCCGCCGATGCGCCCGACGCGGAACTGGCGCGGCTGATGCAGGAAACCGTCTGGCGGATCGTGACGAACTATCCCAAGACCGGCGTGGCGCAGGCGGGCGGCTAGCTCCTCAGGCGAAGGGCCCCGTGATGCCGGCAAGTGCCGCCAGCACCATTGCGGCAAGCCAGGCCGACAGGAAGCCGGACGACCTGCGGCGGCGGGTGCTGCCCCCCTTGGTTGCAGGAACGACCTCGGGGATCGAGACGACCGGTTGAAGGCCAAGCATCCGCTGCATCTGGCTGGCGCTGCGCATCACCGGGTTGAGGATTTCCAGCAGGAAAGCCACGCCGAAGGCAAGGCCCGCGCTTGCCGCAAAGCCGAACACCGCGATCTTCTTGCGCTTCGAGTTCGAGGGATGGGCCGGGGGCAGGGCGGGTTCGAGAACCTCGAAACGCTCGGTCTGCTGGCTGGCCTGAAGCTTGAGCGTCGTTTCCGCCTCGGAACGGCGGCGGTTCACCACGCTGTGCTGGTCTTGCAACTGGCGCAGGCGGCGCTCGAAGGTATTCAGGTTGCGCTCGACCTCGGGCATCCGGCTGATGGCGGACTCGATCGTGGCCCGGCGTTCGTCAAGCAGGCTTTTCTGGGCCTGAAGCGCGGTGATCTGGCTGGCGATCATGTGGCGCTGGCGCGTGGCCGCGGCAAGGCGCGCTTCGCCCGAGCCGCTGGTCACGGCCTCAATCCGGGTTTGCAACCGCTGGATTTCCGGGTGGCCGGGGGCAAAGACGCGCCGCGCTTGTGCAAGCTCCACCTCAAGCTGGCGCAGCTCTTCCTCTACGGGGTTGGCGCCGGGCGTCCCCTCGCCGATGCGCATCGCCGTATCGCTTTCCAGCGCGGCAAGCTCGCGTTCCAGTTCCAGGATCTTCTGATCCAGATCCAGGCTGTTTTCCCAAAGCCGGGACAGCTCGTCGCGCCGGAAGGTCAGGCCGTCAGGCAGGGCATCATCATTCTTGTTCTTGAATTCCGACATCTCGGATTCCAGCGCAGTCATTTCGTCCGCGATGCGTTTCTCTTCAGCCTCAAAGAAGCTCAGCGATTCTTCGGCCTGCGCGACACGGCTTTGCAGATCCTGGTCCACGACGCGTGCGGCCAGATCGTTGGCCACTGCCGCGGCTTTCTCGGGGTCGCCAAGGCTGACCGTGATGATCAGCGAGGCGACGCGGCCGTCGTTGACATAGCCCTGTTGCACCGCCGAAATGCTTTCGATCCGGGTCGCGGCATGAAGGGCGGCCACCTGGTCGCTTTCGGGCAGTTGCCGCAATTCGGGGAACAGCCCATGCTTCTGGATCATCTCGAGAACGCTGTCGCGCGCCATCAGGCGCTGCTGGATCAGCTGCAACCGTTGCGCGGTGGTAACACCGCCAGATGCCGCATCCCCCGAAATCGAGGGGCTGTCGACCTGAAGGATCGCCGAGGATTCGTAGGTATGGGGCTGGATATAGGCGAAGTAGAGCACGGCCGCCATCAGCACGCCGAAAATTGTCCCGATCATCCGTAACCGGCGACGCAGCATGCCAATAAGTTCGTCAAGTGTCTGGATCGGACCCATCGCGATGTCCTCGTAATCCGTCGTCAGAAGCCCGGGGACAGCGACGCGCCGCAAAAAACTATTGCGCCGCATATACCGCGATCGCCGCCCGGGATGCTAGCCCTGATCCGGCCGGCCTGTGGTCTTTGCGGATTGGCGTGGGGGCCGGGCAGAAGGTTGTTTCGTGTCGATAAACAGCCTGCTTCCCGGGCGTTGCGGGTAACTGTGGCATTTTTCCGCGCAATGGCTTGGCATGATGCCGCCGAGCGGGGGTGCAGATTCTCTTGCCGTGTTGCGTTTCTTCCACACTGAAACGATAAAGAGGACAAGACGTCGCAGGATTGGTGTCCAAGGCGCCCGTGTTCGGATGGGTTAGGTAAAAGTTTCAACCTTTACAATTCCTTGGGATCTTTTTGCGGTGATGGGGTTTCTGGTACGTGACCGATACGGGAAGATCTCGGTCCGGCCGGTGTGAGATGGAAGCAGTGTCGACGGGGTCGCCAGATGTCAGGGCAGGTTGCAGGAAGCGGGCGGCAGGGCCACTGTTTCGCCCGTTTTGCGCCGTGCTTTGGCTTTGAAACCACGGGACAAAAAGGGGTGTGCGGAAGTTTTCGGCCCCTGACGAAATGAGATAGGACGCGAAACAATGGCAAGATTCACTTTGAATTACGATCAGCTTTTCAGCGGATTGTTTCCTTCGCGCACGAAGGAGCCAGAAGTGACGCAGCCCGTGTCCGAGCCCGCCCAGGCGGAGATTGTGCCTGCCAGCGCCGAATCGGTTTCGATGTCCATGCCATCCGCCATGACGCAAGAAGTTGCGACCGGCGATGCCGAGCGGATGCCGGGCTTCTATGCAGAGTATTTCGCCCTTGGCAGCGGGGTAAGCAGCCTTTCCCAGATTGATTTCGACGCACCGCCGACGGCCAGCGGTGCGGTTCTGTCGCTGGATACGCTGCGCTCGGAAGGGGCGTTCTGGCAAGGTGGTCCGACCGATCACTTCGCCGCGCGCTACACCGGCAGCGTCGAAGTGGCCCAAGCGGGGCGCTATACGTTCTATCTGACGTCGGATGACGGCTCGGCGCTTTATGTCGATGGTGAGCTGGTGATCGATAATGACGGCCTGCATGGCACGATGGATCGCCGGGTGCGGCTTGATCTCGATGCCGGCACGCATGAGATCGAGGTGCGCTATTTCGAGCGTGATGGCGAGCAGAGCCTGCGGCTCGAATGGCGCGGCCCCGACAGCGATGGCCGCAGGGTCGTTCTTGACGGCGATGCGCTAAGCCATGCCATGCCCGAGATGGTGGATGACGGTGCCGGAGCGGGGGGCGATGACTCTGGCATGGATCACGATCACGGCACTGATGCTGGCGCGGGCAGCGACGACACGGGCACCGATGGGGATGATACCGGTACTGGTGGCGACGGTGCCGGCACCGGCGGTGACGATACGGGCATGGATCACGACCATGGCACGGATGACGGCACGGAAAATGGGTCGGGCATGGCGATGCAAGGGCTGCGCGCGTCGTATTTCCTTTTGCCGGCAGCAGTATCGTCGCTTGACCAGATCGACTTCGACGCGACGCCCTCCGCCTCGGGAATGGTTGGTTCACTCGATACGCTGCTCTCGACCGACCCGTTCTGGGATGAAGGCACGGCAGATCATTTCGCGGCCCGCTATCAGGGGGCGCTGAATGTCTCGAAGGCGGGGCAGTATACGTTCTATCTGACGTCGGATGACGGTTCGGCACTTTATATCGACGGCAAGCGCGTCGTGAACAATGACGGCCTGCATGGGACGATGGACCTGAGCGTAACGCTGGATCTCGAGGCTGGTGCGCATGAGATCGAGGTGCGCTATTTCGAGCGTGACGGCGAGCAGAGCCTGCGCCTGGAATGGCAAGGCCCTGACAGCGAGGGTGCCCGCGAGGTGATCGGTGGCGGCGCGTTCAGCCATATGTCGGATGACATGGATGATACCGGCATGGACCATGACCATGGCACGGATGACGGCACCGATACCGGAACTGACGAGGGCACCGGCGCGGGCGGCGATGATACCGGCATGGACCATGACCATGGCACGGATGACGGCACCGATGCCGGAACGGACGAGGGCACCGGCACGGGCGGCGACGATACCGGCATGGACCATGACCATGGCACGGATGATGGCACCGATACCGGAACGGACGAGGGCACCGGCACGGGCGGCGATACCGGCATGGGTCATGACCATGGCACGGATGACGGCACCGATACCGGAACGGACGAGGGCACCGGCACGGGTGGTGACGATACCGGCATGGGTCACGACCATGGCAGCGGCTCGACCGATCTGCCCCAGACCCCAGCCGAGATCGAGGCTTTCGTGACCGCCGTCATGGCCGAGCCCGATGGCCATGCCCATGGCGACAATGCCGCGATGGCGACCGAGCATATGCAACTGCTGGATCTCGTGCCGCGTTCCGAGGCGACCCATGTTGCCGTGGCCAATGGCGACTGGTTCGATCCAGCGACCTGGTATCAGGGCCGCATCCCGGATGCCGATGCCAAGGTTCTGATTCCAAAGGGTGTTTCGGTAACCTATGACGGCGAAAGCGATGCTTCGCTGTTCACGGTTCGCGTGGATGGCACGCTGTCCTTCGCCACCGATGCCGATACGAAGATGGTCGTCGATACGATGGTCGTCTCCGGCTCTGGCCGCCTGGAGATCGGCACCGCCGACAATCCGGTCGATCCCGATGTGACGACGCAGATCATCATCGCGGACAACGGCGATATCGACGTGAACTGGGATCCCTCGCTCTTGTCGCGCGGCGTCATCTCGCACGGTTCGGTCGAGATCCATGGCGCCGAGAAAGAAGCGTTCATGACCGTGGCGCGTGCGCCGATGGCCGGGGATACCTTGATCGAGCTGTCCGAGCTGCCGGCGGGCTGGCAGGTGGGGGACAAGCTGGTCCTGACCGGCACCCACAAACAGGGCTGGACCTGGGACAACAACCAGCGCCAGGTCGTCTATCAGGAAAGCGAAGACGAGGAAGTCTACATCACCGCGATCAACGGCAACACGGTCACCATCGACCGCGCGCTCAGCTACGATCACGACGCCCCGCGCGAAGATCTGGCCGCCTATGTTGCCAACATGACGCGCAACGTCACCATCTCGAGCGAGAGCGGCGAGGCCAGCGAGATCCATCACCGCGGCCATGTGATGTTCATGCATAACGACGATGTCGACGTGCGTTATGCCGCATTCGAGGATCTGGGCCGTACCGACAAGTCCGAGCCCGCCTTCGATGTGGGCACGCTGTCCAGCGTTTCGGCCGACAGCAACGTCAAGGGCCGCTATTCGCTGCACTTCCACAAGACCGGTACGCTCGATCAGGAAAACCCGGCCATGTCGGTGGGCAACGTGGTCGATGGCTCTCCGGGCTGGGGCATGGTGCACCATTCCAGCCACGCGGATTTCGTCGATAACGTGGTCTTCGACGTCTTCGGCGCCGCCTATGCCGCCGAGGATGGCGATGAAACCGGGTCCTGGATCAACAACATCGCGATCCGGGCCGAGGGGATCGGCTATGGCGAGGCCGCGGCCAAGCAGCAATCCGATCTGGGGCGTCACGACAATGGCCGCACGGGCGACGGGTTCTTCTTTGCCGGGCGTCTGGTCGAGGCTGCCGACAACGTCGCGGCCAATACCACCCACGGCTATGTCTGGATGCATCGCTCGGCCCCGAGCGATCCGCTTTCGGCGAACCTGCAGAACCCCGAGATTGCGCATGGCGCCGAATACCTGGACGTGGAGCGCACGGTGATCGAGGGCTTCCACAATAACGAGGCCTTCGGCACGCAGGTGGGCCTTGTCGTGGTCAAGGCCAGCCATTGGCAGGATCATGACACGCGCACCATCCTGGACGGTTTCCTGAACTGGGAAACCTCGAACGGGATGGAGATCGCCTATACCTCGCATTACACGATCAAGGATGTCGATCTGATCGGTACGCGCAACTCCGCGCCCGTCGCCGATGCCGCAACCGGCGTGGCCGTCATCGGCAACGCCTTCGACATCACGTTCAACGGCCTCAGCGTCGACGGCTTCAACACCGGCGTCGACATGACTCATAACGAGCACACGTTCGGCAGCCGCGACGCCGATTATGGCCACGTATTCATCGACGCCGATATCACCGATACCCGCACGCCCTGGGCGCATCTTTCGACCGCGCGTTATACGGTGATGAACTCGGACGACCTGGTCGAGGGGCGGCTTTCCTTCGTGATGCAGGGCGACACGACCCTGTCTCTGGGCGAAACCTTCTATTTCGACGGGCTGAAGACCGACTCGATCGGTACCCGGAACCGTCAGTTCGACGGCGACCGCCAGAAGATCGAGCCCGAGAACATCAACCGCCTGCTCCAGACCGATGGCTACTATGTCACGGCATCGGGCCAGAAGGTGATGCTGATCGAGGATTTCGTGGCTGACCGCGCCACGGGCGAGCTGCTGAAGTTCAGCCATGTCGTGACGCTGGCGATGACCGATGCGCAGCTGAACGGCATCGGCGCACAGAACAACGGGCTGATCACCTTCGGCGGCGCCCCGGTTCTGGCGCAGGACGACATGGCGCATACCTCGGCCGGGGAAGATGTGATGATCGACGTTCTGGTCAACGACCGGGATCCCGATGGCGGCGATGTGCGTGTCGACGGGCTGGGTGATCCGCGCCACGGCGATGTCTACCTGCAGGATGACGGCAGCGTCCTTTACAGCCCGAACGAAGGGTTCACCGGAACGGACAGCTTCACCTACTGGTCGGCGGATGACGAGGGCTTCTATACGCAGGCGACCGTAACGGTCACCGTGGACGGCTGGGATCCGTCGATGTGATTGCGCTTGGGTGATTTTGCCTGCATCGTAACGTGGGGGCGTTACGATGGGGTGAAGCTGTGTCTGACGACAGTGCTCAAGGCGAAAACGGGGAAAACCGGGTCAACCGGCTGCGGCGCAGCGTGGTTTTCGCGGGGTTTTCGCTGCCACTGCTGGGCGGGGCGGCACTTCTGGGCCTGAAAGGGCGCGGCGACCTGCCCGTGACGGCAATTCGTCAGGTTCAGGCCGGCCCCGCGCGGGCGACGCTTGGCATGGGACTTGCCGGGCTGTCTGATTACAGCACCCAGCAACCCTTCATCGACCACATCAAGACCGCGCGCAGCTGGACCGGTCATATCCGAGGCCAGTGGGGCGGGTGGGAACATGCCCAATTGCAGGAAGGCGGGCATCTTAATGCCGATGGCTGGCTGGTCTCGATCCCGCCAGAGCTTGAGGCGGTGGAACTTCTGGTCCTGACCGGACAGCCCGCCGAGGCGGTCTCGTTGCGCGGCCGCTATCGGCTGCGCTATGCCGGGAAAGGCGAGATCATGCTGCGCTACAATGCACAGAACGTGCAATATGCGCCGGGCGAGATCTGGTTCGATTATGCCCCCGGCGGTGACGGGCTTGTGGGGGTGGCTATCACGCGCACCGATCCGGCCGACCCGATCCGGGATATCTCGGTCGTGCGCGAGGATCAGATTGCGCTCTTTGAGGCGGGCGAGGTCTTCAATCCGCAATGGCTCGCATTGCTTGATGGTGTCAGCGTCCTGCGCTTCATGGACTGGATGGCCACGAATAACAGCAGCTTGCAGCACTGGGCCGATCGTCCGCAGCCGGGCGACTATACCTATACATGGCGCGGCGCCCCGGCCGAGGTGATGGTCGACCTGGCCAACCGTCTGAAGGCCGATCCGTGGTTCACCATGCCGCATCTGGCCGACGAGGCGTTCAACCAGAACTTCGCGCAGCTTGTCCGGGGGCGGCTGGATACCGACCGGCGCGCGCATGTGGAATATTCCAACGAGGTCTGGAACTGGCAATTCATGCAGGCGCAATGGGCCCATGCCGAAGGCCAGGCCCGCTGGGGCAAGAAGGTCGAGGACGCCTGGGTGCAGTTCTACGGGATGCGCGCTGCAGGGATGGCCCGTGCCTGGCGCGCCGAATATGGCGATGAGGCCGCAACACGGCTGAAGCTGGTGTTGGCCACGCATACCGGCTGGACCGGGCTTGAGGCCTCGATCCTCGATGCGCCGAAATGGGTGGCGGAAGATCCGCAGAACAACCGCCCCCCCGCAGAGTATTTCGATGCCTATGCCGTGACGGGGTATTTCGACGGCGCGCTCGGGCGGGACGATACCCCGCCCAAGGTTCTGGACTGGCTGTCCGAAAGCCGCGCCGCGGCCGAGGCCGCGGGCCGGGCCGAGGGGCTGGGCGGTGCCGCGCTACAGGACTATGTCGCCGCACATCGCTTCGACCTTGCGGTCGAACGCGCCGAGGAGCAATTGCGCGACGGGTCCGCCACGGGGCGCGAGGAAGGCTCTCTCAAGGAACTTATGGCGCTTTTGTTCTCCTATCACGCCGGGGTCGCGCAGGATCGCGGGCTGGAGCTGGTGATGTATGAGGGCGGCACCCATGTCGTAGGGATCGGCGAATGGGTCGAACATGAAGCCCTGACCGAGTTCTTCATGCATCTGAATTATACCGAGGCGATGGGCCGCCTTTATCAAGAGCTTTTGCAGGGGTGGACTGAAATCGGCGGCGGCGTCTTCACCGCCTATTACGATATCGGGCGGCCGGGAAAATGGGGAAGCTGGGGCGCGCTGCGCCATATCGACGATGAAAATCCGCGCTGGTCGGCGCTGGCGGCATTTCGATCGGCCCGCAATGCGGCGGCGGCGCCCTGACGCATCTTTTCCCCCGCGTCACCATAGAATATGCACAAAGATGTTTTCTTGAGGCGGGGGCCATGTCGTCTTCTTGGTCCCCGCTGCGCACTCGTTATGAATACCGCCCCGTTTGAAAGGCACCGCCCGTGAGCATTGATCCAGATCCCCCGACCGCGCAATTCCAGGGGCTGCGGGTGGCCTATCTGGTCAACCAGTATCCCAAGGTCAGCCATACCTTCATCCGCCGAGAGATCCTTGCCCTTGAACGCCAGGGCGTGACGGTCCGGCGCTTTGCGCTGCGCGGCTGGGATGCCGAGGTGGTCGATCCCGCCGACATCGCCGAAAAGGCCCGGACCCGTCATCTTCTGGCCGACGGGCTGTTGCCGCTTGCCGGGGCAGTGCTGCGCAGCGCCCTGCGCAGGCCGGGCGCAACGTGGAAGGCCTTCCGCGCGGCGATGGCGATGTCGCGCCATTCGGTCCGGCCCTGGCCCTATCACCTGATCTGGCTGGCCCATGCCTGCCGCCTTTCCGAGTGGCTGGAGGGCGAAGGGATCACCCATCTGCACGCGCATTTCGGCACCAACTCGACCGATACCGCCTATCTGCTGCACCTTCTGGGCGGGCCCGATTACAGCTTTACCATTCACGGCGCGGATGAGGCCGACAATGCCCGCAACCTGAACTTTCCGCGCAAGGTGGGGGGCGCGAAATTCGTCGCCGCGATCAGCTCCTACACCCGCAGCCAGCTTTTGCGCCATATCGACCCGGCGGACTGGCACAAGGTGCGGGTCGTGCATTGCGGGCTCGAGGCCGACTTTTTCGCGCCCGCTCCCGCGCCGCTGCCCGAAAGCCCGGTCCTTCTGTGCATCGGGCGGCTTTGCGGCGAAAAGGGCCATGCGGTGCTGCTCGAGGCCTTCGGCGCGCTGGTCAGGACGCATCCCGATTGCCGCCTCGTGCTGGCCGGCGACGGAGAGTTGCGCGCCCGGATCGAGGCGCGCATCGCGGCGCTTGGCCTTGGCGATCGTGTCACCATCACCGGCTGGATCGGCAGCGACGAGGTGCGCCGCCTGATCACCGAAAGTACCGTCCTTGTGCAGCCCAGCCTGATGGAGGGCCTGCCCGTGGTCATCATGGAGGCGATGGCGCAGCACCGCCCCGTGATCTCGACCTATATCGCGGGCATCCCCGAACTCGTGCAGCCCGGCCGCACCGGCTGGCTTGTCCCCGCGGGCGAGGTTGAAAGCCTGGCCGGCGCGATGGCCGCGGCGCTGGACACGCCGCGCGCCGAACTGGCCGCGATGGGGGCGGCGGCGGCCGAACGGGCGCGCGCGCGCCACGATATCGACACCGAGGCCGCAAAGCTGGCCGCGCTGTTCGCGGCGAAGGGCTAGGGCGATGGGGGTGGGCTTGAAACGGCTTGCAGCGCAGATGCTTGCGGCGCCGCCGGTCTGGCGGCTTTTGCGCCGCCGCGCGCTTGCGGGCGATCCGCTGACGATCCTGTGCTATCACACGCTCGGCCCCGACCGGGGCGGCCCCGAGGCATGGACCGTGCTGCGGATGGAGGATTTCCGCCGCCAGGTGGCGCTGCTGCGCGCGCATTACGACATTGTCAGCCTTGATCAGGCGCTTGCGCCGCGCGCGCCCGGCGCCACCCGTCCGCGCGCTGTCCTGACCTTCGACGATGGCGAGGCGGGGATGCATCGCCACCTTCTGCCCTTCGTGCGCGCCGAAGGGGTGCCGGTCACCGTCTATGTCGCAACCGGCCAGATCGAGACGGGAACCCCCTTCTGGTTCGACCGGGTGATGAACGCGCTTCAGGCCGAGGGGGCCTTCGCCCTCGATCTGCGCGCAGAGGGGCTTGGCCAGTGGGCGTTCCCGGCGGGCGGCGGTGCGGCGCTCTGGTCCGTGATGGGGCCCTTGCTGGAACGGATGAAGACGCTTGCCCCCGCCGCGCGCGAGGATCTGGCCGCAAGGATCGCGGCTGCGCGCCCCGCGCCGCCGCCCGGCCGCATGCTGGCCCCGATGACACGCGCGGAACTGGCCGAGCTGGCCGCCTGTCCGCTGGTCACGATCGGCGCGCACAGCCATTGCCACAACCTTCTGGATCAGATCCCGCTGGCGGAGGCGCGCGAAAGCATGGTGCGTTCGCGCGCCCTGCTGCGCGACTGGACCGGGCAGGAGGTGGCGCATTTCGCCTATCCGAACGGCAACCATTCCGCAGCGCTTTGCGATGCCGCGCGCGATGCGGGCTTCCGTTCGGCCACCATCCTCGGCATGCGCCTTGCGCGTGCCGATGCACATCCCTTCGCGCTGCCGCGCCTTGCCATCGGGCGCTATGACAGCGCCGCGCGCTTCCGCCTTCGCCTGGCCGAGGTCTGATCCGATGCTGAACATCATCATCCCCGCCAATAACGAACAGGCCTATATCGGGCGCTGCCTTGACGCAGTTCTGGCGCAACGGATGCCCGAGGATGCGCCGAAGGTGCGCGTGGTGGTGGCGGCAAATGCCTGCACCGACGATACCGTCGTACTTGCCCGCGCGGCCACGCCACGGGCGGATGCGCGGGGCTGGACGATCGAGGTGCTGGACCTGCCGCAGGGCGGCAAGGCCGGGGCGCTTAACGCCGCCGACCGGCTTGTGACGGAGGACGATCCGCAGGGCATGCGCATCTATCTGGATGCCGATGTCGTCATGTCGCCGCCTCTTCTGGCCGCGCTGTGGCGCGCGCTGGACCGGCCCGATGCGGCCTATGCCAGCGGCCGGCTGGTCGTTGCGCGCGCGCAAAGCGCCGTGACGCGCGCCTATGCCCGGATCTGGACGCGTCTTCCCTTCATGACCGAGGGCGTTCCGGGCGCCGGGCTTTTTGCGGTGAATGCCGCCGCGCGCGCGCGTTGGGGCGAATTTCCCGCAATCATCTCGGACGATACCTATGTGCGGCTGCAATTCGCCCCGGCGGAACGGATCGGGGTCGAGCCGGGTTTCGAATGGCCCATGGTCGAGGGGTTCTCAAACCTCGTCCGGGTGCGGCGGCGTCAGGATGCGGGCGTGGCCGAGGTTGCGCGTCATTACCCCGCGATCATGGCCAATGAGGGCAAGTCCGTGCTGACACGCGGGCATCTTCTGCGCCTGGCGCTCAGCGATCCCGCCGGCTTTGCGGTCTATGTGTCCGTGGCGCTTGCAGTGCGGATGCGGCGCGACGCGGGCCGTTGGTCGCGCGGGCGCTAGTGGTGCCTTGGCCGCTGCTTACGGGCGCGGAAGCAGGTTTCGGGATAGATCGAGCGCACCTCATGCACGCGCAGCCCTGCCTCTTTCATCAATCCGCAGATCGTGCGGCGGCTGGGATAGACCGGATAGGCGGTTGTCCATTTGCTCGATCCGATCAGAATCCGCCGGCGCAAGGCCATGTAGGACAGCGTGTTGACCGCCGTGACGACATGCGAGCGCACCTCGCGCAGCGACCCGCCCAAAGAGGCCCGTAGCCCGCCCCAAAGATAGGGCCTGAGCGTGCAGCCGATCACGATGGCCTCGCCGCCGTTGCGCAGGACGCGTGCGATTTCGGTCAGGGCGGGGCCGATGTTGAAATACTGATGCGCTGTCACGCAGACCACCACGTCGAAACGCCCGTCGGGAAACGGGATTGCCTCGGCGCTGCCAGCCTTGACGTGGTAATCCGTCACGCCATGCGCTTCGGCGAAGATCGTGCCGATCTGGCGATAGATGCCCAGGGGCTCAAGCCCGACGATCTCGCGTGTCGTGTCGTTCAGGGACATCAGGTTGGTACCGCTGCCGCAACCAACCTCCAGCACCGACTTGCCGCGAAACGCATCGCGGGCCAGATCCGGCGCTTCGGTTTCGAAGGGCAGGCGATGGTTCCTTTCGGTCCAGAAATGGTATTCGCGGCAGCAATCGGCGGCAAACCACCCGCGCTCGCTCAAGGCGCCGGTGCCGGGGTCGATCCAGCCCAGCTTCTCCAGGCGGTCGCGCAGTTCATGGGGCAGGGTTTCGGGAAGTTCACCGAAATGAAGCCGGGTCATCGCGGCGCTGAGCGTATCGAGATCTGCTTCGAGCAACAACGCCCGCGTGCGCTGGAATTCCGATGGGTCAAGCAGCATGCGCCCTCCGTCAAACATCCCGCGACCCGGCATCTGGAACCGCAAACAAACTCACTCGTTGGCAACAACACAGTCGAAGCTACAGATAGCGTTGCAATTCTGTCAACAAATCTGACATTCATGAATGCGACTTGGACTTGCGTCCAAAGGACGCAAGACTGCATACCGACCGCATTGGGGATTCGACGGGTTATTAAAGGGGGCCGTTCATGACGGAATTTTTCAGGAAGTTTGCCGCAGCCGTGACCGCCGCCGTCCTTCTGGCCGGGGGGCCGGTCCTTGCCCAGCAAGGCGATGATTTGCCGCCGCGCAAGCCCAGCCTGATCACCGTGCGCCAGATCCATTCCGGGCACAGCCTTTCGGATCTCTACGGCTCCAACCCGTGGCCGGGGCGCCTGATCGCGGCCACCAGCATTCTGCCGGGCAACAATGCCCATGAAACGATCCAGCGTTCGATCATTCCGGGGGCGCCGCTGTCCTGGCGTTGGGAAAATCCCAGCTATCCGCCCGATGCGCGCAAGGACATCAGCCAGTTCGAGCTTTTGGTCACGACCGAGGGCGTGCCGCTCAACCCCGATCCGGCGGGCTTCAAGGCCGATACGCTCGACTGGCTGGACAAATGGGTCGCACATGCCTGGAAAGAGGGCAATGGCGGGCGCGGGGCCGAGGTGATGCTTTATTCCACCTGGACCTATTGGCAACATGCGGGCGCGCCGCCGGAATACGACCCCGAGCCCGATGTCCCCTTCCGCGAGCGCCTTGACCGCGACGGGGCACGGTGGGAGTTGATGCAGGACACCGCCAATGCCCACCGCCCCGAGGGCATGCCGCCGATCTACATGATCCCCGGCCACCGGCTGATGATGCGGATCTACGATGACATCGCCGCGGGCAAGGTGCCCGGCATGACGACGATCGGCGATCTTTTCGACGATGACATCCATCCCAACGATATCGGCGCCTATGCGATCACCTGCCTTGTCTATGCGGTGATCTACCAGCGCAACCCGCGCGAGCTTCCCTACAAGCTTATCGTGCCGGACGACACGCTTTCGCCCGAGCAGTCCGAGTATTTCCGGGCCATCGCATGGGACGTGGCGGCCAGCTATCCGCGCAGCGGCGTTCCCGCGCAATGAATGGGCCTTGTCGGCGGGAAATCCGCCGGCTGAACGAAAATCGCCACATTGACCCAAGAAGATGCGGCGAAGGTTGAAGACAAGAGGGCAACAGGGTTGTTCGTGAGTGCCGATGCATGACAGTTCGATAAGCCAGGGGGCCGCTCCGGTGCCGCTGCAAGAGGCGACGCCGGTCCTTGTGCTGGATCTGGATGGCACGCTGTCGCGTTCCGATACGCTGCACGAGGCGCTGTTCACGATGATCGCGGCCTTTCCGCCGGTGCTGCTGCGCATGCTCCGCTGGCTGTTCCGGGGCAAGGCCGCGTTCAAGCGCCGGGTGGCCGATATGTGCGTGGTGCCCGGCGAGGGGCTTCCGCTGAACGAAGAGGTGCTGGACCTGGCCCGCAAGGCGCATGCCGAGGGGCGGCGCGTGGCGCTGGTCTCGGCCTCGGACCAGCGGCAGGTCAATGCGGTTGCGCGCCATGTCGGGCTTTTCGACGATGTGATCGGCACCGGGGCAGAGGCATCCGCCGGGCGCAACCTTGGCGGCAAGGCCAAGGCGGCCTTCCTGCAAGAGCGTTACGGCGCGAAGGGCTTCGACTATGTGGGCGACGCCAAGGTCGACCTGCCGGTCTGGGCCGCGGCGCGCCGCGCGATCACCGTGGGCGCCGGCCCCGCCCTGCGCCGCGCGGCCGAGGCGGCAAATCCCGATACCGTGCATATCGCGCCCCCGCCCGGCCTGCTGGGCACGTTGCGCACCTATCTGCGCGCGATGCGGCCGCATCAGTGGTCCAAGAACCTTCTGGTGTTCCTGCCCATTCTCTCGGCGCATGAGCTGAGCGAGTTCGGTGCCGCCGTTGCCGCCTTCGTCGCCTTCAGCCTGACCGCATCGAGCGTCTATCTGCTCAACGACCTCGTGGACCTTCAGGCCGACCGCGCCCATCCCCGCAAACGGCTGCGCCCCTTCGCCTCGGGGGCCTTGCCGATCATGCACGGCTTCGGCCTTGCGATTGCGCTTCTGGTGCTGGCGGTGGCGATCTCGTTGGCGTTCACGCCGCCGGCCTTCATTGGCGCATTGGCATGCTATTACGTCGTGACATTCGCCTATTCGCTCTGGCTCAAGCGGATGCTGATCATCGACGTGCTGACGCTGGCCACGCTTTACACCGCGCGCATCATCGCGGGCGCGGTGGCCACGACGATGTGGCTGTCGCCCTGGATGCTTGGCTTTTCGATGTTCATCTTCCTGTCGCTTGCCGCGGTGAAGCGCCAGGCGGAACTGACGGACCAGCTCAGGGGCGGGCGCGAGAAAAGCATCGGGCGCGCTTATGAGGTGGATGACCTGCCCGTCCTGCGCGGCATCGCGCTTTCGGCGGGTTATGCGGCGGTTCTGGTGTTCGCGCTTTACATCTCCAGCCCTGGCATCAAGGCGCTTTACGGCGACCCGCGCTTTCTGTGGCTGATCTGCCCGCTGCTGCTTTACTGGATCAGCCGCATGGTCATGATGACCCATCGCGGCTTCATGACCGACGATCCGATCGTCTATGCCGCAAGCGACAGGGTCAGCCAGGTGGTGATCCTGCTGTGCCTTGCCATCGTTCTTGTATCCGGGTCGCTCTGAGGCCCGCCCGTCCATTGTTCTTGCCTGTTGGGAAAGCCCTATGTCCGAAAAGATCCTCTCTCGTCTGATTGTCCTGTTGGTTCTTGCCGCGACGGTCTATCGGCTGTTTCCCATCGTGCTTGGTCAGCCCTGGCTGTCCGAGTTCTTCATCACCGAGGACGGCTATCTGATGCTGACGATCGCGCGCAACATGGCGATCGGCCTGGGGATGACCGTGTCCGAGGGCACGATCCCCACCAATGGCGTGCAGCCGATGGCCACCTTCCTTTTCGCGGTGCCCTACTGGCTGACGGGCGGCGACAAGGTGACAAGCCTGATCGGCGTCATCGCCATTTCGGCGGTCATCGCGCTTGCGGCCTTCTTCGCGGTGCGGGCCCTTGCGCGCGACATGCTGCGCGATCAGGATGACAACCCGCTTTGGCCATGGCTTGCGGCTGCGCTGTGGTTCACCGGCCCGCTTTTGCTTTTGCACACGATGAACGGGCTGGAGACCGGGCTTTACACCCTGATGGCCGTCCTCACCTTACTGCGCTTTCATGCCGTGCTGGAAAAGGGCAGCAGTGCCGTGCCGATGGACCGACTGGTGCTGGGCTTCCTGTGCGGCCTGACCTTCCTGTCGCGCAATGACGGGGCGTTTCTAGTCACCGCGCTGTTCTTCGTGTGGATGCTGCACGGTCTGTTCGTGACGCGCGCGGGGGTTCTCGGGGTTGCCATGCAGCTGATCCCTCCGGGCATTCTCAGCCTTGTGGTGGCCGCGCCATGGCTGATCAACAACAAGATCAATTTCGGTTCTTTCGTGCCGATCAGCGGCTCGGCCCAGGCCTTCGGGTCCGAGTTCGGGCAGAATGCCGCGCTGGTTCCGGTTAAGCTGTTCGAATACATCTTCCCGATGCTGCCGATCCCCGCCTCGGTCGAGACATGGCCTTCGGTCATCGCGGTGACGGCCGTGCTCGTGGTGGTGATCCTTGCGGTCTTCCTTCTGGGCGTGTTCCTGCGCGGCGGGCCGGTCAGCTTCGTGGTGGCGGCCTATGTGATCTACGGGCTGATGCTGTGCGGCTATTACGGGCTGTTCTTCGGCGCCCCGCATTTCATGAGCCGCTATCTCGCGCCGCTTGCGCCCCTGATGATCGTGGCGGCGGTGTCCGTCCTTGTCACGCTGACGCGGATCTTCGAGGCGCGGCGCGGCGCGGCGGTGATGGCCGGGGCCGGAGTCCTTGGCCTTGCACTGTCCGCGGCGCTTCTGGTGCGCCTGCTGCTGCCCGGCGTGCATGTGCACGAACATTTTCAGGTGGTCCGCTATGTGCAGCAGAACGTCCCCGAAGAGGCATGGGTCGGCGCGCCGCAGACCGGCACGCTGGGATATTGGCATGACCGCACCATCAACCTTGACGGCAAGGTAAACCCGGATGCGCTGAACACCCTCCTGACCGAGGGGCATATCCTGAACTACGTCGTCGCAAGCGAGATCACCTATCTGGCCGACTGGGTCGGGCTTGCGGGTTGGATGCAGCGCCCCGAGGCGAATTTCGCGCAGCTCTTCGAGCTGGTGGTCGAGGATCCGGCGGCGAACCTGGCCGTGCTGCGCCGCCGTGCCGATGCGCCCCCGCCGCAGGCCCCCGAATCCGCGCCGCAGCCCGAAAGTGGCGCCGCCGCGCCGGCAGTTGAAACAGGGGCCGCACCGGAAGCCGAGGCGCCCGCCGGGGTGGATGATATTGCCCCCGGCGATTACGTTCCGCCCGACAACTGATGGGCCTCAGCCCTTGCCGAGGCGCTTTTCCCAGGCAAGGGCGGTGGCCACGATGCCGTCGATATCGTCATGGCGCGCGCGCCAGCCCAGCACCGATTGCAGCCGTGCCGGATCTGCGATGACCGAGCTTGCATCGCCCGGCCGCCGTTCCCCGATCACCACCGGGAAATCGGTTCCCGCGGCGCGGCGCACCGCGTCAAGGATGTTGCGCACTGAAAAGCCGCGTCCGTAGCCGCAGTTCAGCGTCTCGCTTTGCCCGCCGTCGCGCAGGTGGCGCAGCATCTGCAAATGCACATCGGCCAGATCCGAGACATGGATGAAATCGCGGATGCAGGTGCCGTCGGGCGTGTCGTAATCCTCGCCGAAGATGGTGAAGGCGGGACGCGTGCCGATGGCCGCCTGGCAGGCGACCTTGATCAGATGCGTCGCATCGCGGGTGGATTGCCCGCAGCGGCCCTGCGGATCGGCGCCCGCCACGTTGAAATAGCGCAGGATGCCGTAATGCAGCCCATGCGCGGCCGCAATGTCGCGCAGCATCGTCTCGATCATCAGCTTCGAGGCGCCATAGGGCGACAGGGGTGCGGTCGGGTGCTGTTCCGGCACGGGGCGGCTGTCGACCTCGCCATAGACCGCGGCGGTCGAGGAAAAGATGAAGCGTTGCACCCCGCCCGCCACCGCCTCGGCCAGAAGGGCCAGCGTGGCGGCGGTGTTGTTGGAATAGTATTTCACCGGATCGGCCACCGATTCCGGCACGACGGTCGAGGCCGCGAAATGCAGGATCTCGGTAATGCCGTGTTCGGCGATCAGCCGCCCCGTCAGCGCGCGGTCAGAGACGTTGCCGGTCACGAAGGTTGCGCCCGGCGCGACCGCATCGGCGAAACCGGTCACCAGATTGTCCAGCACCACGACCTTTTCGCCCGCGTCCAGTGCCGCCAGAACCATGTGGCTGCCGATATAGCCGGCGCCCCCCGTGATCAAAATCGTCAAATCGAGCCCTCATCCATCCAAAGCCGCCCGTCGCGGGGGGATGGCGAAAGGCTATCACATGGCCCGGTTGCGGCAAGCGCGAACCGCGCCGCTCAGCCATCGCGGAAGGCGCGATGCAACTGATCCGTCAGCGGTTTGGTCAGATAGCTCAGGACCGAACGCTCTCCGGTTTGCAGGAAGGCCTCGATCGGCATGCCGGGGATCAGGTCGACATCGCCAAGCCGGTCCAGTTCTTCGGGCGGCACCCGCAGCACCACGCGGTAATAGGATTGCCCCGTGGCCGGGTCCGTCACGCTTGAGGGCGGAACCGTGGCCAATGTGCCGAAGATCTCGGGCGTGGTGCGCATGTCGAAGGTGGGAAACACCACGCGCGCCTGCTGGCCGACATAGATCTGGTCGATCGAGCGGGGGTCGACGCGCACCTCGAACTCCACGCCCTCTTCCAAGGGAACGACCTGCGCGATCACTGCCTCGGGGGCGACGACACCGCCCGCCGTGGTGACCTGCATCTCGTGCATCACGCCCGATGCGGGGGCGATGATGTCGATCCGCTCAAGCTGCTTTTCCAGCGTGACGATCTGCAACTCCAGCTCTTCGCGCTGTGCGGTGGCCTCGCGCAGTTCGGTCACCACGTCTTCGCGGAACTGGCGGCGGGCCTGAAGTATCTCAAGCTCGGTGTCGCGGATCGAGTTCCGGATCCGGGCAAGCTCGGACTGTTCCTCGGAGAGCCGCCCCAGAAGGGCCGATTGCGCGCGCTGCACCTCAAGCACCTGGGCTTCGCGCGCAAGCCCGTCATCGTAAAGCGACTGCGCGGTTTTCAGTTCCTTTTCGGTAAAGCGCAGCTGCTCTTGGCTGGCTGCGATGCGTCCCTCGACCCCGTCGATCTGGTTGCGGAATTGCAGGATGCGTTCTTCCAGCTGCTCGACGCGCCCGGCCAGAACCTCCTTGCGGGCGCGGAAGATCTCGGTCTGCCCCACGACATGGCGATCAAGCGAGCCTTCGGGAAGCGTTGCGGGCGGGGTGGGAAAGACGATCTCGGCCGCGCCGGCATATTCGGCCTGAAGGCGGCTTTCGCGGGCCAGCGTTTCGGCAAGGCGGTTGCGATAGATGTCGAGGTTGATCAGAAGCAGCGTCGGATCAAGCCGCATCAGCACCTGCCCGGCCTCGACCACATCGCCATCCGCGACAAGGATCTCTTGTACGATCCCGCCATCGAGGCTTTGGATGACCTTCGGCTTGCCGCGCACGACGGCCTGCCCCGAGGCGATGACCGCGCCGGAAATCTCGGTCGTGACCATCCAGTAGCCCGCGACAAGCGTCAGGCAGAGCGTGACAAGGGCGGCCGCGCGCGCGGCCCCGGTCAGCCCGGTATGCACGGCCGGCGCGGAAGCGGCGGGCGCAGCGGGTTTCGTGGCGGCGGGGGTGGTGGTCATCTGTCAGGCACCGGAGTTGCGGACGGTCGTTTCGGCAGGCGTGTCGGTATCCTGCGCTTCGGGGCCGTCGGCGGGTTTAGGATTGGTCAGGACATGCTTGCGCCGCTTCAGCGCGCCGGAAACCCGCGTGGCCTTCAGCCCCCCGGCCTGCCCGTCCGCGCCCGGCTGCGGCAGGATCTGGACCATCGTCGGGATCTCTTCCGCGGCGGGTTCCGTTTCGGGCGGCGGTGCGGGCTGGCGCGTATTCATCGCCACGCGCAGGATTTCGTCCTTGTCGCCGAAATGGGCAAGCGTGCCGCGGTTCAGGATCATCACCTTGTTCACCGCGGAAATCACGCTTGGCCGATGCGCCATCACGATCACCACGCTGCCGCGCGCGCGCAGCGTGCGGATCGCGTTTGCAAGCGCGTCGTCGCCGCGGCTGTCGAGGTTCGAGTTCGGCTCGTCCAGCACGATCAGGCGCGGCAGGCCATAGATCGCGCGGGCCAGGCCGATGCGCTGGACCTGCCCGCCCGAAAGCGGTTGCGCGGTATTGCCGACCTGCGTGGAATAGCCCTTGGGCAGGGACAGGATCATCTCGTGCACGCCCGCGATCCGCGAGGCCTCGATGATCTTCTTGTCTTCCGCCGCCGGGTCGAAGCGCGCGATATTCTCGGCGATGGTGCCGGGCAGCATCTCAAGAGATTGCGGCAGATAGCCGATATGGCGGCCAAGGTCCTGCGGCTCCCACTGATCGAGGGTGGCGCCGTCAAGGCGCACCTCGCCGGTATCGGCCGACCAGACGCCGACGATCAGCTTGGCAAGGCTGGATTTGCCCGCCGCGCTGTTGCCGATCACCCCAAGCCCGTCGCCGGGCGACAGGCTGAAGGTGATCTTGTCAAGGATCATGCTGCGTTCGGCATTGGCGGGGGCGTCGGGGATGCGCTTGCCCAGATTGGTGACCTGCAAATGGCCCTTGGGCGGCGGCAGGCGGACATGGCGCCGTTCGGCCGGCATCCGGTCAAGCGTGTCGAGAAGCCGGTGATGGGCCTCGCGCGCGCGGCCGATCGCGCGCCACTGGCCGATCACCTGATCCACCGGGGCAAGCGCGCGCCCGGCGATGATCGAGGTGGCGATGATCGCCCCTGCCGACACCTCCTGTTGCAGCGCGAGATAGGCGCCAAGCGTCAGCAGCATGGATTGCAAGAGCAGCCGGAAGGATTTGGCGAAGGCCGAGAACCCCTCGGACCTGTCGCCCCCGGTCTGCATCCTTGCCAGGGCCGCGTCATGCAATTCGCGCCAGCGTTCGATCAGCTTGTGCGCCATCCCCAGGGCCACGACCGCCTCGCCGTTGCGGCGGCTGCGCTCGGCAAAGCCGCGCTCGACCCCTTCAAGCTGCATGGCCTCGGCGATGGGTGCCTGCGTCAGGGACTGGTTGGCCCAGGCTGCGACGCCCACGATGGCCGCCCCGACCAGCGTCAGATACCCCAGCCACGGGTGAATGTAGAACACGATGCCAAGGAACAGCGGAATCCAGGGCAGATCGAAGATCCCCGCGATGGCGGGGCTGGACAGGAAGGCCCGCACCACGCCCAGATCGCGCATCGGATTTTCGGTGCTGCGACGTTCGCCAAGCCCGGTGCGCAGCCAGTAATCGAAGGTCTTGCCGCCCAGTTCGGCATCCAGCCGGTAGCCGGCCCGCGACAGCAGGCGCGCGCGCAGGAACTCATAGATCCCCAGAAAGGCGTAAAGCACCACGACGATCACGAAAAGGCCCTGCAAGGTGGCGACCGATCCCGAGGACAGCACCCTGTCATAGACCTGAAGCATGTAAAGCGGCCCGGTCAGCATCAGCAGGTTGAGGATCGCGCTGAGCAGCCCGACCTGCACGAAGGTGCGCCGCAATCCGCGCAACGCGATGCGATAGGGATTGTTCGCGCGGTTCGGGATGTCGTCTGCCGTCACTTGCTGCCGATCCTTTGCTTCGAAACCATCTGTCCGCTGGCCCAGCAGGCGCAGTATTGCGCCATCCGGGGTTAACAGTTCTTCACCCGCTTCAGGATGGCCGCGCGTCCGTGCCGTCCTTTTCATCCCTCCGCGCAGGGGTTGCAAGCATGGCCACACCCGCCGGGGCCGATGACGGCGGGAAGCCGCCACCCTTGCCCGACTATTCCAGAGAATGGGCAAAAAGCCAATCGGCGGGGCTGGGGAAGCGGCCTCCCGGGTCGGGGTGCCAGGGGGAGTCCTCCGCAGGCCATCACTTCGGCGTCACCCGGCCCGCCGGCACGCCAGTCTTGCGATTGACGCCCCGCCCCTTGCTTCTTAGGGTGGCGCGCATCAGAACGGCGGAGGCAATTTCGCCAGCAAGTCATTGCCGGACCCCCAGCAGGATCATCAGTAACCGTGGTAGCTTTGGTACGAAAACTTCTGCTGGACCAGGGGCTTGCCGCCCGGGCCATGCGCAGCTCTGCCTGGACCGTCATGGGCTATGGCGGCGGGCAGGCGATCCGCCTGATCTCGAACCTGATCCTGACGCGCATCCTGTTCCCCGAGGCCTTCGGCCTGATGGCCCTTGTGACCGTGTTCATCATGGGGCTCGTGATGTTCTCGGATGTGGGGATCGGTCCCTCGATCCTGCAGAACAAGCGCGGGGACGAGCCCGATTTCCTGAACACCGCATGGACGATCCAGGTGGTGCGCGGCGTCATCCTGTGGCTGGGGACCTGTGCGATCGCCATTCCGGCCGCCACCTTCTACAACGAGCCGATGCTGGCGCAGCTTCTGCCGGTCGCGGGGGTGTCGCTTCTGGTTGCGGGATTCAATCCGACCCGGATCGAGACCGCCGCGCGCCATCTGCTGATCGGACGGCTGACGCTGATCGACCTTTCGGCGCAGACCATCGGCATCATCGCCATGGGCATCCTCGCATGGATCTTCGAGTCGATCTGGGCATTGGTAGCGGGCACCGTCATCACGGCGTTTGCCAAGCTTGTTCTCAGCTTGATCTTCCTGCCGGGCGAGCGGAACCGTTTTCGGTGGGAGCCTACCGCCGCGCATGAGCTGATCCATTTCGGCAAATGGATCTTCCTTAGCACGATCTGCGGCTTCCTGATCGGGCAGGGGGACAGGGCGATCCTGGGCAAATATCTGTCGATGTATCTGCTGGGCATCTACAATATCGGTTATTTCCTGGCCAGTTTCCCGCTTCTGCTTGGCTCGGCCGTAATGGGGCGGCTGATGATCCCGCTTTACCGGGAGCGTCCGCCATCGGCCTCGGCAGAAAATTTCCAACGCCTGCGTAAGATGCGCTTCGCGATGTCCGGGGGCCTGCTGAGCCTTGTGCTGACGATGGCCTTCTTCGGCCCCTTCCTGATCGGGGTGATGTATGACGACCGGTATATCGCGGCCGGCGGCATCGTGGTACTGATCGCCTGCGTGCAGATCACCACGGTGATAGGTCTGACCTACGACCAGTCGGCGCTTGCCGCGGGGGATTCGCGCAACTTCTTTTTCTTCACCGCGTTGCGTGCCTCGGTGCAGACCGCGTTCTTCCTGGTCGGTGCGGAGATCGGCGGCATGACCGGCGCATTGGTGGGGCAGGGGATCGCGGGGATCACGGTCTACCCGTTCCTGATACGCCTGGCACGACGGCATGGTGCGTGGGATCCGCTGCACGACGGTATCTTCTTCTCGGTGGGGTATCTTCTTGGCGCGGTCGCGCTGTGGCTCCATCACGACAAGATCGCGCTTCTGGCGCAACTGGTTGCGCCATAGGGCTCAGTCCAGGCGCAGCGGCCTGACCGGGCCGCGCAGCATCATGCGGCGCTTCAACCGTTGCCCGAGGCTTTGCGGCGGCAAAAGCTGTTGATCGCGGTCGAACGTCATGCCGTTCAGCATCGGATCATGCCAAAGCGCGAGCGTGGCCCCCCATTTCGCGGCCTGCTCAGGCGGGATACCGTCCGACCGTCCCATTCCGGTGGCCAGAATCCCCGGTGCCCAGTCTGAGAGCACGATGCGTGGAAAGCGATCTGCAAGATCCGCGACAAGGGCCCGTGAAAAGATGCGGATCGCCCCTTTCGAGACGGCATAGACCCCGCAGGCCGGGTCGGGCCGCTGATCGGCGAAAGAGATGACGTTGACGATCCGCCCCTGTCCGGTTTGGGTCATACTGCGCAGGGCGGCATGGGTGCAGGCAACCGTGCCGCCAAGGTTGTTGCGGATGCCTTGCATGAAGCTTTCGGGGGTTTCGTCCAGGAAATCCTGACGCGGGTGAACCGCGGCGTTGTTGATCAGCAGGGCGATCGGGCCAAGGCGGTCCTCGATCCGGGCGAATTCTGCGGCCACGGCTTCCGCGTCCGAAATATCCAGAGGGAAGGGATGGAAATGTCCCGGCCCGCTTTGCGCCGCGGCAAGGGCGCGCGTTTGCTCAAGCCTTTCCGCGTCGCGCCCGATCCCCGCGACGGTCAGTCCACGTCCCACGAGTTCAAGCGCAAGCGCGCGGCCAAGCCCGCTGCTGGCCCCGGTCACGACGCTGGCGCGTTCCTTGATCCATTCAGTGCTCATTTCGGGCCTCGGCGATGCGATCCGCGACACGCAGGGCGTTGGCGGCGATGGTCAGGCTGGGATTGACGCCCATCGAGCTGGGCATGAAGGATGAATCCGTCACATAGAGATTGCCTATCCCATGCGCGCGGCAATCGGGGTTCAGAACGGATGTCGCCGGATCTTCACCGAAGCGCAGGGTACCGCAGGGGTGACCGAAATTCAGCTCGGGCTGGAAGGAGAGGAACATCTTGCGCTGCCCGCGAAAGCTGCGGCGGATCGCTTTTCGAAACGCCTTGCGCCGGGCCAGCAACTCGTCGCTGAAGCGGTATTCGAAGCGCAGCGTGCCCGATCCGTCGGGCGGCAGGATGCGGTTTTCGGGGTAGCCGATATCTTCCATCAGGCCGACGAAGATCTTCGCGTCGCCCAGGAACCGCGCCGCGATCCCGGCAGGCAGGCGGGCAAGCTGGTAGAGTGGGCGGATCCGGTCCAGCCCCGTGCGCGCCAGAAGCATGCGCAAATGATGCAGGATATCGCCATAGGACGCGTTCAGCCCCATCGCCTGCACCATCCCGAAACGCTTGCCCTCGGCATAATACAGATCGCGCAGCCCGATCGCGCGCGAGGGGGCAAAGTTCCGCGCCGACCGGTCCGGCCAAAGGGCGAACATCTCGTTGACGTGAAACATCAGGTTGCGGCCCACCAGCCCGCTTTCATTTGCACAGCCCTGCGGCCAGTGCTCTGCGGCCGAATCCAGCAAAAGCTGCGGTGAGCCGAAGCCCCCCGCCGCCAATACCACGACATCGCCCCGCAGCATGACGGGATTGCCGTCAAGCAGGGCCTCGACATGGGTGATGCGCCCCGGTTCGCCGCGCAGAGCGGTTACCTCGCACCGCTCCAGAAGGGCAGCGCGACCGGTTGCAAGGGCAGGCTCCACCCCGGCGGAGCGCCCGTCCATCTTGCAGTTGCGCGGGCATTTCACGCCAAGGCAGTCCAGGCAACCCTCCAGATAGCGCACCGCCGTGTGCAGCCTGTAGGGATGCAGGCCGATCCGCTGCATCTGCGCCATCAGGGCGGCATCGCCGGGCGGCAGGTCGGGTGGTGGGCGCAGGTTGTCCGCGGGCACGGACGACAGCGGGTCCGCGGATCCGCAGATGTGATAGATCCGCTCGGCCGCTTCGAGATAGGGATGAAACGCGGCATAGCGCACCGGCCAGCCGCCGGCAGGGTGCGGACGTTCCGGACTGTGGTCAAGGTCATGGGGTTCGGGCCGCTCCAGCGCAGCGGCGTAATAGACGGACGAGCCGCCGACCCCCGCGCCAAGCGGCGGATAGAAGCTGATCCTGCCCCCGTTGATCTGCCCCTCGATCGGATCGGGCCAGAAGCCGCGGATCTTGCGTGCGACCCGGTCGGATAGGTTCGCATCCAGCGCGGTTTGTTCTGCCCGATGCCCCTTGCGGCCCTTTTCCACGAACAGAACCGAAAGCCCCTTTTCGGCAAGCGCCCGTCCCACCGTGCCGCCGCCCATGCCGGTGCCGATGACGATGACGTCCCAATGTCTGTCTGCCAAGCCGCTGCTCATGGTGCCGCAACCGCCTCCGTCCGGGGGGCGGTATCGGCGGACAGAAAGGGCGTGAACAGATGCCGCAGCGCCCGCGCGCCGGTATTCGTCAGGTGGTTGTTGTCGAAATAGAGCGCCTGCCCGGCCTTCATCACACCACAACGGTCCGCATCGCAGAGTTCGGGCCAGCTGTCGATGAGAGTGATCTTCCGTTCTGAATCCATGGAAATCAATGGAACCTCGGCTTGGGCAACCCTGTCAAGAACCGTGGTCCGCGGGACCGAAAGGGCGGCCTCGGTCCTGTCCGGGGCGTCGCCGCGGGCAAGGCGCCGCGCGATGGTGCGGGAATCGTAGAACGGGATCTCGGGAACCTGGCGCAGCACATGGACCGCGTTGAAGTGTTGGCGCAGGGTGTTGACCGTCGCGCGCAGTGCCGCGTCCATCAGTGCAGCCTGCCCATCCGCACCCTCCAATCCGCTTCCGGGCTGCGGCGCGATCTCGATGCGGTTCTCTGCGTCCCGCCCCGTGCCGGTGCCGGTGGCGTAATAGCTCCAGCGACCGATCAGCAGGACACGCTCGATCCCGGCAAGGTCGGGCAGCGCGGCCAGCATCGTGGCGTTGGCGGTGGTGCAGGCGCGATCCTCGGCCGGGGTGGTGGCGGTTTCCACCTTCGTCACGCCAAAGACCGGAGGGCAGCCCGCGTTCCAGATCAGAAGGCCGGGCGTGCCGGTTTCCTGCGCGGCAAGGGCAAGCCCTTCCATGAAGGCGCGCAGGTGACTGTCGCCCCAGATCAGAACCCTCGGTGCCGCGCCTTCGGGGCCGATCTCGCAGACCTCAAGCCCGGCAAGGGGGCCCGTGTCGCGCCATGTGCAGCGCGAGGTGTCTTGCAGGAAATCGGCCGAGGCCGCGATATGCACCCGCGTTTCGGCGCGGAACCGCGCCGGGGCGCCGTCCGTCAGATAGGCGGCAGCCCCGATCGCCAGAAGCACCGCCGACGCGGCACCAACCCCCGCAAGGGCGATCGGAAAGCTGATCCGCAGGCCGCGGCGGAAGGGCAGCTCTACATAGCGCCAGGACAGCACGGCCAGCACCGCCGCAAGCGCCATCCAGGCGGCCGCTTCCACGGCGCCGGAATATTCCTCGCGGTAGTAGTGGGACAGCGTGAAGACCGGCCAATGCCAAAGGTAAAGCGAATAGGAGATCAGCCCGACAAAGACCGGTCCCCGTGCGGAAAGGGTGCGATTGACGGGATTGTCCTGCCGCCCGTTGGCGATCAGAAGTGCCGTGCCCAGCACCGGAAACAGTGCCTGGATGCCCGGAAAGCCGTCTCCCGCGCGGACCAGCGCTATCGAGCCTGCCAGAAGCGCGATACCCACCCAGGACAGCGCGGGATGAAAGGACCACTTCCAGCCGCGCCGCTGCCCTTCGACGGCAAGAAGGACGCCTGCCAGAAGCTCCCATGCGCGGAAGGGGAACAGGAAGAAGGTGGCCGATGGCCAACGCGGCGTCAGCGCGACGCAGGCAATCGTGGAGGTCACGAAGACCAGCCAAAGCATGCCCCGGAGCAGTGCCGGCCGGTGGCGCAACGCCAGCATGAGGATCGGCACCGCCAGATAGAACTGCTCTTCGACCGAAAGCGACCAGGTGTGCAGCAGGATCTTGCTGTCGGCCTCGGTGTCGAAATAGCCCGCTTCGCGCCAGAACTGGACATTGGCCAGATAGACCGTTGCCGCGATCAGCGATTTCCCGAATGCCCGGAACTCGAACGGAAGAAGGATCAGTGCGGCGAAGACGGAGGTCACCACGGCCATCGCCACGAAGGCCGGGGCCAGCCTGCGAAAGCGACGAAGATAGAAATGCGACAGCGACAACCGGCCCGTCTGCGTCAGTTCCTGCCAGAGGATCCCGCCGATCAGAAAGCCCGAAATGACGAAGAAGACATCCACGCCCACAAAGCCGCCACCCAGGCCGGGAGCCGAGAAATGGAAGAACACGACGGCCAGAACGGCGATCGCGCGCAGCCCGTCGATTTCCGGGCGGTAACCGTCATGTCGGGGGATGACGGAAGAATGCTTGGTGTCCGGAATGAAGGCGCCGCTCCTGGCTTTTGGGGCTGCGGGAAAGGTGTTTGCGGGGGTCAGATTACACGGGATTGGGACGAAATACAGACAAAGCGCACCCTTGGGGCGGAAAGTTTCGGGCCACCGGGCAGCTTAACCGTCATCCGCGGCCATATCGACCGACACCGATTTCCAGCGCCGATGCGTCCAGAGCCACTGCTCCACATGCGCGTGGACCTGCGCCTCGAGGCTGCGGTTGAGGGCAAGCGTCATCACCTCGGGGGTATCGGGTGGGATCGGGGCCTCGAGCACGAGGTTGAAATCCACGCCGTTTGGCGCGCGCAGGCCATAGCTTGGCACCAGAAGCGCATTGTAGCGCAGCGCCAGTTCGGCCGCGGACAGCGAGGTCATTGCCGGACGGCCCATGAACTCCAGCGGGACGCCGTCCCAGACATGCTGGTCCAGAACGATGCCAAGCGTGCCGCCACCGCGCAGATAGCGGATCATGTCGGTCAGCCCGGCGCGTCCGCGCGGAAACATCGGCTTGCCGATACGCTCGATCGCGCGGACGTAATGTGTGTTGAAGAAGCGGTTGGTCATCGGCTTATAAAGTCCGCCGATGCCGAAGCCGCGCGCATTGAGCGCGGCGCGCGCCGCATCGTAATTGCCGATATGGCCGGTCACAAGGATCACCGGGCGGCCCGCTTTCACCGCCGCTTCGATCGCGGCCAGGCCGGGTCCGGCGATCGGGGCACGCATTGCGCGTTCGGCGAATTCCGCGCCCGAATAGATCTCGATCAGCGTGCGGCCCAGGTTGTCGGGTACCGCGCGGGTGATTTCCCGTATGCGATCTTCGGGCAGGTCGGGAAAGATCAGGGCCAGGTTGTCGCGCACCCGGCGTGGATAGCCGATCAGCGGCGCCACGATGCGCGACATCAGCCAACCTGCCAGCGGAACCCGCCTGTCATAGGGCAGCTGCAACAGAAGCCACAGGACCGACCGGATAAGTCTGTCTGCGATCCAGTCTGCCGCCTTGCGGGCCGGGGTCTGGGGTCTTGCCATCGTTCTTCCTGCGCTTTGCCGCCCCTATATGGGCCGGATCGCGGCCCATCACAACATGCCCGCGCGGGCCGGAGAGGCGCGTTGACCATTTTCATGTTTCCCAAGGCAATCCTTTGCGGATTCCCGATTGAGAAAGCAGTTGGAAAGCGATCCCCCGCAGGGTTTGATGGGGCAACGGACGCTCGCCCGAAAGGCCACATTCAGATGACCCGCAGAACCTATTACGCGCCGCAAGGCGGATTGCCGCCGCAGACGCAGCTTCTGACCGATCGCGCCATGTTCACCGAGGCCTATGCGGTGATCCCCAAAGGCACGATGAGCGATATCGTCACCAGCTACCTGCCCTTCTGGGAAGGTGCCCGCTTCTGGGTTCTGTCGCGCCCGCTTTCGGGCTTTGCCGAGACCTTCTCGCAATATATCGGAGAGATCGCGCCGGGTGGCGGCAGCGACCGCCCCGAAAGCGATCCGGGCGCCGAGGCCGTGATCTTCGTGGTCGAGGGCACGCTGGAGCTGATGATTGCGGGCACGGTCCATGCGATGGGGCCGGGCGGCTATGCCTTCCTGCCGCCGGGGTGCGTCTGGCAGATGCACAACCGCGCCGGGGCCCCCGCGCGGTTCCACTGGATCCGCAAGGCCTATCAATGGGTCGAGGGGCTGGACGCGCCCGAGCCGTTCGTGACGAACGAAAACGACATCCCCCCCGCCGCGATGCCCGACACGGACGGCAAATGGGCCACCACCCGTTTCGTGGACATGGCGGATATGCGCCACGACATGCATGTGACCATCGTCACCTTCCAGCCTGGCGGCGTCATTCCCTTTGCCGAAACCCATGTCATGGAACACGGGCTTTATGTGCTTGAGGGCAAGGCGGTCTATCGCCTCAACCAGGACTGGGTCGAGGTCGAGGCCGGCGATTACATGTGGCTGCGCGCCTTCTGCCCGCAGGCCTGCTATGCCGGCGGGCCGGGGCCGTTCCGCTATCTGCTTTACAAGGATGTCAACCGGCACATGCCGCTGTCGGGCCCCGGCCTGATGCGTCAGCCGGGCTGATCCGGCGCGCCCAGCCCGCGCGACACGGCCGCCGCTGCCGCGCGCACCATCGCGCCGATATCGTCCAGCCGATGCGCCGGCATCCGGTGCGTCGGCCCCGAGACCGAGATCCCGGCAACCGCCTCGCCGTAGAAATTCACGATCGGGGCGGCAACGCAGCGCATACCCTCGGCCTTTTCCTCGTCGTCGACGGCATAGCCGCGGCTGCGGATCTGCAAAAGCTCTGCGCCAAGTGCTGCGGCATCGGTCAGGGTGCGCGGGGTGAACCGCTCCAGCACGCGCCCGCGCAGGAACTCCGCCAGCCGCGCGTCGGGATAAAGGCTCAGCAGCGCCTTGCCGATCCCCGAGGCATGCAGCGGCGACAGCGTGCCCGGCGGAAAGAACGCGCGGATCGATTCATGCGTTTCGACCTGGCTGACGAACATCACGTGCCCGCCCCGCTCGATCCCCAGGTTCGAGGTCTCTCCGGTGCTTTCCATCAGCGCATGCATCACCGGGCGGCTGCGCTCCACCACGCCCGAGCGGCGCAGGAAGGCCGAGCCGAGCCGGAAGGCCGATGGCCCGACATGCCAGGTCTGGGTGGCGGGATCGTTCTCCACGATGGCGCGCGCCTCCAGCGTCGAGAGGATGCGGTGGATCGTGGCGGGCGACTGCCCAAGCTCTGCGGCGATCCCGCTCAGCGTCATTCCGTTGGCATCGCCGATGGCGTCAAGCACGTCCAGCGCGCGCACCAGCGCCTGGATCGTGCCCTGTCCCGCGGCGCTTCCGGTCGATCGGGGCCGCCCCTTGCGGCGCATTGGCGTCTTCATCCGGGCATCCTTCTTGAAAATGATGAAGCATCTGTCGTGTGCGTTTGAAAATGCGTCACCGTGAATGAAAAACGTAACATACGGGATTGAAATGATAAAATCACGTTTTTCAACGAATGAAAGAATTTTTCAGAAAAATTGCGCTGCGCTGCAATCCCCTCATATCGTTCGGGAAACCCAATCAGGAGGGCACGACATGAGCTTTCAGAACCCCGTCTTCATCCCCGGCCCCACGAACATGCCCGAGGTGCTGCGCAAGGCGGTCGACATGCCGACGCTCGATCACCGCTCGCCGCTTTTCGGGCAGATCCTGCGCCCCGCACTGGCCGGCGTGCGCAAGATCCTCAAAAGCGAGAGCGCCGAGATCTTCGTGTTTCCCTCGACCGGCACGGGCGGCTGGGAAACCGCGCTGAGCAACACCCTTTCGCCCGGCGACAAGGTTCTGGCCGCGCGCAACGGCATGTTCAGCCATCGCTGGATCGACATGTGCCAGCGCCACGGGCTGGAGGTCGAGGTGGTCGAAACGCCCTGGGGCGCGGGGCTGCCCGCCGACCGCTACGCCGAGATCCTTGCCGCCGACAGCGCGCACAGGATCAAGGCGGTGCTGGCCACGCATAACGAAACCGCAACCGGCGTGCGTTCGGACATCGCGGCGGTGCGCCGTGCGCTGGACGCGGCGAACCATCCCGCGATGCTGTTCGTCGACGGTGTCAGCTCGATCGCGTCGATGGATTTCCGCATGGACGAATGGGGCGTCGATATCGCCGTGACCGGCAGCCAGAAGGGTTTCATGCTGCCCGCGGGGCTGGCGATCCTGGGCTTTTCGCAAAAGGCGATGGCCGCGGTCGAGGGCGCGCGCCTGCCGCGGACCTTCTTCGATGTGCGCGACATGGGCCGTTCCTACAGCGCCAACGCCTATCCCTACACGCCCGCCGTCGGGCTTCTGAACGGGTTGAAGCTGTCCACCGAGATGCTTCTGGCCGAGGGGCTGGAGACGGTCTTTGCCCGCCACCACCGCATTGCCGAAGGCGTGCGCGCCGCGGTGCGCGCCTGGGGGATGGAGCTTTGCGCCGAGGCGCCCGCGCTGTATTCGGACACGGTCAGCGCGATCCGCACGCCCGAGGGCTTCGACGCCACCCGGATCGTCACCCATGCCGCCAATACCTATGGCGTGGCCTTCGGGGTTGGCCTGGGCGAGGTTGCGGGCAAGGTCTTCCGCATCGGCCATCTGGGCAGCCTGACCGATGTCATGATGCTGTCGGGCCTGGCCACGGCCGAGATGTGCATGGCCGATCTTGGCCTTCCCGTCCGTCTTGGCTCGGGCGTGGCGGCGGCGCAGGAACATTACCGCGCAACGGCCGCAAGCCTGGCGCAGGCCGCGTGATGAAGGATCTTGAGGCGATGCAGATCCCGACCCTTGCCGACATGCTGATCGCGCATGAGCGCATCCGCCCCCATATCCACCGCACGCCGGTCCTGACCTCGGGTTTCATCGACGACCTTGCCGGGGCCGAGCTGTTCTTCAAATGCGAGAACCTGCAAAAGGCGGGGGCGTTCAAGGCGCGGGGGGCGTCGAACGCGGTCTTCGGGCTGTCGGATGCGCAGGCCGCGAAGGGCGTGGCCACGCACAGCTCGGGCAATCACGGCACCTGCCTGAGCTATGCCGCCGGCCGCCGGGGCATTCCCTGCACCGTGGTCATGCCGCGCACCGCGCCGCAGGCCAAGAAAGATGCGGTCCGGGGCTATGGCGGGCGCGTGGTGGAATGCGAACCCTCCACCACCTCGCGCGAGGCCGTCTTTGCCGAGGTGGTCGCGCAATCGGGGGCCGAGTTCGTGCATCCCTATAACGACCCGCGCGTCATTGCGGGGCAGGGCACCTGCTCGAAAGAACTGCTTGAGCAGGTTCCGGATCTGGACGCGGTGATCGCGCCCATCGGCGGCGGCGGCATGGTGTCGGGCACCTGCCTGACGCTGTCGAACCTTGCCCCCGACGTGCGGATCTATGCGGCCGAGCCCGAGCAGGCCGACGATGCCGCCCGCAGCTTCCGCGCCGGGCATATCATTGCCGACGACGCGCCCGAAACTGTCGCGGACGGGCTCAAGGTGCCGCTGAAGGATCTGACCTGGCATTTCGTCCGCAACCACGTCACCGATATCCTGACCGCTTCCGAAGACGAGATCGTCGAGGCGATGAAACTGATCTGGAAGCGCATGAAGATCGTGATGGAACCGTCCAGCGCGGTGCCGCTGGCCACGATCCTGAAAAATCCCGATGTCTTCGCGGGCAAGCGCGTGGGCGTCATCATTACCGGGGGCAATGTCGATCTGGACCGCCTGCCCTGGATGAACAGCTGAACACGGAGAGCCACGATGAACGCAGTGACAGATATTTCCCGCCTCGAGGTCGGCTATGACATTCCCGCGCGCCCCGGCATGGCCGAGGCCGAGATCCAGACGCCCTGCCTGATCCTCGATCTCGACGCGCTGGAGCGCAACATCCGCAAGATGGGGGATTACGCGCGCGCCCACGGGATGCGCCATCGCAGCCATGGCAAGATGCACAAGTCGGTCGATGTGCAGAAGCTTCAGGAAAGCATGGGCGGCGCGGTCGGCGTCTGCTGCCAGAAGGTCTCGGAGGCCGAGGTCTTCGCGCGCGGCGGCATCCGCGACGTGCTGGTCACGAACGAGGTGCGCGACGCGGCCAAGATCGACCGGCTGGCGCGCCTGCCGAAACTGGGTGCGACGGTAACGGTCTGCGTCGATGACCCGGCCAATATCGCCGAACTGTCGGCCGCGGCGCAAAGGCACGGCACCGAGCTGGGCATCTTCGTCGAGATCGACTGCGGCGCGGGGCGCTGCGGCGTGAAGACCGCGCCCGAGGTGGTGGCGATCGCCCGCGCCGCCGCTGCCGCGCCCAACCTGACCTTCCGGGGCATCCAGGCCTATCAGGGCGCGATGCAGCACATGGACAGCTATGAAGACCGCAAGGCCAGGCTTGATGCCGCCATCGCGCAGGTCAAGGAGGCGGTGGCCGCGCTGGAAGCCGAGGGCCTGCCCCCCGAATTCGTCTCGGGCGGCGGCACCGGGTCTTATTATTTCGAAAGCGGCTCGGGCGTTTACAACGAGCTGCAATGCGGTTCCTACGCCTTCATGGATGCCGATTACGGCCGGATCCACGACAAGGAGGGCAAGCGCATCGACCAGGGGGAATGGGAAAACGCGCTGTTCATCCTGACCTCGGTCATGAGCCATGCCAAGCCGCATCTGGCGGTGGTCGATGCCGGCCTCAAGGCGCAGTCGGTCGATAGCGGGCTGCCCGTCGTCTTTGGCCGCGACGATATCCGATACACCAAATGCTCGGACGAGCATGGCGTCGTCGAGGATCCGGACGGGGTTCTGAAGGTCAATGACAAGCTGCGCCTTGTGCCGGGCCATTGCGACCCGACCTGCAACGTCCATGACTGGTATGTGGGGGTGCGCAACGGCACGGTCGAATGCCTCTGGCCGGTCTCGGCGCGCGGCAAGGCCTACTAGGCCCATGACGGCGGGGCCGCGCGCACCGCCGACGCAACCCCTCGGGTGGAAAGGCAGGATATGATCATCGTTCCCGAAAGCAGGATCGCGGGGCTTTTGTCGCGCCAGGACAGTTTCGAGGCCATCGAGGGCGTGTTCGCCGCGATGGCGCAGGGATCGGCGCGCAACTTTCCGGTGATCCGCGAAGCGCTTGGCCATGCCGATGCGCTTTACGGGTTCAAGTCCGGTTTCGATGGCGATGCGCTGAACCTCGGCCTGAAATCGGGGGGATACTGGCCCGGAAACGCGGCGCGGGGGCTGACGAACCACCAGTCCACGGTGTTCCTGTTCGATGCCGATACCGGGCGGTGCCGTGCGGTCGTGGGGGGCAACCTTCTGACCGCGCTGCGCACCGCGGCGGCGGCGGCCGTGTCGGTCGCGCATCTGGCGCGGACCGATGCGCGGGTTCTGGGCATGATCGGTGCAGGCCATCAGGCGGCCTTCCAGCTGCGCGCGGTGGCGGCGCAGCGCAGCTTCGAGAAGGTCGTGGGCTGGAACCGCTCGCCCGAAAAGTTGACGGCGCTGGCCGCGGTCGCCGAAGAGCTGGGCCTGCCGTTCGAGGCCGTCTCGCCCGCGGAACTGGGCGCCGCGGCCGATGTGATCGTCACCATCACCTCCAGCTTCGCGCCGATCCTGAAGTCCGCCGATATCCGCCCCGGCACGCATCTGGCCTGCATGGGCACCGATACGCGCGGCAAGCAGGAGGTCGAGGCCGCTCTGGTTGCCCGCGCCTCGGTCTTCACCGATGAGGTCGCGCAGGCGGTCGGCATCGGCGAGTGTCAGCATGCCGTGGCCGCGGGCCTGCTGGCCCCCGAAGCGATCACCGAACTGGGCAAGGTGATCGTGCAAGAGCATCCCGGCCGCAGATCCGACGCAGAGATCACGCTTTTCGACGGGACCGGGGTTGGGTTGCAGGATCTGGCGGTTGCTTCCCGCGTGGTTGAATTGGCTATGGCGCGTGGCGTCGCAACGGACGTAGAGTTCTGAAAAGCCAACTGCGTAAAAGGGGGATACGCCATGTCGACGGAAGACGCCAAAGAGGTCACGAAGCGGCAACAAGCCTTGAACTACCATGAGTTTCCCCGGCCCGGGAAGCTTGAGATCCGCGCGACCAAGCCGATGACGACCGGGCGCGACCTGTCGAACGCCTATTCCCCCGGCGTGGCCGAGGCCTGCACCGAGATCGAGAAGAACCCCGCCGATGCGGTGCGCTACACGGCCAAGGGAAACCTCGTGGCGGTCATCTCGAACGGGACGGCGGTGCTGGGGCTTGGCAATATCGGTGCGCAGGCCTCCAAGCCCGTGATGGAGGGCAAGGCCGTCCTGTTCAAGAAATTCGCGGGCATCGACTGCTTCGACATCGAGGTCAACGAAAGCGATCCCGAGAAGCTGGCCGATATCGTGTGCAAGCTGGAACCGACCTTCGGCGCCGTGAACCTTGAGGACATCAAGGCCCCCGACTGTTTCCTGGTCGAGCGGCTGTGCAAGGAGCGGATGAACATCCCGGTCTTTCACGACGACCAGCACGGCACCGCGATCGTGGCCTCGGCCGCGGCGGTCAACGCGCTGCGGGTGGCGGGCAAGACCGCCGATGCGATCCGCGTCGTGGCCCTTGGGGCAGGGGCCGCGGGCATCGCCTGCCTGAAGATGCTGATGGTGATGGGGGTGCGGAAGGAAAACATCACCATGCTGGACAGCAAGGGCGTGGTGCACAGCCAACGCAACGACCTGACGCCCGAGAAGCGCGAATTCGCGCGCGAGACCGAAATGCGCACCACCTCGGACGCGATGGAGGGGGCGGACCTGTTCCTGGGCGTGTCGGGGCCAGGCCTTCTGACGCAGGACATGGTGCGCAAGATGGCCCCGAACCCGATCATCTTCGCGCTTGCCAACCCCACCCCCGAAATCATGCCCGAAGAGGCCCGCGAAGCCGCGCCGGGCGCGCTGATCGCTACGGGCCGGTCGGACTATCCCAATCAGGTCAACAACGTCCTGTGCTTCCCCTTCATCTTCCGCGGTGCGCTGGATGCCGGCGCGACCGAGATCAACGACGCCATGAAGCTGGCCTGCGTCGAGGCCATCGCGGCCCTCGCGCGTGAGACGACCTCGGCCGAGGTCGGGCAGGCCTATAGTGGCGAAAAGCTGACCTTCGGGCCGGATTACCTGATCCCCAAACCGTTCGATCCGCGCCTTCTGCCCACCATCGCCTATGCCGTCGCCAAGGCAGCGATTGAATCCGGGGTGGCCACGCGGGCGCTGGACCTTGAGGCCTACAAGGGGCAGTTGCAGGCCAAGGTCTTCAAGTCACACGCGATTATGCGACGGGTGTTCGACGCGGCGCGGACCGCCAACCGCCGCATCGCTTTCGCCGAGGGCGAGGACGAGCGCGTGCTGCGCACCGCCCAGGCCATGGTCGAGGAAAAGCACGACACCCCGATCCTGATCGGCCGCCCCGATGTCATCCTTGCCCGGCTGGAGCGCGAGGGCCTGAAGATCCGCATCGGCGAGGATTTCGAGGTCGTCAATCCCGAGGACGATCCGCGCTACCGCGACTATTGGGGGACGTATCACACGATCATGGAGCGCGATGGCGTCACCCCGGATCTGGCAAAGGCGATCCTGCGCACGAACACCACCGCGATCGCCGCCGTGATGGTGCATCGGGGCGAGGCCGACAGCATGATCTGCGGCACCTTCGGGCAGTATCGCTGGCATCTGAACTACGCCACCCAGGTGCTGAGCAATTCCGAGCTGCACCCGATCGGTGCGCTGTCGCTTCTGATCCTGGATGACGGGCCGCTTTTCGTGGCCGACACGCATGTGAACCTTGTCCCGACCGCCACGCAGATGGCCGAAACCGTGATCGCGGCGGCGCGCCATGTCCGCCGTTTCGGGGTTGAGCCGCGGATCGCGCTTTGCTCGGGCTCGCAGTTCGGGAACCTGGATTACGAGCCGGGCCGCATCATGCGCAGCGCGCTGGAGATCCTGCGGGGCATGGATCTGAACTTCGAGTATGAGGGCGAGATGCACACCGATGCGGCGCTTGATCCCGATCTGCGGGCGCGGCTGTTCCCCAACGGGCGGCTGACCGGCAAGGCCAATGTGCTGATCTATTCCAATACCGATGCGGCGGGCGCGACCCGCAACATCCTGAAATCCGTGGCGGGCGGCATCGAGGTCGGCCCGATCCTCATGGGTATGGGCAACCGCGTCCATATCGTCACTCCGTCCATCACCGTGCGCGGGCTGCTGAACACCGCCGCCCTCGCCGGATCGGAGGTGTCCAGCTACGGATAGATCCCGAAACCACAGGCCGCGGTCCTCCCCAAAACAAGAAAGCCGCGCCCAACAGGAAGGAATATCAGAAAGATGGCGTCCCAGACCCACCCGGATGCAGTGAACGAAATGCTGCCCCCGCCAAAGCTGTTTACCCTTGGGTTGCAGCATGTCCTTGTCATGTATGCCGGGGCCATCGCGGTCCCGCTCATCATCGGCCGCGTGCTCAAGCTCGACCCCGAGCAGGTGGCCTTCCTCATCTCGGCCGATCTGTTCGTCTGCGGCATCGTGTCGATCATCCAGTCGCTTGGCATGTCGCCCTATTTCGGCATCCGCCTGCCGGTGATGATGGGCGTGACCTTCGCGGCCGTCGGGCCGATGGTGGCGATCGGCGCCGCCAATCCCGGTGTCGACGGCGCGCGGATGATCTTTGGCGCGATCATCGGCGCGGGCATCATCTCGATGCTGATCGCGCCATTGATCAGCCGGATGCTGCGCTTCTTCCCGCCCGTCGTGACCGGCACGATCATCCTTGTGATCGGGGTGACGCTGATGCGGATCGGCATCAACTGGATCTTCGGCCTGCCGGTCGGCCCGACGGCGCCGAAGCTGGTCAGCCCGGAACATGCCGAATGGCTGAACGCAGTGAAGGATCTTGCCGGCAGCGGCGCGGTTCCCGAATTGCCGCAGGGCCTGTCGCTTGCGGCCTCGTCGCCCAACCCGGCCTATGCCAGCCCGACGAATATCACGGTCTCGGCGCTGGTGCTGGTCGTGGTGCTGCTGGTGGCGCGCTATGCCAAGGGGTTCCTGGCCAATATCGCGGTGCTTGTGGGCATCGTGGCGGGCGGCCTTGCCGCGGCGCTGATGGGCATGATGCATTTCGACAAGGTGGCCGATGCCGGCTGGTTCGCGCTGATCACGCCGTTCCGCTTCGGCATGCCGATCTTTGATCCGGTGATGATCTTTACCATGGTGCTTGTGATGATCGTGGTGATGATCGAGTCGACGGGCATGTTCCTGGCCCTGGGCGAGATGTGCAACCGCAAGATCACCCGCCCGATGCTGACCGCCGGGCTGCGCACCGATGGTCTGGGCACGCTGATCGGCGGGGTCTTCAACACCTTCCCCTATACCTCGTTCTCGCAGAACGTGGGGCTTGTGGGGGTGACGGGGATCCGGTCGCGCTATGTCTGCGTGGCGGGGGGCATCATCATGATCGTCCTTGGGCTGATCCCGAAGATGGGTGCACTGGTGGAATCCCTGCCGACGGCGGTTCTGGGCGGTGCGGGCCTTGTGATGTTCGGCATGGTGGCCGCAACCGGGGTGCGCATCCTGTCGGGCGTGGATTTCAAGACGAACCGCTTCAATCTGTTCGTGGTGGCCGTCTCGCTCGGGTTCGGGATGATCCCGCTGGTCGCGCCCGATTTCAAGATGTGGATGCCCCATGCGATCCACCCGCTGATCGAATCCGGCATCCTTCTGGCCTCGATCGCGGCGGTGGCGCTGAACTGGTTCTTCAACGGCGCGGTCGAGATCGGCGAGGATGAGGCGAAAGAGGCAGCACTGGCGGCCGATGGCGGCCACTGACGCACGCTGAGCGAACCGAAAGACGAAGGCCCCGGTGGTGCAACCGGGGCCTTTTCCATTTGGCGGACAGGGGCTCAGAAGGTGACGGGGATCGGGGTCTCGAACCAGTATTCCTCAAGGTTGTTGCCCGCCCCGATGCGGTCGACCACGGCGTAAAGCCCCTGCGCGCCGATCGGGGCCAGGACCCCGTGCCATGTGCCGCGCAGCAGGTTGACCGATTGCCCCCGCGCGGTCAGGAAGGCGCGCGGGTTGACGGGGGTGCCGTTGTCATCCTCGGCCACGACCACGAGGAAGGGCACCTGATTGAGCGGGATGAAGGCCTGGCTGCCAAGCGGGTGACGCTCGACCATCCGGACGCTGAGGGGCTGCGCGGCGGGTTGGGAATCGAACAGGCTGATCCCGGCCTGCCCGTCCCCGAAATCAAGCCGCGCCAGATCATGGTGGCGGCCGCAAAGCCCCTGGTTGATCATCTTGTCGGGGGTGCCCGAGATCTCGATCACGTCCCCGAAGGGGGCGAAGGCCCGGGCGGTCAGCGGCTCGGCGTGCAGGCTCATGGCAGCAGATCCTTCAGGCGCAGCTCGGCGATCCGCTCCACCTGGCGGCAGGCCTCGGCGAATTCGGTCTCGTTGTCATTGGCGATGCGCCGCCCGAAGGCCGCAAGGATGCTGGCCTTGGTATTGTCCCGCACCGCGATGATGAACGGAAAGCCGTGGCGGGCGACATAATCGGCGTTGAGCCTTTCGAAGGTGGCGCGTTCCTGATCGGTCAGCGCGTCAAGCCCGGCCCCGGCCTGTTCCGAGGTGGACTCCGCCGTCAGCCGCCTGGCCTGCGCCAGCTTGCCCGCAAGGTCGGGATGCGCGTTCAGCACGCCAAGGCGTTCGTCATGGCTTGCACTGCGGAAGGCGCGGGCAAGGGCGTTGTGGACGCCCGCCGCGCAATCATGCGCGGGGCCAAGCTCCAGATCCCATGCGCGTTCGGCGATCCAGGGCGAATGCTCGAAGATCCCGCCGAACCGGGCGACGAAACCGGCCTTGTCCATCCGGCTTGGCCGTTCGTGCCGGGCCGGCGGGTGGGTGCTGACCCAATGTTCGGCAATGTCGATCCGCCGTGCAAACCAAACCCCGGCATGCGACCGGGCATAGTCGAGAAACCGCTTCAGCCCCGCGATCTTGCCGGGGCGGCCGATCAGGCGGCAATGCAGGCCGACCGACATCATCTTGGCGGCGCCGGCCTCGCCCTCGGCGTAAAGCACGTCGAAGGCGTCCTTGAGATACTGGAAGAACTGCTCGCCGGTGATGTAGCCGGGGGCGGTGGCGAAGCGCATGTCATTGGCTTCCAGCGTGTAGGGGATGATGAGCTGATCCCGGTCCCCGACCCCAAGCCAGTAGGGCAGGTCGTCGTCATAGGTGTCCGAGACATAGGCGAAGCCGCCCTCTTCCGCGACGAGCCGCACCGTGTTGGCCGAACAGCGCCCGGTATACCAGCCGCGCGGCCGCTCTCCGACGACCTCGGTGTGCAGCCGGATCGCCTCGGCGATGGCGGCGCGCTCCTGGTCTTCGGGCATGTCCTTGTGCTCGACCCATTTCAGCCCGTGCGAGGCGATCTCCCAGCCGGCGGATTTCATCGCCGCAACCTGCGCGGGGCTGCGTGCAAGGGCCGTGGCCACGCCATAGATCGTCAGCGGCACCCCGGCCCCGGTGAACAGCCGGTGCAGCCGCCAGAACCCGGCGCGCGCGCCGTATTCATAGATCGACTCCATGTTCCAGTGGCGTTGGCCGGGCCATGGCGCCGCGCCCGCTATATCGGACAGGAAGGCCTCCGAGGCGGCATCGCCGTGCAGGACGCAGTTTTCCCCGCCCTCTTCGTAGTTCAGCACGAATTGCACCGCGATCTGGGCGCCGCCCGGCCATTCCGCATCCGGCGCCTGCGCGCCATATCCAAGCATGTCGCGGGAATATCGGTTCATCGGAGCCCCCTTCTCTTGTGCGATCCCTTGTAAATCACGGCAATGAAAATGACTTTCAGGTTCTTTTTGAAGAAGCTGTCGGAAAGTTTGCACTGTATCCTGTGCGATAACGCGCCAATATGGCGGCCGACGCAAGTGACAGGGGATGGAGATGGCCGGTTATCTGACGACGCATGTTCTGGACACGGCCCGCGGCTGCCCTGCGGAAGGATTGCAGATCGACCTTTACCGCATCGAGGCCGAGGCGCGTATCCACCTGTGCAGCCTTGTGACCAATGCCGACGGGCGCACCGACCGCCACATCCTTCCGGCGGAGGAATTCGCCGTCGGCTGCTATGAGCTGGTCTTCCATACCGGCGATTACCTTGATGCCAGCGGCACGCCGCCCGAAGATCCGCGGTTCCTCAATATCGTGCCGATCCGCTTCGGCATGTCCGAGGCCGCGCATTACCATGTGCCGCTTTTGCTGTCGCCGTTCGGCTATTCCACCTATCGCGGAAGCTGATCGGGGCTTGTGGCAACCGCGTTCTGGATGTGGCGGGCCATGAAGTCGATGAACAGCCGCGTCTTGGGGTCCTGCCTGCGGCGGTGGGTGAACAGGCACGCCATCTGGATCGGCACCGGCGGCTCGTCCGGCAGCACCCGGACAAGGCGCCCGGCGCGCAGATGCTCGGCCACCTCGAAAAGCGGCTTCAGCACGATGCCGTGCCCGCCAAGCGCCCATTGCGTCAGCACATCCCCGTCATCCGATTCCAGCGGCCCCGAGACCGCAACGCGCCGCACGCCCTCGGGCCCCTGCAACGGCCACTGGAATTCCGGCGCGCCCGGATAGCGCAGGTTAAGGCAATCATGCCCGTCCTTCAGCGCGGCACTGTCGCGCGGCATGCCCTTGCGCGCGATATAGGCGGAGGAGGCGCACAGGACGCGCGGGCAATCGGTGATCTTGCGGATGCGCAGCGTCGAATCCTCGGGCACGCCCAGGAAGAAGGCCGCATCCAGCCCCTCGGCCGCCAGGTCCAGCCGCCGGTCCGACAGGCGCAGGCGCACGGTGATCAGCGGATAGGCCTCGCGGAAGGCGGGCACCATCGGCGCGATCAGCCGCCGGCCCACGCCAAGCGGGGCCGCGACATAAAGCGATCCGCGCGGCGTCTGGGTGACGTTACTGATATCCGCTTCGGCCTCGTCCACGGCATCGAGGATCTTGCACGCGCCCTGGTAGAACAGCTCTCCCTGTTCGGTCGGGTTCAGCTTGCGGGTGGTGCGCTGGAACAGCCGGACATTGAGATGTTCCTCCAGCTGCGAGATCCGCGCCGAGGCGACCGCCGCGGAAATGCGCTGATCGCGGGCGGCGGCGGACATGCTGCCCAATTCATAGACACGGATGAAGGTTCTGATGTTGTCCAGATAGGCCATGGCACATTTTGCGGTTTTTTTTGAAGCAGCTTGGAGTATTTGCTGGATACAGCAATAACCGGAACTTCGCTAGCGTTCCCTGAAATCCTGAGGGAGGGGGTTGTGATGTTTGAATTGGCCATCGCCTGGGACTGGATCGGATTCGCGGTTCGCTGGCTGCATGTCATCACCGCGATCGCCTGGATCGGGTCGTCGTTCTACTTCATCGCGCTGGATCTGGGGCTGCGCAAGGTGCCGGACCTGCCCGTCGGCGCCCATGGCGAGGAATGGCAGGTCCATGGCGGCGGCTTCTACCATATCCAGAAATATCTGGTTGCGCCCGAGCGCATGCCCGAGCATCTGACATGGTTCAAATGGGAAAGCTATGCCACATGGCTTTCGGGGGCCGCGCTTCTGATGATCGTCTACTGGGCGGGGGCCGAGCTTTACCTGATCGACACGGCGAAGGCGGATCTGAGCGTCTGGCAGGGCATCGCCATCTCGGCCGCCTCGCTGACCGTCGGCTGGCTGGTCTACGATTTCCTGTGCAAATCCGGACTGGGGGAGAAGCCCACGTTCCTGATGGTGCTGCTGTTCGTGCTGCTGGTGGCGATGGCGTGGGGCTATAACCAGATCTTCACCGGGCGCGCGGCGCTTCTGCATCTGGGGGCCTTCACCGCCACGATCATGACGGCCAACGTCTTCCTGATCATCATGCCAAACCAGCGCATCGTGGTGAAAGACCTGCAAGAGGGCCGCACCCCCGATCCCAAATACGGCAAGATCGCCAAGCTGCGCTCGACCCATAACAACTACCTGACGCTGCCGGTCGTGTTCCTGATGCTGTCGAACCACTATCCGCTGGCCTTCGCGACGCAATACAACTGGCTTATCGCGGCGCTGGTCTTCCTGATGGGGGTGACGATCCGGCACTGGTTCAACACCCGCCACGCGCGCAAGGGCAATCCGCACTGGACCTGGGCGGTGACGGTGATCCTGTTCATCTGCATCATGTGGCTGTCGACCGCGCCCCTGATGCAAGAGGATCTGGAGACCGCCGAGGCGCGCGCGCTGACCCCCGCCGAGCAGCGCTTTGCCGAGGCCGAGGGTTTCGACGCGGTCCAGGACATCGTTCTGGGCCGGTGCTCGATGTGCCACGCGCGTGAGCCGGGCTATGACGGGATCCATCGCGCGCCCAAGAACGTGCTTCTGGAAACCCGCGGCGAAATCGCCCGCGCCGCGCGCGCGATCTATATCCAGGCCGGGGTCAGCGTGGCCATGCCACCCGCGAACGTGTCGTGGATGGAACCCGAGGAGAGGGCGCAGATCGTGCGCTGGTATCGCGCCGCGACGAACGGGGGCAGGGTCGCCGCCGCGAACTGATCCGCCGCCGAAGGGCCGCACAGCGAAAAGCCCGCGCCGTCAGGGCGCGGGCTTTCCGTTTCCGCCGAATGAGGCGACTCAGCCTTTAGGCGCGGCTTCCAGCGTATCCTCGAAGGTGCGCAGGCCGGTGCGCGGGGCCTGCACCAGAACGGCCATGTTGCCGGGCTTGTGCTGGTTCTTCCACATCTTGGTATGCGCCTTGGGGATGTCCGCCCAGGGGAAGACCTCGGACATGCAGGGATCAAGGCGCCGCTCCAGCATCAGCTTGTTGGCGGCCGATGCCTGCTTGAGATGGGCGAAGTGGCTGCCCTGAAGGCGCTTCTGGTGCATCCACATGTAGCGCACGTCGAAGGTGCAGTTGAACCCGCTGGTGCCGGCGCAGATCACCACCATGCCGCCCTTCTTCACGACCAGAGTCGAGACCGGGAAGGTCGCCTCGCCGGGGTGCTCGAACACCATGTCCACGCTGACGCCCTTGCCGGTGATGTCCCAGATCGCCTTGCCGAACTTGCGCGCCTCTTTCAGCCACTCGTTATATTCCGGGGTGTTGACCTTCGGCAGTTGCCCCCAGCAGTTGAAGTCCTTGCGGTTGATGACGCCCTTGGCGCCCAGCCCCATGACGAACTCGCGCTTGTCCTCTTCCGAGATTACGCCGATCGCGTTCGCGCCGGCCGCGTTGATCAACTGGATCGCGAAGGAACCAAGCCCCCCCGAGGCGCCCCAGACCAGCACGTTCTGGCCGGGCTTCAGGTCATGCGGTTCATGCCCGAAAAGCATCCGGTAGGCGGTGGCCAGCGTCAGCGTATAGCAGGCGCTTTCCTCCCAGGTCAGGTGGCGCGGGCGGGGCATGAGCTGCTGCGCCTGCACGCGGGTGAACTGCGCGAAGGAGCCGTCATTCGTCTCGTAGCCCCAGATCCGCTGGCTGGGCGAGAACATCGGATCGCCGCCGTTGCACTCCTCGTCGTCGCCATCGTCCTGGTTGCAGTGGATCACGACCTCGTCGCCCACCTTCCAGCGTTTTACCTTGTCGCCGACTTTCCAGATGATCCCCGAGGCATCCGAACCCGCGATGTGATAGGGCTGCTTGTGGCCGTCGAACGGGCTGATCGGCACGCCAAGGCCGGCCCAGACCCCGTTATAGTTCACGCCCGCAGCCATCACGAGGACCAGCACCTCGTGGCTGTCGACCTCCCATGTGTCGACCACCTCGACCTCGAAGGATTTCTCGGGTTCGCCATGACGGTCGCGCCGGATCGCCCACGCATACATCTTCTTAGGAACATAGCCGAGGGGCGGCATTTCGCCGATCTCGTAGAGGTCTTTTTCCGGCGCATCGTAAGGCGCGATCGGGCTTTGCACGTCAAGGGCCATTGGCGTCTCCTGTCAGCAGTTGCCGCGCCGCAGAATCGGGGCGGTCTTGTGCTTCGGATACCGATTGGCGCGCAACATTGCAATGCCTGACCTTACGTTTTTGTAATTTTATGTCCCTCGCATGCGCAGAAAAACAGCATGCGGGCGCAGCAATGCCGCAGATTGTCAATTCCGGCGCAAAGCCGGCTCTGCCGCAGCGCGGCGAATTGACAGGGATACAATATTTCGCCTAATTCGGGTTCAGTCGCAATTTTGTTGCGAACCCAGGATTCGGAGGCCGCCATGACCGATACGCCAAAACCCGCCAAGGACAAGCCCTGGCTGTTCCGCACCTATGCGGGCCATTCGACCGCCGAGAAATCCAACGCGCTTTACCGCACGAACCTGTCCAAGGGGCAGACCGGCCTTTCGGTGGCCTTCGATCTGCCCACCCAGACCGGCTATGACAGCGACCATGTCCTGAGCCGGGGCGAGGTCGGCAAGGTCGGCGTGCCGGTCTGCCATCTGGGCGACATGCGCGCGCTGTTCGACCAGATCCCGCTGGAGCAGATGAACACCTCGATGACGATCAACGCGACCGCACCGTGGCTTCTGTCGCTTTACATCGCGGTGGCCGAAGAGCAGGGGGCGGATGTCTCCAAACTTCAGGGCACGGTGCAGAACGACCTGGTCAAGGAATACCTGTCGCGCGGCACCTATATCTGCCCGCCGAAGCCCAGCCTTGCGATGATCACCGATGTCGCCGCCTATACCGCGCAGCACCTGCCCAAATGGAACCCGATGAACGTCTGTTCCTACCACCTGCAAGAGGCCGGCGCGACGCCCCAGCAGGAACTGGCCTTCGCCCTTGCCACCGGGATCGCGGTGCTGGACGATCTGAAGGACAAGGTCCCGGCCGAGGGGTTCCCGGCGATGGTGGGCCGCATCTCGTTCTTCGTGAATGCGGGCATCCGCTTCGTCACCGAGATGTGCAAGATGCGCGCCTTCACCGAACTGTGGGACGAGATCTGCCGCGACCGCTATGGCATCGAGGAAGAGAAGTTCCGCCGCTTCCGCTATGGTGTGCAGGTCAACTCCCTTGGCCTGACCGAGCAGCAGCCCGAAAACAACGTCTACCGCATCCTGATCGAGATGCTGGCCGTCACGCTGTCGAAGAACGCGCGTGCGCGCGCGGTGCAGCTGCCCGCCTGGAACGAGGCGCTCGGCCTGCCGCGCCCCTGGGATCAGCAATGGTCGCTGCGCATGCAGCAGATCATGGCCTATGAGACCGATCTTCTTGAATATGGCGACCTGTTCGACGGCAACCCGGCCGTCACCGCCAGGGTAGAAGAACTGAAGGACGGCGCGCGGCAAGAGCTTGCGACGCTCGATTCGATGGGCGGTGCGATCGCCGCGATCGACTACATGAAATCCCGGCTGGTCGAATCCAACGCCGAGCGGCTGAACCGGATCGAGGCGAACGAGACCATCGTCGTCGGCGTGAACCGCTGGCGCGAGGGTGAACCGAGCCCGCTGACCGCGGGCGATGGCGGCATCATGGTGGTCGACCCGGCGGTCGAGCAGGACCAGATCGCGCGCCTGCAAGCCTGGCGCGCGGCGCGCGACGAGGGGGCCGTGCAACTGGCGCTTGGCGCGCTGCGCGATGCGGCAAAGGCCGGCGAGAACATCATGCCGGCCTCGATCGCCGCGGCGAAAGCGGGCGCCACGACCGGCGAATGGGCTGGTATCATGCGCAAGGTTCATGGCGAATATCGCGGCCCGACCGGCGTTTCGCGCAACCCCTCGAACCGCACCGAGGGGCTGGAAGAGATCCGCGAAGCCGTGGATGCGGTCTCGAGCCAGCTTGGCCGCCGCCTGAAATTCGTGGTCGGCAAGCCCGGTCTCGACGGTCATTCCAACGGCGCCGAGCAGATCGCCTTCCGCGCCCGCGATTGCGGCATGGACATCACCTACGAAGGCATCCGCCTCACGCCCGAGCAGATCGTCGCCAGGGCCGTCGAGGACGAGGCCCATGTCGTGGGCCTGTCGATCCTGTCGGGCAGCCACCTGCCGCTGATCGAAGAGGTGATGGAGCGGATGCGCGCGGCCGGGCTCGGGCATGTGCCGGTGCTGGTCGGCGGCATCATCCCCGACGAGGATGCCGGGAAGCTGCGCGGCTTCGGCGTCGCGCGGGTCTATACACCCAAGGATTTCGAGCTGAACCGCATCATGATGGACATCGTGGCGATGGTCCGCCCTGCGCCCATCGCGGCGCAATAGGCGCGGGTTTCTCCCTTCCCCCCGTTCGCGCGCGGCCCTATGGTCGCGCGCATGACCGCTGCACCGACCTTCTCTGACGATCAGGCCGAAGCCTGGGACCGCGTGGCCGAGGCGCTTGCCGATGCCGGGATCGACCTTGTCGAAAGCACGCTGATGCCCGATGGCGGCGGCAGCCGGGTTCTGGCGGTGATCGGCAAGGCGGGGTCGGGCAAGACCATGCTGCTGGCCGCGCTGTTCAAGGCGCTGGAGGCTGCGGGGGTCGAGATCGTCTCGGGCGATTTCGAGGGGCGCAAGCGCAAGGACAAACGCACGCTGGCGATCCTTGCGCCGACTAACAAGGCCGCATCCGTCCTGCGCACGCGCGGCGTGCCGGCCACCACGATCCACCGTATCCTCTATACCCCGCTTTACGATCCCGAATACGAACGCATCGCGGAATGGCTGGCCGGGCAGGGGGACCGCCCCAATGTCGACATGCTGGAAATCGGCGGGCTGACGGATGAGGCGCTCGACCGTGCCCGCGCCTTCTACGAACAGGTCAAGTCGATCCCCGCCGCCCTTGCCGCCGCGGGGCTGCGTGGATCGGATTTCATTCGCGGCTGGAAACGGCGCGAGGACCCCCTTGATATCGGCTTCGTCGACGAATCCTCGATGCTCGACGAACGCCAGTTCGACGACCTGCGCGAGCTGTTCTCGACCCTCATCCTGTTTGGCGATCCGGCGCAGCTGGCCCCGGTGAACCAGTCGGGTGAAATGGTGTTCGAGCGGCTTTCCGACAAGCGCAAGCTCGTGCTGCACCGCATCCACCGCCAAAGCGACGACAACCCGATCCTCGATCTCGCCCATGCCCTCTCCGACGATGCCCTGACCTTTGAGCGGTTCGAGCGGATGATCGAGGAATTCGCGCGCAACGATCCCCGCGTGGTCTGGGCCGAACGGGTGGAAAGCGATCTCATGGCGCGCAGCCCGGTCCTGGTCTGGCGCAATGCCACCCGTATCCGCCTGATCCAGGCCTTCCGCGCGGCCCATGGCGCCCCGGCCGATCAGCTTCTGCCCGGAGAGCCGCTGATCTGCGACGGAATCGAGCTGCCGCTCAAACATCGCAAGAAGCGCATCGACCTCGAGGCGCGGGGCCTCATCAAGGGGGCGCAGGTCATCTATCTCGGCCCCGGCAAGAAGCCGGGCTTCTCGCGCCTGCATGTGATGGGCGCAGAGGATCCGCGCCTTTCCGCGGCCTCGATCATCAAGATCGAACTGCCCGACCAGGAAGAACCCTTCATCCCCTATGCCGCCCGCATGGGTGCAGCCTTCCTGCATGGCGCTGCGGTCACCATCCACAAGGCCCAGGGGTCGCAATGGGAAAACGTCCAGGTCTTCGCCCCGGATCTTTACGCGGCCTTCCGCGCCGGGCGGGTCGAGGCCGGCATCCCGCTTTGGAAACGGCTGGCCTATGTCGCGATCACGCGCGCCGAACAGCGCCTCCTTTGGGTCACGCGCGCCCGGCTTGCCCGCCCCGCCGCCCCGCTGTCCATCGACGATCTCAAACCCGGTGCGGCACCGCTGCGGCTTGAGGCCGAAGATCCCTGAGGGTTTCTTCAGAGGCGAAATATCCCCGCCGGAGGCTTCCCCGACAAAGGCCGGGAGCCTCCGGCAGGGATATTTGAACGAAGATGAAAGCAGGCCCCTTTCGCCTGCCGCGCAGGCGGCCTAGTCTGCATTCCGGATGCCCGAGAGAAGGAGATGGCAGATGCGCTGCGTATTCGTCCAGTTTCGCTGTCAGCCCGGCAAGACCTATGAGGTGGCCGACGAGATTTTCGACCGCGAGGTGGTCAGTGAGCTTTATTCGACCAGCGGCGATTACGACCTGATTGCCAAGATCTATATCCCCGAAGATGTGGATGTGGGGCATTACCTGTCCGAAATGCTGTTCGATATTCCCGGTATCAGCAGGACGCTGACGACGATGACCTTCAAGGCGTTCTAGCCGTCAGGTTTTTGTGCGGGGGTCAGTTCCGGATGATGCGGAAGATGGCGGCCGCGGCCCAGCCGGCGAATACGGCAAGCGCCAGCGACATCAGGCCATAGGCGGCGGGAAGATCGCGCGACAGGCCGAAAAGCCAGCGTTCCAGCCCGACCTTGCGCACATAGATCGCCGCGCGATGCTGATCGATGACATGGCCACCGCGCAGCAGGAAGATGCGGGTCTTGTAATCGCCTTCGGCGAGATTCGAGGGCAGGTCGAAATCGGCGCGAAACAGCGTGTCCTCGACCAGATGAACCCCGCCCGTCTCGACCGAATAAAGCCCATCGGCCTCGCGGATCCTGAGAAGGGCTTCGGTGAAGGGGCGCGCATCCGAAACGGTTAGCGGGCCAGAGAAGGCCCGCATCGCCAGCGGGATCGAGATGCGTTGGGTTACGTCTTCGTCCGGGGCGAGGATGTCGTTCAGCGGTCCGGTCGTGGCAACGGAATAGAAGGTGGGGGCGGCTGCCACGCCCACGGAGGCGGTGTTGACCCAGATGCCCGCCTCGCGCGATTTGCGCCGGATGGTGACGGGGGCAGAGGGGCCCTCGAGCGTCACGATGACCTCGAGGGGCGGGCCGCCCGGTTCCGGGCTATAGCGTTTCACCGCGCCGTAGATCAGGATCTCGGAGCCTTCGAAGCTTGCCGTGATGTCGATATTGTCCTGGCTGAGCCCGGCGACGACCTCTTCCGCGCGCGTGGCAACGCCGGTTAGGCAAAGGAGAAGGGCGGCGGCGAAAAGCTGTCTCATGCCGCGGCCCCCGTCGAAAGCGAGTAGAGATCGCCCGGCGGGATCAGCAGGTCGAGCGCAAGCTTGCCGGCCACTGCCAGCACCAGAAGCGCCAGAAGGATGCGCAGCTGCTCGGCTTTCAGCCGCGCGCCGAACTGCGAACCGATCTGCGCGCCGATCACGCTGCCGATGATCAGCATCAGGGCCAGCATCACGTCGACCGACTGGTTGGTTATGGCGTGCATGAAGGTGGTGAAGGCGGCAACGAAGATGATCTGGAACAGCGAGGTGCCGATCACCACCTTGGTCGGCATGCCCAGCAGGTAGATCATGGCGGGCACCATGATGAAGCCCCCCCCGACACCCATGATGGCCGCGAGGATGCCCACCACCATGCCCACGAGGATCGGCGGAATGACCGAGATATAAAGGCCCGAGGCGCGGAACTTGACCTTCAGCGGCAGGTTGTGCACCCAGGTATGCTGATGGCGCTTTACCGGCTTGGTCGCGCGGCGGGCGCGGCGCATTGCGCGCAGTGATTCCTGCAACATCAAAAGCCCGACCGAGCCAAGGAAGACGACATAGGACAGCTGCACCACAAGGTCTATCTGACCCATGCGCGCCAACAGGTTGAACAGCCACACGCCCAGGGCCGATCCGCTCAGCCCGCCCAGAAGCAGCACGAGGCCCATCGGCACATCCACCGCCTTGCGCTTGAACTGCGCCAGAACGCCGGAAACCGAAGAGGCGACGACCTGGTTTGCGCCCGTGGCCACGGCCACGGTGGGCGGGATGCCGATGAAGAACAGAAGCGGCGTGATCAGGAAGCCGCCGCCCACCCCGAACAGACCCGACAGCACGCCGACCAGCCCGCCGATCCCCAGCAGGAGAAAGGCGTTCACTGCGATTTCGGCGATCGGGAGATAGATCTGCATCTGTCGGTTCCGCGCGGGGATCTTGTCCCCAGTCATGCCCCCCAAGGCGGGCGGTGTCAAACTTCGGACGCCGGTGTCCGAGGCTCAGCCCAGATCGCGCAGATATCGTCGGAGAACCCGTTCGAGCTTGGCCGCGCCCAGGGGGGCGATGGCCTTGGTCTGTTCGTGGCTGATCTGTTCGTCAGCCATCCCGGCGCCCATGTTGGTGATGACCGAAACGGCCGCGACGCGAAGCCCCAGGAACCGCGCAAGGATCACCTCGGGAACGGTCGACATGCCCACGGCATCCGCGCCCAGAACCTTTGCCGCGCGGATCTCGGCCGGGGTCTCGAACGAGGGGCCGGAGAACCAGCAATAGACCCCTTCGGGCAGCGCGATGCCCTCGGCCCGGGCGGCGGTGGCAAGGGCTGCGCGCAGTGCGGGATCATGCGCCTCGGTCATCGGGACGAAGCGCGCGTCGGTCGGCTCTCCGATCAGGGGGTTGGTGCCGGCGAAGGCGATGTGATCGTTCAGCAGCATCAGCCCGCCGGGCGGGATGTCGGCGCGCAGTGATCCGGCCGCGTTCGTTAGCAGAAGCGACTCGCATCCCAGCCCGCGCAGGATCTCCAGCGGCAGGCGCATCTCGGCGGGGTTGCCGTGCTCGTAATAATGCGCCCGTCCGCCAAAGACGGCGACGCGCTGTCCCTCAAGCTCTCCGATCACAAGCCTGGGGTTGTGCCCCGAGACGCCGGCATGCGGAAAGCCGGGAAGGTCCGAATAGGGGATGGCGGTGCCCTGCACCTCATCGGCCAGATGGCCGAGGCCCGAGCCCAGGATCAGCCCCAGCCGGGGCGGCGCCGTGCCCGCCCGGTCGCGGATCAGGCGGGTGAGTTCAGCGCTCTTTGACATAGGGTTCTCCGCCCGCGCGCGGCGGGATCGCCTTGCCGATGAATCCCGCAAGGATGATGACCGTCAGGATATAGGGCAGCGCCTGCATGAACTGCACCGGCAGCGTGACGAAGCCCAGATCGAGATTCTGGTAGCGGTTGGCGATCGCCTCGAGAAAGCCGAACAGCATCGTGGCGCCAAGGGCGGGCAGCGGGCGCCATTTTGCGAAGATCAGCGCGGCAAGCGCGATGAAGCCGCGCCCGGCGGTCATTTCCTTGACGAAGCCCGCCGACAGGCCAGTGGCCAGATAGGCCCCGGCAAGGCCGGTCAGAAGCCCGGTGATGGCCACCGCCGTATAGCGCAGCCGTATGACCGAGACCCCGGCGGTATCCACCGCGGCAGGGTTTTCGCCCACCGCGCGCAGCCGCAGCCCGAAGCGCGTGCGAAACAGAAGCCACCATGTGGCGGGCACCGCAAGGAACGCCACATAGACCAGCGCGGTATGCCCCGAGATCAGGTCGTAATAGATCGGGCCGATCACCGGCACGTCGCGCAGCGCCACGGCGCCGGGCAGGACGATCGGCTCGAACCGGCCGCCGCCCATCAGCTGCGGGGTGCGTCCGCCCTGGCCGAACCAGCTTTGCGCGATCAGCACCGTAAAGCCCGAGGCCAGGAAATTCACCGCAACGCCCGAGATTAGCTGGTTCCCGCGAAAGGTGATCGAGGCAAGCCCGTGGATTACCGCAAGAACCATCGCGCCCGATATTCCCGCCAGCAGGCCCAGCCAGACCGAGCCCGTCACCGCCGCGATCGCCCCCGAGGCGAAGGCGGCCATCAGCATCTTGCCCTCAAGCCCGATGTCGAAAACGCCCGCGCGTTCGGAATAAAGCCCGGCCAGACAGGCCAGAAGCAACGGAACCCCCAGCCGCACGGTCGAATCGAGGATCTGGATCAGGGTCTGGAAATCCATCACTTCGCCTCCTTCGCGGTGGCGATGAACAGCCGCTCCACCGGGCGGCGCACCATGTTGTCCAGCGCCCCCGTGAACAGGATCACCAGCGCCTGGATCACGGTGATCAGCTCGCGCGGGATCGAGGTTTCCAGCGCAAGCTCGGCCCCGCCCTGATAGAGAAAGCCGAACAGGATCGCGGCCAGCAACACGCCCACGGGATGGTTGCGCCCCATCAGCGCGACCGCGATGCCGATGAAGCCCGCCCCCTCGACCGCGTTCAGGACCAGCCGCTCGGCCTCACCCATGACGTTGTTGATCGCCATCATGCCCGCAAGCGCCCCCGAGATCAGCATCGAGACCATGATGATCCTGAACGGCGAAATCCCCGCATAGCGCGCCGCGCTTTCCGATTTGCCATAGGCCCGGATCTGATAGCCAAGCCGCGTGCGCCAGATCAGCAGCCAGACCAGCCAGCAGGCCGCAAGCGCCACGAACAGCGTCACATTGGCCGGAACCGAGCGCGAGAAGACGCCGCCAAGGCCCGGAATGTCATGCAGCGAGGGCAGCTTCGCTCCGGCCGGAAAGCGGGCTGTGGCCGGGTCCATGCTGCCCACCGGGCGCATCACGTTGACCAGCATGTAGTTCAGAAGCGAGGCGCCGATGAAGTTGAACATGATCGTCGTGATGACGATGTGGCTGCCGCGCCGCGCCTGAAGCCAGGCCGGGATCGCGGCCCATGCCGCGCCGAACAGCGCCGCGCCAAGCGAGGCGGCCAGAAGCGCCAGCGTCCAGTGCGGCCAGGGCAGCGCAAGGCACACGATCGCCACGCCCAGGCCGCCAAGCGTCGCCTGACCCTCGCCGCCGATATTGAACTGGCTTGCGTGGAAGGCCACCGCAACGGCAAGGCCGGTGAAGATGAAATTGGTGGCGTAGTAAAGCGTGTAGCCCCAGCCATAGGCCGAACCGAGCGCCCCCGAGACCATCACCTGAATGGCGCGCACCGGGTCTTCGCCGATCGCAAGGATGACCAGCGCGGAAATGGCGAAGGCGATGATCAGGTTGATCGCGGGGATCAGGGCAAGGTCGGCCCATTTCGGCATCTTGTCCATCAGTTCACCACCCCGGCCATCATCAGGCCCAGTTCGCGCTCGTCGGTCTTGTCGGGGTCGCGCTCGCCCATGATATGTCCGTCGAACATGACCGCGACACGGTCCGACAAGGACAGGATCTCGTCAAGCTCGACCGAGACGAGAAGCACCGCCTTGCCCGCGTCGCGCAGCTCGATGATCCGCTTGTGGATGAACTCGATCGCGCCGATGTCCACGCCGCGCGTCGGCTGCCCGACCAGCAGCAGATCGGGATTGCGCTCGATCTCGCGCGCGAGCACCAGCTTTTGCTGGTTGCCGCCCGAGAAGGACTTGGCCGGCAGGGTCGGGATCGGCGGGCGCACGTCGAAACGCTCCATCTTGCCCTTCGTGTCCTCAAGCAATGGGGCATTGTCCATCAGGAAGGCGTTCTTCTGGTATTCCGGGGCATTGTGATAGCCGAAGGCCATGTTCTCCCAGGCCATGAAATCCATGATGAGGCCCAGATGCTGGCGGTCCTCGGGCACATGGGCGATGCCGCGCGCGCGCCGGGTCTGGCCGTCGGAATGGCTGCCGGTCAGGTCGATCGGCGCGCCGTTGATGCGGATGCTGCCGGTTGCGGCCTGGAACCCGCCCAGAACCTTCAGAAGCTCGGATTGCCCGTTGCCGGCCACGCCCGCGATGCCAAGGATCTCGCCCGCGCGGATCGACAGGGAAATGCCCTTCACCCGCTCCACCCCGTCCTGATCGACGACGCGCAGATCCTCGATCTCCAGCACGGTGGCGCCGGGTCTGGCGGGGGCCTTCTCCACATCGAGAAGCACCTTGCGGCCGACCATCAGCTCGGCCAGCTCTTCGGGGCTGGTCTGTGCGGTCCTGACCGTCGCCGTCATCTCGCCGCGGCGCATTACGCTGACGGTGTCGGTGATTTCCATGATCTCGCGCAGCTTGTGGGTGATCAGGATGATGGTCTTGCCCTGCGCGCGCAGGTTGTCGAGGATGCGGAACAGATGGTCCGCCTCGGCCGGGGTCAGAACGCCCGTCGGCTCGTCCAGGATCAGCACATCGGCCTGGCGGTAAAGCGCCTTGAGGATTTCCACGCGCTGCTGATGCCCGACCGAAAGCTCTTCGATCAGCTCGTCGGGGTCGACATCCAGCTCGTATTCCTCGGCGAGTTCGGCCAGCGACTTGCGCGCCTTGGCCAGCGACGGGCGCAAGAGCGCGCCGTCTTCCGCACCGAGGATCACGTTTTCGAGGACGCTGAAATTCTGCACCAGCTTGAAATGCTGGAACACCATGCCGATGCCGGCGCGGATCGCGGCCTGGCTGTCGGGAATGGTGATCGGCGCGCCGTTGATCAGGATCTCTCCGGCGTCGGCCTTGTAGAAGCCGTAAAGGATGGACATCAGCGTGGATTTGCCTGCGCCGTTCTCGCCGATGATGCCATGGATGGTTCCGGGCATGACCCGGATCGAGATGTTCTTGTTGGCCTGAACCGTGCCGAACGCCTTCGAGATGCCCCGCAGTTCGATTGCGGGGGCGGGGGCGTCGGACGCGGCAGTTTCCTGCCGCGCCGCATTTTGCACTGCCGCCATCGGCCTATTCGACCGGGCAGGTGTTGTCCGACATGTAGTCGTGCACGGCGATCTCGCCCGACTGGATCTTCGCGCTTGCGGCATCCGCGGCGGCCTTCATCTCGTCGGTGACAAGCTCGGCGTTGTGCTCATCCAGCGCGTAGCCCACGCCTTCCTTGGCAAGGTCCATCACCACCACGCCGGTTTCCAGATCGGCCCCGGCGACGAAGGCCTCGTAGACCGAGTTGTCGACGCGCTTGACCATCGAGGTCAGAACCTTGCCGGGATGCAGGTGGTTCTGGTTGCTGTCCACGCCGATCGACAGGATGCCCTCGTCGGCGGCGGCTTGCAGCACGCCGATGCCGGTGCCGCCGGCCGCGGCATAGACCACGTCGGCGCCCTGGCTGATCTGCGCCTTGGTCAGCTCGGCGCCCTTCACCGGGTCGTTCCAGGCGGCCGGCGTGGTGCCGGTCATGTTCTGGATCACCTTCGCCTCGGGGTTGGCGGCCTTGACGCCCTGCACATAGCCGCAGGCAAACTTGCGGATCAGCGGAATGTCCATGCCGCCGATGAAGCCCACCGTGCCGGTCTTCGAGGCGGTCGCGGCCATGATGCCCACCAGATACGAGCCCTGCTCTTCGGTGAAGACGACCGAGCGCACGTTGGGCTGATCGACGACCATGTCGATGATGGCGAATTTGGTGTCCGGATAATCCGGCGCGACCGAGTTGAGAACGTCGCCGAAGGCAAAGCCCGTCATCACGATCGGGTTGGCGCCCGACTCGGCCAGGCGGCGCAGGGCCTGTTCGCGCTGCGCCTCGGATTGCATCTCAAGCTCTTTGTAGCTGCCGCCGGTTTCGTTCACCCAGCGTTGCGCGCCGTTGAAGGCGGCCTCGTTGAAGGATTTGTCGAATTTGCCGCCCAGGTCATAGACCAGCGCCGGATCGGCAAGCGCCGCGCCCGAGCACAGGGCCAGCGTCGCGGCCGCGCCAAGAAACTGTTTCATGAGGGTCATGGATCACTCCCGGTCGTGTTGCGGCGCTCCGGGGCGGAGCACCTACTGGCGGGCAAAGGGCCCGCGGACCCCTTGGATTAGGGACGAGACGAGCGGGCCGGTCAAGCGCGATTTTTCGCGTATCGCCCGCTTGTTATCGGTCTCTCGGCGGTAAAAACCGTGGGCGCGGGGTGCCGATCGGCCAGTGCAGGACCAGCGCGTCGCAGGCTTTTCCATCGAGGGTGGTGTAATAGCCCCGCCGCCGTCCGGCACCTTTCCAGCCAAGGGAATCATAAAGCGCGCGGGCGGGGCCGTTCTCCTCGGCCACCTCAAGAAAGGCATGTGTCGCGCCGCGTTGCGCCGCCGTTTCGGCAAAGCGCCGGACCAGCAGGCGCGCGATCCCGCCCCGGCGTAGGGCGGGATCGACGGCAAGGGTCAGAAGTTCGGCCTCGTCCGCGATCGCGCGGCCCAGAAGGAAACCGCCCGGTTCCTCCAGAAGGAAGCAGTGCGGCGTGGCCAGAAGGGCCGCGAATTCCTGCGCCGACCACGGCCGGGGGGTGGTGAAACAGGCGGCATGCAGCGCGGCAAGCGCGTCGGGGTTCATGGCAGGATGACGGGGGGCGGATCGGCCGGGGGCGCCGCATCCGCGCCGCGCAGATAAAGCGGCGCGGGGCGGGGCTGCGGCACGCCGCGCCGCGCCGCCGCGATGCGGGCGATCGCCTCGGCCATCGGCATCGCGGGGCCAAGCACCCGCGCACCGGGCAGGCGCGGGGAGGCAAGCGCCGCGGCGCTGCCGGTCAGGGCGCCGGGGGCGGCGATGCGCGCGGGCAGATCGGCAAGCGCGTCGAGCGCGGGCGCCCCCATGCCGTCCGTGCCGAATTCCTGCCAGTAGACGGCATCGCGCCGCGCGTCCTCGATCACCGTCAGCGGGCGGGGCAGGGCATGGGCGCGCGCCTCCAGTGTGCTGACGCCGATGGCCGGAATGCCGAGCGACAGCGCCAGCCCCCGCGCCGCCGCAACCGCGATCCGCACCCCGGTGAAATTGCCCGGCCCGACCCCGACGCCGATCGCGGCCAGATCGCGCCAGCCCGTGCCGGCCCCGGCCAGCACCTCTTCCAGCATCGGCATCAGGCGTTCGGCCTGACCCTTGGCCATCTCTTCATGGCGCGATGCCAGCACCCGTTCGCCCGCAAGCAAAGCGGCCGCGCAATGCGCGGCCGATGTGTCGAATGCCAGAACGAGGGGCTCAGACGGCAACGGGACGGACCTCGACCACCTCGGGAATGTAGTGGCGCAGCAGGTTCTCGATCCCCATCTTGAGGGTGAGCGTCGAGGACGGGCAGCCCGCGCAGGCGCCCTGCATGTGCAGATAGACCACGCCGCGTTCAAACCCGTGGAAGGTGATGTCGCCGCCATCCTGCGCCACGGCGGGGCGCACCCGCGTATCAAGCAGCTCCTTGATCTGTGCCACGATCGCGGCATCGGGGCCGGAATGATCGGCATGCCCACCGCTTGCGGCCCCCTCGCCCTCGATCACGGGGGCGCCGGATTGGAAATGCTCCATGATGGCGCCAAGGATCGCGGGTTTCGCGTGGTCCCATTCGGTGTCTGGCGTTTTCGTCACGGTGACGAAGTCCGATCCCAGGAACACCCCGGCAACGCCGGGCACGGCGAAAAGGCGTGTGGCCAGCGGCGAGCGCGTCGCGGCATCGGCCGTGGGGAAATCCGCGGTGCCGGTCTCTAGCACGGTCTGGCCGGGCAGGAACTTCAGCGTGGCGGGGTTCGGCGTGGACTCGGTCTGGATGAACATCGTGCGCTCCTTCGTAGGGCAACAGATATGCGCCCGCACCCGCCCCTAGTCAAGTTTGGAACCGTTCTAAATGGCGATTCAGACCTTAAGTCGCAGGCTTTTGTTCAGGTGATCGCCTCAAGCCGTTCCTTCGACATGTCGCCGGGCACGATGGTGATCGGGCAGGGCAGCGAGCCCGAGTTGCGGCTCATCTGCGTCACAAGCGGGCCGGGGCCGGATTTGTCGGTGCCCGCCCCCAGCACCAGAACCCCGATCGAGCTGTCTTTCTGGATCACGTCGAGGATCTCGGTCACCGGCTCGCCCTCGCGGATGATCAGCTCGGGGTCCACCCCCTGCCGGTCGCGCATCCATTTGGCGAACACCTCGAAATGGGCTTCGATCCGTTCGCGGGCTTCGGCGCGCATGATCTCGGACACGCCGATCCAGTGCTGGTATTCGTCGGGCGAGATAACCGACAGGATGGTCACCCCCGCGCCGGTATGGGCCGCGCGCATCGCGGCAAAGCGCATGGCGTTCAGGCATTCGCGCGTATCGTCAAGAACCACAAGGAACTTGCGCATGATCTCTCCTATGATCGCGTCGGGCGATCATCGCCCGATGTGCCCGGTCTTGGCAACCATGCGCGTTACAGCGGGCGCGAAGCTGCCCAGTCCCAGTAAAGTTCGCGCACGCGGCGCGTCACCGGGCCGTGCTGGTAAGAGATGTCGTCGAAGGCCGTCACCGGCGTGACCTTGGCGAAATTGCCCGACAGGAACACCTCGTCGGCATCGCGGAAATCGCCAAGGGTCAGCACCGCCTCGTGGACCTCCGTGCCGTCGGCGCGCAGATTGGCGATGTGGCGCGCGCGGGTGATGCCCGACAGGAAGGTGCCGTTTGCGATCGGGGTGAAGACCACGCCGTCCTTGACCATGAAGACATTGGCCGTGGCGCTTTCGGCGACATTGCCCATCGCGTCCTGCACCAGCGCATTGCCAAAGCCCTTGCGCTGCGCCTCGACCAGCATGCGCGCGTTGTTGGGGTAAAGGCAGCCCGCCTTGGCGTTGCAGACGTTGTCGCTCAGCACGGGGCGGCGGAATTGCGTCGTGGTCAACGTGGTGCCGGCGGCGGGGGCGGGCATCGCCACCTCTTCGAGGCAGAGCGCAAAGCCCGTCGCGCCCGCGCGCGGCGCCACGCCCAGATCCGAGCCGTGCAGCGCCCAATACATCGGGCGCACATAGACGGCGGCGCCTTTGCCGTAGCGCCGCAACCCCTCGCGCGCGATCCCGACCATGTCTTCGGCGCTCATCGTCGGGGTGATCATCAGCGCCTCGGCCGAGCGGTTGACGCGGGCGCAATGCGCCTCGAGGTCGGGGACGAGCCCGTCGAACATGCGCGCGCCGTCGAAGACCGACGAGCCCTGCCAGATGCCGTGATCGGCCGCGCGCATCACCGCCACGTCGCCTTCGTGCCAACTGCCTTCGAACCAGGTGCGGATGTTCGTGCCGAATGCCATGGGTATCCTCCGATCAGACGGCGCAGTCTAAGCAGGCCGTGACCGGATCGTCCAGAGCGTGTGGTGGCGTTGACGCCCCGGCAGCTTAGTCGACGTTGCTGGCGATGCCGACGCCTGTCCCGATCAGGCCAAGAAGCGTGCGGGTGGGCACCACGGCGCTTTCGGTGGCCAGCACAAGGTCACGCGGCTGCACGACGAAGTTCTGCGCCGAAAAGAGCCCGTCCGCGCGCGTCAGGTTCAGCGTGAACACCACGCGGTTATGGGTGGGGCCCGCATCGCTGCCCTCCGGCGCGACGGCCGCGCCGGGATATTCGCGCAGGATCAGCACGCCCTTGGGGTTGGCGCGGGAGGCATTGATCCCGCCGGCAAGGGTCACGGCCTCAAGCGCGGTCACGCGGTCCTTCGGGAAGGGGATGATCTCTTCCCGCCCGGACGCGCCGAGCGCGAGGAAATAGCGCGGGTCCTTTTCCACGATCAGCTTGTCACCGCCGCGCAGCCCGGTATCGAGGGCGGGGTCCTTCAGCACCCGCTCCATCGAGATTTCGTGCACCTTGCCGCCGCGGATCAGGCGCAGTTGAGGGTTGGCGATCTCGGGCGAGACCCCTCCGCCAAGCGAAATCAGGCCAAGCACGGTCAGCGAGCGGTCGGCCATCGGATAGTTGCCGGGGCGCACGACGCCGCTGACCATGTCGACCGAGTTCTGCCGGCCCGGCGCGGCGGAAAGCTGCACCTGCGCGGCGGGGGCCATCGTGGACAGGTCCTGCTGGATCTTCTCGCGCGCGCGGTCGGGCGTCAGGCCGGAAATCTTCACCGCGCCGACATAGGGCACGAACACCGTGCCATTGGGCGCGATCTGCATTTCCTGAAGGGTCGAGGCCGGAGAGTTCGGGGCCGTCAGGAGCGTGTTGTCGCCATTGTCCCAGATGGCGATCTTGACCATGTCGCCCGCGGCAAGGACCTGGCCCGCGCCACCGGCGCCGCCCTTGATCCACGAACGCGCCTCAAGCGCGCCCGCACCGGCCGGCCATTGCGCCACCACGGGCAGGAAGTCGCGCGTCACCTCGTAATGGGCGAACCCCGCATCCTCGCTGCTTTCGTTGCGCAGGATTTCCGATTGCAGTGCCGCGCCGCGCGGAAGGGTGCACGCGCCAAGCGCCATGCAGCAAAGAAGGCAAACCAGCAGGCGGCCTTTGGTCAACATTCAAACATCCCCCGTTTCGCCCTTTGGCTTGCGATGCTAAGCGTCAGGCGGGCAGCGCGAGTCACCTTTAGCATCGGCATGACGGGTATGGGGATAAATCCGGTAATTCTCAAGTCGAAGAATCCACGCATCCTCGTGATCGGCGGAACCGGCCGTCTCGGCGGGCTGATCCGCCGGGCCGTGGGGGACGGCGCGGGTGTCGGGGTGCAGCTGATCTGGCAGGCCCGCACCGAGGGGCGCGGCGGCGATCTGGTCTTCGATCCGCTGGGCCAGCCCGATGCCTATGCCCGGGCCGCGCGCGCGGCCGATGTCGTGCTGAACCTTGCCGGCGTGGTTGCGGGCGATGCGCAGGCGCTTGGCGCCAATACGGAGCTTGCCCTTGCGGCGTTGCGGGCGGCCGAAACGGCGGGCGGGCGCCCGGTCCTTGTGGCCTCGTCCGCAGCGGTCTACGGGCCACGGCCGGGCGCGCAGGCCGAAACGGATGCCCTGGCCCCCGCCGGGGCCTATGGCGCGGCCAAGCACGCGATGGAACAGGCCTTGCAGGGCGCGGCCGGCATCTGCTGCCTGCGGATCGGTAATGTCGCGGGGGCCGATGCGCTGCTGGGGGTGCCGCATGCGCCCGGCACCCGCGTTCTGGACATCTTCCCGGACGGGACCGCGCCCCGGCGCAGCTATATCGGGCCGCATGCCATCGCCCATGCCATCGCGCGGCTGGCGCGGCTGGCGGCGGGCGGGGCGGCGCTGCCGGCCGCCCTGAACCTTGCGCAGGCGGGGCCGGTCGGGATGGACGCGCTGCTGCGCGCCGCCGGGGAAAGCTGGCGCGACCGGCCGGCGCCCGAAGGCGCGATCGCGGAAATCACGCTGGACGTGGCGCGGGCGGTCACGCTCGGCCTCGTGCCGGAGGAACCGGCGCGGGCCGCCGACATCGTGGCCGACCTTGCGTCGCTGCCCCCGGCGGAGACCCGTGCATGACCCTTGCCAAACGCAGTTTCGATATCCTCTTCGCACTGGTGCTCCTGCCGGTTCTGGCGCCGGTGATTGCCCTGATCGCGGTTGCGATCCTTGTGACCGAGGGCCGCCCGGTCTTCTATGTGGCCGAGCGCATGCGCTGTCCGGCACAACCCTTCGCGCTGTGGAAGTTCCGCACGATGACCACTGTCGATACCGATACCGGCGTGTCGGGGGGGGACAAGACCGCACGCATCACCCGGATCGGCCGCCTTCTGCGCCGCACCCGCGCTGACGAACTGCCGCAGCTGTGGAACATCCTGAAGGGCGACATGAGCTTCGTCGGCCCCCGCCCCCCCCTGCGCCAGTATGTCGAACGCTTCCCCGAGATCTATTCGGAGGTTCTCAAAAGCCGGCCGGGCGTCACCGGGCTGGCCTCGATGATCTATCATCGGCACGAGGAGCGCATTCTCGCCGGATGCGGCACATCCGAGCAAACCGATGCCGCCTATTGCCGTCGATGCGTTCCCGCGAAGGCAAGGCTGGACCTGATCTATCAGCGTCATCAGTCCGTCTGTTTCGACATGAAACTGATCTGGCAGACCGTCGCCCGCATATTGCGCTGATTTTTGCCGCCAAAAAACACGGGTTGGTTGTTGTGGCCCCGCTTTTCGTGTAACGATTTCATGAATATTTACGCTTGGTTCCGGGCACCACAAGCAGAATGATAAAAACAGTCATCTCTCTCAGCCGCATTCAGAAAGATGCGATCTTTCTGACCGTAGATCTGGCGCTGGTTCCGATATCGATGATCCTGGCGCTGTCGTTGCAGTTTTCGTCGCTGGATCTGCTGCCTCTTTTCGTGGACAACTGGCCGTTCATTCCGTTGCTGATGGTCGCGGCGGCGGCGCTTTCGCTGATCCTGGGGCTGCGGCGGGTGCAGCTGAAGGAATACGATCTGGGCAGCGTCGTGCGCTCGGCCGTGTTGGCAAGCCTGCTTGCCGTCTGTTCGGCGGCGCTCGATTCACTGGGGGACAGCGCGTTTCCGGTGGCGCTGCATTTCATCTTCGCGCTGGTCTATTTCGCACTTTATTTCCTTGCCCGGCTGGCGATGTACCAGATCCTGATGTCGATCTATCGCCGGTCGCGCGCGGTCACGCGGGTTGCGATCTATGGCGCGGGGCGCACGGGGATGTCGCTGGCCTCGGCGCTGAAGGGGCAGTCCGACATCATGGCCTGCGCCTTTCTGGACGACAATGCCACGCTGCGCGGTCTGAACGTAGTGGGCCTGCCCGTCTATTCGGGCGTGCATATCGACCGGGTGAAGGCGCTTTACAAGCTTGACCGCGTGATCCTGGCGATGCCGTCGCTGTCGGTTCACAAGCAGACCTACCTGTCCAAGCGCCTGGAGGGGCTGGGCCTTGAGGTGCAGACCCTGCCGGCTTTCGCGCAGCTGATCGGAGGCGAGGCGCTGCTGGACAAGCTGCTGCCCGCCGGTCCCGGTGCGCTTTTGTCGCGTGATCCGCTGCACGACGCGATGAATTCGGGATGCTCCGAGTATCGCGGCGCCAATGTGCTGATCTCGGGGGCGGGCGGGTCCATCGGGCTGGAACTGTGCCGCCAGATGATCCGTTGCCGCCCTGCGCGCCTTGTCCTGTTCGAACTTTCCGAGCTTGCGCTTTACAACGCCGAGGCCGAGATGCGCGTGCTTGCCGGTCAGGCCGGGGTCGAGATCGTGCCGGTCCTTGGCTCGATCACCGACGGCATCCTTGTGGGCGACGTGCTGGCGCAATACGGGATCGAGGTGGTGCTGCACGCCGCGGCCTACAAGCATGTTCCGCTGGTCGAGGCCAACCCGCGCGTGGGGCTTTCGAACAACGCGCTCGGCACCGCCGTTCTGGCGCAGAAGGCGCGCGAGGCACAGGTGCGCCGCTTCGTTCTGGTCTCGTCCGACAAGGCGGTGCGGCCGGGCAACATCATGGGCGCCTCGAAGCGGCTGGCAGAGCTGATCGTGCAGGATCTGGCGACGCGCTCGAACGGCACGATCTTTTCCATCGTGCGTTTCGGCAACGTCCTTGGCTCGTCCGGCTCGGTGATCCCGCTGTTTCAGGAACAGATCGCGCGCGGCGGGCCCGTCACGCTGACCGATGAAGGGGTCACGCGCTATTTCATGACGATCATGGAGGCCGCGCGCCTCGTGCTGCTGGCGGGGTCCTTCGCCGAAGGAGGCGAGGTCTTCGTGCTCGACATGGGCAAGCCGGTCTATATCCGTGACCTGGCGCGCCAGCTGATCGTGGCCTCGGGATACACGGTGCGCGATGCCGAGAACTGCGATGGCGACATCGAGATCGTGACCACGGGCCTGCGTCCGGGCGAAAAGCTGCACGAAGAGCTGATGGTGCGCAAAGGGGCGCAGACGACCGCGCATCCCAAGATCATTCGTGTGCGCGAAGATCACCTGTCGGAGCTGGAGATGGCCGCGGCGCTGCGCGCCCTGCGCGATGCGATCGACCGCGGGTCCGACGCGGACCTGCTGGCCACGCTGATGCGCGCCGTGCCCGAATACCAGCCGCAAAGCCAGCCCGAGGGCGCCCTGCCCGAGCGGATCGTGAATGCGCTGAAGGCGGCGGACAAACCGGCCGAGTGACCCTTAGCCGAACGGATCCTCGGGATATCCCACCCCGCAAAGATAAAGCCCCTGCGGCGGACAGACCGGCCCGCAGGCGGCGCGGTCGCGCGCCTCAAGCGCGGTCTGCACATCCTCGGGCGCCCAGGCCCCTGCGCCCACCCGCTCCAGCGTGCCGACGATGGAGCGCACCTGGTTGTGCAGGAAGGACCGCGCGCGCAGGTGAAAGCGGAACTCCTGCCCATGCGGGACCGGGACGGCCTCGATACGGATCTCGTCCAGCGTCTTGAGCGGCGATGCCGCCTGGCAGATCGACGAGCGGAAGGTGGTGAAATCGTGATGCCCCACCAGATGCGCGGCCCCCGCGCGCATCGCCCTGAGCGACAGGGGGTGCAGCACCTGCCAGACCCGCCCCCTGTCATGCACCGCCGGCGCACGGCGTTGCAGCAGGCGAAACAGATAGCGCCGCTCGATCGCGGAAAAGCGGGCGTGAAACTCATCGGGCACCCGTGCGCAGGTCAGAATGGCGACCGGGCTGGGCTTGAGGTGGAAATTCAGCGCCTCGGACAGGCGGAACGGGTCCCAGTCCTTGGCCAGATCCACATGGGCGACCTGTGCGGTGGCGTGAACGCCCGCATCGGTGCGCCCCGCCGCGGCGATCGTGTGGGGGCCGGGCTCCAGCCGGGCAAGCGCGGCCTCGATCGCGCCCTGAACCGAAGCCTGGCTGCGCTGGCGCTGCCATCCCGCGAAGGGCGCCCCGTCATATTCGATCTGGAAAGCAAATCTTGGCATGCCCCGCCATATCGCGCCCTGCGCCCCGGCGGCAATCCCAAGATGCGGCGCGGGGCGAAATTCGCGGCCCCGCTGCGCAAGGGGCCGGTTCCGCGCGGCCTTTCCCCCTACCAAGGCCGCGCGCGGCCACCTATCTTGAGGCCATGGGGCAGCAAAAGGCGAACCGCATTGGGCATTTCCAGCATCGCAGATGATGTCGCGCGCGGCATCGAGGGGATCGGCGCATCGGTCTCCGAGGCCTTGTTTGAGCCGGTGGTCCGGTTGGGCGTGACGGGGCTTTCGCGCGCGGGCAAGACGGTGTTCATCACCTCGCTTGTCGCCAATCTTCTGGATCGCGGGCGGATGCCCGCGCTGTCGGCGGCCGCGGGCGGGGCGATCCGCGCGGCCTATCTGCAGCCGCAGCCGGATGATACCGTGCCGCGCTTCGATTATGAAAACCACCTTGCCGCGCTGACCGGCCCGGCGCCCCACTGGCCCGAGGGCACCCGCGCGGTGTCGGAACTGCGCCTGTCGTTCCGGGTGCAGCCCTCGGGCATGCTGGGCGCGCTGCGGGGCCCGCGCACCGTGCATGTCGATATCGTCGATTATCCGGGCGAGTGGCTTCTGGACCTGTCCCTGATGGACAAGAGCTATGCGCAATGGTCCGAAGGGGTTCTGGCCCGCCTGCCGGATCGGCCGGGCGGGGCCGAGTTCATGGCGCTTGCCCAGGCCACCGACACAGAGGCCGCGCTGGACGAACCCGTCGCCCGCCGCCTGACTGACAGCTTTGCCGCCCATCTTCAGGCCGCGCGCGCGGCGGGCTATTCGGATTGCTCGCCGGGGCGGTTCCTGCTGCCCGGAGATCTGGCCGGATCGCCCGTGCTGACCTTCGCCCCCCTGCCGCTGGGCAACAGCCCCCGCGGCTCGCTCGGGCGCGAGATGGAGCGCCGCTTCGAGGCCTACAAGTCCCGCGTGGTGCGCCCCTTCTTTCGAGATCACTTTGCCCGGATCGACCGGCAGGTCGTGCTGGTCGACGTGCTGGGCGCCATCCATTCCGGTCCCGCCGCGCTCGAGGATCTGCGCCGCGCCATGGCCGGGATCCTGACCGCCTTCCGCCCCGGCACGGCGGGCTGGCTGGCAAGCCTTCTGGGCGCGCGGCGCGTCGAACGCATCCTGTTCGCCGCGACCAAGGCCGATCACCTGCACCACACGCAGCACGCCCGGCTGACCGCGATCACCGGCGCGCTTCTGCGCGAGGCGAAGGACCGCGCCGATTTCGCGGGGGCCAGAACGCTTGCCATGTCGCTTGCCGCCCTGCGCACCACGACCGAAGAGACCGTCCCCCATGAGGGCCGCAGCGTCGAGGCCGTGCGGGGCACGCTGATGGACGGGCGCCGCGCCGCCTTCTATCCCGGCGCGCTTCCGGACGATCCCGCGCAGCTTCTGTCGCCCGCCCGCGCCGGGGCGGCGCGATGGCTGGATGCCGATTATGCGGTGATGTCCTTCGCGCCCGCCGAACTGAGCCTCAAGCCTGGCGAAGGCCCGCCGCATATCCGGCTGGACCGTGCCGCGGAATTCCTGATCGGGGACAAGCTATGAACACGACCAAAGGCCCCGTCCTGATCGAACTGGATGGCCCCGCGCCAACCCCGGCCGAGGCCCCGCCGATCGAGGATGCCCCCGGTGCCGAGCCCCGCCCCGAGGGCCGCGCCATGCAGATCGCCACGCGCCTTGCGGCGCGCCCGACCTCGGGGCTGACGCGGTTCTTCTGGCGTTCGGCGGTGGCCCTTCTGGGGTTTCTCGCCTCGGTCGCGGCGTGGAATTTCGTGACCGGGCTGTTCGCCGCGAACCCGGTTCTGGGATGGCTGGGCATCGCGCTGATCGGCGCCTTCGTTCTGGCCGCGCTTTTGATGGCGGGGCGCGAACTGGCAGCCTTCGCGCGCCTGCGCCGCCTTGACGGCGTGCATCGCAAGGTGGGTGCCGCCGCCGCCTCCGGCGATCTGGGGCAGGCGCGGGCGGCGGTGACGCAGCTTTCCGCGCTTTACGCGGCCCGCCCCGAGCTGGACTGGTCCCGCGCCCGCCTGGCCGAACGGACGGGCGATGCATTCGATGCCGAGAACCTTCTGGGCCTTGCCGAACGCGAGTTGATGGGCCCGCTCGATGCCGCCGCGCGTCTCGAGGTCGAGGCCGCCGCCCGGACCGTCGCCACCGTCACCGCGCTCGTGCCGCTGGCTCTGGCCGATGTCTTCGCGGCGCTTGCGGCGAACCTGCGCATGATCCGGCGCATCGCCGAGATCTATGGCGGGCGCGCAGGCTCGTTCGGCTCGCTGCGCCTGGCGCGCACGGTGATGACCCACCTTGTCGCCACCGGCGCGGTCGCGGCAGGCGACGACCTGATCGAAACGATGGCGGGCGGCGGGCTTTTGTCGAAACTCTCGCGCCGCTTCGGCGAAGGCGTCGTGAACGGCGCGCTGACCGCACGCGTGGGCATCGCCGCGATCGAGGTCTGCCGCCCGATGCCCTTCGCGGCCCTGCCGAAACCGCGGGTGACCAATCTCGTCAGCCGGGCGCTGACGGGCGTGTTTTCGAAATCGAAAGCGGACGAGGACTAGCGCAGGACGGGCACCGTATCGCGGGGGCGGCCCATATCCTCCACGCCAAGCCGCAGGCCTTGCCCGATGCGATGGGCAAGCGCGGACCAGCTTGCAGCGGCCAGCGGCTCAAGCTCTTGCCGCAACGTGTCGTCGAACAGCCCCAGCCAGATCGGGAAATGCCCGGCCTCGACATTGCCCGCGCGGCGATGCGCCATCATGGGGCTGCCGTCATAACCTGCGTGAAACAGGATCGCACCCTTCCAGAACCGGGCGATCTTCGCCTCATGGGCGGGCCAGTCCTCGACATGGGCGGCGAAGACCGGCCTCAGAAGGTGATGCGCGCGCACCCGTGCATAGAAGCGCGCGACGACTCGCTCGATATCGGCTTCGGTAACCTCGAAACGGGGGGGCGGTGCGGTCATGGCGGTCTCCTGTCGGCGATCAGATAGGGTGCCGCCCGTGCGCGGGCAAGGCGGAATAAGGCCGCACCCCCCTTTCACCAGAGTGAAAATATCCCCCGCGGAGCGTTCCATGGCCGATCGCAGGAGCCTCCGGCGGGGATATTTCGACTCTGAAGAAACTGGCGGTTCACCGCCTTGCCGCAGCGCCGAGCCGCGCCTATAAGGCGGGCATGACCTGGCACATGCGTCTCATGCATCGAATTACTGGCCCGGCGCTCTGACGCGTCAGGGTGGCCGGGAATTGCGAGCCAGAAACGGGCGCGGGTGATGCGCCCATTCCCTGCAAAGGACAAGACCGATGTGTGCTGATACGCCCGCCACGACACCTGATTACCGTGATACCGTCTTTCTTCCCGAGACCGATTTTCCGATGCGCGCGGGCCTTCCGCAGCGCGAGCCGGATTGGCTGGCGCGGTGGGAGAAGATCGGCGTTTACGACCGGCTGCGCGCGCAGGAGGGGCGCACGCCGTTCGTGCTGCATGACGGCCCGCCCTATGCAAATGGACATCTGCATATCGGGCACGCGCTCAACAAGATCCTGAAGGATTTCATCGTCCGTTCGCAGCAGATGATGGGGCGCGATGCACGTTATGTTCCGGGCTGGGATTGCCACGGTCTGCCCATCGAATGGAAGATCGAGGAGCAATACCGCGCGAAGGGGCTGAACAAGGACGATGTTGACCTGGTTGCCTTTCGCCAGGAATGCCGCCGTTTCGCCGAGGGCTGGATCGACATCCAGCGCGAGGAGTTCAAGCGCCTTGGCGTCACCGGGAAATGGGACGCGCCCTATCTGACGATGGATTTCCACGCCGAGGCGGTGATCGCCGAAGAGTTCATGAAGCTTCTGATGAACGGCACGCTTTACCAAGGCTCGAAGCCGGTAATGTGGTCGCCGGTGGAAAAGACCGCCCTGGCGGAGGCCGAGGTCGAGTATCACGATCACACCAGCCACACGATCTGGGTGCGTTTCGCGGTTCTGCGCGGCGGCAATGCGCCGATGCCGGTCGAGGATGCGGTGGAATATGACGGCGCCGATCAGGCGCTTCTGGCCGATCAGCTGCACGATGCCTCGGTGGTGATCTGGACCACGACCCCCTGGACCATCCCGCAGAACCGCGCCGTGTGCTTCAGCCCCGAAATCTCTTACGGGCTTTATCGCATCGACGCGGTGGCCGAGAACACCACCGCGCGCGTGGGCGAGACCGTCCTTCTGGCCGACAAGCTGGCCGAGAGCGTGATGGGCGCGGCCAAGGTCGAAAGTTTCAGCCGGTTGCGCGGGGTGTCCGCCGAGGAACTGGCCGGGCTGACCCTTGCCCATCCCTATCGCGGTGTCGAGAACGGCGCGGGTGAGTGGGATTTCGACGTTCCGGTCCTGCCCGGCGAGCATGTCACCGACGATGCCGGGACGGGGTTCGTGCATACCGCGCCCAGCCATGGCGACGACGACTACCAGATTGGCCTGAAATTCGGCCTGCCGATGACCTATAACGTTCTGGAAGACGGTTCCTACCGGCCGGACCTGCCGCTGTTCGGCGGGCAGGCGATCGTTCTGCCCGACGGCAAGGAAGGGCCTGCGAATGTCTCGAACATCAAGCAGCTGGCCTGGGCCGGGGCGCTTCTGGCCAAGGGCAAGCTGAAGCATTCCTACCCGCATAGCTGGCGTTCCAAGGCGCCGCTGATCTATCGCAATACCCCGCAATGGTTCGCCGCCATCGACAAGGTGCTCGATGACGGGATGGGCGAATATGGCGACACGATCCGGGCGCGTGCGCTGACCTCGATCGACAAGCTGGTGAAATGGACGCCGCAGACCGGGCGCAACCGGCTTTACTCGATGATCGAGGCGCGGCCCGACTGGGTGCTGAGCCGGCAGCGCGCCTGGGGCGTGCCGCTGACCTGTTTCGTGAAGAAGGGTGCCAGGCCCACCGATGACGGGTTCCTGTTGCGCAATGCCGAACTCAACGCCCGCGTCGTGGCGGCCTTCGAGGCCGAGGGCGCGGATGTCTGGTACAAGGACGGCTTCAAGGCGCGGGTGCTGGAAGGCATTGCCGACCCGGAGGAATACGATCAGGTCTTCGACGTGCTCGACGTGTGGTTCGACAGCGGCTCGACCCATGCCTTCGTGCTGCGCGACCGCGCCGACGGCACGCCCGACGGGATTGCGGATCTGTATCTGGAGGGCACCGACCAGCATCGCGGCTGGTTCCATTCCTCGATGCTTCAGGCCTGTGCCACGAAGGGCCGGGCGCCTTATCGCGGGGTGCTGACGCATGGCTTCACGCTGGACGAGAAGGGCATGAAGATGTCCAAATCGCTTGGCAACACCATCGCCCCGCAGCAGGTGATCGACGAATACGGCGCCGATATCCTGCGGCTTTGGGTGGCGCAGGCCGACTACACGGCCGACCTGCGCATCGGCAAGGAAATCCTGAAGGGCGTGGCCGACAGCTATCGCCGGCTGCGCAACACGATGCGCTTCCTGCTGGGCAACCTTGCGGGCTTTGCCGAGGCCGAGCGTGTGGCCCCCGCCGATATGCCCGAACTGGAGCGGTGGGTTCTGCACCGCCTGGCCGAGCTCGATCATACCGTGCGCAAGGGCTATGATGCCTATGATTTTCAGGGGGTCTTCCAGGCGCTGTTCAATTTTGCCACGGTCGATCTGTCCGCGGTCTATTTCGACATCCGCAAGGATGCGCTTTACTGCGACGCGCCCGACAGCCTGCGCCGCCGTTCCGCGCGCACGGTGCTGGACCTTCTGTTCCATCGCCTGACCACCTGGCTTGCGCCGATCCTGGTGTTCACGATGGAGGATGTGTGGCTTTCGCGCTTCCCCGAAGAGGCGGGTTCGGTGCATCTGACCGACATGCCCAGAACGCCCGCCGACTGGCGGGATGAGCCGCTGGCCGCGAAATGGGACGGCATCCGCCGCGCCCGCCGTGCCGTGACCGCCGCGCTTGAAGTGCAGCGCAGCGCCAAGGTGATCGGCGCCAGCCTCGAGGCGGCCCCGGTCGTCCATGTCGAGGATGCAGACCTTCTCAGGGCGCTGCATTCGGTCGATTTCGCGGATATCTGCATCACTTCCTCGGCGGTCCTGACCGCCGATCCGGCCCCGAACGAGGCCTTCCGCCTGCCCGAGGTTCCGGGCATCGCGGTGGTGTTCGAAACCGCCGAGGGCGAGAAATGCGGACGCTGCTGGCGGATCCTGCCGGATGTGGGCAGCCATGCCCATCCGGGCACCTGCAAGCGCTGCAACGACGCCCTGGGATAAGGCGGGGGATCGGTATCCCCCTTGCCGGTCCCGCCGCCGCGCTTTACCGATAACGGATAATCGGTCGGGCAGGTGGCGGGATGGCTTTCGGGGTAATGCTGGCGGTTCTGGGCGCCGCCTTTCTGCATGCGTTGTGGAATGCGCTGATCAAGGGCGGAAAGTCCAAGGTCGGCTCGATGGTGATCCTGTCGGTGATGGAGATCCCGATCGGCATTGCCGTCGTGGCGACCCGTCCGTGGCCGCCGGCCGAAGTCTGGCCCTGGGTGATCGCGGCCGGGTGCACGCATTTCGCCTACAAGTTCTTCCTGACCTACGCCTATGAGCAGGGCGACCTGAGCCGGGTCTATCCTATCGCGCGCGGGGCGGCGCCGATGATCGTGGCGGTGGTGGGGGCGGTGTTCCTGTCGGACGTTCTGCAACTGCCCGAATATCTGGGCATCCTTACGCTTGGCTTCGGCATCCTCCTGATGGCGCGGGGGGTGTTTACCGACGGCGAAAGCCGCAGGCTACTGCCCTTCGCCATCGGCTCGGCCTGCGCCACGGCAAGCTATACGCTGATCGACGGGCTGGGCGCGCGGGTCTCGGGCGATGCGGTGGCCTATGTCGGCTGGATCTTCATCGTGGACGGGGCGCTTTTCGCAACCGGGATGGTTGCGCTGAAAGGGCGCGGCATGCTGGCCGGCGGGGCGCGGGAATGGACGCTTGGCGCGGCCGCCTCGGTGGCATCTTACGGGGCCTATGCGATCTCGGTATGGGCGATGACGGTGGCGCCGATCGCGCTTGTCGCGGCGCTGCGCGAAACCTCGATCCTGTTTGCAGTGATGATCGGCTGGCTCTTGTTCGGCGAACGGATGAACCCGCTCAAGGCGGTTGCGGCGGTGCTGATCGTGCTGGGCGTGATCGTGACGCGGATCTAGGCGCGTGCGTCGCGCGCGGGCACGATCTGCTGCACGATGCCGACCAGAAGCAGATAAAGCGAGGTCAGCACCAGCCCCCAATGCGCCCAGCTTTCGGGGTGGAAATCGACCCAGGCCGCCCAGCCCGCGAACCCGGTCCAGGCGAGCGCCATCGGCAGCGAGACCGACCGCCAGCGTTCCGTGCGCACCGGGTGGATGAACTTGAGGTTGGTGAACATCGCCACCGCAAGCGCCACGACAAGCGACAGCATCAGCCAGAAATTCGGCTGGATGGCGAACAGCACCAGCACCACCATGTTCCAGCAGCCCGGAAACCCGGCGAAGGAATTGTCCTTCGTCTTCATCCGCGTGTCGGCGAAATAGACGACCGAGCCGTAGACGATGACGATGATCGCGATCCAGCCCGTCCAGCCGGGCAGCAGCCCCGATTTGAACAGCGCATAGGCCGGGATGAAGACATAGGTCAGGTAGTCGATGATCAGGTCCATCAGGACGCCGTCATAGGTGGGCCAGTTGGTCTTGACGTCATAGCGCCGTGCCAGCGGCCCGTCGATCCCGTCCACCGCAAGCGCCACGACAAGCCATAGGAACATCAGGCTCCATTTTTCCTCGACCGCAGCCAGCATCGCCAGCATCGAAAGAACTGCGCCGGTCGCGGTCAGCAGGTGCACGAGAAGGGCTTTTATGCGAAGAACCATGGCCCCTTCTTGCGCATTCTCGGCCATCCCGCAATGCCGTCAGGCCCGCGGATGGGCGGATTCGTAGATTTCCATCAGCCGTGCAGCATCGACGGCGGTGTAGATCTGGGTGGTGGCAAGGCTTGCATGGCCCAGAAGCTCCTGGATCGCGCGCAGATCGCCCCCCGCGCCCAGAAGGTGGGTGGCAAAGCTGTGGCGCAGGGCATGGGGCGTGGCGGTTGCGGGCAGGCCAAGCGACATGCGCGCGCGCTCGACCGCGCGGGCGATCATGCGCGGGCTGAGCGCACCGCCGCGCGCGCCCCGGAACAGCGGCGCGGCGGGGCCGGTCTCGAACGGACAAAGCCGCATATAGATGTCGACGGCGGTGCGCGCGACCGGCAGGACCGGCACCAGACGCTCTTTCCCGCCCTTGCCCAGGATGCGCAGAACCTCGGGCAGGGGGGCGTCGGCGCCGGTCAGGCCAAGCGCTTCGGATATCCGCAGGCCGCAGCCGTAAAGCAGCGTGACCACCGCCGCATCGCGCGCGGCGATCCATGGCTCGGCCGCCTGATCCCCGACCTGCCCGATCATGGCCTGCGCGGCATCCTCGGCCAGCGGCCGGGGTAGTTTGCGCTGGTATTTCGGCGCGCGGGCCGCAAGCACGTGGCTTGCGTCGAACCCCTCGCGGTCGGAAAGCCAGCGGATGAAGGATTTGACCGACGAAAGCCGCCGCGCAAGCGAGCGCGACGAAATCCCGCGCCCCCGCTCATGCGCCAGAAAGGCGCGCATGTCGGCCTGGCTGATCGCGGCCAGGCGGGCCAGGCCCTGACCCTCGCCGTGATGCTGCTGCAAGAATCCCAGAAAACCGGCGACATCGCCGCGATAGGCGGAAATCGTGTGCCCGGCCGCCCCGTCCAGCGCGCGCAGATGGTCCAGCCAGCGTTGCAGCGCATCCGCGGCGGCCGGAGAAAAGGCGGCAGGCATCACGCCAGCCAGCGGCGCATCGCCCGTTCGAACACCCCGGCGAAGAAGGCCAGAAGGTCGGTGCCCTGCGCAGGTTTGAACTGATGCGGGTCCTCGGCCCCCATGACCAGAAGCCCCGGCAGCCGTCCCGGCCCGAAATCCAGCCGCATCAGCGCCTCGGAGCGGATCCAGCCCGCGGTCTCGCCATAGATCGCGTCGGATTGCGCAACGGTCTGGCGCAGCACCACGTTGCGCGGCTGCCCGCCCCGGCCCGCACCCAGATACTCCTGCACGAAACCCGGCTCGGCCACGCAAAGCACATCGCCCAGCCGGCGCAGCACCGGATCGCTGTCCGAATGCAGGCTTTCCAGAACCAGGCGCACGCAATCCACCCGCAGGATGCCGGCCACTTCGCTGCCCAGGTTGCGCAGGAAATCCTCGAACTCCACCGGGTCGAGCATGCGCAGCACCGCGCGGTGGATCTGGTTTGTCCCGGCAAGGTTCTCATAGGCCGCGGCAATCACCGAGCGATGCGTGTCCTCAAGCCGGTCGAGCCGCTTTTCAAGCCGCTCCATCGCCACGCCGCGCAGGTCGATGATGTTGCTGCCCATCGCGCGCTCGTTCGCGGCGATCAGCGCATGCATCAGATCGCGGTCCTCAAGGATCACTTCCGGCTCGGAAATGATCCGTTCGCGCAGCTGGTTGGCCAGCACAGTGTTCACAGCGGTTTCCGTCATGCCCGTATCATCGTGCCTGTTTGTGGTTGTTTTGCGGCCACTCTACACGAAATATGGGGAAATGCAGGTATTTTTTGCCCAAAATGAACCGGCCCGCCAGAGCGGCGGGCCGTCATGATGCCGATCGCGCCGGTTCAGATCTTCTGGCCGGTCTTGGCCCAGTCGCTGAGGAACTGGTCCAGCCCCTTGTCGGTCAGGACGTGATTCGCCATCGCCTTGATCACGGCGGGCGGGGCGGTGATCACATCGGCGCCGATCCGGGCCACATCGGTGATATGGTTCACCGAGCGGATCGAAGCGGCCAGGATCTCGGTGCGGAAATCGTAATTGTCATAGATCGTGCGGATATCCTCGATCAGCTGCACACCATCAAGGTTGATATCGTCCAGCCGCCCGATGAAGGGCGAGATGAAGGTCGCCCCCGCCTTCGCGGCAAGGATGGCCTGCGCGGCCGAGAAGCACAGCGTGACGTTGACCATGTGGCCTTCGGATGCGAAAGCCTTGCAGGCGGTCAGGCCATCCCAGGTCAGCGGAACCTTGATCGCGATATTGGGGGCGATCTTGGCAAGCTTCAGACCTTCTTCGATCATGGCTTTCGCCTCGGTGGCGACGACCTCGGCCGACACCGGGCCAGAGACCATGTCGCAGATCTCCCTGGTGACCTCGAGGATGTCGCGCCCCGATTTCAGGATCAGCGACGGGTTGGTCGTGACGCCATCGACCATGCCCAGGTCGTTCAGCTCACGAATGGCGGCGACATCGGCGGTATCTACGAAGAATTTCATGGGGCAGCTCCTGCAGACGGGTTCGGCGCCTGATAGCGCAATCCGCCGCCCCCCGGAACCCCTCAAACGCGGGCGCTCCGTCCCCGATCATGGCCTTGCGTTCTTCAGAGCGATAAATATCCCCGCCGGAGGCAGCCCGCCACGGGATGCGCGCCATGGCTGAGGCGGGCTGGTTTCCCGAAGGCGCGCTGATCGCGGTGCTGACGGCCGAACCGATCGGCCGGCCGCTCGATTACCGTGCGCCCGAAGGCGGCTGCTTTGCCGGCGCCTTCGTCGAGGTTCCGCTTGGCCCCCGCCGGGTTCTCGGCGTGGTCTGGGGTCCGGGCGAGGGTGGGTTCGATCCGGCGCGGGTCCGTGCGGTGCTGCGCGTGCTCGGCGTGCCGCCCATGCGCGACGAACTGCGCGAGTTCCTTGTGCGCATGTCCGACTATACGATGACGCCGCTTCCGGCCATGCTGCGGCTGGCCACCCGCACCCCGGCCCTGGCCGAGGCGCCGGGCGCGCGGCGGATCTACCGGCTGGGCCGCAGCCAGCCCGACCGCATGACCGATGCGCGCAAGCGCGTGCTCGAAGTCCTGGGCGAACATGGCGGCGCGGGGTTCCTGCTGTCGGAACTCGCCTCCAGCGCGGGGGTCACGACGCAGGTGGTCAAGGGCCTCGTGAAGGCCGGCGCCATCGACGAGGCCGAGGTGCCGCGCGACCAGCCCTTCCCCGGGCTCGATCCGCATCTGCCCGGCAAGACCCTGTCGGGGGATCAGGCGGCGGCCGCGGCAACCTTGCGCGGGGCGCTGCGGGATGGCGGCTACGGCACCACGCTGCTGAAGGGCGTCACCGGCTCGGGCAAGACCGAGGTCTATCTGGAGGCGGTGGCCGAGGCCCTGCGGCTGGGGCGGCAGGCGCTGGTGCTCTTGCCCGAGATCGCGCTCACTTCGGAGTTCCTTGCGCGGGTCGAGGACCGCTTCGGCACGCTTCCCGGCGAATGGCATTCCGGCGTCAGCCAGACCGAGCGGCGGCGGCTGTGGCGCATGACGGCCGAGGGCGGGGTGCAGCTTGTGGTGGGCGCGCGCTCGGCGCTTTATCTGCCGTTCCGCGATCTGGGGCTGATCGTCGTCGACGAGGAACATGACAGTTCCTACAAGCAGGAAGAGGGCGCGCTTTACAATGCGCGCGACATGGCGGTGCTGCGCGCCTCGCTCAATGCCGCGCAGGTGGTTCTGGCCTCGGCCACGCCCTCGCTGGAAAGCTGGGCTAATGCCGAGGCGGGGAAATACCGCCGCATCGACCTGATCAGCCGCTTCGGCGCGGCCGAGATGCCCGAAATGGCCGCGATCGACCTGCGCGAAGAGGCGATGGAGGTCAGCCGCTGGATCTCTCCGACCCTCGCGGGGGCAGTCGGCGAATGCATCGCGCGCGGCGAGCAGGCGATGCTGTTTCTCAACCGTCGCGGCTATGCGCCGGTCACAGTCTGCCGCGCCTGCGGGCATCAGATCGGTTGCGATCATTGCGACGCGCGGATGGTCGAGCATCGCTTTCTCAAGCGGCTGGTTTGCCATCAATGCGGTGAGACGAAGCCCATCCCGCTGGCCTGCCCGTCCTGCGGGGCCGAAGGGCGCCTTGCCCCCGTCGGACCGGGGGTCGAACGGCTGGCCGAAGAGGTGGCCGAACGGTTCCCGCAGGCGCGTGTCGCGGTGCTGTCCTCGGATCTTTTCGGATCGGCGCGCGCGCTGAAAGAGGCGATCGGCACGATTGCCGAAGGGGGCGCGGATATCATCATCGGCACACAGATCGTGGCCAAGGGGCACAACTTCCCGCTGCTGACGCTGGTCGGGGTGATCGACTCGGATCTCGGGCTGCAAGGCTCGGACCTGCGCGCTGCGGAACGCACCTTCCAGCTGATGCGCCAGGTCGCCGGGCGGGCCGGCCGGGCCGAACGGCGCGGCGCGGCGCTGTTGCAGACCCACCAGCCCGACCATCCGGTCATCCGTGCGATCCTTGGCGGCGATGACGAAGCCTTCTGGCGCGCCGAGGCCGACGCGCGCCGCGCACAGGGGGTGCCGCCCTATGGGCGCCTTGCGGGGATCATCCTGTCCGGCCCCGATCTGCAACCGCTCTTCGATATCGGCGGCGCGCTTGCGCGGGCCGATGCGCCGCTGCGCCGCGTTGGGGCCACGCTTTACGGCCCCGCGCCCGCACCGATCGCACGGGTCCGTGGCCGGCACAGGGTGCGCATGCTGGTCAAGGCCGACAAGACCGCCCCGCTACAGGCCGCCCTGAGGGAATGGGTGGCACAGGTGAGGTTGCCGAACGCGGTGCGCCTTGCGATCGACATCGACCCGCAGAGCTTTCTTTAGGCCGCAATGCCCGCGGGACGGCGCTGATCGACCAGAAAGTCGGTGGTGACGGCCCCGATCCACATACAGAACAGCGCAAGCCACGCGGTTCCGGCAAAGATCGACCCGCCGGTCACGCCCGCGCCAATCGCGCAGCCCCCCGCCAGCATCGCGCCGAAGCCCATCAGTGCGGCCCCGATCATCGAGCGCCGCATCACTGGTACCGAGTCGAAGGCCTGCCAGCGGAATTCGCGCGCAAGAAGCGACGCGATGAGTGCTCCGATCACCACGCCGGGCACAAGGCCCACATCGAATTCCAGCACCGCATTGCGATCCAGAAAGAACATGAGCGTGTTGGCCGACGGCCCCGAGAAGGTGGCCGATGTGACGGGGATCGGATCGAAACTGACCTGCGCCAGCGTCCATGTCAGCACCCAACCCACGGCAACGGCAAAGCCGACGCCCGACGCAAAGACCAAAACCCGCGCCCCGATCCGGTTGCGCCGCGCCAGGTAAAGCGCAAGCGCGGCGACCCCCAGCCCGAAGACAAGCCCGGCCCATTGTGGCAGGCGCAACATGTCCAGAATGCTTACATTCTCGCCCCCCGGCGTGACCCACAGTCCCGCAAGGCGGTCTCGTGTCGGAGAGAGGATACCCTTCAGGCTCATTTGTGCGACGACGGCGAAGATAAGCCCCGACACGACCGAGCGCAGGTTCCCCGTCGAGGCCAGCACCAGAAGCCGCCCCGAACAGCCGCGCGACAATACCATGCCCACGCCGAACATCAGCCCGCCAATGACGGCGCCAGACCAGCTTCCGGGAACGGCCATCATCCGGCTGTCGGCCGCACGAAACAGGCCCAGAAGCTGTGCCGTCTGCACCCAGACCACGGCGGTGGAGAATGTTAGAAGCCAGACGGCAACCTTGCCGCCAAGCTGCCCACGCGCGAATTCGACCGTCGCAGCCCGAAGGCAGAAATTCGAGCGTTGTGCCGCAACACCGAAAATGATCCCGGTGATCAGTCCGAACAGCGCCGCTGTCGGACCTTCTCCGATACGCTCCAGAAGTGTGACGAGTTCCATCTGCACGCTCCCTGATTCCCTGCGCAGGGCTTATTCCACAGTATAAGGCAATCGGCCTTGACATAAATCACGCGCGGCTTGCCTCTGTGTCTTTGCCGGGGTATGCGCCCGGACATGCCCGGCTCACGCAACGCCCGACCGGAGGCCCTCATGCCCACATTCACTGCTTTCACGACCCTGCCGGACCGTGACCGCGCCGAGGCGCTGTCAGAGCTTCTCGATGAGCTGGATCCCGCGCCCTACGGTGTCGGCGTGTTCGAGATCGAGGACGGGTCCGAGCGGTGGGAAGTGGGCAGCTATTTCCTTGAACATCCCGATGAGACCGCGCTTGCGCTGATGGCCGCTGCGCATGGGGCGGAGCCCTTCGTTGTCTCTGAACTGCCCGACGTGGACTGGGTGGCCCATGTCCGGCGCGAGCTTGCCCCGGTTGCGGCGGGACGGTTCTTCGTGCATGGCGCGCATGATGCGGACAAGGTGCCCGACAAAGTGATCCCGCTGCGGATCGAGGCCGCGATGGCCTTCGGCACCGGACATCACGGCACGACACTGGGCTGCCTGCGCGCGCTGGACGATCTGGAGCGCGACGGATTGCGGGCCCGGCGGGTGGCCGATATCGGCTGCGGGACGGCGGTTCTGGCGATGGCGGCTGCAAAGATCTGGCCCGAGACCGTCATCGCCTCGGATATCGACCCGGTAGCGGTAGAGACGGCCGCAGCCAATGTGGTGGCCAACGGCCTCGAGGGCCGGGTGATCTGCGTCGAGGCCGCGGGTTTCGGTCATCCGCATCTGGAAGAGGCCGCGCCCTATGATCTGATCTTCGCGAATATCCTGATGGGGCCGCTGATTTCTCTGGCCCCGGACATGGCCCGGCATTGTACCGAATCAGGGCATGTCATCCTGTCCGGAATCCTTAACGACCAGGCCGACGCGGTGATTGCAGCCTATGAAAATCAAGGATTTTCGTTGGTTACGCGCAACGAATTTGGCGATTGGACGACACTGGTTCTGATCCGGAACCAATCGCGTTAACAATTCGTATCGAGTTTCCGGCCTCCTTGCGGCATAATCGTCTCAGTGGGAGACGGAATGCCGATGACAGGGAGAAATGCCGTGGCCGATCCCAACATGAAGAATTTCGAACAGCGCCTTGCGCGGATCGACAAGATCCACAAGGCCGGCGGTGCGTTTGAATCGTCGGGAACCTTGGGGCGCGCCTATTTCGATGCGACACGTCCGCGCCGGCGGCGCGGGGTTTCGTTGCGGGCGCTTGCGTTCCTGTTTGCGGCGGCGCTTCTGTTCAAGGCCGCGATTCTGGCGCAACTGGGGCAGGACGGCTACGCCGAGCGTGTCGCGGCGCTTGCCAATGGCAGCGTGTTCGAACAGGCGGGCGCCTGGGTGTTGCAGGCCGATCCCGCGACGCTCAAGCTTGCAGGGTTCATCCAGCCGATCTTGCGCTGAAGTCCTTTTCATGACGATAAAGGCCGCGCGGGTTTTCCCCACACGGCCTTTTTGTATTCGTCGCGCTGGTTGCGCGGATCAGCTGCGGGCAACCCGCGCGATGTCGCCACGGCACAGGCCGATATCGTCCAGCTCACGATCCGACAGCTTCGAGAGCGCTGCGGTGGTCAGGCGGGCATCGTTCCAGGCCGAGATGGCTTCGATCATTCGCGTAACGAACCCGGAGCTACCGTGCCGGGTCAGGACGCGGTTGGTGTCATAGGCGGACATTTCCGTGTTCCTTCACAAAGTGCATGTTTTTCGAGCATCGGGCTCGATGAGCCGCAGATATGCCGGGCAGTTTTCGAAAACAAGCGCCGCCCAAGCAGCCCCGTTATGCGATTTCTGCATGTCTTCCAGGAACTGGAACGGGCGTTCTTCCGAATGGCGGTTTCTGCGCTGCGGCGCGTCGAATTTCTGCCGCGCAGCGTCGTTTTCCGCCGCTTTGGCGCGCACCCGGAAAAGACTTGTCCGTTTCGTCCGGGGCGTCTTCCCGCTTTGCGATGTTCTCTTTTCGTGCTAGCCGTGTGAAAAAGGCAACAGAGCAGACAGGAGACAGGGCCTCATGCGGGTAATCGGAATCGATCCCGGGCTTCGCAACCTGGGGTGGGGCGTCATCGAAATGGCGGGCTCGCGGCTGACACATGTCGCAAACGGGATCATCCATTCCGAGGGAAGCGATCTGGCGCTGCGGCTCTTGTCGCTGCACGATGCGCTCAGCGCGGTCATCGCCCGCTTCGCCCCGCAGGCCGCGGCGGTCGAACAGACCTTCGTCAACAAGGATGCGGTCGCCACGCTGAAATTGGGGCAGGCGCGGGGGATTGCGCTTCTGGCTCCGGCGCAGGCGGGGCTGAGCGTGGGCGAATACGCCCCCAATGCGGTGAAGAAGGCGGTCGTGGGGGTGGGCCATGCCGACAAGGGCCAGATCGCCCATATGGTGCGCTTCCAACTGCCCGGCGTCGAGCTGGCCGGCCCCGACGCGGCCGATGCGCTGGCGGTCGCCATCTGCCATGCCCATCACCTGCAATCGGCCGGGCGCATGGCCGCGGCGCTGAAGGGGAAAGTTGCATGATCGGGCGTATCGCAGGCACCATTCTGCACCGGGCGATGGATCATGTGCTGATCGACGTGCGCGGCGTGGGCTATATCGTCCATGTCTCGTCGCGCACGGCCTCCTCCCTGCCGCCGGTGGGTGAGGCGGTGGCGCTTTATACCGACCTGCTCGTGCGCGAGGATCTCTTGCAGCTGTTCGGCTTTCCCACGCTTCTGGAAAAGGAATGGCACCGGCTTCTGACCTCGGTGCAGGGGATCGGTGCCAAGGCCTCGCTGGCCATCATCGGCACGCTCGGCGCCGACGGGCTGGGCCGCGCGATCGCGCTTGGCGACTGGTCGGCGGTCAAGGCCGCGCCGGGCGTCGGCCCGAAACTCGCGCAGCGCGTGGTGATGGAACTGAAGGAAAAGGCGCCCTCGGTCATGGCCATGGGCGGCGCGCTTACCGTCGATCTGTCCCCCTCCGACGCGGTTCCCGAACCCGCGGCGAAACCGCGCCCCGCTGCGCCCGCCGCTGCCCCCAGCCATACCGCCGAGGCGCTCAGCGCGCTGACCAATCTCGGCTACAACCCGACCGAGGCCGCCGGCGCCGTCGCCCGCGCCTCCGACGACCCCGAGGCAACCGATACCGCCAAACTCATCCGCACGGCGCTGCGCCTTCTTGCCCCCAAGGACTAGGTTTCAGCTTTGCATAAATATCCCGGGGGAGGCCGCAGGCCGGGGGCAGCGCCCCCGAGAACCCGCCCCCGCCCTTGCAACGCCGCCGCAATCGCCCGACACTGAGCCATCATGACCGAACCCGACCCGACCCTTCGCCCCGACCGCCTGCCCGATGACGCGGACCGCGCCCTGCGCCCGCAGGCGCTCGGGGAATTCGTGGGCCAGGCCGAGGCGCGCGCCAATCTGCGCGTCTTCATCGAAAGCGCGAAGATGCGCGGCCAGGCGATGGATCACACGCTGTTCCACGGCCCGCCCGGTCTGGGCAAGACGACGCTCGCGCAGATCATGGCGCGCGAACTGGGTGTGAATTTCAAGATGACCTCGGGCCCGGTTCTGGCCAAGGCCGGCGATCTTGCCGCGATCCTGACCAATCTCGAGGCCCGCGATGTCCTGTTCATCGACGAGATCCACCGCCTCAATCCCGCGGTGGAAGAGGTGCTCTATCCCGCGATGGAGGATTTCGAACTTGACCTCGTGATCGGCGAAGGCCCCGCCGCGCGCACCGTACGCATCGAGTTGCAGCCCTTCACCCTTGTCGGGGCCACCACCCGGCTCGGCCTGCTGACGACCCCGCTGCGCGACCGGTTCGGCATTCCCACGCGGCTGCAATTCTACACCGAGGACGAGCTGGACCAGATCGTCGGCCGGGGTGCGCGCCTGCTTGGCGTTCCGGCCGAGCCGGAGGGCACGCGCGAAATCGCGCGGCGCGCGCGCGGCACCCCCCGGATCGCGGGGCGGCTGCTGCGCCGGGTGGTGGATTTCGCGCTGGTCGAGGGCGACGGCCGCCTGACGCAGAAGATCGCCGACGGTTCGCTGACCCGTCTCGGGGTCGACCATCTCGGGCTGGACGGGGCCGACCGGCGCTATCTGACGCTGATCGCCGAACATTATGCCGGCGGGCCGGTCGGCGTGGAAACGCTTTCGGCGGCGCTTTCGGAAAGCCGCGATGCGATCGAAGAGGTGATCGAGCCGTTCCTGTTGCAGCAGGGGCTGATCAGCCGCACGCCGCGCGGGCGCATGCTGGGCCAGCGGGCCTGGCGCCATCTGGGGCTGGAGCCGCCGCGCGCCGCCCCCCCGGCTGCCGTGCCGCAAACCGATCTGTTCGGCGACGGCTAGGCCGGATCCATCAAGAAGGGGGTCATCATGCAGCCATCCGAAATCGAGGCGCTTTTCACCCGCAGTTCCGGCGAATACCTGTTCGCCCGCTGGGGCCGGCCGGTCGTGCCCGTCGTCTTCGGGGTCGATGCCGCCACCCTGTCGATCGTGAAGGGCGCGGTCGAGGCGGTCGTGGCGCTTGCCGGCCACAAGATGGCCGAGACCGATGCCGAACTGGGCGCCAACCTGATGGTGTTCTTCTTCCGCGACTGGCACGAATTGCTTGACGTGCCGAACCTCGATCACCTGATCGAGGGGCTGCACGACCTTGTGGTGCGGCTCGATGACGGGGGCGCCAACCAGTATCGCGTCTTCCGCTTCGACAAGGAGGGGGCGATCCGCGCCTGTTTCGCCTTCGTGCGCATGGACGCAGCACTGGACGAAGTTCCGGCCGAGACGCTGGCGCTCAACCAGGCGGCGCAGATGATCCTTCTGTGGTCCGACACGGCCTTTGCCGAAAGCTCGCCCCTTGCGGTGGCGCGCGGCGTGACGGTGCTGCGCCCCGAGATCGGGGATCTGATCCGTGCGGCCTATGATCCGGTCCTGCCCGCGGTCGCGCATGATCCCAGCCACGCGCTGCGCCTGTCGGCCCGGCTGGCGGCGGGCGGGGTGGCATGATGATCCATCGCCTGCCGCTCCGCGTCTATTACGAGGACACCGATCTTGCGGGCATCGTCTACTATGCCAATTACCTGAAATTCATCGAACGCGGGCGCAGCGAATGGATCCGTGGCCTGGGCGTCGACCAGGCGGCCCTGAAACGCGATCATGGCCTTGTCTTCGCGGTGCGCCGCATCGAGGCCGATTACCTGCGCCCCGCGCGCTATGACGACCAGCTTGTGGTCGAGACCGTGCTTCAGGCCGAAACCGGCGCCCGGCTGGTGATGGGCCAGACCGTGACGCGCGACGGCGAGGTGCTGTTCTCGGCCGTCGTGACCATCGTCTGCCTGTCCGAAACGGGCGGCGCCGCGCGACTTCCCGCCGATATCCGCCGCCTGCTGGCCCCGTCGCTGCATTGATCCGCCGTTGCCGCGCTGCAATGACGCAGATGTTATGGCGTTCCCCCTGAACCTCGTATAGAATCACTGTTAATCAGAGCCGCGATAACGTGGCCCAACCGGCGAGCAGTGACAGATGGAAACAGAAGCCCTTGCGATGGCGCAGGAGATCGATTTCTCCTTGCTGGCGCTTTTTGCGCGCGCATCGTTCACCGTGAAACTCGTGATGATCCTTCTGACCGTGGCCAGTTTCTGGTCCTGGTCGATCATCATCCGCAAATTCATCACCTACCGCGCCGCGCGCTCCGAGGCCGAGGGGTTCGACCGCGCCTTCTGGTCGGGCGAGCCGCTGGACGAGCTGTTCGACCAGATCGGCCCGGCACCGGACGGCGCGTCGCAAAAGATCTTTGCGGCGGGCATGCTGGAATGGCGCCGCAGCCACCGCAGCGACGGTGAGCTGATCACAGGCGCGCAGGCGCGGATCGACCGCTCCATGGACGTGCAGATCGCCAAGGAAACCGAGCATCTGAACGCGGGCCTGCCCTTCCTTGCGACCGTCGGCTCGACCGCGCCCTTCGTGGGCCTGTTCGGCACGGTCTGGGGGATCAAGGTCGCGTTCGAGGAGATCGCGATCTCGCAGAACACCTCGCTTGCGGTCGTGGCGCCGGGGATCTCCGAGGCGCTGATGGCGACGGGTCTGGGCCTTCTGGCCGCGATCCCGGCGGTGATCTTCTACAACAAGCTTTCGGCCGATGCCGACCGCATCGCCTCGGGCTACGAGGCGTTCGCGGACGAATTCGCCACGATCCTTTCGCGCCAGCTGGACGCCTGAGCCATGGGTGCGGGGGTCATGAAAAAGGCAGGCGGGGGCGGACGCCGCCGCCGCGGCGCGCGCGGCAAGCACGCCGCCATGAGCGAGATCAACGTCACGCCCTTCGTGGACGTGATGCTTGTGCTTCTGATCATCTTCATGGTCGCGGCGCCGCTGATGACGGTGGGCGTTCCGCTGGAGCTGCCAAAGACCGCCGCCAAGGCCGTCCCGACCGAGCAGGAAGAACCGCTGACCATCTCGCTTCAGGCCGATGGTACGGTGTCGATGATGAACACGCCCGTGCCCGAGAACGAGCTGGTGGACCGCCTTCGCTCGGTCGCGCAGGAGCGTGACAGCGACAAGGTGTTCCTGCGCGCCGATGGCGCCATCGAATATTCCCGCGTGGTGCAGGTCATGGGGGCGCTCAACCTGGGTGGTTTTTCGAACATCGTGCTGGTCACGGATGCGGGCGGCCCCACGCTGACCGGCCAGCCGGACAGCGCGGCGGCGAACTGAGGCGCGGATGCGCATGGACAGGGCAGATAAACTCGGCACGGGGATCTCGGCGGCGCTTCATCTGGGGCTGATCGCCTGGGCCATCGTGGGCGGAGATCTGTTCCGCGCCCGCCCCACCGATCCGGTCGTGATGACCGAGGTGTCGGTGATGTCGGAGGCCGATTTCGCGGCGCTGGTGGCGGCCGCGCCCCGGCCCTCGGAAACCCCGGCGACGCAGCCGGTCGCGCCTTCTGTCCCCGCCGAAAACGCCGAGGCCCCCGAACCCGAAGCGGTGCCCGCGCCTGCGCCGGAACCCCAGCCCGAGCCTCTGCCCGAGCCGGAACCCGCGCCCGAGCCCGCCCCGGACATGACCGATCTGACCACCCCCCCGGCCGAGGCCGAGGTGACCGAGGTTCCCCCGATGCAGCCGATGCCGCCGGTCGAGGAGCCTTCGCAGACCGTGCTGATGGAAATCAGCCCGCGCCCCCGTCCGCGCCCCGCGCCGCGCGTCGCGCCCACGCCCGCCGAGGCGCCCGAACCCGATGCGCGGGTCTCGGACACCGCCGTCGCCGAAACCCGGCCCGACGAGGCGGCCGAGCCCGAAGAGGTGGTCGAACCACCCGAGGAAGAGGCCGCGCCACCCGAAGCCACCACCGAGATCGTGACCGAGGCGACCGAAACCGACGACAGGCCGCAATCCTCGGCGCCGCTGACCTCGGCCCGGCCGCGCCCGCGCCCGGCGAAACCGGCCGCACCGGCCCCGACGCAAAGCGCGGCCGCAAGGCCCGCCGCCCCCGCGTCCGAGCCCGCGGTCAACGATGCCGTCAACGACGCGCTTGCCGAGGCGATGTCCGCTGAAACCGGAACCGGCAGCGGCGGCGTGGGCCGCGCGGCCTCGGGTCCGCCGCTGACCTCGGGTGAAAAGGACGCGCTGATCGTCGATGTGAAGGCCTGCTGGAACGTGGGCGCGCTGTCGACCGAGGCACTGCGCACGACCGTCACCGTGGGCGTCACCATGCTGCCCGACGGCCGCCCCGATATCGGCTCGATCCGCCGCATCGGCCATGAGGGCGGCTCGGAGGCGGCGGCCAACCAGGCCTATGAGGCCGGGCGGCGCGCCATCGTGCGCTGCGGCTCTGACGGCTTCCCGCTGCCGGCCGAGAAATACGACCACTGGCGCGAGATCGAGATCGTCTTCAACCCCGAGAAGATGAGGATGAAATGACCCGTCTTCGGCGCCACATCGGGCGGATTTCCGCGAAAGCTGAGGCACTTGTGATGCCTCTGCGGGGGAAAATCCGCTACAACAGTCACACCCCCATCGAAGGGAAGTCCGAAATGTTCCGATTTGCGATGGCCGCCGTGGCCGCATTTGCCTTCATCCCGTCGCTGGCGCTTGCCCAGCAAGGGCCCCTGCGCATCGAGATCACCGATGGCGTGATCGAGCCCTTGCCCTTCGCACTGCCCAGCTTCGTGGCCGAAACCGGCGATGCGGGGCAGTTCGCCGCCGATATCAGCCGGGTGATCGCGGCCGATCTGTCGGGGACCGGGCTGTTTCGGGAAATTCCCCAAAGCGCGCATATCCAGCGCGTCTCGTCTTTCGATGCGCCGGTGTCTTACCCGGACTGGCAGGCGATCAACGCGCAGGCCCTTCTGACCGGCGCGGTGTCGGTGTCGGGCGGGCGCGTGGTGGTCAAGTTCCGCCTGTTCGACGTGTTCTCGGGCCAGCAACTGGGCGAGGGGCAGCAGCTTGCGGCCTCTCCGGCAAGCTGGCGCCGCCTGGCCCACAAGGTCGCCGATATCGCCTATAGCCGCATCACCGGCGAGTCGGGCTATTTCGACAGCCGCGTGGTCTATGTCTCGGAAAGCGGGCCGAAGAATGCCCGGCAAAAGCGCCTGGCCGTGATGGATTACGATGGCGCGAACGTGCAGTATCTGACGGATTCCAGCACGATCGTGCTGGCGCCGCGCTTCTCGCCCACGGGCGACAGGGTGCTTTACACCACCTTCGAGACGGGGTTCCCGCGCATCAAGATGCTCAATGTTGCGAATGTCTCGGCGCAGCTTCTGCCCGAGGTGCCCGGCACGATGACCTTCGCGCCGCGCTTCTCGCCCGATGGCGGCAGCATCGTCTATTCGCTGGAGCAGGGCGGCAATACCGATATCTGGCGCATGGGCGTGAACGGCGGCAGCCCGCAGCGCCTGACCAACACCCCCGCGATCGAGACCGCGCCTTCCTATTCCCCCGAGGGCAGCCGGATCGTCTTTGAATCGGACCGCTCGGGCACGCAGCAGCTTTACATCATGCCCGCCGGCGGGGGCGAGGCCACGCGCATCTCGTTCGGCGAGGGGCGCTATGGCACGCCGGTCTGGTCGCCGCGCGGCGACCTGATCGCCTTCACCAAGCAGCATGCGGGCCGCTTCCATATCGGCGTGATGCGCACCGACGGCTCGGAAGAGCGGCTTCTGACCTCGTCCTTCCTTGATGAGGGGCCGACCTGGTCGCCCAATGGCCGGGTCATCATGTTCACCCGCGAAACCCCCGGTGCGGCGGGTGGCGCAGTTCTTTATTCGGTCGACATCTCGGGGCGGAACCTGCGTGCGGTTCCGCTTGACGGTGCGGCCTCCGACCCGGCCTGGTCGCCGCTTTTGCCCTGATGCGGGCGGCGATTCCCAAGGCAGAACGAACCTGTTAGGATATCTGGCATCGAGCCAGTGAAAAAAGGCGGTAAACCATGACTCTTGCTCCGAAGGCGCTTCTTCTTCTGTCCGCTCTGGCCCTTGCGGCCTGCAACAATCCCGACCGTTACGGGGCCAATGGCGTGGTCGATCCGGGCGGCGCCTATGGCGGTGCCGGCGGCATCGACCAGATGGGTCTTCCGTCGGATCCGAACTCTCCGGCCTATTTCGCGCAGACCATCGGCGACAAGGTGCTGTTCGCGGTCGACCAGTCCACCCTTTCGCCCGAGGCCCGCACAATCCTGTCGGGGCAGGCGCAATGGCTGGGCAGCCACCCGCAATATTCCGCCATCATCGAAGGCCATGCCGACGAACAGGGCACGCGCGAATACAACCTTGCCCTTGGCGCGCGTCGGGCAAGCTCGGTTCAGGAATACCTTGTGTCGCAGGGCGTTGCCTCGAACCGGCTGCGCACCGTGTCCTACGGCAAGGAGCGCCCGCTCGAGGTTTGCTCGACCGAGGACTGCTATTCCAAGAACCGCCGCGCGGTGACCGTCATCTCGCTTGGCGCGGGCAGCTGAGGAGCCTGGCAGGATGATCCGCTCAGTGGTTCTGACGCTGGCGCTGGGGCTGGCTGTTCCGGCCTTCGGGCAGGATGCCCGGTCGCTGGCCGATATCCGGGCCGAGCTGTCGCAGCTTTCGGCCGATCTGCAAGGCCTGCGCTCGGAGCTGGTGGCATCGGGCGCGCAGGGCCTTCAGGCGGCGGGCGGCACATCGGCGCTTGAGCGGATGAACACGATGGAGGCCGCGCTGTCGCGGCTGACATCGCGCGCCGAAGAGCTTGAGAACCGCATCAACCGGGTGGTGTCCGATGGCACCAACCGGCTTGGGGATCTTGAGTTCCGGCTGTGTGAGCTTGAGCCGGGCTGCGATATTTCCTCGGTCGGCCAGACGCCGGTTCTGGGCGGATCGGCGGTGACCGCGCCTGCGCCCAATTCCACGGCGCCGGTGGTCGCACCCTCCATGGCGATGAACGAACAGGCAGATTTCGACCGGGCCAAGGAGGTGCTCGGTCAGGGTGACTTTCGCGGCGCCGCTGACCTCTTTGCGGCCTTTGCCCAAACCTATCCGGGCGGCCCCCTGACGGGCGAGGCGATGTTCCTGCGCGGTCAGGCGCTGCAACAGGCAGGCGATGTGCCCGGCGCCGCGCGTGCCTGGCTCGATGCCTTCTCGGCCGAGCCCGAGGGGCCGCGTGCCGCCGAAAACCTGCTGATGCTGGGCAAATCCCTGGGCGATCTGGGCCAGACCGCCGAGGCCTGCGCCACATTGTCCGAGGTCGGCTATCGCTTCCAGGCCGCGCCCGCCGCGTCGGAAGCGGGGATGGCCATGCAATCGCTGGGGTGTCAGTGACCGAAGGCCCCGCGCTTGATGACCTTGCCCTGACGGCCTTTGCCCCCGACACGCCGCAACGTGTCGGGGTTGCCGTTTCCGGGGGCGGAGATTCGATGGCCGCGCTGCACCTTTTGGCGCGGCATTTCACGGTCGAGGCCGTCACCGTCGACCATGGCCTGCGCCCCGAGGCCGCGGCCGAGGCGCGCTTCGTGGCCCAGGGCTGCGCGCGTCTGGGGGTTTTTCATTCCGTGCTGCACTGGCATCGCGGCGAGGCGCGCGGCAACCTGATGGATCAGGCCCGCCGCGCCCGTATCCGCCTGATCGGAGACTGGGCGCGCGCGCGCGGGCTGCGCCATGTCGCGCTTGGCCATACGGCCGACGATCAGGCCGAGACCTTCGTGATGCGTCTGGGGCGTTCGGCGGGGCTTGAGGGCCTGTCGGGGATGCGGCGCAGATGGGAAGAGAATGGCGTGATCTGGACCCGCCCCTTCCTTGGGGTTGGCCGGGCGGCGTTGCGCGACTGGCTGCGCGCCGCGGATCTGGGCTGGATCGACGACCCGAGCAACGACAATGATAATTTCGACCGGGTGAAGGCCCGCAAGGCGCTGCGCGAACTGGCGCCGCTTGGGATCTCGGTGGCGCGGATCTGTGAGACCACCGCCCATCTGGCCGCCGCCGAGGCCGCGCTTGAGGAGTGTTTGCGGCACATGGCGGGCGATCTGGTGCGGGCCGATCGCGGCGATCTGGTGATCGCGCCCGCCGCGTTCGGACCCGCGCTTCCGCCCGAACTGCGCCGCCGCCTGATCGTGCGGGCGCTGCAATGGGTCGGCGGTCAGGGCTATGCGCCGCGCGCCGATGCGGTGGCTGGGCTTCTTGCCGAGCTGCAACAGGGGCGCAGCGCCACGCTTGCCGGCTGCCGCATCCTTGCCCGCACCGATGAAATCCGCATCACGCGCGAATGGTCCGCCGTGGCGGGGTTGCGCGTGCCCACCGGGCAGCAATGGGACCGCTGGCAGATGGAAGGCCCCGGGGAAACCGGGCTCGAGATCGCGGCACTCGGCGAAGACGGGCTGCGCGCCTGCCCGCAATGGCGTGAATGCGGCCTGCCGCGCCCCTCTCTGATGGCCTCTCCGGCGGTCTGGAGGGGTGAATACCTGATCGCGGCCCCTCTTGCGGGGCGAGAAAATGGCTGGAAAGCGCGTATTGTCCGCGGCACTTTCCTACAAAAGCCATTCTCGCATTGAACCCGGCCGCTTTATCCCTATTTTCTCAGACAAGGTGCCGGACTCGTTCCGGCGCCACGGAACTATTGGAGGTCTCCCCTTGGGTAACGCGCGCAATCTCGCCTTCTGGGCCGTGCTGTTTCTGCTCATCCTGGCGTTGTTCAACCTGTTCGGCGACGGGCAGAACGCGGTCAACGCGCGTTCGACCAGCTATTCCGACTTCATCGCGAAGGTGGACAAGGACGAGGTTGCCAGCGTGCGGCTTGACGGCGAGACCGTGACCTACCAGGCCGCGGACGGCACGACCTATACCACGGTCAAGCCGGAATCGGATCCGATCGCCGAGCGGCTGATTGCCAAGGGCATCGAGGTCAATGTCGTGCGGCAGGAACAGTCGGGCTTCATGTCGCTTCTGGGCGTCTGGCTTCCGTTCCTTGTGCTGATCGGTATCTGGATCTTCTTCATGAATCGCATGCAGGGTGGCGGCAAGGGCGGCGCGATGGGCTTTGGCAAAAGCCGCGCCAAGCTTCTGACCGAAAAGCATGGCCGCGTGACCTTCGACGATGTGGCCGGCATCGACGAGGCCAAGGAAGAGCTCGAAGAGATCGTCGAATTCCTGCGCAACCCGCAGAAGTTCAGCCGCCTTGGCGGCAAGATCCCGAAGGGCGCGCTGCTTGTCGGCCCGCCCGGCACCGGGAAAACCCTTCTGGCGCGCGCCATCGCGGGCGAGGCGGGCGTGCCCTTCTTCACCATCTCGGGGTCCGACTTCGTGGAGATGTTCGTGGGTGTCGGCGCGTCCCGCGTGCGCGACATGTTCGAACAGGCCAAGAAGAACGCGCCCTGCATCGTCTTCATCGACGAGATTGACGCGGTGGGCCGTTCGCGTGGCGTAGGCATCGGCGGCGGCAATGACGAACGCGAGCAGACGCTGAACCAGCTTCTGGTCGAAATGGACGGTTTCGAGGCGAATGAAGGCATCATCATCATCGCCGCGACGAACCGCAAGGACGTGCTGGACCCCGCGCTTCTGCGTCCGGGCCGCTTTGACCGCCAGATCCACGTTCCGAACCCCGACATCAAGGGGCGCGAGAAGATCCTGGCCGTGCATGCCCGCAAGGTGCCGCAGGGCCCCGATGTCGATCTGCGCCTGATCGCGCGCGGCACGCCGGGCTTTTCGGGGGCCGACCTGATGAACCTCGTCAACGAGGCAGCGCTGATGGCCGCGCGCGTCGGGCGGCGCTTCGTCACGATGGAAGATTTCGAAAGCGCCAAGGACAAGGTGATGCTGGGGGTCGAGCGCCGCTCGATGGTGCTGACGCCCGAACAGAAGGAAAAGACCGCCTATCACGAGGCCGGCCACGCCATCGTCGGCATGGCGATGCCGAAATGCGATCCGGTCTACAAGGCCACCATCATCCCGCGCGGCGGTGCGCTTGGCATGGTTGTCAGCCTGCCCGAGATGGACCGGCTGAACATGCACAAGGACGAGGCCAAGGAACGCATCGCCATGACCATGGCGGGCAAGGCGGCCGAGATCATGAAATACGGTGAAGAGGGGGTCTCGAACGGTCCTGCGGGCGATATCCAGCAGGCTTCGGCGCTTGCGCGCGCGATGGTGATGCGTTGGGGCATGTCCGACAAGGTGGGCAATATCGACTATGCCGAGGCGCATGAGGGCTATTCGGGCAATACCGGCGGCTTCTCGGTCTCGGCCCACACCAAGGAACTGATCGAGCAGGAGGTGAAGGACCTGATCGAAGAGGGCTACCAGACCGCGCGGCGCGTCCTGCTTGAGAAGGAAGAAGAGTTCGAGCGACTTGCCAAGGGCCTTCTGGAATACGAAACCCTGACCGGGGACGAGATCAAGAAGGTGATCGCGGGCGTTCCGCTGGGCGAGGATGACGATGCGGCCTCGCCGCCCTCGGGCAGCCTGCCCTCGGTCACCTCGATCCCCAAGACGAAGCCGGCCGCGCCCAAGGGCGGCGGCACGGCGCCCGAACCCTCGGCCTGAGACGCCATGCACCGGACAGACAATCCGGCGGGCGGGGCGGACTGGAGCCCCGCCGCCTATACCCGCTTCAGCGGGCTTCGCCTGCGCCCCGCGCTTGACCTTCTGGCGCAGGTCGGCCCCCTGCCGCCGGGCAAGGTGATCGACCTTGGCTGCGGGGCGGGTGCGGCCGGGCCGGCACTGTCCTCGCGCTATGCCGACCGCAAGATCATCGGGGTCGATGCCTCGCCCGCGATGCTGGCCGAGGCCGCGGCAACCGGGGCCTATCGGCGCTGCGACCTGGCCGATGCCACCACATGGGAACCGGGCAAGCCCGCCGCACTGATCTTTTCCAACGCGATGCTGCAATGGCTGCCGGGACACGAGGTGCTGATCGCGCGGCTGTCGCGCCATCTGGTGCCGGGCGGCGTGCTTGCGGTGCAGATGCCGCGCCAATACGGCGCCCCGTCGCACCGCTTCCTGCGTGAATTCGCCGCAGAGATGTTTCCCGATCGGTTCGACTTCAGCGGCTGGACGGCGCCGGTCGGCACGCCCACGGATTATGCGCGCGTCCTGGCGCCGCTTGGCCGCGCCGATCTGTGGGAAACCGACTATCTGCAACGCCTCGATGCCGCGCCCTCGGGCCATCCGGTGCGCCATTTCACGCAATCCACCGCGATGCGCCCGTTCCTTGCGCAGATGTCCGCGGCCGAGGCCGAAGCGTTCCTCGATCGCTACGATACCGCGCTGAGCGCCGCCTATCCGCCCGAGGCGGACGGCACCGTCCTGTTCCCGTTCCGGCGGCTGTTTTTCGTGCTGAAGGTCGACTGATGCCTGCGTTGAAATCCACCCGGTTCGAGGCCGAGATCGTCTGGCTGGGCCTTGTGCCCGAAGGGGGCGGCCTGGCCTCGGTTCCGCAGGAAACGCTGGTGCTGGGCTTCGACGGCCCCGAAGGCGAGGCGCATGGCGGCCTTACGCGGCCCTCGTGTTCGCGCGTGCTGGGGCTGCATCCGCGCGGCACGACCATCGCCAATACCCGCCAGCTGAGCGTCCTGTCGCAGGAAGAACTGGATGAGACGGCCCGCGCCATGGGGCTTGGGCGGCTTGCACCCGAATGGGTGGGCGCGTCGCTGGTTCTGCGCGGAATTCCCGATCTGACGCATCTTCCGCCGTCCTCGCGGTTGCAGGGGCCCGATGGGGTTACGCTGGTGGTGGATATGGAGAACCGCCCCTGCGTGCTGCCCGGCAAGGTGATCGAAACCCACCATCCCGGCAACGGCGCGGCTTTCAAGCCCGCGGGCAAGGACCGGCGCGGCATCACCGCCTGGGTCGAGCGTCCGGGGGTCCTTCGGCTGGGCGAAATGCTGCGCCTGCATGTCCCCGACCAGCGCGCCTGGACATATCTGGACGAGGCGCGGCGCGGCTAGGACGAATTCGGCTGCATATATGTCGGTATTGCCACTTTTTTGTGCTTGGCTGCGGATACGGTAGCGTCTGAAACGGACTGCCGGAGGACTTGCCGTGAAAACCGATATCGAGATCGCCCGCGCCGCGAAAAAGCGCCCCATGCCCGAAATCGCGGCGAAGCTTGGCATCCCCGAGGACGCGCTGATCCCCTACGGGCGCGACAAGGCAAAGATCGACCGGGAATTCATCGCAGGCCTTGCCGGGCGCCCCGAGGGCAAGCTCATCCTTGTGACCGCGATCAACCCTACCCCGGCGGGCGAGGGCAAGACCACGACGACCGTGGGCCTTGGCGATGCGCTTGCGCGGATTGGCAAGCGCACGGCGATCTGCATCCGCGAAGCCAGCCTTGGCCCGAACTTCGGGATGAAGGGCGGTGCGGCCGGCGGCGGTTTCGCGCAGATCGTGCCGATGGAAGAGATGAACCTGCATTTCACCGGCGATTTCCACGCCATAACCGCAGCACATAACCTGCTTGCTGCGATGATCGACAACCACATCTACTGGGGCAACTCGCTTGAGATCGACGAGCGCCGGATCACCTGGCGCCGGGTCATGGACATCAATGACCGGGCACTGCGCGACATGGTGGTGGGGCTTGGCGGGGTTGCCAACGGCTTTGCCCGCCAGACGGGTTTCGACATCACCGTCGCGTCCGAGATCATGGCCATCCTGTGCCTGTCGCGCGATCTGGACGATTTGCAGGAACGGCTGGGGCGCATCGTCGTGGCCTATCGGCGCGACAAGAGCCCGATCCTGTGCCGCGACATCAAGGCCGATGGCGCCATGGTCGTGCTGTTGAAAGAGGCGATGCAGCCCAACCTTGTGCAGACGCTGGAAAACACCCCGGCCTTCGTGCATGGCGGGCCCTTCGCCAATATCGCGCATGGCTGCAACTCGGTCATGGCGACCTCGACGGCGCTGAAACTGGCGGATTTCGTGGTGACCGAGGCGGGCTTCGGCGCCGATCTGGGGGCCGAGAAGTTCTTCGACATCAAATGCCGTAAGGCGGGGCTGACGCCCGCGGCGGCGGTCATCGTGGCCACCGTGCGCGCGATGAAGATGAATGGCGGCGTGGCCAAGGCCGATCTTGGCCCCGAGAATGTGGAGGCCGTGGTGAAGGGCTGCCCGAACCTGGGCCGCCACATCGCCAATACCAAGGGGTTCGGCGTGCCCGTGGTGGTGGCGATCAACCATTTCACCACCGATACCGAGGCCGAGATCGCCGCGGTCAAGGACTATGTCGCGCGCCAGGGGGCCGAGGCGATCATCTGCCGCCACTGGGCCGACGGGGGCGCCGGGGCCGAGGAACTGGCGCGCAAGGTGGTGCAACTGGCCGAAGCGGGCACCGGGCATTTCGCACCCCTCTATCCCGACGAGATGCCGCTTTTCGAAAAGATCGAAACGATCGCCCGGCGCATCTATCACGCGGGCGATGTCATTGCCGACAAGGCGGTCCGCGACCAGCTGCGCGCATGGGAGGCGGCGGGCTATGGCAACCTGCCGGTCTGCATGGCCAAGACGCAATACAGCTTCTCGACCGATCCGGCTTTGCGGGGGGCGCCCACCGGTCACACCCTGCCGATCCGCGAGGTGCGGCTGTCGGCCGGGGCGGGCTTCATCGTCGTCATCTGCGGCGAGATCATGACGATGCCCGGCCTGCCGCGGGTGCCCTCGGCCGAGACCATCGGCCTGGGCGCGGAAGGCGAGGTTGTGGGCCTGTTCTGACGCCCCGGCCTTGAGCCTTCCGGCGAAGCCTGCGATAGCCAGTCTGATGCTTGCGCGCGGCGCAGGCTGGCCTTGCCGGAGGTGAGTTGGATGAAAGCGCCGGAAACAATCGAAAGCATGTCCGAACTGCGCGAAGAGATCGACATGCTTGATGCGAAGCTGGTGACGCTTCTGGCGGATCGCGCGCGTCTGATCGACCGCGCCGCCGTTCTGAAGCAAAAGGCCGCCTGGCCCGCCCGGATCGATTCCCGGGTCGAGCAGGTGGTGGAGAATGTGCGCGCCGAGGCCGCGCGGCAGGGTCTGGACCCGGCGCTGGCCGAAAGCCTGTGGCGCGCGCTGATCGAATGGGCAATCGCCCGCGAAGAGCGGGTTCTGGGAACGGGAGATTCGGCATGAGCGCCACGATCATCGACGGAAAGGCCTTCGCAGCGAAGGTGCGCGGCAAGGTTGCGCAGCATGTCGCCCGCCTGAAGGAAGAACATGGTATCCTGCCGGGCCTCGCGGTGGTGCTGGTTGGCGAAGACCCCGCCAGCCAGGTCTATGTGCGCAACAAGGGCAAGCAGACGATTGAGGCGGGGATGCAATCCTTCGAGCACAAGCTGCCCGTCGAAACCTCCGAGGCCGACCTGCTGGCGCTGATCGCGCGGCTGAACGCCGATCCGGCGGTGCACGGCATCCTCGTGCAGCTTCCGCTTCCGGGCCATGTCAATGCCGATCTGGTGATCAACGCCATTGATCCGGCGAAGGATGTGGACGGTTTCCATATCTCGAATGTCGGGCTTCTGGGCACCGGGCAGAAGGCGATGGTGCCCTGCACGCCGCTTGGCTGCCTGATGATGCTGCGCGACCATCTGGGCAACCTGTCGGGGATGAATGCCGTCGTGGTGGGGCGTTCGAACATCGTGGGAAAGCCGATGGCGCAGCTTCTGCTGGGGGATAGCTGCACGGTGACGATCGCGCATAGCCGCACGCGCGATCTTGCGGCGGTGTGCCGCGGTGCCGACATCCTCGTGGCCGCCGTGGGCCGCCCCGAGATGATACCGGGTGATTGGGTCAAGCCGGGCGCTACGGTGATCGACGTGGGCATCAACCGGATCGAGCGTGACGGCAAGACCGCCCTTGTGGGCGATGTCGATTTCGCCTCGGCGGCCAAGGTTGCCGGCGCGATCACCCCGGTGCCGGGCGGCGTGGGGCCGATGACCATCGCCTGCCTGCTGGCCAATACCGTCACCGCCTGCTGCCGCGCGAACGGCCTTGCCGAACCCGAGGGGCTGACGGCCTGACCCGCAGGCTCAGCCGCCGGCCGGATCGACCGGAACCATCGTACCCTGCATCACCGCAATCAGCTTGCGGGCCCCGTCCGCGGCGACGGCCTCGACCTCGGCCGTCACCACCGAAAGCCTGCGCCCGGATTTGACCACCCGGCCGCGCGCCACGAGCGTTTCACCGAAGGCGGGGGCAAGCAGGTTGATCTTGATCTCGGCGGTCATCACCTCGCGCCCCTCGGGCATCAGGCTCAGCGCGGCATAGCCGGCCGCGGTATCGCCAAGCGCGAAGGTCACCCCCGCATGGCCCGCCCCGTGTTGTTGCAACATGCCCGGCAGCAGGGGGGCCTCGATCACACAACTGCCCGGCGCAAGATCGGTGATCCGGGCCTGACAGCTGCACATCAGGCTTTGGGCGGCAAAGCTGTCCAGAATGCGATTGCGCTGCGCGTCGTGCATGGGGGCTCCCTCGTCAGATCCGGCGATGTTGCCAGCTGCGGAACGGGAAAGAAAGAGCTAGTCGCCAGATTTCCGCGCCGGAACGACAAGCCCTCCCTTCCCGGTCAGGATCGCCCGGGCATCCGCGCGCAACAAACCCGCGATCACCGGGTCTCCGACCCGAAGGCCGCCGGTATAGGCGCCGAACGCGGGCAGGATCAGCCGATCGCGATCCAGCAGAAAAGCGGGTCGGCTCTGCCCGGCCAGACGCACCTTCGGATGATAATGCCCCGAGATCTCGGCGACGGCACCAGGCCGGGCGATATGGCGCAGAACGATGCCCCGCACATGCAACTCTGCGACATTGCGCCCATGGGTGACGACCGGGCCGGGGTCATGATTGCCCTCGACCCAGATCCAGTCCCGCCCCGCCATAAGGCGCGCAAGCCAAAGCGCCTCGTCCTGCGGCAGTGTGGCGGCCTCCGGATCGTCGAAACTGTCGCCCAGGCAGGTCACCGTCTCGGGTGCGAGGGCCGCGATCTCGCCTTCCAGCCGCATAAGGGTCTCGTGCCCCTCGTAGGGGGGTAACAACACGCCACCACGCCGTGCCATGCGCCCGGATTTTCCCAGATGCAGGTCCGACACGACAAGCATGCGCCGGGCAGACCACCAAAGCGCCCCGCTCTCACGCGCCTCCATCTCAGCTCCATGGAACTCGAACCGGTATCCTTGCATCACTTCTTCAGAGTCGAAATATCCTCGGGGGGGCACCGGATACCCCCGTCGAGGGGGCATCCGGTGCCGGGGGGCCGACAGCCCCCCGTTCCCCGCTTACCCGCAAAGCCCCGCCTCTGCCATAAGGTGTCTGGCTTCGGCCTCCATCAGCCTTGCCCGCCCGGCGCCTTCCACAGGCACCTTGCCAATCTCGAGCAGGAGCGGTGCCGCAAGCGGAGGCAGCCGCTCTAGCCGTATCGTGTCGATCCGGTCGCCGATACGCCCAAGCATTTCCTCGATCCGGGCAAAATCCACCAGCCCGCGCATTGCCTCGTGGCGCGTGATGCGCATCAGCAGGTGATCCCGGTCGTGGCGCAGCAGCGTGTCATAAAGGATGTCCGAAGAGAACGTTGCCTGCCGTCCGCTCTTGCGTGATCCCGGTAGGTTGCGCGGTGTCAGCCCGGCGATCGTGGCGACATTTCGGAACGTGCGCTTCATCACCGCATTGCCGGAAAGCCAGCCTTCCAGCCCGTCGCGCAGACCGGCCGGCATCAATAACGGTGTCGCGTCCGTGACAGGTTCGAGCCCCCAGACCAGCGTCGCGTAATCCGAGGCTACGAAGCCAAGCGGCGCCAGCCCCGCCTCTTCCATCCTCCGTGTCAGCAAAAGCCCGAGGGTCTGCATGGCATTGCGCCCCGCGAAGCCCCAGAAACAGGTGTGTTCGCGCCCGTCCCAGGGAAAGCTCTCTACCAGCATGGCGCCGCATTCGGGCATCCGGCTGACCCCGCGCTGCAGCGCCAGCCAGTCCCGCGTATGGTCGGGCAGGTGCTGCTCCGGTTCGTTCATCAGCCGCAGGACGCGTTCGGAAAGCTGTGTCGAGGTGGCGAATTTGGTGCCCGAGAAGACAGCAACCTTCGGCACCCTGCCGGCCGTGCGACTGACCTCGACCGTCATTTCCCGCAGCCGCTCATAGCGCACGATCTGCCCTCCCATCAGGAAGGTGTCTCCCGGGCTGAGTGAGGCCGCGAAGCTTTCCTCGACCTCGCCCAGAACTCCGCCGCGTCCCGCCAGACGCACCTTGAGGGTCTCCGTATCCACGATGGTGCCGATATTCATGCGGATATCGCGTGCCGCGCGTGGATCACGCAACTGCCACAAACCGCCCTTTTCCATCAGGCGGCGCCAACGATCATAGGCGCGCAACGCATAGCCGCCCGTGGCACAGAACTCTAGACAGGCATCGAAATCGGCACGCGACAATCCCGCATAGGGGCCTGCGCTGCGGATTTCCGCAAATAAGGCGTGCGCGTCAAACGGACCGGCGCAAGCAACCAGAAGAATGTGCTGGCATAATACGTCAAGCGGCCCCGGACCGCGTGGATCACCATCCAGATCACCCTCCGCCACGGCATCCAGCGCGGCAACGCACTCGATCACCTCGAAGCGGTTCGCGGGCACCAGCCTTGCCTTGGAGGGCGCATTGTAGCGGTGGTTCGCGCGGCCGATGCGCTGGACCAGCCGCTTCACGTTCTTTGGTGCGCCGATCTGGATCACCAAATCGACATCGCCCCAGTCGATTCCCAGATCGAGCGAGCCCGTGGCAACGACGGCCCGCAGCGCGCCCGTGGCCATTGCTGCCTCGACCTTTTCGCGGGCCTCGCGTGCGAGGCTGCCGTGATGGATGCCGATGGGTAGGCCCTCGGTATTGGCCATCCACAGGTCGTGAAAGAACAGTTCGGCTTGCGCACGGGTGTTGTGAAAGATCAGCGTGGTGCGGTGGGCGCGAACCGCCTCCAGCACTTCTGGAATGGCATGGCGCCCGCCACCGCCTGCCCATGGGGGCGGCGTATCCGAAAGCATGGCGATATCAGGCAGGGGGCCCGCATCGGCCTGAAGCACTCGGCACCCGTCGGGCGCAAGGAAACGCGCAAGCGCCGCCGGATCCTCGACCGTTGCCGAGAGCCCGACACGCCGCAAGCCGGGTGCAAGGTGTTGCAGCCGCGCCAGACACAGCATGAGCTGATCGCCGCGCTTGCTTTCGGCCAGGGCGTGGATCTCGTCGGCGATGACACGCTTCAACCCTGCAAAGATGCGCGGTGCATCCTGGTAGGACAACAGCAGTGCAAGGCTTTCGGGTGTCGTCAGAAGGATATGCGGGGGGTCGGCCCTTTGCCGCCGCCGTGCGGTGGCGCCCGTATCTCCGGTGCGGTCCTCGATGCGGATCGGCAGGCCCATCTCTGTGACCGGGCCGGTCAGGTTGCGCCGAATATCAGCCGCAAGCGCCTTCAGAGGTGAGATGTAAAGCGTGTGCAGGCCGGGGGGCGGGTGGTCGGCCAGATCGGCCAGCGTGGGCAGAAACCCCGCCATGGTCTTGCCGCCGCCGGTCGGAGCGATCAGCAGCGTGGCGGGATCTTCGGCCCGTTCCAGCATCTGCAACTGATGCGGATGCAGCGCCCATCCACGTGAGGAAAACCAGTCGGACAGGGGCGGGGGCAGGGCGCGCATGGCACCAGTCTAGGGACCGTGTGCGCCGCTGAAAAGGGACGGGATCAGTGGATGATCTCTTCCTCGCGCACGAACATGTTGGCCCATGCCCGGTCGATCAACTCGGGCGTCATCTGGTAGGGGATGCCCTCGAATTCGCAGATCGCAATCATCTGGTCGATCAGGAAGATCGGCTGATAGTTCGCATAGACATTGTCGATCGTGGGGTACTTGACCTTCAGCAGGTGGATCAGCGCCTTCTCGTCCAGCGGCATCTTCCGCTTCTTGGCCATCATCGAAAAGATCTTGAGGAAGTCCGATTGCGTCGGGCCGTCGATCTTGATCTTGAAGAAGATCCGGCGCAGCGCGGCGCGGTCGAAGATCTGGTTCGGGTGGAAGTTGGTCGAGAAGATGACCAGCGTGTCGAAGGGCACCTCGAACTTCTCGCCCGATTGCAGGGCAAGGATGTCGCGGCTTTCCTCAAGCGGCACGATCCAGCGGTTCACGAGCTTTTGCGGAGGCTCGGCCTGGCGGCCAAGGTCGTCCACGATGAACACCCCGCCCGAGGATTTCATCTGCAAGGGCGCGGTATAGGTGCGCGCGGTGGGGTTGTAGGTCAGATCGAGCATGTCGAGCGAGAGTTCACCACCGGTGATCACGGTGGGCCGCTCGCACAGCACATAGCGGTTGTCGAAGCGGTTGCCCGACTTGCGCAGGCTGGTCGGGTCGTCGACGGACTCGGCGGCGGCGGAATGGACGATCGGGTCATAGACGGTGATGACCTGGCCTGCATATTCCACTGCGCGCGGGATATAGATCCGGTCGCCAAGCGCGTCGCGGATCCCGTTCGAGATCGAGGATTTGCCGTTGCCGGGCGGGCCATACATCAGGATCGACCGGCCCGATGAGACCGCGGGGCCAAGCTGGTCAAGCAGCATGGGCGGCAGGATCAGGTGCCCCATCGCCGAGGTCAGCTGCTGGCGGCTGAGCTGGATGTTGCGGATCGACTGGCGCGTGGTCTGTTCGCGGTATTGCGCAAGCGGCACCGGCATGGCGCCGTAATATTCCGATTGCGACAGCGCATCGAGCGCGCGTGCCTTGCCCGCATCGGCAAGCTGGAACCCCATCTCGCCGCCCGAGTTTGCATGCAGCGTGCCCATCGCCTCGACCAGCCGTTGCGAGCGGGCAAGGTCGATCAGTTCCTGCGTAAGCGTCAGCGGCAGCGCGATCAGTTTCGCGATCCCCGAGGCGGTATCCATATTGGTCCGGAACATCGTCTTGAGCAGGATGTCCCGCATCATCACGACCGAGATCCCGACATCGTCCAGACTGCGCGGCGGCACCGGGGCCAGCACGTTCGTTGCCATCATGTTCATGCCCGCTGTCCTCTTTGTGCTTGCCGTCTGCGGTTCATTTGCCGTTTGCCCCTGCTGCGCCACGCTCTGGGCGCAATTGCCCGATACGGGGATTCACAGGCGCAAGATGCGCGGCTAATGTGGCCAAAAAATGGAAGAATGATTGTGAGGCGTAAACGATGAGTGGAAATCGGCAGGGAACGAACGGGGTCTTGCTGGCGGAGGCCATGGCGGCTGCGGCTGCGATTCTGGCGGTCCTGCCCTTCCTCAAGGGCGCGTTCTTCATCGGCAAGCATGAAGGTGACACGCTGCACCTGGCCGACATCGTGCTGCGCATGGGCGAAGCCGGGCAGGTCCCGCATCTGGATTTCATGACGCCGATCGGCATCGGCGCGGTCTGGCCGATGGCGGCCTTCGTGCAGGCGGGGTTGGGGCTGGGTCACGCGATCTTTGCCGCGCAGGCGGCGGTCGCGGCGCTGTTGTTCCTGCCGGTGCTGCGGGTGGCGCTGTCGCGTTTCTCGGGGCTTCTGTCCTGGGCGTTCGGCCTTTACCTGATGATCCTGTGCCTCGCGCTCGTGCATGGCGAATCCGAGGCCTCGATCTCGATCTCGATGCATTACAACCGGTGGGCATGGGCGCTTGCCTATCTGGCGATTCCGCTGGCGATGCTGGCGCCGAACGGGGCGCCGCGTCCCTGGCTGGATGGCGGGCTGATCGGCCTTGCGATGGCGGGGCTTGTGCTGATCAAGGTGACCTATTTCGTGGCCTTCGCGCCGCCGGTGCTGATTGCGCTGATCGCGCGGCGGCAGGGGCGCATGATCCTTGCGGCCCTTGTCGCGGGGCTGGGTGTGGCCGGTGCGGTGACAGGGCTACTGGGGGCCGAATTCTGGCTGGCCTATCTGCATGATCTGCAAAGTGTCGCCGGCTCCGAGACGCGCCCGGCGCCGGGCCATCCGCTGGGGGCGGTGATGGCGGCGCCTGCCTATCTGGCGGGCACGCTGACGCTGGTGGCGGTCATCATCTTCCTGCGCCAGGCCGGCCGTATGACCGAGGGCATGGTTCTTCTGTTCCTGATGCCGGGCTTCATCTATGTCACCTGGCAGAATTTCGGCAATGACCCGCAATGGCTTGTTCTGCTTGCGCTTCTGGCTTTTTCGCTGCGTCCTTCCGGGCCGGAGACGAACGGGTTTGGATGGTCTCTTTCCGATGCGCTGCGCGTAACCGGTATCGTTGCGGTGACGCTTGGTGCGGGCTCGATCCTCAACCTGATGTGGAGTCCGTTCCGTCACATGTCGATGGATGCAGAAAAAGCCGTGCCGCTTTTGTCGGCCCTGCCGGCCCATCACGACATCATGGTGCAGGAACCGCGGGTCTATCGTGTGTCCTACCGTGTCGCCGCAGACGGGCCGGGCACCGCCTATGCCGCCTACAAAGAGCGTGCCGACTGGCCTGATCCGACGACGCTGAACGGAGAAGCGCTGCCCGATTGCGAGCTTGCCGCTGGTTACAATGCCTGGTTCGAAACCGTGGTGAAGGATCTGGAGGATAATGGCCAGGCGGGCAGCGCGGTTCTGGTGGCCGATCTCTTCTCGGCACTTTGGCTTTATGGTGATCTGCGTCCGGTCCGCGGTGGGGCGCCTTGGTATTACGGCGGCACGCCGGGGATTGCAGGGGCGGACCATCTTCTGGTGCCGTTGTGCCCCACGGGCCTGAACGTGCGCACTGGCATCGTGAAGGCGCTGGAGGAAGATGGCTGGATCCTGGAAGAAGAGCGCCGCACCGACACCTACATCCTTCTTAGGCCGGTCGCGCCCTGAGCGGTGCTTAGGGCAGGACGATGATCAGAAGATAGGTCCAGAGCGTTCCGACCAACGCAAGCCCCAGCGGGAAATCCGCACGCTTCCAGCTGACCCAGTCCGGGGTCAGGCGGCGCACGGCGGGGACCGCGCGAAAGATGCGATGCGCGCTAAAGGCCCCTAGAAGAAAAGCGGCCAGCAATGCCACGACCAGCCCCGCGGCGCTTGATGCGAAGAAGGGCGCGGCAGCGGCGGCGAATTTCGCATCGCCCGCACCGAAATGCGCCACCACGTTCAGAAACACCCCGACTGCTAGTACGATCACCAGATGCAACCATCGCCATGCCCAGACATCCAGAGGCAGCACCAGTGGCCCCGCGATCGCATAGACCGCCACCAGTGCCAGAACGGCCTTGTTGCGGATTTTCATGTATTTCAGGTCGGTGTAAACGACCCACAGGCAGATCGGCGTGATCAGGATAAGGAACACCAGCGCGGACTGGGGCGGGGTCAGGCCAAGCATATGTTCGCTCAGCCCTTCGCCACGTTGGCATCAAGCGCAGCAAGCGCGCGTGAGGCTTCCTCGAAATGTTGCGGGTGGGTGTCTACCGCCTCTTGCAATAGCCCCTTCCCGATCGTCACGTCGCCTTGCTTGATCGCCGAAAGCGCGGCGGTGTAAAGCAGCTGCGCCTTTTCGGTCTGGGTCATGGTGACCACGGGCATATCGTATTTGCGCTGCGCCGCGCGGGCCAGAACGAGGTTGTTCTTGGTGGTGAACATCGTCGGATCGTGCACCAGCGCATCGGCAAACAGCTTTTCCGCACCCTTGGCATCGCCCCGGGTCAGCTTGGAATAGCCCCAGTTGTTCAACACGCCGGCCGGCGTTGTCGTCAGCCCGGCTGCGGTGTCATAGAACGCATCGGCCTTGGACCAGTTTTTGTTCGCGTCGGCGACCATCGCTTCAAGGCGATAACGCTGATAGGTTTCGTGCGTCGGCGGGATTTGGTTCAGCGCCGCCTCGGCGCCTTTCCAATCATTCGCGCGGATCATCGCATCGGCAAGCTGCACGCGGTCATCATTATTGCCCTCGGGCATGGCGATGACGGCCTGCCAGACCGGGATCGCCTCGGAGGGCTTGCCGGCCCGCACAAGCGACTTGGCCAGCCCGCGCTTGAGGTCGATGCGGTCGGGGTTCTCGTCTGCGGTGCGCTTGAAATAGGATACCGCTTCGTTCGGGTCGCCCACCGTCAGCATGATGTCCGACAGGTTCGTCTCGTCGATCGCGTTCACGCTTTTGAGTGCGCGCGACACCTCGGCATCGTTGGATTTCTGGCATGCCGCCAAGGCGATGGCGCTGCCCGCAAGCAGCGCGATAAAGATCGGGTGGCGCATTTTTTGCGTCCTTCTGCTCGTTGCCTCAACGCTTGGTCAACAGCAGGTACTCTCCGGCCCCTCGCCGCACCAGCGCATAGTTTGGTTCTTCTTCCTCAACATAGCCCGGATTTTTGAGTTTTGCGAGCGCCAGGCGAAGGTTTTCCCGAATGGAGTCCGATTGGCCACTATCAAGCGCATAGGCGGTCTGGAAGACGCGCGCGGCTTCGGGCACTTCGTTCTTCTCCATCAGCACGACGCCGAGGTTGTTCCAGGCGGGAACGAAGGTACGATCCTCTTCGATCGCGCGGCGCAGCATCCGCTCGGCCTGCCCCAGGCGGCCCAGCTTGAGATTGGCTGAGCCGATGGCCGACAGCACGTCGACGGTAGCACCCTGCCGGCCCGCTGCGCGGTAATAGGCCTTCAGGGCCAGTTCGTATTCCCCGGCCTCCATGAGCCGGTGGCCGACGGTCAGCCCGTCGACCGAGGCACCGCGCGTGGCGGTGCCGGGCGCATAGGGGCTGCCCTTGTCCGACGAAAGGCCGCCGGCAGAGCATGCGGCAAGCAGACAAAACAGGATGGGCAGCAACTTGCCCGCAAGACGTGGAGACATGACCCCTAGAGCCCGATGGCCTTGAAGTTCTCAAGCATATCATGAACCGAGGGCCCAACAAGGATGATCAGCAGCGGCGGCACGGTGAACATCATCGTGCCTAGGGTCATCTTGGTGGGGATCTTGTTGGCGGCCTCTTCGGCGCGCATGATCCGCTTGTCCCGCATGTCGGCGGCATAAAGGCGCAGCGCCTCGGCGATCGAGGTGCCGAACTGCTGCGACTGGATCATGACGGTGACGAAAGAGGCCACGTCCGGCACGCCCGAACGTTCGCCGAAGGTGCGCAGAACCTGCGCCTTGTCCTTGCCGGCCTTGATCTCGTGGCTGACGGTTTCGAACTCTTCGGACATGGCGGGGTAGGCGGCGCGCAGCTCTTTCGCCACGCGAATGATGCCCTGGTCGAGCGACTGGCCCGCCTCGACGCAGACCAGAAGCATGTCGAGCGCGTCGGGAAAGCCGTTCTGGATCTCGGCGGTGCGCGCGTTGATGCGTTTGTCGATCCACATCTTCGGGGCCAGATAGCCGAAGGTGCCGGGCAGCAGGATCGCAAGGATCGTCGCTGTCGACGAAAGCGGCTCGGTTGCGTTGGCGATCAGCACATAGCCGACCCCGAGAGCCAGAAGCCCAAGGCCCATGCCGAACTGGACGGCGTGGAAGGTGCGCACGGCGTTGGTGCCGCGATAGCCCGCGCGTGTCATCCGCATTTTCGCGGCTGACATCTCTTCCTCGTCCTTGGGTTCGAGGAAGCCTGCGTATTTCTCAAGCTTGTCCGAACCGGCACCGCCAAGGCGCAACTGCGCCTTGAGCGCATCGGCCTTCTTGTCGCCCCGCAGGTCGGGGCGGCCACGGGTCGCGTCGCGCAGCTTTTCAAACGGATCCTTGCGCTTCTTCAGAAGGGCGGGAAGCGTGCCCAGCACCAGCAGAAGCCCAAGCCCCGCAAGTGCAAGAAGCGGACCCATGGGTCCGAGCGTGTCCGTAAGCGTCGCATTGATCGGAGCAAGAAATTCCATGATCTGCCTCAGACCCTGATCGTCGTCATGATTTTCATGAACAACATGTTCATGCCCAATAGCGCAAAGACGATGACTGCAGCCGGAATGAATGCGGGGGTTTCCTTCACCGCGTCATAATAGTTCGGGGCAACCACCTGGATGACCACCAGCACCGCGATCGGGAACCCGGACAGGAAGACGCCCGACCATTTGGGTTCCGCGGTAATCGCGCGCACCCGGCGGAACAGCCGGAAACGGGACCGGATCACCTTGGACAGGCCTTCCAGAACTTCGGCAAGGTTGCCGCCCGAAGTCTGCTGGATCGACACGGCAACAGCAAGGAAGCGCAGATCCTGCATGTCCATACGCTCGGCCAGATCACGCAGCGAGTCCGCGACGTTACGGCCATAGGCGGCCTCATCTGCGATGATCCCGAACTCGGACCCCAGCGGATCGGGCACTTCGCGCGCCACGATCTGGATGGCGGATGCGAACGGGTGCCCGACGCGCAGGCTGCGCACCATCAGTTCGACCGCGTCAGGAAGCTGTTCTTCAGCCAGCTTGATGCGTTTCTTGGCTTTCCCGTTGACCCAGAAATAGACGCCGCCGACGCCCATGAAGATGGAAATCGCGATCCGCACTGCAAGCGCCGCCTGGGTGCCAAGCGTCAGGCCGAAGAAGGCCACGATCGACAGCAGAACCATGATCCCGACCAGTGCGGGGGGCGAGAAGGCAATATTGCCCTTCTGTGCCTTGCTGGCCAGAATCGAGTAAAGCGGAATCCCTTTGGCCCGCATATGCTGGTTGGCTTCCTTCCGAAGCTGTTCCAGCACCTCTTCGCGCCGCCCGCCCTTTTCCAGAAGGGCAAGCCTGCGGTTCACCTTGTTGTTGAGCGAGATCGACTTGCCGAAGACCAGCAGATAGATGCCCTCAACCAACAAGAGCACCGCGACGAAGATCAGGCCGTAGATGATCGGGGTAGGGCTGATGATCATGGGCAGGGCGCTCCCTAGTCAGAAACGGGTTCGTAGATTGCGGAAGGCAGATCGTAACCCCACTGGCGGAACCGGTCGGAATAATGCGAACGCACGCCCGTGGCGGTAAAGCGGCCGATAATTTTGTTGTCGGGCGTCAGGCCAAGGCGCTCGTAGCGGAAGATCTCCTGCATGGAGATCACCTCGCCCTCCATCCCGGTAATCTCGGTAATCGAGGTCATCCGGCGCGAACCGTCCTGAAGGCGCGAGGCCTGCACGATCAGGTTCACAGCCGAGGCGATCTGCGAACGCACCGCCTTGATCGGCATCTCGATGCCGGACATGGCGATCATGTTCTCGAGGCGGCTGATGCCGTCGCGGGCCGAGTTGGCGTGGATCGTCGTCATGGAGCCGTCGTGGCCGGTGTTCATGGCCTGCAACATGTCGATGACTTCCTCGCCGCGTGTTTCGCCGACGATGATGCGGTCGGGACGCATCCGAAGGGCGTTGCGCAGACAGTCGCGCGGGGTGACCGCCCCCTTGCCCTCGACGTTGGGCGGGCGGCTTTCCATCCGGCCCACATGAACCTGCTGAAGCTGAAGTTCCGCCGTATCCTCGATCGTCAGGATGCGCTCGGCATTGTCGATGAACGATGAAAGTGCGTTCAGCGTCGTGGTCTTGCCCGAACCCGTCCCGCCCGAAACGATCACGTTGAGACGGGTGGAAACGGCGGCCTGTAGATAGGCGGCCATCTCTTCGGTGAAGGCCCCGAAACGGACGAGGTCGTCGATGCCGAGCTTGTCCTTCTTGAATTTCCGGATCGAGACGAGCGAACCGTCCACCGCGATCGGCGGCACCATGGCGTTGAAACGCGACCCGTCGGCCAGGCGGGCGTCGACATAGGGGTTCGATTCATCGACGCGGCGGCCCACGGCGGACACGATCTTGTCGATGATCCGCAGAAGGTGGCGTTCGTCCTTGAAGGTGATATCGGTCAGTTCCAGCCGACCCGCGCGTTCCACGAAGATCTGCTGGGGACCGTTGACGAGAATATCGTTGACCGTTTCGTCCTTAAGAAGCGGCTCAAGCGGGCCAAGGCCCATCACCTCGTCGTAAAGTTCCTGGTTCAGGATCTGCCGGTCGCCCGTATTCAGCGCGACCGACATCTCGGTCATTGCCTCGGCGGAAATCGAGGCGATCTCGGCTTTCAGGTCTTTTTCGTTGGCATGTTCCAGCGCGGCGAGGTTCAGGTTTTCCAGAAGGCGCTTGTGCAGCTCGACCTTGAGCTCGCTCAGGCGCTCCTTGCGTTTCTTTTCCTTGTCCGGAACGGCCGCAGAGGCGGCCACGGCCACGGGCGCCGTGCGCCGTTGGACGTAGGACTTGGTTTCGCCATTGCTCCCGCCTGCGGCCGCCGGCGAGGCATTCTGTGCCCCCGGCTGTGCTGCCGTGCCCTTGGCTGCGCCCGGCGCGGCTTTCTTGTAACGCGAGAACATGCGGGGGGCTCCTTACCCTTGGGCGACGGCGGTATTGGCGGCTTGGTTGACCTCGATCAGCGAGACCGCGAGCTTCTGGATTTCCTTGCGCAGGGGGCTTTTCGCGGCGGTTTCGGCCAGCGGCAACCCGTGGTCATTTGCCTGCGTCACCTGCTTGCCGCCATCGCTCAGCAGCACCTCGATCGCGATGTCGAGGCTTTCGGCAAGCCGCTTGACGCGGGATTTGCCGGTCAGATCGGTGAATTTCGGTGCACGGTTCAGAATGTAGCGCAGCTTTTCGGCCGGAAGTCCCTCGGACTTGAGGGCGCGGATCATGCGCAGCGCGTTCTGTGCCGAACGCATGTCCAGTTCCAGCATGGCGAAATAGACATCGGCCTGTTGCAGCACCGCTTCGGTCCATTGCACCACGGTCGAGGGCATGTCGATCACGACATAATCGAAATTGGCTCGGGCCATGTCGATGATCCGGTTGACGTCTTCGCTGGTGACGATGTCCAGCGGCAGCATGTCCGCCGGCGCGGTCATCACGAACATCTTGTCGTTGAAGGTGAGAAGCGCCTGTTTGAAGCTTTCCGCATCCATATGCGCCGTGTCCGAGAGCAGTTCGAACACCACCTCGCGGCGCGGCAGGTCAAGATAGGTCGAGGCCGAGCCATACTGGAAATCGAAATCGAGCAGGCAGACGCGCGGGGCGGTTTCGCTCTTCTTGGCCGAGTTCGCCAGTTCCCAGGCAAGGTTTACGGCGAAGGTCGTGGCGCCGGTGCCACCGGCAAGGCCGTGCACGGGAAGGATGGCGCCATTGCGGCCACCCGATGCCTTGAACGAAGTGTCCGTGGCACTGGCTTCGCCGGCATGGGCGGGCAATGCGTTGGCCAGCGGGTCCGATTGCCCAAGCCGTTCGATCGCCTCATGCAATGCCCCTTCGGGCAGCGGGTAGGGCACGAAATCGTCGGCACCAAGACGCAGCAACTGGTGCAGGGCGATCGGACTGACCTCTTCGGCGATGACGATTACCCGGACGCCCTTTTCCTTGGCCGTCGTGATGATGCCGGAGATGCGCGCCAGATCGTCTTCGTCCTGGCTGTCGATGGCCAAGGCGACGAATTCCAGTGCATCCGCATCGGGCTGCGACAGGAACTTGACGGCATCGTCGAAATTCAGATCGCCCCAGCTTTCGCCAAGTTCCGCTTCCATGTCCTCGATCAGGAGATCGAAATTGGACACGTCACGAGAGATCGTGCACGCGACGATGGGAGCCGGCTCGGGCTTCAGGATAGGTGCTGCGGTCATTGTCTCACGTCCTTCTGTACGCGAATCCGTGGAATGGGGTCCGTGGCGCCGGCACAATCCGGCGGGGTTCCTGGGCCGCAATCTCCAGATTCGGGCACGACTCGGTCATCATGCCACTCATGCAGTCTTGAAAGTCGCGTGAAATCTTGGCGACATTGGGGCCAGATTGCTCCAATTGTGCGTTTTTGCGCGACGATCGAACAAATAAGGCGGCCCTTTCGGCAAGGGCCGCCCGAATCGTTGTCCAGTCTGGGCGGCCGGTATCAGCCACCACCGGTTCCCGTCTGGATGACGGTCTGCGCAGAGGGATGGCGCCATCCGGCGCTTTCCACATACTCGCGGAAGATCACCTCGGCATATTTGCCGTTCAGCACCGAGGGATGGTTCTTCACGAAGCCGGAAACTTCGGTCACCGTGCGGCGGTTCCGCTCTTCGGGGGCCTGTGTAAAGACCAGGGGCTGCGTTTCGCCGAACGAAACGACCGCCTCAAGCCGCGAGCGCGAGATCCCCAGGCTGGACAGATAGCTGACGACAGCCTGCGCGCGGCGCAGGCCGAGCGACTTGTTGTAGCCAGCCGAGCCGACAAGGTCGGTATGCCCATAGACGCGGAAGCGTACTTCAGGGAACTGGCGGATCCAGTCGGCCTGCTGACGCAGCGCCATCTGCGCCGTACCGTCCAGCACGGCCGAGTTGAAGGCAAAGTTCACCGTGTTGGGAACATCACCGGCGAAGCGCTGCGTCAGGCTGATCGCATAGTCCCGATCGCCGCTCTGGATCAGCGTGTTGTTCATCGTCGCGTTGCCGAAGCCGCCGGTGTCGATCTCGCTTCCCGCTTCCGCGAAAAAGCCCTTCTTCATCGGCTCGCATCCCGCAAGCGCCAAGACGGCCGCTGTCAGCATCAAGCCGCGCATTCCAAGCCCCTGACCGTTCATGTTCTTACTCCATCACATAGCCGTAGGAGCCGGAGAAGTCCTGCTTGGCAACTTCCGCGGCGGCGCCGGTTCTTGGGCGGTTGCTGCCGCCGGCCGTCTTGCCGAACAGGAACAGTTCGGCTTCGGTCGGCGGGCGCACCCGGTCGGTTGGCAGGGCCAGGGCCTCGCCACGCGTCGGCGAGACCAGATGCGGCGTGACGATAATCACCAGCTCGGACTGCTGGCGCGCGTAATCCGCCGAGCGGAACAGCGCACCAAGCACCGGAACGTCGCCCAGCCATGGCACCTGAGAGTTCAGGTCGTTGAAGTTGTCCTGCAGCAGCCCCGCAATCGCGAAGCTTTCGCCGTCACGCATCTCGACCGTGGTCTGGGTTTCGCGGCGCTTGAATGCATTGACCGAGAAGCCACCGGTTTGAAGCGTCAGCGTTGTGTCGATTTCCGAAACCGCGGCGGTGATTGCAAGGTTGATCAGGTCTCCGTCCACGACGCGGGGGACGAAGGTCATCTCTACACCGAACGGCTTGTAGTCGATGGTGATACCGTCGTCTTCGACGACCGGGATCGGGTATTCGCCGCCGGCAAGGAATTTCGCTTCCTGCCCGGAAAGGGCGGTCAGGTTCGGTTCGGCAAGGGTGCGCACGACGCCCTTTTGTTCCAGCGCTTCAAGCAGCACCGCGAATTCCAGGTTGCCTGCCGTAAATCCGACCCCCAAGGCGCCGGTCGATGTGTTCTTGACCGGGAAGGTGCCGTTGTCGAAGGCGCTGGAAAGCGCGCCGTTCGAGGTAAAGTTGCCGGTGCCTGTTGCCAGGCCCACATCCCCGGTCACGCCGCGCACGCCAAGGGAAGAGGACAGGTTTTTGGAAACCGACCGCTGCATCTCGGCAAAGCGAACTTTCAGCATGACCTGCTGCGTGCCGCCCACGGTCATCAGGTTCGAGACCCGGTCGGGCGCGTAACGCTGGGCCAGATCGAGCGCGCGGTCCAGCTTGGCCGTCGAAGAGACCGTGCCGGAAAGCACAAGGCCGTCATTGGCGGTGCGAACCTCGATCGTCTCGCCCGGAAGGATCTGGCGCAGGCGTTCCTTGAATTCGCCGACATCGGGGGTCACCTGGACCTCGACATTGGTGATCAGCTTGCCGTCGGGGGCAAGGATCGTCATCGTGGTCCGCCCCGGCACCTTGCCCAGAACATAGATCGTGCGATCCGAAAGGGTGGTGATATCCGCGATGCCCGGGTTCGCGATGGAAAGCTCCGCAAAGGGTTGGTCGCTTTCAACGACCACGGCGCGGTTCATCGGAACGTTGAGCGGACTGGATGCGGATCCAGACATCACGCGAAGGGTTTCGGCCGCCACCGGGCCGAAACTTCCAATGGCAAATGCCGTGCCGACACATCCCGCCAGCAAAAGGGACTTGAAATTCATGTGATCCTGCCTCTCCGATCACGCCACGCTACGGGTCTTGTGCCCGCTTGGAGGACTTACTGCCCATTGTTTTTCGCACCATGCGCGAATTGACGAATTTTTGCAACAATCAAGCGCTTGTTACACTCAGTTCATGTGGATAACTTGCAACAGGAGCACTTTTCGCACCTTTGCCACATGAAAAAGAACGCGCCCGTCCCGGTGGTGCGGAACGGGCGCTTGGGACGCTTCCTTCACTCAGTTCGTGCAGGGGATCTCGACCTCGACCACGTCGCCGCCCTTGCGGGTACGGATCGTGCAGACCTTCGCAGCCTCGACCTCGATGACTTCCTTGGCCTGGATACCCAACAGCCTGTCTCGGTCGATTTCGATCGCTCCAATTTCGGCGGTGTCCTGGCTGCCAACAAGCGACAGCGTCAGTCGGCCGGTGTTCTGTGCCAGCGTCAGCGCCGCGACCTGTTCGGGCGATACTTCCGCCGTGACGGTACGCGCGATGCGGGTCTCTTCCGAGCGATCCGCATCGGCGCTCTGGTCGATGGCGATCAGCTTCAGGTTGGTGTCTAGCAGCTTCGTGACGGCCTTGCCGCCGGCTTCACCGGACCAGTAGACGTCGACTCGGTCACCCGGACGCAGGAAGCCGGAGACTGCCGAAGCCACGTCGACGTTGATCGTGAACGCGCGCATGTTGGAGGAAAGGTTTGCCATGATGCCGGCATCGACTCCGGGCTTCGTGACTTTGCCTTCGAGGATCGGCTCGAACACCTCGACCGAGCGCAACGCGGCGCGTGGGCGGGTTTCACCTTCGAAAAATACCGAGCGGGGCGCCTTGGGGTCGCCCTGCGGGCCGGTGATCACCTGGAACGCGCCTTCGGGAACCTTGCCCGCCTGGACCTTGATGACCTCAAGGTCGGCTATCGTGAAACGCTCGCCGTATTTGAGGCGTTTCTTCGAGACGACGACATCGACCAGGCGCGGGGCGTTGGCCTGTGAGGCGCGCAGATAATCCCGCTCGGCCTGTGCACGGGCGATGGTGTCCTGCGCCATGTAAACGGCCACCCCCGCAAGGGCGACGCCAAGTAGCAGAACAAGTCCGACGACCATACGCATCACTAATCCTTCCTTCTACCCTTGGGACCTTGGCGCCAATGGCGGCCACTGGTCCGATCGTGTTCGTTTGCCGGATAAAAGTGGCAAGACCGTGGCATTGCCAAGCTTTATTGCAACAATCGAGGGGCCGCAGGTCCGCACTGATTAAAACCGTCAGGCGGCCTCAGAACGTGCTGAGCACTTTCTGAGAGCCGACAAAGCTCGCAATATCGTTCGTGGTTTCTTCCGAGGCGCTCCAGATGACAGCGCCGACGATCATTCCCAAGGCGACGATCGACGCGGTCAGCACCACCCAATCCACGGTAACCGCGCCATCCTCACAGCTCCACATCGGGTGCAGGATCGCTTTGACAAGCTTCATAACTATGCCTTTCAAGGTGATTTCCCCCGGGCACCCCACCGGATTCGATCTGATTGCGCCCTCACGATGAGGGCCAAACGGGGCGGAATTCGGGCAAGAAATGGAATTGTTTCAGTTGTTTGCGCCTGGCCCGGTCACGGTGCCGGAATGATCTTGTGGAAAAGGGCCACGCGCAGCGTTGCGCGTGGCCCTTGCTCGGTGGGGCGTTGGCCCGTCCGGATTATTCGAATTCGGTCTTGACCGAAGCCGAGGACAGGTAGTTCGCGATGTTGGTCGAGAGCGTACCGGTTTCTTTGCGGATGAGGGTCAGCGCGGCGGCGCCCAGGCCGACGACGGCGGCGGTCAGCACGACCCAGTCCACGGTCACAGCGCCGTCTTCTTCGTTGCGGATCTTCTTGGTGAGTTTGAACAGTTTCATCTGGTTGCTCCGATCTGGTCTCTGGTTGCACGATCCGCGCCGACCTTGCTTGCTGGTGTCTTCGTCGCGGCATGTAGGTGTTTTCCCCCCGAATCGTGGCTTGAATTGGGCGGTCCAGCGACGTTTTCGGATCGAAACACTTTTTTAAGGAAGCAATCGTCATGGGTTGTTTCCGGATCGAGAACGGCCGAAACCGCCCGACATGCGCAGGCCCTGTGCGCAAAAGCAAAGGGCCACGCGCAGCGTTGCGCGTGGCCCTTGCTCGGTGGGGCGTTGGCCCGTCCGGATTATTCGAATTCGGTCTTGACCGAAGCCGAGGACAGGTAGTTCGCGATGTTGGTCGAGAGCGTACCGGTTTCTTTGCGGATGAGGGTCAGCGCGGCGGCGCCCAGGCCGACGACGGCGGCGGTCAGCACGACCCAGTCCACGGTCACAGCGCCGTCTTCTTCGTTGCGGATCTTCTTGGTGAGTTTGAACAGTTTCATCTGGTTACTCCAATCTGGTCTCTGGTTGCACGATCCGCGCCCAGATCCCCGGCCCTTGCTTGTTGGCCTCTCCGTCGCGGTATGTAGATGTTTTCCCCCCGAATCGTGGCTTGAATTGGGCGGAGCAGCGACGTTTTCACGAAAGCTCGGATTTTTTTGTGTTAAATTTGTAATATATTGAAATACAACAATTAAAAATTCTCTGGCGGGCGGGAAAACCGTATTCTCCCTGTTGCGGAAAGGTCGAATCGTGCCCGAAATACCACTCTGAAGGGTGGTTTTTCTGGATTTTGTCCGCCGGTTTGCCGATAAAAAACAAAAGGGCGAAGACCCGAGGCAGAGCAGAAAAGACGCACAATGCGCATAGTCAAGGCAGGATCAATAGCGATCTTGGCGGCATGTATCGCCATGCAGGCGGGGGCAGAGCTTTCCTCGCCGCCGGCGGGGGGCATTCAGGCCAAGCGCGTCGGCGTGCCCAAACCGGGCACCAAGCGGTTCCTTACCATCCAGATCGACCCGGAAGAACAGCGCCGCGCCCTTGCCGCGGCGGCGGCCAAGCCCTTCGTGCCGGTGACGCGCGCGCCCGACGCGCCCGCAACCTCCGGGGCGCCGGGGGTATATGACTGGTATTGGGATGCCGTTTCACCCACGCTGAATGACAAGGCCGGGCGCTTCTCGAAGGCGATCGCGGCGCTTTCCCAGGGGCCGGGGGGGAAATCGGTCGCCTCGCCGCGCCTGTCGCATCTGCAAAAGATCGCAGAGATGCATGGCGCCGACATCCTGTCCGCCACGATCGGCACCGAAGTCTCGCCCGCCCTTGTGCTTGCGGTGATCGGGATCGAAAGCGGCGGCAGGGTCGATGCGGTGTCTTCGGCCGGCGCGGTCGGGCTGATGCAGCTGATTCCCGCCACGGCTGCGCGGTTCAACGTGTCCGACAGCGCGGACCCGGTGCAGAACATCAAGGGCGGCGTGGCCTATCTTGACTGGCTGATGAAGGAATTCGACCGCGATCCCCTGATGGTCATCGCGGCCTACAATTCGGGCGAGAACGCGGTGAAGAAGAATGGCGGGGTGCCGCCCTTCGCCGAGACGCGCGGTTACGTTCCCAAGGTTCTGGCGGCCTGGACGGTGGCGCGCGGCCTGTGCCGGACCCCGCCCGAACTGGTGACGGACGGCTGCGTCTTTGCCGTGAAGGGATAGCCATGGGCGAACTGAAGCCTCTTGTTCTGGATGTCGACGGCACCTTTCTGCGCACCGATCTGACGCTCGAATCCTTCTGGGCGGCCCTGGCGCGCGATCCACTGGCCACGCTGGGGTGCCTTGCCAGGGGGCTGCGCGACCGCACCGGGCTGAAGGCGGAACTGGGCCGGATCGCGCAGTTGCGGCTTGATCTTCTGCCGGTGAACCCAGAAGTGGCCGAACTGGCCTTGAAATCCCAGACCGCGGGGCGCGAGGTCATCTTTGCTTCGGACGCGGATGCCGCGATGGTGGCCGGGCTGGCCGGGCATTACGGCATGTCGGAGCGGATGTTCCTGTCCGAGAACGGTAAGGCGCGGGCCGGCGCGCTGGTGCACGATCTGGGCAAGCGCGGCTTTGACTATGCCGGCAGCCACAAGGCGGACCTTGCCGTCTGGGAGCAGGCCGAGAATGCACTTGTGCTGGGCGATGTGGCCGGGGCAAGCCGCCTGGCAGAGCAGGGGCGCAACGTCGTCCAGCTTGGCGGCGGCTGGCCGTGGCGCGCCCTTTGGAAGGCGCTGCGCCCGCATCAATGGGTGAAGAACATCCTGCTGCTGCTGCCGATGATCGCGGCGCATCGCTTCGACGTGGCGACGCTGGTGCCGATCCTGTTCGGCATCGTGGCGTTTTCGGCGGCGGCCTCGTCGATCTATATCATCAACGATCTTCTCGACCTCGAGGCCGACCGGCTGCACCCGACCAAGAACCGCCGCCCCTTCGCCAGCGGCGCGGCGCCGATCAGGGCGGGCATGCTGGCCTTCCTTGTGCTGGTCGTCATGGCGCTTGGCATCGCCGCCGCGCTCAATGCCGCCTTCTTCGGGATCGTGGCGCTCTACATGCTGACCTCGCTGGCCTATTCGCTGAAGCTCAAGCGGATGCGATGGGTGGATATCGCAACGCTGGCGGCGCTTTACACGATCAGGGTGGTTGCCGGCGCGGCCGCGGGCGCGGTTTCCGTCTCGGTCTACATGCTGATCTTCATCTTCCCGGTCTTCGTGGCGCTTGGCTGCGTCAAACGCCTGACCGAGCTGACGCTGGCCAGCTCGGACGAGCGGTTGCCGGGCCGGGGCTACGGGCGCGCGGATCGGGGCGATCTTCTCAATGTCGCGGGGCTTGGGGTGTTCGGGGCGCTGCTGATCTTCTTCCTCTACTCCATCTCGGAGCAGGGACGAGAGCTTTATCCCGACACATGGCTCATGTGGGTGGCGCTGATCCCGATCGGATGGTGGCTGGTGCGTATGGTGATGCTGGGCTGGTTCGGCAAGCAGGATTACGACCCGATCGTCTTTGCGCTGCGCGACAAGTTCGGGCTGGGGCTGCTGATGATCACGCTCAGCCTGATGTTCTGGGCGGCGGGACTTTGGGCGCAGTGGTTCGGCGGATGACCCGCGGCGCGCCGGGGCGCGGCCGCGAGGCCGCTGTCAGATCTTCATCTTCTTGAAGATCGGTTCGGGGATCGAGCGGATGATCAGCATGATGTAGCGCCAGAAGAACGGCGTGTAGATCGTGTTGCGCCGCTTGCGCACGGCGGACAGGATGTCATCGGCCACCGCCTCGGGCGAGGCGACGAGGAACAGCCCCGGCAGGCCCCATGTCATCGCGGTATCGACGAAGCCGGGCTTCACCGTCACCACATGCCCGCCGGCCCGCGTCAGGCGGTTGCGCAGGCCCGACAGATAGGTCGCAAAGCCCGCCTTCGCGGCGCCATAGACATAGTTTCCAAGCCGCCCGCGATCCCCCGCGACCGAGCCCACCCCTACAACCGTGCCGCCGCCGCGCGCCTCGAGAAGGGGGGTAAGGCGTTGCAGGAAATCGGCGGGGCCCGTGAAGCTGTCGGCCATCACGCCGCCGATCAGCAGCGGGTCGGCGTCGATGGCCGATTGCTCGGGCATCGAGCCCACGAAGACCGCGGCGTTCAGCTCGCCCTCTTCGCGCTCCAGCCGGTCGATCAGGGCGGCATTGCCCTGCGGCTTGCGGGCATCGAAGCTCAGCGCCTCGGACAGGCGCGCGCCGCGCAGGCGGCAATCGGCGGCAAGCGCCTCAAGCTCTTTCATGTCGCGCCCGGCCAGCAGAACGCCCGCCCCCTGCGCGGCAAGCTTGCGCGCGAAGGCCCGCGCCATGGACGAGGTCGCGCCCAGAATGATCCATGTCGTGTTCATTGCGCGGTCCTCAGGTTCAGGCGGCGCACCAGATCGGTTTCCAGCGCTGCGTCGGGATCGGCCTTGGCCACCTCGGCCTGCCAGTCGGAAAGTTCGGGATACATGGCGCGGATATCCTCGCCGCGCGCAAGGCTGTCCTTGGCGAAGTAAAGCCGCCCCGCGGCATCGGCGGTCAGCCGCTCCAGATGCCGGATCAGCGCGCGCGCGCCCTGCCGGTTGGGGAAATCGACGGCCAGGGTGTAGCCCTCCATCGGGAAGGACAGATGGCCCGCGCGCCCCGGCCCCATGCGCTTGAGCACCGCAAGCGGCGAGGCCAAGCCCGAGCCCGCGATCTCGTCAAGCATGGCGCGCAGTTCGGATGCGGCGGCAAGCGGCACGACGCACTGGAACTGATGAAAGCCGCGCTTGCCGTAAAGGCGGTTCCAGTCATGGATCTTGTCGAGCGGGAAGAAGAAATCCCCGATCGGCTTGACCAGGGTGCGCCCGCGGGCGGGCACCCGGCGATAATAGGCCGCGTTGAAGGCCCGCACGATGGGCGAGGACAGCGCGAAATTGGGCGCGTCGAACGGCACCTTGCGGAATTTCAGCCGTTTCCTGACCAGCCCGGCGCCGGTTTCGCCCTCTTCGACGATGCCGCGGCCCAGATGCCGGCCGGTCGCGGTGGCATCGATCCAGCCGACCGTATAGCTCGCCTCCGAGGCGTCGAGCAGGGCGATATGCTCGTCCCAGTTTTCGGCGCGGCGTTCGGTCACCATCATCACATCGCCCTTGCACGCGATAAGCTGCAAGGTGGCGCGGGTGATGATGCCGGTCTGGCCCAACCCGCCGACCGTGGCCCTGAACAGCGGCGTTCCGGGCTTGACCCGCACCTCGCGCCCCTGTTGCAGCAGGCTCAGCGCGGTGACGTGCTGGCCGAAGGACCCGACATGATGGTGGTTCTTGCCGTGCACATCCTGCGCGATGCAGCCGCCGACCGTGGCAAAGCCGGTGCCGGGCATCACGGCGGGCAGCCAGCCCTGCGGTGCGAAGGCCTCGGCGATCTCTCCGATGCGGGCGCCGGCCTCGACCTCAAGAAGGCCGGTCTCCGGGTCGAAGGACAACAGCCGGTCAAGCCGCGTCATGTCGATCGCGCGGCCGCCATTGTTCAGCGCGGCATCGCCATAGCTGCGGCGCATGCCGATGGCGGGGGCCGCGGCCTCGGCCGACAGCTGGCGCAGGGTGCCCTGGCGCTCGGGGCGGGCCAGTTCGCCCGCCGCTTTCAGCGCGCGCCCCCAGCCTGCGTATTCAGTGGTTTTCCAGTTCATGCGAGACCTTCAAGAGACTTGCGTTCTGCAAAGGGAAAGACGGCAAGGCCGATCGCGATGGCGAACCACAGCGTCGTCAGGCGGATCACCGCCGTGGCCGGCACCGAAACCTCAAGCGGCACCCCGTCCAGCGAAAGAAGCGCGACCATCGCGGCCTCGGCCCCGCCCAGACCGCCGGGCGCCCCGGTCAGCCCGCCGGCCAGCGTCGAGAAGACGAAGATCGCCACGGCCTTCCACAGCCCGATATCGGCCCCAAGCCAGACCAGGAGCAGGTGGAAGGCATAGCCCTCGGCCATCCAGCCGATCAGGCCAAGGCCCAGCACGGCCAGCATCGTGGGGCCATGCGAAAAGCGTTGCAGCAGGCGCGCGGCGCCCCGCGCGCGGCCGAACAGGCGCTTGAAGCGGCCCGTGGCGCGGTAGCTGAGCGTGATGACGGCCGACAGAAGGCGCGGCCGGGTGACGACGACCGCCGCCCCAAGCGCCAGAAGCGTGACTGGAAGCGCCCCCGCGATCCCCCCCGCCGCAAGCGAGACCGCAAGCCCGAGGATCATCGCCATCGCCGCCAGATCGCCTGCGCGATCCATCAGCACCAGCGGGGCCGTGCGTTCCACCGCCCAGCCGGTCTCGCGCCGCAACCAGCGCATGCGCACCAACTCGCCCACGCGGCCGGGGGTCACGCTCATGGCGAAGCCGCCCAGATAGTGGCGCATGTTCTGCAAAAATGCCGTCGGCAGGCCAAGGCGCCCGGCCAGCATGTGCCAACGCCAGGAACGCAGCAGGTAATTCACCAGCGAAAGCGCCAGCAGCCCGCCGATCTGGATCAGCGACAGCCGCGACAGTTGCGCCCATGTTTCCTCCCAGCCGGTGGCCGAGGCAAGCCCGATCAGCCCGGCACCGACCAGCGCCAGCAGGCCAAGCACGAACAGCCGGTCGCGCAGGCGGCGGCGGGCAGGGGGGCTGGAGGGCACATTCATACTCATCATCGGCCGGGGTGTAGCGCCCGAATGGGGCAGCAATGTGAAGCCGTTTCAATCCGGAAGGCAGCCCGGAAAACACATGTCGCGGCCCCGTCAGGGGCCGCGGCGGCAGCTTGGGCTGCGATCAGTCGACGATCGTCGCCTCGGTCGCGGCGCGCAACTCGGCCTCGGTCACGCCATCGGCCACCTCGACGATCTTCAGGCCGCCCGGCACCACGTCCAGAACGCCCAGATTGGTGATGATGCGGTCGACCACGCCCTTGCCGGTCAGCGGCAGGGTGCATTCGTGCAGCACCTTGGATTCGCCGGCCTTGTTGGTGTGATCCATCACCACCACCACGCGCTTGACGCCGGCGACAAGGTCCATCGCGCCGCCCATGCCCTTGACCAGCTTGCCCGGGATCATCCAGTTCGCCAGATCGCCGTTTTCGGCCACTTCCATCGCGCCCAGGATCGCCATGGCGATCTTGCCGCCGCGGATCATGGCAAAGCTGGTGGCACTGTCGAAATAGGCCGAATGGGGCAGCTCGGTGATGGTCTGCTTGCCGGCATTGATCAGATCGGCATCGACCTGATCCTCGGTCGGGAAGGGGCCGATGCCCAGCATGCCGTTTTCCGATTGCAGGGTGACGCTCATCCCTTCGGGGATGAAATTCGCCACGAGGGTGGGAATGCCGATGCCCAGATTGACATACATTCCGTCCTTGAGTTCCTTGGCCGCACGGGCGGCCATCTGATTACGGTCCCAGGGCATGTCTCAGGCCTCCCGCGTGGTGCGTTGTTCGATGCGTTTCTCGTGCTGGCCCTGGATCAGGCGGTGCACATAGATCCCCGGCAGGTGGATGCAATCGGGATCGAGGCTGCCGACGGGGACGATCTCTTCGACCTCGGCCACGCAGACCCGCCCGCAGGTCGCCGCGGGAACGTTGAAATTGCGCGCCGTCTTGCGGAAGACGAGGTTGCCGCTGGTGTCGGCCTTCCAGGCCTTCACGATCGCCAGATCCATCACGAGGCCGGTTTCAAGAATATAGGTCTCGCCGTTGAAATCCTTGTGGTCCTTGCCGTCCGCGATGACCGTGCCGACGCCCGTCTTGGTGTAAAAGCCCGGAATGCCCGCGCCGCCCGCGCGCATCCGTTCGGCCAGCGTGCCCTGGGGGTTGAATTCCAGCTCCAGCTCGCCCGACAGATACTGGCGCATGAATTCCGCGTTCTCGCCGACATAGGAAGAGATCATCTTCTTGATCTGCTTGGTCTTCAGCAGAACGCCCAGGCCGAAATCGTCCACGCCGCAGTTGTTCGAGGCGATCGTGATGTCCCTGGTGCCGGCCTGCTTGATCGCCTCGATCAAAAGCTCGGGTATGCCGCAAAGGCCAAAGCCCCCGGCGGCCATGGTCATGCCATCGTGCAGCAGGCCGTCAAGGGCCTCGGCCGCAGTCGCACGGATCTTGTTCATGGATCGCTCCCCCACTTGCTGTCGAGGAGGATTTGTGACCTGCCCGCGCGGCCAAGTCAATCGCCGCGCCGCAGCGCGGGGGCTGTTCGCGCAAACAGTCCCCCCTGCCGGTGTCTTGTGGCGCTCAGTCCGTGCCGGAGGCCTTTTTTGCCGCCGTTTTCCTTGCCGCGGGCTTTTTCGCAGGGGCCTTCTTGGCCGGCGCCTTTGCCGCCGCCTTCTTGCGCGGGGCGGCCTTCTTGCCCCCTTTCGCGGCCTTGGCGGCAAGCAGCGGCAGGGCCGCGTCCAGCGTCACGGCCTCGGGGTCAAGGTCCTTGGGAAGCGTCGCGTTGATCTTGCCCCATTTGACATAGGGGCCATAGCGCCCCGGCATCACCTGCACCGGACCGCCATCGGGATGCTCGCCCAGGTCCTTGAGCGGTTGCGCGGCCGCCCCCCGGCCGGGGCCGCGCGCGGCCTTCTGGGCCAGCACCTCGACCGCGCGGTTCATGCCGATGGTGAAGACCTCTTCGGCATCGGGCAGGTTTGCGTAGACGCGCCCGTGCTTCACATAGGGGCCATAGCGTCCGATCGCGGCCTCGACCATCTCGCCATCCTCGGGATGGGGGCCGATCTCGCGCGGCAGGTGCAGCAGCTTCAGCGCGCGCTCAAGGTCCATGCTTTCGGGCGACCAGCCCTTGGGAAGCGAGGCGCGGGGCGGCTTGGGGGCCTCTTCGCTCGGCTCGCCTTTCTGGACATAGGGGCCGAAACGGCCGATCCTCAGGGTGATGTCCTGCCCGTCTTCCTGGCCCAGAACCGTGCCGTCCAGCGCCTGCGCCGCCTCGTCGCCGTCGGGGGCCGAAAGCGGGCGGGTATAGCGGCATTCGGGATAGTTCGAGCAGCCGATGAAGGCCCCGCCCGAACGCGCCGTCTTTAGGTTCAGCCGCCCCGCCCCGCAGACCGGGCAGACCCGCGGATCGCCCCCGTCGGCGCGCGGCGGATAAAGATGCGGGGCCAGCACCTCGTCGATCTTCTCAAGCACCTCGCCGATCCGCAGATCGGCCGTTTCGCCAAGCGCGGCCGAGAAATCGCGCCAGAAACGGGCGAGAACGTCCTTGTAGTCACGATCCCCGGCCGAGATGTCGTCAAGCTGGTCCTCAAGGTCGGCGGTGAAATCATATTCCACATAGCGGCGGAAATAATTGCTCAGGAAGGCCGTCACCAGCCGCCCGGTATCTTCCGGCATCAGCCGGTTCTTGTCCTTGCGAACATAGCCGCGGTCCTGGATCGTCGTCACGATCGAGGCATAGGTCGAGGGCCGCCCGATGCCCAGCTCTTCCATGCGCTTGACCAGCGTGGCCTCGGTATAGCGCGGGGGCGGCTGGGTGAAATGCTGCTCGGGCACGATGGCGCGCTTGTCGGCGGCCTCGCCCTGCATGATCTGCGGCAGGCGCGCGCCGTCCTCGCCCTCGTCGTCGTCGCGGCCCTGGTCGTAGATCTTGAGGAAGCCGTCGAAGGTCACCACCTGGCCGGTGGCGCGCAGCTCGACCTGCCCGTCATCCGAGCCGATATCGACCACCGTGCGCTCCATCACCGCAGCGGCCATCTGGCTGGCCAGCGTGCGTTTCCAGATCAGATCGTAAAGCTTGCGCTGATCATCGGCGAGCTTGAGCCGCTCGGGCGACTGGGCCATGTCGGTCGGACGGATGCATTCATGCGCTTCCTGCGCGTTCTTGGCCTTGTTCTTGTACATGCGCGGGCTGGCGGGGACGTAATTGTCGCCGAAGCGGCGCTTGATCTCGTCACGCGCGGCCATCACGGCCTCGGGGGCCATGTCGATGCCGTCGGTCCGCATATAGGTGATGTAGCCCGCCTCATACAGCCGCTGCGCGGTCGACATGCAGGCCTTGGCGCCCATGCCGAACTTGCGGCTGGCCTCCTGTTGCAGGGTCGAGGTCATGAAGGGCGGGTAGGGGTTGCGGGTTGCAGGCTTCGCCTCTACCGACCTGACGGTCATCGCGCGCGAGGTGACGGCCTGCACCGCAAGCTCGGCCGCCGTTTCGTTGGCCAGATCGAACTTTTCCAGCTTCTTGCCGCCCAGAACCGTCAGGCGCGCGGTATATTCCTGGCCCCGCGGCGTCACGAGGGTGGCCGTCACCGTCCAGTATTCGCGCGCCTTGAAGGCCTCGATCTCCATCTCGCGCTCGACGATCAGGCGCAGGCAGACCGACTGCACCCGCCCGGCCGATTTCGCGCCTGGAAGCTTGCGCCACAGAACCGGCGACAGGTTGAACCCCACCAGGTAATCCAGCGCGCGGCGCGCCAGATAGGCCTCGACCAGCGCCGTGTCGACCTGCCGGGGATGTTTCATCGCCTCGAGGATCGCGGGCTTGGTGATCGCGTTGAAGGTGACGCGGCTGACCTTCTTCTGCTTGAGCTTGGCGGCAAGCGCCTCTTGCAGGTGCCACGAGATCGCCTCGCCCTCGCGGTCGGGGTCGGTGGCAAGGATCAGCTCGTCATCGCTTTTGAGCGCATCCGTGATGGCGCGGATATGTTTCTTGCTGTCGCTCGCCACTTCCCATTTCATGGCGAATTCCGCATCGGGATCGACCGAGCCATCCTTGGGCGGCAGGTCGCGCACATGCCCGAAAGACGCCAGAACCGTGTAACCCGACCCCAGATATTTGTTGATCGTCTTGGCCTTGGCGGGCGATTCGACAACGACTACGGCCATACGGTCCTCTTTCATCACTCGTGCAGTGCGCTTTGGGCGCGGAACATGTGGGGCATGACAGGGGAATGTCAATGCGGCATGGCAAAGGGGCGGGGCCACCGGCGGAGATCGGGCGCTTGGGATGCGCAGGGCGGGCAGGGGGCCGGCGGTCCGGGGATTCGGGGGGCGGGCGGCGTTCGGGGCCTGCGGGCAACGGGCCCGCCGCTGCATGCAAGGCGCCCGAACGGGGCCCTGCGCCGCGGGCCGATCTGCGGGATGCCACGCGGCCCCGTGCCGCATGGATGCCGGGCGCGCCGGGCCTTGCCGTCTAGCCGACCGCAAGCGCGATCATGCCCCCCGGCTGGCGCTGCACGATGCCGTCGAATTCCAGTGCCAGCAGCACCGGGGCCAGCCGCGCGGGCGTGGTGCGAAGATCGCGGATCAACTGATCCTCGGCCACGGGGCTTGGACCCAGACGGTCGAGAATCCCTGTGCGCAGCGCGTCGGGGGGAAGGGTGGGGGCGGGCGGCGCGGCCGCGGGCTGCGCTGCGCGTGGGGCGGCGGGCTGGCGCCGGGGGCGTTCCGGCGCTGCGATGCCCTCGGTGATGCCCTCTGTGCCAAGCGCGCTCAGGATGTCGTCGATGCCGCGCACCAGCACGGCCCCGTCGCGGATCAGCGCGTTGCAGCCCGCGGCCCGTGCATCCAGCGGATGGCCCGGCACGGACAACACCTCGCGCCCCTGATCAAGGGCGATGCGGGCCGTGATCAGGCTGCCCGAGCCCGCCGCGGCCTCGACCACAACGACGGCGCGGGCAAGCCCCGCGATCAGCCGGTTGCGCAACGGAAAATGCCGGGCCTGCGGCTGGCAGCCCATGGGTTGTTCCGACAAGAGCAGCCCGCCTTGCGCGATATCGGCGGCAAGCCCCGCATTTTCGGACGGGTAGATCACATCGACCCCCCCGGCCAGGGCCGCGATCGTGCCGCCTTCAAGGGCGGCCTTGTGGGCCGCCGTGTCGATCCCGCGCGCAAGCCCCGAAACCACCACGAACCCTGCCGCCGCCATGTCCTGCGCCAACCGCCGCGCCATGCGCAGCCCAAGCGACGAGGCATTGCGCGCCCCCACAAGCGCGATCATCGGCCGCGCCGCAAGGCCCGGATCGCCAAGCGTCCACAAAAGGGGCGGCGCATCCGAAATCCCGGCCAGGGCCGCCGGATAGGCCGGCGTTCCAAAGCGCAGAAGCCGCGCGCCCGCCCGCCGCGCGGCCTTCATCTCGACCATCGCCACGCCTTCGGGGCAGGGGGTGTAGTCCCTGACGCCGGAGGCCCGCGCGATTTCGGGCAGCGCCGCAAGCGCGGCGCGCGCCGATCCGTATTCTCCGATCAGGCGGTGATAGGTGGCCGGCCCCACCCGGCGCGAGCGAATGAGGCGAAGAACCGACAGGTCGTCTTCTTCCGGGGTGTGTGGGGTGTCGGGGATTGGGTAAGAAAACAGGTCTGCTTTCATCCGGTCCTCCGCCTCAGTCGCCCGTCCTCTCTAGCGCCCGCATCGTTAACAAGAGGTTTAGATTTCCCCGCTTCCGAAAAGTTTTCCCAAAATCCGATCGAATCCCGCCCTGTCAGGCGGCAGATCCGCCCACCGTCAGCCCGCCGATCATCAGCGTGGGCTGCCCCACGCCCACGGGCACCCATTGCCCGGCCTTGCCGCAATTCCCGATGCCCGGATCAAGCGCCATGTCGTTGCCGATCGCGCGGATCTGGCGCATGGCGGTGGGGCCGTCGCCGATCAGCGTGGCGCCCTTGACCGGGGCGCCCACGACGCCGTTTCTCACCCGATAGGCCTCGGTGCAGGAAAAGACGAACTTGCCGTTGGTGATGTCCACCTGACCGCCGCCGAAGCCGACCGCATAGATCCCGTCCTTCAGATCCGCCAGAATCGCGCCCGGATCGGCATCGCCGCCCAGCATGTAGGTGTTGGTCATGCGCGGCATCGGGATATGGGCATAGCTTTCGCGCCGCCCGTTTCCGGTGGGGGCCACGCCCATCAGGCGCGCGTTCTGGCGGTCCTGCATGAAGCCGACAAGGATGCCGTCCTCGATCAGCACGTTGCGCCCCGAGGGCGTGCCCTCGTCATCGACCGAGATCGAGCCGCGCCGGTCGGGGATCGTGCCATCGTCCAGAACGGTGACGCCGCGCGCGGCCACCTGCTGGCCCATCAGCCCCGCGAAGGCCGAGGTTTTCTTGCGGTTGAAATCCCCCTCGAGCCCGTGGCCCACCGCCTCGTGCAGCAGCACGCCCGGCCAGCCCGGCCCCAGAACCACATCCATCCGGCCTGCGGGCGCGGGCTCGGCGCGCAGGTTCACCAGCGCGATTCGCAGCGCCTCCTGCGTGACGCCCTTCCAATGCGCGGGGTCCAGCAGCCCGGCAAGGCCGTGCCGCCCGCCGCCGCCATGCCCGCCCGATTCGCGCCGGCCGTTCTCTTCCACGATCACCGAGACATTGAGCCGCGCCATCGGCCGGATGTCCGAGACCAGCCCGCCTTCGGGGCGCAGGATGAACACCTCTTGCAGGCTGGCCGCCATCGAGGCCGAAACCTGAACCACCCGCGGATCAAGCGCGCGGGCATAGGCGTCGATCTCGCGCAGGATATCGAGCTTTCCCGCGAAAGGCGCATCCGCCATCGGATCGGCATCGCCATAAAGATGACGGTTGGTCCCGGCGGGCGGCGGCGCCAGAACGCCCCCGCCATCGCCCACCGCAAGGCGCGCGGTTTCGGCCGCGCGGCGCAGCGCGGCCTCGGAAATCTCGGTCGAATGGGCATAGCCCGCGACCTCGCCCTTCACCGCGCGCAGCCCCAGCCCTTCCGAGGCGTCGTAGCTGGCCGTCTTCACCCGGCCGTCGTCGAAGACCAGCGCCTCCGAGCGGCGCCGTTCCAGGAACAGCTCGCCATCCTCGGCGCCATCGGTCGCATCGCGCAGGATGCGCAGCGCGCCGTCCTGATCCAGCATCGTCTCGAAGGGGGCGAAACGTTCGGCAGTCATGCGAGAGTTCCTTATGTCATTGATCTGGATCAAAAGCGGCGAGGCGCCGCAGCTTTTGCTTGTCGCTCGGCTACTAATATGATTTTAAAATGGGCGCATACAACCGGGCAGGGCGAAGGGACGCGCCAGGCCCGGTGCAGCGGCAGGGAGAGCCGCGTAAGGGAACGGGAAAATACTATGCGTTTTGCGACCATTCGCTACGGCCTTGCGGCCGCAATCACCTCGACCATTCTTTCCGGGGCGGTCCATGCCCAGGACATGATCACGGGGCTGCCGGTGATCGGCAAGCCGCATGACAAGGGCGTCAACTTCCAGCCGGCCGCAAGCGAGCTGGCCCATGACCAGCAATGGCTGGACGGTATGGTGCTTTACATCATCACCGCGATCACCATCTTCGTCGTCGGCCTGCTGATCTTTGCGATCCTGCGTTTCAACCGCCGCGTGAACCCGACCCCGGCCCGTTTCACTCACAACACCCCGCTCGAGATCGCCTGGACCCTGATCCCGATCATGATCCTGATCGTCATCGGGGCGTTTTCGCTGCCCACGCTGTGGAAGCAGCAGGAAATCCCGCAGGCCGACATCACCATCAAGGCGACCGGCTACCAGTGGTATTGGGGCTACGAATATCCCGACGAAGGCGTTGCCTTCGACGCGCTTCTGCTTCCGAAAGAGGATCTGGCCGCACATGGCTATGCCGAGGACGAATATCTTCTTGCGGCCGACAATGCCGTGGTGGTGCCGGTCAACAAGACCATCGTGGTGCAGGTCACCGCGGCCGACGTGATCCATTCCTGGACGATCCCCGCCTTCGCCGTGAAGCAGGACGGCGTGCCGGGCCGCATCGCGCAGCTGTGGTTCAACGCCGACAAGGAAGGCGTCTATTTCGGCCAGTGCTCTGAGCTTTGCGGCCAGGCGCATGCCTATATGCCGATCGTCGTCAAGGTCGTCTCGGAAGAGGTCTATGCCGACTGGCTGGCCCGCGCAAAGAACGATTTCGCGGCGGTCGAGGGGGATACGCCGTCCGTCAAGGTCGCGTCGAAGTGATGGCGCGCGGCGCACCCTGGACGGTGCGCCCTGCGTTGCCCGAAGGGAGGGCGGCATGAGCGATATTGGACTTCTCGACCGCGGAGGCGAGGCGCAATTCGGCGATTATGTCGCGCTGTTGAAGCCGCGCGTGATGTCGCTTGTGGTCTTCACCGCGCTGGTCGGCCTGCTGGTCGCGCCCGTTCCGGTGCATCCCTTCGTCACCTTCTCGGCGGTTCTCTTCATCGCGCTTGGCGGCGGGGCCTCGGGCGCGCTGAACATGTGGTATGACGCCGATATCGACCGCGTGATGCGCCGCACGCAGGGCCGCCCGATCCCGGCGGGCCGTATCACCGAAGGCGAGGCGCTTGGCTTCGGCCTTGCCCTTGCGGGGATCTCGTGCCTGATGCTGGCGCTTGCGGCGAATGTGTTCGCAGGCCTTTTCCTGGCCTTCACGATCTTTTTCTACGCCGTGGTCTATACGGTCTGGCTGAAACGCTCGACCCCGCAGAACATCGTGATCGGCGGGGCGGCGGGGGCCTTCCCCCCGATGATCGGCTGGGCCGTGGCAACGGGCGGGATCAGCGTCGAATCGGTGGCGATGTTCCTCATCATCTTCCTGTGGACGCCGCCGCATTTCTGGTCGCTCGCGTTGTTCATGAAAGAGGATTACTCCAAGGCCGGCGTGCCGATGCTGACGGTGACGCATGGCCGCAAGGTGACGCGCAGCCATATCTTCGCCTACACGCTGATCCTGGCGCCCGTGGCGGTGGGCACGGCCTTCACCGCGATCGGCGGGCCGGTCTATCTGGCCGCTTCGCTGGTGCTGAACGCGCTGTTCATCCGCGGCGCATGGCGTATCCGCGCCCGTGACGAGGCGGCGGCCGAGGCAGACGGATACCGTGCCGAGAAGGCCCTGTTCCGGTTCTCGCTGCTTTACCTTTTCGCCCATTTCACGGCGCTGCTGGCTGAATCGGCGCTGCGGGCCTTTGGTCTTGGGGGCTGGTAGGATGGCGATCACGCGCGACAGCGACCTGCATCACCGCCGTTTCGGCCGCAACCTGGGCCTTGGGCTTGTCCTTGTGGCCTTTGCCGTGCTGGTTTTCGGGCTGACCATCGTCAAGGTCCAGAGCGGCCACTCGATGGAGGCGTTCGACCACCAGCCCCGCGTATCGCTGACCCCCGCGACCGAGCCGGTGAACCGCCCCGCGGCCCCCGTGATCGCGCCGGGCGCACCGATCGCGCAAGAGGCGTCGCAATGAGCGCCCAATCCAACAATCGCGTCGCGTTCCGCCTTCTGGGCCTTGTGGTGGTGATGGGGGCCCTCGCCTGGGCGGCGGTGCCGTTCTACGACTGGTTCTGCCGCGTCACCGGATATGGAGGCACCACGAATGTCGCCGAGGCCGGGTCCGACGTGATCCTGGACGAAATGGTGACCGTGCGCTTCGATGCCAACGTGGCCAAGGACATGCCCTGGCAGTTCAAGCCGATGCAGCGCGAGATGACGCTGCGCATCGGCGAAACCGGGCTTGCCTTCTACGAGGCCTACAACCCCTCGGATCGCGTCGTCGCCGGAACCGCAAGCTACAACGTGGCCCCCGATATCGCGGGCTATTACTTCGACAAGATCCAGTGCTTTTGCTTCACCGAGCAGGTGTTGCAACCCGGCGAGCGGGTCGAGATGCCCGTGTCCTTCTATGTCGACCCCGAACTGGTCAAGGACCGCGATGCCGGCGGCATCCGCTACATCACGCTGTCCTATACCTTCTATGAAACCGAATTGCCCGAACAGCAGGCGGCTCTGGCGCCCGCTGTGAAGGCGACCGTCAACTGAGGCCCAACAGGAAACCGAAATGGCGCACGCGAAAAACCACGATTATCACATCCTCCCGCCCTCGATCTGGCCGCTGCTCAGCGCGCTGGGGGCTTTTGTCATGCTGTTCGGCGCGGTCATGTGGATGGGCGATGTGACGCCCTGGATCTTCTTCATCGGTCTGGCGCTGGTGCTTTACTGCATGTTCGGCTGGTGGTCCGATGTCGTGCACGAGGGGCAGACCGGCGATCATACCCCGGTGGTCCGCATCGGCTTGCGCTACGGCTTCATCCTGTTCATCATGTCCGAGGTGATGTTCTTCTCGGCCTGGTTCTGGAGCTTCTTCAAGCACGCCATGTATCCGATGACCGAGGGTTCGCCCCTGATCGACGGGGTCTGGCCGCCCGCGGGGATCGAGACTTTCGACCCTTGGCACCTGCCGCTGATCAACACGCTGATCCTGTTGCTGTCGGGCGTCACGCTGACCTGGGCGCACCACGCGCTGGTGCACGAGAACAACCGCCGGGATGTCATCAACGGGCTGATCCTGACGGTCATTCTGGGCGCCTGCTTCACCGCGCTTCAGGCCTATGAATACAGCCACGCCGCCTTCGGCTTCGCCGGAAACATCTATGGCGCCAACTTCTTCATGGCGACGGGCTTCCACGGCTTCCACGTCATCGTCGGCACGATCTTCCTGCTGGTCTGCCTGATTCGCGTCCTGAAGGGGCATTTCACGCCCGAGCAGCATGTCGGCTTCGAGGCGGCGGCCTGGTATTGGCACTTCGTCGATGTGGTCTGGCTGTTCCTCTTCGCTTCGATCTATATCTGGGGCAGCGCCTAAGCGCCTCCAGCCATCGCAATGCGCTTGCGCGGGGGGCGACCCCCGCGCTTTTCGTTACGAGGACCCGCATGCGCCGTTACATCTTTCCGCTTCTGCTTGGCCTTGTCGGGGTGGCGATCCTTCTCAGCCTCGGGTTCTGGCAGTTGCGGCGGCTGGACTGGAAAGAGGCGATGCTGGCCGAAATCACCGCCCAGATCGGTGGCCCCACGCAGGAGCTTTCGCCAAGGGGCACGCCGACGGCCCCGCTGAAATACACCCCCGTCATCCTGGCCGGGGCCAGCACGGGCGAGGATGTCCTGGTCCTGTCGGGGCAGAAGGGTGTGGGCGCCGGCTATCAGGTGATCTCGGCCTTCGAGACGGGCGAGGGGCGGCGCGTCCTGGTGGATCTGGGCTTTCTGCCCGAGGCGCGAAAGAACGACCCGCGCCCCGCCGCGCCGATGATCGTGCAGGGCAACCTGCACTGGCCCGACGAGGCCGACAGCTACACCCCCGCCCCCGATCCCGCCGCGCGGCTGTGGTTCGCGCGCGACGTGCCCTCGATCGCCGAATTCCTGAAGACCGAGCCGGTGCTGGTCGTGGCCGCGCGGGTCGAGGGGGCATTGCCCGGTATCGCGCCCCAGCCGATCACCGTGACCGGAATCCCGAACGATCACCTGAATTACGCAATCACATGGTTTTCGCTGGCTGCGGTATGGTCGGGGATGACAGCGTTCCTTCTGTGGCGTATCAGGCGGAAGGAAATCTGAAAGGCGGTTTGATGCGCTATATCTCTACCCGCGGGCAGGCACCGGTTCTGAATTTCGGCGAGGCGATGCTGACCGGCCTTGCCCGTGATGGCGGGCTTTATGTGCCCGAGACGGTTCCGGCCTTCACCGCCGAAGAGATCGCGGCCCTTGCCGGGCTTTCCTATGAAGAGGTGGCCTTTCGCGTGATGAGGCCCTTCGTGGGCGACACCTTCACCGAGGCCGAGTTGCAGGGCGCCATCGCGCGCGCCTATGCGGGCTTTGCCCATGTCGCGCGCGCGCCCCTGGTGCAGCTTGCGCCGGGCCATTTCCTGCTGGAGCTGTTCCACGGCCCGACGCTGGCCTTCAAGGATTTCGCCATGCAGGTGATCGGTCAGCTGTTCCAGATCGCGCTTGCGAAGGAAGGGCGGCGCATCACCATCGTGGGCGCGACCTCGGGCGATACCGGATCGGCCGCGATCGAGGCATTCAGGGGGCTCGACAATGTGGATGTGTTCATCCTCTTTCCGCATGGGCGGGTGTCCGAGGTGCAGCGCCGCCAGATGACGACGCCGGCCGAGGAGAACGTCCACGCCCTTGCCCTCGATGGCGATTTCGACGATTGCCAGGCGCGGCTGAAAGACATGTTCAACCATTTCGCGTTCCGCGACGAGGTGGGCCTTGCCGGTGTGAACAGCATCAACTGGGCACGGGTGCTGGCGCAGGTCGTTTATTACTTCACCGCCGCGGTCAGCCTTGGCGCCCCCGCGCGCAAGATCGACTTCACCGTGCCCACGGGCAATTTCGGAGACATCTTCGCAGGGTTCATCGCGCGCCAGATGGGCCTGCCGATCGGGCAGCTGGTGATCGCCACGAACCAGAACGACATCCTGCACCGCTGCCTGACCTCCGGCCGCTATGAGATGGGCGGTGTGACCCCCTCGATCAGCCCTTCGATGGATATCCAGATCAGCTCGAATTTCGAACGCGCGCTGTTCTGGGCCTATGACCGGGATGGCGCTGCGGTGGCACAGCTGATGGACGAGATGAAGGCCAATGGCGGCTTTTCGGTCAGCCAGGGCGCGCTTCAGGCCCTGCGCGAAATCTACGCCTCGGGGCGCGTCTCGGAGGAAGAGACCAGCGCGACGATTGCCGAAGAGCGCATCCGTTCGGGCGAGCTGCTGTGCCCGCATTCGGCGGTGGGCGTGCGCGTGGGCCATGCGCATCTGCGCCCGCCCGTGCCCATGGTCACGCTGGCCACGGCGCATCCCGCGAAATTTCCCGATGCGGTCGAGGCGGCAACCGGGATCCGCCCGCCCCTGCCTGCCCGTATGGCCGATCTTTTCAACCGGCCCGAACGCGTGACCCGCGTGCCCAACGATCTGGCCGCGCTGGAAACCCTGATCCTTGAAAGGCGCCGCAATTGATCGAACTGACCACGCTTCCCAATGGCCTGCGCATCGTGACCGAGAACATGCCGGGCCTTGCCTCGGCCTCGGTCGGGATCTGGGTCACGGCGGGCGGGCGCCATGAGCGGGCAGAGCAGAACGGCATCGCGCATTTCCTTGAACATATGGCCTTCAAGGGCACCCGCACGCGCAGCGCGCTGCGTATCGCCGAAGAGATCGAGGATGTTGGCGGCTATATCAACGCCTATACCTCGCGCGAGATGACGGCCTATTACGCGCGGGTGCTGGGCGGCGATGTCGCGCGCGCGCTTGATGTGATCGCGGATATCGTGCTCAATCCCGTGTTCGACCCGCGCGAGATCGAGGTCGAGCGGCATGTGATCCTGCAAGAGATCGGGCAGGCGCTGGACACGCCCGACGATATCATCTTCGACTGGCTGCAAGAGGCGGCCTATCCCGATCAGGCGATGGGGCGCACGATCCTGGGCCCGGCCGAGCGGGTCTCGGCCTTCGGGCGGGCGGATCTGGCGGGGTTCGTGGCAGAACATTACGGCCCCGACCGGATGATCCTGTCGGCCGCCGGCGCGGTCGATCACGATGCGATCGTGAAACAGGCCGAGGCGCTTTTCGGCGCGCTTGCCCCCGTCGGAAACCGCAAGGCCGAGGGCGCGCAATGGATGGGCCGCGAGCGGCGCGAGATCAAGGATCTGGAGCAGGTCCACTTCGCGCTTGCCTTCGAGGGGCCCGGCTACCGCGACCCCGATATCTACACCGCGCAGGTCTATACTACGGCGATGGGCGGGGGCATGTCCTCGCGCCTGTTCCAGAAGATCCGCGAGGAGCGTGGGCTTTGCTATTCGATCTTTGCGCAGGCCGGGGCCTATGACGATACCGGCATGCTGACGATCTATGCCGGCACCTCGGCCGAAGAGATCGGTGCGCTGTGCGAGCTGACGATTGACGAGCTGAAACGCGCCGCCGAGGACATGTCCGAAGCCGAGGTGGCCCGCGCGCGGGCGCAGATGAAGGCGGGCATGCTGATGGGGCTGGAAAGCCCCTCGTCGCGGGCCGAACGCATGGCGCGTAACCTTTCGATCTGGGGCCGCGTGCCCGGTCTGGAAGAGGTCACCGAAAAGATCGACGCGGTCAGCCGCGCGGCGGTTTGCGACTATGCCGCCCGCATCGCAGGATCGAACCGCGCGGCCCTTGCGCTTTACGGGCCGGTGGGGGCCGCGCCTGCGCTGGATGCGCTTTGCGGGCGGCTTGCGCACTGATGCTGACGCGCCGCCGCAAGCCCCGGATCGAGACCGAGCGTCTGACGCTGCGGCTTCCGGTGCATGGCGATTATCGCGCCTGGTCGGCCCTGCGCGAGGAAAGCCGCGCCTTCCTCACCCCGTGGGAGCCGTCCTGGTCGCCGGACCATCTGGCGCGCAAGGCGTTCTCGAACCGGGTCTACTGGGCGGCGCGGGCGGAAAGCGCGGGCACGGCGCTGCCGCTGTTCCTGATCCGGCGGGAAGACGACGTGTTGCTTGGCGCGATCACGCTGGACAATATCCGGCGCGGCCCGGCCCAGGCCGGCACCCTGGGCTATTGGGTCGGCGCGCGCCACGCCCGCGAGGGCTATATGCGCGAGGCGATCCGCGCCCTGACGCATTACGCCTTCACCGTTCTGGACCTGAGCCGGATCGAGGCCGCCTGCCTGCCCGAAAACGCCGCCTCGCGCGGGGTGCTGGAAAAGTCGGGCTTCAAATACGAAGGCGTCGCGCAAAGCTATCTTCAGATCAACGGCCGCTGGCGCAACCATGTGCTTTACGCCAACCTGCGCGGCGACCGCCGGGGGCGGACCGATATCTGCTGATCCGGCCCGTGCCCGGACCCGGACGAAAGGGGCGAAAAATCCATGCTGAACCCTGCCGACGAGACATTCGCGCAAAAGCTGCGCCGCGCCGTTCCGGGGCTTTCGGCCGAGGTTCCCGCGCCGCGCTACCTTGAAGAGCTGCGCGGCCGCTACCGCGCCGGGGGCGGCCTTCTTGTCCGGCCTCGCGCGACCGACGAGGTGGCCGCCGTGGTCCGTGCCTGTGCGGCGGCACGGGTCGGCATCGTGCCTTATGGCGGTGGCACGGGGCTGGTCGGTGGCCAGATCGCCGCGGACAGCCCGCCCTGCGTGATCCTGTCGACCGAGCGGATGGCGGCAGTCCGGGCCTGCGATCCGGCGGGCAACGTGCTGATCGTCGAGGCCGGCGCGACCCTGCAACAGGTGCAGGAGGCTGCCGGGGCCGCGGGCCGGCTTTTCCCGCTGTCGCTGGCCAGTCAGGGCAGCGCGCGGATCGGCGGCTGCCTGTCGACCAATGCCGGGGGCGTCAACGTGCTGCGCTATGGCAATGCGCGCGATCTGTGCCTCGGGCTCGAGGCGGTTCTGCCCGACGGGCGCGTGCTTCACGGGCTGAAGCGGCTGCGCAAGGACAATACCGGTTACGATCTGAAGGATCTTCTGATCGGGGCCGAAGGCACGCTTGGCATCATCACCGCCGCCGCCCTGCGGCTTCATGCGCCCCCCGCCGCGACCGGCACGGCGATGCTGGTCGTGCCCGGCCCGGCCGAGGCGCTCGCGCTTCTGGCTATGGCCGAGGCGCGCCTGGCGGGCTGCGTCTCGGCGTTCGAGCTGATCGCGCGGCAGGGGCTTTTGTTTCTTGACGAGGTCGGCCCCGAATTGCGCCAGCCCTTTGCCGAACGCCCCGCATGGATGGTGCTGGTCGAGGTTGGCCTGCCCGAGGGGATCGACCCCGAGGCCGCCCTTTCGGGGCTGTTCGAGGCAGGGCAGGAGGCCGGGCTGGTCCTTGACGGGGTGATCGCGCAAAGCGGGGCGCAGCGCGCCGGTTTCTGGGCCCTGCGCGAAAGCCTGCCCGAGGCGAACCGCCGGATTGGCGCAATCTCCAGCCACGACATTTCGGTGCCGCTTTCGGCCCTGCCGGAGTTCATCGCGCGTGCCGATGCCGCCCTTGCGGCACTGGGGACGTTCCGCATCAACTGCTTTGGCCATGTCGGTGACGGCAATCTGCATTACAACGTCTTCCCCGTTCCCGGCCGCAGCCGCGCGGAATATGAAGGCGCGCGGGGCCGCATCAAGGAGTGCGTGCACGAGATCGTCGATGCGCTTGGCGGCTCGGTCTCGGCCGAGCATGGGGTGGGGCGCATGAAGGTGCCCGATCTGGAGCGATACGGCGATCCCACCAAGCTGGCGGTGATGCGGGCGATCAAAGATGCGCTCGATCCGGCGGGGATCATGAATCCCGGTGCGGTGCTGCGCGCCGCGCCATAGGCGAAAGGCGCCCCGCCGAGGGGAACGGCAGGGCGCGGCGCCTTCGGTTCACATGTTGCAAGCAGCCGAACCGGACGGCCCTGCCGGATTAGCGCGATTCGCGTTGACGAAGCGTTAGCGGCGGCCGGCGGGTCAGGCGCCGTCGAATTCGCACAGGACCGTCGTCGGCACCCCAAGGCTTTCCAGCAGGCGCCGCCCGCCCAGCTCGGGCAGGTCCACCACGAAGGAACAGCCGACGATTTCCGCACCCAGCCGTTCGACAAGCTTGATCCCGGCCTCGCAGGTGCCCCCCGTGGCCAGAAGGTCGTCGACGATCAGGACGCGCTCTCCGGGTTGCAGGGCGTCCTCGTGGATTTCCATGATCGCCTCGCCATATTCCAGCTTGTAGCTCTGGCTGATGGTCTGGCCCGGCAGCTTGCCCTTCTTGCGGATCGGCACGAAGCCCTTGGAAAGCTGATGCGCGATCGCGCCCCCCAGGATGAAGCCGCGTGCCTCAAGGCCCACCACCTTGTCGATCCGCTCGCCCGCCCAGGGGTGCAGCAACTGGTCGATCGCCATGCGAAAGCCCCGCGCATCGGCGAACAGCGTGGTCACATCGCGGAACATGATCCCTTCATGGGGGAAATCGGCGATGGTGCGGATGTAGTCTTTGACGGTTTTCATCAAGGCTCCGGGGTCAGGGGGAAAGAACGCGTCCGGCAACGGCATCGAGCCGCTGAAGAAGCTCGGGGTCGCGCCGCTCGGGGGCTGTCATGATCGCGGCGTCAAGCGCGCGGTCGCAGCCGCAGGGGCAGGGCGGAACGTCGCCGGCCAGCAGCGCGGGCAGGCGCGCGACCATGCTGCGCGCCGCGCCGGCATTGGCGGTCAGGGTCTTGATGACGGTGGCGACATCGACCGCATCGTGATCGGGGTGCCAGCAGTCGTAATCGGTGACCATGGCGACCGAGGCGTAGCACATCTCGGCCTCGCGCACGAGCTTGGCCTCGGGCATGCCTGTCATGCCGATCACGTCGCAGCCCCATGCGCGATACATCCGGCTTTCCGCAAGGGTCGAGAATTGCGGCCCCTCCATCGCCAGATAGGTGCCGCCCCGGTGGACGATGACGCCGGCCCCTTCGGCGGCAAGGGCGCAATGCGTCGACAGCCGCGCACAGGTGGGATGGGCCAGGCTGACATGGCCCACAAGGCCGGGGCTGAAGAAGGATTTCTCGCGCGCGAAGGTGCGGTCAACATACTGGTCGACGATGACGAAATCGCCCGGCGCCCGATCCTCGCGCAGCGAGCCGACCGCCGAGACGGCGATCACATCCGTCACGCCAAGGCGCTTGAGCGCGTCGACATTGGCGCGGTAGGGCACGCTGGAGGGGCTGTGGACATGCCCGCGCCCGTGGCGGGGCAGGAATGCGATGGGCATGCCGTCCAGGATGCCCTTCAGCACCTGGTCCGAAGGCGCTCCCCAGGGGGTGTCCACGCCGATCCAGGCGGCATCGCGCAGCCCCGCGATCTCATAGACGCCCGAGCCGCCGATGACGCCGATCATCCTGTTCATGCCAGATCCCCCGAAAGCTTTGCCGTGCCGCAGCTTAGGCCCGCATCGCGGCGGCGAAAAGCCCCCGGAACGACGCACTGTCACCCCCCGCGCATTGGCCTTATAGAGAAGCGGCAGACCGCAGGGAGGGCGCGCAAGTTGGAGAACATCCGGGGCTCGGTGCTGATGGTCGCCGCGATGGCGGGTTTCGCGCTTGAGGACATGTTCATCAAGCGCGCGACGCAAAGCCTTCCGGTGGGCGAGGTGCTGATGATCTTCGGCCTGTGCGGCATGCTGGCCTTCATGGCGCTGACCCGGATGCGCGGGCAGCGGATCGTGCATCCGGCGGTCCTCAGCCGGCCGATGATCGTCAAGGCGGTGATGGAGGTGATGGGCCGCCTGGGCTATACGCTGGGGATCGCGCTGACGCCGCTGTCCAATGCCTCGGCCATCCTTCAGGCCACGCCGCTTGTGGTGGTTGCGGGGGCGGCGCTTCTTTTTGGCGAAAAGGTCGGCCCCCGGCGCTGGAGCGCGATCCTGATCGGGTTCGTCGGCGTGCTGATCGTGTTGCGGCCGGGGATGGAGGGGTTCGTGCCCGCGGCACTTTTCACCGTGATGGGGATGTTGGGCTTTGCCGGGCGCGATCTGGCCACCCGCGCGGCGCCGCCGGTCCTGTCGAACATGCAGCTTGGGATCTATGGCTTCGCCATGCTGATCCCCACGGGCGGGGCGATCCTGGCCTATACCGGCGGGGCGGCCGTTCCGGGGACGGCCGCGGCCGGTCAGCTTCTTGCGGCCTCGGCCTTCGGCGTGGCGGCCTATTGGGGGCTGACGGCGGCCATGCGGATCGGAGAGGTCGCGGTGGTGACGCCGTTTCGCTACACGCGCCTGATCTTCGCACTGATCCTGGGCGTGCTGGTCTTTGGCGAACGCCCCGACGCGGCCACGCTGATCGGGGCCGCGATCATCATCGCAAGCGGCGTCTATACGCTTGTGCGGCAGCGCCGGGCGCGGCAGGGCTAGGGGCGCGTCATCTCGAACGTGTCCCGTATGGCGGCATAATCGTGATAGCCAAGCCGCGACAGCCTGTCGGGCGGGGCAAACCGCCCCTCGCGCAGGCAGTCGGGGCGGATGTGGACGCCGGTCACCTCGGCCAGAACAAGGAAATTATGCGCGCCCAGAAGCGGGATGATCTGCGTCATCCGGCATTCGAGCGCGGCGGGGGCCGCGGCCACGCGCGGGCAGGCGATCGTTTCGCATTCGGCCTTTTCCAGACCGGCATGCAGAAATTCGTCTACCCCCGCCGGCAGCGGGGCTGAGCTTGCGTTCATCGCGTCCTTCAGCGCCGAATCCACAAGGTTGACGCAGAACACCCCGGTTTCGCGGATCTGCGCCACGCTGTCCTTGGTCTCGCCACGGTCGGGCTTGGCCGAGGTCGAGGCGAACATGACCTGCGGCGGCACATAGGCCGTCGCGTTGAAGAAGGAATAGGGCGCAAGGTTGTCGCCGGCCGCGCCGCGCGTGGCGATCCAGCCGATGGGGCGCGGGGCCACGATGGCGTTGAACGGATTATGGGGCAGGCCGTGACCGTCGGACGGGCGGTAGAACATGCGCGCTCCTTTGCTGTTTGCCCATGACCTAACCACATGCTACCCGCGTTTCCAGATGATTCCGGGGGGATGGATGTATCAGCTTGAGGAAGAGACCGAGGCCGACTGGTGGGAGGTAGAGGCGCTTTACGACCTTTGTTTCGCGCCGGGGCGGACCGCGCTTTCCTCTTACCGGCTGCGCGAGGGGGTGCCGAAGGTGGCCGGGCTGTGCCTGACCCTGCGCGAAGACGGGGTGCTGGGCGCGGTGATCCGTTACTGGCCCGTGCAGGTCGGGGGCAAGCGCGTTCTGCTGCTGGGCCCGGTCGCGGTGCACCCCACCCGTCAGGGCGAGGGGCTGGGCGGCCTTCTGATCCATGAAAGCCTGGCCGAGGCCCGCCGCCTGGGATGGGAGCGGGTGCTTCTGGTGGGCGACGCCCCTTATTACGCGCGCTTCGGCTTCGAACGGCTGGACGGCGTGATCATGCCGCCGCCGACCAACCCGGACCGCGTTCTGGGGATCGAACTCGTGCCCGGCGCATGGGACGGCGTGCGGGGCGAGGTCAAAAAGGCCGCGCCCTGATCTGGTGCAGCCCCGCGCGGCTTCCCATATCCTTTCGACAGATCAGAAGGACGCCGCACCATGCCCGCCGAACCCGAGATCCTTTTGCCGGTGACCGATCCGCAGGTCCTGGCCGAGCTTGACGCCCTTGCCGCGCGCCATCGCGGGGCAAGCGGTCTGGGCATGCAGGTGTTGGCCTATATAGGCGGATCGGCCGAAAACCTGATGGCGAAACTGCCCGCGCCGGTGCGTGACGGGCTGGAAGGGGCCACGGCGCGCGCGCTGGAAACCGCGATGGACGCGGCGGGGCGCTCGCGCGGGGTGCTGGCCGATCAGAAGGACTGGATGAACCGCGCGCTGACAACCGCGATGGGGGCGGCCGGCGGGTTCAGCGGGCTGCCGGGGGCCCTGGCCGAGCTTCCCTTCACCGTCACCATGCTGCTGCGCACGATCCAGGGCATTGCCGCCGAACACGGGTTCGACCCGGCCTCGGAAGAGGTGCGCGTGGAATGCCTGCGGGTCTTTGCCTCGGCCGGGCCGCTGGACAAGGATGACGGCACGGATATGGGCTTTCTGACCGCGCGCGTCACCATTACCGGGGCAAGCGTGAATGGCCTGATCGCGCGCGTCGCGCCCAGGCTGTCGGCGGTGCTGGGCCAGAAGCTTGCGGCGCAGACGGCGCCGGTGCTGGGAGCCGTGGCGGGGGCGGCGGTCAACTATACCTTCACCAGCTATTATCAGGAAATCGCGCGCGTGCATTTCGGCCTGAAGCGCCTTGCGCGCGATGCCGGTCAGGACGAAGGACACCTGCGCGAGGAACTGCGCCAGCGGATCCTGCGCTAGGGCGCCGCTGCCCTTGCGTCAGGGATTGGCCAGGTGGCGCATCACATCGCCGCGCACCGACGTGGCGCCGCGGGCGCGGGCCTCGTCCATCACCGCGCGCAACGCACCCAGATCGGTGCGCCGGATCAGGTGCTTGACCGGCCCGATCGAGGCGGGCCGCATCGACAGCGTGCGAAAGCCCAGGGCCGCAAGGGCAAGCGCCTCGATCGGCCGCCCGGCATCCTCGCCGCAGAAGGACAGTTGCGTATTCGTGGCCGCGCAACGCGTCACGATGGTTTCAAGGAAGTTCAGGAAGGCGGTGTCCAGCGTATCGTAGCGGCGGCGCACGCGCTCGTTCTCGCGGTCGGCGGCAAAGAAGAACTGCTTGAGGTCATTGCCCCCGATCGAGATGAAATCGCAGGCCTGGAAGAAACTGTCGGGCGCATAGGCCAGCGAGGGCGTTTCCAGCATCGCCCCGATCAAAAGCTCTGACGGGGCAAGCTGGCCGTTGTCGCGTTCCCGGTCGCGTTCGTGCAGCAGCATCGCGCGGGCTTCGTGGAATTCGTCCGGCGTGGCGATGAAGGGGAACATCACCGTCAGCGGGCGGCCCTTCGCGCCGCGGATCAGCGCCTGAAGCTGCATGCGCAGCACGCCCGGCTTGTCCAGCCCCACGCGGATCGCGCGCCATCCCATCGCGGGGTTCGGTTCGTCCTGCGGCTTCATGTAGGGCAGGACCTTGTCGGAGCCGATGTCGAGCGTGCGGAAATTGACCCGCCGCCCCTGTGCGGCATCCATCACATGGCTGTAAAGCGCGGCCAGCTCGCCCCGGCGCGGAACGCGGGTGCGGATCAGGAATTGCAGCTCGGTCCGGAAAAGCCCGACCCCATCGGCCCCCGATCCCGCAAGCGACGGCAGGTCGGCCATCAGCCCCGCATTCATCATCAGCGACACCGTGGTGCCGCACAGCGCCTGCGCGGGCTGATCACGCAGCGAGGCGTAGCGTTTCTGCGCCTCGGTCTGCATGGCGATCTTGTCGCGGAACGCGGCGGCCACGCTGTCCTCGGGGCGCAGATGGGCAACGCCCTGATCGCCATCGACAAGGATCGCATCGCCGTTCAGCGCCTCGGCCAGGATGCGCTCGGCATGGATCACCAGCGGGATCGACAGCGCGCGTGCCACGATCGCGGCATGCGATCCGACGGACCCTTCCTCAAGCACCACGCCGCGCAGCGCACGGCCATATTCCAGAAGCTCGCCCGGGCCGATATTGCGCGCCACGAGAACCGGATTCTCGGGCAGTTCGGCGCCGGTATCCTTGCCCTGACCCGTCAGGATCCGCAAAAGCCGGTTCGACAGGTCGTCGATATCGTGCAGCCGGTCGCGCAGATAGGGGTCGGGCGCCTGAGCAAGGCGTGTGCGCGCGGTCGACTGTTCCTTTTCGACGGCAGCCTCGGCCGACAGGCCCAGCCCGATATCCTCGGCCATGCGGCGCAACCAGCCGCGTGAATGGGCCAGCATCTTGTAGGTTTCCAGAACCTGCCGATGCTCTTTGTCCAGCCCGGCGCTGTCGGCCAGCATCTCGTCGATCTGGGCGCGCAGCTTTTCCACCGCCTCGTCAAGGCGCTGAAGCTCGGTCTCGGGGTCGTCGCCGACGGGGTTGGTGACCACGACGCGCGGCTCGTGCAGCCAGACGCGGCCCTCGGCGGCGCCTTCCTGCCCGGTGGCGCCGCGGAAGGTGATCGGAAAGCGATGCGCGGCGCCGATCCCCTCGCCGTCGCCGACAAAGGCGCCAAGCTCGGTCATCTCGGCCAGGACCATGGCCACGACCTCAAGCCCGTAGACCTCGTCCTCCGAGAATTCGCGCGCCGATCTGGACTGCACCACCAGCACGCCCAGCCTTTCGCCCACACGCTGGATCGGCACGCCGAGGAAAGAGGAAAACACCTCTTCCCCGGTTTCGGGCATATAGCGGAAGCCGCGCGCCGAGGGGGCATCGCCGGTGTTGATCGGCAGGCCCGAACGGGCGACGCGGCCCACGAGTCCTTCGCCGAGTTTCAGCCGCGTCTGGTGGACCGAGTCGGGGTTCAGCCCTTCGGTCGCGCAGAGTTCCAGCGTCTCGGGGTCGCGGAACAGGTAGATCGAGCACACCTGCGTGCCCATGGAATCGGCGATCAGATGGGTGATCCGGTCCAGCCGCTCCTGCCCCTTGCCGGGGGTCGCAAGCGTGTCGCGCAGACGTCGCAGCAGGGTGCGGCTGTCGCTGTTACTGCGGTCTGGCATGTTGCGCGGTCAGCCCCCACGGACCAAGGGCCTGCAAGATCAGGCCGATTTCTCCAGTTCAAAGGCATCATGGAGTGCCTGAACCGCCAGTTCCATATATTTCCGGTCGATCAGGACCGAAATCTTGATTTCGGACGTGGAGATAACCTTGATGTTCACGTTTTCAGCAGCAAGTGCCTTGAACATCGTCGCTGCAACCCCTGCGTGTGAACGCATGCCGATTCCCACCACGGAAACCTTCGCCACCTCGGTATCCACGTTCAGGTCGTCATATTTGATGCTGCCGCTGGCGCGGGCATCCTCCATCGCCTTTTTCGCGCGCGCGACTTGGTTGATCGGGCACGAGAAGGTCATGTCGGTCACCGGCTCGGGGTGGCCTTCGTAGTTCTTCTCCGAGATGTTCTGGACGATCATGTCCACGTTCACGCCCGCCTCGGACAGCGGCCCGAAGATCGCCGAGGCGATGCCGGGGCGGTCCTCGACGGTGACGAGGGTCATTTTCGCTTCGTCGCGCGAATAGGCGACACCCGAGACGACTTTCGATTCCATGAGTTCTTCCTCGCCGCAGACCAGGGTTCCAGAGTTTTCGTCGGTATCCTCGAACGAGGACAGCACCCGCAGGCGCACATCATAGCGCATCGCCAGCTCGACCGAGCGGGTTTGCAGCACCTTCGCGCCAAGCGAGGCAAGTTCCAGCATCTCTTCATAGGCGATGCGGTCAAGCTTGCGCGCCTTGGCCGAGATGCGCGGATCGGTGGTATAGACGCCGTCCACATCGGTGTAGATGTCGCAGCGTTCCGCGCCGAAGGCGGCGGCGAAGGCCACGGCCGTGGTGTCCGACCCGCCGCGCCCCAGCGTGGTGATGCGCCCTTCGGGCGAAACCCCCTGAAAGCCTGCCACCACGGCGACCTTCATGCCTTCCGCGAATTTCGTGTCGATATTGTCGCGCGGGATCGACACGAAGCGCGCCGCCGAATGCGCGGAGGTCGTGTTGATCGGCACCTGCCAGCCCTGCCAGCTACGTGCGGGCACGCCCATCTCTTGCAGGGTCAGCGCCATCAGCCCGGCGGTGACGTTTTCGCCCGAGGCTACGACGGCATCGTACTCGCGCGCGTCGAACAGCGGCGAGGTCTGTTCGACCCAGCCCACCAGCTCGTTCGTCTTGCCCGACATGGCCGAGACGATGACGATCACGTCATAGCCGCGTTCGACCTCGCGGCGGACCTTTTCGGCCGCATTCTGGATGCGCGCCAGATCGGCCACCGAGGTGCCGCCGAATTTCATCACGAGAAGCGGCATGGATACCCCCCTGGACCGCCCGAAAGAATTGCGCTTCTGCTAGCGGAAGGGGCGGGCGCATGCAAGAGATCGTGACACCGCGCCGCAAGGGGAAATCGTGTTCAGAACGGAATTGGGCTTCCGTCCCATGCCTCGAAGCAGCCTGTCGTGGCGGGGGAAAGTGCGGCAAAACGCGCCGCAAGGCCCGCCACGCTTTGGGCTGGCGCGATTTCGGCGCCGGGGCCGCCCATGTCGGTCTTGACCCATCCGGGGTGATAGATCCCCACCGCGATCCCCTCGGGGGAAAGGTCGGCGGCAAGGTTGCGCCCGAGGTTCAGCGCCGCCGCCTTCGAAGCGCGGTAGATATAGCTGCCGCCCGGCGCATTCGCATCCGAGGCCATGGTCGAGGACAGGATCGCGATCTTGCCCGTGGCCGCGCGCAGGTTCGGCAGCAGCGACTGGATGGTCAGGAACACGCCCGTCACGTTCACCGCAAAGGCGGCCTGCCACAGGGCGGGCGGATAGCCCCTGTCCAGAGATTGGCCCTTGTCGGGATAGACCCCGGCATTGCAGACCAGCAACGAGATCGGCATGCCGTTCAGCCGCCGCGCAAGCGCGTGCTGGCTTTCGGCGCTGGTGACATCAAGCGGAAGCTGGTCGCCCACGGGTTTGCGCGCGGTGCCAAAGGCCGCGCGGCCCTCTTGCCGGTAATGCGACAGAAGTGCCGCGCCGATGCCGCGGTTCGCCCCGGTAATGAGAACTGCCATGTCGGACCCTCCGTGATTGCCGTGCCCCCGTCCATGATGGCGCAGTGGGCGAAGGGTGCAAGCGTTCAGTTCGTCTTGCGCGGCGACAGGAAGGGCAGTGGCGTCACGGGAATGCCGTCCTCGATCAGGGTACGGGCGTCCTCGGCCTTGGCTTCGCCGTGTATCGGGCGCTCGGGCACGGTGCCTTCGTGCATGGCGCGGGCCTCGGCAGCGAAGTTCATTCCGACATAATCGGAATTGTCGGCAAGGTGCTTGCGCAGGGCGGCGATGGCCTGTTCCACCTCGGTTTCCGGCTTGGAAAGCTGCCCGGCCGGATCGCTGCCTTCGGGCCGATCCTGCCGCTCGGTCCGCAGTGCGGGGGCCATCAGCGCCTTTTCCACATTGGCCGAGCCACAGACCGCGCAGGCAACCAGCCCGGCCGCCGCAAGCCTCTCAAAGCCCTCGGAAGACTGGAACCAGCTGTCGAAGCCGTGGCCTTGATCGCATCTGAGCGAAAACCGGATCATTTTTGCACCTGTCTGATACATGATGATCTATTCCCTGGCCGGATAAATGCAAGCCCGCAGGTGCCGTGGCCGGCATCTCAGGGGCGGGGTGCGCCTTCGGCGACAAGGGCAAGGACGGCCTGCACGAGGCTGCCCTGATCGGCATCCTGCGACAGGGACGACAGGGCCAAGCGCGCGGCCTCTGCCATGCGGGCCTGCGCCTGCGGATCGGAAAGCGCGTCAAGGGCGCGGGCCAGGCTTTCGGCATCGCGGACTTCTTGCGCGCCGCCGGCCGCATCCAGCGCGGCATAGACCGGGGCGAAATTCGACACGTCCGGGCCGTGCAGGATCGCCGCACCATAGGCGGCGGGCTCGAACGGGGTGTGGCCGCCCCGCGGGGCCAGCGAGCCGCCTACGAAACAGACCCCCGCGGCGGCATACCAGTTCGCCATCTCGCCCATCGTGTCGGCCAGGTAGACCGGCGCCTCCCCCGGCGCGTCCCCCGTGGACCTTTGTCCGAAGGCAAATCCCGCCGCGCGGATCTCGGCCCCGATCTGGCGTGCGCGGCGGGGGTGGCGCGGGGCAAGGATCAGCCGCAGGTCGGGCCGCGCCGCGCGGGCAAGGGCAAAGGCGCGCAGCACCACCTCTTCCTCGCCCTCATGGGTCGAGGCGGCAAGGATCGTGCGCGCGCGCGGCAGGTCGGGGAAGGCCGTGTCCGGCGGTGCTGCGGCATAGGCGGTCTTGAGGTTGGTGCGCGGCAAGAGCCGCCCCCGGTCCAGCCCGAGCGAGACGAAGCGTTCCTCGGACGCCGCGTCCTGCGCCGACAGCGCGCCGATCCGTTCCATCAGGCGCCGTGCAAGGCCCGCAAGCCGCGCCCAGTTCCGGGCCGAGCTTTGGGACATGCGCGCGCCCAGCACGATGACGGGCAGGCCGCGGGCCGCCGCCATCTCGATCCGGTTGGGCCAAAGCTCGTTTTCGACGATCAGCAGGGCTTGCGGATCGTGGCGGCGCAGGAACCGCGCCACGGCAAGGCGGTGGTCCAGCGGCGCAAGCGCCACCCGGACCCTCTCATGCCCCCAGCTTCGCGCGAAATCCCGCCCCGTCAGCGTATTGGCGGTGATCAGCAGCGCAAGGCCGGGATCGGCGCGCAGCAGCGCCTCGGCCAGCGGCCGGACCGAGGCCAGTTCCCCGTTCGAAGCACCATGAAGCCACACCGCACGCCCCCCGGCCGCCTGCCCGCCCCCCAGCCTTTCGCCAAGGTCGCGCAGGCCTTCCTTGCCGCGCAGGACGCGCAGCACAAGCCGCCCGAGCAAAAGCGGGAAAACGACAGAGAGAAGCAGGCGATAGATCGTCAAATCGGGTCCATCCGGGCAAGGTTGCGCCATAGAAGCCGCCGCGCGCGGCATATGCAAGCATGTGGCCAGATGTCGCTGGCCCCTTGCCATGTTCCGCAGGGATTGGGACAGTCGGGGAAATGCCGAAGGGGGGGAAGATTGGACCGGTATGATTATATCGTCGTGGGCGCCGGAAGCGCGGGCTGCGTGCTTGCCAACCGGCTGTCCGAAGATCCGCGCAACCGCGTCCTTCTGCTTGAGGCGGGTGGGCGCGACAATTACCACTGGGTGCATATTCCGGTGGGCTATCTCTACTGCATCGGCAATCCGCGCACCGACTGGGGTTTCAGGACCGAGGCCGACAAGGGCCTGAACGGGCGCAGCCTGATCTATCCCCGCGGGCGCATCCTAGGGGGCTGTTCCTCGATCAACGGCATGATCTACATGCGCGGACAGGCGCGCGATTACGACCAGTGGGCGCAGGCGGGCTGCACCGGCTGGGGCTGGGACGACGTGCTGCCGATGTTCACCCGCCACGAGGATTTCTTCGAAGGCGCCTCGGACCTGCATGGCGCGGGCGGAGAGCTGCGGGTGGAACGCGCGCGCGTACGGTGGGACGTGCTCGATGCGTTCCTCGACGCCGCCGAAGAGGCCGGTATCCCCCGCACCCCCGATTTCAACCGTGGCAACAACGAGGGGGGCGGTTACTTCCATGTCACACAGCGCAGCGGTTGGCGCTGGAACGCGGCCAAGGCCTTTTTGCGCCCCGCCGCCCGCCGCCCCAACCTGCATATCGTGACCGGCGCGCAGGTCGAACGGCTGCTGATCGCCGAGGGCCGCGTGACGGGCCTGCGCTACCTGCGCGACAATGCCCCTTACGAGGTGCAGGCCGGGGAAACCGTGCTGGCCGCGGGGGCCATCGGCAGCCCGCATCTGCTCGAGCTGTCGGGGATCGGGCGGGGGGATGTGCTTGCCGCGCACGGCATCACCCCCCGCATCGAGGTTCCGGGTGTGGGCGAGAACCTGCAAGACCATCTGCAACTGCGCCTGATCTACAAGGTGAAGGGTGTGCGGACGCTGAACACGATGGCCAACTCGCTGTTCGGTAAGGCGATGATCGGGTTGCAATATGTGGCCTTTCGATCCGGCCCCATGGCCATGGCGCCCAGTCAGGCGGGGATCTTCACACGCTCTTTCCCCGAAAAGGACACGCCGGATCTGGAATATCACCTCCAGCCGGTCAGCCTCGACAAGTTCGGAGATGCGGTGCACGACTTTCCGGCGATGACCGCCAGCGTATGCAACCTGCGCCCCGAAAGCCGGGGTTCGGTGCATCTGCGCAGCGCCAGTTTCCGCGATGCCCCGGCGATCGCCCCGAACTACCTGTCCACCGATGGTGACCGGCGCGTTGCCGCGCAGGCGATCCGGCAGACGCGCGAGATCGTGCGGCAGCCCGCCTTCGCCCGCTTTTCCCCCGAAGAGTTTAGGCCCGGGCCGGACTACAGCAGCGAAGAGGATCTTGTGCGCGCGGCGGGCGACATCGGCACCACGATCTTCCATCCCGTGGGCACCTGCCGGATGGGGGCGGATGACGGTGCCGTGGTCGATCCGCGCCTGCGGCTGAAGGCGCTTGACGGGCTGCGCATCGCGGATGCCTCGGTCATGCCCACCATCACCTCGGGCAATACCAACGCGCCCGTGATGATGATCGCCGAGAAATGCGCGGCGATGATGCTTGAGGATGCTCGGGGATAAGGGGCATCGCGGCCGGGGTTAACCGGCCGCGACAGCCGCTGTATCAGCCTGCCGCCAGACGCGCCTCGCGCGTGGCGCGCCAGGCTTTGTCGGACGGCGAGATCAGCGTGTAGAACATCGGCACCACGAAAAGCGTGAAGCAGGTGCCGATCAAGAGGCCCGAGAAGATCACCATCCCCATCGCCTGACGCGCCGCCGCACCCGCCCCTTCGGCCAGGATCAGCGGCACCACCGCAAGCGCCATCGCGGCGGTGGTCATCAGGATCGGGCGCAGGCGGATCTTGGCGGCCTCGACGATCGCATCGCGCCGCGACAGGGCGTGTTCCTCGCGCTGCTGGTTGGCGAATTCCACCATCAGGATGCCGTGCTTGGTGATCAGGCCGATCAGCGTGATCAGGCCAACCTGCGAATAGATGTTCAGCGTGCCGAGACCGAGATTGAGCGGCAGCACCGCGCCGAAGATCGTCAGCGGCACCGACATCAGGATGATGAAGGGATCGCGGAAGCTTTCGAACTGCGCGGCAAGCACCAGATAGATCACCAGAATCGCGGCCGCAAAGGCCAGAAGTATGGTGTTGCCTTGCTTCACCTCAAGCCGCGACTGACCCGAATACTCGATGAAGAAGCCGTCGGGCATCACCTCCTGCGCGGCGTTCACAATCTCGGTCAGGCCGTCGCCGGTGGACTGGCCGGGCATCGGCAGGGCAGTGATCGTGGCCGAGTTCAGCTGGTTGAACTGCTCGATCGAGGCGGCGGCGACGCCGGTTTCGATGGTCACCACCGAAGACAGCGGCACCATGTCGCCGGTGGCCGTGCGAACATAGAACTTGCCCAGTTGTTCGGGATTGCCGCGATCCTCGCGCGGGACCTGCGTGATGATGTCGTAGCTGTTGGAATCTCGGTCGAATTGCGCCACCGCGCCACCGCCCACCAGAAGCCCGAGCGTCGCCCCGATCTCCGAGACGGGGACATTGAGCGTGGCCGCGCGGTCGCGGTCGATCGTCACGCGCACTTCGGGCGCATCGAAGGCCAGCGAACTTTGCACGACGATGAACTTGCCCGAGGTCATGGCCTTTGCCTTGATCTCATCGGCAACCTCCGCCACGCGGTCGGCCGAATGGATCGACTGGATCACCACCGAGATCGGCAAGCCCCCCCCGGTGCCCGGAAGCGTCGGCGGAGCGAAGACAAAGCCCTGCACGCCGGGCGAGGTATCAAGGCGTGCCTGGATATCCTGCTGGATCTCGGCTTGGCTGCGCGACCGGTCGGCCCAGTCCTTCAGCGCCCAGATGTTGATGCCGGTATTGCTTGCGCCGTTGAAACCCGCGATCGAGAAATCTGTGCGGACCTCTTCGATATCCGCGGTCTTTTCGCCGATCTGGTCGATATACATCTGTGTATATTCGTTCGTCGCGTAGCGCGGCCCGTTCAGGAAGGCAAAGAGCGCGCCCTGATCCTCTTCCGGGGCCAGTTCGGACGAGGTGTTCACGAACATGAACCCGGTCACCCCCACCAGAACCGCCACCATCAGGATCGTAACCGGACGGTAATCGAGCGACGACCCGACGCGCCGGCCATACCACCCCGCCAGCCAGTCCGACTTGCGGTCGACCCACTGTTGCAGCTTCGAGGTATGATCGTGGCTGAGAAGCCGTGCCGACATCATCGGTGTGATCGTCAGCGCGATCACCCCCGAAAGGATCACCGCGCCCGCAAGGGTAAAGGCGAACTCGGTGAACAGCGTGCCCGTCAACCCGCCGGTGAAGGCCAGAGGCGCAAGCACGGCCGCCAGCGTGATGGTCATGGCGATGACCGGGCCGGTAATCTCTTTCATGCCCTGGACGGCGGCGGGCAACGGTTTCATTCCGTCCTCGATATGGCGGTGGATGTTCTCGACCACGACGATGGCGTCATCCACCACAAGCCCGATGGCAAGCACCATGGCCAGCAGCGTCAGAAGGTTGATCGAATAGCCAAGCGCCAGCAGCACCGCCATCACCCCCACCAGTGACAGCGGAATGGTCACGACAGGCATCACAACCGAACGGAACGAGCCAAGGAACAGCAGGATCACCACGATGACGATGGCGACGGCCTCGACGATGGTCTTGAACACCTCGTCGATCGAGGCCGAGATAGTTTCGGTCGAATCGTAGACCAGCTCGATCGACATCCCCTGGGGCAGGGTGTCGTTGATGGCGGGCAGTTCGGCCACCACCGCGCCCGCGGTATCGAGCGGGTTCGCGGCCGGGGTCGGGAAAACGCCGATGAATGTGCCGGGCTGGCCGTTGAACGTCACGATCGCGTCGCGATCGGCCGAGGCAAGCTCGACCCGCGCCACATCGCGCAACCGGACCACCGCATCGCCATCCGCACGGATCGGCAGGGCGCCGAAGGCCGCCGGGGTTTGCAGGGTCGATTTGAGCGAGATGGACTGGGCGACGAATTCGTTCTCGGTTTTGCCGGGCGCCGAAAGGAAGTTCGAAGCCCGGATCGCGGTCAGCACCTCGGACGCGGTCACGCCTCGCGCAGCAAGCCGAAGCGGATCGAGCCATACACGCATGGCATAGTTGGCTGCGCCGATGATCTGGATCTCGGCCACGCCGGGTATCGTGGACATGCGCGGACGGATCACACGGTCAAGATATTCCGTCAGCTGTTCGGGCGTCATGTTGGGGTTCAGGGCCGCCAGATACATCAAGGCGAACTGCTGGCCGTTGCCCTTCACGATGACCGGGTCTTCGGCCTCGCCGGGCAGTTGCCCGCGCACCTGTTGGACCTTGGCCAGAACCTCGGTCAGGGCCACGTCCGGATCGGCGCCGAGCTGCATCTGGACCGAAACCACGCTGGCCGAGGGGCGCGACTGCGAGGTCACATAGTCGATATTCTCGGTGGTCGAGACTGCCGCCGCGATGGGGGCAGTGATGAAGCCCTGGATCAGTTCGGGCGCGGCGCCGGGATAGACCGTGGTAATCGTCACCACGGTCTCGTCGACTTCGGGATATTGGCGCAGGGGCAGGTTGAAGGCTGCCTGCAGTCCCAGCAACAACATGAATGCGCCAAGCACGCTCGAGAGTACGGGGCGACGGATGAAAAGTTCGGTGAAATGCATCTTCTGCGCCTCAGTTCCCGCCGGCCTGCGCCGCCGTATCGGGTGAAACCGAATTGTCGATGACGACCGGAGCGCCGCCGGAAAGCTTGTTCTGGCCCGCATTTACGACCCGGTCGCCCGCGTTAAGGCCCGTGGTGATTTCGACCCGGTCGCCCGCGCGCCGGCCGAGGGTCACGAAAACCTGTTCGACCTTCTCGGGATCCTCGGCGGTTTCCGCCGCGCGCACGACATACACGGAATCGCCGTAAAGCGTTGAACTCACGACGGTCTGAGGCAAGGAAATCACGTTGTCCTCTTCCGGAAGATGCACGCGCACCCGCAGGAACTGGCCCGGCGTCAGCCGGCCCTGCGCACCATCGACATCGGCACGAATCGTCACCAACCGCGAGTTCGGGTCGATCTTCGGTTCGATCCCGATCACCGCGCCGTCCAGCGTCAGATCGCCGACCTCGGTTGTCACCGATACCTTTTGTCCGTCGCTGATCATCCCGACCTGCTGTTCGGTCAGGTTGAAGTCGACACGCATGTTGTCGCGGTCCTGCAGCGTTGCATAAACCGTTCCGGCGGTCACGAACTGGCCTTGCTCGACCTGCGGGATGCCGACGATACCGGCGAAGGGCGCGACAAGGCGCTTTGTTTCCAGCACGGCGTTCAGCTTGGCCACGGTGGCGCGGGCTTCGACGGCCTGTGCCTCGGCGGTATCCAGCGTGGTGGTGGCCGAAACTCCGCGTTCGCGCAGTTCGCGCACGCGGGCAAGCGCCGTTTCGGCCAGGTCAAGCGCGGCCTGGGCGGCGGCAAGGTCGGCACGTTCCGTCCGGTCGTCGATCTGCACCATGAGCTGGCTCTTCTCGATCCGGTCATTGGCCTGGAAGGCGACCTCGCGCACGATGCCGGGCGCTTCGATGGCCAGATCGACCCCCTGCGCGGCGCGCGCGGTGCCGATAGCGTCAAGACCGGGGGTCCAGCGGGCCGGTTCGACCGTGCTGACCGATACCGTGACGGGGGCCGGTTTCATGGTGGCGAAGAACTGGGCAATCATCTGGGAGCGGAACATGTTGAACCCGACGATGCCGCCGCCGATCACCCCAAGAAGGACGATCGCGATGATGAAGCGTTTGATCATTTCTGTTCGTTCCCTGTGAAATTTCGCAGTCTCTTCGCAGCCTGTATGAAGAGCGGATTGTCTGAACCGTTAGGTTCAAAATCGCAAGGCCTTGTCAACAGACACCATGCACATGTGCTGTGCATTCCGGGTCAGGCAAGTTTTTTCCGCGTGCCGGCGTGTGTAAATTGCAACGTGCATAAAAGTGGGGCCGGATGAGGGGGTTTTATTTCGGCTCCGGAAGGCGCAAGCTGTGCCTAGGGGGGTGTTCGGTCTTGGAGGCCCTGTGGCAAGTAATTTTGGTATTGTAACCCCTCGCATGTCGCGCCTCTGTCCAAGAAGGTCGCGGCCATGAGCTTTGATCCCTTTGCGCAATGGCGTCTTTCGATGGAGCTGACCCGTATCGGGATCGCCTCGCAGACAGTGATCGCGCTGCGTCTGGCCGGTATGATGGGGCTTTGGGCAACCCAACCCTCGGAGGTGTCGCGCATGATCGCCGAAAAGCCGCGGGTTGCGGCGCAATCGGTCGCCGCGGCGACGCGCGCGGCCCTTGCAGGGGAAGATGCGCACAAGGTGATGCATGCGGGGCTTGCCCCGATCCGCCGCCGTGCCACGGCCAATGCCGCACGGCTGACAAAGCTGGGGCCGGCGGGCGGGCGCTGAGGTTCGCCCGCCGGTTCGGGTTCAGGCGTCTTCCGCCGCGGCCGGCGTGACCATGGCGCCGACGATCGCCGCAAGGTCGATCACGCCAAGTTCGCGCCCCGCCTTGTCGGTGACCTTCGCAAGGTTCACCCCGGCATCGGTCATCTTCTTGGCGATCTTTTCCAGCACCACGCGGCCCGGAACCGTCATTTCCGGCTCTGGCTCGTCCGCGGTGCGGGGGCGGGCAAGGGTAGCCGCCTGAATGACGCGGCCGCGATTGACCTCGCGCACGAAGGCGGCGATGTAATCGTTCGCCGGGCGCAGGACGATATCCTGCCCCGTTCCCACCTGTTCCATCGCGCCGTCGCGCAGGATTGCGATCGTGTCGCCAAGGCGCAACGCCTCATCAAGGTCATGGGTGATGAAGATGATGGTCTTGTGCAGCTCTTCCTGCAACTCCAGCAGCACCTTCTGCATGTCCATGCGGATCAGTGGATCGAGCGCCGAGAAGGCCTCGTCCATCAGCAGGATGTCGGCATCGTTCGCAAGCGCGCGCGCAAGGCCCACGCGCTGCTGCATGCCGCCCGAAAGCTGCGCGGGGTAGTTGCCCTCAAAGCCGGCAAGGCCCACGCGGTCGATCCATTTGCGCGCGACCTTCTCACTTTCGCTGCGCGCAACGCCCTGGATGTCCAGCCCGTAGCAGGTGTTCTCCAGTACCGTGCGGTGCGGCAGCAGCGCGAATTTCTGGAACACCATCGCCGTCTTGCGGCGGCGGAAGTCCTGAAGCGCAGCCGCGTTCATGGCAACCACGTCGCGGCCTTCATAAAGGATCTCGCCCGCAGTCGGTGCGATCAGCCCGTTGATATGGCGGATCAGCGTCGATTTGCCCGAGCCCGAAAGCCCCATGATCACCGTGATCTCGCCCGGTGGAATGACAAGGTTGATGTCCTGAAGGCCCAGCACATGGTTGTGCCGGTTGTTCAGATCTTCCTTGCTCATCCCGTCCTTCACGGCTTTGATGTAGCGCCCGGGATTGGAGCCGAAGATCTTGTAGAGATTGCGGATCTCGATCCCGCTTTTGGCGGCGGCATCGGCCGTGTCGGCGTCCAGCGTCTGCATGTCAGTCATGGCCGGCCTCCCGGTGTTTCTGCAGCCGTTTGCCGAAGGCCTGGCTGGTGCGGTCGAAAATGATGGCAATGGCGACCAGCGCAAAGCCGTTCAGGAAGCCCACGGTGAAGAACTGGTTGTTGATCGCCTGAAGCACGTTTTTGCCCAGCCCGCCGACCCCGACCATCGAGGCCACGACGACCATCGCAAGGCTCATCATGATGGTCTGGTTCACGCCGGTCATGATCGTGGGCAGCGCAAGCGGAAGCTGCACCCCCCAAAGCTTCTGCCGCCGGGACGAGCCGAAGGCGTCCGCCGCCTCGATCACTTCCTTGTCCACAAGGCGGATCCCGAGATTGGTCAGCCGGATCATCGGCGGCACCGCATAGATCACCACCGCGATCAGGCCCGGCACCTTGCCGATGCCGAAGATCACCACGACCGGGATCAGGTAGACGAACGAGGGAAGCGTCTGCATCACATCCAGAACCGGCGTGACGAAGGCCTGCACCCGGTCCGAGCGTGCGGCAAGAATACCGACCGGCAGACCGATGATGACCGCGACGATGGTGCAGACGGTCACCATGGCCAGCGTGACCATCGTGTCTTCCCAAAGCCCGAAATATCCGATCCCGCACATGGCGATAGCAGTTCCCACCACGGTTCGCCAGTTGCGCGAGGCGAGCCAGACAACGGCCATGAGAACGACAAGCACCACGATCCAGGGGGCGCCGGTAAACGCTTTTTCCAGAGTGTTCAGAAAGATTTGCAGCGGTGCGGTAGCGGCGTCGATCGCCTCGGACCAGGTGCGCACGATATCGCGGAAGCCGCCGTCGATGTTCTTGCGCATGGTGCGCAGCGTGGCGTTGTCCAGCGACGGAAAATCGCACAGGGCCGCGGGTAGTCCCCAGCACTGAGTTGCCATCAGCTATGTTCCTTGCTTGGTTGCTGTGCCCGGCGGGCGGGTGATGAAACAGTTCGGGGCGCGGATCGAAGCCGCGCCCCCTATTGGTTTGGATCGAACCGGATCAGAGAGCCGCTTCGACTTTTGCCGCAACCTCTTGCGAAACCCAGGATTTCCACATGTCCGGGTAGGTTTCGAAGAAATAGATCGCGGCATCCTCGTTGGTGCCCTGGTTGTCATCCATCCAGGCCAGGATTGCGCCCACGGTCTGGTTGTCCCATTTGCGGGTCTGAACATAATCCATCGCAACCCCCGCCTTTTCGGCGAAGGCCTTGGTCACGACGGTGAACACGTCCGAAACCGGGTAGGCGTTGACCTTCGGATCGGGGCAATCGGGCTGCGAGGTGCAGGCGTCCCAGTTTTCCTTGTCGTTCGGCACGCCGAAATCGAGGCGAACCATCTCGTATTTGCCCAGGATGGCGGTCGGAGCCCAGTAATAGCCCAGCCAGCCCTGCTCACGCTCGTAGGCATTGGCGATCGAGCCATCAAGCCCCGCGGCCGAGCCGGTATCGACCAGATCGAACCCTTTGTCCTCCGCCCCGAAGGCGCGATAGAGATTCGAGGTCGAGACCTGGCAGTTCCACCCCGAGGGGCAGTTGTGGATCGCCCCGCGCGAGGGATCTTCGGGCGCGGGGAACAGTTCGGGATGGGCAAGGGCATCCTCGACGGTCTTGATGTCGGGATTCGCGTCCGCAACGTATTTCGGAATCCACCAGCCCTCGACACCCCCGTCCGACAGCATCGGGGCGGCGATCACCATGCGCCCCTCGCCCACGGCGGCATCCAGAGCGGTGCGCACGGCATTGACCCACAGTTCGGGCGCCATGTCGGGCTCGGATTTCTCGTTCATCGAGGTGAAGGTGGGCATGGTATCGCCCGTCACCAGCTCGACCTCGCAGCCGTAGCCTTCTTCCAGGATGATCTTGTCCACCCAGGCGGCAACCCCTGCCGAGGCCCAGTTCATCTCGGCAATGGTGACCCTTCCGCAGTCCTGCGCCGCGGCGGGCACGGCGGCAAGCGCGCAGATCGAGGCGGCAAGCCAAAGGGATGCGTGTTTCGTGGTCATGAATCTCTACTCCTGTTTCGTGCAGCTTGTTCGTGTCAGACCCGGTCGCGCTGCCGTTGCTCCGGGCCCGCGGATTGTCTTGGCCGGTAACGGGCGCGATACGCGCAGGTTCAGAACCGGACCCCTCGCATCCGGCGAAGGGCAATTGCGCCGCGACAGGTGCGACACTCTCCAAAAACGACAAAATATGTCGTAAATGGATCGTCATTTGTGCGCAAGCAAAAAGCCGCCAAAATCGGGTGAAATGGCTGGAAAACACGGCAAAACAGCATGACGCGGCACCGAGGGGCGCCGCGTCAAGGGGTGTTATTAGTGATATGCCGGTGGGCTTGCCGGATCAGCAGGGCTTGGCGAAGACCTGCACCCACCACGGCCCCTGGTTCCCGGTGCGGGGCACGAAGCCGATGCCGATCTCGCCGACATTGCGCCGCAGGATGTTCTGGCGATGCTTGGGGCTGTGCATCAGATCGTTCATCACCTGATCGACCGAACGCCACCCGAACGAGATGTTCTCGGCGGTCAGGCAGGTCTTGTAGCCCACCTTCTTCACCCGCGTCTTGGGGGTCGAGCCGCCCGCGCCGTTATGCGAGAAATAGCCCCGCCGCGCCATGTCGCAGGCATGTCCCTGGGCCGCGCGGGCAAGCTTCTGGTCGAAGGCCAGCGGCCGCAGCCCGGCGCGCTTGCGCTCGGCATTGACCTTGGCCAGCATCTGCTGGCTGACCTCGCTTGGCGCGCCGGCACAACTGACGGCACTGGCCGGGGTGGCGGCAGCCATGACCCAGGCGGATACCATCGCAATCGCAAGCCCTTTGAAAACGCGCATCGAACCCTCCGGCATCTGAAATCCGTGCTTTCCTATAGCAGGGTTCCGGCGCAGATCAGACCAAGCTGTGACGTTTTCATGGCACATGCCGCGAAGCGGCAGAAACCTGCGCAATCGCACACCCCGAAGGCGGCTTTCTGCTCAGACAAGGCGGCCCCAGAGATCGTATTCCGAGGCTTCCTCGACCTCCACGGTGACGATATCGCCCGGCGCCAGCCCCTCGAAGCCTGTGTCGATGAACAGGTTGCCGTCGATCTCGGGCGCATCGGCCTTCGTACGGCATGTCGCGCCCTGATCGTCCAGGCTGTCCACGATCACCTGCTGCACGCTGCCCACCTTCGCGGCCAGCTTCGCCTCCGAGATCGCCTGCGCCTTTTCCATGAAGCGCTCCCACCGCTCCTGCTTGAGCGCGTCGGGAACATGGTCGGGCAGCGCGTTCGACCGCGCGCCCGCGACGTTTTCGTATTGAAAGCACCCCACCCGGTCCAGCTGCGCCTCGTCCAGCCAGTCCAGAAGGGTCTGGAACTCCTCCTCGGTCTCGCCCGGATACCCCACGATGAAGGTCGAGCGGAGCGTGATGTCGGGGCAGGCGGCGCGCCAGGCCGCAATCTCGTCCAGCGTGCGCGCCGCAGCGGCGGGCCGCGCCATCCGCTTCAGCATGTCGGGATGGGCATGCTGGAAGGGGATGTCCAGATAGGGCAGCACCAGCCCCTCGGCCATCAGCGGGATCAGATCGCGCACATGCGGATAGGGATAGACGTAATGCAGCCGGACCCAGGCCCCGAGCCGGCCCATCTCGCGCGCCAGATCGGTGATATGCGCGCGCACCTCGCCGCCCTTCCAGGGGCTCGCATCGTGCTTGCGGTCCACCCCGTAGGCCGAGGTATCCTGCGAGATCACCAGCAATTCGCGCACACCCGCCGCCACCAGCTTCTCCGCTTCGCGCAGCACCGCATGGGCCGGGCGCGAGACCAGCCGGCCGCGCATGTCGGGGATGATGCAGAAGCGGCACTTGTGATTGCACCCCTCTGAAATCTTCAGGTAGCTGTAATGCCGCGGCGTCAGCTTCACCCCGACGGGCGGCAGAAGATCGACGAAGGGATCGGGCGCAGGCGGCACCGCGCCATGCACGGCATCCAGAACCTGCTCGTATTGCTGCGGGCCGGTCACGGCCAGAACCTTGGGATGTGCGCCGGTGATATAATCCGGCTCGGCCCCCAGACAGCCCGTCACGATGACCTTTCCGTTCTCGCTCAGCGCCTCGCCGATCGCCTCGAGGCTTTCCGCCTTCGCACTGTCAAGAAAGCCGCAGGTATTCACGATCACCGCATCCGCCCCCGAATAGTCGGGCGAGATCACATAACCCTCCGCGCGCAGCCGCGTCAGGATGCGCTCGCTGTCCACAAGCGCCTTGGGGCAGCCCAGGCTGACCATGCCGATCGTGGGCTGGCCCGCGCGCCGCTCGGTCTCGAAGACCGGGGCGGGCGCCAGGTCGGGGCGAAGGTTCGGAGGGTTGGTGCTCATCGCGGCGGCCTTTAACGGAAAAAGCAGGCCGAAGCGGCGCTGCTTTCTTCAGAGTGGAAATATCCTGCGGGGGGCCGGGGGTGCAAAACCCCCGGCGCGTCCGCTCAGCGCCGCCGGTCGCGGCGCGCGCTCATCGGCTGGAAGGCCACGCTCACATGCGCCTCGCAATAGGGCTTGCCGGGCTGGTTGGGCAGGCCGCAGAACCAGAACTGGTCGGTCGCCGGGTCGCCGATCGGCCATTTGCAGGTGCGCTCGGTCAGCTCCATGAGAGAGATCTTGCAGGCCCGCTTCTCGACCTCGCGCACCGAGGCCAGCGTCTCGGGGCTGATCTCGTTGGCCGACGGCTGCGGCGGCAGCGGTTGCCCGGCGGGCACGATCGGCTTGCGCAGCGGGGTCGCGGCGGGGGCGGCGGCAACCGGCTCGGGACGCGCGGCGCTATTGGCGGGGGCGGCCTGCGGCGCGGGCCGCGCGGCGGGCTTGGGCTCGGGTGCCTCGGCGCGCGCGGGCTCGGCCGCGCGGGCGGGCTTGGCGACGGGTTGCGCGGCGGGGGCGGGCTGCGCGGCGGGCTCCGAGGCGCCCCCGGCACGGTTGGACAGGCCAAGCCGGTGCACCTTGCCGATCACGGCATTGCGCGTCACACCGCCCAGTTCCTTGGCGATCTGGCTGGCGGACTGACCTTCGGCCCACATCTTCTTCAGCGTCTCGACGCGCTCATCGGTCCAGGACATGGACTGCCTTTCCAATTTGCCTGCCCGGAAAGGCTCCGGTCGCAGGCTGGGTTTGCCGCTTGGTCCCGATCTGGCCGGGACGCAATGAGATACAATCAATATGCCCGGATTTCAAGCTCCGACCCCTGCCATTGCCCCCCGGGGCGGGCCGGTGCTAGAACCGCGGCGCGAATGTTGCGGGGGGCTGCTGCGATGCTGGACATGGGTGTGCGCCGTTTCGGGCGGGTGAACTGGCTGGGCCTTGCGATGCTGGGCTGGCGCGAGATCCGCCGCTTCCTGGCCGTGTGGCAGCAGACCGTGCTGGCCCCGCTGATGACCGCGGGGCTTTTCCTGACCGTCTTCGCGCTTGCCTTCGGGCAAGGCCGGGGCGCGGTGATGGGGGTGCCGTTCCTGTCCTTCCTGGCCCCCGGCATCCTGATGATGACGGTGATCCAGAACGCCTTCGCCAATACCTCCTCCTCGATCGTGATCGCCAAGGTGCAGGGCAATATCGTCGACACGCTGATGCCCCCCCTTGCCGCGTGGGAGATCCTTGCCGGCTATCTGATCGGAGCGCTCGTGCGGGCATGGATGGTGGCGGCGGTCATCACCGCGGGATTCTGGGCCGCGACCGGGCAGGGGGTCAGCCACCCGCTCTGGGCGCTGGTCTGGGTTTCGCTCGGGGCGATCGTGATGGGCGGGCTTGGCATCCTCGCGGCGATCTGGGCCAACAAGTTCGACCAGATGGCCGCGATCACGAATTTCATCATCACCCCGCTATCGTTCCTGTCGGGCACCTTCTATTCGGTCGAGGCGCTGCCCGCCGGGTTTCGCGCCGTGGCGCATTGGAACCCGGTCTTCTACCTGATCGACGGCGCGCGCTTCGGCTTTCTCGGGGTGTCGGACGCCTCGCCGTGGCAGGGGCTTGCGGTGGTGGGGCTTGCCATGGCCTGCGTGCTGGGGCTGGCGTGGTCCTGGCTGCGCTCGGGCTACCGGATGAAACCCTGAAACGATCCGCCCCTGCGGCGGGTGTGCCGCGGGGGCGCAGGTTTTTCCGCGCGGCCTGCAGGAATGCTTTGACAGGCGCGCATCCCGGCGCTATCGGCATTTTCATGATCGTATGGACCGCATATTCCACTCGTCCCCGACGTCGCCGCACCCGCGCCTGACGCCCGATCCCCCTTGGCCTTTGGCCAGTTTCCAAAAATTTCCGCCATGAAGCCGAAACCGTTGACAGCCCTGCGGGCCTGTTGCACCCCTTGGCCTTCCCATTTCTGGAGTTTCGCGATGATCGCATCCGTCCTGCCCACCTATAACCGTGCCCCGATCGCCTTCGTCCGGGGCCAAGGCAGCTGGCTCGAGGCAGAGGATGGCAGCCGATACCTGGATCTCGGCGCCGGGATCGCGGTCAACGCGCTTGGCCATGCCAATCCCGATCTGGTGGCCACGCTGACCGAACAGGCCGGCAAGCTGTGGCATGTGTCGAACCTCTACCGCATTCCCGAACAGCAGCGGCTGGCCGATCTTCTGGTCGAACATACATTCGCCGACACCGTCTTCTTCACCAATTCCGGCACCGAGGCGGCCGAGCTGGCCGTCAAGATGGCGCGCAAATACTGGTATGAGAAGGGCGCCCCCGACCGGGTCGAGATCCTTGCCTTCGAGGGCGCCTTCCACGGCCGCTCTTCCGCGGCGATCGCGGCGGCGGGGTCGGAAAAGATGACCAGGGGCTTCGGCCCGCTTCTGCCCGGTTTCCGGCAACTGCTCTGGGGCGACATGGAGGCGCTGCGCGCCGCCGTCACAGAACAGACCGCCGCCGTCTGGGTCGAGCCGGTTCAGGGCGAAGGCGGCATTCGCCCGCTTCCGGATGCCGACCTGCAAGAGCTGCGCGCGCTTTGCGACAAGACCGGCACCCTTCTGATTTTCGACGAGGTGCAATGCGGCATGGGCCGCACGGGGCGGCTTTTCGCCCATGAATGGGCCGGTGTCACACCCGACATCATGATGGTCGCCAAGGGCATCGGCGGGGGCTTCCCGCTGGGCGCGGTGCTGGCCACCGAGGCGGCCGCATCGGGCATGACCGCGGGCACGCATGGCTCCACCTATGGCGGCAACCCGCTGGCCTGCGCGGTCGGCGCGCGCGTGATGGAGATCGTCGCGGAGCCCGGCTTCCTGGAGGCGGTGAACCGCAAGGCGGGGCTGTTCCGCCAGAAGCTCGAGGCGCTTGTCGCCGCGCATCCCGATGTGTTCGAGGGCGTGCGCGGGCAGGGCCTCATGCTGGGCCTGAAATGCAGATGCGCCCCGGCCGATCTGGTGCAGGCCGCCTATGCCGAACATCTGCTGACGGTTCCCGCCGCCGACAATGTCCTGCGCATCCTGCCTGCGCTGAACATTCCCGACGAAGATATCGTCGAGGCAGTCGAACGGCTCGACCGGGCCGCAGGGCGGCTTGGCCATGGCTGACGGCAGGCCGAACCGCACCGATATCCCGTTCCGGCACCTGCGCCCCGTCGCGCAAGCGGTGCAACATGTCCGCGGCAGTGGCGCCCGGGCCCATTTCCCGCGGAGACCGGCTTGCGCCGCCGCGTGCCCACAGACAGGAAAGACCGAAGCATGAAGCATTTCCTTGACCTTCACACCACCGACCCGGCCGAATTGCGGGGGATGATCGACACCGCCCGCGCGATGAAGGATGCCCGCAACGGCCGCCCCAAAGGCGCGCCCGACGACAGCCAGCCGCTGGCCGGGCACATGGTCGCACTGATCTTCGAGAAACCCTCGACCCGGACCCGCGTCAGCTTCGATGTCGGCGTGCGCCAGATGGGCGGGCAGACCATGGTGCTTTCCGGCAAGGAGATGCAGCTTGGCCATGGCGAAACCATCGCCGATACCGCGCGCGTCCTGTCACGCTATGTCGACCTGATCATGATCCGCACCTTCGAAGAGGCGACGCTTCAGGAAATGGCCGAACATGCCACGGTGCCCGTCATCAACGGGCTGACCAACCGCACCCATCCCTGCCAGATCATGGCCGACGTGATGACCTATGAGGAACATCGCGGCCCGATCGCCGGCCGCAAGGTGGTATGGTCGGGGGATGGCAACAATGTCTGCGCCTCGCTCATCCACGCGGCCGGGCAGTTCGGCTTCGACTTCACCTTCACCGGCCCGCCGCCGCTCGACCCCGAAGCCGGATGGCTGGATTTCGCCCGCGCGAAAGGCGTGAAGGCCGAGATCGAGCGCGACCCGTTCAAGGCGGTGCAGGGTGCCGACCTCGTGGTCACGGATACCTGGGTCAGCATGCACGATCCCGAATCCGCAAAGGAGCGCCGCCACAATCAGCTGCGCGGCTATCAGGTGAACGAGGCCTTGATGGCCGAGGCGAAGCCGGATGCGCTGTTCATGCATTGCCTGCCCGCGCATCGCAACGACGAGGCGACCTCGGGCGTGATGGACGGGCCGCATTCGGTCATCTTCGACGAGGCCGAAAACCGCCTGCACGCGCAAAAGGCCATCCTGCGCTGGTGTCTCGGGAAATAGCAGAAGGGGGGCTCTGCCCCCCTCGGCCTGCGGCCTTACCCCCCGGGATATTTGCGCGAAGATGAATATGGCATCAAGGAACCCGGCGCTGCCTCAAAAATCCGGTGACGCTGGATATCCCGCCTTTGCAGATCGCGGATGTGTGCTCTTTCATCTTCGCACAAATATCCCGGGGGTGCGGGGGCAGCGCCCCCGCCATGCGTCCTGTCAGGTTCCGCGCGGTTTGGCGCGGGTGGTCGGCTCTGCCTCACGCGGATCTTCGGGCCAGGGATGGCGCGGGTAGCGGCCGCGCATGTCCTTGCGCACATCTGCGTAGGAGTTTGCCCAGAAGCCCGGCAGGTCCATCGTGACCTGCACGGGTTTGCCGCCGGGGGACAGAAGCGTGATGCGCAGGGGCAGGCGTTTCGGGCCGACCGAAGGGTGTTCGGTCACGCCGAACAGTTCTTGCAGCCGGACCGTGATGCCCGGCGCCGCGCCGTCATAGTCGATCGGCACGCGGCGGCCGAGCGGGGTTTCGAAATGCGCGGGCGCGAGCCGGTCGAGCAGTTGCTGTCCTTCCCAGCCGAGGGCCGCGCGCAGCGCCTCGGTCAGGTCGAGCGCGCGTAGCTCGGCCTCGCTGCGCTTGTTGGCAAGATAGGGCAAAAGCCATTCGTCGGCGCGTTCCAGAAGCCCCGTATCCGAGAGGTCGGGAAGGTCCGCCCCCTCGCTGCGCAGCAACTCGACCCGGGCGCGCAGTCGTGCGGCGGCGGGGGTCATCGGCAGGCCGATCTGCCGCAGGCCTTGCAGCGCGCCGCGGGCCACCGCTTCGGGCGGGGCGTCGGGCCAGTGGCGGTCGGTCAGCACGAGCGCGCCGAACCGCTCTTGTTGCCGGGCGCTGACGCGGCCTTCGCGGCGCGACCATTCGCAGATTGCGACCTGGCGGATCTGATCGCCGTAGAGGCGCCGCAGGGAAGCTTCGCCAAGCGCGATTCCCTGGCGGACCTTAGCCTCGCGCGGGTCTCCGTCAAGGTCGGTTACGACGATCAGGCGACTTTGTCCCAGCGGATCGCCCTCGTCCAGGAACGCGCCCTTGCCGCCTGACAGCACATGGCGCGCCGCGGCGCCGGGCCGGCGCAGGCCGATCCGGTCGGGATAGGCAAGGGCGGCCATCTCGGGCAGCGAAAACCCCTCGGGGACGGGGGCGACCAGCCGCGACAGCCGCCGGGCTTCGCTGCGCACTCGCTCGACCGTGCCGCGATGGACGCTGTGGGGATGTTCGTCCTCGTATCCGCGCGGGTCGCGGATGGCGGCCATGCGCAGCGCCAGGTCGGCCGGGGCGCCGCGCAGCGGGTCGCGCTCGGCCAGAAGTGCGGCGAGCGTCGCGGCCTCGGGGCCGGCGGTGGCCAGCATATGCGCAAGCCGCGGATGCAGCGGCAGCGCGGCCAGTTGCCGGCCATGCGCGGTGATCCGCCCCTCTTGCAGCGCGCCAAGCCGTTCGAGAAGCGCGCGCGCCTCGGCAAGGGCGGGGGCGGGCGGGGGCGTGAGGAAAGCCAGATCGCCGCCATCCGACCCCCAGAGCGCCAGCTCCAGCGCGAGCCCGGCAAGATCGGCCACCATGATCTCGGGCGGGGCGAAGGCGGGCATGGCGCCCTCTTCGCCCCTGGCCCACATCCGGTAGCATATACCGTCGCTGACCCGTCCGGCGCGGCCGCGGCGCTGCTCGGCCTCGGCGCGTGAGGCGCGTTCCGTCACCAGCCGCGCCATGCCCGAGCCCGGATCGAAGCGCGCCCGCCGCGCAAGCCCCGCATCCACGACCACGCGGATATCCTCGATCGTGAGCGAGGTTTCCGCGATCGAGGTGGCCAGAACGACCTTGCGCCCGAAATCCACCGGGGCGATCGCGGCGCGTTGCGCGGCGAAGTCCATCGCGCCGAACAGCGGGCGCAGTTGCACGCTTTCGGGCAGGCGGGGCTTCAGCGCGGCCTCGGCGCGGCGGATTTCCGGCTCGCCGGGCAGGAAGACCAGAACGCCGCCCTCGGTCTCGTCCACCGCCTGTTCGACGAGCCCGGCCACCGCCGCCTCGAGGCGCAGCCCCGGCGCAAGCGGGCGGCCGAGCCAGCGGGTCTCGACCGGGAAGGCGCGTCCCTCGGACCGGATCACCGGGGCATCGTCCAGAAGCGCCGCCACGGGGTCCGCGTCCAGCGTGGCCGACATCACCACCACCCGAAGATCGGGGCGCAGCGCGCCGCGGGCCTCCCATACCAGGGCAAGCCCCAGATCGGCATTGAGGGAGCGTTCGTGAAATTCGTCGAAGATCACGCAGCCGATGCCGGTCAGTTCCGGGTCGGACTGGATCATGCGGGTCAGGATGCCCTCGGTCACGACCTCGATCCGGGTGGCGGAGGAGACGCGCGCCTCGCCGCGGATGCGGTAGCCCACGGTCTGGCCCACCGGCTCGTTCAGGGTCTGGGCCATGCGTTCGGCTGCGGCGCGGGTTGCAAGGCGCCGGGGTTCGAGCATCACGATGCGCCCCGCCATGCGGTCCAGAAGGGCCAGCGGCACCCGTGTCGTCTTGCCCGCGCCGGGGGGGGCGACAAGCACGGCGCGGCCCGCCCCGGCAAGGGCGTCTTGCAGCGCGGGCAGCGCGTCATCTATTGGCAGGCGGTCGCTCACCCGGCCCTTATCGCCGTTTCAGGCGGCCTTTGCCATAGAGCGTATCCATCGACACCTCGACCACACGCAGCCGGCCGGGTTCGGCCGGGCCGTAGGTCAGGCGGAAGGGAAAGCGTGTCTTCTCGGCCATCTCGTCGGGCGAGAAGCCTTCGAGACGGCGATACTCGCCGGCGCAGCTGATGCCGCCATTGCCCGTCTCGGGCGAGCTCAGGACGATCTGGCTGCGGCGCTTGCCATCGAACATCACGGCGCGGAAGGTGCAGGCCTCGGATTCGGGGATGTCGCGCAGCACGGCGTAAAGCGCGGTCAGCGGGTCGATCGTGCCGCCCTGCGTGGCCGGGTTCACGTCACCGGGGCGGGGGTCGCGCGGCGGGGAATAGACCATCACCTGCGGCACGCCGCCCTTGTAGGCCATCACCGATTCGGACTGGCGCTTTGAGGTGTCGGCCTGTTCCGAATACTTGAATGGGGTGAAACGGTTCTTGCTGACTGCGCCGGCGACGGCGGCATCGTAGCGCACCTTGCGGATGGCCCCGACGATGCCGGTGCTTTTCAGCGTGCCGTTCGCGGAATAGCGGTTGCCCTCGATCCGGCCATTGACCGACAGGCGCCCGGCGGACAGGCCGCGCAGCGACAGGTCGAACTCGATACTGTCGGACTGATCGGCGCGCGCGGGCAGGGCCAGGGCCATGCCCAGAAGCGCCGCAGGGATGGCGGCACGGGTTAACCGGCTGAACGAAACCATGCTGTTCCTCATCAAATCGGGCCTTCACTCTGGACATACACCGCCACAAGCGGGCAAGAAACCCGTGCTGCCGTCACGATTGGTGACGGTTGTGTCATCTTTCTGCGCGAAGGCTCGCCCATGACCGTTCAACGCCCCACCCCCGATCTTGCGCCCGCGCTGCTGGACGGAGACCGCCGCGCACTTGCGCGGGCGATCACGCTGGTGGAATCGGGGCGCGCCGATCACCGGGCGCAGGCCGCGGCGCTGCTGGAACGGGTGGCCGCGGCAGACCGCCAGGCGCTGCGCATCGGCCTTTCGGGCACGCCCGGCGTGGGCAAGTCCACCTTCATCGAAAGCTTCGGCATGATGTTGACGGGGCAGGGGCTGAGGGTTGCCGTGCTGGCGGTCGATCCCAGCTCGGCGCGCTCGGGCGGCTCGATCCTGGGTGACAAGACCCGGATGGAGCGGCTCAGCCGCGATCCCAACGCCTTCATCCGTCCCTCGCCGTCGCAGACGCATCTGGGCGGGGTGGCGCGCCGCACGCGCGAGGCCGTCAGCCTGTGCGAGGCGGCGGGCTATGATGTCGTGCTGGTCGAGACGGTGGGCGTGGGCCAGTCCGAGACGCTGGTGGCCGAGATGGTCGACCTGTTCGTCCTGCTGCTGGCGCCCGCGGGCGGGGACGAGTTGCAGGGCGTCAAGCGCGGGATCATGGAGATGGCCGATCTGATCCTTGTGAACAAGGCCGATGGAGAGCTGAAGCCGGCGGCGATGCGCACCGTGGCCGACTACGCTGGTGCGCTGCGCCTGCTGCGCAAGCGCCCGCAGGACCCCGCGGGGTTTCCCAAGGCGATGCCGGTCTCGGCGCTGGAAGAGGCGGGGCTGAAAACGGCCTGGGACGAGATGCAGACCCTTGTGCAATGGCGCCGCGACCATGGCCATTTCGCCACGCGCCGCGCTGAACAGGCCCGCCACTGGTTCGAGGCCGAGGTGCGCGAAGGGCTTCTGGCTCGGCTGAGCGCCGATCCGCAGATCCGCGCGCACATGGAGGGGCTGGGACGGGCCGTTGCCGCCGGGCAGGCCGCGCCCGCTGCTGCTGCGGCCGAAATTCTGGCGCTGCTGAAGGGCTAGGTCCGCTTCGGACCTGGGCTTTTTGCGGGGCGATTTCGCGCAATGAATCGCTTGACGGCGCGCCGCTTTGCCCTTATCCCCCGCGAACGGATTTCCGGGCGCTGCCATCCGCGGCGCCTGTTGTTGTTAGGAATAGACGGGCGTACTGCCCCGAGGAAACGAAGGATTGATGCCATGTCGCGCGTCTGCGAACTGACCGGCAAGGGCCCGATCACGGGCAACAACGTGAGCCACGCGAACAACAAGTCGCGTCGCCGCTTCCTGCCCAACCTCAACGATGTGACCCTGATCTCGGACGTTCTGGGCCAGTCGTTCAAGCTGCGCATCTCGGCTGCCGGGCTGCGCTCGGTCGATCACCGTGGCGGTCTTGACGCCTTCCTGGCGAAAGCCAAGGACGAGGATCTGTCGGCCAACGCGCTGAAGATCAAGAAGGCCATCGCCAAGGCGCAGGCTGCCGCCTGATCCCAGCCCCCGGCTGGTGACGGTATCGCATTGCCCCGCTTTCGGCGGGGCTTTTGCATTTTGACGCACCCCTGCGTCGAATGGATGGCTTCCCTTGGGGTCGGCGGCGGTATATCCCATGGATATGATACGGACTCTGGCCCGCATATCCGCCGCGATCCTTCTGGCGGCGATCCTTACGGCGACAAGCCTGAGCATGGCTGTCGCGCGCGGCCAGACCCGCATTGCCGGCGAGATCGTGATCTGCACCGGCTACGGGATCGCCACGATCGCGGTTGATGTAAACGGCAATCCGATCGGACCGGCTCATATCTGTCCCGACATGGTGCTTGGCCTGATGGCCGCGCTGGATGCCGCGCCGCCCGTCCTCATGCGTCCCGAGGGCGATGTGCGGCGTGTGGATGCGCCTGAGCCGAGGGGGGGCACCTCGCATGCGGTGCCGCATGCACGGGCGCGCGGACCGCCTGTTCTGGCCTGACCCTTCGTTTCTTCCAATCAGCTCAGTCAAGGAGATGGGTATGTCCCCGCTCAAGTCACTTCTGGCCGCAACCGCGGTCTTCATCGCCCTTCCCGCTTTTGCCGACGGTATCGAGATCAACGATGCCTATGCCCGCGTCTCGACGGCCATGTCGAAATCGGGCGCGGCCTTCATGGTCATCGCCAATTCCTCCGGGGCGGATGACCGTCTGGTCTCGGTCGCCTCGGATGTCGCCGACCGGGTCGAGCTGCACACCCACAAAGCCGGCGCCGACGGTGTCATGCAGATGGTCGAGGTCCCCGAGGGCTTTGCCGTTCCCGCAGGAGGGCAGCATGTGCTGCAACGCGGGGGCGACCATGTGATGTTCATGGGGCTGCACCGGTCGCTTGCCCAAGGCGATGTCGTCACGGTGACCCTGACCTTCGAGAATGCCGGCGATGTCGTGCTCGACATTCCCGTCGACCTGACCCGCGCCGAGGCGCCGATGCAGATGATGCATGGCGGTCACGGCAACATGCCCGCCCCGTCGAACTAAGCGGTCCGGCAAGGGCCGGCGCCGGGCGGAAGGATATGCCGCCCGGCGCCGCAGATCGGCCCGATTGCCCGCGCCCGTCGCGGCATGACGGCAAGGGCGGCGGATCAGGAATCCTCAAGCATCTGCGAAACCCAGTCCGGCACCACCCGGCTTGCCGGGCCGTGGCGCGCCGCGTCGAAGCTGCGCGCCCCGGCCGAGGGTTCGAGATTGAGTTCAAGCGTGCGCACCTCCGCCCGCGCGGCATCCTGCACGAAGGCGGCGGCGGGATAGACCTGCCCCGACGTGCCGATCGAGACGAACAGGTCGGCCGCGCGCAGCGCCTGCCAGATTTCGTCCATCCGGTAGGGCATTTCCCCGAACCACACGATATCGGGCCGCGTCGCGCGGGCGGTGCAAGCCGGGCAGGGATCGGCCGGGGCCATAGCGGCGGGGGCGGGCCAGCGGTGCCCGCAGGCCACGCATAGCGCCCCGGCAAGGCTGCCATGCATGTGGATCACGTTTTGCGATCCGGCGCGTTCGTGCAGATCGTCGACATTCTGGGTGACGAGCAGCACCTGATACCGCCCCGCGGCCTCAAGCGTGGCCAGGGCGGCATGCGCGGCATTGGGCCGCGCCCCGGCGGCATTGGCGCGGCGCAGGTTGTAGAACTGATGCACCAGCGCGGGGTCGCGGGCGAAGGCCTCGGGGGTGGCGACATCCTCGACCCGGTGGCCTTCCCACAATCCGCCGGCGTCGCGGAAGGTCCGCAGCCCGCTTTCGGCGGAAATTCCGGCACCCGTCAGTATTACGATCTTTTCCATTGCCGCCTCCTGCCCTAGCCTTGGGACATGCGCATCCTTTTTCTCTGTCTTGGAAATATCTGCCGCTCGCCCACGGCGGAAGCGGTTTTCCGCGATGTCGCCGCCCGCGCGGGCCTGATGGTCGAGGTCGACAGCGCCGGAACCGGGGACTGGCATGTTGGAGAGCCGCCCTATGGCCCGATGCAGCAGGCGGCGCTTGCGCGCGGGTATGACCTGTCGCGGCTGCGGGCGCGTCAGCTGAGCGTGCGGGATTTCCACGCATTCGACCTGATCCTGGCGATGGACGCAAAGAACCTTCGGGACGCCCGCCGCCTGGCCCGCCCCGATGCGCGGGCAGAGCTGCGCCTGTTTCTGGACGAGCAGCTGCCGGGCGCCTCCGCGATGGATGTGCCCGACCCCTACTATACCCGCGATTTCGATGGCTGCATCACGCTGATCGAACAGGGCGCGATGCGGCTTCTTGTGGCGCTTCAGCCGCCGCAATAGGCCTCGGCCGTGACGGCAAAGTTCTTGTAGCGCTGCCAGAAGGCCTCGTCGCTGGAGCGGCTGGACTGGCGCACGTCCTGCGCCTTGTGCGGATCCTTGAAGAAGGCCGCCGCCTTGCGCTGGTCGGTGCGGCTCAGCGTCATGTCGGCGACCTGCTGGATGCAGCCGCACAGCGCGCGGTTGCCATTGGCGCGCCCGCCTTTCAGGCAGGCCTTGTCGATTGCGCCGGCGGTCGCGGGCAGGGCGCCCACGGTCATCACTGCCGCCGTCAGAAGAAGTGCTTTCATTGCTCGTGCCTCGTCATGTTGTGCGGATTGGTCTCCGCAGCTTGTGCCCCTTGCGGCGCATCCTAGCGTGACGGCGGCATTTTTTCAACGAAATGCAGGGCGGCGCGACGTTTCGGCCCCTTGGGCGGGGCGGCCCACTACCCTTTGCGGCAGGCGCACGCCCCGGACCCCGATATGGGGTCAGTCGAGGGGCGTGGCCTCGTATCCCGCGGATTTCAGCGCGGCCAGCACGGTGGGCAGCGGCAGGCCGGAAACCTCGATCTCGCGGCTTTCCATGTCGAAATCGGCCTTCGCGCCAACCGCGGCAAGCGCAGATTCGATGGCCGCCTTGCAATGGCCGCACGACATTTCGGGAACGGAAAGGATCATGTCCTGACTCCTTTGTGGGATCGGCCCGATCATTCGCGCATCGCCCGGCGCAGGTCAATGCCCGCGGGGGCCATCAATCCCCCTTCCCGGTGCTTCTGAGTCACGCTATATGCCGCGCATGACCCAGCTTGACCTCATCCGCAATTTCTCGATCGTGGCCCATATCGACCACGGCAAATCCACGCTTGCCGACCGGCTTATCCAGATGACCGGCACGGTGGCCGAGCGCGACATGAAGGCGCAGATGCTCGACAGCATGGATATCGAGCGCGAGCGGGGCATCACTATCAAGGCCAACACCGTGCGGATCGAATATCCGGCGAAGGACGGGCAGACCTATGTGCTGAACCTGATCGACACGCCCGGCCATGTCGACTTCGCCTATGAGGTCAGCCGAAGCATGCGCGCGGTCGAGGGGTCCTTGCTGGTGGTCGACGCGTCCCAGGGGGTCGAGGCGCAGACGCTGGCCAATGTCTATCAGGCGATCGACGCCAATCACGAGATCGTGCCGGTGCTGAACAAGATCGACCTGCCCGCCGCGGACCCGGCCGCGGTCAAGGAAAACATCGAGGATGTGATCGGCATCGACGCCTCGGACGCGATCCCGATCTCGGCCAAGACCGGCCTCGGCATTCCGGATGTGCTTGAGGCGATCGTGAAACGCCTGCCCCCGCCCAAGGGGGAACGCGACGCGCCCTTGAAGGCCATGCTGGTCGACAGCTGGTATGACAGCTATCTGGGCGTCGTCGTCATGATCCGCGTCATGGACGGGGTCATCCGCAAGGGCGACCGCATCAAGATGATGCAGACCGGCGCGGTCTACGGCATCGACAAGCTGGCGGTGCTGAAGCCCAAGATGATCGACATCGCCGAACTTGGCCCCGGCGAGATCGGCGTGTTCACCGCCTCGATCAAGCAGGTGCGCGATACCCGCGTGGGCGACACCATCACGCATGAGAAGAAACCCTGCGCCACGCCGCTTGCCGGGTTCAAGCCCGCCCAGCCGGTGGTGTTCTGCGGCCTTTTCCCGGTGGATGCCAACGATTTCGAGGCGCTGCGCGACGCGATCGAAAAGCTTGCGCTGAACGACGCGAGCTTCAGCTACGAGATGGAAACCTCGGCCGCGCTTGGCTTTGGCTTCCGCTGCGGCTTCCTGGGTCTTCTGCACCTCGAGGTCGTGCGCGACCGGCTGGAACGCGAATATGACCTTGACCTGATCACCACCGCGCCAAGCGTGGTGTTCAAGCTGCATATGAAGGATGGCGAGGTGCGCGACCTGCACAACCCCGCCGACATGCCCGACCTGACCTATGTCGACCATATCGAAGAGCCGCGCATCAAGGCCACGATCATGGTGCCTGACGACTATCTGGGCGATGTGCTGAAGCTGTGCCAGGACCGCCGCGGCATCCAGATGGACCTGACCTATGCGGGCAGCCGCGCGATGGTGGTCTATGACCTGCCGCTGGCCGAGGTGGTGTTCGATTTCTACGACCGGCTGAAATCGGTCACCAAGGGCTATGCCAGCTTCGATTACCAGATCTCGGGCTACCGCGAGGATTACCTGGTGAAGATGTCGATCCTTGTGAACGACGAGCCGGTGGATGCGCTCTCGATCATGGTGCACCGTGAACGCGCCGAATCGCGCGGCCGGGCGATGGTGGAAAAGCTCAAGGAACTGATCCCGCGGCACATGTTCAAGATCCCGATCCAGGCCGCGATCGGCGGGCGCGTGATCGCGCGCGAAACGCTGAGCGCGATGCGCAAGGACGTGACCGCGAAATGCTATGGCGGGGACGCGACGCGCAAGAAGAAGCTTCTGGAAAAGCAGAAGGCCGGCAAGAAGAAGATGCGCCAGTTCGGCAAGGTGGAAATCCCGCAACAGGCCTTCATCTCGGCGCTGAAGATGGACAACTGATCGCGGCGCGGACGAAAAGAACGAAACGGCCTGGCATTGCCGGGCCGTTGTTCATTTGGCGCACGCGTCGGAGACCTGGAGGCGGGTACCGGACCCGCTACCATTTTTCTAAGCCACTGGAAGGCTTGAATAATCGAGTGCGAGGTTTCGTTGTGTGTCGCACTTCGTGTCACACTTATGCTGTCTGAGTTGTGTTACTGTCAACTGTTCGTGCCACTCTGCGGCGGCCTTAGACGGGCTGGACCGCCTTCCCCTGTGCCTCTCAAACCCGCAGTGCGACAAGGGGTGCCCTGCATGTCTCACCGGGGGGTATGGGGGAAGTTGCCGCGCCCGAGTATGTAGATAGGGCCACGAAAAATTGTGCCGAGAAATCATGTTGCCTGACAAGCCTATCTATAGGTTCCTGACCGATGAACAGATTGCGGCGCTGCCCGATCAACGTGGGCTGCGTTCTTGGGCGTTCGAGCCGTATCTTGAGTTGCACCACGGCGCTGCGAACGCGGCGCTTGTCCCGGTGCTGCACGCTTTTCGCGATATTTGGATGCAGGGTTTCGACAGAAAACCGAACCCGCAACGGCAAGCAAACTTCATCAACTGCATGCGCGTGATCCTGCTGAACCTCATGCGAGTGCGGACAGTGGACGCTACGCTGACGGTGGGCATCCCGAGCGGTAAGGAACGGCTGAACAAGGAAAAGCGATACCGGCCTGCCTTCATGACCGTGCACTATCACCTTAAGGCCTTGGAGTTGCTGCAAGAACGCGGGCTGGTCCGGCTGGTGAAGGCCGGGCATCAACAGGAGGACTATGCCGAAACTGCTCGCTATGCGCTGACGGAAGCGGGCTGCGACAGCTTTCTGGTGTCCGGTTTGACCACCAAGGACTTCACCATAGCCAAGCGGGATGAAGTGGTCCTGCTGAAAGACAAAGAAAAGCGCCTGACCGGGTACATCGACAAGCCAGAGACGCGAACCATGCGCGCCAATCTGCGCAGACTGAACGATCTGCTGGACCGTACCGACATTGCCACGACACGGCCCGCGAACCCGCTGACCGACTTTGACGACGATTACTGCGGGCAGAAAACCGACCTCTACCGCGTCTTCAACAACGGCAGTTTCGAGGAAGGCGGGCGCTTCTATGGCGGGTGGTGGCAACATGCCAAGAAACACCTGCGGCGCAGGATCACCATCGACGGCCAGCCGACAGTTGAAGCCGACTTCAAGGGCCTGCACCCGGCGATGCTGTTCGCCAAGCAGGGCCTGCCCATTCCGCCAGACCCCTACGCCCTCGTTCCCGGTATTGCGGACAACGACACATTGCGGGACCATGCCAAGACGACATTCCTGGCCCTGCTGAACGCAGACAAACGGGGCACGAGCGAACCCAAGGACTTCGACGCTGCAAAGCACGGCATGACGGCCAAGGCGTTCCGACAGTCGGTCAGGGACGCCTTTCCCATGCTGCCCGGTATCTTCGGCACCGGGATCGGCGTGCGCCTGCAACGCGCGGACAGCGACTTGGCTGAACGGATCATGCTGCATTTCGCGGATCGGGATGTTCCGGTCCTGCCCGTGCATGACAGCTTCATCATCGCGGCCCGACACCGGGATGAACTGGTCAGGGTCATGCAGGCCGTGTTCCACGATGCCTATGGCCAGACACCGACCGTCACTGTCACCCCGTCCTTCCCCTAACGTCAGGAACTGGTCCCAATCGGGGGCCGTCTCAACTCGGAGTGCAGGGGCACCTTGCGCCGTGCTGCTTTCGACTTCACGCTTTTGTTGTCGTCGCCTTCGTCAGTAATGTTCAGGAACCATGTGTCCCCGTCCCTTTGGACATCGGCAATGTCGAGTTGGCAAATCTCGTTCAGCCGCGCCCCGGTGAACATGCCTAAGAGCATCCCCCACTTGTGGCTGTCCTTGCGCACCAGCCCGGACGGGTTGTCCGTCAACTCCGTGTAGATCAGGCGGGCTTGGTCCGGGGCGAAGGGTTTGCGTTCCGTTTCGCTGTTCTTCGCCTTGGCGACTTTCATCTTGTCGAACAGTGTATGCGGTGCGTAGCCATGCCGTTCGGCCCAATCGAAGAACATCTTGAACATCTGGATATGGCTGTTGATGGTCTTCGGCGCGATCCTCTTGTGTCCGGGTTCCTTGATGACCTGCATCAAGGGCATGGCCTTCAACTTGGGCTTGGTGTTCCGGCTGGCGGGCAGGGCCTGCAACACCTTCTTGACCTCATTCGCGTCTTGCCTCGTGATCGTGCCAAGCAACCTGTCTGGCCCGAAGTATTCGACAAGGATGTTTAGATAGGCGCGGTTCTGGCTGATGGTCTTCGCGGCCCATTGGCGGGAATGCTCCGCGATGAAATCATCCACCGCCGCACCCAAGGGCGAGGACGCTGGCAGAGCGGGCGCAGGAGGGGCAGGAGCGATGGCCGGGGTATCATCATAGGAATAGTGCTCAAGGCTCTCAGCGGCTTCCAGAACGCGCCTCAGAAGGTCGCGCCGTCCCTTGCGAAGCTCCATCGCGATCCGGGGCAGGCTGGCGTCCCATTCCGCGTCCGAAACGGCCATGGTTCGCTTGAACCGGGCCACGGGAAGCCACTGCGGGTTCGCGCTCTCCATGTCCACATAGCTTTCATGGTCAAGCATTTCTTCGCGAACATCGGCCAAGGCGTTCCGCGACAGGCCGCGACGGTCCAGCCAGTCAAGATACTGGTCGAGTTGCGCCTTGAAGTACGCCTGCACCTTGTCGCGTATCTCGCTTTGCCGAAGTCCTGCCAACGCACTGTTATCCCCGAGTATTCGCCCGCAGGATGCAAGATAACGGGCAAGATCGCCAGCCCTGTCAGGGCAACGGGTTCGGAGGGAGATGCGAACAGTGGCGCGCTTTCCCTCTAAGGACGGAGGGATAGGCCAGCGAAAGTAGTAAATGCCGTGTCTTGAGGGGCTTAGATAGGATGACAGCATCATTGGGCGTGTGTCCCACTTTGTGTCACACCCGACCGTTCAGCCGCTAACCCAATGATTTAGAATGAAATGGAGGCGGGTACCGGAATCGAACCGGTCTTCACGGATTTGCAATCCGCTGCGTAACCTCTCCGCCAACCCGCCGTTCCTTCGAGGTTCCGGTCTGTTAGCCGATCGCAATCGCCGCTGCAAGTGGGCTTTCCTTTCCCGGCGCGAAAGGGCGTTGCCGATCCGCCGGGGCGAGGGCGCCTGCGGGGCGGGTTTCTTCCTGCGAATGAAGGGTTTGCATCACCATCGCCCGGCCGGCTATGCGTGCCGTGAAAGGCCCCCCGTTTCCCGGTGTCGGGTCTTGCTGCCCGGCCTAACCCCAAAGCATCTCGCGCTGGCGGGGCAGGAAGATCGTCAGCAAGCCGAGGATCGGTAGGAAAGAGCACATCCGGTAGACGGCCTCGATCCCGTGCGCGTCGGCCAGAACCCCCAGGACGGCGGCCGCGATGCCCCCCATGCCGAAGGCAAAGCCGAAGAAGACCCCCGAGATCATGCCCACGCGGCCCGGCACCAGCTCTTGCGCGAAGACGACGATGGCCGAGAAGGCCGAGGACAGGATCCCCCCGATCAGCACCGACAGGATGGCGGTCCAGAACAGGTTGGCATAGGGCAGCAGCAGCGTGAACGGCAGAACCCCGAGGATCGAGAACCAGATCACGGTCAGCCTGCCGAAACGGTCGCCGACCACGCCGCCCATGATGACGCCCACCGCCGCGGCCGCCAGGAAAAGGAACAGCATCAGCTGGGACTGCTGCGTGGTCAGCTGGAACTTCTCGATCAGGAAGAAGGTGTAATAGCTCGTGATGCTGGCGATGTAGATGTTCTTGGTGAAGACCAGCATGGCCAGCACCGTGATCGCCAGCATGACCCGCCGGCGCGGCAGGGGCAGGTCGCGTGCAACGCCGCCGCGCGCACCATTCGCGCGCATGTGGCGCCCATACCAGGCGCCGACCCGTTGCAGGATCACGATGCCGCAGAAGGCGAGGACCGAGAACCACACGATGCTGGCGCGGCCATGCGGCACGACGATGAAGGCCGCCAGCAGCGGCCCGATGGCCGTGCCGAAATTGCCGCCCACCTGGAACAGCGATTGCGCCGTTCCGAACCGCCCGCCCGAGGCCAGCCGGGCCACGCGCGAGGCCTCGGGGTGGAAAACGGCCGAGCCGAGCCCGATCAGCATCGCGCCGGTCAGAAGCAGGGGATAGGTTTCCGCCCGCGACAGCAGCACCAGCCCGCACAGCGTCGAGGCCATGCCCACGGGCAAGGAATGCGGAAAAGGCCGGTGGTCGGTGACCATGCCCACCACGGGCTGCAAGAGCGACGCGGTGACCTGAAAGGCAAAGGTCATCATGCCGATCTGCCAGAAGCTTAGCGCGAATTCGCTTTGCAGCAGGGGATAGATCGCCGCCAGGAGCGATTGCATCACGTCATTGAGCATGTGGCACAGACTGATCGCCAGGATCACGACCCAGGTCGTGTTGCTGCGTGGCGGGGTGACTGCGATGCTCATGCCGTGCCTCATGCCTAGAGAACGCCCCCGGTTCGGACAGGGGGGCGTGGCAAGTTGTCGCTCTTGATGCGGGCGCGTGCAAGGGGGGATCGGGCGGGTTCAGCCAAGCGCGGCATGTCCGGTATCGGGGCAGTCCGACAGATCGGAGCCGCCGGTGCCGGGCACCTGTCGCGCCAGGTCGCGCAACGCCCCGCGCAGGCCTTCTTCAAGGACCGGGTGGTAGAAAGGCATCGCCAGCATGTCCGCAACGCTTAAGCCGCGTTCGATGGCAAGCGCCAGAAGATGGGCCATGTGCTCGGCGGCCGGGGTGCACATCTCGGCCCCCAGAAGCGCGCCGGTTGTATTGTCGGCGTAGACATGCATCAGGCCGGCCGCGGTTTCGGCGGTGCGCGCCCGCGCCTGGCGGGCGAAATCGGCGGTGCCCACGGCGCGCCGGTCCGGGGCGATCTGGTCAAAGCCCTTGCCGATGCGCGCAACCTGCGGCGTGGAGAAGACAACGCCCATCGGTGTCCGGCGGCACATCGCGCGGGGGGTATCGGCCACCGCGTTGCGCCCGGCGATATGGCCCTCGTCCGCGGCCTCGTGCAACAGCGCGCGGTTCCCGTTGGCATCCCCGACAAGGTAGACCGGCAGATCGCCGATGCGCAGCGTGTGCGGGTCGATCTTCGGCATGCCGCGGTCGTCCAGCGGCACACCAAGGGTGTCCAGGCCCAGCCCGTCGATATTCGGGCGCCGGCCGATCGCGGCCAGCACCGCATCGGCGGTAAAGCTCTGCTCGCCGGCGCGCACCAGAATCGCGTCGTCCCCGGCCTCGGTCAGCTCGGCGTCCGCGCGCAGGTGCAGGTCGATCTCGTTGCGCAAGAGGGCGCAGAACGTCTCGCGGATCTCGGGATCCGAGATGCCGGCCACGGTTTCGGCCGCATCGAAACCCGCTACCCGCAGCCCCAGCCGCGCAAGCGCCTGCGCCATCTCGACCCCGATCGCCCCCATCCCGATCACCGCGATCCGGCGCGGCAGGTCGGTCTGATCGAAAAGCGTGTCGGTTGTCAGGATGCGCGCGCCGAAGGCCTGCCAGGGGGCGGGCACGATGGGCCGGCTGCCCGGTGCAAGGATGATCGCGCGGGCGCGGATCTGCCGCCCGCCCACCTCGACCCGGTCGGGGCCACGAAAGCGCGCGCGGCCGGAAATGGCGCGGTCCCCCAGGCGTTCGGGCGTTTTTCGCGGGCCTGCGGTGAAGTCGTCGCGCAGATGACGCACCCTTTCCAGCACGGCGGGAATCTCGATGCGCAGCGCATCGGTGCCGCTGATCCCGAAGGCCGGCAGGGCGTGGCGGCGGTGAAAGGCGTTGGCGGCCTCGATCAGGGCCTTGGAGGGCATGCAGCCCACCGATGCGCAGGTCGTTCCCCAACTGCCATCATTGATCATAAGGACGTTGCGCGTCTTTTTCTGCACCTCGGCCAGGGCGGTCAGGCCCGCCGTTCCCCCGCCGATGATGACGACATCCGCGATTTCCGTCATGTCCTGCCCCTTTCGTTCAGGTCCACAGGCTATCAGACCCGATCCGGCCCGGCCTGTCGAGATCGGCAGGGAAGGATGCAAGTTTCTTGACACATGGATAGCTTTGACGGTTTACTTGCAAAATTCACCGCCCCGGAGCTGCCCCGTGACCCAACCCCTGCGCCACCGACTCGCCAAGGCCGCCAAGGGCGGTTCCCGGTCCGAGCGGGCGCTGGCGACGTTCATGGCGCATGCCTTTGCCGACCTGCCCTTCGAGACCGCCGCCAGCCTTGCGGACAAGGTGGGGGTCAGCGAGGCCACGGTCGGCCGGTTCTGCCGCACCATCGGATACGCCAATTTCCGCGACCTCAAGGACCATCTGCGCGAAGATATCGGCGATCGTCCCTGGCTGATCAGCGATCGCCTGGCCGAGATGCGGGCCTCGTCCTCGCGGCGCAGCGATGCCATCGCGCAGGGGCTGGAGCTTGAGATCGCAGCCCTGGTGCAGGTTTATGAGCTGGCGCGAAGCCCCGAATGGGCGCGCGTGGTGGACCGCCTTGCCGATGCGCCGCGCGTGTTCGTGGCGGGGTTTCAGACCGAGCGCGGGCTGGCGCAATATTTCTGCGCGCAACTGCAATATGTGCGCGACGGGGTGCAGATGCTCGACCTCGGGGTCGGGAATTTTGCGGAGCTTCTGGCTTCGGAGGCGGGCGGCTGCCTGGTGATCTTCGAGGCGCGGCGCTATTCGCGGCTGGCCAAGGTTCTGGCGGAACAGGCCCATGCCGAGGGGATCGCCGTCACGCTGGTCACCGATCAGTTCTGCACCTGGGCCCCGGCCTGCACCGACGAGGTTTTCGCCGTGCCGACCCAGGCCAACCAGTTCTGGGATTCCACCGCCCCCATGGCAAGCCTTGGAAACCTGATGATCAATGACGTGTTCCTGAAACTTGGTCAGGGCGCCGAGAACCGCCTGACCCGCATCGCCCGGCTGTATGGCACCTTTGTCGGCCATGTCGGCGACCCGGTGGCGCAGGTGGCAAAATGAACCAGAACGACAATCATACCCAACAAGGAGAAAACCGATGATTCGTAACACCGCCTTTGCCGGCCTTGTGCTGGCCGGACTGCTTGGCACTGCCGCGCAGGCCGAAACGCTGCGCCTTGGCACGGAAGGGGCCTACCCGCCCTTCAACTACATGGAGACCGACGGCACCGTGGCCGGGTTCGATGTCGATATCGGGCTGGAGCTGTGCAAGCGCATCGGCGCCGATTGCGACGTGGTCGCGCAGGACTGGGACGGGATCATTCCCGGCCTGCTGGCGAACAAGTATGATTTCATCATCGCCTCGATGTTCATCACCGAGGATCGCAAGAAGCAGGTCGACTTTACCGAACCCTATTACAAGGCAGCCATGACGCATGTGGTTCCCAAGGACTCGGACATCACCGAATTCACCAACGAGGCGCTTGCCGGCAAGATCGTCGGCGCGCAGGGCAGCACCACGCAGGCGGATTACATCGCCGCGACCTATCCCGATGCCGATATCCGCCTTTACCCCACCCAGGACGAGGCGAACCTCGACATGGCCAGCGGGCGGATCGACCTTCAGGTGGGCGACATGCTTCCGATGCTGGACTGGACCACGAAATCCGAGGATGGCGCGTGCTGCGAACTGGCCGGTGAGCCGATCACCGATCCGGCATTCGTGGGCGAAGGCGTCGGCATTGCCCTTCGGCAAGAGGATGACGAGCTGCGCGAGCGTCTGAACAAGGCGTTGCAGGAAATCCGCGACGACGGCACCTACAAGGCGATCAACGACAAGTATTTCGCCATCGACGTCTATACGATGAAGTAGGAACTGGCCCCCCGGCGAAGGACTCGGACCATGTCGGACCTGTTTACATATGGCGATGCCGGCTGGGGGGATGAAATCCTGCGCGGGCTGGCGGTCACCGTCCAGCTTGCGCTGAGCACGCTGCCGCTTGGCCTGCTGATCGGTTTCGTGATCGCCTTCGCGGCGATGTCGCACCGCCCGGCGCTGCGCTTCGTCGGCTTTGGCTACACCACGCTGATGCGCGGCCTGCCCGAGATCCTGACGCTGTTCGTCGTCTATAACGGGGTGGGGCTCTTGCTCAACTCGGCCCTGCGCCGGATCAGCCCCGAGGCGGCCCCGGTCGATTTCAGCCCTTTCGCGGCGGGGGTGATCGCGCTTGGCATGGTGTTCGGCGCCTTCGCGGCCGAGGTCATCCGGGGCGCGTTCAACGCGCTGGACCGGGGCCAGGTCGAGGCAGGCCTGGCCGTCGGCATGCGCAAGTCGCAGATCTTCTGGCGCATCAAGCTGCCGCAGGTCTGGCGCTTTGCCTTGCCCGGCCTGGGGAACCTGTGGATCAACATGCTCAAGGACACGGCGCTTGTGTCGATCATCGCGCTGGATGATCTGATGCGCGCCACCAAGGTTGCCGTGGGCGTGACCAAGCAACCCTTCACCTTCTATCTGGTGGCCTGCCTGATCTATTGGGGATTGTGCCTTGTGTCCGAATTCATCCTTGCGCGGATGGAGCGGCGGGCCAATCGCGGCGTGCGGAGGGCGGGCGCATGAACCCTTTCGAGATCTTTGCCGAATACTGGCCGCGCCTGCTGGACGGCACGCTGATGACGATCAAGCTGACGGGGCTGGGCGCGCTGATCGCGGCGCTTGTCTCGCCCTGGCTTGCGCTTTGGCGGGTGCATGGCTCGACCCTGTCGCAGCTTCCGCTGCGGCTTTACATCTCGTTCATCCGCGGCACCCCGATCCTGGCGCAGTTGTTTCTGGTGTTCTACGGCTCGGGGCAGTTCCGGCCCCTGCTGACCGAATGGGGGCTGTGGAACTTTTTCCGCGATCCGTTCAACTGCGCGCTTCTGGTCTTTGCCGTCAACTCCACCGCCTATCAGACCGAGATCCTGCGCGGCGGCATCCAGGGCGTCGCCAGCGGCGAGATCGAGGCCGCGAAGGCCGTGGGCATGGGGCGCCTTCTGACGCTGCGCCGGGTGGTCTTTCCACATGCCTACCGCATCGCGTGGCCCGCCATCGGCAATGAGGTGATCTTGCTGATGAAGGCCTCGGCGCTTGCTTCGGTGGTGACGGTGTTCGACCTGATGGGCCGCACGCGGCAGATCTTTTCGCGCACCTTCGACTTTTCCGTCTATCTCTGGGCGGCGGTGATCTATCTGTGCATCACGGCCGCTTTCGTTCTGCTGTGGCGGCTGGCCGAGCGGCGGCTGAGCAGACATGTTCCCATTCACACGACAGGGGCGAAGCCATGACCGATCAGGCCGAGATCATCCTGCAGGCAGAAGACATCCGCAAGACCTTCGGCTCGATCGAGGTGCTCAAGGGCATTTCGCTTGCCGCGCGCAATCACGACGTGATTTCGATCCTTGGCGCCTCGGGGTCGGGGAAAAGCACCTTCCTGCGCTGCCTGAACTTTCTGGAAACGCCCAGCTCGGGCACCGTGGCCGTGCATGGCGAAGAGATCCGGGTGCTGAACGGCCGCCCGCAGAACCCGCGCCAGATCGAACAGGTCCGCCAGCGTCTGGGAATGGTGTTCCAGCAGTTCAACCTGTGGTCCCACCGGACCGTCCTGGAAAACGTGATGGAAGGCCCGGTGCAGGTGAAAAAGCTGCCCAGGGCCGAAGCCCGCGACAAGGCCGAGGCGCTTCTGGCCCGCGTCGGCCTTGCCGAGCGGATGCAGATGTATCCCTCGCAACTGTCGGGGGGCCAGCAGCAGCGCGTGGCGATCGCGCGCGCGCTTGCGATGGAACCCGATGCCATCCTGTTCGACGAGCCGACCTCGGCGCTTGATCCCGAGCTGGTGGGAGAGGTGCTGAAGGTCATGCAGTCGCTGGCCGAAGAGGGCCGCACCATGATCGTCGTGACGCATGAGATGTCGTTCGCGCGCGACGTGTCGACCGAGGTGGTGTTCCTGCACGAGGGCCGCATCGCCGAGCAGGGCCCGCCCGAAGAGATGTTCACCAACCCCCAAAGCGATGCCTTCCGCCGCTTCATCGCCAAGATCCGCTGATCCCAGACAGAAAGCCCCATCATGACCTCCGAAACCTTTTCCGGCATCCGCATCGAGGCGGCCGAGCTGCGTATCGTGAACCTGCCGCTTTTGACCCCTTTCGTGATCTCGACCGGCACGATGACCGACAAGACGTTCCCGCTGCTAATCCTGAAGGGCGAGGGGCTGGAGGGCGTGGGTGAGGCGGTGATGGACCTGACGCCCGACTACCTGGAAGAGACCATCGCCGGCGCGATGGCCTTCCTGCAAGAGATCGTCCTGCCGGCGATCGTGGGCCGGCGTTTCGCCGCACCGTCCGAACTGCTGGCCATCCTCGATCCGTGGCGCGGCCACCGGATGAGCAAGGCCGTGGTCGAGATGGCCTTCTGGGATCTGTGGTCGAAGGCACTTGGCCTGCCGCTGAAATCCGCGCTTGGCGGGGTGCGCGATGCGGTCGAGGTGGGGGTGAGCCTTGGCATCACCCCGATCGAGCGCACGATCGAGCGCGTGGCCGAGGCGCAGGCGGCGGGCTATCGGCGCACCAAGCTCAAGATCCGGCAGGGGCATGACCTGCACCTGCTGGAGGCGGTCCGCAAGGCGTTTCCCGACATCAGGCTGACGGTGGATGCCAACACGGATTACGGGCTGGTCGATCTGCCCGTGTTGCAGGCGATGGACGATTTCGCGTTGGACTATATCGAGCAGCCGCTGGCCTTCGACGACATCCATGACCATGCGATCGTGCAGCGCGCGCTGCGCACGGCGATCTGCCTTGACGAAAGCATCCGCTCGGCCGTGGATGCGCGCAAGGCGCTGGTGGCGGGCGCGGCGCGGGTGATCAACATCAAGGTGGGCCGCGTGGGGGGCTATGCCGCGGCCCGCGCCATCCATGACGTGTCCGAAGCCTTCGGCGCCCCGGTCTGGTGCGGCGGGATGCTGGAAAGCGGCATCGGGCGGGCGCATAACATCCATCTGGCCACGCTGCGCAATTTCTCCAAGCCGGGCGATACCTCGTCGGCCAGCCGGTATTTCCGGCGCGACATCATCAACGAACCGCTGGAGGCGTCCGACGGGCTGATGCCGGTTCCGGCCAACGGGCCCGGCATCGGTGTCACGCTTGACCGCGCGTTTCTGGACAGCGTCACCCGGCGCACCGAGGAGATCCGGGCATGAACGCCGCCGATGCACTGGTGATCCGCGACCTGGAGGGTCTGTCCGAGCTGAAACAGGCCGAGCAGTTGCAGACCGAGGTCTGGGGCGAAGGGGACAAGCCCGACAATTCCGACATCATGCTTGCCATCCAGCACGAGGGCGGCCTTGTCGCGGGCGCGTTCCGCAGCGGGCGGCTGCTGGCCTTCCTGTTCGGCTTTCCCTCGGCCAGTGCGGGGGTGCAGCATTCGCACCGCCTTGCCGTGCACCCCGAGGCGCGGGGCCTTGGCCTTGGCGCGCGGCTGAAATGGTATCAGCGTGACTGGTGCCTTGCGCGCGGCATCACCCTTGTGCGCTGGACCTACGATCCGATGCGCGCGATCAATGCCGGGCTGAATATCGGCCGGCTGGGGGCCGTGGCGGATACCTATCTGGTCGATTATTATGGCCAGATGGAGGGGATCAACGCGGGCCTGCCCTCGGACCGGCTGCTGGCGGAATGGCATCTGCAAAGCCCCGGCGTGTTGGCGCGCGCCGAAGGCGGGGCGCCGCCCCCGATACCCGACGCGCAGCGCATCGCCATCCCGCGCGACTATGACGGGCTGATCGGGGCGGACCCGAAGGCGGCGCTGGAGGCGCGCCTGCACCTGCGCGACCGGATGCAGGCGGCCTTTGCCGGGGGGCTGCGCGTGGCGGGCTTCGACAGCGCGGACCCGGCCTATCTGCTGGCGCCCGCCCAGGGCTGAGGCCACCTGCGGCGTCGCGTCCGCCTCACGGACCTTTACGTCAAGGGAAAGGACGCTTACCTAGGCTGCGGGAGGGGGGGCGAACGGTTGTAACTGCATCAGAATCGGGGACCAAGTGATCCTGAAGAACCGCACCTTCGACGAATTGCAGCCCGGCGACAGCGCCGAGATGCGTCGCCTGATCACGGCGGATGACCTTTATGTCTTCGCGGCGGCGTCGGGTAATCACAATCCGATGCACCTGCCGCGGGTCGACGGCAACGGCGACGGCAAACCCGACGAAATTGCGCCCGGCATGTTCGTGGGGGCGCTGATCGCAACGGTTCTGGGAATGCAGCTGCCCGGCCCCGGCACGCTTTACCGCAAGCAGAGCTTCACCTTCTTCGAACGCGCCCATGCCAACGAAGAGCTGGTGGTTCGCGTGCGCGTCCTGTCCAAGGAAACAGACGGCCTTGTGACCTTTGCAACCGAGGTGCGGCGCATTTCGGATGACGCCCTGATCGTCACCGGCGAGGCGCAGGTGATCGCGCCCCCCCGGCGGCTGTCTTTCGACGATGCGAACCTGCCCGGCCTCGTGGTGCAGCGCCACCGCCATTTCGAGGATATCCTCGACCGCGCGCGGCCGCTGCCGGAACTTGCGACCGCCGTGGTCTGCCCGGAAGAGGAGAACTCGCTTGGCGGCGCGCTTCTGGCAGCGCGCGAAAGCCTGATCACGCCGATCCTGATCGGAGAGCCGGGGCGGATCTCGGCCACGGCCGAAAAGCTTGGCGCCGATCTGTCGGGCCTTGAGGTGATCCCCGCGCAATCCGGGTTCGAGGCCGCGCGGATCGCCTGCGCCCTCGTGCATGAGGGGCGGGCGGGTGCGGTGATGAAGGGGCATCTGCATACCGACGATCTGCTGCGCGCCATGCTGGACCGCGACACCGGCCTGCGTGTCGGGCGCCGTTTCACCCATATCTTCGTGATGGATGTGCCCGGCGTCACCCACCCGATCCTGATCTCGGACGCGGCGATCAACATCGCCCCCGACCTCGAGGCCAAGGTCGATATCGTGCAGAACGCCATCGACCTTGCGATCTCGCTCGGGATCGAGGTGCCGAAGGTCGGCGTGCTGTCGGCGGTGGAAACCGTCAATCCCGCGATCCAGTCCTCGATCGATGCGGCGCTCTTGTCGAAGATGGCCGAGAGGGGCCAGATCAAGGGCGGGCTGGTCGACGGGCCGCTGGCGATGGACAATGCCGTCGATCTGGCCGCGGCGCGCACCAAGGGGCTGCGCTCCGAGGTGGCGGGCCAGGCCGAGATCCTTGTCGTGCCGAACCTTGATGCGGGCAACATGCTGGCCAAGCAGCTCAGCTATATCAGCCATGCCGAGGCGGCGGGCCTGATGCTTGGGGCGCGCGTGCCGGTGATCCTGAATTCGCGCTCGGACAGTTCGATGGCGCGGCTGGCCTCCTGCGCGGTGGCGGCGATCCATTTCCAGCGCTGCATCGCCACGCCGGGACGCACCGCATGAGCCATGTCCTGACGGTGAACGCGGGCTCGTCCACGATCAAGTTCGCGGTTTTCGAGGATGACACCTGCCTTGTCTCGGGCAATGCCGAGCGGATCGGCAGCGCCCATGCGTGCCTGACGATCGCGGCCGGGGAAGGGGCGGCCGAAAGGGCCGCGCTGCCGCCCGAGGGGTTGCACGATCATGCGGGCGCGATGGCCGCGATCCTGTCAGAGCTTGGCGCGCGCCTTGGCCATGTCCGGATTGACGCGGTGGGCCATCGCATCGTGCATGGCGGGCTGTTCTACGACCGCCCGACCGGGATCACCCCCGAGGTGATCGCGCGGCTTGAAAGCCTGTCGCCCTTTGCGCCCCTGCACCAGCCCCATAACCTGGCGGGGGTGCGCGCCGCGATGGCGGCCTTTCCGGACGCAATGCAAATGGCCTGTTTCGACACGGCATTCCACCGCAACCACCCCTTCGTGAACGACACCTTCGCCCTGCCGCGCGCCTATTACGACAAGGGCGTGCGGCGCTATGGCTTTCACGGGCTGAGCTACGAATACATCTCGGGCGAGCTGGCCCGTGTCGCGCCGCTTTTGCATGCCGGGCGGGTGGTGGTCGCGCATCTGGGCAACGGCGCCTCGATGTGCGGCCTGCTGAACGGGCGTTCCATCGCCTCGACCATGGGGTTTTCGGCATTGGACGGGTTGCCGATGGGCACGCGCTCGGGGCAGATCGATCCGGGGGTGCTGCTCTATCTGTTGCAGCAAGAGGGTATGAGCGGCGATGAGATCGCCGATCTGCTTTACCGGCGCTCGGGCCTTCTGGGCATGTCGGGGCTGACCAATGACATGCGCGAGCTGGAGGCCTCGGACCGCCAGTCCGCCCGCGATGCGATCGAGTATTTCGTGTTCCGCATCCGGCGCGAGCTGGGCGGCCTTGCCGCGGCGCTGGGCGGGCTGGACGCGCTGGTCTTCTGCGGCGGGATCGGAGAGAACTCGCGCCTTGTCCGGCGCCGGGTCTGCGTCAATCTCGACTGGATCGGGATCGAGTTGGACGAGGGGCGAAACGCCGAAAACGCCTTTGAGATCAGCACCCGCCATTCGCGGGTCCGGGTTCTTGTGATCCCGACGCAAGAGGATCTGGTAATTGCACGCGCGGCCAATGCGATGCTGTCGCGCGGCGGCGCTTCCTGACATATCGTGTTGTTTTTAATCTATTATTATCGGCGCAAGAGGTGGTTTCTATAGGCCCGACCTGCCGGTCGGCCCGATGACCCGGATAAGGGACGCGCGCTTGCGACAGTGGTGAAGCTGTGCTGCAAAGCGAAGTGTTGACCGGAGGTTCCGCGTCCGCCGCGCCGCACGCGCGAAGCCCTGCGCAAGCGTGACCGGATGATCAAGCGGCTTTCGATCGAGCTTTAGCGCCGCCGCACCGTCGCCATCCATTCCTGCGCGCCCGCCGCCACCGCGTCGCGCACCGCGCGGCCAAGTGCGGCCCCCAGATCGGTGTGCAGCCCCGCATGAGGAAGCGCCTCGCCCGAGATCCGGGCGGCAAGCGCGATGCAATCGGTTCCGGTGCCGGTGGCGCGGCCGGTGGGCAGGTCGAAGCCCGCATCCATCACCGCGGCGGTGCGGGCCTCGGCCGCGATGCTCAGCGCTTCCAGAAGGGCGGGTTCGCTCAGCGCCGCGTGGACCTGCACGGCGATGTTGATCGTGCCCCAGTCATGCCCGCGCCGGTCGACCCGCGCGCCCACGGCCTCGGCATTCGACAATCCGGTCGTGGCAAGCGCCTCGACCCGCAGCCCGGCCTCGCTGGCCGTGGCGTGGTGATGGGCGCGGATATCGCGCGAGGTCAGCAGGCAGACCGCATCGGTGGCATCGCGCGCATCCAGCTCGGACCGAAGCCAGCCGGTCACCTCCAGTTCGGGCGTCAGGTCGGCATTGCGCACCTCGCGCCACAGGATATGGCGGGCATGGACCAGACCGGGGCGATGCACGGCCCAGCTGATCACGCGGTGCAGGGCGCCAAGATCGGCCTCCAGCCAGGGGCGGGCGCAGCGGATCTTCACGGCGCGATGCGCCCCAGGGGTTGAAAGACCAGCCCGTCGGAGGTGTCTTCCAGCCGCGCGCGGATGCCGAAGACCCGCGCAAGGTTGTCGGGCGTCAGGACCGCGCGCGGGGGACCGTCGGCGGCAAGCGTGCCCCGGTGCAGCAGGATCAGCCGCGTGCAATGGCGCGCCGCAAGGCCAAGGTCGTGCAACGAGGCGATGACCGCGCCGCCCGCCGCGGCCAGATCCGCGAAGGTTTCCATCACCGCGATCTGTGCGGCCGGGTCCAGCCCGGCGGTCGGTTCGTCGGCCAGAAGAAGCGGGGCTTCCTGCGCCAGGGCGCGGGCGATCAGGGTGCGGGCCTGCTCGCCGCCCGAAAGCTCGGTGGCGGAGCGGTGGCGCAGCCCCTCAAGCCCCATCCGGGCAAGCGCGCGTTCGACCGCGGCGCGGTCGGTGGCGCGGGTGGCCGAAGGGTGGGCGGTGCGGCCAAGTGCGACGACCGCCTCGACCGGCATCGGCCAGGCGATCTCGCGCCCCTGTGGAAGAAACGACGCGGCGCGCGCGCGTTCGCCCTGCGGCAGGCTGGCAAGCGAGGACTGGCCGCTGGATGCGATCAGGCCGAGCGCCGCGCGCAGGAATGTGGTCTTGCCCGCGCCATTGGGGCCAAGCAGTCCCACGAATTCGCCCGGTGCGACGCGCAGCGTGATACCATGCAGGACCGGGCAGGGACCGCGCGAGACGCCCAGGTCGCGGGTTTCCAGAAGGTTCATAGCACCTCCTTCCGGCTGCGCAGGATCAGGTGCAGGAAGAAGGGCGCCCCGACCAGCGCGGTCAGCACGCCCAGCTTGAGGTCGCGGTCCGGCGCGATCAGTCGCACGGCGATATCGGCGGCCAGAACCATCGCCGAGCCGCCAAGCGCCGAGGCCGGCAGCAGAAGGGCGGGGCGTGCGCCCACCGCGCGGCGCAGCAGATGCGGCACGACAAGGCCGACGAAGCCGATGGCCCCCGCAACGGCCGTCGCCGCCCCGACAAGCGCCGCCGCCGATACCACCAGCAGGACCCGCAGCCGCCCCACCCGCACGCCCATCGAAGCCGCCGCATCCTCGCCCAATGTCAGCGCGTCCAGCCCGCGCGCGACGGGCAGCGCAAGCGCGATGCCCAGCACCATGAAAGGCAGCGCAAGCGTGACATGCACCATGGAACGATCGGCAAGCGAGCCCATGATCCAGAACATGATCTCGCTTGCGGCGAAGGGATTGGGCGAGAGGTTCAGCACAAGCGAGGTCAGCGCCCCCGCCATTGCGGAAATCCCGATCCCGGCAAGGATCAGCACCAGCGTGGTGCCGCGCGGCCCGGCAAGCGCAAGGATCAGCGCGACCGAGACCATCGCACCGGCCAGGGCAGCCAGCGGCAAGGCCAGCGTGAAGGCCGCGGCAAGCCCGGTCTGGATTGCGATCACCGCCCCGAGCGCGGCCGAAGCCGAGGTGCCGATCAGCCCCGGTTCGGCCAGCGGGTTGCGCAGCATGCCCTGCATCATCGCCCCCGACAGGCCAAGCGCGCCGCCCACGAACAGCCCGAGGATCGCGCGGGGCAGGCGCACCTCGCGCATCACCAGCGTGACGGCCTCTCCCTCGCCGCGGAAAAGCGCGCCGAGGCTGTCGGACAGGCCGATCGCGGCCGGGCCGATCAGCAGCGAGGCCGCGAACATGAGCGCGACCAGCGCCGTCAGCAATGCGATCAGGGCGGGATAGGGAAGCCGCATCAATGCCCCCCGTGCAGGGTGGCCTGCGCGGCGCGCAGGTCGGCCGCGGCCCGAAGCACATGGGGCGTGCCGCAGATCCAGTCACGATCGGCCAGGGCGCCGCGCGGCAGTTGCGGGCCAAGCGCCGACAGGGCGGGATGATCCAGCAGCTCTTCGGCGCGCGCGGCGCCGGGATAGCGGTCGCCCTGAATCACCAGATCGGGGTTCGACACGATCAGAACCTCCAGCGGCAGGAACCCGCCCGAGGACAACCCCGCCTCGGCCGTGACATTGGCAAAGCCGGCGCTGGCCAGGATCTGGCCCGCCAGGGTCTGGTCGCCCAGGCTGTAGCCGTTCGCGTAGTAAAGCGCCGCGCGCAACCCCGAGGCCGGCGCGGCACGCAGCGCGGCAAGATCGGCCTCGAAGCGCGCGGCCATGTCCGTCGCGGCATCCTCTTGGCCAAGGGCACGGCCAACAGCAAGGATGCCGGCATGCACGTCTTCCATGCTGGTCGCGGGGTCCAGAACCTCGACCCGCACGCCAAGGCGGCGCAAGAGCGCGGTCGCGGCCTGGTTGGTGTAGCTGCCCGCCAGCACCAGATCGGGCTTCAGCAGAAAGACCTCTTCTGCGGCGCCGTGGTTTTCGGGATAGGCCCCGGCCTCATCGACCATGGCCGACGATACCGGATCGCGCGCAAGGTTTGAGACGGAAATCAGCTGGCCGGGTTCGGCAAGCATCATCGCAAGCTGGTCGGTGCACAGGTTCATCGACACCACACGCCGCGGCGCGTCACCGGCCGCGGCGGGAAGGGCGGGGGCAAGCCCCGCCAGCAAGGCGCATATGAGCGCCCGGATCACCATTTCGCGCTGAGGCCCACATAGGCGGTGCGGCCGCGCGCGGGATAGCCCCAGGCCTCGGAATAGTCCTTGTCGAACAGGTTCACCACGCGGCCGGTCAGCGCGATGCTGTCGGTCAGGTCGTAGCTTGCCGCGAGGTCGACCGTGGTGAACGCGGGCATCTCGGTAACCGTCGCCGGGAAGCTCCACGATTCCCGATCCTTCAGTCCCGCAACGTGGCGCAGGCTGGCGGTGACGTTGCCCCGCCCGCCGAAGGTTTCGAGATCGGCGGTCAGGCCCAGCTCGTGGCGCGGGCGGCGCACGGTCATGGTGGGGTCGGCCACCTCGATATCGAGATAGGTATAGCTCAGCCCGAAGCCGAGCCGGTCGGTCGCCTGCAGCCGCCCCGCGATCTCTACCCCCTCGCGGCGGCTTTTGCCGGGCACGTTGACGCTGCAAAAATCGGGGCCGCAGCTGCCGCTGGCGATCAAATCGGCGATGCGTTCGTTGAAATAGGTCACGTCGATCACGCCGCGCCCGCCCAGAAGCTCGGTCTCGAAACCGATGTCGAAGCCTTCGTTGGTTTCCGGTCCAAGGCCAAGATTGGCCACGGAATAACCCGGAAAGCCATAAAGCTCGATGAAGGTCGGGAAGACCTGCGCGCGCCCGGCCGAGGCATGCAGCCGCACCGGCAGGTTGGGCAGCTCATAGGACAGGCCCAGGTTCCAGCCGGTGAAATCCGCGCCCGCGTCGATATTGTCGTGCCGCAGGCCTGCCTGAATATCCAGCCCCATGTCCAGATGCCCGCGATATTCCAGCGCGTAGGAATTGGTCCGGCGGCTGCGTTCGGCCGAATAGCTGTTGGAATCGTATTCCTTCTGCCGCTCGACCAGCACGTTCAGCAGATGGTTGGCGCTGGCGACGGGCTGGCCGTCCAGCGAAACGCCCATGCGGTATTTCCACGCTGCCGTCTTGCCGTTCAGTTCATAAGGCCCGATAGCCTGATCGAAGCTTTGATCATATTCGACGGAATCGTAGCTCAGCCGGTGCATCACGCGTCCGCCGAAGGTTTCGATCTCGGTCCAGATCTGGCCAGCGACTTCCCTTGTGCTGCTGGTTTCAGTGCTCATGTCGATGACATATTCATCGGCCGAGGTCGCGGTGTAGCTGTTGCCGTCGAAATCGTAATCCTCGTCCGAACGACGCAGGTTGAAGCCGAGTTTCACGGTGTCCGTTGCGCGCCAGTCGCCCGAAAGTTGAAGGCTGCGCCGCTTGGTGCCGTCCTTCTCTCCGCCATCGCCGGAATAGTCATAGCCCTCGTCATCGCGCTCGGCGACGTTCAGGGCGATCCCGCCGCGATCGCCGCGCCAGGTGACATAGCCCTGGATCGCATGGCCGCTGCCCGCCTCGACCATGCCGCCATAATGCAGCCCGCCGTCGCCCTTGCGGGTGATGATGTTGATGACGCCCGCCGAGGCGGCCGAGCCGTAGAACACCGATTGCGGGCCGCGCAGAACCTCGATCCGTTCGATATTGGCGGCTTCGAGCAGTGACAGGTTGTAGTCTGCCCCGCCGCCACGGGCCTCGACCCCGTCGATCAGGATCAGCGTATGATTGGCCTCGGCGCCGCGAATGCGCACGGCGGTCGCATTTGTGCCGGTCGAGGTGACCGACACGCCGGGCATGGCACGCAGGGCGTCCTGCACGGTGCTCAGCCCGCGCGCCGCGATCTGGTCGCCCGTCAGCACGCTGTAGGCGCGCCCATAGGCATCGGCCGCGATCGGCGACAGCCCGCCCGAAACCACGATGGGATCAAGCGCGAAGGCGTCCTGCGCCGCGCCGGTTTGCGGTGCGATGACCGCCATGACTGCAATGAGTGAAAGATGGGACCGGTTCATTTCCAAGCCTTTCCAACACGGGACATGCCCGCCAACAGGTTCATCCGTGGAAAAGGCCCGACAACAGCCCACCACAGACGGTGACTGTCACCACTGCGGAAGGCCGCTGCCCATGCGCACCCCGCGCAGGACATGGGTGATCGCTCCGGCAGGTCTCCTGGCTTGCGGGTCGTCGCTTGGGTGGCCTTCCCGGGGAACTCCCCAGTGGCATTTCCACCGTCGCTCGCCGCTTACAGTTGCGGGGGCAGCCGCGGCATTGCCCGTCGGGCGCACCGCATTCCCTCTTGAACCGGCGATGGGCGCCGGAACCGAAGCAGGTTCAGTGAATGGAGAAGCGCCACGCCGCTGTCAAGAGACTCCGGGTGCGGCCATCATCCCAGGGGCCCATATGGCCCCCGGAAAGGTGGCGCATCAGCGGTTCAGCCGGCGTGGCGCGCGGCAAGGATCTCGCGGCGGCGTTCGACGCGGGCGCGGATCGTCTCGACCGAGGTGATCGGCGTCGCGGCGAAAAGCTGGCGTGTATAGGGGTGCTGCGGATCGGCGAAAACCGCCTCGCGCGTGCCCTGCTCCACGGCCTCGCCCTGGTTCATCACCAGAACGTCGTCGGCGATATAGCGCACCACCGACAGGTCATGGCTGATGAAGACATAGGTCAGCTCGAACTCTTCCTGAAGATCGGCCAGCAGGTTGAGAACCTGCGCCTGAACCGACAGATCCAGCGCCGAGACCGGTTCGTCCAGCACCAGCAGCGTGGGGTTCAGCATCAGCGCGCGCGCAATCGCGATGCGCTGCCGCTGGCCGCCCGAGAACATGTGCGGATAGCGGTTGAAATGCTCGGGCGCGAGACCGACCTTGGCCAGCATCGCCTCGGCGCGCTCGCGCCGCTCGGAGGCGGGCAGGGAGGTGTTGAGTTGCAGCGGTTCCATCAGCACGTCGCCCACCTTCTGGCGCGGGTTGAGGCTGCCATAGGGGTTCTGGAACACCATCTGCACCTTGGAGCGCATCTGCGATGTCAGGCGCTTGCGGCCGATATCGACCTCTTGCCCCTCGATCTTCAGCACCCCGCCGGAAGGCGCGTCGATCAGCGCCACGATCCGCGCGAGGGTGGACTTGCCCGAGCCGCTTTCGCCCACGATGGCCAGCGTCTTGCCCTTCTCGACGGTGAAATCCACGCCCTTCACGGCGCGCACGGTCCTGGCCCTGGCGAACATGCCGCCGGGGACGTGATAGTCCTGCGTCACGGCCTTGCCTTCGACGACGATGCTCATTCTGCGCCCTCCGCGGCCATGAATTCCGAGACGGTGGGCAGCCGGTCGCCCGTGGCGTTTTCCGGCAGGGCCGAAAGCAGCGCGCGGGTATAGGGATGCTGCGGCGCTTCGAACAGGCGCAGCACGTCGGCCTCTTCCATCTTGCGGCCCTTGTATTGCACCACCACCCGGTCGGCGGTTTCCGCCACCACGCCCATGTCATGCGTGATCAGGATCAGCGCCATGCCGTGGGTTTCCTGAAGCTTCATCAGCAGATCGAGGATCTGCTTCTGGATCGTGACATCCAGCGCGGTGGTCGGCTCATCCGCAATCAGCAGCCGCGGATTCGTGGCGATCGCCATGGCGATCATCACGCGCTGGCACTGCCCGCCCGACATCTGGTGCGGATAGGCCTTCAGCTTGCTTTCCGGCTCGGGGATGCCGACGGCGCGGAACAGTTCCAGCGCGCGGGCATGTGCGGCCCTGCGGTCCATCCCGAGGTTCAGCCGCAGCACCTCCTCGATCTGGAAGCCCACCGTGAAGGACGGGTTCAGCGAGGCGATCGGTTCCTGGAAGATCATGGTGATCTCGCGTCCGATCAGGCGGCGGCGCTCTGCGGGCGTCATCGCCAGAAGGTTCCGGCCGTCGAAGGTCATCTCGTCGGCGGTCACGGTGGCGGTGTCGGGCAAAAGCCCCATCACCGCCAGCATCGACACCGATTTGCCCGAGCCGGATTCGCCCACGATGGCCAGCACCTCTTCGCGGTCGACCGAAACGTCGATCCCGTCCACGGCGGTGAAGGGGCCGGTGGCGGTGGCGAATTGCACCGTCAGGTTCTTGATGGTCAGAAGCGCCATGTCAGCTCCGCTTCAGCTTGGGGTCGAGCGCGTCGCGCAGCCCGTCCCCCATGAGGTTGATCGCCAGCACCGAGGTCAGGATGGCAAGGCCGGGGAAGGTCACCACCCACCAGGCGCGCAGGATGAATTCGCGCGCTTCGGCCAGCATGGTGCCCCATTCGGATGCGGGCGGCTGCGCGCCCATGCCCAGAAAGCCGAGCGCGGCCGAGTCGAGCACCGCCGAGGAAAATGACAGCGTCGCCTGCACGATCAGCGGTGCAAGGCAGTTGGGCAGGATCGTGCGAAACATCAGCCGCAGGTTGCCCGCCCCGGCCACGCGTGCGGCGGTGACGTATTCGCGCGCCTTCTCGCCCATTACGGCGGCGCGGGTCAGGCGCGCGAAATGCGGCTGGTAGACAATGGCGATGGCGATCATCGCATTGGTCAGGCCGGGCCCGAGGACCGCCACCAGTACCAGCGCCAGCAGTAGCGAGGGAAAGGCCAGGACCACATCCATCACGCGCATGATGACGGTATCGACCCAGCCGCCGAAAAAGCCCGCCAGAAGGCCGATGATGATGCCGCCGGTTAGCGCGATCGACACCACGACGATGCCGATGAACAGCGAATATTGCGCGCCGTAGATCAGCCGCGAAAGCATGTCGCGCCCCACCGCGTCGGTGCCCAGAAGAAAGCCGGATTTGCCGCCCTCTTGCCAGATCGGGGGTGCCAGAAGGGCGTCGCGGTATTGCTGGGTGGGATCGTGCGGGGCCAGAAGGGGGGCGAAGATCGCCACCAGCACCAGAAGCGCAAAGACCACAAGCCCGGCCACGGCGCCCTTGTTCTGGCGGAAGTAGAACCAGAAATCGGCCAGCATCCGGCGCCGGATCGCGGCATCGCTGAGTTTGACGGTGGTATCGGTCATTTGTGGCGGATCCTCGGATTGATGAGGCCATAGGTCAGGTCGACGATCAGGTTGACCATCATCACCAGCCCGGCGATCAGCAGCAGGCCCGATTGCACCACCGGATAGTCGCGCCGCGAGATGGAATCGATCATCCACTTGCCGATGCCCGGCCAGGAAAAGATCGTCTCGGTCAGGATCGCGCCCGCCATCAGTACGCCGATCTGAAGGCCGATCGTGGTGATGACCGGAATCATCGCATTGCGCAGCGCATGCACGCCCACGATGCGCGCGGGTGGCAGGCCCTTGGCGCGGGCGGTGCGGACATAATCCTCGCCCATCACCTCGAGCATGGCCGAGCGCGTCTGCCGCGCGATCACCGCAAGCGGGATCGTGGCCAGCACGACCGCGGGCAGGATCAGGTGGCTTGCGGCCGAAAGGAAGGCCCCCTTCTGCCCCGACAGAAGGCTGTCGATCAGCATGAAGCCGGTGACCGGCGGGAAGAAATACATCAGGCTGATGCGCCCCGAAACCGGCGTCCATTGCAGGATGCCCGAGAACAGGATGATCAGCAGCAAGCCCCACCAGAAGATCGGCATGGAGAAGCCGACAAGCGCCGCCGTCATCGAGACCTGGTCGAACCACGATCCGCGCTTGATCGCGGCGATCACGCCCACGGGCACGCCGATCACCGTGGCGATGATGATCGCCACGAGGCCCAGCTCGACCGTGGCGGGGAACAGCGCCATGAATTCCGTCAGGACAGGCTTCTTGGTCACCAGGGAATTGCCCAGGTCGCCATGCAGAAGCCGGTTCATGAATTCGAGATATTGCGCCCAGAGCGGGCGGTCAAAGCCCAGTTGCGCCGAAAGCTCGGCATGGCGTTCGGGGCTGAGCCCGCGTTCGCCGGCCATCAGAAGGACCGGGTCGCCGGGCAGCACGCGCACGAAACCGAAGGCGATGATCGTGATCCCGATGAAGGTGGGGACCAGATACAGCAGCTTGCTGAGGATGAATCGGAGCATACCGTCTTTCCTTTGACAGGCGCGCGGGTGGTGTGATCCCCGCGCGCCTGCATGTTGCCTTTGTCCGGCTTATTCGGTCAGGTCGACCGTTTCAAAGGTGAAATCGCCAAGCGGGCTCATGACGAAGCCTTCGACGTTTTTCGCCATCGGCACGTACTGGGTCGAGTGTGCGATGGTGGCCCAGGGCGCCTGATCCTTGAAGATGACCTGCGCCTCTTCGTAAAGCTTCGTGCGCTCGGCCGGGTCCGAGATCTGCTTGGCCTGCGACAGCAGCGCCGAGAAGTCCTCGTTGCACCATTGCGCGCGGTTCGCACCGCCCTCGCCGGTCGAAGCGCAGGACAGAAGGACGCCCATGAAGTTGTCCGGGTCGCCGTTGTCGCCCGTCCAGCCAAGGATCACCGCGCCGTCACGGTTCACTTCGGTGGATTTCTTGAGGTATTCGCCCCATTCGTAGCTGACGATCTCGACCTTGACGCCGACCTTGGCGAAGTCTTCCTGCATCAGCTCGGCCGTGCGGCGGGCGTTGGGCATGTAGGGACGCTGCACCGGCATCGCCCAGATCTTCATGGAAAGATCGGTGACGCCTTCCTCTTCCAGCATCGCCTTCGAGGCTTCCGGATCGTAGGGGTCGTCCTGGATCGCATCGTTATAGGACCACATGGTCGGCGGAATCGGGTTCTTGGCCGGCTGCGCCGCGCCCTGGAACACCGCGTCGATGATCGCGTCCTTGTTGATGGCCATGTTCAGCGCCTTGCGCACCTTGGGGTTGTCGAAGGGCGCGACGGTGGTGTTATAGGCCAGATAGCCCACGTTCAGGCCGGCCTGTTCGTCCAGCTTCAGGTTCGGATCGGCCTTGATCGCCTCAAGGTCGGCGGGGGCCGGATAGGGCATCAGGTGGCATTCGCCGGCTTTCAGCTTTTGCAGGCGCACGGCGGCGTCCGGGGTGATGGCGAAGACCAGATCGTCGATCTTCGGCGCCTCACCCCAATAGTCGGCGTTCTTCTGGTAACGGATCACCGCGTCCTTCTGATAGGCCACGAACTTGAACGGACCCGTGCCGACCGGCGTGTTGTTGAAATCCTCGCGCGTGCCCGCGGCGTCCAGCGTGTCGGCATATTCCTTGGACACGATCGAGGCGAAGGGCATGGCGATATTGGCCATGAAGGGCGCCTCGGGGCGGGTCAGGACGAATTTCACCGTGTAGTCGTCGACCTTTTCGATCGAGGCGATCAGCGAGGCCATTTCCATCGCCGAATAATACTCATAGGTGATCCCGGCCAGATACTGGTGCCACGGGTTGTCGGTGTTGCCCTGACGGTCATAGCTGAAGATCACGTCATCGGCGTTGAAATCGCGCGAGGGGGTGAACTTGTCGTTCGAATGGAACTTGACGCCCTGGCGCAGGTGGAAGGTGTATTCCAGCCCGTCTTCGGACACTTCCCAGCTTTCGGCGAGGCCGGGCTCGACCTCGGTGGTGCCTTTCTTGAACTCGACAAGACGGTTGAAGACAGGATGCGCGGTGGCATCGAAGGTCGTGCCCGCGGTGTAGGGCGCGGGGTCGAAGCCCTCGGGCGAGCCTTCCGAGCAATAGACGAAGGTCTTTGCCATCGCGGGAAGCGCCGAGGCCATCGCCAGCGCCGAAGCGGCCAGCAGGCTGCGCGAAAGAAGTTTCATGGTGGTTCCTTTCACTCACTGTTGAGACTGTTTCAGGCCCGGGCTCTCCCTTTCCGGGGCCTTGATCCTGTGCGGCCTTCCGGGCGGTGCCGGAAATTTTACCGCCTGATCCAGATCATCCTATTTCGTGGCCTCATTCAATGGGCAACGCGACGTTAAGTAAAGCCTCATTCAAACGGCGCTTCCGGCGATGCGGCGGGTCGGCAGAACCAGCGCGCGCCGTTTTCCGTCATGAAAGCAATGTCTTCCAGGCGCACCCCGCATTCGCCATAGACGCAGAGCATCGGCTCGATCGAGAAGCACATGCCGGGTTCCAGCGGGGTGTCGTTCCCGGCCACGATATAGGGCTCTTCGTGGATGTCGAGGCCAAGCCCGTGGCCGGTGCGGTGCGGCAGGCCGGGCACGGCGTAGCCGGGGCCGAAGCCCGCCTCGCCCAGCACCCGGCGCGCGGCGGCATCGACCGCGCTGCACGGCGCGCCGATACGGGCGGCGGCGAAGGCGGCGGCCTGCGCCGCATGCTCCAGATCCCAGAGCTGGCGCTGCCGCGGCGTGGGGGTGCCGAAGACATAGCTGCGCGTGATGTCCGAGCGATAGCCGTGCAGGATGCCGCCCATATCGACCAGCACCATGTCGCCCTCGGCCAGGGTCTGGGCGTGGGGCACGCCATGGGGATAGGCCGTCGCCTCGCCGAACTGCACGGCCACGAACAGCGGCTTCAGCCCAAGCGCCGCATGCGCCGCATCGACGAAACCGGCAACCTCGGTGGTCGAGATGCCCTTGCGCAACCCGCCATGCACGGCCTTCTGCACCGCAAGGCTGGCATCCATCGCGGTCTGGATGATCGCGATCTCGGCGGGTGATTTCACCTGGCGCTGCGCCACGATCATGGGCTGCGCAGAGATGACCGGGCCGTCCACCGCGCGCATCAGGGCGGTGGCGAACACGAAGGGCGTGGCGGGGTCGAGCGCAAGCCCCGCGCCGGGGGTCTGCGCCCCGTTCAGCCGCGCGGCGATCAGTGCGAAGGGATCTTCGTCCTCTTCCCACATGGCGACTTCGCCGGGAATGCGCAGCAAGGTGCGCAGCTTGGGCTCCTCAAAGGTCGGGGTGACATAGACCGGCTGGCCCTCTGCGGGAACAAGCGCGCCGTGGATCCGCTCTGACAGGCCAAGCGAAAGGCCTGTGAAATAGCGCAGCGAGGACGAAGCATCGAGCCATGCGCCCTTCACTCCGTCCCGGCGCAGCCGCGCCTGCAACGCCACGATGCGGGTGCGCAGTTCGGCCTCGGGGATTTCCGGGGCGGATATGGGGCGGAAGGTGCCGAGTATCTTGTGCAGGTCTGTCATCGGGGTCTCCGGGGGCGGGGCGTCAGCGTGCGCCCCATGTGTCGCTCAGCCGATAGCCTTCGGGCCAGGGGTCGTCGGGGTCGAGCATGTGCTGGTGAATGCCGGTGATCCAGCCCCGACCTGACAGTTCGGGCAGAATCGCCGGGCGCCCGCCGACCGTGGTCTGGCCAAGGATGCGGCCGGTGAAGGTGGAGCCGATCAGCGACACGGCGGTCAGCCGGTCTTCGGGGCACATCTCTCCACGCGCATGCAGAACCGCCATGCGCGCGCAAAGCGCGGTGCCGGTGGGTGAGCGGTCGACCTTGCCGGGCTGGATCGCCACGGCCGCGCCCGCGCTAAGCTCGGTTCCGTTTCGCGTGACGGGGCCGGCGAAGAGGCAGAAGGAGAAATGCGTCCAGTCGGGGTTTTCGGGATGCTCGAAGCCAAGTGCCGCGTTCGCGGCATCGGTGATGCGCACGCCAAGCCGCGCGATGTCATGCGCCTCGTCCGCGGTGAGGGCAAAGCCCATCGCGGCGGCATCCACGATCACGAAACTGTCGCCGCCATAGGCGGTATCGACGCGCAGCGTGCCCAGCCCCTCGACCTCCAGCGCGGCATCGAGCTGTGCGGCAAAGCTTGGCAGGTTCTGCACGAAGATCCGCTCGGCCTTGCCGTTGCGGCATTCGGCGCGCACCCGGACCAGCCCGCCCGGCGCCTCCAGCACCAGATGCGTTTCGGGTTCGGTCATCGGCACGATCCCGCCATCGAGCAGCACCGTCGAGACGCAGATCGAGTTCGAGCCCGACATCGGCGGCGTGTCCTCGGGCTCCATGATGATGAAGGCGGCATCGGCCTGCGGATCTTTGGGCGGCACCAGAAGGTTGACATGGCGGAACACGCCGCCGCGCGGCTCGTTCAGCACGAAGTTGCGCAAGGCACCGTCGCGCGCGATCCAGCGGCTTTGTTCCCAGATCGTGTCGCCCGGCGGCGGGGCCACGCCGCCCACGATGACATCGCCGACCTCGCCCTCGGCATGGGCGGAAATGACATGGATCGTCTTGCTGCTGCGCATCGGAATCTCCGTGGGGCGGGGTCAGGTCAGCCAGGGCGGCGGGGCGGCGGGTGCCAGGCCGGTGCGGGCGGCGGTTGCACATTCGGCAAGGCTGCCGAAGCGCACCGCACGCCCGCACAGGCCCGGCGCGTAATGGGCGTATTTGCCCGAATTGGTCATCAGCACCCGGGCCGAGGGCGGAAAGACCGGCTCGGAGATCGAGCACCAGCAGATATCGGGCACGATCTGCACGCCCGCGGCCTCCAGCCGGGCGGCGATGCCTTCGGCGCGCGCGGCGGCAAGCACGTCGTGGCCCACCGTCACGATGACGGCGGTGCCGGGGTTGCGCCGCGACCCGTCCATCAGCGCGGCAAGCCTGCGGCATTCGGACAGCGAGAAATGCGGGCTGCCGAAGGCGACAAGATCCACCTGCGCGGGGCCTGCGTTGAATTCATGCCAGGCGCTGCGCAGGTCCGCGCGCGTGATCCGCACCCGGTCGGCATCGGGGGTGGGGGCGTTGCCGGCCTCGGGGGTGACGCCCGCGACATGCAGCATCGGCGCGGCCGAGGTGGTGCCGAAGGCCGCGCAAAGCGCCTTTAGGTCATCGGTATCGGGGGCCGCATTCTCAAGCCCCGTCAGCAGTGGGATACGGTCGGGTGCGGCCAGCCCGGCAAGCCAGCCCAGCATCGGCCAGAGCGCATCGTCATGGCCTTCGGGCAGGTCGACCTCGATCACCCGGCGCGCGATGCGGTTTTCGTCCAGGTAGACGCCCGACAGCGGCGCCCGCCCGGTCAGCGCGATGCACAGGTCAAGGAAATCGGGGTGCTTGACGGTGCGCGCGGCCAGCACCGTATTGGCATAGACCACCGCGTTCGATTCCGCCCAGGCGATGGATTCGCCCTGCTCCGGGGCGCTTTCCAGAAGATAGGGCGCGCAGGTAAAGCTGGGGCGCGCGCCCATCTCGACATAGGCATCGGCCAGCCGGCTTGCGGGCAGGCCGAAATCGGGCGGCACGCCCTGCGCGCGCCAGTTCGCATGATCGACCGAGATCGCGTTCATCGTGGTGGGCACGCAGACCCGTGCGCCCATGTCGGCCATGGCGCGGGCAAAGCGCAGGTTGGCGGGGCTGGCATAGATGCAGCCGTCGATATGGGCGCGGCTGACATCGGTCAGGCGGCGCGCGCCCTGCGCGGCGGCCATGGTGCAGATCATCTCCATGGCCAGTTGCGCGGCCTTGCCCGAACCGCCCTCCAGCACCGCAATGTCGGACGCGCCCAGATCCAGCGCGCCGCGTTCCAGCGGTGTCAGCGGCAGCGAAAGCGCGCCCGCGTCCAGCCGGTCTTCGGTGATGCGCGCCTCGGATTGCGCTGCAAGTGCGGCATAGTCCGCCGGAGGAAGGCGCAGCACGGCAAGGGGCCTGTCGAACATGCGCCCCGCGATCAGCGCGCCAAGGGTCAGGATGTCTTCGGCCTCGCGGAAGATCAGCGCGGCGGGCGCGTGGCCGTTCAGCGCAAGTTCCAGAAGCACGCCGCTGCCGGTGCATGATCCGCGGCTGGTCGGCATCATCACCACGCGCCCGGCAAGCGACTGGCCGCAAAGCGGGTGATGCGCGTCGATGATGGTCCCGGTTGCCGGATCGACCCCGCCCCAGAAGCTCAGCCCTTCGGAAAGCACCAGAACCGGGCCGGCGGCCCTGGCCGGGACGATGGCCTGCGCGCTGCCGCTGCGCGCGGTCATTTGACGACGAAGCCGTGGGCGAAGGGGTCGCGGTCGTCGATGAAGATCGTGTTGATCCCCGTCACCCGCGCCCATCCCGCGATGGAAGGGATGATGGCGGGGCGCCCGGCGACCTCGGCCGCGGCCTCGACCCGGCCCTTGAAGAGCGAGCCGATGATGCTTTCATGCACGAAATCGTCGCCGGGCTTCAGCTTGCCCCTGGCGGCCAGTTGCGCCATGCGCGCCGAGGTGCCGGTGCCGCAGGGCGAACGGTCGATTGCCTTGTCGCCGTAGAAGACGGCGTTGCGGGCATCGGCCTCGGGTGCGCGCGGCGCGCCTGTCCACAGGATATGCGACAGCCCGTTAATTTCGGGCTTCTCGGGGTGGACGAACTCGTATTTCGCGTTCAGCGCGGTGCGCAGCTTCGGGCTGAGCCCGACCAGTTCCACGGCCGAGAAATCGGCCATGTCGCGGAAGTTCTTCTGGGGCTCGACGATGGCGTAGAAATTCCCGCCATAGGCCACGTCGACCGCAATCTCGCCCAGGCCCTCGACCTCGGCCGTCAGGCCTTCGGCGTAAAGGAAGCCCGGCACGTTGGTCAGGCGGACCTCTTCGATGAAGCGGCCTTCCTGCCGGTAGGTCACGTCGACGCGGCCCGCGGGCGTGTCGAGCCGCAAAAGCCCCGGCGTGGCCGGGCGCACCAGCCCGTTTTCCAGCGCGATCGTCACCGTGCCAATCGTGCCGTGCCCGCACATCGGCAGGCAGCCCGAGGTCTCGATGAACAAAACCGCGATGTCGCAATCCGCGCGCGTGGGCGGATAGAGGATCGCGCCCGACATCTGGTCATGGCCGCGCGGCTCGAACATCAGGCCGGTGCGGATCCAGTCGTATTCGGCCAGGAAATGCGCGCGCTTTTCCAACATGTCGGCGCCTTGCAGCAGCGGCGCGCCGCCGGTGACCAGACGCACCGGGTTGCCGCAGGTATGTCCGTCGATGCAGGGGAAGGTATGTTGCATCATCAATGCCTCGTGAAACGCGCCGGGGAAAACGGCGCCATGTCGGTTGCCGGGGTCTGCCCGGTCAGAAGGTCGGCCACGATCTCGGCGGTTCCGGCCGACTGGGTCAGACCCAGATGGCCATGGCCGAAGGCGCAGATCACGTCCGGGCGCCCCGGCAGCGGCCCGATCGCGGGAAGCGTGTCGGGCAGCGAGGGGCGGAACCCCATCCATTGCGTGCCGCCCGAGGTCTTCAGCCCCGGAAGGAAGCGCGCGGCCTTTTCCAGCATCGCCCCGGCGCGGGCATAGTTCGGCGGCAGGTCCAGCCCGCCCAGCTCGACCGCGCCACCGATGCGCAGGCCCGATGTCAGTTTCGAGGCGACGAAGCCGTGCCCGCCGAAGGTGACCTGCACCCGCAGGTCGAACGCGTCGCCGGGCAGGGTGGTGTTGTAGCCGCGCTCAGTCTCGAGCGGGATTTTCACGCCCGCGGTCTGCGCCAGCCGGTGCGAGAACGCGCCCGCCGCCAGAACCACGCGGCCCGTCATCACGCCCTTGTCGGTCTCGACGCCGCCGGGGTGCAGGGATGTCGCCTCGGCGATGACGATATCGCCGCCATTGGCGCGCACGCGTTCGGCCAGGGCCAGCGTATAATCGCGCGGATCGGTGATCGAATACCAGCCGGGGGTAAAGGTGGCATGGGTGAAACGCGGCGCAAGACCGGGCTGGATCTCGGCGATCTCGGCGCCCTGAAGGTGACGGAAGGCGATGCCTTCCTCGGCGCGCGCCTTCCATTGCGGCAGCGAGGCGCGGAACTCTGCCTCGCCCTCATAGACCTGAAGCTGGCCGTCGCGGCGCAGCATATGGGCCAGCCCCTCGCGCGCCAGCAACGGATCGAGCGCGTCTTTCGACAGCTTCATCATGGCGGTCTGCGCCACCGTCGAGGCGCGCACCTGGGCGGGCCAGCTGGCCTTCCAGAAACGCCACATCCAGGGCGCGATGCGCAGCGCATAGCGGGGCGGCACGCTGAGCGGGCCAAGCGGGTCCAGAAGCCACCTGGGCGCCTGCCGGATGATGCGCGGCGAAGCGAGGGGGAAGATGTCGGTAAAGGCGAAGGCCCCGGCATTGCCGGTCGAGGCCCCCGCGGCCGGTCCCTCGCGGTCGATGACGCGCACCTTCAGCCCGCGCGCCTGTGCGGCCACCGCCGCCGACAGCCCCACGACCCCCGCGCCGATCACAATCACATCTGGCTTGTCCATCAGCGCACGCTTGAAAGAAATTTCTGCGTTTCGGGATGCTGCGCCGCGCCGAAGATCTGCTCGGGCGGTCCGATCTCGGCCATGACGCCCTTGTGGAAGAAGGCCACGCGGTTCGACACGTCGCGGGCAAAGCCCATCTCATGCGTGACGCAGATCATCGTCATCCCCTCGTTCGCCAGCATCTTCAGCGTATCAAGCACCTCGCCCACAAGCTGCGGATCAAGCGCCGACGTAACCTCGTCGAACAGCATGTATTCGGGCGACATGGCAAGCGCGCGGGCGATCGCCATGCGCTGCTGCTGCCCGCCCGAGAGCCGGCCGGGATAGACGCCCAGTTTGTCGCCAAGGCCCACATGGGTCAGTTGCCGGACCGCGATCTCCTCGGCCTCCTGACGCGCCATGCCCTTCACCTTGCGCGGCGCAAGGGTCACGTTTTCCAGCACCGTCAGATGCGGGAAGGCGTTGAACTGCTGGAATACGATGCCGATCTTGCGGCGCAGCTTGTTCAGGTCGGTCGATTTGGCATGCACCTCGGTCCCGTCCACGAGGATGCGCCCGCTGTCGATCTTTTCCAGACCGTTGATGCAGGTCAGAAGCGTCGATTTGCCCGAGCCGGAGCCGCCGATGACCGACACCACCTCGCCCTTCTGGACGGTCAGGTCGATCCCCTTGAGGACTTCCAGGTTGCCGAAGGACTTATGGACGTTTTCAATCTCAATCATTCTCGCGCCACCTTTTTTCCAGCCGGCCGCCAAGCCGGGCGATGGGGAAGCTGAGGGCAAAGTAGATCGCACCGGCGACCAGCAGGATGAACATCGGTTCCTGAAGCCGGGTGACAAGGATCTGCGATGCCCGCAGCAATTCGATGATGCCCAGCCACAGCACCAGCGCGCTGTCCTTCATCACGCCAAGGGTCAGGCCGATCCAGCTTGGCAGGCCCACGCGCAGCGCCATGGGAAAGACGATCTGCGTCATGTCCTGGCCCCATGTCATGCCAAGCGAGCGGGCCGCGCGGCGCGTCACCGTGGGCACCGCCTCGATCGCGCCGCGCACGATCTCGGTGCAATAGGCCGAGGTGTAAAGCGCCAGCACGATGCAAGAGGTGGTGAAGGGCGGCCAGCCGAAGCCCGCGATGGCCTGGAAGGCATTCGCAAGGATCAGCTGGATCAGCAGCGGGACCGAGCGGAAGATATCCAGAACGAAGGTCAGCGGCAGCGCCAGCCACGGGTTGATCTGGCTGCGGATCACGCCGAACAGCGTGCCCAGAAGCGTGCCCCCCGTCACCGCGAAGGCGGTAACGGCAAGCGTCATGCCCGCGCCCTTGATCAGGAACATCAGGTCGTTGAGGGTCATGGCCGTGTCGAACATCCCGAGCGCCCCCCTCAATACCGGAACAGACGCCACGCCAGCAGGCGCGCGCCAAGCATCACCACTTTGGCGATGATGTAGTAAAGAACCGCCGCGATGGCGAAGAACTCGAAGGTGCGGAAGCTGCGGGCGTTCAGGTCCTGCGTGACGCCGGCCAGGTCGGTATTCATCCCTACTGTGACCCCGAGCGAGGTCATCAGGATGGCCCAGACCATCTGGTTCGTGGTCGGCAGGAAGGCGATGCGGAACATCTGCGGCAACACGATCAGCCGGAAGGCCTGCGCCTGACCCATGCCAAGCGACCGCCCCGCCCGCACCTGCGTGGCGGGAATGGCGCGCAGCGCGCCGCGGAACGTCTCGGACAGGTAGCCCGCGTTGTTGAACGAGATCCCGGCCAGAAGCGCCACATAGGGGCTCAGGTGGATGCCGAAGGATCCAAGCCCGAAATGCGCCATGTAGATCTGGAACAGGGCCGGGGTGTTGCGGGCAACCTCGACCCAGGCGGTCGCGGGGGCCCGCAGCCAGGCCGAAGAGGCGTTGCGCGCCACCGCCAGAAGCACCGCGCAGGTCACGCCGATCAGCATCGACAGCACGGCGATCTGAAGCGTCACGAGCGCCCCGTCAAGCATCTGCGGAAGCGCCCGGAGGGCCTGCCTCCACTGGAAGGTATAGTCGAACATGACTGATCTTTCCGGGTCGGGGAAGACGGGGGCCGTGACGGCCCCCGCTCAGATCAGCGATAGGCGTTGGGAACGATCAGGCTGGGCACGTCGCCGCCCACCCATTTCTCATAAAGCTCGTCATAGCGGCCGGTGCGGATCTGCTGGTTCACGAACAGGTTGAGATAGTTCAGCAGACCGTATTCGTCACGCTTGGCAAACAGCGCCACATAATCGGTGTCGAAAGGCGCCTTGCCCACCACCGAGATGCCGGGGAAATTGCCCGACTGCACCGTTGCCTGCGCCACCGTCGAGGTCGAGACCGTCGCGTCGATCTGCCCCTGGCTGAGCGCAAGGAACACGTCCGCCTGGGTCTGGTAGGGGCGGAATTCGCCCTCGCCCCATTCCTTGATGAAGCCTTCCAGCGCGATGGCCTCATAGGTGCCCGCGGTTGCGCCGACGGTATGGCCCTTCATGTCCTCGAACGCGGCGATGCCGCTGCCGTCACGCGCGGTCACGGCCATCTCGAAGGCGAAATAGGGGATCGTGAAGCCCACGGTCTTGGCGCGCTCCAGCGTGTCCGAGGTCGAGGCGACGCCAACATCGACGCGGCCCGACATCAGTGCGGGAATACGCTCGGGGAAGGGGGTCTCGACGATTTCCGCTTCGACGCCAAGCGCCGCGGCCAGGTCGTTGCAGTAATCGACATCGAAGCCGATCGGGTTGTTGTCAGCATCGCGCGACCCCATCGGCGGGAAGTCGAGCACGACGGCGCAGCGCAGCGTGCCCGAGGCGATGATGTCGTCAAGCTTGTCGGCATGTGCGGCGGTGGCAAGGCAGCCTGCGGCCAGCAGGCTGGCGGTGGCGAGCGTCAGTTTCATGGATCTCTCCCTTGTTGTCGGTCTTGTGATTCTCGGCCGTCATCCATCGACTATGGGGCGGCGTCCGGATTGAATCAATAGAAAATATAATCTGTATACACATTGTATTATATTGGGGTTGAGACTGGAAGCGGCCCGGTTGCCGGACTGTCGTCGTGCGCGGCCCTGCGGGGGCCGCGCACGGGGGGCGCTTAGCCTTGCAGGTCGTCGGGCAGCAGTTCCGTCGGAAGGTTCTGGTAACAGACCGGCCGCAGGAATCGCCGGATCGACAGCGTTCCGACCGAGGTCGCCCCGAAATTGGTCGAGGCCGGATAGGGGCCGCCGTGAACCATCGCGTCGCAGACCTCGACCCCGGTGGGGAACCCGTTGGCCAGCACCCGGCCCGCCTTGCGTTCAAGCACCGGCAGCAGGTCGCGCGCCATCCCTGCATCGCCGGCATCCATGTGCAAGGTGGCGGTCAGCTGGCCCTCGAAGCTGCGGGCGATGCGCTGCATTTCCCCGGCGTCCCGCGCCACCACGATCAGCCCGAGCGGGCCGAAGACCTCTTCGCTCAGGCTGTGATTGGCCAGCCAGTCGGCGGCCGGAACCCGGAACAGGAAGGGCCGCGCCTCGCGCCGGTCGCACATCGAGGTGACAAGCGCCTGCACCCCGCTGCCCGCGGCCACGCGGTCGGCGCCGGTGCGGTAGGCCTCGGCGATGCCGTCGGTCAGCATCACCTGCGCGCCGGTTTCGCCCAGGGCGGCGATGGCGGCCTGGGCAAAGGCCTCGGCGCCCGCGCCCTCGATCACGACGGCGATGCCCGGATTGGTGCAGAACTGTCCCGCCCCCATCGCAAGCGACCCCGCCCAGCCCCGGCCCAGTTCCTCTGCCCGCGCGCCAAGCGCCTGCGGCAGCAGGAACATCGGATTGACCGAGCCGAGCTCGCCGAAGAACGGGATCGGTTCGGGCCGCTGCGCGCACAGGTCGAACAGTGCCCGCCCGCCCGCAAGGCTGCCGGTGAAGCCCACCGCCTTGATGCGCGGATGCTGCACGAGGGCCTGGCCCACATCGCGCTTGCCGCCCTGGATCAGGCTGAACACCCCCGGATGGATGCCGCATTTGCCGATCGCGGCATGGATCGCCTCGGCCACGATTTCGGCGGTGCCGGGATGGGCGCTGTGGCCCTTGACGACAACCGGGCACCCCGCCGCAAGGGCCGCGGCGGTGTCGCCCCCGGCGGTCGAGAAGGCCAGCGGGAAGTTCGAGGCGCCGAACACCGCCACAGGGCCGATCGGACGCTGCATCAGGCGGATGTCGGGGCGGGGCAGGGGCTGCCGGTCGGGCAGGGCCGGATCGTGGCGGCGGTCGAGATAGTCGCCCTTCAGGATATGCTCGGCGAACAGGCGCAACTGCCCGGTGGTGCGCCCGCGCTCGCCCTGAAGGCGGGCCTCGGGCAGGCCGGTTTCCTGCGTGCCGATCATGGTGATCGCCTCGGCGCGGGCCTCGATCTCGTCGGCGATGGCCGTCAGGAAGGCCGCGCGTTCCGCGCGCGAGGCATAGCCGTAGGACCAGAAGGCGTCTTCCGCAGCCTCGCAGGCCCGGTCGACCAGCGCGGGGGTGCCCATGGCGAAATCATGGGCGGGGCCGTGGGCGGGTTCGGACCGGAAGCTTTGCGCGCCGCCTTCCCAGGTGCCCGCTATAAGATGGTGGCCTTTGGGGGTGTATTGCATCATCTTGTCCTTTCGCTGCGGATGGGGTGGTGAAGATCACGGACCGGGTTCGGCCTTGCCTTTTCATCCTTATGCATACAATGTGTATGCAAGAACGCAACCCCGCCCCGCCAAAAGCGACGAAAGGATAGCCCGATGAGCCAATCTGCCGTTCTGACGACCGAGGCCCTTGGCCGTCTTGTCGAAGAGATCTTTTGCAATGCCGGGATGAGCACCTTGCAGGCCGGGGCGCTGGCCCGCGTCATCGTCGCCGGAGAGCGGGACGCCTGCAAATCCCACGGCATCTATCGCATCGAGGGCTGCCTGCGCACGCTCAAGGCGGGCAAGGTCGTGGCGGATGCGGAACCCGAACTGACACAGGATGCAAGCGGGATCGTGCGGGTCGATGCGAAGGGCGGATTCACCAACCCGGCCTTCGAGATGGGGGCCCCGGTTCTGGCGGACCGCGCGCGCACTCTTGGCGTTGCCGCGCTGGTCATCAACAACTGCACGCATTTCTCGGCCCTCTGGCCCGAGGTCGAGGCACTGGCGGGGATGGGGGTGGCCTCGATGGCGATGTGCCCCAGCTATTCCAGCGTGGCGCCCTCGGGCGGCACCAGGCCGCTTCTGGGCACCAACCCCTTCGCCTTCGGCTGGCCGCGCCCCTCGGGCACGCCCTATGTGTTCGACTTTGCCACCAGCGTTGCCGCCCGCGGCGAGATCGAGTTGCATCGCCGCGCGGGCACCCCCTTGCCCGAGGGCTGGGCCGTCGATGCAGATGGCGTCCCCACCACCGACCCCGAGGCCGCGCTGGCGGGCGCGATGCTGCCCTTCGGGGGGCACAAGGGCTCGGCCATCTCGACGATGATCGAGCTTCTGGCCGGGGTGATGATCGGTGACATGACCAGCCCCGAGGCGCTGGAATTCCTGGGCACCACCGCGCTTGCGCCGCATCATGGCGAGCTGATCCTTGCCTTCAGCCCCGAGCGTTTCGCCGCGCACCGCCCCGGCGATCCCTTCGCGCGGGCCGAGGCGCTGCTGGATGCGATCGCGGGGCAGGGCGCGCGGCTGCCTTCGCAGCGCCGCTTCACGGCGCGCCGCAAATCGCTGGCCGAGGGGATCACGCTGAGCGCGGCCGAGATGGAGGAACTGGAACGCCTGCGCCGGCTGGGCCTTGACGCGGTAAGCTGAGGCCGCGGGCGCGGCGGGGCAGGCAGGACGGACCGATGGCGGAAATTCCAACGCTTCAGACGTCGCGCAGGCTGAGGCGGCGCGAACCTTGCGTGAATGGGCGCGGCATGTGCGCCGGCTGGAAACGCTGGTAAGCTATGTCGACCCGGGTAATGATCGCTCGCGCCGGCTGGCGGAGCGTCTGGGGGCGGCGCGCGACGAAAAGGCCGCACGGCAGGATCCGCAAGATCTGGTCTATCGCCATTTCGGCAAGGGGCCGGAAGGCTGACGCGACACCCGGCCGGAACGGAAAAGCCCCTCCGGTCGCGGAGGGGCCTGGGTGATCAGGCGGCGTATTTCGTGACGGCGCCGGGCAGTTTGCTCCATTCCGCATACCAGGTGCGGAACAGGGTGTATTGCGCCTCGACATAGCCGCGCTGGCTGTCCGAGAGGGCGTCGGTTTCGTTGAAATGCAGCGTGTATTCCGGGTTGCCGGTCAGCACCATCAGATACTTGTAGTAAAGCACGAGGTCCGGGCCTTCGTCGAACGAGGACAGGACGGCAAGCGCGGCTTCGAGTTCCTGCGCGCGCTGGCGGGCATCTGCGTCGCCTTTGGCCGCGGCCTGCGACAGCGCGACCAGATGCAGGACTTCCTTGGGCAGCACGTTGCCGATGCCGGTGATCGCGCCGGTCGCGCCGCAGTTGACGAAACCGTGGAACACCGTGGTGTCGACGCCGATCATCAGCGTCACCGCGTCATCGCGGCTGGTGATGTTCTCGGCCGCATAGCGCATGTCGGCCGCGCCGCCGAATTCCTTGAAGCCCACAAGGTTCGGATGCTCGGCCCGCAGGGCGAAGAACAGGTCGGCGCGCGTGGCAAAACCGTAATAGGGGCTGTTGTAGATGACTGCGGGCAGATCCGGCGCGGCCGACAGGATCGCCTTGAAATGCGCCTTCTGCGCCGTGATCGAGGGGCCACGCGACAGCACGCGCGGGATCACCATCAGGCCCTTCGCGCCAACCTTCTGCGCATGCGCCGCATGGGCCACTGCCATGGCCGTGTTCACCGCGCCGGTGCCCACGATGACGGGGATGCCGGCCTGAACAAGGCGCTCCACCCCTTCCATGCGCTGCGCATCGGTCAGCAGCGGCCAGTCCCCCATCGAGCCGCAATAGACAACGGCCGACATGCCCCCGGCGATCAGCTCCTTGGCCTTGCGCACCATCGCGTTGAAATCGGGCGTGCGATCTGCGGTGCAGGGCGTCATCAGCGCAGGAATGCAGCCGGAAAAAATGCTGGAAGTCATCTTACTCTCCTTGATGGCCAGTGCCGTGTGTGGTGGCGGGCAATGACAGGGCAGTCCCGATTCCCGGGCGGTTCCAGTTCATAATATGCCTTGTATTTTATTTGTCGACAAGAATCTTGATCACAAGGAAACCCGCGGCCGGAAATCGCCGGGGGCGGGTCAAAGCTCGATGCGTTGCCTGCGGTCGCGCGAGATCATGTTCTGTATCTGCCGCACGATCTGATCGGCATGTTCGCTCGCCAGCTTGTCGGCGCGCGCCACGTCGCGGGCGGCGATCGCGGCGATGATCTCCTCATGCTCGGTCACATAGCGCTGCGGCAGGCGATCGTCGAAAGAGGAATAATACAGCCGGAGCAGCCGCCGTCCTTCGTCCAGAAGCCGGTAGAACAGCCCCGCGAAATAGGGGTTGCGCCCGGCATTGGCGATCTCGGCGTGGAATTCGCGGTTGGTGGCGATCATCGCAAGGGCGTCCTGCGCCTCGACGGCGCGGGCGAAATCGGCCTGCCGGGCGCGGATGATGTCCAGATCCTCGGGGGTGTGGTATTCCGCGGCAAGCCGCGTCGTCACGCGATACATCAGCGTCAGCGCGTCGAAAAAGGTGTGCAGGTTCAGAAAGTCGATATTCGACACCACGGTCGAGCGGTTCGGCAGCGTCGTGACCAGCCCCTCGCCCGCAAGGCGCACCAGGGCTTCGCGGATCGGTGTGCGCGACATCGAAAGGCGCTCGGCCAGCTGGATCTCGTCGATCGGGCTTCCGGGGGGCAGGACGAGGTCGATGATTTCGTCGCGCAGCACGTCATAGACGAATTTCACACCCGATCCGCGTTTGCGTTCCGTGGTTTGGGCAGCGGGGCTTTGGCTCATGGCTTGTCCTTATGTCGACAAGAAAAATATACATAATTGCCCGCCGATCAACTGCTGTCGTGACCGGGGGCGCAATCGCGTCGACATGGGGATAAGTCAAGACCCCGCCCGGAGGCAAGGGCGTGCCGGACGGCCGGCGGATCAGCGCGCGGGGCTGACGAACAGCGCGCGCCGCAGGATGGTGCCGTCATCCGCCAGGGTCAGCCGCAATGTCCGGGCGCCAAAGTAGAAGTGCAGGCGATGCCGGCCGGCATCGCTGCCCTGGCCGGTTTCGCAGCGGCTGGTGATCCGGCCTTCGCGCATCATGGCGGGCACGCTGGCGGGATCGAGGCCGAATGCGCTGCCGATCAGGGCGGCGTTGACGGTGAAATCGCCGTCCTCCGACCGGGTGACATCGCTCATCCCAGGTGTTTCCAGTATCCGTTGGCGGCGGCGATCGTGGCGAAATGCGTGGCGACGACCTGGCTGACCGCGATCAGCGCGTCGGCGTCGCCGGCATATTCGGGGCGCAGGCGGTCGCGGATGGCGGCATCGGGCTGGGTCATCTTCACGGCCACGCGCGAAAGCTTCACGGCCAGTTCGTAGCCTTGCTGCGGTGTTTCGGTGATGAGGGTGGGGAGCCACGTTTCCATTCTTCTGCCTTCCTTTCACGGTGGGGTTGAGATGGGGGAAGCTAGGCGGGGACCGCCCTTTGCGGCAGCGCGATATCTGCCAGCGTCGAGCGGTCGAGATCGGCGAGGAACGCGGCCTCCGCCGCGCGGAGCCTGACCTTCAGGCGGCAGCAGCCCCCGATCGAACAGGCCCCGCCATCCTGCGCGAAGCACTCGACCAGGGCCTGCCCGTCCTCCAGCAGGCGGACCACGGAGCCCAGCCGTATCTGATCCGCGGGGCGGGCAAGGATCGCCCCGCCGCCGCCGCCGCGCCGGGTGGTGACGATCCCGCCCTGTGCAAGGCGCTGGACGATCTTGGTCAGGTGGTGGCGTGACAGCGCGAACTCTTCGGCCAGTTCGCCCGTGGAATAGCCGCGTGACGGATCCGAGGCGATCCGCATCAGCGCGCGCAGGCCGTAATCGGTGAAAGAGGTCAGACGCATCCGGCTTTCGCTTTTTGAAAAGGTATTTATAATACCTATTAACGAGATTGGCCTGCGACGCAACCCTGAACCGCGAAAGGGGGATCCCCGATGCCCGACAAGGACCGCCCCGCGGGGAGCTATGCCTCTCCGCCCTGCATGGCGGGCGAGGTTGCCCCGGATTATTTCGACCCGATGGCCGTCGATCCGCAGCAGGCGCAGGACGTGGCGCGCTGGCGCAAGGCGGCGCGCGCGCGGCTGTTGCAGGCGCGGGCCGATCTGGGTGTGGCGGGCCGCGCGGCCGTGGCCGGGGCGCTTGGCGGTCATCTTGACGCGTTGCTTGCGCGGCGCGGCGTGGCGCTGCCGGGGCGGATCGTGGCGGGCTACTGGCCGATCCGCGCCGAACCCGACCTGCGGCCGTGGATGACGCGGCTGCACGATGCGGGTGCGCGGCTGGCGCTTCCGGTGGTGGAAACCCGCGCCGCGCCGCTGGTGTTCCGCCCCTGGGCCCCCGGCGCGGCGATGGAGCGGGGACACTGGAACATCCTCGTGCCCGCGACGGCCCGGACCGTGACGCCCACGATCGTGCTGGCGCCGCTGGTGGGCTGGGACGGGGCGGGCTACCGGCTGGGCTATGGCGGCGGGTATTTCGACCGGACCCTGGCGGCGGCGGGCGCCGCGCGCCCCTTTGCCATCGGGGTCGGGCTTCAGGGCGCGGCCCTGCCCACGATCTATCCGCAACCCCATGACATCGGCTTGGATGCCATCGTGACCGAGGCCGGGGTGCAGTGGGAAGCCCCCGCGCGGCCTATTCCGGAGTCGTGAGGCGGCGCGCCCAGCTTTCGGTCTCGTGGCGTGCCAGCCGGGCCTGCGCCATGGTGCGCCAGTTTTCGGGCAGACCGGCAAGCGTTGCGAATTCCGACAGCGCCGCAAGGTTGAGCGTGTCGCGGTAAAGCAGGTCGCTGACACGGGTCAGCGTCCATTGCGGATTGGGCCGCGCTTCAAGGCGGGCCTCCATGCCTGCCGCCAGCGGGCCCTCCTCCTGCACCCGGAAATACCAGCCCGAGCGCCCGGTCTCTTGCACCTTTCGCGCCATGTCGGGCAGGCCGAAGCGCAGGTTCAGCTTCCAGCAGGGCTGCCGCCCCTGGCTGACCTCCAGCAGAACCGAGCCTAGGCGCCAGCGATCGCCAAGGCAGATATCCGCCTCGGCCACGCCCGAAACCGAAAGGTTCTCGCCGAAGGCGCCGGGGCGGAAAAGGGCGGCCTGACCGGGAAGGTCGTGCGCCCAAAGGGGCAGGCTTGCCACCGGATAGGCGTGGATCGCCTTGTCCGGCCCGCCATGATGCTTGCGGTCGCCCTGCGCATCGCCCGCCAGCCCCTCGGGCCCGGCAGGCACCGGCCCCGATACGGGGTGCTTGTCGATCCCGCTTGGCACGTCGGCAGGGCCGAACGGGCGCACCGTGCCGATGCGCAGCTCTTCGATGCGGAATGTGTCCATGCGTCTTGCTCCTTCGGGCAAGACTTGCCATGCCCCGGCTCTCGCCGCAATCGCTGCGCATGTGCGACAGATGTGCATATCGGTGCCAGTTGCTCCTGCCAGTCTTATGTGGCAAAACAACTGCAAGGTTGTCCCAGACTGAAGAGTTCAGAACATGCAAGATTTCGCCACGCGCCGCACCATGATGGTCGATACGCAGGTCCGGCCGAACGACGTGACGAAATTCCCCATCATCGAGGCGATGCTGTCGATCCCGCGAGAGCAGTTCGTGCCCGCGCAGCGCCGCGAGGCCGCCTATATCGGCGAGAATGTCCCCGTTGCGCCCGGCCGCGTGATGCTTGAGCCGCGCACGCTGGCCAAGATGCTGGATGCGCTGGATATCCGCGCGGCGGATCTGGTTCTGGATGTGGGCTGCGGGCTTGGTTATTCCTCGGCGGTGATCGCGCGCATGTCCGAGGCGGTCGTGGCGCTTGAGGAAGAGGGGCTTGCCGAACAGGCCGAGGCCGCACTTGCCGCGCAGGGCTGCGACAACGTGGCCGTGGTGGCGGGCGCGCTGACCGAGGGCGCGGTGCAGCACGGGCCCTATGACGTGATCATCATCGAAGGCGCGGCCGAGATCGTTCCGCAGGCGCTGCTCGATCAGCTCAAGGAAGGCGGGCGGATTGCCTGTCTGTTCATGGAAAAAGCGCTTGGCGTGGTGCGGCTTGGCTACAAGATCGACGGGGCGGTGGCTTGGCGCTATGCGTTCAACGCATCGGCCCCGGTGCTTCCCGGCTTCGCCGCGGAGAAGGAATTCGCGCTGTAGTTTTGTGGCGCGGCGGCGACGGAAATAAAGTACAGGAGCGTTCAAGGCTCTGAACTCTGGCCCCGACACAGAAGCGGGGCAGGCATATGCGAATGAGGAACCCAGGCATGTTGCGCAAGACCCTGAAACCTATGGTGCTGGCGGGCGTCGCGGCAGTGAGCTTCGCGCTCGCCCCTGCAGCACGGGCGGAAACCCTTGCCGACGCCCTTGTGGCCGCCTATCGCAATTCCAATCTGCTGGAGCAGAACCGCGCCACGCTGCGCGCCGCCGACGAGGATGTGGCCACCGCGGTGTCCAACCTGCGCCCGGTGCTGCGGTGGGTGGCCGGCCTCGACTATACCAAAAGCGCCTATAACGAATCCGTCACCCGTGCCGCAGGGCGCGAGGTGGACCGGCTGGAGGCCTCGCTCGGGCTGACCGCATCGATGGTGGTTCTCGATTTCGGCCGCAACAGGCTTGGCGTCGATATCGCAAAGGAAAGCGTCCTGGCCACGCGCGAGGCGCTTGTCGCCGTCGAGCAGGATGTGCTGTTGGCGACGGTTGCGGCCTATTCCGATGTGAAAAGCGCGGCGCAGCGGGTGTCGATCAACCAGAATTCGGTTCGCGTGATCGGAGAAGAGCTTCGGGCGGCGCAGGATCGCTTCGAGGTTGGCGAAGTAACCCGCACGGATGTGTCGCTGGCCGAGGCGCGGCTTGCGGCCGCACGGGCCGCACTCGCTGCCGCGCAGGGTGACCTGATGGTCGCGCGCGAGGCCTACAAGGCCGCGACCGGCGCCTATCCGCGTAATCTTGCCACCCTGCCGCCGTCTCCGAAACTGCCGCGCACCCTTGACGAGGCGCGCGCCACGGCGCTGCGGCTGCATCCGTCGATCAAGCAGGCGCAACGCCAGGTGACGATCGCGGATTTGCAGGTGGCGCTTGCCGGAAAGCAGCGCCTGCCCACGGTTACCGGCTCGATCGGTTTCCAGGAGTTCGAGGGCAGCGGCAACGCGGCGACGGCGGGGCTTCAGGCCTCGCAGACGATCTATTCGGGTGGTGCTCTTGCCGCAGCGCATCGCAAGGCGATCGCGGGGCGTGACGCGGCCCGGGCCGGGCTGTCACAAGTGGGGCTGATCATCACCCAGAATGTCGCCAATGCCTGGTCGGGGATCGAGGTCGCGCAGGCGCAGATCCGTGCGATCGACCAGCAGATCCAGGCGGCGACGGTGGCCTATAACGGGGTCAAGGAGGAGGCCACGCTTGGCGCGCGCACCACGCTTGACGTGCTTGATGCCGAGCAGGAGCTGCTCAACGCCCGGGCCGACCGAATCGACGCGGCGGCGAATCTTCAGGTCGCCTATTACTCTGTCCTGTCATCGATGGGGCTTCTGACGGTCGAGAACCTGAAGCTGGGCATCCCGACCTATGATCCGGCTGCCTATTATAACGCCGTCCGCAATGCGCCGGTCACAAGCGTGCAGGGTGAAAGCCTTGAGCGTGTGCTGCGTTCTATCGGAAAGAACTGATTTTCTTCAACTCAACGTTGTTGCGGGCGCCTAGGGGGGTTACACTCCCTTGGGGGCCTGTTCGTGGGCAATGAGGAATTGATGTCTGATCCGCAAACGAATCTGGAGATTGAGGATGTATTGTCCTCGATCCGGCGACTCGTCTCTCAGGAAGCGACCCTGCCATACCGCCGGCTGATGGCCGATTCCGAACCGCAGCCCGTCCAGGACGCCCCCGAAGAGGCCGAGGCCCCGGCGCCTGTGGCGGCGGAGTGCCTTGTGCTGACTCCGGCGCTGCGGATCGCGGTGCCCGAGGCGCGCGTTCAGGATGCCCCCCGGCAGACGCCCTCGCAACCGACCGCAGCCGCTACCGATCTGGGTGCCGAGCTGAGCAGGCTTGAGGATACGATTGCCGAGCTTGAGGCCGCCGTGGCCGACAGCGGGGACGAGTTCGAGCCCGAGGAAGGCGAGAGTCTCGAGTTCGGGGAGGACGAGGGTTTCGAACCGCTGCCGGAATCCTTCGAGGACATGGTTGCGGATGCGCAAGAGGTTCCCGGCCCCGACGCGACCGGAAGCCCCCGGGCCGAAGATCCGGAATATGCGGGTTTCGAGGCGCCCGGCCCGGATGGGGCCGAAGAAGCGCCCGATGCAGGTTTCGTCCACACGGCAAGCCCGGCGCCGCATGTCGAAGCGCCCGTGTCCGGCCCGTCGCGCCTGCATCTGGCCCAGCCCGACGCGCGGGTCTCGCGGCCCGTCATCCACCGCGCCACGCCGGTTGCCGCGCCTCCGGCCGATACCGGTTCCCGCGATCTGGCCGGTCTGGACGAGGCGGCGCTGGAGGCGCTGGTGGCTGATATCATCCGCAAGGAGCTTCAGGGCCGCTTGGGTGAGCGTATCACCCGCAGCGTCCGCAAGCTTGTCCGCCAAGAGATCAACCGGGCGCTGACAAGCCAGGATTTTGACTGAGCACGGGCCGCTACGCGCCCGTGCCATCCAAAAACAAAAGCGCGCCCGGTGGGCGCGCTTTTGTTTTGCCTGCGCGTTTCTGCGCTTAGGCGGCTTCGGCCTCTTCGGCAGCCATGCGGCGTTCGCTTTCCTCGCGCGACAGCGCGACCGAGGTGCGGACACCCTTGGAAACGAACTCCATCAAACCCTTCACAACGCGTTCGTTGGGGTCGATCCCGGCACAGGACAGCACTTCGCGCCCATCGCGCGAGCGTGCCCAACGGGCGATCTGCTCGGGCCCGTTGCCGTATTTCTTGTCATCGGCGATCGCGTCATCCAAGGCGGCAAGCACAACGGCGGCAAACAGTTTGCGCGCGCGCTGACCTTGTTCGTAGTTGAATGCGGAGCCGTCAACGAAATCGCGCATTATTCCGTCCTTTGTTATTGCTCTTGCGTTTCCTGGCGTGGCGGCAAATATGGCTTATTAGCGGCGATTCGATATGGCCCCCGCCTCATGGCAGCCATGCAAGTTGTGCATGGCTTGGTTTTGAGGCTACCGTATCTAGTCCGCTTGCCACCTGGCAGCCGCCCATATATAGGGCGTCGAACCTTCCGATCAACCTTTCATTCAGGTTTTCTCCGATGCCAAGGATTAACGGCAACGAAATTCGTCCGGGTGCCATTCTGGAACATGACGGGGGGCTTTGGGCCGCCGTCAAGGTCAACCATGTGAAGCCAGGCAAGGGCGGCGCCTTCGCCCAGGTCGAGCTGAAAAACCTGCGCGACGGGCGCAAGCTGAACGAGAGGTTCCGCTCGGAAGACAAGGTCGAACAGGTCCGCCTGGACAATAAAGACCAGCAATTCCTGTATGAAAGCGACGGAAAGCTGATCTTCATGGACAGCGAAACCTATGAACAGACCGAAATCGACGCCGATCTTCTGGGCGACCGGCGGCCCTTCCTGCAGGACGGCATGATCGCCACGGTCGAGTATTACGGCGACGAGGCGCTGAACGTGTCGCTGCCGCAGAAGGTGGTCTGCAAGGTGGTCGAGACCGAACCGGTGGTCAAAGGCCAGACCGCGGCGAACAGCTTCAAGCCCGCGATTCTGGACAATGGCGTGCGCATCATGGTGCCGCCCTTCATCGCGCAGGACGAGGATATCGTCGTGCATACCGAGTTCATGGAATACTCTGAACGCGCCTGAACTCGCGCGATTGTGATCGCTAACGCGGCATTGCGGCGGGAAACCGGCGCCCGTCAGGCGCGCGTCACGCGCGCCGTGCCCGCGTAAAGTTCCCCCTCGGCGCGGTCGAAGCGCAGATAGGCGATGCCCGCGTCGCCCGATCGGGTGTGAAGTGTGCCCGCCGGGCGGCCGTCGGCGGTCAGGATCGGGGTGCCGGGGTCGGCCGCTCCCTCCAGCGTGACACGGGTCAGGCCCTTCTTCAGCTCGGTCTTGTGCTTCATGCGGGCGGTGACCTCTTGCCCGACATAGCAGCCCTTGCGGAAATCGACGCCGTTCAGCCGCTCGAACCCGGCTTCGAGGATATAGGTGTCGGAGGTCAGCTCCGCGCCGCTTTCGGGGATGCAATGGGCCACGCGAAGCGCGTCCCAGTCGGTGCCGTCGTCGCCCTCATCCGGACCGTAAAGCCGCCAGCCAAGTGCGGGGTGGCGCGGGTCGGCCACCGCCCCTTCGGGGGCCGGTCCGGTGCCGCGGCGCAGCTTCAACGCGGTCGGGGCGATCGCCACATCGGCGCGCAGCTTGTACATCGACAGGCGCCGCACGGTGCCCTCGGCCAGCGGCGCGGCGATGTCGAGCAGCACCTCATCGCCGCGTGGGATCAGCAGGAAATCGGCCAGATACTTGCCCTGCGGCGAAAGCAGCGCGGCATAGACCGGTCCTTGCGAAAGCCTGCGCGCATCGTTCGTGATCAGCCCTTGCAGGAAGTCGATCCGGTCGGGGCCGAAAATGCTGTAGATCTGTCGGTCGGTCATGCGTTCCCCCTGTTGCAGGCGTTGGGGCGTCAGTCGGTCAGTTGCATCCGGCACAGCGTGGCGTAGACGCCGCCCTGCCGCAACAGGCTGTCATGCGTGCCCTCTTCCACCACGCGGCCTTCGACGATGACCACGATCTTGTCGGCATTGCGCACGGTCGACAGCCGGTGCGCGATGACAAGCGTGGTGCGCCCCGCCGAAAGTTCCGCCAGGGCCTCGGCCACGCGGGCCTCGGATTCGGTGTCCAGCGCCGAGGTCGCCTCGTCCAGAAGCAGGATCGGCGCCTCGCGCAGGATTGCGCGCGCGATGGCGACACGCTGGCGCTGCCCGCCCGAAAGCGCCGATCCACGCGGCCCGACGGGCGTGTCGATGCCCTCGGGCAGGGTGTCGGTGAAATCGGTCACATGGGCGGCGCGCAGGGCCCGTTCCAGGGCTTCGGGCGCAATGTCGTGGCGTCCCAGAAGGACGTTCTCGCGCAGCGTCTCGTCGAAAAGCGCGGGTTCCTGCGACACGGTCGAGAACAGGTCGCGCAGCGCCGCAAGGTCCAGCCCGCGCACATCCTGCCCGCCCACCGTGACGCGGCCTTCCTGCGGATCGACCATGCGCGTGAGCAGGTTGAAGACGGTGCTTTTGCCCGCGCCCGACGGGCCGACAAGCGCTGTCGTCCTGCCCGCCTCTGCGGTCAGGCTCAGCCCGCGCAGAACCGCGGTCTGGCCGTAGCTCAGGTGCACGTCCTCAAGCCGCACGGTGGTATCCCGGGGGTCCGGGCGGGCGCCGTCCGGCGGGCTGGAGATCGTGGGTTGCGTATCCATCAGGCGGTAAAGGCGTTCAAGGCTTGCCGCCGCCGTCTGCCATGTGCCGGTCAGGTTGCCCAGCCTGCGCAGCGGCTGGAAGGCAAGGGCGATGGCGGTGAAGAAGGACATGAATTCACCCACCGTGCGTTCGCCCTCGGTAATCTCGCGGCCCGCCAGAAGCAGGACGCCGAAGAAGCCAAGCCCGGTCACGATGTCGATCAGCGCCGGGATCATCGCCTGCGAGGCCGCCATCTTGACCTGCGCGCGCCGGATCGCCTCGACGATGCCGGCGAAACGGTGGGCCTGATAATCCTCCATCCGGTTCAGCTTGACCGTGGCGATGCCGTGGAACACCTCGTCCAGGCGCGTGGCGCGTTGCCCCGACTGCACGCGCATCTGGGCGGTCTTCTTGCGGATGTAGCGCTGCGCGATCCCCGTGGGCAGGATCAGGAGGGGCGCGCCGATCAGGGTGGTGGCCGTCCAGACCGGGTCGATTGAGATCGCCACCCCGAAAAGCGACACGAGCGCCACCAGATCGCGCCCCGCGCCGGTGATGAAGGTTGACCACACGCCCTGCACGGCGATCGTGTCGCCCTGCACCCGCTCGATCAGGGCGCCGGGCGGGTTGGCCTGGAAGAAGGCCTGATCGAGGCGCATGATATGGCGCGTCAGATCCACCTGCATCGCGCTTGAGGTGCCAAGCGCGATCTTTTGCAACAAGGTGCGCGAGATGATCAGCGCCACCGCCCGGATCACGAACAGCGCGAAGATCGCGCCGCCCACCCACCAGATCAGATCGGATTCGCCGGCCACGAAGACGCGGTCGAACAGCGGCTCCAGCATCCAGCTCAGCGCGCCAAGCGTGGAGCCTTCGATGACCATCACGAAAAGCGCGACCGTCATCAGCGGCAGGTGGCTGCGCAGATAGTCCCGCCAAAGCCGGCCGAACAGCCTGCGCGAGCTATATTGGGGATCTGGCTGGGCCAAAGGCGTGCCTTCTTGCGATGACGCGCCCCGAAAAAGGGCGCGGAAACAGCACGGGTCTAGCGTGAATGGCCGCCCCCGTGCAAGCACCGCCACCGATTGACCCGGCGCGCGGCCCGGCATACCGATGCAGGAACCCTTCAGGAGAACCGCCATGAGCCTGTCGCACGGCCGCCGCTATCTGGCCATTCCCGGCCCCTCGGTCATGCCCGACCGGGTGCTGCGCGCGATGCATCGCGCCGCGCCGAATATCTACGAGGGCGAGCTGGTCGATGCCGTCGCACGGATCTTTCCCGACCTGCGCCGTGTGGCGATGTCCTCGGGGCATGTGGCGATCTATATTGCCAACGGCCACGGCGCATGGGAGGCGGCGATCGCCAACATGTTCTCGCGCGGCGAGAAGGCGCTGGTGCTGGCGACGGGCCGGTTCGGGCTGGGCTGGGCGGAACATGCGCGGGCCATGGGCGTGGCGGTCGATATGCTGGATTTCGGCCGCGCGGCGCCCGCCGATCCCGCCCGGCTCGAGGCGGCGCTGCGGGCCGATGCCGGGCACGAGATCAAGGCCGTTCTGGTGACCCATGTCGATACCGCAAGTTCGGTGCGCAACGATATTGCCGCGCTCCGGGCGGCGATGGATGCGGCGGGCCATCCTGCGCTGCTCGCGGTGGATGCCATCGCCTCGCTTGGATGCGACCCGTTCTTCATGGATGACTGGGGCGTCGACGTGATGGTCTCGGCCAGCCAGAAGGGGCTGATGGTGCCGCCCGGCCTGGGATTCGTGTGGTTCGGCGACAGGGCGCTGGAACGCTGCCGGGGGGCCGATCTGGTCACGCCCTACTGGAACTGGCGCCCGCGGGCGTTTGCCGAGCTGTTCTACCAGCATTTCGCGGGCACGGCGCCCACGCATCACCTGTTCGGGCTGGCCGAATCCCTGCGCATGATCCTTGACGAAGAGGGCCTGCCCAATGTCTGGGCGCGTCATGCCACGCTTGCGCGCGCGGTCTGGGCCGCCTTCGACGCCTGGGGGCAGGGCGGCGCGGTGGCGCTGAACATCGCGGACCCGGCGCTGCGCGCCCATGCGGTGACCGCCGCGCGGATCGGCGGCGGCGGGGCCGGGCGTCTGCGCCACTGGTGCGAGGAAGAGGCCGGCGTCACCCTTGGCATCGGGCTGGGCATGGCCGAGCCGGGCGCCCCGGATTACGGAGACTACCTGCGCGTGGCGCATATGGGCCATGTGAACGCGCATATGACCCTTGGTGTTCTGGGGGTGATGGAGGCGGGGCTGGTGGCGCTCGGGCTGCCCCATGGCGCGGGTGGCATTGCCGCCGCCGCGGCCGTGATCGGGGGTGGGGCGGCGCCGGTGTAGCGGCCCCGCCCCGGCGGTCCTTACTGGCCGTTCTGCTCTAGCCACTCGGTCATCCAGCCGATTTCGGCCTCTTGCGCGGCGATGACGGCTTCGGCCAGCTTGCGCACCTCGGGGTCCTTGCCATGTGCAAGCACGATGCGGGCCATGTCGACCGCGCCCTGATGATGCGGGATCATGCTGCGGATGAAATCGACATCCGCGTCGCCGGTCAGTTCCACGGCCATGTTCGCGTGCATCGCGTCATTGGCCTGCCTGTAGGCCTCGCTCGAGGATGTGGCCGGGGCGCTGATTGTGGCGCCATGATCGCCGTGTTCCATGGTGGCGGGCGTTTCGGCATAGGCCCCGAAGGCAATGGCGAAGGCCAGCGGGCTGAGAAGCATCCGGCGTTTGGTTCTGGTCATTGTCTTTCTCCCGTTCGATCTGGGCAGACGGTGGCGCAGGCCCCGCTTCGGGGCAAATCACCACTTGGCGAGGCGCGCGTTATCGGTCGGAGGCCGCCTTTGCGCGCGCCGCCCCAAGCGCGTGCGGAAGCGCGCGGCCAAAGGCCTGCATCGCCGCTTCGGGCCCGCAAGAGACGCGGATGCAGCGGTCTTGGGGGGCGGTGAAGGGCATGCGCACGAAGATGTCGGCCTCGGTCAGCGCGGCCAGAACCGCGCGGGCGAAGGCGCCGTCCGCGCCGCAGTCGATGGCCACGAAATTCGTGGCCGAGGGCAGCGCCTTCAGCCCCGATTCGGCGGCGATCCGCGTGATCCGTTCGCGTGAGGCCACCACCGAGGCGCGCGTCCGTGCCAGCCAGTCCTGATCGGCAAGGGCGGCAAGCGCACCCGCCTGGCTGATGCGGCACATGCCGAAATGGTTGCGGATCCGCTCGAACGCGGCAATCAGCGGGCGCGCGCCGATGGCATAGCCGACACGCGCCCCCGCCATGCCGTAGCCCTTCGAGAAGGTGCGCATGCGGATCACGCGGGGGTCCTCGGGGTCGATCGCGGGGGCGGTGCCCTCGGGGGCAAGCTCGATATAGGCCTCGTCCAGGACCAGAAGCGTGCCTTTGGGCACGGCGGCGATCATCCGCGTGATCGTTTCGGCGGGGTGGGCAAGGCCCATCGGGTTGTCGGGATTGGCGATGTAGAGCAGCTTTGCCGCAGAGCGCCCGGCAAGCGCCAGCAGGGCCTCGGGGTCTTCCATGTCGTCCCGATAGGGGGCCTTGTGCAACTGCCCGCCAAAGCCCGCGACATGGTAGTTGAAGGTCGGATAGGCCCCGTCCGATGTCACGACCGGATCGCCCGGCGCAACCGTCAGGCGCACCAGATAGCCCAGAAGCGCGTCGATCCCTTCGCCCACCACGATGTTCTCGGGCGCACAGCCGTGATGCGCGGCAAGGGCGTGGCGCAGGGCGTGGTTTTCGGGATCGCCATACATCCACACGTCGGCGGCGGCCTCGGCCATGGCGCGGATCGCGCGGGGCGAGGGGCCAAAGCCGTTTTCGTTCGCCCCGAGACGGGCGGCGAAGGGGCGGCCGCGCGCGCGTTCCTGCGCCTCGGGGCCGACGAAGGGCACCGTGGCGGGCAGGCTTTCGACAAGCGGGGTAAGGCGCGGACCGATCATATCCGAGGCGTAGGGCGAATTTGCCCGCCCCGCAAGGGGATTGGCCCTGGGCCGTTTCCTTGCGTCACATCCTGCGGGCGCCACTGGCGCCCCCGGCGCAGCGCCGGCTATGATCGGCCAAACACCCCTGGGAGCACCCGATGCGCCGCGTAACCGTGACCATGGACGGGCCGGTGGCCCATGTCCGCCTGAACCGCCCCGAAAAGATGAATGCCGTCGATATGGAGATGATCGACGACATGCTGGAGGCGGGGGCCATGCTTGCCGCAGCACCCGATCTGCGCGCCGTCGTTCTTGCGGGCAAGGGCGATGCGTTCTGCGCGGGGCTTGACGTGCAAAGCTTTGCGATGCTGGCCGGGACCGACCCCGAGGCGCTGGTGATGCCGCGCAGCCATGGCGATGCCAACCGCTTCCAGCATTTCGCGCTGGTCTGGCGCAGCCTTCCGGTGCCGGTCATCGCGGCGCTGCACGGCGCGGTGTTCGGGGCGGGGTTCCAGCTTGCGCTTGGGGCCGATATCCGCATCGCCGCGCCCGAGGCCCGGCTGGCCGTGATGGAGATGAAATGGGGGCTGGTGCCCGACATGGGCGGGATGGTGCTGCTGCCCGAACTGACGCGCGGCGACGTGATCCGCCAGATGACCTATAGCGCCGCCCCGATCGGGGCCGAACAGGCCGAGCGCTGGGGCCTTGTCACCGAGCTGGCGGCCGATCCGCTGGCCCGCGCCACCGCGCTTGCCCAGGAGATCGCGGGCAAAAGCCCCTCGGCGATCCGCGCGGCCAAGCGTCTGATCGGCACGGCGCTGTCGGGATCGCGGGCCGAGGTGCTGCTGGCCGAAAGCCGCGAACAGGCCGACCTGATCGGCAAGCCCGACCAGATGGCAGTGATCGCGGCCAATCTGGCGGCCCGGCGCTAGCGCCCGAGCCGCGCTTATCCCATCTCGGCCAGGCGCTTGACGGCGGCGGCGATCCTGGCGGCCTCGTCCTCGCCGCGGGCGAGGTTCTCGCGCGTTTCCTCGATCACCTCTTCGGCGGCGTTCTGCACGAATTTCGGGTTGGCAAGCCGGCCGCGCAGGCCGCCCAGGTCCTTTTCGATTTTGGCGAGCGCCTTTTCCAGCCGCGCCTTTTCGGCCGCCACGTCGATCACGCCTTCCAGCGGCAGCGCGAAAAGCGCCCCCTGCACCGCAACGGAAATCGAGCCGCGCGGGATCGCCGCCTCGGTCACGCTGTCGATGCGGGCAAGGCGGAAGATCAGCGCTTCGTTGCGCGCGAGGGCCGCGCGCGCGGCGTCATCGGCCTGCGACAGCACCATGGGCAGCTTCAGCCCCGCCGGCACGCCCATCTGTGTGCGCGACGAGCGGATCTCGTCGATCAGGCCGATGACCCAGTTCATCTCGCGGTCGGCCTCGGGGTCGATGAGGTCGCTGCCGTATTCGGGCCATTCGCCATGCACCAGCATGCCCGCGCGCGTGCCCGTCAGCGCCCAAAGCTCTTCGGTGACGAAGGGCATGATCGGGTGCAGCAGGATATAGCACTGATCCAGCACCCACCGCATCGTGGCGCGGGTTTCGGCGGCATGCGCGCCATCGAAAAGCGGCTTGGCGAATTCCACATACCAGTCGCAGACCTTGCCCCAGACAAAGGCGTAAAGCGCGTTCGCGGCATCGTTGAAGCGGTAATTGGTCAGCGCGTCGTCCACCGCCTCGCGCACGCGGGCGGTTTCGCCGATGATCCAGCGGTTCACGGTATGCGCGGGCGCGGGGATGGCGGCGGGGGCGGGGCCCTCGAACACGCCGTTCATCTCGGCAAAGCGGGTGGCGTTCCAGATCTTGGTGCCAAAGTTGCGATAGCCCGCGATGCGCGCGCCGGACAGTTTCAGGTCGCGCCCCATGGCGGCCATGGCGGTCAGCGTGAAGCGCACCGCATCCGCGCCGTATTCGTCGATCAGTTCGATCGGGTCGAGCACGTTGCCAAGCGACTTCGACATTTTCTTGCCCTTCTCGTCGCGCACGAGGGCGTGGACATAGACGGTGTGGAAGGGCACCTGATCCACCACGGCAAGCTGCATCATCATCATCCGGGCGACCCAGAAGAAGATGATGTCGAAGCCGGTGACAAGGACGTCGGTGGGGAAGTATTTCCTCAGCTCCTCGGTCTGTTCGGGCCAGCCGAGCGTGCCGATCGGCCAGAGGCCGGAGGAGAACCAGGTGTCGAGGACGTCGGGGTCGCGCCAGATTCCGACCCTTTCGCCGTATTTTGAGTTTTCAAGAGATTCAAGTTCATCTTCGGAAACGAAAACGTCAAAACCGTAGAACTTCTTTGCGGCCTCAATTGCCTCCTCCTTTGTAGCGAAACAGAACTCTGTTCCACTTCCTGAGAGGTCGTAGGAGAACATATCTCCTTGCGGTCCGTGCGGGTAAATGCGCGGCCCAAACCACACCGGAATCTGGTGCCCCCACCAGAGTTGCCGCGAAATGCACCAGGGCTCGATGTTTTCCAGCCAGTGGAAATAGGTCTTGGCGTCGCGTTCGGGCAGGATGCGGGTGTAGCCGGCCTTTTCATCGAACGTGCCGGCCTCTTGCGCGGCCATGCCGTCGCGCACGGCCTTGAGCGCCGGTTCCACGATCTTGGCGGTGTCCACGAACCATTGGTCGGTCAGCATCGGCTCGATCACCACCTTGGAGCGGTCGCCATGCGGCTGCATCATCTTGTTCTGCTCGACAAGGGGGATGCGCTCGGCATGCTCGGCGCCGGTTTCCTTGTCGATGGTCTTGTGCAGCACCGTCACCGCCAGCCCCTCGGAGGTGATCTGGTCGATCACGCGCTTGCGGGCCTCATAGCGGTCAAGGCCGCGCAGGTCGTCGGGGACAAGGTTGACCGCGTCCACCTCGGCCTCGGTCAGCGTCTTTTCGCCCCTGGCGACGGCCATGGCGATGGCGGCGGCCTCGGCATAGGGTGCGCCGTCTGCACGCATCGCGGCGCGGGTGTCCATCAACCGGTAGCAGGGGATGTTGCCGCGCTTGGCCACGGCATAGTCGTTGAAGTCATGCGCGCCGGTGATCTTCACCGCGCCCGAACCGAAATCCGGGTCGGGATATTCGTCGGTGATGATCGGGATCAGGCGGCGGTGCTCTTTCGGGCCTACCGGAATTTCGCACAGCTTGCCGACGATCGGCGCATAGCGTTCGTCGGACGGATGCACCGCGACCGCACCGTCGCCCAGCATCGTCTCGGGGCGCGTCGTGGCGATCGAGATATAGTCGCGCGTCTCGCGGAAGGTGATGTTTCCGTCCGCGTCCTTCTCGACATACTCATAGGTCTGGCCGTCCGCGAGCGGGTATTTGAAGTGCCACATATGGCCCTGCACCTCGATCTGCTCGACCTCGAGGTCCGAGATCGCGGTCTCGAAATGCGGGTCCCAGTTCACGAGGCGCTTGCCGCGATAGATGTAGCCCTTGTTGTAAAGGTCCACGAAGACCTTGATGACGGCATCGTGGAAATTGCCCTGGTCCGAGGCGGGCGCACCGGGCGCGCCGGACATGGTGAAGGCGTTCCTGGACCAGTCGCAAGACGCGCCGAGCCGCTTGAGCTGGTTGATGATCGTGTTGCCCGACTGGCCTTTCCATTCCCAGACCTTTTCCAGGAATTTCTCGCGCCCCATCTCGCGCCGGGTCTGGTTCGACTTGTCCTTGGCCAGTTCGCGTTCGACGACCATCTGGGTGGCGATGCCGGCATGGTCCTGCCCCGGCTGCCACAGCGTGTCGAAGCCGCGCATCCGGTGCCAGCGGACAAGGATGTCCTGCAAGGTGTTGTTGAACGCATGCCCCATATGCAGCGAACCCGTCACGTTCGGCGGCGGGATCATGATGCAGAACGTCTCGTCGCGCCGGGCATTGGCGCCGGCGGCAAAGCAGTGGCGCGCCTCCCATTCGGCGGCGATACGGGCTTCGGCCTCGGCGGCGTTGAAGGTCTTTTCCATCGGCATCGGTTGCATCCCCTTTGGCTTGCCCGTCCTTTAACGCGGGCATGTCGCAAGGAAAAGCCTTCGCCGCAATCGGCGTTGCGATTGCGGCCACGGGCAGCGATCAGACGGCGCGATCCATCTTGGTCGACAGATGGATCAGGCTTTCCGAGGATTTCACGCCGGTCAGCTCTCCGATCTGGTCGAGAACGGCATCAAGCTGGCTGGTGGTGGGCGCCGAGAGTTGCAGCAGCAGGTCGACCCGGCCCGAGGTGGTGTGGATCCGCTCCACCTCGGCGATGGTCTTCAGCCGCCCGAGGATGGCAGCCTGCGCGCGCGGCTCGATCGCAAGCAGCACGGTGGCGCGGATGCGGCCCTGCCGCGCGGCCTCGCCCAGCTTGATCGTGTAGCCCGCGATCACGCCCGATGTCTCAAGCCGTTCCAGCCGCGCCTGAATCGTGGACCGCGCGACTTTGAGCCGCCGCGCCAGCGTTGCCACCGACATGCGCGCATCGCCCCCCAGAAGGCCCAGAATGCCGCGGTCAAGGTCGTCCATTTTGCCACACTTTCATTTTGACTGAATGATCTGTCACTTTAACGAAGTCATGCGTCATTTCTAGTCTTTCGATCGAAAGAAATGTGCCCCATATCGCGCCGACGAAATGTTCAGGAAAAGGGCGGCTCATACGCACCTGGCCTGGTTGGTTGAAACGCGTAAGCGTCTCCCGACCCGTAAAGCCGGGGCAAGAGGTGGCTGCGTTCTGTTGGCGAGGAGCAAGCCGATGGGACTGTCGAAGACTATCTGGGCAAATCCGTCCGAAATCATCCGCGTGCGTCAGCCCGATCACCCGGTTCTGGTGTTCGCGCCCACCATCCTGCAATCGACGGCGCGCCGCTTCATCAAGGGCTTTCCGGGGCTTGTGACCTATGCCGTCAAGTCGAACCCCGACGAGATGGTCATCCAGAATCTGGTTGCCGCCGGGGTCAGGGGGTTCGATGTCGCCTCGCCCTACGAGATCGACCTGATCCGCCGCCTGGCGCCGGGTGCCGCGCTGCACTACCACAACCCGGTGCGCGGCCGCGACGAGATCGCCCATGCCGTCGCCGCCGATGTGAAGACCTGGTCGGTCGACTCCGTGTCCGAACTTGAAAAGCTGATCGAGATGGTGCCGGCCGAGGGCTGCGAAATCTCGGTGCGCTTCAAGCTGCCGGTGCAGGGCGCGGCCTACAACTTCGGGGCCAAGTTCGGCGCCACGGCGGAACTTGCCGCGCAGCTTCTGCGCCGCGCCGACGCGGCGGGCTTCATCGCCTCGCTCACCTTCCATCCGGGCACGCAATGCGTCGACCCGATGGCATGGGATGCCTATATCCGCACCGCGGCCGCGATCTGCGCCGAGGCGGGCGTGCGGGCGGCCCGGCTGAACGTGGGCGGCGGGTTCCCGTCGCATCGCAATATCGGCCCCGCGCCGGTACTGGAGGATATCTTCGCGCTGATCGGGCGTGTCACCGCCGAGGCCTTCGGCGAAGATCGCCCCGCGCTTGTCTGCGAGCCGGGCCGCGGCCTTGTGGGGGATGCCTTCACCCATATCACCCGCGTCAAGGCGCTGCGCGATGGCGCGCATGTCTTCCTGAACGACGGCGTCTATGGCGGCTTGGCCGAGCTTCCGCTGGTGGGCAATATCGACCGCGTCGATGCCTTCTCGCCCGAGGGGCAGCAGCGCACGGGCGCGGCGGTTGCGCGCGTGGTCTTCGGCCCGACCTGCGATTCCGTCGACCGCCTGCCCGGAGAGCTTGGCTTGGCCTCGGACCTTCAGGAAGGCGATTTCGTGGTGTTCCAGGGCATGGGGGCCTATTCCTCGGCCACCAACACGCGCTTCAACGGCTTCGGCGCGATGGAGATCGTGACGGCGCTGTCGCTGCGCGGCTAGGGCGCGCCACGACCTTTTCACCTATTCGTCACTGACCTGCCCGGAACCTTGTCCTATAGTTGGACAAGGTTCCTTGTGTCTTGCGGTAGGGTCGATGGGGTGGTCGGGAAAATTTGGCGGTGTGTTGCGCGGGGCGCTGAACCGTGTTGCGCGCGCGCTGCGGGGGGCCGAGCCTGCCGCCGCCCCCGTCGCGCGGGTCGCGCGTGAGCGGGTCGACCATATTCTTCTGCTCGACGGCACGATGGGGTCGCTGAAGCCGGGGGAGGAAACCTCGATCGGGCGGCTTTACCATTACCTGCGCGCCGCCAATCCCCGCAGTTCCGTCTATTACGGCAAGGGGCTGCAATGGCGCGAATGGCGCGAGCTTTCCGACGTGATGCTGGGCTGGGGCGTGAACCGGCAGATCCTGCGCGCCTATGGCTGGCTGTCGACGCGCTACCGGCCGGGGGACCGGATCTTCCTGATCGGCTATTCGCGGGGGGCTTTCGCGGCCCGCTCGCTTGCGGGAATCGTGGACCGCGTGGGGCTGTTGCGCAACGACTGCGCGACCGAGCGCAACGTGCTGCTGGCCTGGCGCTACTATGAGGCGGCCGAGCGCCGCCCCGCCGCAACCGCCTTCCGCCGCCGCTTCTGCCATGACGCGGCCCCGATCGAGATGGTCGGCGTCTTCGACACGGTGATGGCGCTTGGCCTGCAACTGCCCTTCATGTGGCTTCTGACCGAACCGCGCTACCGGTTTCATGATCACCGGCTGGGCGCGACGGTCAATCACGGCTACCAGGCGCTTGCGCTGGACGAGACGCGCTCGGTGCTGGAGCCGCTGATCTGGGACAGCGAGGGGACCGGGGCAAGGCGGATCGAGCAGGTCTGGTTCCGCGGCTGCCACGGCGATATCGGCGGCCAGTTGCTAAGCAAGGAAGAGGCGCGCCCGCTGGCCAATATCCCGCTGACATGGATGCTGGAACGCGCCGAGGCGCTGGGGCTTGCGCTGCCGCCCGGCTGGCACGCGGATTTCCCCTGCGATCCGGGGGCGCCGTCGGTCGGCAGCTGGCGCGGCTGGGGCAAGTTCTACCTGTTCCGCGCGCCCCGGCTTGTGGGGCGCGATACCTCCGAGCGGATCCATGAAAGCGTGCTTGGCGCCCGGCGCAACTGGCGCATCGTGATCCGGCCCTGGCTTGCGCGGCGCGACAAGCGGGCCGAGCTACTCCGCCGTGCCGAGGATGAAGCAGGTGGCGGTTCCGGTCGCGTAGAGCCGCCCGTCCTTGCTGCCGCGGATCTCACCACGGGCGACGCCGGTTGAACGGCCGACATGCTCGATCTGGCCGGTCGCGGTGATGTCGGTGCCTATGGGCAGCGCGCGAAGCATGTTGACCTTGAATTCCAGCGTCGTCTGAACCCGCCCGCGGGGCAGGGCGCTGATCACGGCGCAGGTCATGCAACTGTCCAGGACCGTGCCATACCAGCCGCCGTGAACCTGCCCGAATCCGTTGGCGCATATCGCCTCCGGGCGCCCGGCCATCTGGACCCGGCCTTCCTCGGCATGGGTCACGCGAAAGCCCAGTGGCCCGGCAATCGTCATGGTCGGGAATTCGCCCGCGATCAGCTTTTTCAGGTATTCAAGGCCGGTCAGCTGCCGCAGATCGGCAAGGGCGGGAAAGTCCTCCGGGCGCCGGGCATAGCGCGGTTCGGTCATGATGTTCCTCCTTGGACATGGGGTGCGCGACGGCAAAAGGGGGGCCGAAGCCCCCCTTCTTAACCCCTGCGCGCGGGCGCGTCAGGCCACGTTTTCCAGAACCGCATCCGGCGTCACGCCAAGCGCGTGGCACACATCGCGCGTCAGGCCCGGACGGTTGAGCGTGTAGAAGTGCAGATCCTCGACACCGCCCCGGATCAGGTCATCGCACAGCTCGGTGCAGATCGCGGTGGACAGAAGCTGTTCGCGCCCGTCGCGCGCCGCCGCGGTGAAGGCCTCTTCGACCCAGGCGGGGATCGAGGTGCCGCAACGCTCGGCAAAGCGCTTGGCGCCGGCCCAGGACTGGATCGGCAGGATGCCGGGGATGATCTTCGCGTCGATGCCTTCCTTCGCACAGGCATCGCGGAAGCGGAAGAACGTATCCGCCTCGAAGAAGAACTGCGTGATGGCCGAGCTGGCGCCGGCCTCGACCTTGCGCTTGAGCCAGCGCACATCGGCCAGCGGATCGGCCGCATCGGGATGCGGTTCGGGATAGGCGCCGCAGCGGATGGTGAAACGGCCATCCTCGGCCAGGGCTTCGATCAACTCCACCGAAGAGGCGAAACCGTCGGCATGCGGGGTGAACCGCGCGGCACCGTGGGGCGCATCGCCGCGCAGCGCGACGATCTCGGTCACGCCGGCCTCGGCATAGGAATTCACGATCTCCAGCGTTTCGGCGCGGGTTGCCTCCACGCAGGTCAGGTGCGCCGCGACATCGACACCGTAATTCTTGCCGATCGTCGTCACCGCCTCATGGGTCAGCTTGCGCGTCGTGCCGCCCGCGCCATAGGTCACGGAAACGAAAGAGGGCTTCAGCGGCGCAAGCACCTGCACGGTTTCCCAAAGACGGAACGAAGCATCGAGCGTCTGCGGCGGGAAGAATTCAAAGCTGACACGGGGCGTGGTCATGATCGGGATCCTTTTTGTTGTCCCCCTTGTGGCGCAAAATGAGATGTGAGACAAACTCATAATCCTCAACAAGATTATGAGGCGCGCTTCATAATGCATCTCGAACTTCGTCATCTGCGCACGATCAGGGCGATACACGATGCGGGCGGGCTGGCCCGCGCGGCCGACCTTCTGCACATCACGCAGTCGGCCTTGTCCCATCAGGTCAAGGGGTTGGAAGACCAGGCCGGGGTCGAGCTTTTCGCCCGCCGCTCCAAGCCGCTGCGCCTGTCCTCGGCGGGGATGAAGCTCTTGCGCCTGGCCGAGCGGATCCTGCCCGAGATCGAGGCCATCGAAGAGGAATTCGAGGCCCTGCGCCAGGGCCGCGCGGGGCGGCTGCATATCGCCATCGAATGCCATGCCTGTTTCGACTGGCTCTTCCCGGTCCTGGAACAGTTCCGCCGGGCCTGGCCCGAGATCGACGTGGATATCCGTGCAGGCCTTGCCTTCAACGCCATGCCCGCCCTCTTGCGCGAAGAGGTGGACCTCGTGATCTCTTCCGATCCCGAGGCGCTGGACGGCATCGTGTTCAATCCGCTGTTCGACTACGCACCCACCTTCGTGGCGGCCGCGACGAACCCGCTTGCGGCCAAAGCCTTCGTCGAGGCCGAAGATTTCCGGGACCAGACCCTGATCACCTATCCCGTCGACCGTGGACGGATCGACATCTTCACCGAGCTTCTGGGCCCCGCGCGGGTCGAACCCCGCGCACAGCGGCAGGTCGAACTGACGGCGGTGATTTTGATGCTGGTGGCCTCGGGGCGCGGGGTGGCGGTGCTGCCCGACTGGGTGCTGCGCGAGGTGAAATACCAGCCCGATTACATCACCCGCCCGGTCACCGAGAAAGGCCTGTCCAAACGGCTCTACGCCGCCACCCGCATCGAGGATGCAACGCAGCCCTTCATGGCGCATTTCCTGCGCCTCGCGCGCACTGAACCGGTCAAGCTGCAACGCAGCTAAGGCGGCTTTCATCTTTGTCCAAATATCCTCGGGGGGCGCATCCGCCGCCCCCGTTTAGGGGGCTGCGGATGCCGGGGGGCAGACAGCCCCCCGTCCCGATCCGTTCCGCCCGCGCAAACCCCTTGGAATTCCGCGCCCGCCCGTGTAAGGCACGCGCTTGATGTGAAGGAGCCCCCGATGCAAGGCAGTGCGAACCTCAACCTGATGATCAAGGCCGCCCGCAAGGCCGGCCGCGCCCTCGTCAAGGATTTCCGCGAGGTCGAGAACCTGCAGGTTTCCGCCAAGGGCCCCGGCGATTTCGTCAGCAAGGCCGACCGCGAGGCCGAGCGCATCATCAAGGAAGAACTGCGCGGCGCCCGCCCCACCTATGGCTGGCTGGGCGAAGAGACCGGTGAGGAACCGGGCGAGGACCCGACGCGCCGCTGGATCGTCGATCCGCTGGACGGCACCACCAACTTCCTGCACGGGCTGCCGCACTGGGCGGTCTCTATCGCGCTCGAACACAAGGGCGAGGTGGTCGCCGGCGTGATCTTCGACGCCGCGAAGGACGAGCTTTACTATGCCGAAAAGGGCCTTGGCGCCTTCATGAACGAAACCCGGCTGCGGGTTTCGGGGCGGCGCAACATGATCGAGGCGCTGTTTGCCACGGGCGTGCCCTTTGCCGGGCAGGCGACGCTGCCCGCAACGCTTCAGGATCTTGCGCGCCTGATGCCGGTCTGTGCGGGCGTGCGCCGCTTCGGCGCTGCCTCGCTCGATCTCGCCTATGTCGCCTCGGGCCGTTACGACGGCTATTGGGAACGCGGCCTGAATGCCTGGGACATGGCGGCGGGCCTGATCCTGGTGAAGGAGGCGGGCGGCTTCTTCGGCCCGATCCGCGAAGGCCGCGACGTTCTGGGTGGGGGGGCGGTCATCGCCACCAATGCCGAGATGTTCCAGCCGCTGTGCAAGATCCTGCGCCAGCCCGCCTGAACCGCCTCAGCGCCGGCGGCGGCGCGGCACGACGGGAATGCGCGATCGCTGGTATTGTGCCTCGGGATGGGGCGGATGGCCCTGCGTGCGGCCCCAGTAACGCGCGCCGCCGCGGCGCAGCCAGACCGGCAGCATCAGCAGGACACCGGCCGCAAACCCTCCGGCATGGGCCCAATAGGCAACGCCGTCGCCGATCCCCGCGGTGGTGCCGTTGAAGACCTGGAGCGCGAACCACGCGCCCAGCACGATCCACGCCGGAATCGGGAAGATGCGGAAGAACACGATGAAGATGAACAGCACATCGACCCGCGCCCTGGGAAACATCAGAAGATAGCCCCCCATCACCCCGGCGATCGCCCCCGAGGCCCCGACCATCGGGATCCCGCTTGCCGGATCGGCCGCGATCTGCGCGGCGGCGGCGGCCAGCCCGCCCGCAAGATAAAAGAGCGCAAAGCCCAGATGGCCCAACTGCTCTTCGAGGTTGTCGCCAAAGACCCACAGGAACAGCATGTTCCCCGCCAGATGCATCAGCCCGGCATGCAGGAACATATGCGTCACAAGCCCGTGCAGCCATGCGCCCTGCGTCACCGCCGCGGGGTAAAGCGCGCCATATTCCCAAAGGCCGCTCATCCCGCCGCCCCAGGGCATGGTCAGCACGAACGCGGCCACGTTCAGCGCGATGATCGCCCAGGTGACCCAGGGGGTGCGCAACGAGGGGTTATGATCGCGGATCGGGAACATGGCGCGAGGGTTCCCCATCCGCCGCGGCGCGTCAAGCCATTGCAACGGCGGGATGTTGCTAGAAGGTGGGCGGTGTGTTGACCCAGATCAGCACGGTTTCGCCATCGGCCGCATTGGCCCAGCTGTGGTTGCGCCGGCTTTCGAAATAGATCGAATCGCCGGGGGCAAGCTCATGCGTCTCTTCGCCGTCCAGAACGATGCGGAAGCGGCCCGACAGGACGGTGATGAACTCTTCCCCTTCATGGCCATAGCCGCCTTCGGATGCGGCGCCGGGGGCCAGGGTGAAGCGATGGCAATCCATCTGGCGCTGCCCCTCGGCCAGAACCTCGACGCGCACACCGGCAACCGGCATCGGCCAGATCCGGGCCGCGCCCGTGCGGATCACGAGCTTGGCGTTGTCATCCTCTTGCCCCGAAAGGCGCGACACGGTTGTGCCCAGATGCCGGGCGATATCCGAGAGGGTCTTGAAGGACACGCCCGCCCCCGTGCGCTCCAGCGTCGAAAGCGCCGAGGCCGACAGGCCCAAGGCCTCGGCCATCTGGTCGATCCGATCGCCCCGCGCAAGGCGAAGCTGGCGCAGCCGGGTGCCAAGCGGATCGCTGCCAGCCGCAGGGGCAGGGGCAGGGGTGGGCGAGGCGGAGGCGCCCTCGGCCTCCAGCGTGGCGCGGATCGCGGCCGGGTTCAGCCCGGCCTCGCGGCGTAGGAAGGCGATGCGTTGCAGCCGCGCCACGTCCTCGGCCGAATAAAGCCGCTGCCCCGAGGCCCGGCGCCCCGGCACGATCAGTCCCTGGGTTTCCCAAAGCCGCACTGTCGAGGGTGCAACGCCGGCGGCGCGTGCCGCCTCGGTCACGCGGAAGGAGGCGGAGGGTGGGGAGGTGTCGGAATCAGCGGTCATGTCCGCACTATTCTAGCGGTGGCGAAAAATAGCTCTATCCCGAATCTAATAAATCTTGCAGAAAAAATGCAAAGACAGAATCGGGAGCGACCAATGACCACCATGACCGACCGCAAGAATGCCGCCATCGCCAAGGGTGTCGGGATGACCACGCAGATCTATGCCGAGCGAGCCGAGAACGCCGAGATCTGGGACAAGGACGGCAATCGCTATATCGACTTTGCCGCCGGGATCGCCGTGGTGAATACCGGCCACCGCCACCCCAAGGTCATGGAGGCCGTCAAGGCGCAGCTCGACCGTTTCACCCATACCTGCCATCAGGTTGTGCCTTACGCGAATTATGTCGAACTGGCCGAACGTCTGAATGCCGCCCTGCCGGGCGATTTTCCGAAGAAGACGATTTTTGCCACGACCGGCGCCGAGGCCGTGGAGAACGCCATCAAGATCGCCCGCCACCATACCGGGCGCCCCGCCGTCATCGCCTTTGCGGGCGGCTTTCACGGCCGCACCTTCATGGGCATGTCGCTGACGGGCAAGGTGCAGCCCTACAAGGCCGGGTTCGGCCCGATGATGAACGATGTCTGGCACCTTCCCTTCCCGGTCGAGATGCATGGCGTGACCGCCGAGGATGCGCTGGCGGGCCTTGACCGTCTGTTCAAGGCCGATCTGGAGCCTGCGCGCGTGGCCGCGATCATCGTGGAGCCGGTGCAGGGCGAGGGCGGCTTCTACGAGGTTCCGGCCGGGTTCATGAAGACGCTGCGCAAGGTCTGTGACGATCATGGCATCGTGCTGATCGCGGATGAGGTGCAGACCGGCTTTGCGCGCACCGGAAAGCTGTTTGCAATGGAGCATCACGGCGTTGCGGCCGATATCACCACGATGGCCAAGGGGCTGGGCGGCGGGTTGCCGATCTCGGCGGTGACGGGGCGGGCCGAAATCATGGACAGCCCCAATCCCGGCGGCCTTGGCGGCACCTATGCGGGCAACCCGCTTGGCGTGGCGGCCGCCCATGCCGTGCTGGACGTGATCGCGGAAGAGGATCTGTGCAACCGCGCCACGCGCCTTGGTCAGCGGCTCAAGCAGCGCCTTGCCGGGATGCGCGACGCGGTGCCCGAGATTGCGGATATCCGCGGACCGGGTTTCATGAATGCGGTCGAGTTCAATGTCGCCGGCAAGGCCGAGCCGAACCCCGCCTTCACCAACCGCGTGCGGGAAGAGGCGCTGAAACGCGGCCTGATCCTTCTGACCTGCGGCGTCTATGGCAACGTGATCCGCTTCCTTGCGCCGATCACCATTCCCGATGCGGTCTTCGACGAGGCGCTCGATATTCTGGAGGCGTCGGTGACGGCGGCGCGGGGCTGATCCCCGTGGACGAGACCGATCAGCGGCTGATCGCGGCCCTGCGCCGCGACGGCCGGGCCGCGGTGTCAGATCTTGCGGCCCTTCTTGGCCTCTCGCGCGCGACGGTGCGCGCGCGGATCGAGCGGTTGCAGGCGCGGGGTGAAATCTCGGGCTTTACCGTCCTGACGCGGGCCGATGTGACCGCGGCGCCGGTACGGGGCCTGATGATGATCGGCATCGAGGGGCGCGGCACCGACCGCATCGTCGCGCGGCTGATGGGGCTGCCCTCGGTGCAGGCGGTGCATGCCACCAACGGGCGGTGGGACCTGATCGTGGAACTGGGAACCCGCACGCTGGCCGAGCTGGACGAAATCCTCAGCCAGATCCGGCGGCTGGACGGCGTGGCCAATTCCGAGACCAATCTGCTTTTGTCGACGCGGCGGCCGGGAACGCGCCTTTAGGCGCGATTGCGACCCGGCGGATCATATTGCCGCGACATGCGCGCGCATCCCTTGGCCCCGGCCCGGCGGCGCAGTATGATCCCGCCGCGAACAGGAGGATGCGATGCTTACCGAACTTGGCCATTTTGCCCTGATCCTGGCCTTTGCCGTTGCGATCATTCAAGCCATCGTTCCGATGATCGGTGCGTGGAAGGGCTGGTCGGGCTGGATGGCGGTCGGGGAACCGGCGGCCTCGGCGCAGTTCCTGCTGACCGCGGCGGCCTTCGGCGCGCTGACCTGGGCCTTCGTCACCTCGGATTTCTCGCTCGAGCTGGTCTGGGCAAACTCGCATACCGACAAGCCGATGATCTACAAGATCTCGGGCGTGTGGGGGAACCACGAAGGCTCGATGCTGTTGTGGGTGCTGATCCTGTCGGGCTTCGGTGCGGCGGCGGCATGGTTCGGCGGCGCGTTGCCGCCCACGCTGCGCGCGCGTGTGCTGGCGGTGCAGGCCTCGATCGGGGCGGCGTTCTTCGGCTTCATCCTGTTCACCTCGAACCCGTTCACGCGGCTGGTCGAGCCGCCTTTCAACGGGCAGGATCTGAACCCGCTGTTGCAGGACCCCGGCCTCGCGTTCCACCCGCCCTTCCTCTACTTGGGCTATGTCGGGCTTTCGATGGCCTTCTCCTTCGCCGTTGCCGCGCTGATCGAGGGGCGCGTGGATGCCGCCTGGGCGCGCTGGGTGCGCCCATGGACGCTGGCGGCCTGGGTTTTCCTGACCATCGGCATCGCGCTGGGGTCGTGGTGGGCCTATTACGAACTGGGCTGGGGCGGTTTCTGGTTCTGGGATCCGGTCGAGAACGCCTCTTTCATGCCCTGGCTTCTGGCGGCGGCGCTTCTGCATTCGGCTATCGTGGTCGAGAAGCGCGAGGCGCTGAAAAGCTGGACCGTGCTTCTGGCGATCATGGCCTTCGGGTTCTCGCTGATCGGCACGTTCATCGTGCGGTCGGGGGTCATCACCTCGGTGCACAGCTTCGCCAATGACCCCGAGCGGGGCGTGTTCATCCTGATGATCCTTGCCGGTTTCGTCGGCGGTGCGTTGACCCTTTATGCCGCGCGGGCCAATGCGATGCAGGCGCGCGGGATCTTCAGCATGGTTAGCCGCGAAAGCGCGCTGGTGCTGAACAACATCCTTCTGGCGGTGGCCGCGATGGTCGTCTTTGTCGGAACCGTCTGGCCGCTGGTGGCCGAGATGTTCTGGGACCGCAAGCTGTCGGTGGGCGCGCCGTTCTTCGAAAAGGCCTTCACGCCCTTCATGCTGATTCTGGCCGTGGTGCTGCCGATCGGGGCGCTGATGCCCTGGAAACGCGCAAATCTAGCGCGCACGATCCGCCCGCTGATCCCTGCCGCGGTGCTTGCGCTGGCGGTTGCGGCGCTTGCCTGGTCGGTGGGGACCGGGCGTTCGACCGTGGCGCTGGTGGGGGCCGGGCTGGGCAGCTGGCTGGTCTTCGGCGCGCTGACCGAGCTGTGGATCCGCGCGGGCCGCACCCCGGCGCGGCTGCTTCGGCTTCCGCGCGCGGACTGGGGCAAGGCAACCGCGCATGGCGGGCTGGGCATTGCCTTCATCGGCATCGCGCTTCTGACCGCCTGGCAGGCCGAGGATATCCGCGTGGCAAGGATCGCAGAGCCCTTCACCGTGGCGGGATATGAGATCACGCTGGATGAGGTTCACGAGGTGGAGGGGCCGAACTATGTCTCGACCACCGCGACGATGTCGGTGCGCGAGGATGGCAGGCTGACGGCCGTCCTGCATCCCGAAAAGCGGGTCTATCCGGTGCAGGCGATGCCCACGACTGAGGCCGCCATTGACTATCGCTTCACGCGCGATGTCTATCTGGTGATCGGCGATCCGCAGGCGGGCGGTGGCTGGGCCGTGCGCACCTATATCAAGCCCTTCGCCAACTGGATATGGGCGGGCTGCGTGCTTATGGCGCTTGGCGGTCTTCTCAGCCTGACCGACCGGCGCTACCGGGTCGCGGCGGGCGCGCGCAAGGTGGCTTCGGCCGCGGCAACCCCGGCGGAGTAGCGCGATGTTCAGGGCCGTCTTCCTTTCGCTTCTGCTGCTGGCCGCCCCGGCCTTCGCCGTCCAGCCCGACGAGGTGCTGCCCGACCCCGCGCTTGAGGCGCGCGCGCGCGAAATCGGGCAGGTGCTGCGCTGTCCGGTCTGCCAGGGCGAGAATATCGACGAATCGAATGCCGAAGTGGCGCGCGACCTTCGCATCCTCGTGCGGGAGCGTCTGGTGGCGGGCGATACCGACAGCGAGGTGCTGGACTATGTCACCGACCGCTACGGCGAATATGTCCTGTTCGAGCCGGACCGGAGCGGCGCCAATCTGGTACTGTGGCTGGTGGGGCCGGTCGGCCTTCTGATCGCGCTTGCGGGCGGGTTCGTGTTCCTGCGCCGCCGCAGCCAGGCCGATCCCGGCCCTGCCGCCCCCGGCCTGACCGAGGCCGAGCGCAAGCGCCTGGACGAGCTTCTCAAGGAATGATGCGCGTCATGTGACGTGCCGTTTCTCTTTCTCTTGCGGGGCGCGGGCCGTTAATCTCGGGTCCGGACAGGGGGCAAGAGGGAAGGTTCCGCGCATGCCATACACGACGATCCGCTATCAGCTTTCCGGGGGGATCGCGCAGATCACGCTTGCCCGCCCCGATGTCATGAACGCGCTGAACGCGCAGATGCGCGCCGAGATTACCGCCGCGATGCTGCGCGCGGCCGGGGAAGCGCGCGTCGTCGTGCTGACGGGCGCGGGGCGTGCCTTCTGCTCGGGGCAGGATCTGGGCGACGGGGCAAGCGCCGCCGGGCTCGACCTGGAGCGTATCCTGCGCGACGAATACGAGCCGATGCTGATGGCGATCTACGAATCCCCCTTGCCGGTGATCGCCGCCGTGAATGGGGCCGCCGCCGGTGCGGGGGCCAATCTGGCGCTTGCGGCCGATGTGGTGATTGCCGCGGAAAGCGCGGTCTTCATGCAGGCCTTCACCCGGATCGGCCTGATGCCCGATGCGGGCGGCACCTATTGGCTGCCGCGTCAGGCGGGGTTCGCGCGCGCCATGGGGATGGCGCTTTTCGCCGACAAGGTCAGTGCGCGGCAGGCGGCCGACTGGGGGATGATCTGGGAGGCCGTGCCCGACGCCGATTTTGCCGCGCACTGGCAGGGCCGGGCCGCCCATCTGGCCGAGGGGCCGACCGCGGCCTACCGGGCCGTCAAGCAGGCGATGCGCGGATCCTATGCGCGCGACCTGGCAGGCCAGCTTGCCACCGAGGCCGAATTGCAAGGCGCGCTTGGCGCCACGCGGGATTTCCGCGAGGGCGTGTCGGCGTTTCTTGAAAAGCGCAAGCCGGGTTTCACCGGGCGCTAGGCCGGCTGGCCGCGCCTCAGGGCGTGCGGATCTGCTGCGAGAAGCCTTGTCCCGACGCGGGCCTTTGCGTGCGGGGGGTGATCGGCACCCCATCCGCCGCAGTCCGGCCGTCGAGTACCCCCAGTTCGGCCAGATAGCCCGGCAGGTGGCCCGACAAGAGCAGCCGCCAATCCAGCGGCAGGTCAGGCTTGAGGCTTTGCGCAAGGCGGTAGACCACGGTCGTGCAGTTGGCCAGGAGCGTGTTGTAGAACCGCGCCCGTGCCTCGAGGTCCTGCGCCAGCTCGACATAGGACAGGAACATCACCCGCCGCTGTTCGGGCGTCAGCGCCAGGGGGTAAAGGCGCACCTTCTCTTTCCGGTAATCGGTCCGCAGTCTGACGATATCACGCTCGGTCGCGCCGATCAGGACCAGTTCGAACTGGCGAAAGAAGCCGCCGATCTCGTTGAACTCCTCGCCATCCTCGCGGCGGATCTCGACCGAGAAGACGACGTGTTCGCCGGCTCCGAAGCCGAAGCTGACCAGCAGATGGGCGATGTCCGGGTTGTCCCAGACCGAGGTGATCATGTCGACGGTCTGCAGATCGTTCAGATCGACGCTGCGGTCGATCCAGCGTTCGGTGGCATCGTTCTCGGAGCGCCAGTCGAAATCGCGCAGGTCGGACAGCGTCACGCGGCTGCCGTCGACCCTGGCCTTGACCCCGCGTTCCACATCCTTTGCCCAATCGCGATCCTGCATGGGAGTGATGGTCTGATACCAGCCGCCCACGATCAGCGCGCCAAGCGCAAGCACGGCCCAGCCGGCCCGGCGGCTGCGGAAGAAGCGCAACCAAAGGGCCGCCAGTGCCGCAAGGCCAAGCAGAACAAGTGCATCAAGGCGGATCGCGCCCGACAGGTGCAGCCAGAGCGCCGTCCCGGCCCATGCAACGCCGGCCAGCACCAGCAGTACGAAGGCGGCATGGGCCAGAAGCGTCGCGGTCCGGATCATTGGGTCACTCCTGCGCCAGCTGCACCTACCGCTTGGTAAAGCGCGCCGAACTGATCTGCGATGGCTTCACAGCGTATCGTAAGGTCAGCGTCCGCCTTGATGAACGGGTGTTGTGCCAGTTGGATTTCGAAGATTCCGGCCAGCAGTTGAGCTTGGGTGAGGGCTTTCTGCCCGGAAAACTCGTCCATCGTGCCTGTTCCTCGCGCAGACCGGGCTCTGCGCCTCGATGCAAGATTTGGGCTTGAGGATGCAGGCGCTCTGGGCTTCCGCATACCGGCGCCCCCGTTACCCAGAAGTTACCTTAAAGCAAAACCCGGCTGAGATAGCGGGGCCGTATAATTCCTGATTCTTTGATTAATTTGGTGGAGCCAAGGGGAGTCGAACCCCTGACCTCTTGAATGCCATTCAAGCGCTCTCCCAACTGAGCTATGGCCCCACCGGAGGTCCGCGCAATCCCGTTCGGGCAGCGCGTGGAGGGTCGTATAGGCAGTTCGCAGAACCGGCGCAAGGGGTATTTCGCTTTACATGGTGCGAAAAACGCGATGCTCCCGCAGGCGGCAGAAACGAAATGCTGCTAAAGCGGTATGGTCGGGCAGGGGCGCATTGTTCTGAAGAATCCCTAGCCTTCCACGAATGCGATTGCACTTGGTCAGGTTCGATTCCGGCATGTGGGGAAGGAACAGCCGTTCGATCGGCGAATATGCATCAGGGTGCGATCTACAGCTCGCAGGACAAACTGGCCTGCCACCTTGTGCATCGCACAGCTTGGTCAGCGATCAGGCTGGGCCGGTCAACAAACTTCATATTGCAAAAGGTGGCCCGGGGTACCGGGCAAGATGCCCCGGCCGGAACCCGAAGGCCCGTTACCATCACGCCCCCGGCCGTTTGCGTGCAGGTCTGCACAGGCAAAGCGGCCGCGGGCCGATCGGCTGGCGTGGCCCTGACGGCCGCGCCGCGATCAGTTGTCGTCGTCGTCGCTGCTGACATCGGCGATGTCGTCCAGCGAAACGTTGTCGTCGTCGTCGTCTTCCAGCAGATCGTCGTCAAGATCCACGTCGCCGCTATCGGCGTCGAGATCCTCGTCATCGGTCACGTCGTCCTGCTCGACCTGGCTTTCACGCTGGCCCGCCTTGTCCGAGGTCAACGTGCGTCCGCGCCCCGCAGTCAGGCTTTCAACGGTGAAGCTGTTGCTGCAGACGGGGCAGGTCATCGGGTCGTTGTTCAGGTCGTAAAAGCGGCTCGCGCAATGCGGGCAGAGGCGCTTGACGCCCCATTCCTCTTTCGGCATGGAATTCTCCTGGCATCGCTCTTATTCAGAGAGTCGCAGCCAACTGCCACAATGACCGCAGGGTGTCAAAGCCTTTTCGTGCGATTGCGCAGAGGCGTCCCATATCCGCCAAAGGAGCCCGTTCTGTCCCGCGTCCTGATCCCCGGAGACCCGGCCGTCGCGCTGACCTTGCGCCGTTCCGCGCGGGCCCGGCGCTTCAGCCTGCGGGTGTCGCGCCTGGACGGGCAGGTCACGCTGACCCTGCCGCGTTGGGCCGCCGAGGCCGATGCCCTGGCCTTCGCCCATGACAAGGCCGACTGGCTGCGCCGGATGGTGTCCGATTCGGTGCCGCTGCGGCAGGCCCGGATCGGTGCGACGCTGCCCTTCCTGGGGCAGGAATGCCGGATCGTCGCTGCAAATATCCGCGCGCCAAGGGTTCAGGATGACCGGATCCTTGTGCCCCCCGATCCCGCGCGCCTCGGGACCCGGCTGGAAGCGTTCTTCAAGCTTGCCGCGCGGCAACGCCTGCACGCCGCGACCGAGCGCCACGCAAGAACGCTCGGTCGCACCTACAGGCGGATCACGTTGCGCGATACCCGCTCGCGCTGGGGATCGTGCACGCAGGACGGAAGCCTGATGTATAGCTGGCGGTTGGTGATGGCCCCCGAAAGCGTGCTTGATTATGTCGCGGCCCATGAAGTCGCGCATCTGGCCGAGATGAACCATTCGCCCGCCTTCTGGGCCGTGGTCGCCCGGCTTCGCCCGGATTTCGCGGCGGATCGAAGCTGGCTCAGGCGCCATGGCGGCGCCCTGCATGCCATACGGTTCCGCGATTGACCGGCCGGTGCGATAGGGCCAAGCTGGCGCGATGACAACCATCACCTCCCGCCCGATCGAGGCTGCGGCCCATGATCGCCTGTATCGCGCCCTGCGCCAGCAGATCATGCATGGCGAAATCCTGCCCGGCCAGGCCCTCACGCTGCGGGGGCTGGGCAAGACCTATGGCGTATCGATGACACCTGCGCGCGAGGCGCTGCGCCGGCTGGTTGCGGAAGGCGCGCTGATGCTGTCGGCCTCGGGGCGGGTCGCCACGCCCGAGCTGACCAATGACAGGATCGAGGAACTCGCCGCCCTGCGGGCCCTGATCGAACCCGAGCTTGCAACGCGCGCGCTGCCCCGGGCGCATCTGGCGCTGATCGACCGGCTGGCCGCAATCAATACCGCGAATGCCGAAGCCGTCGCCAAGCAGGATGCGGTCGCCTATATCCGCACAAATCTCGAATTCCACCGCACGCTTTACCTGCGTGCGCAGGCCCCGGCGATGCTGGCGGTGATCGAGACCGTCTGGCTGCAACTCGGTCCGACGATGCGGGCGCTTTACAACCGCGTGTCGCGCAACGAACCGCCCCGCCACCACCGGCTGATCCTTGCCGCGCTGCGGGCGGGCGACGAGCCCGGCCTGCGACTGGCCGTGCGCACCGATGTGACACAAGGCCTGCGCCATCTGGCGACATAGAAAAAGGGGGCTGTCGGCCCCCTCTGGGCCTGCGGCCCATTCACCCCCGAGGATATTTCCGCCCTGAAGATGCGTGCGTTTCTTCAGAGTCCAAATATCCCCGCCGGAGGCTTCCCCGGCCGCCGCTTGCGCGGCGTGCCGGAATATGTTGGAGGGTTCCCCCCTCAGGCGTGGATCGCGCCGTCCCCACAGGCCAGGGCTGCTTCGCGCACCGCCTCGGAATAGGTCGGGTGAGCGTGGCAGGTCAGGGCAAGGTCCTGGGCGGATGCGCCGAATTCCATGGCAACGCAGACCTCGTGGATCAGGTCGCCCGCGCCGGGGCCAATGATGTGGCAGCCGAGGATCCTGTCGGTTTCCTTGTCGGCGATCAGCTTGACGAAGCCGTCCGCCTGGAACACTGCTTTCGCACGGGCGTTGCCCATGAACGGGAACTTGCCGACCTTGTAGGCGCGGCCTTCCTGTTTGAGCACCTCTTCGGTCTTGCCGACGCTGGCCACCTCGGGGGTGGTGTAGATCACGCCGGGGATCACGTCGTAATTGACGTGGCCATGCTTGCCGGCGATGACCTCGGCCACTGCCATGCCTTCATCCTCGGCCTTGTGGGCGAGCATCGGGCCGACGATCGCGTCACCGATCGCATAGATCCCCTTCACGCTGGTCTGCCAGTGGTCATCCGTCTTGATCTGGCCGCGCGGCAGCAGTTCCACCCCCGCGGCGTCAAGGCCGAGCCCGTCGGTATAGGGCTTGCGACCGGTGGCCACCAGGACCACCTCGGCCTCGATCTTGTGTTCGCTGTCATCCTTGCGCAGCTTGTAGGTGACGGTGTTCTTCGTCTTTGCCTTGCTCACGCCCTGGACGGCGGCGCCGAGCACGAAGTTCAGCCCCTGTTTGGCAAGGATCTTCTGGAAGGATTTCGCAACCTCGCCATCCATGCCGGGGGTGATGGCGTCGAGATATTCGACCACGGTCACCTCGGTGCCGAGGCGGGCATAGACCGAGCCCATTTCCAGCCCGATCACGCCCGCGCCGATCACGACCATGGATTTCGGCGTCTTGGGCAGGCTGAGTGCGCCGGTCGAGGTGACGATGGTTTCCTCGTCGATCTCGATTCCGGGCAGGGAGGAGGCTTCGGAGCCGGTGGCGATGACGATGCTTTTTGCGCTGTGAACCTCGTCTCCGACTTTCACCTGGCCTGCGGCCGGGATCGAGCCCCAGCCCTTCAGCCAGGTGATCTTGTTCTTCTTGAACAGGAACTCGATGCCCTTGGTGTTTCCGGAGATGACCTCGTCCTTGTAGGCCTGCATCTGTTTCCAGTCGACCGAGGGGGCTTTGCCCTTCAGGCCCATCCTGGCGAAGTTATGTTCGGCCTCGTGCAGGTGGTGGGTCGCGTTCAGGAGCGCCTTGGAGGGAATGCAGCCGACATTCAGGCAGGTGCCGCCGAGGGTTTCGCGGCCCTCGACGCAGGCGGTCCTGAGGCCAAGCTGGGCGCAGCGGATGGCGCAGACATAGCCGCCGGGGCCTCCGCCGATCACGATCACATCGAATTCTGCCATGGGTGTCTCCGGTCATTGAGGGAGGAACCGGGGGCTTTCTGCCCCCGGACCCCCGAGGATATTTGTGCCAAGGTGAAAGCCGGTCAGATCAGGGCTGTCAGCATCATGGCAAGGGTTGCAAGGAAGCCTATCGCCCAGATGACCGAGCGCCAAGGGCGCCAGCCGAAGGCATAGGCGGGAACATAGAGGATGCGGGCGGCGAGATAGGTCCAGCCGCAGGCCGCCGTGAAGGCGCCGGCCTTGCCCGACAGGGTGATCACGACCACTGCGAGGGTGAACAGGATCAGCCCTTCGAAATGGTTGTCGAGCGCGCGTTGCAGGCGTGCGGTGATCGGGGAGAGTTGCCGCGACGGCGGCTTGTCGCGTGCCGAGGAGGTATAGCCCACCCCCAGTTCCCGGTTCGCCGGGACGGCGAAGAGCAGGTATTGGATGGCTTGCAGGAGGCCGGTGAGGGTGAGGGCGGTGAGTTCGGGAGTCATGGGCTATCAACCAAGACTGTATCCACATGATGCGGGATTAGTTCCGGGTAGCTCTCGGTATGCAAGTGAACGTCATAAGGTCGCAGCCAAAGTCGATCATTTAGCAAGAACAGGCAAAAGCTAAACATCTCGCGCAGTGGCATATCTTTCACCCTTTGCCATGTCGGCGATTCCTCACCCACAACAGATCGGGAGAACTCATGCACTCTATCTCCGACTGCGTCCTCCTTGAATGTAACCAGAACTAGATGTGCAAACTCATTTCGAATTCTCGCCAAAAGCTTTAGCGCATGCGCTTCTTCATGCGACAGAATCCGAAGCGCAACACATAGTTTATTGCGACTAGAAAACGTGCCTAGCTCCCTGTTTGATCCGAGAAGTTCTGTGGCCTCTTTTGATTTATTCAAGTAAGCTGAGAGGCAATCCTCCAAAACTTTCTCGAAGTATGCGCCTGCTGAAAGCACCATGCCTCGGTCGCTCTCGTTGTCGAGGTCATCCCAAAAGCGCTCCATTTCTGCCTGAGCCTGCTTTACATGCTCATCAGAAGTTATCTCGCGCTTTTGGGACACAGAGATTCGGCCTTTAACCTTAAAGATCCATCAGCAGTCGCCGGGGATCCTCCAGCGCTTCCTTCACCCGCACGAGGAAGGTCACCGCGCCCTTGCCGTCGACGATGCGGTGGTCGTAGCTCAGCGCCAGATACATCATCGGGCGGATCACGATCTGGCCGTTCACCACCACCGGGCGCTCCTGGATCTTGTGCATGCCGAGGATGCCCGATTGCGGCGGGTTCAGGATCGGCGAGGACATGAGCGAGCCATAGACGCCGCCGTTCGAGATGGTGAAGCTGCCGCCCTGCATCTCGGCCATCGAGAGCTTGCCGTCGCGGGCGCGCAGGCCCAGCTCGCCGATCTTCTTCTCGATCGCGGCAAAGCCCATCTGGTCGGCGTCGCGCACCACCGGAACCACAAGGCCCGAGGGCGTGCCCACGGCCACGCCCATATGGACGTAGTTCTTGTAGACCACGTCGCCGCCGTCGATCTCGGCGTTGACCTCGGGCACTTCCTTGAGTGCATGGCAGCAGGCCTTCACGAAGAAGGACATGAAGCCAAGCTTGACGCCGTGCTTCTTCTCGAACTGGGTCTTGTATTCGTCGCGCAGCGCCATGATGCCGGACATGTCGACCTCGTTATAGGTCGTGAGCATCGCGGCGGTGTTCTGCGCGTCCTTGAGGCGGCGGGCGATGGTGGCGCGCAGGCGCGTCATCTTCACGCGCTCTTCGCGGGCGGCGTCGTCGGCGCTGACCGGGCCACGCGGGGCGGCCACCGGCGCGGGGGCGGGCGATGCGGGCGCGGCCGCGGGGGCCGTCGCGGCACGGGCCACGTCTTCCTTCATGATGCGCCCGTCGCGGCCGGTGCCCTGCACCTGATCGGCACTGAGGCCGGCTTCGGCCATGGCCTTCTTGGCGGCCGGTGCGTTTTCGACATCGCGGCCGGCCTGTGCGGCCGGGGCCGCGGGCGTCGAGGCCGGGGCCTGCGACTGGGCGGGGGCGGCGACGCTGCCGGCCTTGCCCTCGGCCACCACGGCAAGTTTCGCGGTGGCATCGACGGTGGTGCCCTCGGGGGCGAGGATCTCGGTCAGGACGCCGGCAACGGGCGAGGGAACCTCGACCGAGACCTTGTCGGTTTCCAGCTCGCACAGCATTTCGTCCTGCGCGACGGTATCGCCCACCTTCTTGAACCAGGTGGAGACAGTCGCTTCCGCGACGCTTTCACCAAGAGAGGGAACCATTACATCAGTCATCTTGACCTCATTGGATTGCGGCGCGGCGGATTTTGCCGAATCTGCGCCATTCGTGTCTGATTTCTTGGCGGGGGCGTCGGCCCCTGCCTCGGTGATCTGTGCCAGAAGGGCGTTGACGCCCACGGTCGTGCCTTCGGCCGCGACGATCTCAACCAGCGTGCCGGCTGCGGGCGAGGGAACCTCGACCGTGACCTTGTCGGTCTCCAGCTCGCACAGCATCTCGTCGACGGCGACGGTGTCGCCCGGCTTCTTGAACCAGGTCGCCACCGTGGCTTCCGACACGCTTTCGCCCAGTGTGGGAACGCGGACTTCGAGTGCCATCTCAGCCCTCCAGAGCGTCGTTGACCAGCGCGTCCTGCTCGGCCTTGTGGCGCGAGGCAAGGCCCGTCGCCGGAGAAGCCGAGGCAGCCCGGCCCGCATAGCGCGCGCGGGGGCTTTTCGCTTCGATCTTGTTCAGAACCCATTCGAGATTGGGTTCCACGAAGCTCCAGGCGCCCTGGTTTTTCGGTTCTTCCTGGCACCAGATCACTTCGGCATTCTTGAAGCGCGACAGTTCCTTGACCATCGAATGGGCCGGGAAGGGGTAGAACTGCTCAAGCCGCAGCAGGTAGACATCGGTCAGGCCGCGCTTGTCGCGCTCGGCCAGCAGGTCGTAATAGACCTTGCCCGAGCAGATCACGACGCGCTTGATCCTGGCGTCCGAGGCCAGTTTCAGTTCGGACCTGCCGTCCTGCGCGTCATCCCACATCACGCGGCGGAAGAACGACCCGGTGGTGAAGTCCTCTGACCTGGAGGTGCAGAGCGGATGGCGCAGAAGCGATTTCGGCGTCATCAGGATCAGCGGCTTGCGGAAGTTGCGGTGGATCTGGCGGCGCAGGATGTGGAAGTAGTTCGCCGGGGTCGAGCAGTTCGCCACGATCCAGTTATCCTCGGCCGAGTTTTGCAGGAAACGCTCCAACCGGGCCGAGCTGTGCTCGGGGCCCTGGCCCTCGAACCCGTGCGGCAGCAGGCAGACAAGGCCCGACATGCGCAGCCATTTCCGCTCGCCCGAGTTGATGAACTGGTCGAACATGATCTGCGCGCCGTTGGCGAAATCGCCGAACTGCGCTTCCCACATGACAAGCGCGTTGGGTTCGGCCAGCGAATAGCCGTATTCAAACCCGAGCACGGCATATTCCGACAGCATCGAGTCGATCACCTCATAGCGCGACTGCCCCGCGCGGATGTGGTTGAGCGGATAGTAGCGCTCTTCCGTGGTCTGGTCGATCAGGCCGGAATGGCGCTGCGAGAAGGTGCCGCGCGTGCAGTCCTGACCGGACAGGCGCACCGGAACGCCCTCGACGGCAAGCGATCCGAAGGCAAGCGCCTCGGCCGTGGCCCAATCGAAGCCCGCGCCGCTTTCGAACATCTTGGCTTTCGCCTCGAGCTGGCGGGCGACGGTCTTGTGCAGGTCGAAATCTTTTGGCGCCGAAGTCAGTGCTCGGCCAATATCGGCCATCGTTTCGGGGCTGATCGCGGTGGTGCCCGCATCATACTCCTCGCGCTCGCGGTCGAGATGCTTCCAGCGCCCGTCAAGCCAGTCGGCCTTGTTCGGCTTGAAGCTTTTCCCGGCTTCGAACTCTTCGTTCAGATGGGCCTGGAAGGCGGCCTTCATGTCCTCGATCTCGCCCTCGGGGATCAGCCCGTCGGCGACCAGACGCTCGGTATAAAGCTGAAGGGTCGTCTTGTGGGACTTGATCCGCTTGTACATGAGCGGGTTGGTGAACATCGGCTCGTCGCCTTCGTTGTGACCGAAGCGGCGGTAGCAGAAGATGTCGATCACCACGTCCTTGTGGAATTTCTGGCGGAATTCGGTGGCGACCTTCGCGGCGTGGACCACGGCCTCCGGGTCATCCCCGTTGACGTGGAAGATCGGCGCCTCGACCATCAGGGCGATGTCGGTCGGGTAGGGCGAGGAGCGCGAGAAATGCGGCGCGGTGGTAAAGCCGATCTGGTTGTTCACCACGATATGCATGGTGCCGCCGGTGCGGTGGCCGCGCAGGCCCGAAAGGCCGAAGCATTCCGCTACGACACCCTGGCCTGCAAAGGCCGCGTCGCCATGCAGAAGCACGGGCAGAACCTGATGACGGTCGGTATCGTTCAGTTGGTCCTGCTTGGCGCGCACCTTGCCCAGGACGACGGGGTTCACCGCCTCGAGGTGAGAGGGGTTGGCGGTCAGTGACAGGTGCACCTTGTTCCCGTCGAACTCGCGGTCCGACGAGGCGCCGAGGTGGTATTTCACGTCGCCCGAGCCGTCCACGTCCTCGGGCTTGTAGGAACCGCCCTGGAATTCGTGGAAGATCGCGCGATAGGGTTTCGACATCACGTTGGCCAGCACCGAAAGGCGGCCGCGGTGCGGCATGCCGATGACGATTTCCTTCACGCCAAGATTGCCGCCCCGCTTGATCACCTGCTCCATCGCCGGGATCAGCGCTTCACCGCCGTCAAGGCCGAAGCGTTTGGTGCCCATGTATTTGACATGCAGGAACTTCTCGAAGCCCTCGGCCTCGACCAGCTTGTTCAGGATCGCGCGGCGGCCTTCGCGCGTGAAGGTGATCTCCTTGCCGTAGCCTTCGATCCGTTCCTTCAGCCATGCGGATTGCTCGGGATCCGAGATGTGCATGTATTGCAGCGCGAAGGTGCCGCAATAGGTGCGCTTCACAAGGTCGATGATCTGGCGCATCGAGGCGTGGGTCAGGCCCAGCACGTTGTCGATGAAGATCGGGCGGTCCATATCGGCCTCGGTGAAGCCGTAGGAGGTGGGGTCCAGTTCGGGATGCAGCGATTCATCGCGCAGCCCCAGCGGGTCGAGATCGGCGGCAAGGTGGCCGCGGATCCGGTAGGCGCGGATGATCATCAGCGCGCGGATCGAATCCAGCACAGCACGCTTGACCGCCTCTTCCGAGACGGCGACGCCGCTTTCGGCCGCCTTGGCGCGGATCTTGTCGCCCGCTCCCTTCACCTCGGCCGCGACGGGCCATTCGCCGGTCAGCGCAGCGGTCAGGTCGTCCACCGGAACCGGGGGCCAGTCGCCACGCGCCCAGGATGGGCCTGCGGCCGCGCGCCGGGCATCCTGCTCGCCTTCGCCAAGCGATCGGAAGAACTCGGCCCATTGTGCATCGACGCTGGCCGGATCGGCGGCGTAGCGCGCCTGCAACTGGTCGATGTAGTCGGCATTGGCGCCGTCCATGAAGGACGAGGCCTTGAACTGCGCGTTGGGGGATTGTTCGGTCATGTCAGTGCATTGCCTCTTCAAATTGGGCGTCTGGCGTGCCCACGCTGTCTGGAAGGCCAGGGATGCCCGCCACCCGGGCGGTCTGGGCGGGCCGGGTATTCGTCTTCGGTTGGATCGACGGCCCGTCGCAGGGCCGGATGTCGATCGAATGCAGGTCGATCCGTGCGATCTGTGCAGAGCGTTCGGGGAATTCGGGGGTATGCCGCGCGGGATGCCGCATTTGCGGGCGCTTCTTGCTGCCCGGCCCGGCAATCGCATCCGGGCCGGGGCTGTCAGGTCTCTGGCCGGCTGCGGGGCGCGCGCCCGGATGCATGGTGATCCGGTCCGATCCGCCATTGCGCCGTTCCGTCGCGGCAAAGACGCGGGATGCGTGTTTGCGCAGCAGGCCGGACTGGTCTTTGATCACGCTCTGGTCCAAAACACTCGCCCCTCCTCAAGCGGGCGCCTTGCCGGAAACCGGAGCGCGGCGCGGCAAGCACCACGCTCCGGCGATTGTCGTCAGCCCTTGATCGCCTTCATCACGGCCTCGCCCAGATGGGCGGGGCTGTCGGCGACCACGATCCCGGCTTTCTTCATCGCCTCGATCTTGCTTTCCGCATCGCCCTTGCCGCCCGACACGATCGCGCCGGCATGGCCCATGCGGCGGCCCGGAGGTGCGGTGCGGCCCGCGATGAAGCCCGCGGTGGGTTTCCAGCGGCCCTTCTTCTTCTGCTCGGCCAAGAATTCCGCGGCTTCCTCTTCGGCGCTGCCGCCGATTTCGCCGATCATGATGATCGAGGTGGTTTCCGGATCGTCGAGGAACATGTCGAGCACGTCGATATGCTCGGTCCCCTTGATCGGGTCGCCGCCGATGCCCACGGCCGAGGACTGGCCAAGGCCCAGATCGGTGGTCTGTTTCACCGCCTCATAGGTCAGCGTGCCCGAGCGCGACACCACACCGCACGAACCGCGCATGTGGATATGGCCGGGCATGATGCCGATCTTGCAGGCGTCGGGGGTGATGACGCCGGGGCAGTTCGGCCCGATCAGGCGCGATTTCGAACCTTCGAGCGCGCGCTTGACCTTCATCATGTCCAGAACCGGAATGCCTTCGGTGATGCACACGATCAGTTCCATTTCGGCGTCGATCGCCTCGAGGATCGAATCCGCGGCGAAGGGCGGGGGCACATAGATCGCGGTCGCGTTCGCGCCGGTCACATGCTTTGCCTCGTGGACCGAGTTGAACACGGGCAGGTCCAGATGCGTGGTGCCGCCTTTGCCGGGCGTCACGCCGCCGACCATCTTAGTGCCGTAGGCGATGGCCTGCTCCGAGTGGAACGTGCCCTGCGAGCCGGTGAAGCCCTGGCAGATGACTTTGGTGTTTTCGTTGACGAGGACTGCCATTTTCTTAGCCTTTCACCGCTTTCACGATTTTCTGCGCAGCATCGGCGAGGTTGTCCCCGGCGATGACGTTGAGGCCGGAAGTCGCGATGATTTCCTTGCCTTTCTCGACATTCGTGCCCTCAAGTCGCACGACGAGCGGAACCTGCAGGCCAACCTCTTTCACCGCGGCGATGATGCCTTCCGCGATGATGTCGCAGCGCATGATGCCGCCGAAGATGTTGACGAGGATGCCTTTGACGTTGGGGTCCGAGGTGATGATCTTGAAGGCCTCGGTCACCTTTTCCTTGGTGGCGCCGCCGCCGACATCCAGGAAGTTCGCAGGCTCGGCCCCGTAAAGCTTGATGATGTCCATCGTGGCCATGGCCAGGCCGGCGCCGTTCACCATGCAGCCGATCTCGCCATCGAGCGCGATGTAGTTCAGGTCGAACTTCGAGGCGGCGAGTTCCTTGGGGTCTTCCTCGGTTTCGTCGCGCAGCGCGGCGATGTCGGGGTGACGGTAGATCGCGTTGCCATCGAAGCCCATCTTCGCATCGAGGCATTTGAGGTTGCCGTCGGTCATCACGATCAGCGGGTTGATCTCAAGCATCTCCATGTCCTTCTCGACGAAGAGCTTGTAGAGGTTCTTGATCAGCGCGACGCATTGCTTGACCTGCGGGCCTTCCAGCCCAAGGGCGAAGGCCACGCGGCGGCCGTGGAAATCCGACAGGCCCGAGGCCGGATCGACCGAGAAGGACAGGATCTTCTCGGGGGTCTTGGCGGCGACTTCCTCGATATCCATGCCGCCTTCGGTCGAGCAGACGAAGGAAATGCGCGAGGTCTGGCGATCCACCAGAACGGCAAGGTAAAGTTCGCGCGCGATGTCCGAGCCGTCTTCGATATAGATGCGGTTGACCTGCTTGCCGACGGGGCCGGTCTGATGCGTCACCAGCGTGCGGCCGAGCATCTGCTTGGCCAGCTGCTCGGCCTCTTCGACCGACTTGGCCAGACGGACACCGCCCTTTTCGCCCGCTTCGGCTTCCTTGAACTTGCCCTTGCCGCGGCCGCCCGCGTGGATCTGGGCCTTAACGACCCAGAGCGGGCCGTCAAGTTCGCCCGCCGCGGTCTTGGCCTCGTCCGCCTTGAGCACGATGCGCCCTTCGGAGACCGGGCAGCCATAGCTGCGAAGAAGGGCTTTCGCCTGGTATTCATGGATATTCATGGCAATGTCCCATGCTGGTGCAATTTGAAGGCCCTCTTGACACATCTGGCCTGCCTCACAAAACGATATTTGCCGGAAATGCGGTGCCACCGGCAGAAATCCACGCTTTGTGATCACGGGCTCAAAAACTGTGATCACAAAGATCCTGACAGGGGGCGTCATGGCTTCTGAATCGCAGGAATCAAGCGATTTGGGGATGATCCGGCAGTGCCGGATGCAGCGGGCAAAGAAAAACGCGCCCCGAAGGGCGCGTTTTCCGGTTGGGTATTCAGTCTGCGTCAGGCCAGCGAGGGGTCGATGCCCTTGCAGGCCTCGACAAGGCCTTTCACGGCATCGACGGACTTGTCGAACATCGCCTGCTCGTCTTTGTTGAGCTTGATGTCCACGACCTTTTCGATGCCGCCGGCACCGATGATGGTCGGCACGCCGACATACATGCCGTCAAGGCCGAAGGCGCCCTTCACGAAGGCCGCGCAGGGCAGCAGGCGCTTCTGGTCCTTCAGGTAGGCTTCGGCCATTTCGATGGCCGAGGTGGCCGGCGCATAGAAGGCCGAACCGGTCTTCAGCAGGCCCACGATCTCGGCGCCGCCGTCGCGGGTGCGCTGGACGATCGCGTCAAGCTTGTCCTGCGTGGTCCAGCCCATCTGCACCAGGTCGGGCAGCGGGATGCCGGCCACGGTCGAGTAGCGCGCCAGCGGCACCATCGTGTCGCCATGGCCGCCCAGGACGAAGGCGGTGACATCGCGCATCGAGACGCCGAATTCCACCGACAGAAAGTGGCGGAAACGCGCCGAGTCGAGCACGCCGGCCATGCCGACGACTTTCTCGGCCGGCAGGCCCGAGAACTGCTGAAGCGCCCAGACCATCGCGTCGAGCGGGTTGGTGATGCAGATCACGAAGGCGTTCGGGGCGTGCGCTGCAATGCCCTCGCCCACCGATTTCATGACTTTGAGGTTAATGCCCAGAAGGTCGTCGCGGCTCATGCCCGGCTTGCGCGGCACGCCGGCGGTCACGATGCAGACATCGGCGCCCGCGATATCGGCGTAGTCGTTGGTGCCCTTGAAGGTGCCGTCAAAGCCCTCGGAGGGGCCGGATTCCGCGATGTCGAGCGCTTTGCCCTGCGGGGTGCCTTCCGCGATGTCGAACATGACGACATCGCCGAGTTCCTTGATGGCGGCGAGATGGGCGAGCGTGCCGCCGATCTGGCCGGCGCCGATAAGGGCGATCTTGGGTCGGGCCATGGGTTCCTCCGGGTGGGATGGATTGAAACTGACGCGGGGAGGGTTAGCCCTTTGCGCGCTTTCTGGCAAGGGCGCTGCGCTGCGGCGGGGCAAAACCGCCCCGCATTGTATACCGTTGTGAACAATTCCGCCCGTCTGGCCCCCTTTCGCCGCCCGCGTGCGTTCGCGGGGGCGATCCCCTATCACATGGGCGATGCGCCAGCGGGGCGCCTGATTCTCTGGCCGGGGCGGGAATGGAACTGGACACGTTGGGATGGGTCTTCGCGGTTCTGGCCGCGATCTCGGTCGGGCTGTCGAAGGGCGGGCTTCCGGTCATCAGCGGGATTGCGGTGCCGCTTCTGGCGCAGGTCATGAGTCCGGTCCAGGCCGCGGGCCTTCTGCTGCCGGTCTATATCGTGTCGGACATGTTCGGCCTTTGGGCATGGCGCAAGGAGTTCGACCGCAGGGTGCTGATGATCGTGGCCCCCGCCGCGGTGCTGGGAATTGCCCTGGGCTGGGCCACGGCCAGCGTGGTCAGCGACCGGATGGTGGGCCTTCTGGTCGGGGTGATCGGCAGCGTTTTCGCGCTGAACGCGATCTTCCGCCGCCCCGCCGTGGCCGAGCCGCGCCCACCTGATCCGGGCAAGGGCATCTTCTGGGGCACCATCGCCGGATTCACAAGCTTCGTCAGCCATTCGGGCGGCCCGCCCTGGCAGGTCTATGCGCTGCCGCTGGGGATGAGCAAGACGGTTTTCGCGGGCACCTCGACGATCCTGTTCGCCTTCATCAACGCGGTGAAGCTGGTGCCCTATTATGCGCTTGGCCAGCTTAGCCCGGCCAATCTGGGCGTGGCGGTGATGCTGATGGCGCCCGCGGCACTTGCCGTCCTTGCCGGGGTGTGGGCGGTGCGCGTCATCCCTCAGGTCCTGTTCTTCCGCATCGTGATCTGGGCCTTGCTGGCGATTTCTCTGCGGCTGATCTGGCAAGTGCTCTGAGCGGGGCGCAGGATACCCCTGCGGCCATTTCTGCATTGCGGCAAATCGGGCCTTGCGGAAAGTGGCGCGAATGTGGTCCTTGGCGAAATAATCTTGCGAGGAGAGAATCATGTCCATGCCCGCCCGTCCCTACCGCTCGGTGCTCTATATCCCCGGTTCCAACGAACGCGCGCTGGAAAAGGCCCGCGGCCTGGCCTGCGATGCCATCATTTTCGATCTCGAGGACGCGGTTGCGGTGGATGAGAAGGTCAATGCCCGCGCGCTGCTGGCCCGGACCCTGTCCGAGGCCGATTACGGCGGCCGCGCCCGTATCGTGCGCGTCAACGGGCTGGATACCGAGTGGGGCCGCGAGGATCTTTTGGCCTTCGCCAAGGCGATCCGCGAAGGCGCGCGCGTCGATGCGATCCTGATCCCCAAGGTCTCGCGCGCGGCCGATCTGGACGCGGTGGCCGACCTGATCGCCTCGGTTCCGCTCTGGGCGATGATGGAGACTGCGCTTGGCATGCTGAACGCCGCCGAGATCGCGGCCCATCCGCGCCTGGCGGGCATGGTCATGGGCACCAACGACCTTGCGAAAGAGCTGCAATCGCGCTTCCGCCCCGACCGGCTTGCGATGCAGGCGGGGCTGGGCCTGTGCCTTCTGGCCGCGAAAGCCCATGGCAAGATCATCGTCGACGGGGTCTATAACGCCTTCAAGGACGCCGATGGCCTGCGCGTCGAATGCGAGCAGGGCCGCGACATGGGCTTTGACGGCAAGACGCTGATCCATCCCGCCCAGCTTGATGTGGCCAATGCCGCCTTCGCTCCCTCGGAGGCCGAGGTCGAACTTGCCCGCCGCCAGATCGCCGCCTTCGAGGAGGCCGAGGCGAAAGGCCTCGGGGTTGCGGTTGTGGATGGAAAGATCGTCGAAAACCTGCATATCGTGACCGCGCGGCAGGTTCTGGCGAAGGCCGAGGCGATTGCCGCTTTGGGCGACTGAAAGGCGAAAGCATGTTTCTACTGATCCTTGGTATCCTGCTGTGGGTGCTGGCGCACCTGTTCAAGCGGCTGGCGCCGCGCAAGCGGCTTATGATGGAACCGCAGGCGCGTTCGATGGTGGCCGGGCTTGTGCTGGTTGGCCTTGTGCTGATGGTCATCGGCTATCGCATGGCCGACGTGATCCCGGTCTATGCGCCGCTGCCGGGGATGGGGCATGCGAACAATACGCTGATGCTGATCTCGGTCTATCTGTTCGGGGTCAGCGGCGCGCGCTCGGTACTGATCGACAAGATCCGCCACCCGATGTTGACGGGGGTGATCCTGTGGTCGGTCGGGCACCTGCTGGTGAATGGCGATCTGGCCTCGATCCTGCTGTTCGGCTCGATGGGGATCTGGGCCGTGGCCGAGATGGTCGTGATCAACCGCGCAGGCCCGTGGAAGCGCCCGGCCAAGGGATCAATCGGCGGGGATATCAAGAACCTGATCGGCGCGGCGGCGGTTTACGGGCTGGCGGCCTGGATTCACAGCCTGCTTGGCTACAACGTCTTTGCCGGAAACTACTGATGAAACTTTATCGCCTTCTGACCGACGACGACACCTCGGCCTTCTGCCACAAGGTCTCGCTCGCGCTGTCGCGGGGGTGGGTGCTTCACGGTGCGCCTTCTTATGCCTTCGATGCGGCCAAGGGCGTCATGCGCTGTGCGCAGGCCGTCACGAAGGAAGTGCCGGGCGAATACCATCCCGACCTGAAACTGGGAGAGCAGTAAGATGAAGACCAATCCGGGCCGCTTTTTCGAGGATTACCGCATCGGCGAAACCATCCGCCACGCCGTCCCGCGCACCATCTCGGGCGGCGAGCGTGCGCTGTATCACGCGCTGTATCCCGCGCGCGGTGCGCTTTATTCATCGGATGAATTCGCGCGGGCCAGCGGGTTGCGGGCGAGCCCGGTCGACGATCTGGCGGCCTTTCACGTCGTGTTCGGCAAGTCCGTGCCCGATATCAGCCTGAATGCCGTGGCCAATCTGGGCTACGCCGAGGGGCGCTGGCTCAAGCCGGTCTGGCCGGGCGATACGCTGCGTTCGGAATCCACCGTGATCGGGCTGAAGGAAAACTCGAACGGCAAGTCCGGTGTGGTCTATGTCGGTACGCGCGGCATCAACCAGCATGGCGAGACGGTGCTGGAATATGTCCGCTGGGTGATGGTGCGCAAGAACCGCATGGATGCGCCGGCGCCCGAAACCGTTCTGCCCGAGCTGACCCCGGTGGTGCACCCCGAGGCGCTGGTCGTGCCCGAGGGGCTGGATTTCTCGGATTACGATTTTGGGCTTTCGGGCGAAGGGCACCGTTGGGGCGATTATGCGGTGGGCGAGAAGATCGACCATGTGGACGGCGTCACGATCGAAGAGGCCGAGCATATGCTGGCCACCCGGCTTTGGCAGAACACGGCCAAGGTGCATTTCGACGCGACTTTCCGCGAGGACGGCAAGCGGCTGATCTATGGCGGCCATGTGATCTCGATGGCGCGCGCGCTCAGCTTCAACGGGCTGGCCAATGCGCAGATGATCGTGGCGCTGAATGCGGGCGCGCATGCCAATCCCTGCTTTGCCGGAGATACGGTGAAAGCCTGGTCCGAAGTTCTCGACAAGTCCGAAACGGCGGCGCCGGGCGTGGGCGCGATCCGGCTGCGTCTTGTAGCAACCCGGCAGGGCGCGGCACCCTTCGCGCTGCGCGGGGAGGATGGGAAATACGCCCCCGAAGTGCTTCTGGATCTGGATTACTGGGCGTTGATGCCGCTTTAACGGGTGGGCCCCGGATACAAGGTGATGTATGCCGGGCACTTCAAGGCACTATTTCGCCCTTCCCGAATAAAGAGGGGCGATTTTCTTCTGTTCGTGCTATGTTTTCAAAAAAACAGGCAAGAGCAGGTAAATCCATGAAACAGGCAATCGCCATGGGCGTTGTGGGGCTTGGTCTGTGTGCCGCGCCGCCGCTCGCCGCGCAGGAGGCCGGTCCGGAGGTTTGGGCCGGCTATGCGCTCACCTCTGAATACATGTCCTACGGCCGTTCGAACTCGGACGGGCACCCCGCGTTGCAGGGCTATGCCTATGTCTTTTCGGACGGGTTCTATGCCGGTGCCTGGGGATCGACCCTGGACATGGGCAATGGCGATGATCTGGAGGTCGACCTGACGCTGGGTTATCGCAGCGCGTTCGATTTCGGTCTGCGCTATGATCTGGGCTATGCACATTACTTCTACAACGCGTCCGGCGAATGTTGTGGCGAGGCTTTCGTTAAACTTGCGATGCCGATCAGCGAAGGGATCAGCATCCGTGGCGCCACGCTTTACGACCCGGAAGGCGATCGCTTCAATTCCAATCTTGGCTTCGATGCGCAGCTGAACGACCGCTTCGCGCTTTCCGGCACCGTCGGAGAGAAGCAGGCCTCGCACAGCTACGGCGATATCGGCATCAGCTACAGCCTGAATGAAGTGACATCGCTGGACCTGCGTTATCACGAAGCGTCGGACAGCGACGGCCGGGTTGCAGTCGGATTTTCGCAAAATTTCAATCTGGGAAGATTCTGAACTTTGCCGGAGGTCGGCACGGGAAAATCTCCAGTATCGTGATCACACGTCAAAAATTTGTGATCACGAACGGCATTTTCTTGCCTTTCAGGGGGTGAAAAACGCCTTCATGGCCGTCTGAGTGCGTGACTCGGGCGAAAATTGCGTTATTCAAGGGGAAAATCCGGCCAGCCCCACTACGCTTCCGGGCGCGGGGGGCCTAGCGACAGAGGAACCCAAAATGGCTGACGTGAAACGGGTTGAACGGCCTCTTTCCCCGCATCTGCAGATCTATCGCCCGCAGATGACCTCATTTACCTCGATCCTGACCCGCATTACCGGCAACGCGCTGATCGTCGGCGTCGTGCTGGCGGTCTGGTGGCTGCTTGCAGCTGCCACGGGGCCTGAATATTTCGCGGTTGCAAATGCAGTTGCAACCTCGTGGTTCGGGGATCTGATCTTCGCCGCCTCGGTGTTGGGCGTCTGGTATCATTACCTTGCCGGGCTGCGGCACCTTTACTTCGATGCCGGCCACGGGCTCGAGATCGAAACGGCGGAACGTCTTGGCTGGGCCTGCATCATCGGTTCAGTCGTGCTGACCGTCATCACCATCATTCTGGTCTGAGGGGGCAGCAAATGCGGTATCTGACCGATCGTAAACGCGCCGTGGGCAAGGGTGCCGCCGGCACCGGGACCGAGCATCACTGGTTCATGACGGTGACTGCCGTCGGGCTGGCCTTCCTGGTTCCGGCCTTCCTGTTCGTCTTCGGCCGCGCACTGGGGCAGGGGCATGAAGAGGTTCTGGCGATCTTCTCGCGCCCGTTCCCGGCCATCCTGACCGGACTCACGCTGGTTGTCGGCATGCGTCACTTTGCCAAGGGTGCGCAGATGATGATCGAGGATTATGCCCATGGCACCGCCCGCAAGGTCGGCATCATCGCTGCCATCATGCTGTCTTATGCCGTGATGGCCAGCGGGCTTTATGCGCTCGTGAAGATCGCGCTCTGAAGGAACTGAAACATGGCAGCTTACGCATACGAGACGCATGAATATGACGTCGTGGTGGTCGGTGCCGGCGGCGCGGGCCTGCGCGCAACGCTCGGTATGGCCGAACAGGGCCTGCGCACGGCCTGCGTGACCAAGGTTTTCCCGACCCGGTCGCACACCGTGGCGGCACAGGGCGGCATCGCGGCCAGCCTGGGCAATATGGGCCCCGACAGCTGGCAGTGGCACATGTATGACACCGTGAAGGGGTCGGACTGGCTGGGCGACACCGATGCGATGGAATACCTCGCGCGCGAGGCGCCCAAGGCGGTTTACGAGCTGGAACATTACGGCGTGCCCTTCTCGCGCACCGAAGAGGGCAAGATCTACCAGCGCCCCTTCGGCGGCCACACCACCGAATTCGGCGAAGGCCCGCCCGTGCAGCGCACATGCGCCGCGGCCGACCGCACCGGCCACGCCATTCTGCACACGCTTTACGGTCAGAGCCTCAAGAACAACGCGGAATTCTTCATCGAGTATTTCGCCATCGACCTGATCATGTCCGAGGACGGCACCTGCCAGGGCGTGGTGTGCTGGAAGCTTGATGACGGCACGATGCATGTGTTCAACGCCAAGATGGTCGTTCTGGCCACGGGCGGTTATGGTCGCGCCTACTTCTCGGCGACCTCGGCGCATACCTGCACCGGCGACGGTGGCGGCATGGTGGCGCGCGCGGGCCTGGCCCTTCAGGACATGGAGTTCGTGCAGTTCCACCCGACCGGCATCTACGGCTCGGGCTGCCTGATCACCGAGGGCGCGCGCGGCGAGGGGGGGTATCTGACCAACTCCGAGGGCGAGCGGTTCATGGAGCGGTACGCGCCGCACTACAAGGACCTCGCGCCGCGTGACTATGTTTCGCGCTGCATGACGATGGAGATCCGCGAAGGGCGCGGCGTGGGCGAGGGCAAGGACCATATCCACCTGAACCTGTCGCACCTGCCCAAAGAGGCGCTGGCCGAACGTCTGCCGGGCATCTCGGAATCGGCCAAGATCTTCGCCGGCGTCGACGTGACCAAGGAACCCATCCCGGTTCTGCCGACGGTGCACTACAACATGGGCGGCATCCCCACGAACTATTGGGGCGAGGTGCTGAACCCGACCGCCGAAAACCCGACTGCGGTCGTTCCGGGCCTGATGGCGGTGGGCGAGGCGGGTTGTGCCAGCGTGCACGGCGCGAACCGCCTGGGCTCGAACTCGCTGATCGACCTCGTGGTCTTCGGCCGCGCCGCTGCCATTCGTGCGGGGCAGGTGGTCGATCCCAAGGCGCGCAACGGGGCGCTCAACCAGGCGTCGGTCGACGCGGCCTTCGCGCGGTTCGACGCGCTGCGCTATGCGGATGGCCCCATCCCCACGGCCGACCTGCGCCTTGAGATGCAACGGACCATGCAGGCCGACGCGGCGGTGTTCCGCACCGACAAGACGCTGGCCGAAGGGGTCGAGAAGATGACCGCCATCGCCGCCAAGCTGGGCGACCTGAAGGTCACCGACCGGTCGCTGATCTGGAACTCGGACCTGATGGAGACGCTGGAGCTGACCAACCTGATGCCGAACGCGCTTGCCACCATCGTCGGCGCCGAGGCCCGCAAGGAAAGCCGCGGCGCACATGCCTCCGAAGACCATGCCACCCGCGACGATGAAAATTGGCGCGTCCATACCGTCAGCCGCGTGGAGGGCAACAAGGTGGCGCTCAGCTATCGTCCGGTCATCGTCGATCCGCTGACGACCGAGGCCGAGGGCGGCATCAGCCTGCAGACCATCGCCCCCAAGGCGCGGACCTTCTGATGGCGCCGCGCCCGGCATATGCGCTTTATGCGGCACTGGCCGCGCTGCTGGCGGCCTGCGGGCCGATCCCGGTGGAGCAGGCCGAACGCCAATGCCTTCAGCAGGTTCAGCCGCGCTCGCCCATTTCGGGCGAGGTCGGGATCGGCGTCGGATCGGGCGGCAGGGTGCTGTCGAATGTCGATCTCGATATCTCGGTCGGGGCGCAGCTGGGCACGCAAGATCCCGCAGCGATCTACGATCGCTGTGTCTACAACAAATCCGGCCAGCCTCCGACGCGGCCGCTGTATTCCCGAACGGACTGGAAGGGATAAATCATGGTTCAGTTCACGCTTCCCAAGAACTCGAAGATCCGCGTCGGCAAGACCTGGCCGAAGCCCGAGGGCAAGAACATCCGCAAGTTCCAGATCTATCGCTGGGATCCCGATACCGGCGAGAACCCGCGGGTGGACACCTATTTCCTTGATATGGACAAGTGCGGCCCGATGGTTCTGGACGCGCTGATCAAGATCAAGAACGAGGTCGACCCCACGCTGACCTTCCGCCGCTCCTGCCGCGAGGGGATCTGCGGCTCCTGCGCGATGAATATCGACGGGATCAACACGCTGGCCTGCATCTATGGCCTCGACGAGATCAAGGGCGACGTGAAGATCTACCCGCTGCCGCATATGCCGGTGGTGAAGGACCTGATCCCTGACCTGACGCATTTCTACGCCCAGCATGCCAGCATCATGCCCTGGCTGGAAACCAAGACGAACCGCCCGGCGAAAGAGTGGCGCCAGTCGATCGAGGACCGCAAGAAGCTTGACGGGCTTTATGAATGCGTGATGTGCGCGAGCTGCTCTACCTCGTGCCCGAGCTACTGGTGGAATGGCGACAAATACCTTGGCCCGGCGGCGCTGCTGCATGCCTATCGCTGGATCATCGACAGCCGCGACGAGGCCACGGGCGAGCGTCTGGACGCGCTGGAAGATCCGTTCAAGCTGTATCGTTGCCACACGATCATGAACTGCACCAAGACCTGCCCCAAGGGCCTGAACCCGGCCAAGGCCATCGCGCATATCAAGAAGATGATGGTCGATCGCGTGGTCTGATCCCGGTTCGAACCTGCCCAAAAGCCCCGGCCCGCGCGCCGGGGCTTTTTCTTGCGCGCTGCGCATGGCACCCTTGCAGCATCGTGACGTGCCGAACGGACCCCCATGCCCTATATTGTGCGCATGGGAGGAACTCTGAAACCGGAGAGTTCCAATGGTGAAGATCATCGCGTTTCCGCGCAACACCAAGGCCGAGGCGCAGAAAGCACTTGAAGATTCGCTGGCCTATTACACCCCCGAAAGAGCGAGCAAGCATGGCCAACCAAGCCTGACGCCGCTTGAACTGATGTATGCATATTATTCCCCTGCCGCCTGAAACAACGGCAACGGCATGAGATACTGGTAGGGCCCCGGCATGTATGTCGGGGTCTTTTTTCATGCCCCGCACGGGGGGATCAGCCGTCGCGGAATTCGGTTTCCAGAAACTGTTCGAAAGCATCAAGGTCGATCGGGTCGACCTGGCCGAAGCCGCGCATCCAGACGGTGGCGGCGCGCATCGCATCGGGCTCCAGCTTGCACCATTTGACGCGTCCGCGTTTCTCCTGCTCGATCAGGCCGGCATCGGCCAGGATCGCCAGATGCTTGGACACCGCAGCCAGCGACATGGCGAACGGCTCGGCCACATCGGTGACGGCCATGTCATCCTCGAGCAGCATCGTCAGGATCGCCCTCCGGGTCGGATCGGCGAGGGCGGCGAAGATGGCGTCAAGCGGGGCCGTGTCGGCGGATGTCATGGCGAAGTGATGCGCGAGCCGCGCGGGATCGTCAACCGTTCGGTTGAATATCGAAATCTTCCGCGCGGCTGCCTCAAACGGGTGATCTTGCGTGCCGCAGCCCCGCGGCAGAAAATTTTATCGTTATCTTTCAGTGTCTTGATATTCCTCCTGCGCGCTTGACTCACGCGGCTGTGAGACGTAGGAACCCCATGAAGAATTGCGGGTGCTGGCAATGTCCCAAGATCCCACTGATGGCCCGGATCCCGAGCGTTTGAAGCGCCTGGAGGAGCGGCTGACAGAGGTCAGGCGGACCCATGAACCGGCCCCGCGCGTCGATGACCAGTATTCCCAGGCGAACATGGCCTGGCGTATGGTCATCGAACTGGTTTCGGGGCTGGGGATCGGCTTCGGCATCGGATACGGGCTGGATGTGCTGTTTGGCACGCTGCCGCTGTTGATGGTGCTGTTCACCTTCCTCGGGCTTGCGGCGGGGGTGCGGGTGATGCTGCGAACCGCCAGGGAATTGGGCGAAGAACGTCAGGCTGCCGATGCGGCCGATGAAGAGGGAAGATAAACGTGGCGGAAGAAGCTGGCACCGGTCTTGTGTTCCATCCGATGGATCAGTTCATCGTCAAGCCCCTGTTCGGGGATGGCCCGGTGCACTGGTATACCCCGACCAACGCGATGCTGTGGATGGCGATCTCGGTTCTTGCGGTGATCCTGCTGCTGGTGATCGGCACGCGTGGCCGCGCGGTGATCCCGACCCGGATCCAGTCGATCGCCGAGCTTGCCTACGGCTTCATCCACAAGATGGTCGAGGATGTGGCGGGCAAGGACGGGCTCAAGTTCTTCCCCTATATCTTCACGCTGTTCCTGTTCATCGTCTTCTCGAACTTCCTGGGGTTGCTGCCCAAGGCCTTCACCCCCACCTCGCATATCGCGGTGACGGCGGTGCTGGCGGTTCTGGTCTTCGTGACGGTGACGGTGGTGGGCTTCGTCAAGAACGGGGCCAGCTTCCTTGGCCTGTTCTGGGTGTCCTCGGCGCCGCTGGCGCTGCGCCCGGTTCTGGCGCTGATCGAGGTGATTTCCTACTTCGTGCGCCCGGTCAGCCATTCCATCCGTCTTGCCGGCAACATGATGGCCGGTCACGCGGTGATCAAGGTTTTCGCGGCTTTCGCGCCGCTGGTCCTGATGTCGGGGATCGGCGTGGTGGTGACGCCGCTGTCGATCATCGCGATCACCGCGATGTACGGGCTTGAGATGCTCGTGGCCTTCATCCAGGCCTATGTGTTCACGATCCTGACCTGCGTCTACCTCAAAGACGCGCTGCATCCGCATCACTAAGGTCGGGTTCCCCGCTAACAACTCAATTCAGCCAATTCCAACCTCAAGGAGTGACGAACATGGAAGGCGATATCGTTCAAATGGGTGCTTACATCGGCGCTGGCCTGGCCTGCATGGGCATGGGTGGGGCTGCTGTCGGTGTGGGCAACGTTGCCGGCAACTTCCTGTCGGGCGCGCTGCGCAACCCTTCGGCCGCTGCCGGCCAGACCGCGACGCTGTTCATCGGCATCGCCTTCGCGGAAGCTCTGGGGATCTTCTCGTTCCTCGTCGCGCTTCTGCTGATGTTCGCCGTCTGATCCCTTTTTCGCATCCTTGCGGTCGGGTGGGCCCCTGGCGGGCCCATCCGGTTATCTGAAGGGGCCAGGGGGACGATATGGCAACTGAAACGCACGAAGCTGCCTCGGAAATGGCGCATGACGCGGCGCAGGCCGCAGGTCATGCGGCGGAATCCGCTGGCATGCCGCAACTGGATTTCGCAACCTTCGGCAACCAGATCTTCTGGCTGCTGGTGACGCTGGTCGTGATCTGGTGGGTGCTGTCGCGCATCGCCCTGCCGCGTATCGGCGCGGTTCTGGCGGACCGTCAGGCCACCATCGCCGGCGATCTGAGCGCCGCGGAAGATTACAAGGCGAAGGCCAAGGACGCCGAGGCGGCCTATGAAAAGGCGCTCGCCGATGCCCGGACGCAGGCGCAGAAGATCGTGGCCGAGGCCCGTGCCGACATCCAGAAGGATCTGGATGCCGCCACCGCGCAGGCCGATGCCGAAATCTCGGCGCGCACCGTGGAATCGGAAGCGCGCATCGCCGAGATCCGGGCCGGCGCCATGGAGGCGGTCGAGACCGTCGCCAAGGATACCGCGCTCGAGATCGTGGCGGCGCTTGGTGGCAAGGCCGATGCGAAGACCGTCGGTGCCGCGATCAACGCGCGGCTGAAAGGGTAAGATGATGAAGAAACTCTCGCTTCTGCTCATCCTTGCCGCGCAGCCCGCGCTTGCGGCATCGGGGCCGTTCTTCTCGCTGCGCAACACCGACTTCGTCGTGACGCTGGCCTTCCTGCTGTTCGTCGCGGTGCTGTTCTATTTCAAGGTGCCGGCGCTTCTGGGCGGGCTTCTGGACAAACGTGCCGCAGGCATCAAGTCCGACCTTGATGAGGCGCGCGCGCTGCGCGAAGAGGCGCAGACCATCCTTTCGGGGTATGAGCGCAAGGCACGCGAAGTTCAGGAACAGGCCGACCAGATCGTGGTTGCGGCCAAGCGCGATGCGCAGGCCGCCGCCGAACAGGCCAAGGCCGAGCTGAAAGCCTCGATCGCGCGCCGTCTGAAGGCTGCCGAGGAACAGATCGCCTCGGCTGAATCGCATGCGCTGCGCGAGGTCAAGGACCGGGCCGTCGCGGTTGCGGTGGCCGCCGCCGGCGAGGTGCTGGGCAAGCAGATGAGCGCGAAGGAACAGTCGAGCATGATCGACGCGTCGATCGCCGAAGTCGAAAACCGCCTGCACTAAGGCCGCAAGACGATCCGAGACATGAGAAACCCGGCCCCCGCGGCCGGGTTTTTCGTTACCGCCCGGCCTCGTGCAGTAGACGCAGCCGGGCCAGGGCTTCGTTGCGTTCGGATTTCTGCTGCTCGTGAAGCGCGACATCCACGAATTCCATATGCCGGGCAATCGCCGCGCGGGCGGCCTCGGGGTCGCGCGCCTGCACCGCGTCATTGATCGCGCGGTGCTGTTCAAGCAGGGCGTCGCGGGTCGAGCGGTTGCGGAACATGACTGAGCGGTTGAAGAACACCCCCTCGCGCAGAAGCTCGAACATGGACCGCATCATGTGCAGCATGATGACATTGTGGCAGGCCTCGATGATCGCCATGTGAAACTCGACATCCAGCTCGGCCTCGAGCGAGGGATTGCGTTTTTCATGCGCGGCGGCCATGCGGTGGAAGATGGAATTGATCACCTCCAGATCGGCGTCCGAGCCAAGCCGCGCGGCCCGCGCGGCCGCCACCCCCTCAAGATCGGCGCGAAAGGCGAGATAGTCGAACACCGCCTGTTCGTTGCGCGAAAACAGCCGCACCAGCGCGGGCGAGAAGGCCGAGCCCAGCACATCGGCCACGAAGACACCGGCGCCGGCGCGCGTGCTCAGAAGTCCCGTATCCTGAAGTGCTGCGATCGCCTCGCGCAGGCTGGGGCGGGAGACGCCAAGGCGCTCTGAAAGCTCGCGTTCGGAGGGCAGGCGTTCGCCCGGCCGCAAGATCCCCTGCAAGATCAGGTGCTCGATCTGGCGTTCGACCGCATGGGCAAGCTTTTCCGGCTCGATTTTCTGAAACGGCATGACACCCCCTGGCTTTGGTCAAATATTATGACCGGGAAGGGCGGTGCACAATGCACAAAGGCCGGGCAGATGCCCGGCCTTCCTGGCTTGCCGATCCCCGCGGGGTCAGCTGTTCGGACGGATGATGAACTCCACGCGCCGGTTTTGCGCGCGGCCATCGGGCGTCAGGTTCGAGGCGATGGGCTGATCCTCGCCCCGGCCATAGGCCACGACCCGCTGGCGCGGCACGCCCGCGCCGACCAGAACGCTGGCGACCGCGTTCGCGCGGTCCTGCGACAGGCGCTGGTTGTAGCTTGCCTCGCCGGTGTTGTCGGTGTGGCCGATCACCTCGACGGTGGTATCGGGATAGCGGTTGAGGCTGCCGGCAAGCGTGTAGAGATCGCGTTGCAGGTCGCTCCGCACCACCGCGCTGTCGGTGGCGAAAAGCACGTCCTGCGGCATCGTCACGATCAACTGGCTGCCCGTATTGACCACCGAAACGCCGTTGGTATCGAGATCGCGGCGCAGCTCTTGCGCCTGACGATCGAGGTTTGCCCCGATCGCGCCGCCGATCAACCCGCCGACCACCGCACCGGCCGCGGTCTTGGCCAGCTTGTCGTCACCCTTGCGCGTGGCGCCGAAGACGCCGCCCAGAAACGCGCCCGTGATCGCGCCCGAGGTCTGGTTGCTATGGGCGCCATTGTCGACACCCGTTGCATAGGGATCCGTGCAGGCCGAAAGGGCGAACAGCCCGGTTACGCCCAGCATCAGGGAAAACTTCGCATTCATGCTCTATCGCCTTTTATCTTAAAGGGCCCTTTGCACGGGCCTCGCAGGGAATATTACCCAATCGCGGCGGGGATGTTCCATCGCTTCTGCGCGGGTGGCGGGTTTTCGCCCATCACTTCCTGGAGAGCGGGGCGTGCCTAGCCGGCCTCGCGCCGGGCCGCTTCCCAGGCCAGCATCGCGCGCTTGACCGGCAGACCCCAGTGATAGCCGCCAAGCCCGCCGGATTTGCGCAGCGCGCGGTGGCAGGGGATCAGCCAGGAGACCGGGTTGCGCCCGACTGCGGTACCCACCGCGCGCACCGCGCGGGGATGGCCGATGGCATCGGCGATGTCGGAATAGGTGGTGACCTGCCCCGAGGGGATCTGCAAAAGCGCCTCCCAGACCTTGATCTGGAACGGCGCGCCGATCATGTGCAGGCACGTCTCGCCCCGCTGGCCAAGCGCGGCCTCGACCCAGCCCGCGATCGCGTCGGGGTCTTCGACGAATTCCGCGCGCGGCCAGCGGGCGGCCAGATCGGCGAAGGCGGCATCGCGCCCGGTATCGGCGGCGAAGGCCAGGCCGCAAAGGCCGCGCTGCGTGCCCATAGCCAGAACTTCGCCGAAGGGTGAGGGAAACCAGCCCCAGCGGATCGTGAGGCCCGCGCCCCCGCGCGCGTATTCGCCGGGGCTCATGGCTTCCCACCGCAGGAACAGGTCGTGCAACCGGCCGGAACCCGACAGCCCCGCGTGATCGGCCACCGCATCCAGCGGCATGCGCTGCGCCAGCAACTCCCGCGCAAGATCAAGCGACAGGTATTGCTGATAGCGCTTGGGCGAGACGCCGACCCAGGCGGAAAACACCTTCTGGAAATGCGCGGCGCTCATGCCGAGGCTTGCGGCCAGATCGCCAAGCGAAACGGGGCTGCCGTCGGCCTCGTCGATGCGGGCAAGGGCACGCTCGATGACCCGGAAGTGGTATTGTGCGTCGGGCAGGGGGGAATTCATTGTGCCGGTCTCCGTATGGGATGCCCATGATACGCGCGGCCGCCCCCGCGCGCGACCCGAAAGCTGTGCTTTGCGCGCCGTCAGCCCTTGCCGATCAGCGGCGCGGCGGGCATAGGAAGGACATGGCAAAGCAGCTTGATTATCGCACCATGAAGGAGGTTTTCCGCCGTTTCGAGGCGGCCGAACCCCATCCCAGGGGCGAGTTGGAACATGTCAATGCCTACACGCTTCTGGTGGCGGTCGCGCTTTCGGCGCAGGCCACCGATGCGGGGGTGAACAAGGCCACGCGCGGGCTGTTTCCCATTGCCGACACGCCGCAGAAGATGCTTGCGCTTGGCGAGGCCGCGCTGGTCGAGAAGATCAAGACGATCGGCCTGTTCCGGCAAAAGGCCAAGAACGTCATCCGCCTGAGCCAGATCCTTGTCGACGCCTTCGACGGAGAGGTGCCCAGCTCGCGCGCGGCGCTGCAATCGTTGCCGGGCGTGGGGCGCAAGACGGCGAATGTCGTGCTCAACATGTGGTTCGGCCATCCCGCGCAGGCGGTCGATACCCATATCTTCCGCATCGGCAACCGCTCCGGCATCTGTCCGGGCAAGGATGTCGACGCGGTCGAGCGCGCCATCGAAGACAACGTGCCGGTGGAATACCAGCGCCACGCGCATCACTGGCTGATCCTGCATGGCCGCTACATCTGTGTCGCGCGCAAGCCGAAATGCGCGGTCTGCATCATCCGCGATCTGTGCCAATACGAGGAGAAGACCCAGTGAAATCCTATCAGGTTGTCGGCATCGGCAATGCCATCGTCGACGTGCTGAGCCAGACCGACGATACCTTTCTGGATCACATGGGCATCGAAAAGGGCATCATGCAGCTGATCGAGCGCGAGCGCGCCGAGACGCTTTATGCCGCGATGACCGAACGCACGCAGGCGCCGGGCGGCTCGGTCGCCAATACGCTGGCGGGGCTGGGGAATCTGGGCCTGAGCACGGCCTTCATCGGGCGCGTGCGCGACGATGCGCTTGGGCGGTTCTACGCGGCCTCGATGGCCGCCGAGGGGACCGATTTCGTCAATCCGCCGGTGGCGAAGGCGGATCTGCCGACCTCGCGCTCGATGATCTTCGTCACGCCGGATGGCGAGAGGTCGATGAACACCTATCTGGGGATCTCGGCCGAGCTGTCGACCGAGGATGTGCCCCTCGAGGTGGCCGAACACGCGCAGATCCTGTTCCTCGAGGGCTATCTGTTCGACAAGGATCACGGCAAGGCGGCCTTCCTGAAGGCGGCGCAGGCCACCCGGCGCGGCGGCGGCAAGGCCGGGATCGCGCTGTCGGACCCGTTCTGCGTGGACCGCCACCGCGAGGGCTTTCGCCGCCTTGTCAGCACCGAGATGGATTATGTGATCGGCAACCAGCACGAATGGGAATCGCTCTACCAGACCAATCTGGAAGAGGCGCTGCGCCAGGCCTCGGCGGAATGCCCCATCGTGGTGTGCACCCGCTCGGGCGCCGATGTGGTGCTGATCCGGGGGCGGGAGCGGGTCGAGGTGCCGGTGCATCGCGTCGTGCCGGTGGACGCGACCGGCGCGGGCGATCAGTTCGCCGCGGGCTTCCTTTATGGCTATGCGACCGGGCAAAGCCTTGCCGTGGCGGGGCGGATGGGCTGCATCGCGGCGGCCGAGGTCATCGGCCATTTCGGCGCCCGTCCCGAATCCGATGTGAAGGCCCTGTTTCGCGGCCACGGTCTGATCTGAGCGCGCCGCGGGGCCTATTCAGGTTTGCTGTCTGGAAACAGCCAGTCGGCCAGCAGCAGGCAGCCAAGCGCCCATCCCGCGCCCGCCGCCCACCCGGCCAGCACGTCGCTTGGCCAGTGCACGCCCAGATAGACGCGGCTTGCGCCCACCAGGAACGATGCCAGGATTGCCATGCCGACAAGGTAGAGGCGCAGGCTGCGACGGGTTTGCAGCCGCGCGACCATCGCGGCAAGCGTCAGGTAGGTGATCGTCGCCATCATCGAATGGCCGCTGGGAAAGCTGGCCGAGGTGACAAGCGTCTCGTGCGGCACGATGTCGGGACGCGGGCGGTCGATGATCCATTTGGCGATGCTGCTGAAAAGCTGCCCGCCGCCGATTGCCGCCAGCAGCAGCGCAACCGCCCGGCGGCGCCCCTGAAGCCATAAAAGCCCGCTGACCGAAATCGTGATCAGCCCCAGAACCGCCACGCCGCCAAGCGCGGTCAGATCGCGCATCATCAGCTCCAGCCATGGCGGGCCCAACGGGTCGGCGGGATCTGCCGGATTGCGCAGCGCCAGCAGGACGGCGCGGTCGAAGGCCGACGCCGTGCCCTCGGTGACCCCGTCGGCAAGAACGGCAAAGACCCACACGGTGCCCGCGATGAAACCCATCGCCGCCAGGATCTCGACTTCGATGCGGTCGCGCAGCCATGCCCAGATGCGGCGCATTCAATCGCCAAGCTTCGCGTGGACCTCGTCCATGTCGATCTCGCCCACCGGCATCTTGTTGTCCGGATCGTCGAAATCGTAGCGGAAAAGCTGGAAGTCCTTCTTGTAGATCTCCCAGACGAGATGCCGGGACAGGTCATCGAAATAGGCGCTGACCGGATGGGCGCGTTTCGGGCCGTGCCCTTCGGATTCGTTGAAGCGCGGGATCCGGGCAAGATCTATCGGATGCGCGGTCTTGGTTTTGTCGAGAACGCCCTGCATGCCCTCGTTGAACTTTTCGGTGAAGAAGATGTGGTCGTAACGCCCGCCATTGACGATATAGGTCGAGACATGCCCCGACATGGCCGACCAGTGGATGTCGGGCTCCATCGGGCGGCGCCAGCGGATCGTGTCGCGCGCGAACAGCAGGAAGCGGCGGAAGGATCTGATCTGGTCGAAATCGAAATCGTCCTCGGGGCTGCCCACCTCGACGCCGTATTTCTGCGCAAGCTGCGGCACGAGGTTGCCCCGGTAGCGTTTTCCGTTGCGCTGGATGCCCGCGATCTTGTCGAAGAAAGAGCTGAGGATCCGCGCATAGGGGTTGCGCACGCAGGTAAAGGCAAAAGACTTGTGGCGCCTGACATTGTCCTCAATCTTTTTCTGGCTCGCCTCGATCGACCACTTGTGCAGCCCGCTTGTCGCATCGTGGATATCGCCGTCGAAGAACCTGCCGTGATCGGAAAAGAACATGATCTGTCCGATCGAAGAGCAGGCGCATTTCGGCACGACGCGATAGACCATGCTTTCGCTTTCTGTCATCCAGGTGCCGGGAAATCCCATGAACTTTCCTCCGAAAGGCCCGCTTCAATGGTTTGCACAAGGCGGTTAAACTAAGGCAAAAAAACAAACAGACACTGTTTTTACAATGGCGATTGGCGCTATCAAGGCGAATAATCGTTCCCAGGCGCAGGCAAGATCATTCTTCCCATGGCAAAAATCGCCTTCATCCTGCTGACTCACAAGGATCCCGAGGGGATCATCCTGCAAGCCGAGCGCCTGACCGAGGCGGGCGATTTCGTCTCGATCCATTTCGACGCAAGGGCAAGCCGCGCGGATCATGACCGGATCCGCAAGGCGCTTGCCGGCAATCCGCGCGTCACCTTCGCCAAACGTCGCCTGAAATGTGGTTGGGGCGAATGGAGCCTTGTCGGCGCCACCCTTGAGGCCGTGCGCGCCGCGGTCGAGGCCTTCCCCGCCGCCACGCATTTCTACATGCTTTCGGGCGATTGCATGCAGATCAAGACGGCGGAATTCGCCCACGCGCTGCTGGATGCCGAGGATGTGGACTATATCGAAAGCTTCGACTTCTTCACCTCGGACTGGATCAAGACGGGCCTCAAGGAAGAGCGGCTGATCTATCGCCACTGGTTCAACGAGCGCAACCACAAGGGGCTGTTCTACAACAGCTTCAAATGGCAGCGTGCGCTTGGCCTGTCGCGCAAGGTGCCCGAAGACCTGCAGATGATGATCGGCAGCCAGTGGTGGTGCCTGCGCCGCCGCACGATCGAATGGGTGCTGGATTTCTGCCGCGACCGACCCGACGTAATGCGGTTCTTCAAGACCACATGGATTCCGGACGAGACCTTCTTTCAGACCATCGTGCGCCATGTCGTCCCCGAGCACGAGATCCGCACCCGCACGCTGACATTCCTGATGTTCACCGATTACGGGATGCCGGTCACATTCTATAACGACCACTATGACCTTCTGCTGAGCCAGGATTTTCTGTTCGCGCGCAAGATCAGCCCGGATGCGGCGGTTCTGAAGGAAAAGCTTGGTGCGCTTTGGGCAAGGACGGGGGTGGAATTTGCACTTTCGAACGAGGGGCAAAATCTTTTCCGCTTTCTGACGGGGCGCGGTCGGGTCGGACGCCGTTTTGCGCCGCGCTTCTGGGAAACCGAATCCAGCCTGGGGCGGGAACGGGTGCTGATGATGCTTGTGTGCAAGAAATGGCACGTCGCAAAGCGTATCGCCGATCAGGTTCGTTCGAAAACGGATATCCCGGCGGTCGAGTATATCTTCAACGAAGCGGGCGGCCTGCCGCCGATGGGCGGAATCGAAACGACCCTCGAAAAGCGCAACCGGCATCGCCGCGCGATCATGCGCATGCTGTTCGACTATCACAAATCGGACAAACTGCTGATCTGCCTCGATCCGGCCGCCTTCGACCTGATGCAGGATTTCGTGTCGGACAAGGCCGTGACCCGCATCCTCGAGGTGGAGTGCAGTTTCTCTGACGATTACCTTCTGGGCCATGCCCGCCGTGTCGGCCTGGCCGGAGATCGCACCCCGCAAGAGGTGATCGACCGGCTTCTGCCCACGATCCGCTACGATCTGCGTTTCGAAAGCGACCGGATGCGCGATGCCCGCTTTCCGGTCTTCCTCCAGATGCGCGAGACCGAAAGCCCCGAAAGCAATGCGGTTGCGCTCGCACGGTTTCTGGAAATCGGGCAAGAGAACGCAGTGCAGATTGCCCGGACCGATCACCTGTTTGCCGATTGAGGAGACCCCGAATGGCCTATGCCTATGACCCGACGAACATCTTCGCCCGCATCCTGCGCGGCGAGATCCCCAACGACACCGTCCTTGAAACCGCCCACAGCCTGGCCTTCCGCGACATCGCACCGAAAACGCCCGAGCATGTCCTTCTCATCCCCAAGGGGCCCTATGTCTGCCACGATCATTTCGCCGCCGAAGCCTCGGATGCCGAGATCGTCGACTTTACCCGCGCGGCGGGAGAACTTTGCCGGATGCTGAACATCGCGCCGGGCGCCGGCGGGGCGGGCTATCGCACGATCTCGAACGCGGGCGAACACGGCGTTCAGGAAGTTCCGCACTATCACCTGCACATCCTTGCGGGCCGGCCCCTGGGGCACATGCTGCCCAGGGCCTGACGCGCCCCGCGCGTGACGGGTGCGGAAGCCTCCGGCGGGGATATTTTAACTCTGAAGAAACCAATTGGTGCGAATCTGGGGGCACGGTACAGGCGGGGACGCCGATGACCGTCTCTGGAGAAGCGAAAGCGCCCTGGCCCACCGGCATCGCTGCGGGGTTCAGGGCGCGGCGCCTGTCTTCTTCAGAGCAAAAATATCCCCGCCGGAGGCTTCAGGATTTCGAGGTCAATGCCACGAAGACCTCTTCCAGACCGGGTTGTTCCGAGGCGACATCGCGGATCTGGATGCCGGCTGCGCGGATCGCGTCGAGCACGGCCCCGGCGCTTGTTTCGGACCTGCGATACAGGAAAGCGATGGTGCCGTCCGGGCGGGCTTCCATGCTGATCCCGGCGGGAAGGCTGATCGTTGCGGGCGGCGGCTCTTCGGGCTCGACGATCAGGGCCTTGCCGTCCATCCGGCGCAGAAGGGCGGGGGTGGTGTCGCGCACGATGACTTCGCCCCGGTCGATGATGGCGATCTCGTCGCACATCTCCTCGGCCTCTTCCAGGTAATGCGTGGTCAGGATGATCGTCATGCCCTGTTCGTTCAGCCGCCGCACATTGGCCCAGAGCATGCTGCGCAATTCGATGTCGACGCCGGCGGTCGGCTCGTCCAGCACAAGGATCTGCGGGCGGTGCACCAGCGCCTTGGCCAGAAGCAGGCGGCGCTTCATCCCCCCCGACAGGTTGCGCGCATAGGCCTCGGCCTGCTGGGTCAATCCGACAAGGCTCAGGATCTCGTCCGTCCAGCGTTCGCGCGCGGGCACGCCATAGAGCCCGGCCTGCATCTCCAGCGCGGCACGCGGAGAGAAGAACGGATCCATGTTGAGTTCCTGCGGCATGACCCCGATCGCGGCGCGCGACTGGCGGGGGTTCACGTCCTGGTCGAAGCCCCAGATCGTCACCTTGCCCGCCGTCTTGCGCACCAGCCCGGCCAGAATGTTGATCATCGTGGATTTTCCCGCGCCGTTCGGCCCCAGAAGGCCGAAGATCGAGCCGGCGGGAATCGACAGGTCGACGCCCTTCAGGGCCTCTTTCGGGCCCTGCCGCCCTGTTGCGGCATAGGTCTTGCGCAGGTTTTCGATGCGTATCGCCTGTTGTTCCACCTTGTCGGCCCCCGCTCAATCGTTATCATGCGCGCCAAGTTAAAGCCTGTATCCCACGCCGCCACAAGAACGGCCAGCCAAACGGAGCCCGACCATGACGATCGCCCCGCCCGAAACCCAGACCGTGACCCGCTGGAAGGTTGCCTGCGACGGGGGCGAGGGGGCGCTTGGCCATCCGCGGGTCTGGCTGTCCATCCCGAAGGAGACCGGCGAGGTCGAGTGCGGCTATTGCGACAAGAAATTCGTGATCGACCGGGCGCATGCCCATGACGATCACTGACCGGGCAAGGGCGGCCTGAGCGGACGGCCCGCCGGGGCCGTAATTTCCTCCGCGCCCGAAGCGGGGACGCTAGCCGCCCTTTCCGACCAGCGCGGTGGCCACGATTCCGACGGCGAAGCCCGCCAGTGCGGCCAGCGAGGGCGCCTGGCTGTATCTGAGGTGCGCTTTCACCGCGATATCCTGGAACATCAGGAAAAGAATGCCGCCCGCGGCGGCCATCATCAACCCGCCGGTCAGCATCGGAAGCTCGCGCAGGAACAGATACCCGACCGCAACGGCAAGCGGCCCGATCCCTGCCAGAAGGAAGAATGACCGCAATATGCCGGGCCTTGCGCGTTTGCCGTTTGCCACGATCTCGCGGAAGGCGTTGAAGGCTTCGGGGAGGTTCTGGGCGCCGATGAAGAAGGCCAGAAGCGCCGCTTCGGCCGAGCGGCTGGCGATGATCGCACCAAGCGAGATCGCCTCGGGCACGAAATCGGTGAGCATCGCGTAGAACTGGGCGTTCGCGCCCGCATGTTTCTTGCGCAGGCGCTCCAGCAGCGCAAACAGGATGCCGCCGCCGAAGAACGCGGCCAGCCCGTGCCAGAGCGAAAGCAGCTCCAGCCCCTTGGGGACAAGGACGAAGGCCACCGCCGCCACAAGGATGCCGCCGCCGAATGCGATCATGCCTTGGCGGAATTCCTGCTCCAGCCAACGCGGCTGGATACGCTCGATGCTGGCCAGGTAGCCACCGGCCGGAATCATCAGCCCGGCGACAAGGCCGTAGAGCAAGGCAAGAAAGAGGTCATGCATGTCGGCCCCGCGCGCTGTGTTCCACCTTCATGACACAGGATGGCGGTCGGGACCAAGTGCGCGATGGCCCGGCAGATGCGCGCCGGTCGCCGCCCCGTTTGCGGGCGGGGCTGCGGGATCACGCCCCGTCGGAGGCCTTGCGCGCCTTGGCGGCGGCTTTCATCCTTGCAAGAAGTTCGGCCTTGGTTTCCTGCTTGCCGAAGGGGTTCTTTTCGCTGCCACGGGCATTGTGCTCAGCATGGCGGGGGGCGTTCTTGCCATGTTTCGGGCCGCCTGATTTTCCATAATCCATGATGCACCCCTCCTGATCTGCAAGGCCCCCTTGTCATGCCCGAGCGCGCCGGCGGGCGCAAGGCTGCTGGCAGGCGGGGGCGGGTTGTGGCAGAACGGGGCAAACACAGGAATGGGAGACCGGGCACATGGCATTCGGGAAAGGCTGTCACCTGCATCTGATCGACGGCTCGGCCTTCATCTTCCGTGCCTATCATGCGCTGCCGCCGCTGACGCGAAAGTCGGACGGGTTGCCGGTGGGCGCGGTGGCGGGCTTTGCCAACATGATCTTCAAATATATCGAGGATGCAAAGGGCGACGACGCGCCGACCCATGCCGCGGTGATCTTCGATCACAGCTCCCGTACCTTCCGCAACGAGATCTACCCGGAATACAAGGCCAACCGCCCCGAACTGCCCGAGGACCTGCGCCCGCAATTCCCGCTGACGCGCGATGCGACGCGGGCCTTCAACCTGGCCTGTGTCGAGGTCGAGGATTACGAGGCCGACGACATCATCGCCACCCTTGCGCGCCAGGCGCGCGAGGCAGGCGGGCGCGTGACGATCATCTCGTCGGACAAGGATCTGATGCAGCTTGTCGGCGGCGGGGTCGAGATGCTGGATGCGATGAAGGGGCTGCGTGTCGGTCCCGAAGAGGTCGAGGCGAAATTCGGCGTGGGGCCCGCGCGCGTGATCGACGTGCAGGCCCTTGCGGGGGATTCGGTCGACAACGTGCCCGGCGCGCCCGGGATCGGCATCAAGACGGCGGCGCTTCTGATCAACGAATATGGCGATCTGGAAACACTTCTGGCCCGCGCAGAGGAAATCAGGCAGCCCAAGCGGCGCGAAACGCTGGTGAATTTCGCCGATCAGATCCGCATCTCGAAACGCCTCGTGACGCTGGACGATCATACGCCGCTGGATTTCACCCTCGACAGCCTCGAGGTGAAGGACCCCGATCCGCAGACCCTTCTGGACTTCCTCAACCTGATGGAGTTCCGCACCCTGACGCGCCGCACGGCCGAGCGGTTCGGGCTGGAGCCCCCGCCCGCGCCGGTCCAGCCCGATGCCGCGCCGGGCACCGACATGCCCGAGGCACCGGGCGCCCCCGCGGCCGAGGCGCTGCCCTTCGATCATGACGCCTATATCTGTATCCGCGACGGCGCAACGCTGGGCGAATGGCTGGCCGAGGCACGCGCGAAGGGCTGGCTTGCGCTCGATACCGAAACCACGAGCCTTGACGAGATGCGGGCCGAGCTGGTGGGCGTGTCGCTGTGCATCACGCCGGGGCGGGCGGCCTATATCCCGCTAGGGCATCGCAGCGGCGGGGATGACCTGTTCGGCGGCAGCGCGCTTTCCGAGGGGCAGATGCCGCTGGAAGAGGCGCTCGCGCTTCTCAAGCCGGTTCTTGAGGATGACAGCATCCTCAAGATCGGGCAGAACATGAAATATGACTTCAAGATCTTCGCCCGGCACGGCATTCGCGTGACGCCGCTGGATGATACGATGCTGATGTCCTATGCGATGTTCTCGGGGCTGCACAATCACGGGATGGATGTGCTGTCGGCCGAGTATCTGGGCCATGAGCCGATCCCGATCAAGGAGCTTCTGGGCTCGGGCAAGGCGCAGATCACCTTCGACCGCGTTCCGATGGACCAGGCCACCCGCTACGCGGCCGAGGATGCCGATATCACCCTGCGCCTTTGGCAACGCTTCAAGCCGCAACTGCACCGCGCGGGTGTCACGACGGTCTATGAAACGCTCGAACGCCCCCTGGTGCCGGTTCTGGCCGATATGGAAATGGCCGGGGTGCGTGTCGATGCCGCGGTGCTTGCGCGCATGTCGAACGTCTTCGCGCAGCGCATGGCCGGCCTCGAGGCCGAGATCCACGAGGCCGCGGGCCAGCCGTTCAACGTGGGCTCGCCCAAGCAGCTGGGCGAGATCCTGTTCGACCAGATGGGCGTGCCGGGCGGGTCCAAAGGCAAGGCAGGCGCCTATTCGACGGGCGCCGACGTGCTTGAGGACATCACCACGATGGAGGATCAGCCCCAAGCGGCCGGGCTGGCCGCGAAGGTGCTGGACTGGCGCCAGCTCTCCAAGCTCAAATCCACCTATACCGACGCCCTGCAAGGCCATGTGAACCCCGAGACGGGCCGGGTGCATACCTCCTACGTCATCGCGGGGGCGAATACCGGGCGGCTCGCCTCGACCGATCCGAACCTGCAAAACATCCCCGTGCGCTCGGACGAGGGCCGCAGGATCCGCGAGGCATTCGTGGCCGGCCCGGGCATGACGATCGTGTCGCTGGACTATTCCCAGATCGAGCTGCGCATCCTGGCGCATGTGGCCGATATCGCGGCGCTGAAACAGGCCTTCCGTGACGGGATCGACATCCACGCCATGACCGCATCCGAGATGTTCGGCGTTCCCGTGGAAGGGATGGACCCGATGATCCGCCGCCAGGCCAAGGCGATCAATTTCGGCGTGATCTACGGGATCTCGGGCTTTGGCCTTGCGCGCAACCTGCGCATTCCGCGCGCCGAGGCGCAGAGCTTCATCGACCGGTATTTCGAGCGCTTCCCGGGCATCCGGAAGTATATGGACGACACGATCGCCTTTGCGAAGGAACACGGCCACGTCCAGACCCTTTTCGGACGCCGGATCCACACGCCGGAAATCAACGCCAAGGGCCCCGCGGCGGGATTTGCGAAACGCGCGGCCATCAATGCGCCGATCCAGGGCGCGGCCGCCGACATCATCCGCCGCGCGATGGTGCGCATGCCCGCCGCGATTGCCGGACTGCCCGCAAGAATGCTGCTTCAGGTCCATGACGAACTGATCTTCGAGGTCGAAACCGCCGCCGCGGATGACCTCATCTCGACCGCGCGCGGGATTATGGCCGGCGCGGCCGAGCCGGTCGTCAAGCTGGCGGTCCCGCTGGTCGTGGATGCGGGGAAGGGCCAAAGCTGGGCCGAGGCGCATTGAGCATGCGACGGTGCCCGGCATATCCTTCGGAACGCTCCGCGGGGGATATTTTTTCTCTGAAGATGCGCATGGTTTCTTCAGAGCCAGAAATATCCCCGCCGGAGGCATCCCGAACCCACCGCCTTCTTGCGAAAGGGGATACGCGCGCTGATGCCGCATGATCACCATTCTCATCATCACGGCCATTCGCATGCCCGGCTGAGCCTGCACGAAGGCGATCGTCGCGTGGTGTTCGCGGTTGCGGTCAATCTGTTGCTGACGGTGGCGCAGGTCCTGGGCGGGGTGATCGCTGGCTCCATCGCGCTGGTGGCGGACGGGGTGCACAATTTTTCGGATGCGGCGGCGCTGGTGCTTGCCTTCGGCGCGCGCCGGTTGGCGCGGCGTGCGGCCGATGCGGGCATGAGCTTTGGCTGGAGCCGTGCCGAAACTGTCGCGGCGCTGGTGAATTATGTCACGCTGGTCGTGGTGGCGGTCTGGTTGCTGGCCGAGGCGGTCGGGCGGCTGGCCGATCCGCCGGGGGTCGACGGCTGGATCGTCGTGTGGCTGGCCGGGCTGGCGCTTATGGTCGATCTTGCCACCGCGGGGCTGACCTACCGGCTGTCACGCGAAAGCCTGAACATCCGCGCCGCGTTTCTGCACAATCTGGCGGATGCGGGGGCCTCGGTCGCGGTCATCGTCGGGGGTGCACTGATCCTGTGGTTCGACTGGCGACTGGTCGATCCGCTTCTGACGATCGGGATTTCGCTGTTCATCCTGTGGCACATTGCGACCGATATCCGCCCGGTCCTGCGCATTCTGATGCTTGGGGCCCCTCCGGCCTCGCCGGACCGCGAAACGATCGCGGGGCGGCTTCGGGAATTGCCGGGTGTGGAGGATCTGCATCACGTCCATCTGTGGCAGATCGACGAGGATCGCAGCGCCTTCGAGGCGCATCTGGTCCTTGCGGAGGGGACGGATTTCGCCGCGGCGATCCGTCGGGCCAAGGCGGTTCTGGCCGAGGAATACGGCCTCTATCACGCGACGCTGGAGGCCGAAACCCGGCGGGGCGGTTGCGCGGATCAGGTCAAGACCGGCTGAGAGGGGTAGCGCATCGCCGGGCTTTCAGCCCAGCTCGGCTGTGGGGATGATCGGGAAGAACACGTCCGAGGACCACAGGCCAAGCCAGTCCTGCCCGTCATGGTTGGCCGGGCGCGCGATCTCGACCAGCCGGTAGAAGGTTTTCCGGTCGATCAGCGCCTCCAGCCCGCGGCGGACGTGGATATAGGGCGAGGGCTCGCCGTTTTCGGCGCGGGTGACGCGGATCGGGTTCTCGGCGCTTGCGGTCACGGTATCGCTGACATTGGTGGTGAAGCGCAGCTTTTGCCCCGCGCCGCTGCCGATCCGTTCGAAATCGACCGCGACGAAGGGCGCGTCAACCACGCGGATGCCGACCTTTTCGACCGGGGTGACCAGAAAATACGCATCACCCTCGCGCTTGAGGATCGAGGCGAAAAGCCGGACCAGCGCCGGTCTTCCGATGGGCGTGCCCAGGTAGAACCATGTCCCGTCGCGCCGGATTTCCATGTCCAGATCGCCGCAAAAGGGCGGATTCCACAGATGGACCGGCGGCGGCCCCTTGCGCCCGGCCTTGCCCGCCGCTTCGGCCAGCCCCTCGGCGCTGGGGGGCTTCACGTTCTTTTGTGTCTTGTTCTCAGGTGCCATGAGGGCTTTGCCATTGGGTCTGTTCGCTTTATCTGGTTAGCTTAACATATAGCGGCAAGGGAGCCCAAGTCATGGTCGAACCTGTGGAACTGATCGCCGATGTCGAACGTCTGGGCGCGAAGCTTGCGGAGGCGCGGGCCTCGATCGACCGGCGGTTCATCGGGCAGGACCGTGTGGTGGAGCTGGTTCTGGCGGCGCTTCTGTCGGGCGGGCATGCGCTGTTGGTGGGCCTTCCGGGGATGGGCAAGACCATGCTGGTCGATACGCTGTCCACCGTGATGGGGCTGAAGGGCGCGCGGATCCAGTTCACGCCCGACCTGATGCCCGCCGATATCCTGGGCTCGGAGGTGCTGGAGACGGCGGCCGATGGCAGCCGCGCCTTCCGTTTCATCGAGGGGCCGGTCTTCTGTCAGCTTCTGATGGCCGATGAGATCAACCGCGCCAGTCCGCGCACGCAATCGGCGCTTTTGCAGGCCATGCAGGAGCGCGAGGTGACCGTGGCCGGGGTGCACCGTCCGCTGGGGCGGCCCTTCCACGTTCTGGCGACCCAGAACCCGATCGAGCAGGAGGGCACCTATCCCCTGCCCGAGGCGCAGCTGGACCGTTTCCTTGTGCAGGTCGATGTGGATTATCCCGACCGCGAGACCGAGCGCGACATCCTTCTGGCCACGACCGGGGCCAGCAGCAATGCGGCGTATCAGGTCTTTACCGCCGCGGAACTGCTGGCCGCGCAGGATCTGGTGCGGCGCATGCCGGTGGGCGAAAGCGTGGTCGAGATGATCCTTGATCTCGTGCGCGCCTGCCGCCCCGGCGAAGAGGAAAGCTCGGCCGCGGTGCGCGATACGCTGGCCTGGGGGCCGGGGCCGCGCGCGGCGCAGGCCCTGATGCTGACGGTGCGGGCGCGGGCCTTGCTCAATGGCCGCTTCGCCCCGTCGGTCGAGGATGTGCTGGCGCTGGCGCGTCCGGTCCTGATCCATCGCATGGCCCTGTCCTTCGCGGCGCGCGCGCGTGGGGAAACCCTTGGCGGCGTGATCGACCGTGTCGCGCAAGAGGTCAGCCGCACCGAGGCGGCTGCGTGAGTGCTGCGCAGGATATGACCGCGCCCGCGGCCCTTGGCCTGCGGCGCGAGGCCGAGGGGGTTGCCTCTGCCCTTCCGCCGCTTCTGGTCGCGGCCGAGCATCTGGCGGCGACCGTGCAGATGGGCGGGCACGGCCGGCGCCGGGCCGGTGCGGGCGAAGAGTTCTGGCAGTATCGCCCGGCCCATTCCGGGGATGAGGCGCGTTTCGTGGACTGGCGCCGCTCGGCCCGGTCCGATCAGCAATATATCCGCGACCGGGAATGGCAGATCGCGCAATCGGTGCATCTGTGGGTCGATGATGCGGCCTCGATGCGGTATTCGGGCCACAAGGATCGCCCAGAGAAGGGCGCGCGGGCGCGGCTTCTGGCGCTTGCGCTGGCGGTGCTGATGATCCGGGCGGGCGAACGGGTCGGGTTGGTCGGCGCGCTTGCGCCGCCGCGTCCGGGCAAGGCGCAGCTGATGCAGCTTGCGGGGCTGTTGTCGGCGCCGCCGGGATCTGCGGATTACGGCACGCCCGAGGTCGGGGCCGTGGTGCCGCGGTCGCGCGCGGTGTTCATTTCGGATTTTCTGGGCGATCCGGCGCCGGTTGCGGCGGCCCTTGCCGCGCTGGCCGACCGGGGCGTGCGGGGCGTGTTGTTGCAGGTGCTCGACCCTGCCGAGGAAGAGTTTCCCTTTGACGGGCGCACGATCTTCGAAAGCATGGCCGGAACCCTGCGCTACGAGACGCGCAAGGCCGGCGACCTGCGCACCCGCTATCGCGCGCGGCTGGCCGAGAGGCAGGCCTATCTGTCCCATCTGGCGGGAACGGCGGGCTGGCAGTTCTTGACCCATCACACCGGCGCCCCGGCGCAGGGCGCGCTGCTGTGGCTTTATTCGGCGCTGGAGCCGGTGCGCTGATGTGGATGCTGGGCCCCATCGGTTTCGCCTCACCCCTGCTGCTGCTGGGGCTTGCGGGTCTGCCGATCCTGTGGGTCCTGCTGCGCGCGGTGCCGCCCGCGCCGATCCGGCGGCGCTTTCCGGGGGTGGCGCTGCTTCTGGGGCTGAAGGACGAAGAGGTCCAGGCCGACCGCACGCCGTGGTGGCTTTTGCTGTTGCGCATGGTGGCGGTCGCGGCGGCGATCATCGGCTTTGCGGGGCCGATCCTCAATCCGGTGGTGCAGGTGGCGGGCTCGGGCCCGCTTCTGATCGTGACGGATGGCAGCTGGGCCTCGGCCCGCGACTGGCCGCGCCGTCAGGACCGGATGCGCGAGGCCCTGGCCGAAGCCGCCCTGGCCGGACGCCCCGCCGCCGTCCTGATGCTGAGCGATCCTCCCCCCGTGGCGCCCGTCTTCGCCCCCGCGCAAGAGGTGGCGGCCGCGCTTCCCGGCCTGTCGCCGAAACCGTGGGAACCGGCCGCCGAGGGGAGCGCCATCCCCTTGCCCGAAGGCGCCTTCGATACGCTCTGGCTGTCGGAAGGGCTTGCGCGGCCGGGGCGCCCGGCGCTGCTTGAAACGCTTGGCGCGCGTGGCGATCTGCGGATCTGGGAACCCGCCGCGCCGGTGCAGGCCCTGCGTGCGCCCCGGATGCAGGAGGGCGGGTTGCAGGTGACCGCCCTCGCGGCAGGGCCGATGACCGCGCCCGTCGAGGTCGCGGCCATCGGACTCGATCCCAACGGGATCGAGCGCGACCTCGCCCGCGCATCGGCCACCTTCGGGCCGGACGGCACGGCCGAAGCCGCCTTCGATCTGCCGCCCGAGCTGCGCAACAGGATCACCCGGTTCGAGATTGCGGGCCTTCGCAGCGCGGGGGCGGTGGCGCTGACGGACGATGCCGTGAAGCGGCGCAAGGTGGCGCTGATCGCCGCCGGCTCCGCGCGCGAGGGGCTGGAGCTGCTTTCGCCCACCCATTACCTGCGTCAGGCGCTTGGCCCGACCACCGATCTGATCGACGGCACGCTTGGCGATGTGCTGATGGCCGCGCCCGATGTCATCATCCTGGCCGATGTTGCCGATATCGCGGAGGAGGATGCCCTGGCCGAATGGGTCGAGGAGGGCGGGCTGCTCATCCGTTTCGCCGGGCGGCGGCTTGCCGCCTCGGAACGGCAGGGCGATCCACTTTTGCCGGTGCGGTTGCGGGCGGGGGGGCGCTCCGTCGGGGGGACGATGAGCTGGGGCGCGCCGCGCGCGCTTGCGCCGTTCCCCGAGGATTCGCCCTTCGCGGGGCTGGCGGTGCCCGAAGAGGTGACGGTCAGCGCGCAGGTGATGGCCGAGCCCTCGCCCGAACTGGCCGAGCGCACGATCGCCGCGTTGCAGGACGGCACGCCCCTGGTGACGCGCGCGGCGTTCGGGGACGGGACGGTGGTGCTGTTTCATGTGACCGCGAATGCCGAATGGTCCTCGCTTCCGCTGTCGGGGCTTTTCGTCCAGATGCTGGAGCGGCTGGCGGTCTCGGCGCGTCCGGCGCGGCCCGAGGCAAGCGATCTGGCGGGCACGACCTGGGTGCCGCAAAAACTGATCGACGCGTTCGGACGCCTGCAGGACGCGGGCGAGGCGGCGGGCGTGCCCGGAGAGGCCTTAGTTGAAGCGCGGCTTGGCCCGGAACTGCAACCCGGCCTTTATGCCGCCGAGGACCGCCAGGTGGCGCTGAACGTGATCGCGCATGACCGGGTTCTGGCCCGCGCGGCCTGGCCCGCCGGTGTGACCGTCGAAGGGGCCGAGATGCCGCGGCAGCGCGCGCTGAAAGGTGTGCTTGTCGGCGCGGCCCTGGCGCTGCTGCTTCTGGATATCCTCGCCTCGCTTCTGGTGTCGGGGCGGTTGCGCGCTACGCGGGGCGGCGCCGTTGCGGCGCTGGCGCTGGCGCTGGCGCTGCCCGCCCCGCAGGCACGCGCCGAGATGGACGAGGCCCGCGCCGTCGCGGCCGCCGGGAACGTGGTTCTGGCCCATGTCGTCACCGGCGATGCCACAACCGACCGGGTTGCCGCCGCGGGCCTGCGCGGGCTTTCGGAGGTGCTGTTCCGCCGCACCACCGTCGAGCCGTCCGAACCAATGGCCGTCGATATTGAGCGTGACGATCTGGCGCTTTTCACGCTGCTTTACTGGCCCGTCACCGAGGATCAGCCCGCGCCCTCGCCGCAGGCCTATACGCGGCTCAACCGCTATCTGCGCGGTGGCGGGATGATCCTGTTCGACACGCGCGATGCCGATGTGGCGGGCTTCGGCGGATCGAGCGCGACGGGGCGGCGCCTGCAGGCGCTTGCCGCGCCGCTGGCGATCCCGCCGCTTGAACCGATCCCGCATGACCATGTGCTCACGCGGACCTTCTATCTGTTGCAGGATTTCCCCGGCCGCTATTCGGGCCGGTCGATCTGGGTCGAGGCCTCGCCCGAGGATGCCGAACAGGCCGAGGGGATGCCGTTCCGCAACCTCAATGACGGGGTGACGCCGGTGGTGATCGGCGGAAATGACTGGGCCTCGGCCTGGGCGATCGACGATCGCGGGCTGCCGATGTATCCCGTCGGGCGCGGCCAGGCGGGCGAGCGGCAGCGCGAGATTGCCTATCGCTTCGGCGTCAATCTGGTGATGCATGTGCTGACCGGAAACTACAAATCCGACCAGGTGCATGTGCCCGCGCTTCTGGAAAGGCTGGGCCAATGACGGGGCTCAGCATCATCTTCGCGCCGCTTCTGCCCTGGCCCTTGATTGCGGCGGCGGGCGGGGCGGCCTTGCTGCTTGCCCTTCTGGCGCTGTGGCGCGGGTTGCGGGGCTGGGCCTTGCGCGCGCTTGCCGCATCGGTGCTTCTGCTGGCGCTTGCCCAGCCCGCCATTCAGCGCGAGGAAACCGACCCGCTGTCCGATATCGTCATCGTGCTTGAGGATCGGACCGCAAGCCAGGGCCTTGCCGGGCGGCCCGACCAGACCGCGCGCGCCGTGGCCGCGGTCGAACGCGACCTGAGTCAAATCCCGAACGTGGAGATCCGCAAGGTCCGGCTGGGCGATGCCGAGGGCGATGCGGGCACCTTGCTGATGGGCGCGCTTGCTCAGGCCATGGCCGAAGAGCCGCGCGCCCGGATCGCGGGGGCGATCCTCGTGACGGACGGGCAGGCGCACGATCCGGCCCTTGCCCCCGCGATGCCCGCGCCGATGCATGTGCTGTTGAGCGGCCGCGCGCGCGACTGGGACCGCCGCCTCGTGATCGAGACCGCGCCGGCCTTCGGCATCATCGGAGAGCCGGTGACGATCCGCCTGCGGGTCGAGGATCTGGGGCAGGTGCCCGCAACGGCGGGAACCACCGCGTCGCTTTCCATCGCCATCGACGGAGAGGCCGCGCAAAGCTACGAGGTCGATGTGGGCCAGCCGCTGGAACTGCCGCTGGTTCTGGATCATGGCGGGCAGAACGTGGTGCAGTTCACGCTGGCCCCCGCCGAGGGCGAGCTGACCGAGCGCAACAACAGCGCCGTGGTGCAGATCAACGGCGTGCGCGACCGTCTGCGCGTGCTTCTGGTCTCGGGCGAGCCGCATGCGGGGGAACGGACCTGGCGCAACCTGCTCAAGTCCGATTCGGCGGTGGATCTGGTGCATTTCACCATTCTGCGCCCGCCGGAAAAGCAGGATGGCGTGCCGGTGTCGGAACTGTCCTTGATCGCCTTTCCCACGCAGGAGCTGTTCGTCGACAAGATCGACGAATTCGACCTGATCATCTTCGACCGCTATGGCGAGCGCGGCATCCTGCCCTCGGGTTACTTCAGCAATATCCGCGATTATGTCGAACGGGGCGGGGCGGTCCTGATCTCGGCCGGGCCGGAATTTGCGACCGTGGAAAGCCTCTGGCAGACTGATCTGGGCGAGATCATGCCCGCGCGGCCGACCGGGCGGGTGCTGTCGCAGGCCTTCCTGCCGATGCCGACCGCGCTTGGCCGCCGCCATCCCGTCACCGCGGCGCTGGAGGGGGCGCCGGTCGTGACGGACGGTCAGGTGGATGAAAGCCGGCCCCATTGGGGCCGCTGGCTGCGCCAGATCGAGCTGAGCAATGCCAGCGGTCAGGTGGTTATGGAGGGCGTGGAGGGCGCACCGCTTCTGCTTCTGGATCGCAAGGGGGACGGGCGCATCGCGCTGCTGGCCTCGGATCATCCCTGGCTGTGGGACCGCGGCTACGAGGGCGGCGGGCCGCAGCTTGAACTGCTGCGCCGCATCGCGCACTGGTCCATGAAAGAACCCGAGCTTGAGGAAGAGGCGCTTTACGCCGAGGTCGAGCCCGGCAGCCTTGCCCTGACGATTATCCGCCGCTCGATGGAGGAAACGGTGCCGCCGGTCGAACTGACCGCGCCCGATGGCAGCACGCATGAGATCACCCTGTCCGAAACCGCGCCGGGCCGCTTTACTGCGCGCTGGATCGCGCCGTCCGAGGGGCTTTATCGCCTGCGTCAGGACGATCTGGAGCGGGTCTTCGCGCTTGGTCCGGCCAGCCCGCGCGAGTTCGAGAAGACGATCGCAAGCGCCGATCCGCTGGCCCCAGCGCTTGCCGCAAGCGGCGGTGCGGCGCTGCGCCTCGAAGAGGGCCAGCCCGACATTCGCACGGTGCGCGCCGGGCGCGTGACCGCGGGCCGCGGCTGGATCGGCATCACCCCGCGCGGGGCAAGTGCGACGGTGGACATACGGGTCGCGCCACTTCTGCCGGCATGGGGGTTCCTGCTGATCGCGGTGCTCTTGTCGGTTGCGGCCTGGCTGGTCGAGGGACGTGGGCGCCGCCGCGCCTGAGAGCTGCGGGGCCCGTGTCAGCCGGGCGGGTTCGCCAGCAGCGCCCGGCGCGAGGTCGAGGCGAATTCGCGCCGCCACAGCATCGCCGTTGTCAGGACCGTGGCCGTCACAAGGACGACCGGTCCAAGCATCCAGGCCAGCGAGGCAAGCGCGAAATAGACTGAGCGCAACCCGCGATTGAAGCTTTTCGCGGCATTGATATTGACCTCGGCCGCCTGGGCGGCGCGGGCATAGGCGATCTCTCCGACATCGTTGGGCACGGCGGCCATGGCGATGGCGCAATAGTTGAACAGCCTGTGCGCCCAGACGAATTTCAGGAAGGCATTGGCGCCCAGCATGATCGCGGTCAGGATCTTGGCCTCCCACAAGAGGGCCGGGCCGGTATCGAGCGCGAGATCCGAGGCCACCGCCGCCAGGCGTTCGGGGTTGCCGATCAGCGCGAAACCGCCCCCGATGGCGATCAGCGAGGTCGAGGCGAAGAAGGTCGTGCCGTGGCGCAGGCTGTCCATGATGGCGGCATCGAAGATGCGCGGCTCTCGCGTGACAAGCTGGCGCATCCATTCGCGCCGGTACCCCTCCATCAGCCGCCCGACCGAGATGCGGTTGCGCGGGGGGTGTTCGGATATCCAGCCGATGGCAAGCCAGCACGCGACCAGAAGCGCAAGTGCGGCGATATCGCCGGGACCAAGCGGGCCGATATGGAAGGTCTCGATCATTCGCGGCATCCTAAAGGTGCGATTGATTTGTTGCCAGATGGCAAAATTGGTTATAAAAACTAACCAATAGGGAGGGGCGTGCCATGCAAATGCCGATACCGAATGCCGGAGTTCTTGCCCGCAAGGCGCAGATCGTCGCGCGGTTGCGCGCGCTGCTGCCCGCCGATGCGGTGATCGACGATCCGGCCGAGACCCGCGCCTATGAATGCGATGCGCTTGCCGCCTATAGCTGCGCGCCGCTGGCGGTGGTCTTGCCCCGCACCACCGCCGAGGTGGCCGCGGCCCTGCGGCTTTGCCATGACGAGGGCGTGCCGGTCGTGCCGCGTGGCTCGGGCACGAGCCTTGCCGGTGGGGCGATGCCCTCGGCCGATGCGGTGGTGCTGGGTCTGGCGCGGATGAATGCCGTGCTCGAGGTCGATTATGACAACCGCTTCATCCGGGTCGAGGCCGGGCGCACCAACCTGTCGGTCACCGGGGCGGTCGAGGGGGAGGGCTGGTTTTATGCGCCCGATCCCTCAAGCCAGCTTGCCTGCGCGATCGCGGGGAATATTGCCATGAACTCGGGCGGGGCGCATTGCCTGAAATACGGCGTCACCACCAACAATCTTCTGGGGATCACGCTGGTGACGATGGCCGGCGAGGTGATCGAGATCGGCGGGCCGTGGTGCGATGCGGCGGGGCTTGATCTTCTGGGGGTGATCTGCGGATCGGAAGGGCAGCTTGGCGTGGTGACAGAGGCCACGCTGCGCATCCTGCGCGCGCCCGAAGGCGCGCGCCCGGTGCTGATCGGGTTTGACTCGAACGAGGTCGCGGGCGCCTGCGTGGCCGATATCATCCGCGCCGGCGTGCTGCCCGTGGCGATCGAGTTCATGGACCGCCCCTGCATCCGCGCGACCGAGGATTTCGCCCATGCCGGCTATCCCGATTGCGAGGCGCTGCTGATCGTCGAGGTCGAGGGCAGCGGCGCCGAGATCGCCGAGCAGCTTGGCCTGATCCGCCGGATCGCAGAGCGCCATTCCCCCGTGGAATTCCGCGAGGCCACCAGCGAGGACGAGGCGAAACGCATCTGGCTGGGCCGCAAGTCGGCCTTCGGCGCGATGGGGCAGATCAACGACTACATGTGCCTTGACGGCACGATCCCGGTGTCAAGCCTGCCCCATGTGCTGCGCCGCATCGGCGAGATGTCGGCCGCGTTCGGCCTGGCCGTCGGCAATGTCTTTCACGCGGGCGACGGCAACATGCATCCGCTGATCCTTTACAATGCCAACACGCCGGGCGACCTGGAACGCTGCGAGGCGCTTGGCGCCGAGATCCTGAAGCTGTGCGTCGAGGTGGGCGGCTGCCTGACCGGCGAACATGGCGTGGGCATCGAAAAGCGCGACCTGATGGGGGTGCAGTTCGCCCCCGCCGATCTGGAGGCGCAGATGCGGGTGAAGGACGTGTTCGATCCGCACTGGCTTTTGAACCCCGCCAAGGTCTTCCCGCTTGCGGCAAGCGCCCCCCGGAGAACCGCATGAGACCCGAGACCGAAGCGCAGCTTTCCGAAGCGATCCGCGATGCCCGCGCGCCCCTGCGCATCGTGGGGGGCGGCACCCGTCCCGTGGGCGCCGACCTGTCGGGGACGGCGCTGCATACGGGCGGGCTACGGGGGGTCAGCCTTTACGAGCCCGCCGCGCTGACGCTTGTGGTGCGGGCGGGCACGCCCCTTGCCGAGGTCGAGGCGCTGATCGCCGCCGAAGGACAGCGCCTGCCCTTCGAGCCGGTGCGCTGGGGCCCCGTTCTGGGCGCTGCGGGCGAAAGCACGATCGGCGGGGTGGTGGCGGCCAATGTCTCGGGCTCGCGCCGGATCCAGGCCGGGGCGTGCCGCGATTCGCTGATCGGCGTGCGCTTCGTCGATGGTTCGGGCGCCGTGGTGAAGAATGGCGGGCGGGTGATGAAGAACGTGACCGGCTATGATCTGGTCAAGCTGATGGCGGGAAGCTGGGGCACCCTTGGCGTGCTGAGCGAACTGAGCTTCAAGCTGCTGCCCGCCCCGGCCGAACAGGCCACGCTGATCCTGCCCGACCTTGATCCCGCCGCCGCGGTGCCCGCCTTGTCCGCGGCCCTTGGCGCGCCCTATGACGTGACGGGGGCGGGCTGGCTGCCGGGCACGGGCGCGATGGTGCGCATCGAGGGGCTGTCGGAATCCGTGAGCTACCGCGCAGGGCGTCTGGCCGTTCTGCTGGCGCCTTTCGGCCGCGTGATCGAAATGCGTGACGGCGCGGCCGTGCTGTGGCGCGATCTGGGCGAGGTGGCGCCGTTCCATGGCGCGACGGGCGATCTGTGGCGCTTTTCGGTGAAGCCGGGCGATGCGCCGGGGATCGCGGCGCGGCTGGGCTTTCCGGTGGTGCTGGACTGGGGCGGCGGGCTGGTTTGGGCGCTGGTGCCCGAAGGCACGGATGCGCGCGCGCTTGCGGCGCCTTTCGCGGGCCATGCCACGCGGATGCGTGGATCAGGGGCGGGGGCCTTCCACCCCGAACCCGCGCCCGTCGCGGCGCTTTCGGCGGGCCTGCGCGCGCAATTCGATCCGCGCGCGATCCTCAACCCTGGAAGGATGGGCTGATGCAGACGCATTTCACGAAAGAGCAGCTGGCCGATCCGGGCGTCGCGCGCGCCAACGAGATCCTGCGCGCCTGCGTGCATTGCGGATTTTGCACCGCGACATGCCCCAGCTATCAGGTGCTGGGCGATGAACTCGACAGCCCGCGGGGGCGCATCTACCTGATCAAGGAGATGCTCGAATCCGGCCGTCCGGCGGATGCGCGCACGGTCCGGCATCTGGATCGCTGCCTGTCCTGCCTTGCCTGCATGACGACCTGCCCCTCGGGCGTGCATTACATGCACCTGATCGACCATGCGCGCGCCCATGTGGAAAAGACCTATCGCAGGCCATGGCACGACCGGCTGCTGCGCTGGACGCTGGCGAAGATCGTGCCCTATCCGGGGCGCTTCCGGCTGGCGCTTCTGGGGGCCAAGGCTGCGCGGCCCTTCGCCCGGCTTCTGCCCGATCCGCGGCTGCGCGCGATGATTGCCATGGCGCCAAAGCAGGTGCCGCCGGTCAGCCGCAATGACGATCCGCAGGTCTTTGCGCCGACAGGGGCGCGGCGCTACCGGGTGGCGCTGATGACGGGCTGTGCGCAAAAGGCGCTCAATACCGATATCAACGACGCCACGATCCGCCTTCTGCGCCGGCTGGGCTGCGCGGTGGTGATCCCGCGCGGGATGGGGTGCTGCGGCGCGCTCAGCCATCACATGGGGCGCGCGGGTGAAAGCCACGCGCAGGCGGCCACGAATATCCGCGCCTTCCTGGCCGAGGGCGACCTGGACGCGATCATCATCAACACCTCGGGCTGCGGCACCACGGTGAAGGATTACGGCCATATGTTCCGCACCGATCCGATCGCGCAGGATGCCGCGAAGGTGGCGGGCCTCGCCTGCGACATCTCGGAATTCCTGGAGGGTATCGGCCTGCCAGAGGGCGCGCCGAAGGGGCTGCGCGTGGCCTATCACGCCGCCTGCTCGCTTCAGCACGGCCAGCAGGTCAAGACGGCGCCCAAGACCTTGCTGAAAGCCGCCGGGTTCGAGGTGGTGGAACCCGCCGACAGCCACCTGTGCTGCGGCTCGGCCGGCACCTACAACCTGTTGCAGCCCGAAATCTCGGGCGAGTTGAAGCGGCGCAAGGTTGCCACGCTTGAGGCACGCGCGCCGCAGGTAATCGCGGCGGGCAATATCGGTTGCATGATGCAGATCGGGTCGGGCACGGCCATTCCGGTCGTCCATACGGTCGAGCTTCTGGACTGGGCCACGGGCGGTCCGAAGCCGCGCGCATTGTCGGGTTCGCCATAATCTCGCCGCAGGCGAGGCCTAGGCTTCCTGCGATCTGATGCGGGATGGTGGAATGCGAAGACTGATCTTGGTGCTGGGAGTATTGCTGGCGCAGCCGCTCTGGGCCGAGCAAAGTGCCCTGCGGACCCTGGCCACGGGGGACGATACCCGCGGCTGGGAGGCCGTGGGCCGGCTGAACCTGGGCGATGATTCGTTCTGCACCGGGGCGCTGATTGCGCCCGATCTGGTCCTGACCGCCGCGCATTGCCTTTACAGCCGCGACAGCGGGCAGATGATCGACGCGGGCGCGATCGAGTTCCGCGCGGGCTGGCGCAACGGGCGCGCGGTGGCCTATCGGGGGGCGCGCCGAGCGCTTGCGCATCCCGATTACGTCTATCAGGGCCGCGACCGTGTGGACCGTGTGTCATGGGATCTGGCGCTGATCGAACTGAGCCAGCCGATCCGTCTGCCGCAGGTGCACCCCTTCGCGCTTGATGGCGCGCCGCGGCGGGGCGAGACGGTGGGCGTGGTCTCATACGCGCATGACCGCGCCGAGGCTCCGTCGCTGCAAGAGGTCTGCGAGGTGATCAACCGCGAGGGCAGCGTCCTGCTGATGTCCTGCGATGCCGATTACGGCTCTTCCGGCGCGCCGGTCTTCGCCATGCGTGGCGGCGAGCCGCGGATCGTGTCGGTCGTTTCGGCCAAGGCCGAGATGGACAGCCGCAAGGTATCGCTTGGCACGCTGGTCGATGCGGTGGCGGACCTGCGGGCGGCACTTTCCGCGCCCTCGGGTTCGGGCGCCGGCAAGTTCATCAAGACCGGCGGCGCGAAGTTCCTGCGCCCATGAAGCCGGCGACATGGATACTCGGGATAATCGCCGTTCTGGCCGGGGTGGCCCCGGTTCTGGCGCAGAATTCGGGTCTTGACCGGCTAACCCGGCGCGAAGAGGTCTTTGGCTGGGAGGCGGTGGGCAAGCTCGATCTTGGCGGGGGCTTCTGCACCGGGGTGCTGATTGCGCCCGAACTGGTCCTGACCGCGGCACATTGCGTCTTTCAGGGTGAAACCGACCGGCCGCGCGACGCCTCTGCCATCCGCTTCCGCGCGGGGTTGACCGATGGCACGGCGATTGCCGAACAAACCGCGCGCCGCTTCGTCGCCCATCCCGGCTATGACCCGCGCCAAGGCGTCACGCTGGAGAATATCCGCCACGATGTGGCCCTGATCGAACTAGACCAGCCGATCCCCTCCTTCGTGGCCGCGCCCTTCGTGGTGGCGCCGGTCGGCGGCACCGGAAGCGAGGTCAGCGTGGTGTCCTATGCGCGCGGCCGTGCCGATGCCCTGTCCTGGCAGCGCACCTGCCGTGTCTTTGGTCGGGCAGAGGGACTTGTCGGCTTCGATTGCGATGTCGACCGGGGCTCGTCCGGCGCGCCGGTCTTCGACCGCTCGGGCAATCGCGCGCGGATCGTGTCGCTCGTCTCTTCGGGTGGGCGAAACGGTGGCCAGGTGCGCGCTTACGGGATGGAGCTGCCGGCGCTGGTCAACGAGCTGAAAGCGGCCCTGCGTTCCGGGCGCGGAGTGGTTGCGGCAGGTTCGCAACCCGCGCCGGCCCCAACACCCGCGCGGCCCGCCGTGACGAAGCGAATGGGTGGCGGGGGCGCGAAATTCGTCCGGCCGCCGGGATCGTAGGCGTGCGTCCGGGCTGCCCCGGAAAGGCCTTGAAAGCCGCAATTCCACTTCCCAGATTGTCAGTGTCGGGGTGCCGCAACGGACCCCGGCACATGACTTGCCCGGCCTCATTTCGGGGCGGGCGCAACCAACATCGCTCTGGAGAGGATGCCATGCGCAGTTTTGACTTTTCGCCGCTTTATCGTGCGACCGTCGGCTTTGACCGGGTTGCCGATCTGATGGATCGGGTGCTTTCGGCCGAAGTGGCCCAGCCGACCTATCCCCCCTACAATATCGAGAAAACCGACGAGAATGCCTATCGCATCTCGCTTGCCGTGGCCGGGTTCTCGGCCGACGACCTGAACGTGGAGCTTCGTGAGGGCGCGCTGATCGTATCCGGCCGCAAGGCCCAGGACGACGCGGATGCCACGCGCAGCTACCTGCATCGCGGCATCGCCACCCGCGCCTTCGAGCGCCGCTTTGCCCTTGCGGACCATGTGCGCGTGACCGGCGCCAGCCATCAGGACGGCATGCTGCATATCGACCTTGTGCGCGAAGTGCCCGAGGCGCTGAAGCCGCGCCGGATCGAGATTGCCGGCACCAACACGGTCGAGGCCAAGGCCGTCGAAACCGTCGGGTCCTGATCGGGTCCGGGTGATCCGCTGGATCGGAACGGGCGCAGGGCACGACCCCCTGCGCCCGCTTTCATTGCCCGGTGGTATCGCGCAGCATGGCGCCAAGCGCCGCGATCTCGGCCGCGCCCCGGCTGTGCAGCGTTTCCTCAAGCTTGCGGAAATGGGCAAGCGCCTCGTGTCCGGCGGGTGTCAGGCGGGCGCCGCCCCCTGCGGCCCCGCCGCGGCTGCTTTCGACCAGAGGCTCGCGGAAGGCGCCGTTCATCGCCTCGACCAGCATCCAGGCGCGCTTGTAGCTCATGCCCATGCGCCGGCCCGCCGCCGAGATAGAGCCCTCTTCGGCGATGCCCTGCAACAGGTCCGCCTTGCCCGGCCCGAACATCAGTTGGTCTCCGAAATATAGCCGCAGCCTGAGGCGCGAAAGTTCCATCGTCTTGCTCCTGAGTGATGTGCAGGATGGCCAGAGCCCGCGCGGATGGCAAGCGCCCCCTTGCACGCGCGCGCCGCTTCCGGCAGCCTGCGCCCACCTGCCGGAGGATAACATGCGCGTCGGAATAGGGTTTCTTGTGGCAGGCTATGTCCTGAGCCAGTTCTATCGTGCCTTCCTGGCCGTTCTTGCGCCTGTCCTGGGGCAAGAGCTTGGCGCGACGCCCGGCGATCTGGCCGTGTCGCTGGGGCTTTGGTATGTCGCCTTCGGCCTGATGCAGATCCCGGTGGGAGAGGCGCTGGACAGTATCGGCCCGCGGCGCACGGTTGCGGTGCTGCTGGCACTGGGCGGGGGCGGCGGGGCCGTGGTCTTTGCGCTGTCCCAGGGGCCATGGGGCATTCACGCCGCCATGGCGCTGATCGGGATCGGCTGCGCGCCGGTGCTGATGGGGTCCTACTATATCTTCGCGCGCAATTTCGCGCCTGCGGTCTTCGGCACGCTGGCGGGGGCGGTGATCGGGGTGGGCAGCCTTGGCAACATCGCCAGTGCCGCGCCGCTGGCCTGGCTGATCGAGGCGGTCGGCTGGCGCGCCGCGCTTTGGGGGCTGGCGGGGGTCACGCTGCTGGTGGCGGCGGCGATCTGGCGCTTCGTGCAGGACCCGCCGCCGGTCGTGCATGATTCGGGACGGCGGGGCAGCGTCATGGACATCCTGCGCATTCCGGGGCTGTGGCTGATCCTGCCGCTGACGCTTGCCAATTATACCGCCGCGGCGGGGATTCGCGGGCTGTGGGCGGGGCCCTACCTGACCCAGTTGCACGGCGCGGATGCGGCGCTGATCGGGCGCGTGACGCTGGTGATGGGGCTTGCCATGGTGGCGGGAAACTTCCTTTACGGCCCGGCCGACCGGATCTTCGGCACGATGAAGCGCGCGGTTCTGGCGGGCAATGCCGCGCTTGCGGTGACGCTGGCGGCGCTGTGGCTCTGGCCGGCGGGCGGGCTGTGGCAAAGCACGGCGCTTCTGGCGGCGATGGGGCTGTTCGGGGCCTCGTTCCCCGCGATCATGGCGCATGGGCGCGCGTTCCTTCCGCCGCATCTGGTGGGGCGCGGGGTGACGCTTCTGAACATGTTCTCGATCATCGGGGTGGCGGGGTTCCAGTTCGGCTCTCGGGTCGTCTATGAAACCACGTCGGCGCGCGGCACCCCCGAGCAGGCCTTTTCGGCGCTGTTCCTGTTCTTCCTTGTGCCGGTCATCGCGGGGCTGGCCTTCTATGTCCTGTCGCGCGACAGTGCCGGGACCCGCTAGTAGGAGCCTGCCATGGCGACGCCCAGCATCGACCGGATCGAGGTCATCGCACCCAATCTCAAGCGCCGCCTGTCGGGGGTGACGGCCACGGTGGTGCGGCTGGTGCCGGTGCAGGCGGGGATGATCGGGATCGCCGTCACCGGTCCGGGCCTGCCGGACAGCCTGCCGCACCTGCCGCTCTGGCGCCTGCCGTTCCTGCCGCGCGACCGCTGGCGCGTGTGGCATGCGCGGCGCAATACCGAGATGCTGCTGGGCCTTGTCCTGCGCGGGGTCTTCCGGCGGCGGCTGAAGCTTCTGTTCACCTCGGCCTCGCAGCGCAAGCACACCGGCTATACGCGGTGGCTGATCGGCAAGATGGACGGCGTGGTGGCCACTTCGTCGCGCACGGCGGCCTATCTGGAGCGTCCGGCAAGCGTGGTCCTGCACGGGATCGACACGAAAGGGTTCGCCCCGCCCGCCGATCGCGCGGCCCTGCGGGCGCGGCTGGGCCTGCCGGATGCGGTGCTGGTCGGCTGCTATGGCCGCATCCGCGCGCAAAAGGGCACCGATGCCTTCGTGGAGGCGATGATCCGGCTGCTGCCGGACCGCCCCGGCGCGGTGGGCCTTGTGATGGGGCGCGCCACCGAACAGCACGGTGCGTTCCTTGAGGATCTGAAGGCCCGCGTGGCCCGCGCGGGGCTGGGCGCGCGCATCCTGTTCCTGCCCGAGGTCACCGTGGACCGGATGGCCGAATGGTATCAGGTGCTTGACCTTTATGTCGCGCCGCAGCGGTGGGAGGGGTTCGGCCTGACCCCGCTTGAGGCGATGGCCTGCGGGGTGCCCGCGGTTGCCACGCGCGTGGGGGCCTTCGAGGAACTGATCGAAGAGGGGTGCACCGGCGCGCTTGTGCCGCCCGGCGATATCGAGGCCCTAGCCGCCGCCGCCGCGCCCTATCTCGATGATGCGGGCCTGCGCGCGCGCGCGGCACTGGCCGCACGCCAGCGGGTCGAGAACGGCTTTCGCATCGAGGATGAGGCGGCCGCCCTCGTGCGCATCTACCGCGGGCTTCTGGCGCCATGACCCGGCTTGGTTTCCTGATTGCCCGCACCCTGCGGCACGAGGCGCCGCTGGCGGCGCTGTCGGTCCCGTTCTCGGACCTTCTGGCCGAGCTGGCGGGAAAATCGGTGGCGCTGGTCGGCAATGCGCGGTCTCTGTCGGGGCAAGGCTATGGTGCGCAGATCGACGCGGCCGACCTGGTGATCCGCATCAACCGCGCGCCGATGCCGTCGCCCGCATCGCATGGCACGCGTACCGACTGGCTGGCGCTTGCCACCGCGCTTGGCCCGGCGGACCGCGCGCGCCTGCATCCGCATCGCTTCCTGTGGATGTCGCCCAAGCGCAAGCGGCTGCGCTTCGACATCGCCACGAGCCCCGGCTTCTACCTGCATCCGCAGGCCGAGATCGCCGCGCTTGGCGCGCGCCTGCCGGCCCCGCCGACCACGGGGCTGATGATGATCGACATGCTGGCGCGCAGCGAAGTCTCTGTGCTGCGCCTTTTCGGGTTCGATTTCTTCGCCTCGCTGTCCCTGTCTGGCCGGCGCTCGGCCGAACAGGTGCCGCATGACTTCAATGCCGAGGCGGCGCATGTGGCCGCCCTCATGCAGCGGGATTCGCGCATCACCCGCGCGGAATGACACGGTTCTCCCTTCCCAAAGTCACGGCTTTCCGCTAAGGGGCCTCGTTCTTTCGAGAAGGAGGTCCTGATGGGCTACAAAGTCGTCGTCGCAGGCGCCACGGGCAACGTGGGCCGCGAAATGCTGAATATCCTGGCCGAACGCCAGTTCCCGGTCGATGAGATCGCCGCGCTTGCCTCGCGCCGTTCGCTTGGCACCGAGGTCAGCTTTGGCGACAAGACCATCAAGACCAAAGACATCGAGGGCTTCGATTTCACCGGATGGGACATCGCGCTTTTCGCCATCGGGTCGGACGCGACGAAGAAATACGCCCCCATCGCGGCCCGCCAGGGCTGCGTGGTGATCGACAACTCGTCGCTTTATCGCTACGACCCCGAAATCCCGCTGGTCGTGCCGGAAGTGAACCCCGAGGCGGTGGAGAACTACCGCAACAAGATGATCATTGCGAACCCCAACTGCTCGACCGCGCAGATGGTGGTGGCGCTGAAGCCGCTGCATGAGCGCGCGCGCATCAAGCGCGTCGTGGTGTCGACCTATCAGTCGGTCTCGGGCGCGGGCAAGGACGGCATGGACGAGCTGTGGGAGCAGACGAAGGCCGTCTACAACCCCACCGCCGAGGTGCCGCCGAAGAAGTTCACCAAGGAAATTGCCTTCAACGTGATCCCGCATATCGACGTTTTCCTTGACGACGGGTCGACCAAGGAAGAGTGGAAGATGGTGGCCGAGACCAAGAAGATCGTCGATCCGTCGATCAAGGTCACCGCAACCTGCGTGCGCGTGCCGGTGTTCGTGGGCCATTCCGAAGCGATCAATATCGAGTTCGAGGAATTCCTGGACGAGGACGAGGCCCGCGACATCCTGCGCGAGGCGCCGGGCATCATGGTGGTCGACAAGCGCGAGCCCGGCGGCTACGTCACGCCCAAGGAATGCGTGGGCGATTACGCCACCTTCATCAGCCGCATCCGTCAGGACAGCACCATCGAGAACGGCATCAACCTGTGGTGCGTTTCCGACAACCTGCGCAAGGGCGCGGCGCTGAACGCGGTGCAGATTGCCGAAACGCTTGGCAATCGCTGCCTGAAAAAGGGCTGAGCGGGCGCTTCGCCCCGGCGTGATGGACAAAACGTGAGGGCCTCGTGATGCGGGGCCCTCTTGCTTTTCGGGCCGTCGCGGGAAACCCTCGCGCCATCCTGTCAGGAGGTTTCCATGCGTCCCACCCGTTTGCCGTTCTTCACCCTGCTTTGCTCTGTCGCGCCGCTGGCGCTTTGGGCCGATACGATCGAGGCGCCAGGCCGCGTCTCTGCCGTCGTGCTTTATCCCTGGGGGGCATCGGTCACGCGCCAGGTCGACCTGACGGCACCCGAGGGCGTGCATGAGCTGATCGTGCCCGACCTGCCGCAGGGCACCGATCCGTCGCAGCTGCGCGTGGCGGGCGCGGGCGTGCGCATCGGCTCGGTCACGCTGGTCGACGGGCGCCAGCCCGTGACGGGCGACATGACCCCGCCCGCCGTGCAGGCCGCGCGGGGCGAGGTCGAGCGGCTCGAGATCGCGCTTGCCGCACGCGAGGCCGAGGTCGAGGCGATCCGCCTGAAGGCCGGTGCCGCGCAAGAGCAGATCGCCTTCCTGCGCGGGCTGAAGCCCGACAGCACCGATGCCGAGGATCTGCGCGCGTTGTCGCAGATGGTCGGTGCCGAGGTGCTGAGTGCAAGCCGGGCGGCGCTTGCGGCCGAGCAAGAGGCCATCGCCGCTGACCGCGCGCTGAAATCCGACCGCGAGGCGCTGGACAAGGCGCGTCAGGCCTTGGCCGCGCTGATCGACGAGGGGGCGGACAAGATGACGCTTGCCGCCACGGTCGAGGGCAGCGGCGTGCTCGAGATCACGACCTTCACCCCCAATGCCAGCTGGCAGCCGGTCTACGATCTGCGCCTTGACCGTGCCGCAGGCAGCCTTGCGCTGGAGCGCGGCGTGGTGGTCTCGCAAGCCTCGGGCGAGGATTGGAGCGGGGTGGAGCTGACCCTTTCGACCGCGCGCCCGGCCGAGCAGTCCGCGCCCTCGCAGCTTTGGCCCTGGCTGCGCCGGATCGGCCCGCCGCAAGAGCTGCGCCCGATGGCCTCGGCCCGCGCCAAGCTCGAGTCCGAATATGCCGCCGATGCGGCGATGGGCGCGGCCCCGGCGCCGGTGCTGATGGAAGCCGCCACGCCCGAGATGATGGGCGCAACCGTGACCTATCGCTACGGCGCGCCGGTCGATATCCGCGACGGGGTCGAGGCGCTGCGGCTGAAGCTGGACGACGTGGCCTTGCGCCCCGAGGTCGTGGCCGAAGCCGTGCCCGCGCGCGATTCCTCGGCCTTCCTGGTGGCGCGCGCGCCCAATGACAGCGGGCAGGTGCTGCTACCCGGCGCAGCCACGCTGTTTGCCGATGGCGCAATGGTCGGGCAGGCCTATCTGCCGCTGACCGCGGCGGGCGACGAGTTGCGCCTTGGTTTCGGCCCGATCGACGGCATCCGGCTGGAGCGTCTGGTGCCCGAAAAGACCGAGGGCGACCGCGGGGTCATTACCAAGTCGAACGAGCTGCGCGAGGTGGCGATCCTGAAGGTCGAAAACCTGACGGGCGAGGACTGGCCGCTGCGCGTGATCGACCAGGTTCCCTATTCCGAGCAGGAGGATCTGGTGATCCGCCACTCGTCCACGCCGCCCGCAAGCCAGAGCGACCTGGACGGGCAGCGCGGTATCCTGGCTTGGGAATTCGACCTGAGCGCCGGAGAGACGCAGGAAATCCGGCTGGAAACCACGCTCAGCTGGCCCGCGGGGCAGGTCCTGCAATAGCGGGCCCTGTGCCGGGCGTTCAGAGCGGCACGAACTGGCCGCTGGCGGGTTCGTATTGTTCAAGCCCGCCCGCGCCGATATCCGTCCAGAGCCCGTGCAGCGTCATGTCGCCGGCCTCGAGCGCGGCGGTGACGAAGGGGAAGGTCATCAGGTTTTCCAGGCTGATGACCACCGCCTCACGCTCCAGCGCGCGGGTGCGCTCGGCCTCGGGCAGGTTGGCGACCCTGTCGAAACCCGGGCGCAGCAGATTGAGCCAGGTGCCCACGAAAGAGGTCTTGTCCTCGAGGTCCGGCGCGTGGCCGGTACACATCGCCTCGCATCCCGCGACGCCGCCGCATTGCGAGTGGCCCAGCACGATCAGATGGGCCACCTTCAGCGCGCGCACCGCATATTCCAGCGCGGCCGAGGTACCGTGGTGATCGCCATCGGGGTTGTAGGGCGGCACGAGGTTGGCGATGTTGCGGTGAATGAAGAACTCGCCCTGATCGGCCCCAAAGATCGAGGTGACATGCACGCGCGAGTCGCAGCACGAGATCACCATCGCGCGGGGGCGCTGCCCTTCGTCGGCCAGGCGTTTGTACCAGACCCGGTTTTCGGCATAGGTCGTTGCCTTCCAACCCTGATAACGCTGGACCAGATAGGAGGGAAGCGGGCGCACATGTTCTTTCATCGTCGTTGCTTTCCGTCGCTTGTGGCGGGATTTCAGTCTGCGACTGGATAAAGACTCTGCCCCCGGAATTCGAGATATTTTTCGGATTCCGGAAACGAATTCTTGAGGTCTTGGCCTCAGGTTGCTGGCATCGGGCGTGGGGACGCCGGAAATCATGGGGGTGCCTGGGGTGAACAGGATTGCGGTTTTGCGGCATGAGGAAGGTGTGCGGGTCGATCCCGTGCGCCTGGCCGCGCTTTATGCGGAATTGGGTCAGGCGGGGGCAGAGCGGCTGATCTCGGCGGTGATGGAAGAGATGGCGGTGCTTCTGGCCGCGATCCGCACGGCCGGTCAGGCCGGTCAGGGTGAAAGGGTTGCGGGCATCGCGGCGGAACTGGCGGACCGGGCGGGGCAGGTCGGGATGATCTCGCTTGGGCGCTTGGCCCGCGATGTCGGCTGTTGCGCCGGGGCGGGGGACACTGTCGCGCTGGCCGCGACGCTGGGGCGTCTGGTGCGGATCGGCACGCGCTCGCTGACCGAAGTGTGGGACTTGCGCGATCTGAGCCTCTGAGCCGCTCTTGCAGCGCGCGCGCCAGGCGCTAGGCTGCGGATCAGCTTGTCTCCGCCTGGAAGGATCACGATGACCGCCGCCGATACCATGCGTTTTGCCGCCGGAAAGGCCGCTGCCCGCCCGCTTTACCTTGTGCCCGAAGACGGGACTGCGGCGCGGCTGGGCGATCTGCCGCCCCCGCAACAAGCCTGGGCCGGGGCGCAGGGTTTCACCGGCGCCCTGGGGCAGCTTTGTGTGCTGCCCGGCGCCGATGGCGGGCCCGAAGTGGCGCTGTTCGGCACCGGCACACCGTCGGCCCGTGCCCGCAGCCGTTTCCTTCTTGCCCGCGCGGCCGAAGCCTTGCCCGAGGGCGATTGGCACATCGAGGGCGACCTGAGCACCGCAGAGGCCGAAGAGGCCGCTCTTGGCTGGCTTCTCGCGGCCTATCGGTTCACGCGCTACAAGGCAGCCAAGCGGCCCGCGGCGCGGCTTGTCTGCCCCGCCGGGCTTGACCCCGCACGGATCGAGGCGATCGCGGCCGGCGAGGCGCTGACCCGCGACCTGATCAACACGCCCGCCTCGGACATGGGCCCGGAGGAGCTTGAGGCGGCCTTCTGCGCGCTTGCGGATGAATTCGGGGCAACGGCCCTGGCGCTGCGGGGCGACGATCTTCTGGCCGGGAACCTGCCGATGATCCATGCCGTCGGGCGCGCCAGCCCGCGCGCGCCGCGCCTTCTGGATCTGCGTTGGGGTGATGCCGGGCCGCGCCTGACGCTGGTCGGCAAGGGCGTCTGTTTCGATACCGGGGGGCTGGATCTCAAGCCCGCCGCCTCGATGGGGCTGATGAAGAAGGACATGGGCGGGGCGGCCACGGTGATGGGGCTTGCGCGCATGATTATGGCGCTGAAGCTGCCCTTGCGCTTGCGGGTTCTGGTGCCGGCGGTGGAAAATGCGGTGTCCGGCAATGCCTTCCGGCCGCAGGACGTGCTGACAAGCCGCAAGGGCCTGACGGTCGAGGTGAACAACACCGATGCCGAGGGGCGGCTGGTGCTGGCCGATGCGCTTGCCCTGGCCGATGAGGAAACGCCCGATCTGCTGGTCTGCATGGCCACGCTGACGGGGGCTGCGCGGGTGGCGCTCGGCCCCGATCTGCCGCCGTTCTATACCGATGACGACGGGCTTGCCGCGGCGCTGAGCGGTGCGGCCGCGCGGGTGGCCGATCCGCTGTGGCGCATGCCGTTCTGGGCGCCGTATGAACCCCTGATCGAACCGGCGATCGCCGATCTCGACAATGCGCCGGGGGGCGGGATGGCGGGCTCGGTCACGGCGGCGCTGTTCCTGCGCCGGTTCGTCACCCGGACCCCGCGTTTCGCGCATTTCGACATTTACGGCTGGCAGCCCGCCGCCGCGCCCGCACGCCTCAAGGGCGGCGTCGGGCAAGGTGCGCGCGCGATCCTGGCAGCCCTGCCCGAGGTTTTGGACCTATGAGCGACCGCCGCCTGACCCCCGCCAATGAGCACGTGGCACATGTCTCGCTGCGTGGCGCGCTTGAGGGGCGCAAATTCGTTCCGGGAACGCCCGCGCGGCTGGCGGTGCCGCTGGCCGATCTCTGCGCCACGCCCGGCGGCGCGCGCGACCGTCAGCTTCTGATGGGGGCCGCGCTTCTGGTTCTGGACCGGCAGGATGGCTGGGCCTTCCTGCGCGCCGAGGCCGACGGCTATTGCGGCTGGGTGGTCGAGGCTGCGCTTGCGCCCGCCCGCGCGCCCAGCCACTGGGTTTCGGCCCCGGCCACGCATCTTTACCCCGAACCTTCGGTCAGGCAGCGCGAGCTTACGCTGTTGTCGCTTGGCGCACGGGTCAGCGTGACCGAGGCGCAGGGGAATTTCGCCCGCACGCCCGAAGGCTGGATCCCGCGGGCGCATCTACGCGCGCTTGGCGATTGGGCCGACGATCCGGTCGATGTGGCCGAAAGCCTGCTGGGAACCCCCTATCTTTGGGGCGGAAACAGCCGCTCGGGGGTGGATTGCTCGGGGCTGGTGCAGCTGGCCTATGCCGCCTGCGGGCGGCCCTGCCCGGGCGACAGCGACCTGCAACACGCGGCCCTTGGCGCGCCGCTGCCGCCGGGGGCCGCGCTGCGGCGGGGCGACCTTCTGTTCTGGAAGGGGCATGTCGCGTTGGTCTGTGACGGGGCGCGGCTGATCCATGCCAACGGCCATTCGATGAATGTCGCCCATGAGGGGCTTGCCGAATGCCTTGCGCGGATCGAGGCGGCGGGCGAGGGGCCCTTCCTGGGCGCGCGCCGTCCGGGATGATCAGTCGACCGGGCGGATCAGCTTGCGTTCCAGCACGCGCAGCACCGTGGGCAGATCCTGCCCGCGCTTGAGGATCTGGCCGTCCATGCCCAGCACCGCATATTGCCCCTGGCGGTTGCGCAACGCGGGGCGTTTTTCGATGCGGAACAGAGGATGTTCGGTCGCACGCCGGAACACTGAGAAAACGGCGACATCGCGCAGAAAGCTCATCGCATAGTCGCGCCATTCTCCGGCCGCGACCATCTTGCCGTAAAGCGCCAGAATGCACGAAAGCTCGGCCCGGTCGAAGGCGACCTGCGCGGGCGCAGCCGGTTGCTGGGGAAAGGGGGTCGGCATCCGGACCGTCATGACGAAAGAGTGACATCCCCCCCGCAGCAAATCAAGCACCCCCGGCGACGGCCGCGATTTTGCCACGAAAAGACCCGCGAAATGCCAGCGGCCTTTCCCGAACCCGCCGCGATTGGGGGGCAAAAGCAGAGGTGGCGGAACACGCTAAGCGCCCGGGTGGTCGATGTTCAGCCCCCACCCAGTTCGGCCGCCCGGGTCGCTTCCTTCCGCAAGAACCCCGCCTTCGGGCGGGGTTTTCCTTTGGGATGACAATTCGGTGAGCACCCCTTCGGGCCGCAAATACCGCCATGGGATTCAGGGCGCTTTGGGCTATGCTTGGCGACATTGTAGTCAAGGAGGAACGCCGTGAACTTCTCGAGCAAAATTATTGCCGCAGGCCTGATCTGTGCCGCGGGCGTCGCATTCGCCAAGGAAGGGGTGCAGAACCCCGTGGTCAAGACGCGGATGGATACGATGGGTGTCATCCGCGCGAATACCGGAATTCTGGGCGACATGGCCGGCGGCAAAGCGGCGTTCGATGCCGACAAGGCCGCCGAGGCCGCCGCGGCGCTTGCCGCCGCCGCCAACACCATCCCGCAGGTGTTCGAGGCGAACGAGACCGACCCCGTCTCGGAGGCCAAGCCCGAGATCTGGGCGAATTTCGACGATTTCAGCACCAAGGCAGACGCGCTTTACAAGGCCGCGCAGGCGGTCGACACCAGCTCGCTCGATACGCTCAAGGCCGGGATGGGCGGCGTCGGCGGTGCGTGCAAGGAATGCCACACCACCTATCGTATCCAGACCGACTGATCGCCGGGGCAATCGCGCGGGTCAGACGCAATGCACCCGCGCGATCACTTCCTGTGCGTCGATTTCGATGTTCAGGCGGTCGGGGCGGTAGTCCATGGTAACAGCCATGCCGGGGCGCAGGATGCGCACGGGCTGCGAGAATTTCATCGTCTCGAGCACCGAGGCGGGCTGCCCCACCAGATGCTGAAGATCGGCGGCGCCACAGGCGTCGGCCATACCGGCCGGGTCTGCGTCGGGGATATCGGGGCGACAGCCGGTCACGGCCAGAGCGGCGGCAAGGGCAAGCGCTGCGCGCAGGGTTCGGGTGCCCATCGGATCAGCCGCAATCAATGTTGAAGATGTTGCCCGCCGCATCCAGGCGGAAGACGACGCGCTGCGGGTTGTATTCCTGCGCCTCGATCCCGCGCCATTCCACCACCCGGAACGGGCGCGAGATGGCCAGCGTCGGGATCACGCTGCCGGGCTGGCCCAGATAGGCCACATATTCGACCGCCTTGCAGCTGTCGGGTTGCCGCTCTTCCAGCGCATCGGGCTGCGGGGCAAGCGGGCCGACATAGGGCTGCGGCTGCGAGACGGGCGGCAGGCTTTCGACCGGGGCCGGTTCGCAGGCGGCAAGAAGCGCAACGGCAGAAAGGGCGGTAAATCTGATCATTGTGTCGCATCCCATAGTTGAACTTGCCCGGGCAATGCCGCAGGCTTTGCCAATCTATACAAGGAGGATCTGCCGATGAGAACCCGTGCCGCCGTTGCCCTTGAGGCCGGAAAGCCGCTTGAAATCATGGAGGTGAACCTCGAAGGGCCCAAAGCGGGCGAAGTTCTGGTGGAAATCAAGGCTACGGGCATCTGTCACACGGATGAATTCACATTGTCGGGAGCGGACCCCGAAGGCCTGTTCCCCGTGATTCTGGGCCATGAGGGCGCGGGCGTGGTGCTTGAGGTCGGGCCGGGCGTGACCTCGCTGAAGCCCGGCGATCACGTCATCCCGCTTTATACGCCGGAATGCCGGTCCTGCCCGTCCTGCCTGTCGCAGAAGACGAACCTCTGCACCGCGATCCGCGGCACCCAGGGTCAGGGGCTGATGCCCGATGGCACGACGCGGTTCTCGATGCTCGATGGCACGCCGATCCTGCATTACATGGGCTGTTCGACCTTCGCCAACCACACCGTGATGCCCGAGATCGCGCTTGCCAAGATCCGGCCCGATGCGCCTTTCGACAAGGTCTGCTATATCGGTTGCGGGGTGACGACCGGGGTCGGCGCGGTCATCAACACCGCCAAGGTCGAGATCGGCGCGAAGGCGGTGGTGTTCGGGCTGGGCGGGATCGGGCTGAACGTGATCCAGGGGTTGCGGCTGGCCGGGGCCGACATGATCATCGGGGTGGATCTGAACAACTCGAAAAAGGAATGGGGCGAGCGCTTCGGCATGACCCATTTCGTCAACCCCTCGGAGATCGGGGGCGATGTGGTCAGCCATATCGTCAACATGACCAAGACCCCCTTCGATCAGATCGGTGGCGCGGATTACAGTTTCGACTGCACCGGCAACGTCAAGGTGATGCGCGATGCGCTGGAATGCACCCATCGCGGCTGGGGCCAGTCGATCATCATCGGCGTGGCGCCGGCGGGGGCCGAGATCCAGACGCGGCCGTTCCAGCTTGTGACCGGGCGGATCTGGAAGGGCACGGCGTTCGGCGGGGCGCGCGGGCGCACCGATGTGCCGCAGATCGTGGACTGGTATATGGACGGCAAGATCGAGATCGATCCGATGATCACCCATACGATGCCGCTGGAGGACATCAACAAGGCGTTCGACCTGATGCATTCGGGCGAATCGATCCGCTCTGTCGTGATCTACTGACATGGCGGGCGGGGGGCGCTGCCCCCCGACGCAAACGGGGGCCGCTGGCCCCCGTTCACGTTCCCCCCGGGATATTTCCACGAGGTGAAAGCGCATCGCCGAGATAGGCGCGCAGCGCCGGGGGCGGAGTGTCGAGCAGTTGCGCCGTGGGTTGCGGCGGATGGGCCAGGCCCTCGGCCACGAGGATGGTGCATTGCGCGAAATCGCGTGCGTCCTGCGGGTCGTGGGTGACCATGAGGACGGCGGTGTTCTGTTCGAGGGCAAGGGTGGCCACGAGGTCCAGCATCTCGCCCTTCAGGGCGGGGCCGAGGGCCGAGAAGGGCTCGTCCAGCAAAAGCAGGGGACGCGCGCGCAACAGGGCGCGGGCGAGGGCCACGCGGCTTTGCTGGCCGCCCGAAAGCTCGGCGGGTTTGCGTGTGCCCAGCCCTTCGAGCCCGGTGCGGGCCAGGGCGGCGTCGATCCGGGCGTGGTCCTTGCGGTCAAGGCGCAGCGCGGGCGAAAGCCCGTGCCCGAGATTCTGTGCCACGGTCAGATGCGGGAAAAGGTTCTGGTCCTGGAACAGCATGGACAGCGGGCGGTTGCCGGGGGGGGCGTCGGTGATGTCCTGACCGTTCCACAGGATGCGCCCTGCGGTGGGGGCGAAGAAGCCCGCGATCGCGGAGAGAAGTGTGGATTTCCCCGCGCCCGAGGGGCCGATCACGGCGCAGCGCGTGCCGGGGGGCACCTTGAAATGCGCGCTCAGGCGGAAATCGTCCTGGGTCAGGAGCAGGTTATCGAGGGTCAGCATGGTGTCCGATCCGGTCAAAGGCCCAGAACAGGGCGAAGGTCAGCGCCATCAGCAGTGCGGCGGCGGCGGCGGCCTGATCCATGCGGTAGGCCCCCATCAGCTGGAACAGCGCAAGCGGCAGGGTTTTCGTCTCGCCGTCCGAGAAGAGCGTGATGACCCCGAGATCGCCCATCGAGAAGGCCGCCGCCAGCCCCGCGGAAAAGCCGAGCGGGCGGGCAAGGCGCGGCAGCGTCAGGTAGCGCAGTCGCGCGATCCCGCGCAGCCCGAGCGAGGCGGCCAGCCGGTCGTAATCGGCGGCGAGAACGCGTGCCTCGGGCAGGAGGGTGCGCAATGCGAAGGGCAGCGTCATCGCGGCATTGGCGATCAGCGTGACGGGCAGGGCCAGCGAGACGGGGTTCACATAGGGCCGCACGATCACGAAAAGCCCGGTGCCGATGACCAGGGACGAGGCGGTCAGCGGCAGCATGGCGGCGGCCTCGGCCCAACGGTGGCGGGTAGCGGCAAGCGCGAGCGGCAGCGCAAGCGCCAGTGTCAACGCGGTAGAGCCGAGCGCGATTGCAACCGAGGTGGTGACGGCCCGCCACAGTCCCGCGGGCAGGTCGTTCAGGGCGGGCAGGCCGCGCGCCAGCACCGCCATGATCGGCACCAGCAGAAAGGCCGTGGCGGCGGCGATCGCCGCGATGTCGCGCAGAAGAAGGCCGGCGCCTGCCGGTGCGGGCGGTGCCGCCCGGTCCAACCCCGCGCCGAAGCCCGAGGGCAGCGTGGCGCGTGCGCTGATGGCAAGCGCGGCAAGGCAGAGGCCCACCTGCACCAGAGCAAGGCTTGCCGCGCGGCCAAGGTCGAAATCGAAGCGGAAGGCCTGGTAGATCGCAAGCTCGACCGTGGTGGCGCGCGGCCCGCCGCCAAGCGTGAGCGCCACCGCGAAGGAGGTCAGGCAGACAAGGAAGATCGCCAGGAAGGCGCCGGGCAGGACCGCGCGCAGCATCGGCATTTCCAGATGGCGGTGGATGTCGCGCGGCCTGAAGCCAAGCGATGCGGCCAGCCGGAACCTTTCGGCCGGGATGCCTTGCCAGCCATGCAGCAGCATGCGCGTGGCCAGCGGCATGTTGAAGAACACATGGGCCAGGATCACGCCATGCGCGCCGTAAAGCCGGATGCCGGGCAGGCCGAGAGCGGCCATCGTGCCGTTGACGATGCCGTTGCGGCCGAAGACCGACAAAAGCCCCATGACCGCGACGATGGAGGGCAGCAGGAACGGCGCCCCCAGAAGCGAGATAAGCAGCGCCCGCCCCGCAAAGCGCCGCCGGGCGAGCGCGCGGGCCACCGGCACTGCCAGCAGGCATGACAGCCCGGCCGATAGCGCCGCCTGCCACAGCGTGAACCAAAGCGCCTGCATGTCGGCGCCCCGCAGGGCGCCGAAGCCGCCGGCGCGGATCGCCACCGCGCCGAGCGTGCCCAGAACCAGCGCCGCCACCAGCAAAGCCGCCAGAAGCGCGGGCCCGAGCGTCAGTTGAACGCGGCGCGCCATTCGTCCAGGGCCGGCTGGCGCAGCGCCTCGGCCTCGGTCTCCGAGAAGAACAGCGTCTTTTCGGGGCGCGGCAGGGCGGCGAAGCCTTCGGGCAGGAAGCCGTCCTTGATGACCGCCGGATAGGACCAGTTTGCGGTGGCGATCATGCCCTGGAACCCGTCCGACAGGATATAATCCATAAAGGCCTGCGCCAGTTCGGGCTGATCGGTCGTGTTCAACTGCGCGGCAACCTCGGTCAGGAAGTAATGCCCTTCGGGGAAGATCGCGGCGGCCTTGGTGTCATCTTCCTCGGCGATGATGTGATAGGCGGGCGAGGTGGTGTAGCTGAGCACCATGTCGACCTCGCCATCGGTGAACAGGCCGTAGCTTTCCGACCAGCCGGGCGTCACGGTCAGCACCTTGGGGGCAAGTTTGGCCCAAGCCTCGGGCGCACGTTCGCCATAGACCGCCTTGACCCACAACAGAAGCGCCAGCCCCGAGATCGAGCTGCGCGGGTCCTGAATCGCGATCTTCAGATCGTCGGGCGCGTCCAGCAGCGCCTCGAAGCTTTGGGGCGGCGCCTTTAGCCGGGTCTTGTCGTAGATGAAGGCGGTTTCGCTCCAGTTGAAGGGCAGGAAGGTGTCGTCGTTCCATTCGATGGGCAGGGTCAGGACCGAGATGTCCTGCCCGTGGGGGGCAAAAAGGCCGGTGGCGCGCGCCCGCGCGGTGACATCGGTGTTCAGGCCGATCACCACATCGGCCTCGGTCCGCGCGCCCTCAAGCAGGATGCGCGGCAGAACATCGCCCGCGACGAATTTCAGATCGCAGCCGCAGACGGCCTCGAACCCGTCCTCGATCGCGGGGCCGGGGCCCCATTCCGAGGTGAAATAATCGGGCGCATAGACGGTAAGCGTGGGGCTTTCATCGGCCACGGCAGCCGTGGCAACGAAAAGACCCGCAAGCATCAGAGTGTGTTTCATCAGGTTCTCCAATGGCTGACGGGCGGGGTCAGGCCGGGCGAAACCCGAGATACCTTCCCTCCGCCGGTCTTAACCGGTTCAGGTTCAACGGGTTCGCGTCGCCGCATCTCAGCCCCTGCCGGAGCACCCCGAGGTAAGGCGAAACATAGGGGCCGCCACGCCTGACGCAAGGGGAATCTGCTTGAGCGAGGTCCGGGTGGCGGCTAATGCCTTAGCAAAGGAGATCCGAGATGAGCTTCAATACCTTCGGGCACATGTTCCGCGTCACCACCTGGGGCGAAAGCCACGGCCCCGCGATCGGCGCCACGGTCGACGGCTGCCCGCCCGGCATCGCGCTGAGCGAGGAGTTCATCCAGGTGTTTCTGGATCGCCGCCGCCCCGGCCAGTCGAAGATGACGACGCAGCGCCAGGAGGCCGATCAGGTCAAGATCCTGTCGGGCACCTTCGAGGGGCGCACCACCGGCACGCCGATCCAGCTGATGATCGAGAATACCGACCAGCGCAGCAAGGATTACGGTGCCATCGCGCAGCAGTTCCGCCCGGGGCATGCCGACATCACCTATCACCAGAAATACGGGCTGCGCGATTATCGTGGGGGCGGGCGCTCCAGCGCGCGGGAAACGGCGGCGCGCGTGGCCGCGGGCGGCGTGGCGCAGGCGGTGCTGCGCGAACTGGTGCCCGGTCTGCGCATCACCGGATACATGGTGCAGATGGGCGTCAAGCAGATCGACCGGGCGCGCTTTGACCGCGACGAGATCCTGCGCAATCCCTTCTTCATCCCCGATGCCGCGGTGGTGGACGAATGGGCCGATTACCTTGATGCGATCCGCAAGGGGCACAGCTCGGTCGGCGCGATGGTCGAGGTCGTGGCCGAGGGCTGCCCACCCGGTCTTGGCGCGCCGATCTACGGCAAGATGGACACCGAGCTTGCCGCCGCGATGATGTCGATCAACGCGGTGAAGGGCGTCGAGATCGGCGAGGGCATGGCCGCTGCCGCGCTCAGCGGGATCGAGAATGCCGACGAGATCGTGATGGGGCCGGAGGGTCCCGAATTCCTGTCGAACCACGCTGGCGGCATTCTGGGCGGCATCACCACCGGCCAGCCCGTCGTGGTGCGCTTCTCGGTCAAGCCGACCTCGTCGATCCTGACGCCGCGCCGCTCGATCAATGCGGTGGGCGAAGAGGTCGAGGTCGTCACCAAGGGGCGGCACGATCCCTGCGTGGGGATCCGCGCGGTGCCGGTGGCCGAGGCGATGATGGCCTGCGTGATCCTTGACCAGCTGCTGCGCGACCGCGGCCAGACCGGCGGTGCGCGCGGCCGGATCGGCTGATGCTTCCCCGCGTCAGCGCCATAATCCCCTGCCATGACGCCGAGGCGACGGTGGCGCGTGCGCTTGCCTCGGTGCAGGCGCAGACGCTCGACGACTGGGAGGCGATCGTGATCGACGATGCCTCGCGGGATGGAACGGAAAAGGCCGTCGCGCCCTTTCTGAGAGACCCGCGCATCCGCTATATCCGCCAGCCCCGCAACGAGGGGGCGGGGCCGGCGCGCAATGCCGGGCTGGACGTGGCGCGTGGCCGGTGGGTGGCGTTTCTGGATGCCGATGACGAGTGGCACCCGCCCAAGCTGGCCCGCCAGACCGCTTTTCTCGAGGCCGAACGCGCGCAGATCGGGGCAACCGCCTATGCCCGGCGCCATGGCGGCACGGGGCGGGACCTGCATTTCGGGCTGCCCCGGCGCATCCGCTACCGGGATTTCCTCAAGACGAATGTCATGGGCTTCTCGACCGTCATGATCGACCGGGCCTGGCTTGGCGCGCAGCGCATGCCGCAGCTGCGCCGACGGCAGGATTTCGCCTTCCTGATCGCGCTTTTGCGTGCGGGCGGTGTGGCGGTGGGGTTGAACGAGGTGCTGTGCACCTATCATCACGGGCATGCCTCGCTGTCCTCGGCCAAGGGGCGGGCGGCGCGCGATACCTGGGCACTTTATCGTGACCACCTGGGCCTCTCGGGGGCCGAGGCGGCGTGGTATTTCGGCCATTATGCGTTGCGCGGCGCCATGCGCCACAAGGCCCCCGGCCTTGCCCGCAGGCTGGGCGTCCTGCACCGGCCCGACGATGCGCCCGATGACTGAGCGCGGCGTCACGGGCGGCATCCGCTTGCCGAAGCTGAACCGGACGGTCTATGTTGAACCGGACACGCGCGGCACAACCTGTAAGGGGCCAGCATGAACGCCGATAAAATCCGCAAGGGGCGCAAGTTCGACCAGGTTCTTGACGGGGCCCGGACCGTGTTCCTGCGCGACGGGTTCGAGGGCGCGAGCGTGGACGACATCGCCCGTGAATCCGGCGTCAGCAAGGCCACGCTTTACAGCTATTTCCCCGACAAGCGGCTGATGTTCATGGAGGTCGCCCGGCTTGAATGCCGCCGGCAGGCCGACGAGGCGATCGAGACGATCGACTTCGGCCAACCCCCCGCGGTCGTGCTGTCGATCGCGGCGCGCCAGATCATGGAGTTCATGCTCTCGGATATCGGGCAGGGTGTCTATCGTCTGATCGTGGCCGAGGGGGAACGTTTCCCCGAACTGGCACGCGCCTTCTACGACTCCGGTCCCGGCTTCGTGCATGTGACCTTGATGGACTACATGGGCAAGGCGGTGGCGCGGGGCGAACTGGAGATCGAGGATATCGATCTTGCGGCGCATCTGTTCGCAGAGCTGTGCAAGGCCGATCTGCATACCAAGATCTGCTGCGGCATTGTCGGCCATGCCTCGGGCGCCGAAAAGGACCGCGTGGTGCAAGGTGCCGTCGAGATGTTCCTGGCGCGTTACGGCACGAAAAAGGCCTAGGCCTTGTCGCGCACCACAAGGTGATTGCCTTCGCCCTTCTTCACCTCGAAGCGGCCGGTTTTCTTCAGCAGGTCCGACAGTTTTGCGCTGCCATAGGTGCGCGTGTCGAAGTCCGGGTTTGCTTGGGTTATGAACTGGCCAAGCTGGCCAAGCGAATACCATTCCTCTTCCAGGCCGATCCGTTTCATCGCGGCGACGATAATCGGGATGGCCTTCGACGGCGGCAATTTCGTCGCCTCGGGCTGGCCGGTTTCGGCCCCTTCGGTCGCGGGGGTTCCCGGGGCGGCAGGTTCGGCCCCGCCGCTCTCGGCGCCAAGGTTCTCGACATAGATGAACCGCTTGCAGGCGTTGCGGAAGGCTTCGGGTGTCTTCTTCTCTCCGATGCCGTAGACGTCGAGCCCCTGTTCGCGGATGCGCGCCGCCAGCCGGGTGAAATCGCTGTCGGAGGAAACCAGCACGAACCCGTCGAACAGGCCCGAATGCAGGAAATCCATCGCCGCGATCACCAGCCCGATATCCGAGGCGTTCTTGCCCTTGGTATTGGAGAATTGCTGATCGGCCACCAGCCCGAGTGTGGCGACCTGCCGTGCCCAGCCGGCAAGGCGCTGCGCCGACCAGTCGCCATAGATGCGGCGCACGCTGGCCTCGCCCAGCCCCGAGATTTCCTCGAAGATGGCGGCCGCATAGCCGGAGGGGACATTGTCGGCGTCGATTAGGACGCACAGGCGCGGAGCGCGGGGATCGGCCATGGGGGTTCCTTCCAATTCGCCCCAACCTAGCGCAGCATCCGCTGGGGGGCCATGCGCAATAAGAAAAACGCGCCCCGAAGGGCGCGTTTCCGTATCTTCAGGCGGATCGCGCCGGATCAGACGTGCTTGCCCTTGTGAGGCGCCCACAACCGCTTGTTGGTCAGATACAGCAGCACGGTCAGCAGCGTCAGCAGCAGAACCGAGACAAAGCCCATCTGCTTGCGCGCCATCATCTTCGGCTCGGCCGTCCACATCAGGAAGGCAGCCACGTCCTCGGCCATGTGATGCACGGTGGCTTCGTGGCCGTCCTCATACTCGATCAGGTCGTCGGACAGCGGCGGGGCCATGGCGATCCAGTTCCCGGGGAAGGCGGCGTTGTGGTAGAAGTAGGACCCGGCCTCTTCCTTCTCTTCGCCGTCATAGCCGGTCAGCACCGAAACGATGTATTCCGGCCCGCCGATGCCGCGGAACAGCTGGTTGATGCCGGTGCCGTAGGGCCCGTGGAAGCCCGCGCGTGCCTTGGCCATCAGCGACAGGTCCGGCCCCATGCCCTCGCCCGAGCGGCTCGGGAACATGTCGGTTTCCTTGCGCGCGCGCGGCTCGCCGGTTTCCTTGTCGATGGCCTCGTCCAGCTCGGCCGAGAAGGCGCGCACCCAGGTGGGGTCCATCTGCGGGCCACCTTCGTCGGCAAGCGAGCGCAGCGGAACGAATTTCAGGCCGTGGCAGGCCGAGCAGACCTCCCGGTAGACCTGGAAGCCGCGGCGCAGCTGCTGCTGGTCGTATTTGCCGAACGGGCTTTCGAAGCTGAAGGCCACGTCTTCAATATGGCCCTCACCACCGGCGGCCATGGCGACGCCCGATCCGAGAAGCACGGCGGAAATGGCAGAGATCAGAAGTTTTTTCATGATATCGGTCCTTTTCCTTACTCGGCCGGGTTGCCGTAGTGGGCATTGAAGTCTTCCTCGATCGTGGCCGGCTGGGGCAGCGGCTTCTCGATCACGCCCAGAAGCGGCAGGATCACGAGGAAATAGGCAAACCAGTAAGCCGCACCGATCAGCGAGATGTAGGGGTAGATCCCGTCGGTCGGCATCGCGCCCACCCAGGTCAACACGACGAAGTCGATCGCCAGAAGCCAGAACCACCACTTGAACATCGGGCGATACCGGCCCGAACGTACCGACGAGGTGTCAAGCCACGGCGCAAGCGCCATGACGATGATCGCGCCGAACATGGCGATCACGCCGAAGAACTTGGCGTCGACAATGCCGAAGGTGATCCAGTTGACCGCCATCACCAGCCAGACATCCGAGGTGAAGGCGCGCAGGATCGCGTAGAAGGGCAGGAAATACCATTCCGGCACGATATGCGCGGGCGTCGCCAGGGGGTTTGCCTCGATGTAGTTGTCGGGGTGGCCCAGATAGTTTGGCATGAAGCCCACCACCGCGAAGAACACCAGAAGCACCAGTGCCAGGGCAAAGAGGTCCTTGATGACGAAATAGGGCCAGAAGGGCAGGGTGTCTTTCTCGGCCTCGGCTTTCGAGGCGCGGCGCACTTCGACACCGGTCGGGTTGTTGTTGCCCGTGGTGTGGAATGCCCAGATGTGAACCGCAACGAGGGCCGCGATCACGAAGGGCAGCAGGTAGTGCAGCGAGAAGAAGCGGTTCAGCGTGGCGTTGTCGACCGCCGGTCCGCCCAGAAGCCAGGCCTGGATGTCCGGGCCGATGCCGGGGATCGCGCCGAAGAGGCCGGTGATCACCGTGGCGCCCCAGAACGACATCTGACCCCAGGGCAGGACGTAGCCCATGAAGGCGGTGCCCATCATGCACAGGTAGATGATCATGCCGATGACCCAGGTCACCTCGCGCGGGGCCTTGTAGGAGCCGTAGTAGAGGCCGCGGAAGATGTGGATATAGACTGCCAGGAAGAACAGCGAGGCGCCGTTCGCGTGGATGTAGCGCAGCGCCCATCCGGCATTCACGTCACGCATGATATGTTCGACCGAGGCGAAGGCCAGGTCGACATGCGGGGTGTAGTGCATCACCAGCACGATGCCGGTCACGATCTGGAGAACAAGGCAGAAAGCAAGGACGATGCCCCAGATCCACCACCAGTTCAGGTTCTTGGGCGTCGGGATCATGATCGTGTCATAGATCAGTCCGACGATCGGAAGGCGTTTATGCAACCACTGCTCGATGCCCGTCTTGGGCTCGTAATGGTCGTGCGGAATTCCAGCCATCTAGGTTCTCCCTCAGCCCAGCAGGATCGTGGATTCGTCGGTGAACTGAGCCACCGGGATGTCGAGGTTGCGCGGTGCGGGGCCCTTGCGGATCCGCCCGGCCGTGTCGTAGTGCGAGCCGTGGCAGGGGCAGAACCAGCCGCCGAACTCGCCCGCGCCGTTGCCGATCGGAACGCAGCCCAGATGCGTGCACACGCCGATCATCACCAGCCATTCGCCGGCTTCGTCCAGGGTGCGGTTCGCGTCCGAGGCATCGGCATCGGGCTTGTTGGCGTTTTGCGCCAGCGGGTCGATCAGCGCGGCCGAGTCGTCCGCGCGCGCCGCGTCGATTTCCTCTTGCGAGCGGCGGCGGATGAACACCGGCTTGCCGCGCCATTTCACCGTCAGCTGGGTGCCGGTCTCGACGCCCGAGATGTCGACATAGATCGAGGACAGCGCCTTGACGTCCGCCGATGCGTTCATCTGGTTCACCAGCGGCCAGACTGCCGTGCCGGTGACAACGGCGCCCGTGCCGGCGGTTGCATAGTAGAGGAAATCCCTCCGGGTGCCTGCGTGATCTTCTGCGTGGGACACGAACTCTCTCCTTCCCGGGCCGTGGAATGGGCCGATACGACGTTGCGGGCCGCACATGGTGCCGCCGAACATGGCCGACCTATTAGCAATCACATCCACGTCAGTCCAGCGGACAATAGCGCACGGGCGGTGCCAAGTGCCGCAGTGCAACATGTTGCGCGCCCGGGGAAAGCTCAGTCGGGGGCCAGCATGTAGCCCGCGCCGCGCACGGTCTGCAAAAAGCGCGGCTCGCGCGGGTCGGGCTCGATCTTGCGGCGCAGCCGGGTGATCTGCACGTCGACCGCCCGGTCGCCGCCGCCCTCTTCGGCGCCCGCGCCGCGCTCGCGGCCCAGCTCGTCGATCAGGTCGGCGCGGCTGACCACGCTGCCGGCATGCGCGGCGAAGATCCGCATCAGCGCGGATTCGGTCGCCGTCAGGCGCACCGGGCTTTCGCCCTGCCACAGCTCTCCGCGGTCGCGGTCATAGCGCAGCGGGCCCAGATGCAGGTATTTCGGCCCCGTCTGCGCCTCTTGCGGCACGCGGCGCAGGATGGCGTTGATGCGCAGCAAAAGCTCTTTCGGTTCAAAGGGTTTGGCCAGGTAGTCGTCGGCCCCCGCTTCCAGCCCCTCGATCCGGTCGCGGGTTTCGCCGCGGGCCGTCAGAAGCAGGATCGGCGTGGCCATCCGCTTGCGCAGCTCACGCGTGAGGCTCAGGCCGTCCTCGCCGGGCATCATCACGTCCAGCACGATCAGGTTGAATTCCAGCCCGTCCAGAAGGCGCCGGGCATGCGCCGCATCGCGCGCCGAGGTCACAAGGAACCCGCTGCGCATCAGGAATTTCTGCAAGAGCCCGCGAATCCGCTCGTCATCGTCGACGATCAGTAGATGCGGCGCGGATTGCTGCGGCGCAGCCATCACGGCCCGTCCCTCAGCATCTGGTAGTGACGGCGCATTTCGGGATCCATCATCGCCTCCAGCACCTGCCGGAACCCCGCCACAGCCTGGGGTCCGGCATTGCGGTAGGCCGCGCGCATCCGGCCCCGCTGCGCCTCGGAGAGTTCGCGTTCCAGCGCCGCGCCGGTCTCGGTCAGGAACAGATGGCGTTCGCGCTTGTCCTTGCGCCCGACGCGGTTCTCGACAAGGCCGTCCGCGATCAGCGTGCGCAACACGCGGTTGAGGCTTTGCTTGGTCACGCCAAGAACCGCGAGCAACGCCGTGACCGTCAGCCCTGGCTGGCGGTGGATGAAGTGAATGGCGCGGTGATGGGCGCGGCCATAGGCATATTTCTCAAGGATGCGGTCGGGATCGGCGGTGAAGCCGCGATAGGCGAAGAACATCGCCTCGATGCCCTTGCGCAGTTGCTCATCTGTCAGAAACAGAAGGGTCTCGCCGCTCTGGGCCGCCGTATCTGCCATTCCCACCCTCATGCTTTTTTGGGACTTTACGTCAGTGTTGTTGACTTTCCAAGAATCAATTGTTACCGATCCGCAGATTTCGCGCAATATTATGTCCGAAACGGACATAATAGACGCAACATTCGCAAATCGGCTTGTCCGAAGGAGGAAGAGAATGGCTGGTGCCTATGATGACCGCGATGGCAAGATCTGGCTCGACGGCAAGTTGGTGGAGTGGCGCGATGCGCAGGTGCATATCCTGACCCACGCCCTGCACTATGCCTCGTCCGTTTTCGAGGGAGAGCGGTGCTATAACGGCCGCATCTTCAAAGGGGTAGAGCATTCGCAGCGCCTGCGCCGTTCCGCCAACCTGCTGGACATGGAAATCCCCTATTCCGTCGAAGAGATCGAGGCCGCGAAATACGCCATGCTCGAGGCCAATGGCTGGAAAGACGCCTATGTGCGCGCCGTTGCCTGGCGCGGGGCGGGTGAAGACATGGGCGTCTCGGCCCGGCGCAACCCCGTCCGCATGGCCGTGGCCGGCTGGGAATGGGGCAACTATTACGGCGATGCGAAGATGAAGGGCGCCAAGCTCGACATCGCCAAATGGCGCCGCCCCGATCCCGCGACGATCCCGTGCGAGGCGAAGGCCGCAGGTCTTTACATGATCTGCACCATGTCCAAGCACGCCGCCGAGGCCAAGGGCTGCTCGGACGCGATGATGTTCGACTATCGCGGCTATGTGGCCGAGGCGACCGGCGCCAATATCTTCTTCGTCAAGGACGGCGAGGTGCATACGCCCAAGCCCGACTGCTTCCTGAATGGCCTGACCCGCCAGACGGTGATCGGAATGCTGCGCGACCGCGGCGTGACCGTGCATGAGCGCCACATCATGCCCGAAGAGCTTGAGGGATTCGAGCAGTGCTGGCTGACCGGCACCGCCGCCGAGGTGACGCCGGTGGGCCAGATCGGCGACTATAGCTTCGAGGTGGGTGCGATGACGCGCGACATCTCGGAAGCCTACGAAAAGCTGGTGCGCAGCTAATAATAAGGGGCGGGCACGACTGCCCGCCCCATCTGCCCTTTACAGGCGCGCGAAGGCCGGATCAGGTTTCCTGGCCGCGCTCGATACGGGCGTATTCACGCACCTTGCTGCTTTCCTCGCTGCGTGACGCGGGGCGTTTGGAAAGCTCGCGCACTGCCGGATGCATGCCTTTCTGACGGTCGATATCAAGATATGCCTTCACCCGCGTGCCTTCGGCCTGCGGCTCGGAATGGTCGGTGATGTGACGGGTCATTTTGGCCTCCTTCATCGTTCATCTGATCCCAATATAGGCGAATCGGCCAGCTTTTTCACCCCATGAGGTTGCTTCCGGCGCTCTGCCGCGCATCTGGCCTATCCCTGCGGCGTCATCGCCTTGCGCTGCCGTGCGCGTTCAATCCCCAGTTGCCGTTCGCGCCAGATGATCAGCACGCCCGCCGCGATCACAAGGGCCGCCCCTGCCAGCATGACCAGCGTGGGCACCTCGTCGAAGAAGAAATATCCGAAGAGAAGCGCAAAGATCATCGAGGCATATTCGAAGGGGGCCACGATCGAGGCATCGGCATGGCGATAGGACGAGGTCAGGAAAATCTGGCCAAGCCCGCCCAGAAGGCCCGCGCCGACCAGCAGCGCCGCCTGCGCCGGCGACGGCACGACCCAGCCGAAAGGCAGCGTCACGAAAGACAGCGTGGTCGAGGTGACCGAGAACCAGAACACGATGGCCGGAGTTCGTTCGGTCGCCACCAGTTTGCGCACGAAAACCTGGGCAAGGGCCGCGCAGACGGCGCCCATCAGCACCACCATCGCGCCAAGCGCCTCCTTGTGGCTGGCGGCGCCGATCGCGCCAAGGCGCGGCGACAGCACCACAAGAACCCCGGCCATGCCCAGGGCCACCGCCGAAAGACGGAAGGCACGCACCTCTTCGCCCAGGAACATCGCGGCAAAGACCACCGTCAGAAGCGGCGCGGCATAGCCGATGGCGGTCACCTCCGGCAGCGGCAGAAGGCCCAGACCGGCAAAGCCGAACCCCATCGCGGCGGTCCCCATGACGCCGCGCCAGACATGCCCCAGGGGCCTTGCCACCCGCAGCCCCGATCCCAGCTCGCGCCGCCAGGCAAGCCAGATCAGGATCACCGGAATGGCAAAGAACGAACGGAAGAAGACCGCCTCGCCCGCGGGCACCTCGTCGGCGGTCGCCTTGATCAGCGCGGCCATCACCACAAAGACCAGCACCGACAGGATCTTGAGCCCTATCCCGCGGATGGGCGAGGCGGTTTCGGGATAGACGGGCGGGGCCGGGCGTGACATGCGCTAACACTAGCCGGATCCGGTTGGGCGGCAAGGTGCAAACCGCACCCGGCCGCCTCAGGCCTGCGAAAGGCGCCGCACCGCCCAACGGGCCGCATCGGCTACCGCGTCATCGGCATCGTCGCAAAGCGACCGGGCCACCGGGATCAGCGCCGCGTCGCCCGAATTTCCGATTGCATAAAGCACGTTGCGCACCATCCGGTCACGCCCGATCCGCTTGATCGGGCTGCCCGCAAAGCGCGCGCGGAACGCGGCATCGTCCAGCCGCGCCAGTTCGGCCAGGGCCGGGGCGGCGGCCTCGCGCGGGGCATAGCCCGCCTCATGCGCGTCCTGCGCGAACTTGTTCCACGGACAAACCGCAAGACAATCGTCGCACCCGTAGATCCGGTTGCCAAGATGCGGCCGCAGCTCCTCGTCCACCGGCCCGCGATGCTCGATCGTCAGGTAAGAGATGCAGCGCCGCGGATCGAGCCTGTAGGGCGCCAGAAACGCCCCCGTCGGACAGATATCCAGACAGGCGCGGCAGTTTCCGCAATGGCTGGTTTCGGGCGGATCGGGGGCCAGCTCCAGCGTGGTGAAGATCGCCCCCAGAAAGAACCAGCTTCCCAGATCGCGCGCCAGAAGGTTGGTATGCTTGCCCTGCCAGCCCAGCCCCGCCGCCTGCGCAAGCGGCTTTTCCATCACCGGCGCGGTGTCGACGAAAACCTTGATCTCGCCCGCCACGCCATCCCGCTGCGCCGTCTCCAGAAGCCAGCGGCCCACCCGCTTCAGCCGCCGCTTGACGATGTCGTGGTAATCCTTGCCCTGCGCATAGACCGAAATCGCCCCGCGGTCGCGCCGCTCCAGAACCGCAAGCGGATCGTGCCGGGGCGTGTAGACCTCGGCCAGCATCAGGACCGAGCGCGCCTCGGGCCAAAGCGCCGCCGGATCGCCGCGCCAGTGCATCCGCTCGGCCATCCAGCCCATCTGGCCATGCAGCCCCGCCCCGACAAAGGCCTCCAGCCGCCCGGCCGCCTCGGGGATCGCATCGGGGCGGCAGATCCGCGCCTTGGAAAACCCCTCCTCCAGCGCCCTGCACACCAGCCGTGCCTTCAGATCAGCCACGGCCCGCCCCTTCACCTTGTGCAAATATCCTCGGGGGGCGCGGGGGGCAGACAGCCCCCCGCTTCCACGCAGGCCGCTCAGAAATCGAGTTCGGCATATTGCGGGGCCGGCGGCAGGCCGGGCAGCTGGTCGGCCAGAAGCGACCGGAAGGCCGGGCGCGACTTGATCTTGGCATACCAGTCCTTGACATTGGCCGAACGGTCCCAGTCCACATCCGAGATGTAGTCCAGACACGACAGATGCGCCGCGGCCGCGAAATCGGCAAGCGTCATCACGTCGCCCGCCAGCCAGCGGCGCTGGTCCAGAAGCCAGCCCATGTAATCCAGGTGATACTTGATCGCGCCCAGCCCGGCCTTGACGGTCTTGCTGTCGGGATAGCCCTGCTTCATGACCTTCTTCCAGACCCGCTCGCCCATCACCTTGCGGGTGACCTCGTCGTTGAACTTGTCGTCGAACCAGGCGCAGAGGCGGCGCACCTCGTAGCGTGCCTCGGGGTCGCGCGGCAGAAGCGCGGGCTGGGGCACGGTCTCCTCGATATATTCGCAGATCGCCTGGCTCTCGCTCATGGTGCGGCCATCAAGCTTCATCACGGGGACCTTGCCGGCGGGGTTGCGGCGCAGGAAATCGGTGCTCTGCTCCCAGTAACGCTCTTCGATCAGCTCCACCTCGATCTTCTTCTCGGCCAGCGTCAGCCGCACCTTGCGGCAGAACGGGGACAGCGCGACGTGGTAAAGACGATTCATGGGGACGGATCTCGGGTGTGAACGGGCTGGCTGCAATGCACAGGTGATAGCCGCGCCTTGCCCGCGGATCAATGCCCGAGCGGGTCAGAAGCGCTTGCGCGCGCGCAAAGCCGCCTGAATGGTGCCGTCGTCCAGATAGTCCAGCTCTCCGCCGATCGGCACGCCCTGGGCCAGGCTGGTGACGGTGACGCCGCGCCCTTCCAGCGCATCGGCGATGTAATGCGCGGTGGTCTGCCCGTCCACGGTCGCGTTGAGCGCAAGGATCACCTCGCTCACGCCCTCGCTGGCGATCCGCTCCAGCAGTTTCGGGATGCCCAGATCCTCGGGGCCGATCGCGTCAAGCGCGGACAGCGTGCCGCCCAGAACGTGATAGCGGCCCTTGAAGGCCTGTCCGCGCTCCATCGCCCAAAGATCGGCCACATCCTCGACCACGCAGATCTCGGTGCCCGTGCGGGCGGGGTTGGCGCAGATGTCGCAGATGTCGCCGGCCGCGATATTGCCGCAGCGCGCGCATTCGCGCGCGGTTTCCGCCACATGGGCCATCGTCGCGGCCAGCGGCGCCATCAGCGCGCCGCGCTTGCGGATCAGGTGCAAAACCGCCCGCCGGGCCGAGCGCGGCCCAAGCCCCGGCAGCCGCGCCATCAGCGCGATCAGATCCTCGATCTCGTCGGTGGCGCGTGCCATCGGGCCTCAGACCGGCAGGTTCATGTCGGGCGGCAGGCCCATTTCGCTGGCCAGTTTCTGCATCTCGGCCTGGGTGCGTTCCTGCGCGCGCAGCTGGGTGTCCTTGATCGCGGCAAGGATCAGGTCCTCGACCACTTCCTTTTCCGAGGCGACAAGGATCGACGGGTCGATCGACAGCGAGGTCAGAACCCCCTTCGCGGTGGCCGTGGCCCTGACCAGGCCGGCGCCGGCCTGGCCCTCGACGGTGATGCGCGTCAGCTCTTCTTGCAGGGCGGCCATCTTTTCCTGCATTTCCTTGGCGGCCTTCATCATCTTGGTCATATCGCCAAGCTGGCCCAAACCCTTGAACATGCTGCTCTCCTCAGTTGTCCTCGAAAGGATCCCATTCATCCTCGACCTCGGGCAGCGCTTCGGCGCGTGCCTCTTCGGTCAGGGTCTCTGCGGTTCTGATATCCTCGAATTTCGCCTCGGGGAAGGTGGCGAAGATCGCCTGGACCAGCGGGTTCTCCATGGCGTCCGCCTCGGCCGCGCGGCGTTCGGCGTTGCGCTGCTCGGCGATCGTGTCGCCCCCGCCGGACGAGACCACCGAAACGCCCCAGCGGGCCCCGGTCCATGCCTGAAGCCGGGCGGCCAGCGTCGCGGCCAGATCGCGCGGGGCATTGTCCGAGGGCTGGAATTCGATCCGGCCGGGGGCATAGCGCGCAAGGCGCAGATGTTCCTCGACCTCGACCAGCAGCTTCACGTCGCGCATGCGCCGGATCAGCTCCACCACATCCTCGAACCGGCCAAAGCGCGCAAGGGCGACCTCGGGGGCGACGGCAAGCGCGGTGGCCGCGCCCGAGGATGCCACGGTCCCGCCGCGCGGCGCGGGGTGGGGCGCGGCCATGCCGGCCTGCGGCGCGCCCTGCATCGGGGCGCCGCCCGGCGCGGGGCCGCCGCGGCCGGGTGCCGCCGCCCCGGTGCCCGGCCCCTGCTGCACCCGCTTGATCAGGGCTTCCGGGTCCGGCAGGTCGGCGACATGGGTCAGGCGGATCAGGGCCATCTCGGCGGCCATCATCGCGTTCGGGGCCGCCGCCACCTCTTCAAGCGCCTTGAGCAGCATCTGCCACATCCGGGTAAGCACCCGCATCGGGATCGCCGCCGCCATCGCCTGTCCGCGCGCTCGTTCGTCGGGGGGCACGGTGGGGTCGTCGGCGGCCTCGGGCGTGATCTTGATGACCGAGATCCAGTGCGTGATCTCGGCCAGATCGCGCAGCACCGCCATCGGGTCCGCGCCATCGGCATACTGGCCCGAAAGCTCGGTCAGCGCCTCGGCGGCCGCGCCCTTCAAGATCATGTCGAACAGATCGAGCACCCGCCCGCGATCCGCAAGCCCCAGCATCGCGCGCACCTGCGCCGCGGTGGTTTCGCCCGCGCCATGGGCGATCGCCTGGTCCATCAGGCTCATCGCGTCGCGCACCGATCCTTCGGCGGCGCGGGTGATCAGCGCGAAGGCGTCGGGCGCAAGGCTTGCACCCTCCTTGGCGGCGATGGCGGCAAGATGGGCCATCATCACCTCGGGCTCGATGCGCCTGAGGTCGAAGCGCTGGCAGCGGCTCAAAACCGTCACGGGCACCTTGCGGATCTCGGTCGTGGCGAAGATGAACTTCACATGCGCCGGCGGCTCTTCCAGCGTCTTGAGCAGCGCGTTGAACGCGCTGGTCGAAAGCATGTGCACCTCGTCGATGATATAGACCTTGTAGCGCGCCGAGGCCGCCCGGTAATGGACGCTCTCGATGATTTCGCGGATGTCGTTCACCCCGGTGCGCGAAGCGGCGTCCATCTCCATCACGTCGACATGGCGGCCCTCTGCGATGGCCTTGCAATGTTCGCATTCAAGGCAGGGATCGGTGGTCGGGCCGCCCTTGCCGTCGGGGCCCACGCAATTCAGTCCCTTGGCGATGATCCGGGCGGTGGTGGTCTTGCCCACCCCGCGCACGCCGGTCATCACGAAGGCATGGGCGATGCGGTCTGCGGCGAAGGCGTTTTTCAGCGTGCGCACCATCGCCTCCTGGCCGATCAGGTCGGCGAAGGTGGCGGGGCGGTATTTGCGGGCGAGAACCTGGTAACCGGCCTCGGGCGTATCGGACATGGGCACGCTCCTGATCTACGCGGCGCAGTCTAGTCGGCGGGGCGGTCAAGTCAAACCGATGCGGGGGATGGGGTGAGAGGCTGGACAGCGACCCAAGCGGGGCTCGTTGCGGCTGCTTCCTTCCGGACCTGACCGGGTTGGCGAGGCGCTCGCCCGCGCCAACCTCTCGGGGGTCATATAGGTCAGGGGGCACGGATTCGCAAGAATGGACATGCGCGGCCCGTGGGGGGGCAGGACGGGTGTTCAGAAATGCAGCCGCATCTGCACGAAGCCGTTGGCGGCAAGGCCAAGCGCCTCAAGCCGAAGGCCCGCCAGGCGGTCAAGATGCTCCAGCGCGCGGGGGCCGGTTTCGAACACCGCGCTTGCGTCGGGGATCGGGGCGAAGCGCCAGATCCGCTCCGGGGCGGGCGACAGCGTGCCAACCTGTCCGACCTGTTCCAGAAGGGCCTCGCAGGTGGTCTTGACCTCGTCGAGGAGGATCTGGGCGGGGGCGGCGCCCGCGCCGCTGGCGGCAATGCGGTAGCTGTTCGAGGTGACGATGAAGCGGTCGTCGTGATGGACGGGGCGGCCGTTGTGGCGCAGCGCGCGGATCCGCCGCGCGGAGGGTTCGGCAAGTGCGCCGCAGGCCGCATAGCGTGCGGGCTGGGTCAGGTCGATCTCGTAGGTCAGGCCGGCGATCACGTCGAACGCGTAGCTGGGCACCTCGGGGTTGACGAGTGGCTGGTCGTGCCGGCCCGGCGCGATCCTGTTGAAGATCCCGGCCGAGCGTTCCAGCCATTCGGCGACCTCGGTCCCGCTCAGCTGCACCGCGCCGATCGTGTTGGGATAGATGTAGAGGTCCGCCACATGGCTGCGCCGGATCGCGCCGGCGGGAATGTCGATGAAGAATTCCGGCCCGCTGCGCCCGCCGCATTTGAAGGGCGCCACCGCCGACAGGATCGGAAGGCCGGATTCGGGCCGCCCGGCAAGGCTGCGCGCGACATGGCTGCGCTGCGCCTCGGCCACGAGCGACAGGCCCGCATCGGGCGCCACCAGCGAAAAATAGCTGTGGATCGGCACCCGCGTATGGGCGATGGGGCTGCGGATATGGGCAAGCGTTTCATCATGCGCGCGCGCGACGGTGGCCTCGACAACCGGGTCCGAGGCGACGGTGGGCTGCGCCCGCCCCTCGGCATCGCGGCGAAAGATCGCGCGCTGCTCGCCGTGAAAGCCGGTCACGCGCCAGGCGGTGCCGTCCTGCGTCAGTTCCAGGTCCAGCACCCCCAGATGCGAGCCCCAGAACCCCGCCATCAGTGCGGGCTTGCCCGCCACCGTTCCGCGCAGCGGATCGACACCCGGCAGCGCCGCAAAGCCCGGATCGGGAAAGACCTGGTGACGATGGCCGCACAGCAGCGCGTCGATCCCGTCGATCCCGGCAAGGGCAAGGGCGGCCTCGTCCTCGTCCGCGTCGGGCGCGCCGATGCCGGTATGGGCAAGCGCGATCACCAGATCAGCCCCGGCCGCGCGCAAGGCGGGTACATGGGCGCGCGCCGCCGCGATCATGCTGCGGGTCTGCAAGGCCCCGCGTGCGCCCAGATCGCGCAAGGCGCTTTGCGGGGGCAGCAACCCGATCACCCCGACCCGCAGGGGGTGGCTCTGCCCCTCGGTATCCGTGAAGACGCGGTCCAGCAGCACGGTCGGGGCGAAAAGCGCCTCGTCCTCGTGCGGCGCGGCGCCCTGCCGGCGCAGGACATTGGCCGAGACCACGGGAAATCGGGCCTGTTTCAGCGCGCGCAGCAGGGGCTCGAGGCCATAGCTGAATTCGTGGTTGCCAAGCGTTACGGCGTCATAGCCCACGGCATTCATCGCCGCGATCATCGGGTGGGGCGCGGCGCCGCGTTCATGCGCGAAGTAGTCACCCATGGGAGAGCCCTGAAGGAAATCGCCCGCGTCGAACAGCAGCGCATTGGCAACCTCGGCGCGGGCCTGCGCGATCAGCGTCGCGGTGCGCGCAAGGCCGCGGGTGTCGCTGGGGCGATCTGCGAAATAGTCATAGGGCAGGATGTTCATGTGCAGGTCATTCGTTTCCATGACCCGCACATGAACCACCGCCCCGCCCGGAGCCTTGCCGGGGCGGTCAGGGAGAAGCCTGCCCGAAGATGTCTTGCCCGCGTTGTTCGCCACGGATCTTTCTGAATGAATTGCTTTCAATTCGTGGACCCCAACCCCGGTTTCCCGGTGAAAGCGCCCCCACCCATATGCAACCTTAAGGCGAATCGTTGCGTCCAGCTACCCCAAAAATTCCGGCCCCCGCGCTTTGTCGGGGTGCTTTGTCGGGGCGGGGGGCTGGTCAGCCTTCGGCGCCTGTGCGATCACCTCGGGCAAGATGCGCGGCCAGCGGAGGGACGGATGCGGCACAAGGCAGAGATGTCCGGAATGGCATTCGACGATTCGGGACTGGACCGCGCGGGGCATCTGCGCGCCGATCCCGACGCGATCGCGCGGCTATGGGCGGATCCGGGGGCGCGGGTCATGCCGGTCTGGCGCGGCAAGCCGCTTTTCGCGCCCGGCGGGGCCGGGCTTGGCTGGATCGCGCCGGACCTCCCTGCATTGCGGGACGGCGCGGCACCGCCGGTCTTTCTGGGCCTGTCCGAGGAGGGCGCGCGGTTCTGCCTCGATCTGTCGAACTGGAAGCCGCAGGGCCAGGACATGCCGGCGCAGGCCTTTTTCGACCCGTCCGAGCAAACCCATCCCGACCTGCCCGATGGCCATGTCTTCGCCGAGCTGCGTGGCCGCATGATGTTGCTGGGCGCGCGCGATGCCGAACTTGCCGCGACCGCCCGCGCGATCACCGGCTGGCATGCCAGCCACCGCTTTTGCGCGGCCTGCGGCGCGGCCTCGGAGGTCGTGCAGGCAGGCTGGCAGCGGCGCTGCCCCGAGTGCGGCGTGGCGCATTTTCCGCGCACCGATCCGGTGGTCATCATGCTGGTCACGCAGGGCAATGCAACGCTTCTGGGCCGCTCTCCGGGCTGGCCCGAGGGGATGTATTCCTGCCTTGCGGGCTTCATGGAACCCGGCGAGACGATGGAGGCCGCCGTCCGGCGCGAGGTGTTCGAGGAAACCGGCGTGACTGTGGGGGCGGTGGGCTATGTCGCCTCGCAGCCCTGGCCGTTTCCGGCCTCGCTGATGCTGGGATGCCGCGGGGTGGCGCTGGACCGCACGATCACCCTCGATCCGGCAGAGCTTGAGGATGCCGTCTGGGTTTCGCGCGAAAGGCTGGCGGAAATATTCGCGGGCAGCGACGCCCGGATCCGCCCGCCGCGCCGCGGTGCCATCGCGGGTGCGCTGTTGCGCCGCTGGCTTGCGGACAGGCTGGATTGACGGCACAAGGGATGCCGATAAAGACCCAGCCAGCCACAGGCCGCACCCGATGAAATTTTCCTGCCGCGAAGATGTCTCCGCCCCAGCCGAAGCCGTCTTCGACAGCCTGAGCGATTTCGCGGCGTTCGAGCGTGCGGCGCTGCGGCGCGGGGCCCGGCTGCGCCGCCTGGACAGCCTGCGCCAGCCCGGTGCGGGCCTGTCATGGGATGTCACCTTCCCGTTTCGCGGCAAGCAGCGCCAGATGATCGCCGATCTGCGCCGGTTCGAGCGGCCCGAGGTGATCGAATTCGCCGGTGTCTCGCCGAATTTCGAGATGGCTCTGGGCTTCACGCTGGTTGCACTGTCGCGCCAACGGACGCGCCTGCACGCGGAATTTGAAATCCGCCCGCGCAGCCTTGGCGCCCGGCTGATGGTCCAGTCGGCAAAGCTGGGCCGGGCCAGCCTGAACACCCGCTACAGCAAGCGCATCGCGGCCCTTGCGCGCGATATCGAGGCGCGGGCCGGATCTCAGACGGTGTGACGCCGCGGATCGGCCGGGTAGACGCCCAGAAGCGTCATGCTCGAGGTGAAATAGCGCAGCTCTTCCAGCGCAAGGCGCAGGTTCGTATCGTCGGGATGGCCCTCGACATCGGCATAGAACTGCGTCGCGGTGAAATTGCCGTCCACCATGTAGCTTTCCAGCTTGGTCATGTTGATGCCGTTGGTCGCAAACCCGCCCATCGCCTTGTAGAGCGCCGCGGGAATGTTGCGCACGCGGAACACGAAGGTGGTCATCATGCGCCCCTCGCCGCGCCGCGTGAGGTTCGGCTCGCGCGACATGACAAGAAAGCGCGTGGTGTTGTTCTGCTTGTCCTCGATATGGCGGGCCAGCACGTCGAGGCCGTAGATCTCTCCGGCGAGTTCGGAGGCAAGCGCGGCAAGCTTGCGGTCGCCCTTCTGCGCCACGATCTGGGCCGAGCCTGCGGTATCGGCGCCTGTGATGCGCTCCAGCCGGTGTTGTTGCAGGAAGCCGCGGCACTGTCCCAGAAGGACGGTGTGGCTCATCGCGGACTCGACCTCTTCGAGGCGCGTGCCGGGCACGGCCAGCAGGTTGATATGGACCCGCACGAAGGCCTCGTCGACGATGTGCAGGCCGCTTTCGGGCAACAGGTGGTGAATGTCGGCCACCCGCCCATAGGTCGAATTCTCGACCGGGAGCATGGCCAGGTCGGCCTCGCCCTTGCGCACGGTTTCGATGACATCCTCGAAGGTGCGGCAGGGAAGCGCCTCCATGTCGGGGCGGGCATCGCGGCAGGCCTGATGCGAATAGGCGCCGGGTTCGCCCTGAAAGGCGATCTTGCCGTTGGTCCGAGCGCTCATGCCAATATCCTTCCTTCGTGCTGTTCCCTGTGCCGGTGGTGGGGGCCATGGTCCGGTGCCGGGCATAGCTATACCCGGAAGCCCGGCGGGGGGAAGATGCGAAACCCCGGCGCGGCGATCCGGGCGCACCGGCGCGGCATTCGCGCCACGCCGCGCACCGGCGCTGCGGGGCGCCCGGGCGCGGAAAATGCGCCGCATCGCCGCGATTTGAGTGGATCGTGCAGAAACATGCCTTGAAAAGCGGGGCGTGAAACGGGTAGATGCGCACAACTGAACAGCCACATCAGGGAAGAGCCATGTTCAACACGATGACTATCACGAAGGCAGCGGGGGCGGTGCTTGGCGCGCTTCTGTTCTTCCTTCTCGGCAACTGGGCGGCCAGTGCGCTTTACTCAATCGGCGGCGATGCCCATGGCGAAGCCGAGGCGCATGCCGGCATGACGGCGACGCCGGGTGATCTTCTGGACAGCGGCGAAGAGGACGGTGCGGCCGAGGAACAAGAGGAAGTTGCCGCGCTCGCGCTCGATTCGGGCGATGCGGCCGCGGGCGAGAAGGTCTTCGGCAAGTGCAAGGCCTGCCACAAGGTCGATGGCGCGAACGCCACCGGCCCGCATCTGGACGGCGTCGTGGGCCGCCCGGTCGCCTCGGTCGACGGCTTTGCCTATTCCAACGGCATGGTCGCGCATGGCGGCGACTGGACGCTTGAGGCGCTGAACGAGTTCCTGATCAAGCCCAAGGCCGTGGTTGCCGATACCAAGATGGCCTTCGCCGGCCTTCCGAAAGAGCAGGACCGCGTGGACCTGCTGGCTTATCTGCAAAGCATCTCGAACTGATCGCATCGCGATCGGCGAATTTCAGGCCGCGCCCCCGGGGGCGCGGCTTTTTTGTTTTTCGGCGGCTCTCACGCAATCGCAACTTGAACCCCGCGCCCGCGGACCTTTACCAATGGAAGCCAGCAGCAACCCGAACGGGTGCATGACAAAGGGGAGAGGCCGGATGGCGAAGGCAATGGCCGCGCAGGCGCGCGCGCAGGACGGGGCGATCGGGCAGGCACTGGTTGCCGTCACGGTGCTGGCGCTGGCGCTTTGGGTGGGGCTTGTCGCCCCCGCGCGGTCCGAGGAAACCATTGTCTCGCATGGCATCTCGACCTTCGGCGATCTGAAATACCCGGCCGATTTCGAGCATCTCGATTACGTCAACCCCGATGCCCCGAAGGGCGGCGAGATTTCCGAATGGGCGCCGGGCGGCTTCGACAGCCTCAATCCCTTCACGCTCAAGGGGCGGGCGGCGGCGCTATCCTCGGGGATGCTTGAATCGCTGCTGGTCTCGACAGCGGATGAGATCGGCGCGGCCTACGGGCTTCTGGCCGAGACGCTGGAATATCCGCCAAGCCGAGACTGGGTAATCTTCACGCTGCGCGAGGGCATCCGGTTTTCCGACGGCAGCCCGATGCACGCGGATGACGTGCTGTTTTCCTACGAGACCTTCCGTGACAAGGGCCTGTCCTCGTTCCGCGCGGTGCTGTCGCAGCAGGTGCAATCGGCCGAAGTGCTGGACGAACGGCGCATCCGCTTCACCTTCGTGCCGGGCTATCCGCGCCGCGACATTATTCAGGCCGTGGGCGGCCTGCCGGTCTTTTCCCGCGCGGATTTCGAACGCAACAACCGCGACCTTGAGGAAAGTTCCAACATCCCGTTCCTCGGGTCGGGGCCCTACCTTCTGGACAGGGCCGAAAACGGCGCGCGGGTGATCTGGAAGCGCAATCCCGATTACTGGGGGCAGGATCTGCCGATCAATCGTGGCCGCAACAATTTCGACCGCATCCGGATTGAATATTTCGGTGATTATCAGGCCGCGTTCGAGGGGTTCAAGGCCGGCGCCTATACATTTCGCAACGAAGCCTCCTCGATCATCTGGGCGACGGGATATGATTTCCCGGCGCTGAAGGCGGGGCAGGTGGTCAAGCGCGAACTGCCCTCGGGCGCGATCGGCACCGGGCAGGCCTTTTCAATCAACCTGCGCCGCGAACGGTTCCAGGACATCCGCGTGCGCGAGGCGATCGGGCTGATGTTCAATTTCGAATGGTCGAACGAGACGCTGTTCTATGGCATCTATGACCGCACCCGTTCGTTCTGGGACAATTCGGAACTGGCCGCCGAGGGGCTGCCCTCGCCCGAAGAGGTGGCGCTGCTGGAACCGCTGGCCGCCGATCTGCCCGCCGACATCCTGATCGCGCCCGCCGTGGAGCCGCCGGTTTCGGGGGTGCGCCAGCTGGACCGGGGCAACCTGCGCAAGGCCGCGGCCCTTCTGGATGATGCGGGCTGGATCGTGGGCAATGACGGGCTGCGCCGCAACGAGCGCGGCGAGACGCTGCGCGTCGAGTTCCTCAACGACAGCCAGACCTTCGACCGGGTGATCAACCCCTATGTGGAAAACCTGCGCGCGCTCGGGGTGGATGCGGTGCATTCGCGGGTGGACGACGCGCAATTCACCAACCGCGAGCGTGGTCACGATTTCGACGTGGTGACCGACCAGCTTGGCCAGGACTATATCCCCGGCGCGGGTTTGCAGCAGTATTTCGGCTCGGGCGGGGTGAATGATGCGTTCAACTCGATGGGCCTTGCCAATCCCGCCATCGACGCGCTGATCCGCCTTGTGGAAGAGGCCGAGACCCGCGAGGAACTGACCGTCCGCGTGCGGGCGCTGGACCGTGCGCTGCGGTCGCTGCGCTTCTGGGTGCCGCAATGGGTGAAACTGACCCATACGGTTGCCTATTACGACATGTATGAGCATCCCGAGACCCTGCCGCCCTATTCTCTGGGCGAGCTGGACTTCTGGTGGTACAACGCCGAAAAGGCCGAAAAACTGAAAGCCGCGGGCGCGTTCTGACCCGTGCGATGACAAGAGCAGGGCAGATATGGGCGCCTATATCCTGCGGCGGTTGCTGCTGATCATTCCGACGCTGATCGGGATCATGGTGGTCAACTTCACGCTGACCCAGTTCGTGCCGGGCGGGCCGATCGAACAGATCATTGCCCGCGTCGAGGGCGACGCCGACAGCCTGCGCAACATTGCAGGCGGCGGCGACGCGGGGGCCGGCGGCGGCGGGGCCGAGCAAAGCGGCTATCAGGGCGCGCGCGGCATCTCCCCCGACCAGTTGGCCAGGCTTGAGGTGCAGATGGGCTTTGCCCGCATCGCCTGCGAGAAGGGCTATCAGGGCACGCCTGACCTGAAAGCTCCGGAATGTTCGAAAGAGGCAATTCCCGCGGTCGAGCGTTTCTTCATCATGATGGGCAATTACCTGACCTTCGATTTCGGTCAGAGCTTCTTCCACTCGAAATCGGTGATCGACCTGGTGCTGGAGAAGATGCCCGTCTCGATCACGCTGGGGCTGTGGTCGACGCTGCTGGCCTATCTGATCTCGATCCCGCTTGGCATCCGCAAGGCGGTGCGCGACGGCACCCCGTTCGACACATGGACCTCGGGCGCGATCATCGTGGGCTATGCCATTCCGGGGTTTCTGTTCGCGGTGCTTCTGATGGTGCTGTTCGCGGGGGGCTCCTACTGGAAGATATTCCCGCTGCGCGGCCTGACCTCGGATGACTGGTACAGCCTGAGCGCGTTCGGCAAGGTGCTGGACTATCTATGGCATATCGCGCTGCCGGTCACCGCGACGACGATCGCCAGCTTTGCCACGATGACGCTTCTGACGAAGAACTCGTTCCTTGACGAAATCAACAAGCAATATGTCGTGACCGCGCGCGCCAAGGGGCTGTCGGAACATGCGGTGCTTTACGGCCATGTGTTCCGCAACGCCATGCTGATCGTCATCGCGGGCTTTCCGGCCACCTTCCTGGGCGTGTTCTTCGGCGCCTCCATCATCGTCGAGACGATCTTCTCGCTTGACGGGCTGGGCCTTCTGGGCTTTCAGGCCGCGGTCGAGCGGAACTATCCGGTGATCTTCGGCACGCTTTACGTCTTTGGCCTGATCTCGCTGCTGGTCGGCATCCTGTCGGACCTGATGTATGTCTTCGTCGATCCGCGCATCGACTTCGAGCGGAGGGCCGGCTGATGGCGCTTTCCCCGCTCAATGCGCGCCGCTGGCGAAACTTCAAGGCCAATCGCCGGGCGTTCTGGTCCCTGTGGGTGTTTCTGGCGCTGTTTCTGGGCTCGCTCTGCGCCGAGATGCTGGCCAATGACAAACCCATCGTGGTGAACTATCGGGGCGAGTTCTACTTTCCCGCCTATCGCTTCTATCCCGAAACCGCCTTCGGCGGCGATTTCCGAACCGAGGCGATCTATCGTGACGAGGCGGTGCAATGCCTGATCCGCACCGGCGGGCGCGAGGAATGTTGGGACGACCCCGAAGGCGTGATCGAAGAGGCGCGCACCGGCAGCGTCTCGGGAGAGGCGATCGAGGCGGGCTGGATGATCTGGCCGCCGATCCCCTATCACTACCGCACCATCAACAATGTGGGCACCGCGCCCTCGGCGCCGGATGCGGACCACTGGCTGGGCACCGACGATACCGCGCGCGATGTGGCCGCGCGGGTGATCTACGGGTTCCGCACCTCGATCCTGTTCACGCTGATCGTGACCACCGTCGCCTCGGTGATCGGGATCGCGGCAGGCGCGGTGCAGGGCTATTTCGGCGGGCGTACCGACCTGATCTTTCAGCGCGCGCTGGAGATCTGGTCCTCGACGCCCTCGCTTTACGTCATCATCATCCTGTTCGCGATCCTCGGGCGCAGCTTCTGGCTTCTGGTCTTCGTGGCAATCCTTTTCGGATGGCCCGCGCTGACCGGCGTGGTGCGGGCCGAGTTCCTGCGCGCGCGCAACTTCGAATATGTCCGCGCGGCGCGCGCGCTTGGCGTATCGGACAGGGTTATCATGTTCCGCCATATCCTGCCCAACGCCATGGTGGCCACGCTGACGATGCTGCCCTTCGTCATCACCGGCACGATCTCCATGCTCGCCTCGCTGGATTATCTGGGTTACGGGCTGCCCTCCTCGGCGCCCTCTCTGGGAGAGCTTGCGCTACAGGCCAAGCAGAACCTTCAGGCGCCGTGGCTGGCTTTTGCGGCCTTCTTCACATTCGCGATCATGCTGTCGCTTCTGGTCTTCATCTTCGAAGGGGTGCGCGACGCGTTCGATCCGCGCAAGGTGTTCAAATGACGGCGGTGCTGGAAGTCAGCGATCTGCGCATCTCGTTCCGGCAGGACGGCAAGGTGATCCCCGCGGTGAAGGGGGTCAGCTTCACCGTGGGCAAGGGCGAAACCGTGGCGCTGGTGGGCGAATCCGGTTCGGGCAAATCGGTGACGGCGCTGTCCACCGTGGCGCTTCTGGGTTCGAACGCCGAGATGTCGGGCTCGGTCCGCTATGAGGGGCAAGAGATGATCGGCGCCCCCGAGGCGCGGCTGCGGCAGGTGCGGGGCAACGACATCAGCTTCATCTTCCAGGAGCCGATGACCTCGCTCAATCCGCTGCACACGATCGAGAAGCAACTGGGCGAAAGCCTTGCGCTGCATCAGGGCGTGACCGGAGAGCCCGCCCAGGCCCGTATCGTGGCGCTTCTGGACAAGGTCGGGATCGACAGCCCCGAACGCCGGCTGAAGGACTATCCCCACCAGCTTTCGGGCGGGCAGCGGCAGCGCGTGATGATCGCCATGGCGCTTGCCAACGGCCCCGAGCTGCTGATCGCGGACGAACCGACGACCGCGCTCGACGTGACGATCCAGGCGCAGATCCTCGATCTGCTGAGCGATCTGAAACGCAGCGAGGGCATGAGCCTTCTGTTCATCAGCCACGATCTGGGCATCGTGCGGCGCATCGCCGACCGGGTCTGCGTCATGCAGAACGGAGAGATCGTCGAACAGGGCCCCGTCGAGAAGATCTTCGCGGACCCGCAACACCCCTATACCCGCAAGCTTCTGGCGGCCGAGCCGAAGGGGCTTGCCGATCCGGTTGCCGAGGATGCGCCCGAACTGGTGCGGGCCGAGCACCTGAAGGTCTGGTTCCCGATCCAGCGCGGGCTGTTGCGCCGGACGGTGGGCCATGTGAAGGCGGTCAACGATGCCTCCTTCGCCCTGCGCGCGGGAGAAACCCTTGGGATCGTGGGGGAAAGCGGCTCGGGCAAGACGACACTGGCGCTTGCGATCATGCGCCTGATCGGGTCCGAGGGGCCGATCCTCTATGACGGGCAGGACATCTCGGGCTGGGGCGCGGGCCAGTTGCGCCGCCTGCGCCGCGACATGCAGATCGTCTTTCAGGACCCCTATGGCAGCCTGTCGCCGCGCATGACGGTCGAGCAGATCATCGCCGAGGGGCTGAGCGTGCACGGCACCGATCCGGGGCGCGACCGGCGCGAGATGGTCACCGAAATCATGGAAGAGGTCGGCCTCGACCCCGCCGCGATGAGCCGCTATCCGCATGAATTCTCGGGCGGGCAACGGCAGCGCATCGCCATCGCGCGCGCCATGATCCTGCGCCCCCGCGTCGTGGTGCTGGACGAGCCGACATCGGCGCTCGACATGACGGTGCAGGTGCAGATCGTGGATCTCTTGCGCGAATTGCAGCGCCGCCACGGGCTGGCCTATCTTTTCATCAGCCACGATCTGCGGGTGGTGCGCGCCATGGCGCACAAGGTCCTGGTGATGAAGCGCGGCGATATCGTCGAGGCAGGCCCCGCCGCGCAGATCTTCGGCGCCCCGCAAACCGATTACACCCGCACCCTGATGCGCGCGGCCCTGGGCGAGAGCGCCGCGTGAAGATCCTGTTCGTTCACCAGAATTTCCCGGGCCAGTTCGTTCACCTTGCGCCCGCCCTGAAGCAGCGCGGCCATCAGGTGCTGGCGCTGACCTGCGAAAGCAACACCCGCCCCTCGCCAGTCGAGGTTGCCAAATATCGCACTCCGCCGAAGGTCAATACCGGGCCGGGCCTGTCGCGCCATTTCGCCAGCTGCGCCGAACGCGGCGCCAAGGCGGCGCTCGCGGCCCGCCAGTTGCGCGACCGCCACGGCTTTGTGCCCGATGTGATCTTCGGGCATTCCGGTTGGGGCGAGACGCTGTTTCTCAAGGAGATCTGGCCCGAGGCCCGCCTCCTGATCTATGCCGAACTCATGTATCGCGCGACCGGGCTCGACAGCGGCTTCGACCCAGAATTCCCCAGGAACGAACTCGATGCCCGCCTGCTGATCACGGCGCGTTCCGCGCATCTCGTGCAGGCGATGGTGCAGGCCGATGCGGCGCTTTGCCCGACCGCGTTTCAGGCCGCGACCTTCCCGAAGATACTGCGCGACAAGATCACAATCTGCCATGACGGTATCGACACCGATGTCGTGCGTCCGAACCCCGAGGCACGGCTGGATATTCCGGGCACCACGCTCAGCTTCCGGTCGGGGGATGAGGTGATCAGCTTCGTCAGCCGATCGCTCGAACCCTATCGTGGCTATCACAGCTTCATGCGCGCCCTGCCGCAGGTCCTTGCCACGCGCCCCGGCGCGCATGTGGTGATCGTCGGGGCCGAAGGCCAAAGCTACGGCCCCGCGCCGCGTGACGGACTCAGCTGGAAAGCGCGCTACCTCGACGAGATTCGGGACAGGTGCGACCTGTCGCGCGTCCATTTTCTCGGCCGCGTGCCCTATGCCCGGTATCTTTCGCTTCTGCAGGTCAGCCGCGCGCATGCGTACCTGACCTATCCGTTTGTCCTGGGATGGTCGCTGCTCGAGGCGATGGCGGCGGAAGCGCATGTCATCGCCTCGGATACCGCGCCGGTGCGCGAGGTGATCGAGGACGGGCGGAACGGGCGGCTCGTGGATTTCTTCGATATCGAGGGCTGGTCACGCACCCTGACCGAGGCTCTGGCCGATCCCGCAGCAGGGGCACCGCTGCGCGCCGCGGCACGCCGTGACGTGATCGCGCGCTATGACCTGCGCAGCCAATCCTTGCCCTGCCTGATGGATTTCGTGGAAAACGCGGGCCAATGAACCAGCGCCGTGCATCAGAGGCATGGCGGACGCTCCGCGGGGGATATTTGATACTCTGAAGAAACATGCGCCTTCTTCAGAGCGACAAATATCCCCGCCGGAGGCTTCCGAAGCCGCCCACGGGCGCGCGGGCGGGGTCAGATCGCCGAGGAGTGGCCGGCTTTCGACAGATCATAGGCATCGAAGCTGCGCGCGATCATGCGGGTCAGCGGGCGGCCTTTTTCGGGGATGAAAAGCCCCTCGGGCGTGATCTCGACCATATCCTCGAATTGCTGCGCGCAGCTGGCGAACATCTCGCCCAGGCGTGCGGGCGTTATTGCGAAATCGTGCAGGATCTCGGCCGAGGAGATGCGGAAATCGCACATCAGCGCCTCGATCATGCGCGAGCGGAGGCGGTCTTCGTCGGAGAAGACATGCCCGCGTGCGGTCGAGAAGCGCTGGTCCCGTATCGCCTTGATATGTGCCGAGGTGGCCGAGGCGTTCTGGGCGAACCCTTGCGGGAAGCGCGAGATGGACGAGGCCCCCATGCCGACGAGCACCGGGGCGAGATCGTCGGTATAGCCCTGGAAGTTGCGGCGCAGCAGCCCGGATTTCTGCGCTTTGGACAATCCGTCAGAGGGCAGCGCGAAGTGGTCGATGCCGATCTCGTCATAGCCATCCGCCACGAAAAGCGCGCGCGCGGTGTCGAACAGCGCAAGCCGTTCCTGCGGGGTGGGCAGGTGGTCCGAGGGGATCATCGTCTGGCGCCGTGCCATCCATGGCACATGTGCATAGCCATAAAGTGCGACCCGGTCGGGGCCGAGCGACAGAAGCTTCTGCACGCTTTCCGCGATCTTGCGGTTGGTCTGGTGCGGCAGGCCGTAAAGGATATCGGCGTTGAGGCTGGCCACGCCGCGCGCGCGGATCATCTCGACCGCACGACGCGTCACCTCGTAGCTCTGGTCGCGGCCGATCACCTTCTGGATCTGTTCGTCGAAATCCTGCACGCCGATCGAGGCGCGGTTCATGCCCGCTTCGGCAAGGGCATCCATCCGCGCATCGTCGATCTCGTTCGGGTCGATCTCGACCGAGAATTCGGCGCCTTCGCCCATGGGGACGGCCTCGAACACGGCCCGGGCGACGCGGCGCATCATGTCGGCGGGCATCAGCGTCGGTGTCCCGCCGCCCCAATGCAGGCGCGACAGCGTGACGCCGGGCGCCAGCCTCGCCTTGAGCATCTCGAGTTCCGCCAGCAGCACTTCGGCATAGGCGCGCACGGGATCGTCGCTTTGCGTGCCCTGCGTGCGGCAGGCGCAGAACCAGCACAGCCGCCGGCAGAACGGCACATGCATGTAAAGCGAGATCGAGGACCCGGCGGGGATCGCCGAGATCCAGTTTTCAAACTGAGCCGCCCCGACATCGACCGAAAAATGCGGCGCCGTGGGGTAGCTGGTATAGCGGGGCACCCGTGCGTCGAAAAGCCCGAGCCGGGTGAGTTGCGATTCCTGTTCCATACCGGTATCTTTAGGATAGAAACGCGCAACAGAACTTGACCCAAATCAAGAAAGCCATGATGGCCCCTGACGATGTTCACCCGGTCTCGCTGCAATGCGGGGACTGTCCGATCCGCCATCGCGCCGTTTGTGCCAGATGCGAATCGGACGAGCTCGAGCTGCTGGAAGAGATCAAGTATTACCGCAGCTTCGAGGCGGGGCAGACGGTCATCTGGTCGGGCGACAAGATGGATTTCGTGGCCTCCGTGGTGTCGGGCATCGCCACGCTGACCCAGACGCTCGAGGATGGGCGCACGCAGATGGTGGGGCTGTTGCTGCCTTCGGATTTCGTGGGTCGGCCGGGGCGCGAGGCGGCGGCCTACAACGTCACCGCCACGACCAATATCCTGATGTGCTGCTTTCGCAAAAAGCCCTTCGAAGAGATGATGATCCGCACGCCCCATATCGCGCAGCGTCTGCTTGAGATGACGCTGGACGAGCTGGATGCCGCGCGCGAATGGATGCTGCTTCTGGGGCGCAAGACCGCGCGCGAGAAGATCGCCTCGCTTCTGGCGATTGTGGCGCGGCGCGATGCGATGGTGCAGCTTCGGGCCTCGAAGGGACGGATGACCTTCGATCTGCCGCTGACGCGCGAGGCGATGGCCGACTATCTTGGCCTGACGCTGGAAACCGTTAGTCGCCAGATGTCGGCGCTGAAGCGGGATGGCGTGATTGAGCTTGAGGGCAAGCGCCATGTCACGGTACCGGACATGGACCGCCTCATGGCCGAGGCGGGGGATGACAGCGACGGCGGCATGCTGGCCTGACCGTCTGCGCCGCGAATAGCGAAGGGCGGGCATTTGCCCGCCCTTGTTTTTGGGGATCAGTGCGCCATCAGGACCGGCACGGTTGCCTTTTCCAGCATGTTGCGCGTGGCACCGCCCAGGATGGCCTCGCGGAAGCGCGAATGGCCATAGGCGCCCATGACGACCATATCGGCATCGGTGTCGCCTACATGGCGGGTGATCACGTCGGATACCCTCGGCATCGTCTTGGCAAGGACCGACACTTCGGCATGCACGCCATGGCGTGCCAGAAGCTGCGACAGCTGACCGCCGGGATCCGAACGTTCGGGGCCATGGGCGGGCGGGTCGATGATCGTGATGTCGACGAGATCGGCAGCCTTAAGCAGCGGCAGCGCCTTGCGGATCGCGCTCATGGCTTCGTTGGACTGGTTCCAGGCTGCAACGATGCGCCGCCCCGAGATTTCGCCCGTGAAGCCGTCGGGCACCACAAGAACGGGCACCTGGCCTTCGAACATCGCGGCCTCCACGATCGCCTCAAGCTCTTGCCCGCGGCCGTTGCCATAGGGTTGCCCAAGAACGACCAGATCGGAGAAGCGGGCGCGCAGACCGACCACCGCCGCGATCGCACCTAGTTGCGAAACCACCGTTTCCGAGGCCCAGCGGATGTCTTCGGCGCCAAGACGTGTGGCAACCCAGCTTTCCACCTTCTTGGCGTCCTCTTGGGCGCGCTCGACCGTTTCCTGCTGAATGAAGGCCGTCGCGCCCGCGTAGTAATAGCCCGTCTGGGTGCGGTCGACACCGAGGCACAGCACCTCCAGATGCGCGTCTTCCCGGCGTGCCAAGGCGACCGCCGTGTCAATCTGGACCTTGGCGGCGTCGATATCGGTGACGATCGTGAGAATGGATTTGTAGGCCATTGAGGATTCTCCCAGAGATATAGTCCAGATTACCTTAACGTCGTTCCAGTAGGGGAGCCTTGATGCGGATCAAGGCCGATGGGCCACTTTTTTCGCCCATGCGGCGAAACATCACAAAGCCGGTTGAAGTATTTGATACAGATCAAGGCATATTGCATACCCTAGGCAGAGAAGGACATCAGTCAACCAACCCCCGCTCGGATTCCGACTCGGTGGGACGAAGACAAGACGAAGGGACGCACAATGTGGGATTATTTCAAGCTGATTGCGCTTGGTCTGGTTGCGGTGCTTGCCGCAATCGCGGCCAGCTATGCGCGCGATCTTGCGTATCTGGTGAATGCGCTGACCGTCATGCTGGTGGCGGCGGGCACGTTCATCTGGGTATTGCGCACGATGGGAGACCGGGGTCCGGCCCCGCAGAACGAGTATAACGACGGGGTTATCCGCGCCGGGGTGATTGCCACCGCGCTATGGGGTGTTGTCGGCTTTCTGGTCGGCACCACGGCGGCTTTCCAGCTTGCCTTTCCCGAGTTGAACCTGTCCGACCTGACGCAGGGTTACCTGAACTTCGGCAAGCTGCGGCCGCTGCACACCTCGGCCGTGATCTTCGCCTTCGGGGGCAACGCACTGATCGCTACCTCGTTCTATGTGGTCCAGCGGACTTCGGCGGCGCGCCTCTGGGGTGGAAATGCCGCGTGGTTCGTGTTCTGGGGCTACCAGCTGATGATCGTTCTGGCCGCGACGGGCTACATCCTTGGCGCCACGCAGTCCAAGGAATACGCGGAGCCGGAATGGTATGTGGACTGGTGGCTGACCGCCGTATGGGTCGTCTACCTGCTGGTCTTCCTCGGCACGATCCTGAAGCGCAAGGAACCCCACATCTATGTGGCGAACTGGTTCTACCTGTCCTTCATCGTGACGATCGCGATGCTGCATGTGGTGAACAACCTGTCGATCCCGGTGTCGGTCTTCGGTTCGAAATCGGTTCAGGTCTTTGCCGGCGTGCAGGATGCCATGACGCAGTGGTGGTATGGCCATAACGCGGTGGGCTTCTTCCTGACGGCGGGCTTCCTGGGCATGATGTATTACTTCGTGCCGAAGCAGGCCGAGCGCCCGGTCTACAGCTACAAGCTGTCGATCGTGCACTTCTGGGCGCTGATCTTCCTGTATATCTGGGCCGGTCCGCACCACCTGCACTATACCGCGCTGCCCGACTGGGCCTCGACGCTGGGCATGGTGATGTCGATCATCCTGTGGATGCCGTCCTGGGGTGGCATGATCAACGGCCTGATGACGCTTTCGGGCGCCTGGGACAAACTGCGCACCGATCCGATCATCCGCATGATGGTGGTGTCGGTCGGTTTCTACGGCATGTCGACCTTCGAAGGCCCGATGATGTCGATCAAGGCGGTAAACTCGCTGTCGCACTACACCGACTGGACCATCGGTCACGTCCATTCCGGCGCGCTTGGCTGGAACGGCATGATCACCTTCGGCGCGCTTTACTTCCTTGTGCCGAAGCTCTGGGCGCGTGAGCGGCTCTATTCGCTGACGCTGGTGTCGTGGCACTTCTGGCTCGCAACGATCGGGATCGTGCTTTACGCGTCCTCGATGTGGGTCACGGGCATCATGGAAGGCCTGATGTGGCGCGAAGTCGACAGCCAGGGCTTCCTTGTGAACGCCTTTGCCGACACCGTGTCCGCGAAGTTCCCGATGTATGTGGTCCGGGGGCTGGGTGGGGTTCTGTATCTCACCGGCGCGCTGATCATGTGCTACAACCTGTGGGCAACGGTTGCCCGGCAGCCTCGCAATGCGGGCGTGTCGGTCTCCGCGGTTCCGGCCGAATAAGGGAGGGAACCAGATATGGGACTTCTTGATAAACACGGCGTCATCGAAAAGAACGCGACGCTTCTTCTGGTGTTCTCTTTCCTGGTCGTCACCGTCGGCGGCATCGTGGAGATCGCACCGCTCTTCTACCTCGAGAATACGATCGAGAAGGTGGAAGGCGTGCGTCCCTACACGCCGCTGGAACTGACCGGGCGCGACATCTACATCCGCGAGGGCTGCTACGTCTGCCATAGCCAGATGATCCGCCCGATGCGCGACGAGGTGGAGCGTTACGGCCACTATTCGCTGGCGGCCGAGTCGATGTATGACCACCCGTTCCAGTGGGGCTCGAAGCGGACGGGGCCCGACCTTGCCCGCGTCGGCGGCCGCTACTCGGACGGCTGGCATGTCGATCACCTGACCAACCCGCAATCCGTGGTTCCGGAATCGGTCATGCCGAAATATGGTTTCCTGCTGAACCGGATGATCGAGCCGACCTACATCGAGGACCGTCTGAAGACCGACGCCCTGGTGGGGGTTCCCTACAGCTCGGAGATGATCGAGGCGGCGAAGGCCGATTTCGCGGCGCAAGCAGATCCCGACAGCGATTATGACGGGCTGATGGAGCGTTACCCGAAAGCGCAGGTCCGCAACTTCGACGGCAAGCCCGGCATTTCCGAAATGGATGCGCTGGTTGCCTATCTGCAGGTGCTTGGCACGATGGTCGACTTCTCGACCTTCGAACCCGTGGCAAGCCGCTAAGGGGGCGGGGATGGACTATCACATCCTCAGGGAATTTGCCGACAGCTGGGCCGTGATCGGCCTCATGGCTGTGTTTCTCGGCGCGGTGTTCTGGGCCTGGCGGCCCGGCAGCCGCAAGACGCACGAGGATACGGCAAACATCCCCTTTCGGCACGAAGACAAACCCGCCAGTGCGGACAGCCACTCCGGTGGCCGTCCGACCGACGGCGCCACGTTGTAAGGAGGCGTGGAGATGAGCAAAAAACCGACTGCAAAGAAGCAAGAGGTCCACACGACGGGCCATGAATGGGACGGCATCGAGGAATACAACAACCCGCTTCCGCGCTGGTGGCTGTGGACCTTCTACGCAACCGTCATCTGGGGCGTCTTGTATACCGTCGCCTATCCGGCCTGGCCGCTGATCAACGGTGCCACGCCGGGCCTTCTGGGCCATTCGACCCGCGCCGACGTGGCCGCAGAGATCGCAGAGTATGCGAAAGCAAACGAGCCGATCGAAGCCAAGCTTGTGGCTGCGGACCTGACCGCAATCAACACCGACGAAGAGCTTGCCAACTACACCGCAAATGCCGGGCGCGCCGTGTTCGGCACCTGGTGTGCGCAGTGCCACGGGGCAGGGGCCGGCGGCAACGTCGGCTACCCCAACCTGCTGGACAACGACTGGCTCTGGGGCGGTTCGATCGAGGATATCCACCTCACGGTCACGCATGGCATCCGCAATACCGACGATGCCGATGCGCGCTACTCGGAAATGCCGGCCTTCGGCCGTGACGAGCTGCTGGAGTCTGCGCAAATCGCACAGGTCGTGCAATACGTGCGCCAGATCTCGGGGCAGGACCATGATGCGGCGGCCGCGACCGAAGGCGCGGTGGTCTTCGTCGACAACTGCGCAAGCTGCCATATGGAAGACGGCACGGGCGACCGCATGCAAGGCGCGCCGAACCTGACCGATGCCATCTGGCTTTATGGTGGCGATGTCGACACGCTGACCGAAACCGTGACCAATGCGCGTTTCGGCGTGATGCCGAACTGGAACACCCGCCTTTCCGAGGCGGAGATTCGCGCCGTGGCGGCCTATGTGCACAGCCTCGGTGGTGGCGAATAACACGAGATTCGGGGGGGCCTCGGCCCCCCCGGGTAGCACCGGCGCCCCGTCCTGTTCGCGCGTTTCCTGGGGGCGCCGGTGACTTCTTTTCCATAAGTCGCACGCTGGCAATAGAAAATCTGCCAGAAGCGCATCGGAAACGCTGCCAAGGATAGCACTGAAAAAACCTGTATTCAAAATCTGTCTTTTTGACGCATGTCAAAGCTGACGGGTTCAGGCCATATCAGAACTGTTCTCAACTGACATAGCCAACGGAGATATCCCGTGAGCGCGACCGAACCCAGCGAACCCGCCCCCCTTTACGCCGCCCGAGAGCCGGTCTTTCCGCGTAGGGTCAAGGGGAACTTCAGGAACCTGAAATGGATTCTGATGGCCGTGATGCTGGGCATCTATTACATCACGCCTTGGATCCGGTGGGATCGCGGGGCCGCGCTGCCTGACCAGGCGGTGCTGATCGACCTTGCAAACCGTCGCTTCTTCTTCTTCATGATCGAGATATGGCCGCACGAGTTCTACTTTGTCGCGGGCCTTCTGATCATGGCGGGGCTGGGGTTGTTCCTGTTCACCTCGGCCATGGGACGCGTCTGGTGCGGCTATGCCTGTCCGCAGACGGTCTGGACCGACCTGTTCATCTTGGTCGAACGCTGGGTCGAGGGGGACCGGAACGCCCGTATCCGCCTTCTGCGGCAAAATTGGAACTTCGAGAAGTGGCGCAAGCGCCTGACGAAATGGGTGCTGTGGCTTCTGATTGGGGCGGCAACCGGCGGGGCGTGGGTGTTTTACTTCACCGATGCGCCGACCCTGCTGCGCGACCTGTTCCACGGCGCTGCCTCACCCATCGCCTACACGACCATCGCAGTCATGACAGCCACGACCTTTGTTTTTGGCGGTTTCGCGCGTGAGCAGATCTGTATCTATGCCTGCCCATGGCCGCGGATTCAGGCGGCGATGATGGACGAGGATACCATCACCATCGCCTATCGGGAATGGCGGGGCGAACCGCGTGGCAAGCTGAAGAAGGGCGAACACGATCCTACGCAGGGCGATTGCATCGACTGTATGGCCTGTTTCAACGTGTGCCCGATGGGGATCGACATCCGTGATGGCCAGCAGATGGAATGCATCACCTGCGGCCTGTGCATCGACGCCTGCAACGAGGTGATGGACAAGATCGGCAAGCCGCGCGGCCTGATCGGCTATATCGCCCTCAAGGACGAGACGCGCGAGCGTGCCGGTAAAAAGCCCGTCAATGTCTGGAAACACATACTGCGCCCGCGCACCTTGCTGTATTTCACGCTCTGGGGCGGCATCGGTGTCGCGCTGATCGTTGCGCTTTTCATGCGCTCGCCGATCGACTTCAACATCACGCCGGCGCGCGATCCGCTTTATGTGCAGCTTGCCGATGGCGGTATTCGCAATATCTACACCCTGCGGCTTCGTAACAAGCAGGGCGAGCCGACCGAATTCCGCATCACGCTGACCTCGGACGATGCCGAGGCGGCCAGCGGGCTTCGGATCTCGCTTGAGGGGCAGCAGGCCAATACGGTAGTGGTGCCGCCGGATGAAACGCTGACGCAGCGGCTTTACATCGAAGCCCCTGCCGGCACGAAGATGGCGACAGAGGATCGGACCGCGCTCCGCCTCTGGGTCGAGGACATGAACAGCACCGACCGCGTGAGCGAGGATACGGTGTTCAACGGAAAGGCCAACTGAGTCATGAGCGAACGTCGTCTGACAGGCCGTCATGTGTTGGCCATCGCGGTGGGGGCCTTCGGCATCATCATCGGGGTCAATCTGGTGATGGCCTGGCAGGCGATCTCGACCTTTCCGGGGTTGGAGGTGAAGAACTCCTATGTTGCCTCGCAAAGCTTCGATGCCGAACGTGCCGCCCAGGAGGCACTGGGCTGGACCGCGGAACCTGCCTACGAGAACGGCACCTTCTCGATCACGCTGCGTGACCGCGACGGTCTGCCCGCGCCGGTGACCGATATCTCGGTCCTGGTCGGCCGCACCACCCATGTGCGCGACGACCGGACCCCGGTGCTGGTCAATCGCGGCGGGGTCTATTCGGCGCCGCTGGATCTGGCGCCCGGCATCTGGCTGATCCATCTGGAGGCCAGTGCCGCCGATGGAACCCCGTTCCGTCAGCGGATCGATTTCGTGGTGAAGGGATAAGGCCATGACGGCATCGCCGGTTCTGGCGGAACGCGCAACTGCCTCGGCCTGCCCGGCCTGCATCGCTGCGCCATCGGCCGAGCGGTTGGCGGCCTCGGGCGATCTGAAGGACGCGCGGCTCGTGCTGTCCCTGCCCACCGCGCATTGCGCCGTCTGCATCAGCGATGTGGAACGCACGCTGGGCGGCTATCCCGGCGTGCGCTCGGCGCGCGTCAACCTGACGATGAAGCGCGTCAGCGTCGAGGCCGAACCGGATGTCACCGCCGAGGACCTGATCGCGGCGCTGGACGGCATCGGCTACGAGGCGCATGAGCTTGACCCCGGCATGCTGTCGGCCACCGAAACCGACCGGCGCGGGCGCGATCTGCTGATGCGGATCGGGGTTGCGGGCTTTGCCATGATGAACATCATGCTGCTGTCCATCGCGGTCTGGTCGGGCGCGCAGGACGCCACGCGCGACCTGTTCCACTGGATCTCGGCGGCGATCGCGCTGCCGACGGTGATCTTTGCCGGTCAGCCCTTTTTCGCGTCGGCCTGGACCTCGCTGAAGGCGCGGCGGCTGGGGATGGATGTGCCGATCTCTCTGGCGATCATCCTGGCCTCGTCGATTTCGGTCTATGAGACGATGCATTCGGGCCATCACGCCTATTTCGACGCGGCGGTGATGCTGACCTTCTTCCTGCTTGTCGGGCGCTATCTGGATTATCGCACGCGCGCGGTGGCCCGTTCCGCCGCCGAAGAACTGGCAGCGCTTGAGGTTGCGCGCGCCACGGTGCTGCGTGACGGGGCCGAGCATGTGGTGCCGGTGGGCGAGCTGGTGCCCGGTGATCTGGTGCGCATCCGCCCCGGCGCACGCGTGCCCGCCGATGGCGAGGTGGTCGAGGGCACGTCCGAGATGGACCGCTCGGTCCTGACGGGCGAAAGCCTGCCGGTCTGGGCCGGGCCGGGCGTTACGCTGTCGACGGGCGAGGTCAACCTGACCGGCCCGCTGACCCTGCGGGTCACGGCGGCCGGGCGGGACAGTTCGCTGCATCGCATGGCGGAGCTGGTGTCACTGGCCGAAAGCGCCAAGAACAAATACACCTCGCTGGCCGAGCGCGCGGCGCGCGCCTATTCGCCGCTGGTGCATCTTCTGTCCTTTGCGGCCTTCGCCTTCTGGATGTGGCGGACCGGGGGCGATATGCGCTATGCGGTGAACATCTCGGCCGCTGTCCTGATCATCACTTGTCCTTGCGCGCTTGGCCTCGCCGTGCCTGCGGTGGTGACCGCCGCCTCGGGCAAGCTCTTTCGCGGCGGCATGCTGATCAAGGACGGCACCGCGCTGGAGCGTCTGGCCGAGGTCGACACCGTGGTCTTCGACAAGACCGGCACGCTGACCCAGGGCACGCCCGAGCCCGTCAACCTGTCCGACCTGTCGCCAAAGGTGCTGCCGGTGGCGGCGGCACTTGCCGGGGCGTCCTCGCATCCGCTTGCGCGCGCGCTTGCCGATGGCGCGGCCGCGATGGGGGTCACGCCGGCCGGGGTGACCGATCTGCGCGAAGTGCCGGGCTATGGGATTGAGGGGCAATGGCAGGGGTGCCGCGTCCGGCTGGGCCGCGCGGACTGGCTTGGAGCCGAGGCGGGCGATGTGACCGCGACCCATCTGGGCATCGAGGGGCAGCCCCCCGTGTCCATCCGTTTTGCCGACCGGCTTCGCCCCGGAGCTGAGGATGCGGTGCGCGCCTTTCAGGCGCAGGGCAAGCCCGTCTGGCTGGTTTCCGGCGATGTGGAGGGCGCCGTGGCGCGGCTGGCCGAACGGCTGGGCATCACCAACTGGCGCGCGGGGGTTCTGCCGCTGGAGAAGGCTGCGCTGGTCGGCGATCTGACGGCCGGGGGGCACCGCGTCCTGATGGTGGGCGACGGGCTGAACGACACCGCCGCGCTTGCCGCGGCGCATGTGTCGATCTCGCCGGCTTCGGCGCTGGATGCGGCGCGCACGGCCTCGGATATCGTGCTTCTGGGGCAGGATCTGGCCCCGGTGGCCGAGGCGGTGCGGATCAGCACCAAGGCCCGCCGCCGGATCAAGGAGAATTTTGCGATCTCGCTGATGTATAACGTGGTTGCTGTGCCGATCGCGCTTGTGGGGCTGGCGACGCCGCTGGCCGCGGCCTTGGCCATGTCGCTCAGTTCGATTACGGTGTCGCTGAATTCGCTGCGGCTGAAATGAGGGCAGGATGGAAGCTCTGACCTACTCCATACCGATTTCCCTGCTTCTGGGCGGGGTCGGGCTTGCGGCATTCTTCTGGTCGCTTCGGTCGCGCCAGTATGACGATCCGAAGGGCGACAGCGAGCGGATCCTGTCCAAGGAATTCGACGACAAGCCGAAGGTTTAAGGCCCGGTCATCCCGCCTGTCTGGAAATCGAAAGCCGCGCCCGAAGGCGCGGCTTTGCCGTTTGCGAAGAAGGGACGCGGCTCAGGGGCCGATCACGTCGCAATCCGTGGCGCGCGCGCTCAGCCGTGCGCAGGCCAGTTCCGCGCCCTGCTTGCTGAGGCCCACGAAGGTTGCCTCGAAGCCGGTCTTGCGTTTCGTGACCTTGCGCAGCGCATCGCCAAGCGCGTCGCTTTCCATCAGCGCGGTTTTCAGAAGCACGCTTTCGGCCTGATACATCGAGCCGAACTTGCCCAGGCTGACCCCCCAGTGGCGCCCACCGGAAGACGAGATGCGGGCTATCACCTCGGGTTCGGCACGCGGGGCGGGGGCGGGCGGTGTCAGGGCGGCAAGGATCATCGTTTCGGGGGCCGCGGCCATGGCAAGGGTTTCGGGCTGCGGCGCGCTGACCTGTTCGAAAACCGGCCCCGGCTCGCTGGCGTCGCCTTCGGCAAGGGCGTCGTCATAGGCGGCGGCCTCTGCAAGGACGAGCGTTTCGGGCTGCGGTTCGGTCTGTTGTGCGAAGGTCTCGGCCGGGGCTTCCACCGCCGCGGCGGCCGGGCGCGGGGCCGGAACAGGGCGCGGAATATCGGCCGAGGCGACGATGGCGGCAGGGGCCTCGGGTTCGGGCGCGGCTGCGGGCGCCGCTTCGGCCACCGCCACCGCTTCGGGCGCCAGATCCTCGGGACGCGGCAAGGGGGCAACCTCGGCCGCGGCCAGCACGGTTTCCCCGGCAGGGGTGGCCTCTGCCACGGCCGGGGCTTGCGGCGCCGGTTCTGCGGCCGTGGCACTTGCCACCGCCGCTTGCGCCGAAGCCAGCGCGAGTGCGATCGCATCCGCGTCATGCGAAGCAACGCCCGGCCGGGCAAGCGGGCGCGGGCTGCGCGCGGGGGCGGCCACAACGCGGATGGTTTTACCGGAGGCCCGCGAACCCGAAGATGTGCTCGGCGCCTCGGCCACATATTGCGGGGCGGTGGGCTTGACCTCTTTCACGCGGCCCGGCGCGCGGCCAAAGCCGATATCCAGCAGCTCGGCCATCTTGGCATTGCGCTGCGGGGTCGAGGTGCCGCCGAAAACCGTTGCGATGATGCGCTTCTGGCCGCGCTGCGCCGAGGCCGTCAGGTTGAAGCCCGCCGCCGAGGTATAGCCTGTCTTGATGCCGTCGGCGCCCTCATAGGCATCCAGGAAGCGGCGGTTGGTATTGGCCACCTTGGCCATGCCCGCATCCGCGGTGCGGCGCGAGAAGATGTTGTAATATTGCGGGAAATCGTAAAACAGCCGGCGCCCCAAAAGGGTCATGTCGCGCGCGGTCGACAGGTGGCCGTCGCGCGTCAGCCCGTTGGCGTTGCGAAACGAGGTGTTGCGCATGCCAAGCGCCTTGGCGGTGCGGTTCATGCGTGCGGCGAAGGCGGCCTCGTCGCCGCCGATCGCATCGCCGATGGCCGAGGCCGCGTCGTTGGCCGACTTGATCGCCGCCGCACGGATCAGATAGCGCAGCGCGATCTTCTGCCCGGCCTTCAGCCCAAGGCGCGAGGGTGGCTGCTTGGCCGCGTTGGCGCTGACGGTGATCATGCTGTCCAGGCTGATCTCGCCACGCTCGACGGCTTCGAACGCGATGTAAAGCGTCATCATCTTGGTCAGCGATGCGGGATGCAGGCGCGTATCCGCGTTCTTTTCATAGAGAACTTCGCCCGTACGGGCATCCATCACGAGCGCCGCATAGGGTGCGCCAAGCGCCATCAGGGGCGCAAGTCCGATCAGGACTGCCCAAATCCCGTAGCGGACCCATCGCATAAGCGTGGTCACGGTTCCTGCCCTTTTACTGCCTCTTGCCCCCGTTTTGTTTTGTGGGGCTTATCTGCTCTGGAAAAACCGTAGCACGGCTTATGCATACTGAAAACACCATATTTTCAATGTGTTTCAGTGCGACTTTCATGCAACCCGTCACGATTGTGCATGGGCGCGACTAGATATCGTGGTGGGTATGCCCGTTCTTGGCAGGTCTGGTGGGTCAGTTTCTGTCCCCGCCGATCCCGGCGATGATCCGCGGCACCTCGCCCAGATCGTGAAGCTCCACGAAGCGCGGATGTTCGCGCGGCGGCTCGGCATGTTCCAGCGCCCAGGTCAGGGCGTGGGGCACATGAAGCCCCCATCCGCCTGCCTCGATCATCGGGATCACGTCGGATTTTAACGAGTTGCCGATCATGACGCCGTTCTGCGCCCCGTCGCCATGGCGGGCGAAGATGCGCCGGTAGGTATCGGGCTGCTTGTCCGACACGATCTCGACGGCGTCGAACATGTCGCCCAGGCCCGATTGCGCCAGCTTGCGTTCCTGATCCATCAGGTCGCCCTTGGTGATCAGGACGATGCGATAATCCCCGGCCAGGGCCATGACCGCCTCGCGCGCATGGGGCAGGATCTCGATCGGATGGGCAAGCATCTCTCGTCCGGCCTGCATGATCTCGGCGATGACGGTCGCGGGCACGCGGCCCTCGGTCACCTCGATCGCGGTTTCGATCATCGACAGGGTGAAGCCTTTGACGCCGAAACCGTAATGGCCGATATTGCGCCGCTCTGCTGCCAACAGCCGCTCGGTCAGGTGATCGCTGTCGGCGTGGTCTGCCAGAAGCGCCTGAAAGCGGTCCTGCGTCAGCTTGAAAAAGCGTTCGTTATGCCAGAGCGTGTCGTCTGCATCGAAGCCGATGGTGGTCAGTGGCATTGGCCCTCCGCGGGGTGGGATGCGCCGTCATGGCGGATTTCGGGGCGCTCCGGGCTTTTCATATTGTGTGATCCGCCTATATTCCACACGAACCCATGCCACGATTCCATATCGGAGAGCGATCCCTTGTTGCAGCCCCTTCACATGATGTCCGACCGACAGGACGATGCCGAAGGAGAATCCGGTGTTGCCACCAAGACGCGGCCCAAGACGCAGCGTCCGCCGCTTTACAAGGTGTTGCTTCTGAATGACGACTATACCCCGATGGAATTCGTCGTGCATATCCTGGAGCGTTTCTTCGGCCTGTCGCATGCCCAGTCCTTCGAGATCATGCTGACGGTGCACAAGAAGGGGCTTGCCGTCGTGGGCGTCTTTTCCTTCGAGGTGGCCGAGACGAAAGTTGCACAAGTGATGGATTTCGCGCGCCGTCACCAGCATCCGCTGCAATGCACGATGGAAAAGGAATAGGCCCCGCGCCGCCCCGACATGAGCCATCCCCGCCTTTCCCTTGCGCTTGATGCGCCGGGCGCCCTGCCGCCCGAGGGCCGCATCGCGGTCTATCGCCCGTTGGCCGATACCGACCTGTCGGATCTTCCCAAGGACCGGCTGCACCTGATTCAGGGCTTTGCCCCCGATCACGCGGCATTGGCCGCGCGCGGGTTCGATGTGGCGCCAGAGGCCAGCGGGCCCTATGCCGCCGCCGTCGTTTTCCTGCCCCGCGCCAAGGCCGAGGCCCGCGCGATTCTGGCCGAGGCCTGCGCCCGCGTCCTGCCCGGCGGGCCGGTCTGGGTGGACGGGGCCAAGCATGACGGGGTGGACAGCATCCTCAGGGATCTGCGCAAGCGGGTGGATGTGTCCTCCCCGATCGCCAAGGCGCATGGCAGGATCTTCGCCTTTGCCGCGGCCCCGGACGCGCTACGCGACTGGCAGGGGCAAGAGATGGCGCCCGCGCCGGGTTTCGTGACCGGGCCGGGGGTGTTTTCCGCCGATGCCGTGGACCGGGGCTCGGCCTTGCTTGCGGCGGCGCTTCCGGCCGAGCTTCCGGCGCGGGTGGCCGATCTGGGGGCGGGCTGGGGCTGGCTTTCGGCGCAGATCCTTGCCCGCCGCGGGATCGAAGAACTGCATCTGGTCGAGGCCGATCATGCGGCGCTGGAGTTTGCGCGGCGCAATATCTCCGATCCGCGCGCCCGGTTCCACTGGGCCGATGCCACGCGCTTTGCACCCGAGGCGCGTTTCGGCGCGGTGGTGATGAACCCGCCCTTCCATACCTCGCGCGCGGCCGATCCGGGGCTGGGGGCGGCCTTCATCCGCGCGGCGGGGGCGATGCTGTCGCTTTCGGGCACGCTTTACATGGTTGCCAACCGGCACCTGCCCTACGAGGACGCCCTGCGCGCCGCCTTCCATGAGATCGAGGAGATCGGCGGCGATGGCGGGTTCAAGGTGATCCGGGCAAGCAAGCCGATCGTGGGGGCGGCCAGGCCCGCCGCGCCGGCGAAACCCCGCGTGACGCGGCGGCGCGTGTCTTCTGCGCGTCGTTGAAATCGGCTAGGCTTCGGCCAGAATCAGACAGCGGGGGACCATGTCTCTTTCCATCTCCGGCAAGAATGCCATCGTCACGGGCGCGGCCCACGGGATCGGGCTGGCCATCGGCCGCCATTTCCTGGATCGCGGCGCCAATGTGATGTTCGCCGATATCGACGAGGCGAAGCTGATCTCGGAACTGGGCGAGGCGGCCAAGTCCGAAGGCCCGGCGCGCTATTTCGCGGCGGACCTGTGTCAGAAGCTGTCGGTGAACAATCTGTGCTCGGCCACGCTGGACGCGTTCGACCGGATCGACATCCTGGTGAACGCGGCGCGCTGCTTCGTGCCCTGCGACCCGCTCGATCTTGACGAAGAGGCGCTGGAGGCGATGCTGCGCCAGAACCTGAAGGGCGGGCTGCGCCTGTCGCAGGCGGTGGCGCGGCGCATGATCGCGCAGGCCGAAAAGGATGGCCGCACGGAAGGCGAGATCGGCTCGATCGTCAATATCTCTTCGCTGGCCGCGACGCGGGTGCAGCCCGAGGCGCTTGCCTATTCCATTGCCTGCGCGGCGCAGGATCAGGCCACGCGCGGGCTTGCCGTTGCGCTTGCGCCGCACCGGATCCGCGTCAACGGGGTGTCCTTTGCCTCGATGATGAGCGCGTCGCTGCAATCGGCGCTGCGCGAGCACGGCGACTGGCGCGAGGCGGTGACCGAGGGCACGCCGCTTGGCCGCATCGCCGCGCCGAACGAGCTGGTCGAGGCGGTGCAGTTCCTGGCCTCGGACGGTGCGGGCTTCATAACGGGCCAGATCCTGACCGTGGATGGCGGGCGCGGGCTGCTTGATGCGGTGCGCGTGCCCGCCTACTGATCGCCACCTATTCGGGATAGGTCGTCTTGCAGGCGGCGATATTCGCTTCGGCCTGGCGCACCTCTTGCGCGCGCCGGGCAATCAGGCCGTCGCGCTTGCGCTGTTCGGCGGCGGGGTCGATCGGCACGCGGCGGCGCAGGGTATCGGTATAATCCTCAAGGCACATGCGCGGCTTGCGTATCACGGTGCCGTCGGGGCTTCGGCGTTCGGTATAGCCGCACACCTCCCACCGGGTCCGCACGACCTGATAGGTTTCCCAGGCATATCCTCGCGCCAGATTGCCCTCGACCTCGGCCAGAAGCCGGTCGATGGTGCGCAACTCGCGCGTGGAGCGGTTGATGCATTGCTCCTGCGGCGTGCCGCAGGCGCCAAGCGCGGTTAGAAGGGCCAGGGGCAGGGCAAGGCGGCGAACGGGCAGCATGGCGGACCTTTCGGGCAGAATGTCCCAAACATAGGCCGCTGCGGGCAAAACGCAATTCCAGAGGCGGCCGGGGCCTGCTAGATAACGCCGGAGTGAACAGGAGGGACCGCCATGACCGAGGATTTCACCGACCGCAAGGAACGGGCCAGCCGGTGGTTCGCAGAACTGCGCGACCGGATCGTGGCCGCGTTCGAGGCGCTGGAGGACAGCCAGCAGACCGGCCCCTTCGCCAGCCTTCCCGCCGGGCGTTTCGAGGTCAGCCCCACCCGGCGCAGCGCGCCCGACGGGTCGGATGCGGGCGGCGGCAAGATGAGCGTGATGCGCGGCGGGCGCGTCTTCGAGAAAGTCGGCGTGAACATCTCGACCGTCTGGGGCACGCTGGGGGAACGTGCGCAGCGTGCCATGGCCGCGCGCGGCGTGCCCGGAATGGACAGCGATCCGCGCTTCTGGGCCAGCGGGATCAGCCTTGTGGCGCATATGCAAAACCCGCATACGCCGGCCGTGCACATGAACACGCGCATGTTCTGGACGCCGAAGGCCTGGTGGTTCGGCGGCGGGGCCGACCTCAACCCCTGCCTGGAATATCCCGAGGATACGGCGCATTTCCACGCGCAGATGCAGGCGGCCTGCGATTCGCATGACGCCTCTTACTATGCGCGGTTCAAGGCCTGGGCGGACGAGTATTTCTTTGTCCCGCATCGCGGGCGCGCGCGCGGCGTGGGCGGGATTTTCTATGACGACCTGAACACCGGCGACTGGGAGGCCGATTTCGCCTTCACCCGTTCGGTGGGCGAGGCGTTCCTGCCCGCCTTCCTGCCCGTGACCGGGCGCCGCCGCGACCTGCCCTGGGGCGCGGCCGAGAAAGAGGTGCAGCTGGTGCATCGCGGGCTTTATGCCGAATACAACCTGGTCTACGACCGGGGCACGAAATTCGGGCTGGAAACCGGGCATGACGCCAATGCCGTGCTCATGAGCCTTCCGCCCGTGGCGAAATGGCCCTGAGCCTGCCCGGCCCGCAGAACGCTCAGGCGCCGCTGCGGATCGTTTCGATCATCGCGGTGACGTTCTCGGGATCGGCATCGGGCGTGATGCCGTGGCCGAGGTTGAAGATATGCGGCCCCCTGGAAAAGGCCTTCACGATGCGCCGGGTCTCGTCGATCAGCGCCTGACCGCCGGTTACCATGTGGCGCGGGTCCAGGTTGCCCTGCACGCAGCCGTCCTTCTGGACATTCGCCGCCGCCCAGTCGGCTGAAACCGAATTGTCGAGCGCCACGCAATCGGCGCCGGTGCGCTTGGCAAAACCCACATAACCCTCGCCGGCCTCGCGCGGGAAGGCGATCACGGGCAGGCCCGGATGGCGGGCCTTCAGCGCGGCGATGATGCGCGCGGCGGGCTTTTCGGCGAAGTCGCGGAAATCGTCGCCCTTGAGGCTGCCGGCCCAGCTGTCGAAGATCTTGATGACCTCGGCGCCGGCTTCGACCTGCCGGGACAGGTATTCGATGGTCGAGTCCGTCAGAAGGTCGATCAGGGCCGCGAAGGTGGCGCGGTCTTCCGCCTTGAGGCGATGCGCGGGGCCCTGATCGGGCGTGCCGCGCCCGGCGATCATGTAGGTCGCCACTGTCCAGGGCGCGCCGGCAAAGCCGATCAGCGTGGTTTCGCGGGGCAGTTCGCGCGACAGGATGCGCACCGTCTTGTAGATCGGGGCCAGCTTGTCGTGGATGTCGTCCTTGCCTTTCAGGCGCGCCAGCCCTTCGGCCCCGGTGATCGTGGACAGCCGCGGGCCTTCGCCCGTCTCGAACCACAGATCCGCGCCAAGCGCCTGCGGCAACAGCAGGATGTCGGCAAACAGGATCGCCGCGTCAAAGCCGTAGCGCCGGATCGGTTGCAGCGTGACCTCGGCGGCAAGATCGGAATTGTAGCACAGCGACAGGAAATCCCCCGCCTCGGCGCGGGTGGCGCGATATTCGGGAAGGTAACGCCCCGCCTGGCGCATCATCCAGACCGGGGGCGTGGGCAGCACCTCGCCGCGAAGGGCGCGCAGGATCGTCTTGTCAGTCATGTGGCATCTCCTTGTTGCCCCTTTCATCGCCCCCTGCGGCGCGATGTCAAGCCATGCACGCTTGCGCGGGCCTTTTGACGCGGATATGCCATGGCCATGGAACAGATGCCCACCCCCCAATCGCCGCTCAGGATCGGCACGCGCGGATCGCCCCTGGCGCTCGCGCAGGCCCATGAGACCCGTTCGCGCCTGATGGCGGCCCATGGCCTGCCCGAAGAGGCCTTCGAGATCGTCGTGATCAAGACCACGGGTGACCGTGTGCTGGACCGGCCGCTGAAAGAGATCGGCGGCAAGGGGCTGTTCACCAAGGAGATCGAGGATGCGATGCTGCAAGGCGGCATCGACATTGCGGTCCATTCGATGAAGGACATGCCCACGGTGCAGCCCGGCGGCCTTCTGCTGGAGTGCTATCTGCCGCGCGAGGATGTGCGCGATGCGTTCGTCTCTGCCACGGTCGGGCGGCTGTCGGACCTGCCCGAAGGCGCCGTGGTCGGGTCTTCGTCGCTGCGCCGGCGCGCGCAGCTTGCCAACCGCAGGCCCGATCTGAAGCTGGTGGAGTTTCGCGGCAACGTGCAGACCCGCCTGAAAAAGCTGGAAGAGGGCGTGGCGCAGGCGACGTTCCTTGCAATGGCCGGGCTGAACCGGCTGGGCATGGCGCATGTCGCGCGTTCGGCCATTGGCGTCGACGAGATGTTGCCCGCCGTAGCGCAGGGCGCGATCGGGATCGAGCGGCGGGCTGACGATGCGCGCGCCGCGGCGCTTCTGGCGGCCATCCATGACGGCCCCACCGGGCAGCGCCTTGCCGCCGAGCGGGCCTTCCTGAAAGAGCTGGACGGATCGTGTGAAACCCCGATTGCGGGGCTTGCGGTTCTTGAGGGCGCCGAGGTCTGGCTGCGCGGAGAGATCCTGCGCCCCGACGGTTCCGAGGCGATCGCCGATGAGGGTCGCGCGCCCGTCGCCGACGCGGCCGCCCTGGGGCAGGATCTGGCGCGGCGGCTTCTGGACCGTGCGCCCAAGGGCTTTTTCGACTGGCGCTGAGAATGGCCGATGCGGCCGGGAAATGCCGCATCCGGGCTTGCGAAGCGGCCGCTTTGCCCGCATGAGGCCGGTATCTGATCCGGAAACCTGCCTTGCGCCGCGCCCTTGCCCCCTTCCGCCCGATCCTGCGTGATCCCGCCCTTGCGCTTGCCGCGGCGCTTCTGGTGCTGTTCGGCGCGCATGCGGCGACGATGATGCCCTATGTCTCGGCGCTTGCGGTGACGGTGTTCGGGATGGATGACGGCGCCTATTCGGCGCTTCTGGTCGTGGCCTCGGTGCTTTCGGTGTCCTCTTCGGTGGGCTTCGGCATCCTTGCCGATCAGCGCGCGAACCGGCGCGCCATCGCGCTTGCCTCGGCGGGGTTGCTGACGGCGGGGACGGGGATGGTCTGGGCAGGGCAGAGCCTGTGGGCCTTCGTGATCGCCCATGCGCTGGTGCTGCCGCTGTCGAGTTCGATCTTCGGGCAGCTTTTTGCGCTGTCACGGCTTGCGGCCTCGATGCATCCCGAAAACGAACGGGTGGCGATTCTGGCGGCGCTGCGGGCGCTGTTCGCGCTGCCATGGGTTGTGGTGCTGCCGCTCTGGTCGGTGGCCTTCAAGGCCGGGGCCTCGCTGATGGCGGTCTATCCGGTCTGCCTGGTGATGGCGGGGCTGATGCTGATCCTGACGCAGCGCTACTGGCCGCGCGATGGCGCTACCCGCTGGCCGGACCCGCGTTCCGGGCTGAGCTTCGCCGCCGCCCTGCGCGAGATGGCAGAGCCCTATGTGACGGTGCGCGTTGCAGCGCTTGGCACGATCAACGGTGCAGTCACGCTCTATCTGGTGCTGATCGGGCTGGTCTTTGCGGTGACGCCGGGACGCGGGGCGGGCGATGTCGCGCTTTATGCGGGCTTCGTGGCCGGGCTCGAGGTGCCGCTGATGCTTGCGTTGCCGCTGGTGACGGGGCGGGTCGCGCCGACCGTGCTGATCTTTGTGGGGGCCGCGCTTTATGCGACCCATCTGGCCTTCCTGCCGGTTCTGGCGGCCTCGCCCCTCGTCTGGCTTCTGGTCGTGCCGGCCGCGGCCGGGGGCGCGGTCGTGCTGACCCTGCCGATGGCCTATCTTCAGGACCTGATGGCGATGCGGCCAGGCGCGGGGGCCTCGCTCATGGCGCTTCAGAAGCTGATCGGGGATGCGGTCTGCGCGGCGGTCTTCGCGCTTGGGACGGGGCTGGGCGGCTATGGTTTGGCCGCAGCCCTTGGTGCGGGGCTTGCGGTGGCGGGCGCGGCAAGCCTTTGGGCGATGGATCGCCGCCCCCGTTAGCCGCCCTCGCTTTCCGGGGGCAGTTCGGCCAGCAGTTCAAGCACCTTCGGGCCAAGCGCCTCGACCACCATCGCCACGCCCGCCGGGGCAGGGTGGATGTTGTCATCCTGCATCAGGTCGTTTTGCGCGCGTGCCTCGGGGGTGGCCTGCATGATCGGCTCCAGCAGGTTGGGCAGCAGGACGATGTCGTATTTCGCGGCCAGATCGGGCCAGATCGCGTCGAAGGCCGCCTTGTAGTCGGGGCCGTAATTGCCCGGCGCGGGCAGCCCCGCCAGCAGCACCGGAAGGCCGCGGGCACGGGCCTTTTCCAGCATCGCATCAAGGTTCGCGCGTGCCTCTTCTGGGGGCAGGCCGCGCAGCAGGTCATTGCCGCCAAGCGCGATCATCAGCGCGTCCGTCTGATCGCTGAGCGACCATTCGAGCCGCGACAGCCCCCCCGCCGTGGTATCGCCCGAAACGCCCGCATTGACCACGCGCACATCCGCGCCATGGCTGTTCAGCCAGCCCTGAAGCTGCGGCACGAGCCCCTCTTCCGGGGGCAGCCCGTAGCCCTGCGTCAGGCTGTCGCCAAGCGCCACCAGCTCGACCGGGTTGGCAAGCGCCGGCGCGGCGGCGATAAATGTTGCCGCAGCAAGGTTGCGCAGGGCGCGGATCGACCCATATCCCCTTGAGAGAACAGAAAAGAAGGCAGGCATGACGGAAACCGTTCTATCGTTGCAGGACGCGCGGCTGACCTTGCAGGGCAATGCCGGGCCGGTGGAAATTCTGCGCGGCATCACGCTGGACATCGCACGGGGGGAAAGTGTCGGGCTGACCGGCCCATCGGGGTCTGGCAAATCGTCGCTCCTGATGCTCATGGGGGGCCTCGAGCGGGCCACCGGGGGCAAGGTTGCGGCCTTGGGGCAGGATCTTTCCGCGATGGGGGAAGATGCGCTGGCCCGGTTCCGCAGGGGGAATATGGGGATCGTTTTCCAATCCTTCCACCTGATTCCGACAATGACCGCACTGGAAAATGTCGCCCTGCCGCTGGAGCTGGCCGGGGTCGACGCGGCCTTTGACCGCGCCGCCGAAGAACTCGAGGCCGTGGGGCTTGGCCATCGCACCGGCCATTATCCGGCGGAACTGTCGGGGGGCGAGCAGCAGCGCGTGGCGCTTGCGCGTGCAGCGGCGCCCCGGCCCGCGCTGTTCCTGGCCGACGAGCCGACGGGAAACCTCGATGCCGCCAATGGCGCGGCGATCATGGAGCTTCTGTTCGGCCTGCGTGACCGGCATGGCGCGACGCTTGTACTTGTGACCCATGCCCCCGAACTCGCCGCGCGCTGCGACCGGATCGTGCGCCTTGCCGACGGGATGATCGAATGAGCCTAGCGTTTCGGATCGCGCGGCGCGAACTGCGCGGCGGGCTTGGCGGCTTTCGCGTGTTTTTGCTGTGCCTGATGCTGGGGGTGGCCGCGATCGCGGGCGTGGGCACGGTGCGCAGCGCGATCGAGGCCGGGCTGCACGATCAGGGCGCGGTGCTTCTGGGGGGCGACGCGCAATATGAATTCACCTATCGCAAGGCCACCCCGGACGAGCGCGGCTGGATCGAGGCGCGCGCCACCGCGGTCTCCGAGGTGTTCGAGTTCCGCTCCATGCTGGTCGTGGGCGCGGGGGCGCAGGCCGAGCGTGCGCTGACCCAGGTGAAGGCGGTGGACGGGGCCTATCCCCTTGTGGGCGCGCTCTCGCTTGATCCGCCGCTGCCGGTGGCCGAGGCGCTTGCGCCCCGGCCGGGCGGCGCCCATGGCGCGTTGCTCGATCCGGTTCTGGCGGATCGGCTGGGCCTGAAGGTGGGCGACAGCTTCCATCTGGGCCGGGCGCAATTCGTGCTCAGCGCGCTGTTGCTGCGCGAGCCGGACAGCACCGGGGCGGGGTTCAGCCTTGGTCCGCGCTCGATCGTGCCGGCGGTGGCGCTGGAAGGGTCCGGCCTGCTTGAACCCGGATCGCTTTATGAAACCGAATACCGCGTGCTGTTGCCGCCGGGCAGCGATCTGGACCGGATGCGCGCCGAGGCCGAGACCGCCTTCGAAGGCGCGGGCATGCGCTGGCGCGACAGCCGCCGCGCCGCGCCGGGGGCCGAGCGGTTCGTGGATCGGATCGGCTCGTTCCTGGTGCTGGTGGGGCTTGCGGGCCTTGCGGTGGGGGGCGTGGGCATTTCCGCGGCCGTGCGCGCCTGGATGGAGCGCAAGACGGAAACCATCGCCACGCTGAAGGCGCTTGGCGCCACCGGCGGGCTGATCCGGCGGGTGTTCCTGCTGCAACTGGCGGCGCTGACGGCGGTGGGGATCGTGCTGGGGCTGATCCTTGGTGCGGGCGTGCCGATCCTTGCGCAGGGGGCGATCGCGGCGCAGATGCCGATCCCGATTGCGCTGCGCCTCGCCCCGATGGCACTGGCGGAGGCGGCGATCTACGGCATCCTCGTGGCGGCGATCTTCACGCTCTGGCCGCTGTCGCGCATGACGCAGGTGCGCGCGGCCGCGCTTTACCGGGATATGGGCCCCGCGCGCGGCCGGCTTCCGGGGGCGGGGACGCTGGGGCTGATTGTGGCGCTGGTGGCGGTTCTGGTGCTGGCCTCGGTGCTGTTCTCGGGGCTTTGGGCGCTTGCGCTTGGCACGCTTGGCGGAATCGCGGTGGCGCTTGCCATCCTTGCGGCGGCGGCGGCACTGGTGCGGCGCGGCGCGAAGCGCGCCGCCTCCGGCGTGCGGGGCAGGCCCGCCCTGCGCGCGGCGCTAGCCGCGATCGGCGGCCCGCGCAGCGAGGCCGCGCCCGTCATCCTGTCGCTTGGGCTGGGCCTGTCGGTCCTGGCTGCGGTGGGCCAGATCGACGCGGGCCTGCGCGGCGCGATCGACCGCGATCTGCCGAAGGTTGCTCCGGCCTATTTCGTCGTCGATATCCAGCCCGACCAGATCACGCCTTTCCTTGCGAGGTTGGACGGGATGGCGGATGTCTCGCGGATTCAGACGGCGCCGATGCTGCGCGGGGTGATCACGCAGATCAACGGGCAGGAGGCGCGCGCGGTTGCGGGCGAGCACTGGGTGCTGAGCGGCGACCGGGGCGTGACCTATGCCGACCGTCCGCCCGAGGGGACGAAGATCGTGGCGGGCACCTGGTGGCCCGAAGGCTATGACGGCCCGCCGCAGGCCAGCTTCGCCGCGCAAGAGGCCGAAGAGCTTGGCCTTGGACTGGGTGACAGGATCACCGTGAACGTTCTTGGCCGCGATATCGAGGCCGAGATCACCTCGCTGCGCGATGTCGATTTCTCGACCGCGGGGATCGGCTTCGTTCTGACGCTGAACCCCGCGGCGCTTGCCGGGGCGCCGCACAGCCATATCGCCACGATCTACGCCCCGCCCGAGGCCGAGGCCGCGATCCTGCGCGATCTGGCCACCGAATTTCCCAATATCACCGCGATCCGCGTGCGCGATGCGATCGACCGCGTGACCGAGGCCCTGGGCGCGATTGCCCGCGCGACGGGGCTGGCGGCGGGGGTCACGCTGCTGACGGGGTTCGTGGTGCTGATCGGCGCGGCGGCGGCGGGCGAACATGCGCGGGCATGGGAAGCGGCGGTGCTGAAGGTGCTGGGCGCCACGCGCGGGCGGATCCTTGCCTCCTTCACGCTGCGCGCGGCGCTGATGGGCGCGGCGGCGGGTCTGGTGGCGATCCTGTTCGGCGCGCTTGCGGGCTGGGCGGTGCTGGTTCTGGTGATGGAATCCGAGTTCCACTTTGCCCCGCTGCCCGCGGTGCTGATCGTGGCCGGGGGCATCCTTGCCACGCTGCTGGCCGGGTTGATCTTTGCGCTGCGCCCGCTGGCCGCGCGTCCCGCACAGGTGTTGCGCGCGCGGGAATGATCCCGCGCGCCTTAGCTGCGCAGGCCGGTCTCGTAAAGCAGGCCGCGCCGCTTGGCCTCGTAGTAATACCCCTTGGCATACCACATGACGGCGCGGTCTTGGGAGCCGTCGGCCACCATCCAGGCGCCGCGCAGGTATTTCACCGCGTATTTCAGGTTGGTTTCGGCATCCAGCAGGTCCGAGGGTTGGCCGCGGAACCCCATCGTGCCCGCGGTCTGCGGCAGGATCTGCATCAGCCCGTAATAGGGGCCGTTGCGCGCCCCCGGATTATAGCCGCTTTCGCGCTGGACCACGCGATGCACAAGGCTGCGCGGCACCTCGTAGTGATCGGCATACTGGTTGATCAGCGCGCGCAGCTCGGGCGTTTCGCCAGCGTGAAGCTGCGGGTTGTGCGGGGCCTTGTCCGAACGGCGGCCCTTTCCGCCACAGGCGGCGAGCATGCCAAGACCGGACAACAACACGAAGCGACGCGAAAGATGGGTCATGAAACCTCCTTGGGGTTGACCTGTCTTAGCGTTTTCGCGCCCTGCGGTGAAGGGCGTGCCGGGGGCGATACGCGGCGCCTTGCCGATCAGGCCGGGCAAAGGTGAACCTGCGTGTCCCATTCCGCGCATTGGCGCATCAGTTCGGGCGGTAGGGGACGGTCGATGAAGACCGCGTCCAGATCGCCAAGCGAGGCCATCCGCACCGGGGCCGAGCGCTCCAGCTTGGAGGCGTCGGTCACAAGGAAGGTGTGGCGCGACTGGCGGATGATGGTGCGGCTGACGCGCACCTCGGCCAGGTCGAAATCCAGCAGGTCGCCCTCGCGGTCCAGCGCCGAGACGCCGATGATCGCGTAATCCACCTTGAACTGCTGCATGAAATCGGCCGTCAGGTCGCCCACCAGCCCCCCGTCGGAGCGGCGCAGCGCCCCGCCCGCCACCATGATCTCGCAGCCGTCATTGGCCAGCAGGATATTGGCAACGTTGATGTTGTTGGTCACCACGGTGATGTTCTGATGGCCCAGAAGCTCGCGCGCGACGGCTTCGGTTGTGGTGCCAAGGTTGAGGATGATCGAACAGTTGTTCGGGATGGCCTGCGCGCAGGCGCGCCCGATCGCGGCCTTCGCCGCCTCGTTCATGCGCCGCCTTTCGCCATAGCCGATATTGGAAACGCCGGTGCGGATCACCGCGCCGCCATGCACCCGGTCCAGCATGCCCGCATCGGCCAGTTCGCTCAGGTCGCGGCGGATCGTCTGGAGCGTGACATTGAACCGCTCGGCCAGCGATTCGACGACGACGCGGCCCTCGGTGCGGGCGAGGTCGAGAATTTCGGACTGTCTGAAGCTGAGCGCCATGCCACCCCTCACATGCCCTTTCTTCGCATATCGCCACAGCCCTGTCATGAAGAAAGACCAGCATGCGTTTGCGGTTTTTGCGATAAAAGGTTCGTTTTTGTGAAAAACGCAAAAAAAGGAAAATAATCTTTGACAAAGCGCACCGAGGCGCGCTTACCTTGGCGGGTATCTAGGGGGAGAGTCCGTGGACAAGGCGCAGACCGGCGAAACGCCGTTCGATCTGTTCATCATCGGAGGCGGGATCAACGGCTGCGGCATCGCCCGCGATGCCGCCGGGCGCGGCATCTCCGTCGCCCTTGCCGAGATGGGCGATCTTGCGCAGGCGACCTCTTCGGCCTCGACCAAGCTGTTCCACGGCGGGCTGCGCTATCTGGAATATTTCGAGTTCCGCCTTGTGCGCGAGGCGCTGGAAGAGCGCGAGACGCTTCTGGTGGCGATGCCGCATATCAGCTGGCCGATGCGCTTCGTGCTGCCCATGCACCGCGACATGCGGTTCGAAAACGACACGCCGACCTCACGGTTGCTGGGCTTCTTCATGCCATGGATGCGCGGGCGGCGGCCATTCTGGCTTATCCGGCTGGGGTTGTTCATGTATGACAATCTGGGCGGGCGAAAGATCCTGCCCGGAACGCGGACGCTGGATCTGCACTCCGATCCGGCGGGGGCAGCCTTGCAGCCGAAATTCCGGCGTGCCTACGAATATTCCGACTGCTGGGTCGAGGATTCGCGCCTTGTCGTGCTGAACGCCCGCGATGCCGAGGCGCGGGGCGCGAAGATCATGGTGCGCACCAGGGTGATCAGCGCCGAACGTCAGGGCGCGCTGTGGATCATCACCACCGAAGGGCCGGGCGGCCGGGCGACCTATCGCGCGCGGGCACTGGTCAATGCCGGCGGCCCCTGGGTCGAGGACGTGATCCGCAACACGCTGCATATCGATTCCTCCGAAGGGGTGCGGCTGGTGCGTGGCAGCCATATCGTCACGCGGCGCCTGTTCGGTCATGACCGCTGCTATTTCTTCCAGGGCGAGGATGGCCGGATCATCTTTGCCATTCCCTATGAGCAGGACTTCACCCTGATCGGCACCACCGACCAGGACCATGACGGCCCGCCCGGATCGGCCGCCTGCACCGAGGCCGAGCAGGACTATCTGTGCGCCTTCGCCAGCCGCTATTTCCGCAAGCCCGTGACGCGCGACCAGATCGTCTGGACCTATTCGGGCGTCCGGCCGCTTTACAATGACGGGGCGAAATCGGCCACGGCGGCCACGCGCGACTATGTGCTGAGCCTCGATCGCAACGGGCCGCCCTTGCTCAATGTCTTCGGCGGCAAGATCACCACCTACCGGCGGCTGGCCGAAGCCGCGCTTTCCAGGCTCGCGCCGTTCTTTCCGGCGGCAACGGGGCGCTGGACCGCGCGGGTGCCGCTGCCGGGGGGGGATTTCGCGCAGGACGGCGTGGCCGCGCTGATCGCGGCGCTTCGGGCCGAATATCCCTTCCTGACGGAATACTGGGCGGGCCGTCTGGTGCGCGCCTATGGCACCGAGGCGCGCGCCATCCTGGGTGATGCGCGGGTGGCCGAGGATCTGGGGCGCGATTTCGGCGCCACGCTGAGCGAGGCGGAGGTGCGTTGGCTGATTGCGCGCGAATTTGCCTGCACCGCCGAGGATATCGTCTGGCGCCGCTCCAAGCTGGGGCTGCGGCTGGATGCCGGCCAGATCGGGGAACTTGCGGATTACATGGCCGGGGCAACGGCGGCGGGGCCTGTGCGCTGCGTCAGCCCGGCCGCGGAATAAGGGGGGAGCGATGGCTCTGGAGTTGAAGGGGGTGTCCAGAACGGTCGAGGGGCGGGTGCATATCCACCCCACCGATCTTGTGCTGGAGAAGGGCACGATGAACGTGCTTCTGGGCCCCACGCTGGCGGGCAAGACCAGCCTGATGCGGCTGATGGCGGGGCTGGACGTGCCCACGGCCGGGCGCATCCTGTGGCACGGGCAGGACGTGACGGGCCTGCGCGTGCAGGACCGGCAGGTCGCCATGGTCTATCAGCAGTTCATCAATTACCCGGCGATGAGCGTTTACGACAACATCGCCTCTCCGCTGCGGCTGATGGGCCGGTCCCGCACCGAGATCGACCGTGCAGTGCATGAAACCGCCGAGATGCTGAAGCTGACGCCGATGCTTGCGCGCAAGCCGCTGGAACTTTCAGGCGGCCAGCAGCAGCGCTGCGCGCTTGCGCGGGCGCTGGTCAAGGGCGCGGGGCTGGTGCTTCTGGACGAGCCGCTTGCGAACCTCGACTACAAGCTGCGCGAAGAGCTGCGCGCAGAGATCCCGCGCATCTTCGAGGCCTCGGGCGCGATCTTCGTCTATGCCACGACCGAACCCGAAGAGGCGCTTTTGCTGGGCGGCAATACCGCGGCACTCTGGCAGGGCAGGGTTGCGCAGTTCGGACCCACGCCGCAGGTCTATCGCCAGCCGGTCGATGCCACCACCGCGCGGGTCTTTTCCGATCCGCCGATGAATTTCGTGCCGGTGGTGAAAACCGGGCATCGGCTGAATTTCGGCGAGAACGCCAATGCACCGGCCGACGGGGCCTTTGCCGACCTGCCCGAGGGGCGCTACCTGGCCGGGTTCCGCGCCAATCATCTGGAGATCAACCGCCATTCCGGCAATGCGGTGGAATTCAGCTGCACGCTGGCCGTGTCCGAGATCACCGGCGCGGAAACCTTCCTGCATGTCGATCACGGCCGCGAACGCTGGGTCGCGCTGGTGCATGGCGTGCAGGAAATCGCGCCGGGGGCCGCGCTGTCGGTCTGGCTCGATCCCGCGCATGTCTACCTGTTCGACGAGGCCGGCCGGCTTGTGACGCCCGCCGCCTATGCGGTCGCGGCCTGAAGGGGGGAAGGGACCATGGCACAGATCACGCTTTCGAACCTTGCGCACAGCTACTTGGCCGATCCGCGTTCCGAGGCGGATTTCGCGCTCAAGCAGATGGATCATGTCTGGCAGGACGGCGGGGCCTATGCGCTTCTGGGATCGTCGGGCTGCGGTAAGACCACGCTTCTCAACATCATCTCGGGCCTGCTGCGGCCCAGCCAGGGGCGCGTGCTGTTCGGCGAGCGTGACGTGACCGATGCGCCCACCGCGGCGCGCAACATCGCCCAGGTGTTCCAGTTCCCCGTCGTCTACGACACGATGAGCGTGCGCGACAACCTGGCCTTCCCGCTGCGCAACCGCGGCATGGATGCGGCCTATATCCGCGCGCGGGTCGGGCAGATCGCGCAGATGATCGGCATGGAGGCGACGCTGGATCACAAGGCGCGCGGCCTGACGGCGGATGCCAAGCAGAAGATCAGCCTTGGCCGCGGCATGGTGCGCGAGGACGTGAACGCGATCCTGTTCGACGAACCGCTGACCGTGATCGACCCGCATATGAAATGGGAATTGCGCACGCAGCTGAAAAAGCTGCACCGCGAATTCGGCCATACGATGATCTATGTCACCCATGACCAGACCGAGGCGCTGACCTTCGCCGACAAGGTCGTGGTTATGTATGACGGGCGCGTCGTGCAGATGGGCACGCCCGAAGAACTGTTCGAGACACCGCAGCATACCTTCGTGGGCTATTTCATCGGCTCTCCGGGGATGAACCTCTTCGAGGCAGAGATCAAGGGATCGCAGGCCGTGGTCAACGGTCATGCGGTGCAGCTGGGCGCGGCCTATGGGCCGATAGGGGGCCGCGCCCAGATCGGCATCCGCCCCGAGTTCTGCGCGCTCAGCGACGAGGGGGGGCTGCCGGTGACGATCCGCCGTGTCGAGGATGTCGGCCGCCACCGCATCGTGCGCGCCGAGGCCTTCGGCCAGCCGGTCAACATCATCGCGCCCGAGGGGATGCCGATCGGCCCCGAGATGACCCGCGTCAGCTTTGCCCGGCAGAAGATCAACGTTTATTCCGACGACTGGCGCGTCAAGGCGGAGGCCGCGTGATGGACAAGACAACCAATAACAAGGCGTGGTTTCTGGTCCTGCCGGTCCTGGCGCTGGTGGCCTTTTCGGCGGTGATCCCGCTGATGACGGTGGTGAACTATTCCGTGCAGGACACTTTCGGCAACAACCAGTTCTTCTGGGCCGGGCTCGAATGGTTCGAAGAGATGATCCATTCCGACCGGCTGCACGCGGCGCTTGGCAGGCAGGTGGTCTTTTCGGCCATCATTTTGGCGATCGAGGTGCCGCTTGGCATCTTCGTGGCGCTCAACATGCCCAAGCGGGGCTTCTGGGCCAGCTTCTGCCTTGTGCTGATGGCGCTGCCGCTTCTGATCCCGTTCAACGTGGTGGGCACGATCTGGCAGATCTTCGGCCGTGTCGATATCGGGCTTCTGGGCCATACGCTGGCCGCGCTTGGCCTTGACTACAACTACACTAACGACGAGGTCGACGCCTGGGCCACGGTGATCGTGATGGATGTCTGGCACTGGACCTCGCTTGTGGCGCTTTTGTGCTATGCGGGGCTGCAATCCATCCCCGAGGCCTATTACCAGGCCGCCAAGATCGACCAGGCCAGCCGGTGGGCGGTGTTCCGCTTCATCGAATTGCCCAAGATGTCGGGCGTGCTGCTGATCGCGGTCCTGCTGCGCTTCATGGACAGCTTCATGATCTATACCGAACCCTTCGTGGTGACCGGCGGCGGGCCGGGCAACGCCACCACCTTCCTGTCAATCGACCTTGTGAAGATGGCGGTGGGGCAGTTCGACCTTGGCCCCGCGGCGGCCTTCTCGATCATGTATTTCCTTGTGATCCTGCTGGTCAGCTGGGTGTTCTACACGGTGATGACCAATCTCGACAAACAGGAGGGCGCGTGATGCGCATGAAATCCTCGGCCGTCGTGATGACGCTGTATCTGCTGTTTCTGCTGGTGCCGATCTACTGGCTGGTGAACATGAGCCTGAAGACGAATATCGAGATCACCTCGAGCTTCTCGCTCTGGCCGCGCAACCTGACCTTCGCCAATTACCGCACGATCCTGACCGATCCGGCCTGGTATATGGGCTATGTCAACTCGATCATCTATGTGGTGATGAACACGGTCATCTCGATCACCGTGGCGCTGCCCGCGGCCTATGCTTTCAGCCGCTACCGCTTCATGGGCGACAAGCACCTGTTCTTCTGGCTGCTGACCAACCGGATGGCGCCGCCCGCGGTCTTCGCGCTGCCCTTCTTCCAGCTTTATTCCTCGGTCGGGCTGTTTGACACGCATATCGCGGTGGCGCTTGCGCATTGCCTGTTCAACGTGCCGCTGGCGGTCTGGATCCTTGAAGGGTTCATGCGCGGCGTGCCCAAGGAGATCGACGAGACCGCCTATATCGACGGCTACAGTTTCGGCCGCTTCTTCGTGAAGATCTTCATGCCGCTCATCGCAAGCGGCATCGGGGTGGCGGCGTTCTTCTGCTTCATGTTCAGCTGGGTCGAACTGTTGCTATCGCGCACGCTGACCTCGGTCAATGCCAAGCCGATCGCGGCGACGATGACGCGCACCGTCTCGGCCAGCGGGATGGACTGGGGCGTGCTGGCCGCGGCGGGGGTGCTGACCATCATTCCCGGCGCGCTCGTGATCTATTTCGTCCGCAACTATATCGCCAAGGGCTTCGCCCTGGGGAGGGTGTGACATGGCATGGATGGCCTGGACCGTTCCGACCGCGATCTTCTTCGCAACCATCGCCTGCCTTCTGGTGATCTTCACCGTGCTGGCGATCCGCTATCCCGAAACGCCGCGCCCGGGTGTCCTGCGCATCGAGACGACGCGCGGCGACCGGCTGTTCATTTCGCTGCTTGGCTCGGCCTTTATCTGTATCGGCTGGCTTGCTGTCTTCGGCGCCCCGCTCTGGGCGGCGCTGATCGTGTGCCTGATCTATGCCGCGGCGGTGTTCCGCTGGGTCTGATCGGGGAAACCTACCACCACCAGGTCTGAATTCTCAGGGAGGAGAACATGAGACTGAACAGAACCTCAACCGCCATTGCGCTTGCGCTGATGGTCAGCGGCGGCGCGCCCGCCTGGGCCGATATGGAGGCCGCGACGGCGTTCCTCGATGCCGAGATCGGCGAGATGTCGGCGCTGTCGCGCGCCGATCAGGAAGCCGAAATGCAGTGGTTCATCGATGCCGCGGCACCGTTTGCAGGCATGGACATCAAGGTCGTGTCCGAAACGATCACCACGCATGAATACGAATCCAAGGTGCTGGCCCCGGCTTTCACCGCGATCACCGGCATCAAGATCACCCACGACCTGATCGGCGAGGGCGATGTCGTGGAAAAGCTCCAGACCCAGATGCAATCGGGCGAGAACATCTATGACGCCTATATCAACGACAGCGACCTGATCGGCACGCATTGGCGCTACAAGCAGGCGCGCAGCCTGACCGACTGGATGGCGGGCGAAGGTGCCGATGTCACCAATCCGGGCCTCGATATCGACGATTTCATCGGCAAGAGCTTTACCACCGCCCCGGACGGAGAGCTTTACCAGCTTCCCGACCAGCAATTCGCCAACCTCTACTGGTTCCGCTACGACTGGTTCAACGACCCCGCGATCCAGGCCGAGTTCAAGGAGAAATACGGCTACGATCTTGGCGTCCCCGTGAACTGGTCGGCCTATGAGGATATTGCCGAGTTCTTCACCGGGCGCGAGATCGACGGCAAGAAGATCTACGGCCATATGGACTATGGCAAGAAAGACCCCTCGCTTGGGTGGCGCTTCACCGATGCGTGGCTGTCGATGGCGGGCAACGGTGACAAGGGCATCCCGAACGGCGTGCCGGTGGACGAATGGGGCATCCGCGTGGACGAGAACAGCCGTCCCGTCGGTTCCTGCGTGGCGCGTGGCGGCGATACGAACGGCCCGGCCTCGGTCTATGCGATCGAGAAATACCTCGACTGGCTGAACAAATACGCCCCGCCCGCGGCGGCCGGCATGACCTTCGGGGAATCCGGTCCGGTGCCGGCACAGGGCGAGATCGCGCAGCAGATCTTCTGGTATACCGCCTTCACCGCCGACATGGTCAAGGACGGCCTGCCCGTGGTGAACGAGGACGGCACCCCGAAATGGCGCATGGCGCCAAGCCCGCATGGCGTCTACTGGAAGGACGGCATGAAGCTTGGCTATCAGGATGCCGGGTCGTGGACGCTGATGGAAAGCACTCCGGTGGATCGCGCCAAGGCGGCCTGGCTTTATGCGCAATTCGTCACCTCGAAGACGGTGGATGTGAAGAAAAGCCATGTCGGCCTGACCTTCATCCGCGAATCCACCCTTCAGCACGACAGCTTCACCGAGCGCGCGCCGAAGCTTGGCGGTCTGGTCGAGTTCTACCGCTCGCCCGCGCGGCTTCAGTGGTCGCCCACGGGCACCAACGTGCCGGACTATCCCAAGCTCGCGCAGCTGTGGTGGCAGGCGATCGGTGACGCGGCCTCGGGCGCGAAGACCGCGCAGGAGGCCATGGACAGCCTGTGCGCCGAACAGGAGCGCGTGCTGGAGCGTCTTGAGCGCGCCGGCATCATGGGCGACATCGGTCCGAAGCTGAACGAGGAACACGACCTTGCCTACTGGAACAAGGTCGCGACCGATGCGGGCTCACTCGCGCCGCAGCTGAAGATCGAGAACGAGAAGGAACAGCCCATGACCGTGAATTACGACGAGCTGATCAAATCCTGGCAGTAAGCTGCCCGGCCGGGGGCGGGGGAAATCCCTCCGCCCCCTTTTTCATGGCAAGCATACTTGCGGCCCGTCCCGCCGTGGCGCGAATATGCTTCCCATGGAGAAGAGCAGAAGGGGGGCGCAATGACCCATATCCTTGCCATCGACCAGGGTACCACATCCTCGCGCGCGATCCTGTTCGATGCGGGGCTGAGCGTGGTGGCCGTCGCGCAGGAAGAGTTCCGCCAGATCTATCCGCAGCCCGGCTGGGTCGAGCATGACCCCACCGACCTGTGGGCCACGGTGGCCGCCACCGCGCGGGCCGCGATCGAAAAGGCCGGGATCGATGCGCATGAGATCGCCGCGATCGGCATCACCAACCAGCGCGAAACCACGCTGCTGTGGGACCGGGCCACGGGCCAGCCCCTGCACAATGCCATCGTCTGGCAGGACCGGCGCACCGCCGATACCTGCGCGGCGCTGCGCGCGGCGGGGCACGAGGCGATGATTGCCGCGCGCACCGGGCTGTTATGCGATCCGTATTTTTCGGGAACCAAGCTGAAATGGCTGCTCGACACCATCCCCGGTGCCAGGGACCGCGCGGCGGCGGGGGCGCTCGCCTTCGGCACGGTCGACAGCTTCCTGATCTGGAAGCTGACCGGCGGGCGGGTGCATGCCACCGATGCCACCAATGCCGCCCGCACCATGCTTTACAACATCCGCGAGGGGCATTGGGACGAAGAGATCTGCGCCCTTCTCGATATTCCCGTGGCGCTTTTGCCCGAGGTGAAGGATTGCGCCGCCGATTTCGGCATGACCCGCGCCGATCTGTTCGGCCATGAGATCGCGATCGCCGGCGTGGCGGGCGACCAGCAGGCCGCGACGGTGGGGCAGGCCTGCTTCGCGCCGGGCATGATGAAATCGACCTATGGCACGGGCTGTTTCGCGCTACTGAACACGGGCGATCAGTTCGTCGCCTCGAAGAACCGGCTGCTGACCACCATCGCCTATCAGTTCGACGGCCAGCCCACCTATGCGCTTGAAGGGTCGATCTTCATCGCCGGGGCGGTGGTGCAATGGCTGCGCGACGGGCTGAAGATCATCCGCGACGCGGCCGAGACCCAGCCCCTGGCCGAGGCCGCCGATCCCGCGCAAGGGGTCGTTCTGGTCCCTGCCTTCACCGGGCTTGGCGCGCCCTATTGGCGGCCCGAGTGCCGCGGCGCGATCTATGGGCTGACGCGCAATTCCGGCCCGGCCGAATTCGCGCGTGCGGCGCTGGAGAGCGTGGGCTATCAGACGCGCGACCTGCTCGAGGCGATGCGCGCGGACTGGGGCCGGGCGGCCGACGGCGTGCTGCGCGTGGATGGGGGCATGACGGCCTCGGACTGGGCGATGCAGTTCCTGTCGGACATCATCGGCGCGCCGGTGGACCGCCCCGAGGTCACCGAAACGACCGCGCTTGGCGCGGCCTGGCTGGCGGGGATGCGGGTCGGGCTTTACCCCGATGCCGACAGCTTCGCCCGTGGCTGGGCGCTGGAGCGGCGCTTTGCCCCCGCCATGGACGAAGACACGCGGCGCGACAAATATGCCCGCTGGGGGCGTGCCGTTCAGGCCACGATGGGCGTATGACGCCGTTCTCGATCGCCGCACCCGGCCGCATCCTGTTCGGCCGGGGCGAGGCCGCGAAGGCCCCCGCCCTTGCCGCCGCTTTCGGCGCGCGCTGCCTTCTGGTGCATGGCGCCGATCCCGCGCGGGCCGCCTGGCTGGTTGCCGGGCTGCGCGCGCAGGGGGTGGCGGTCGAGGCGCTTGCCTGCGCGGCCGAACCCGACCTGCCGGGGCTGGAACAGGCGGTGGCGCAGGCGCGGGCCTTCGGGGCCGAATGCGTCCTTGGGCTGGGGGGCGGGGCGGCCATGGACATGGCCAAGGCCATTGCCGCGCTGGTGCCCGCGCCGGGCGGTGCGATGGATCATCTGGAGGTGGTCGGCAAGGGGCTGCCCCTTGCCGCCCCGCCGCTGCCCTTCATCGCCATCCCCACCACCGCGGGCACCGGGGCCGAGGTGACGAAGAACGCCGTGATCGGATTGCCCGATCACGCGCGCAAGGTGTCGTTGCGCGATGACAGGATGCTGGCGCGGCTGGCCATCGTCGACCCGGCCCTGACCGATCGCTGCCCGCGCGCGGTGACGCTGACCTCGGGGCTTGATGCGGTCACCCAGGTGATCGAGCCTTATGTCTCGGTCCGGGCCACGCCCTTCACCGATGCGCTTGCGCGTCCGGCGATCGGGCTGGGGCTGGGCGCGCTTTTGCGCCTGATGCAGGCCGAGGACCCGCGTGCGCGCGACGAGCTGGCCTGGACGAGCCTTTGCGGCGGGCTTGCGCTTGCCAATGGCGGGCTGGGGGCGGTGCATGGCCTTGCAGGCCCGATCGGCGGCATGACGGGGGCGCCCCATGGCGCGATCTGCGGGGCCTTGCTGGCCCCGGTTCTGGCCGCCAATGGCGCGCGGGCGACCGGGATCGCGGCCGAGCGTCTGGCCGAAGTGCGGGGCATGATCGCGCGCGTCTTCCGCGTGGCGCCGGGTGCGGCCTTCGAGACGCTTGCCCGGTGGGCGCGCGATCAGGGGCTGCCGGGGCTGGTCGCGCTTGGCCTTGCCCCCGAAGCCCGCGCCGCCGCGGCCGAAGCAGCGCTGGGGTCGAGTTCGATGAAGGGCAACCCGGTCGCGCTTGGTCCGCGCGAGCTGATCGGGATCATGGAGGCGGCGGACTAGCTAGCCCTCGGCCTTGCCCGCCCGCCGCAGGCGCAGCGCGTTCGTCACCACGAAGACCGACGAGAACGCCATCGCCCCGGCCGCCAGCATGGGCGACAGGCCGGTGCCGCCAAAGGGCACAAGCACGCCCATCGCCACCGGGATCAGCGCCGCGTTATAGGCGAAGGCCCAGAACAGGTTCTGCCGGATGTTGCGCATCACCGCGCGCGAAAGGTTCAGCGCGCGTGCCACGCCCCGCGGATCGCCCTGCATCAGCACGACCTCGGCCGCCTCGATGGCCACATCGGTGCCGGTGCCGATGGCCAGGCCGATATCGGCGGCGGCAAGCGCGGGGGCGTCGTTGATGCCGTCCCCGACAAAGGCCACCGTGCCGTCGCGCCCCAGATCCTCGATCGTGGCGACCTTGCCGTCGGGCAGCACCTCGGCCACCACGCGCGAGATGCCCAGCATGCGCCCGACCGCCGCAGCCGTCGCCTGCGTATCGCCCGAGATCATCGCAACCTCGACCCCCGCATGCTGCAAATCCTGCACCGCCTGCCGCGCCCCGGCCTTGACCGGATCGGCAAGCGCCATCAGCGCGGCCAGCGTGCCGTCAAGCGCCAGCCAGACCGGTGTCTTGCCCTCATCCGCCAGTTGCGCGGCACGGGCCTGAAGGGCCGAGATGTCGACCTCCGCCTCGGCCATGGCGCGGGCATTGCCCAGCAACAGCGCCCGGCCATCGGCCTCGGCCGACAGCCCGCGGCCGGGCAGCGAGGTGACCTTGCGCGCGCGGGCGGGGGTCAGCCCGCGATCGGCCGCGGCCGACAGGATCGCCTGTGCCAGCGGGTGTTCGGACCGCGCCTCGGCGCCGGCGGCAAGGCGCAGCGCCTCATCCGCGTCGATGCCTTCGGCGGGAATCAGATCGGTCAGGGCGGGGTGCCCCTCGGTCAGGGTTCCGGTCTTGTCGAAGGCCACGATCCGCGCCTCGGCCAGCCGTTGCAGCGCGTCGCCCCGCCGGAACAGCAGCCCCAGTTCCGCCCCGCGCCCCGTCCCCACGAGGATCGAGACCGGCGTGGCCAGCCCCATCGCGCAGGGGCAGGCGATGATCATCACCGAGATCGCGGCCACCAGCGCATGGGTCAGCGCGGGGGCGGGCGCGAAGACCATCCACAGGATGAAGGTCAGAACCGACAGCGCCATCACCACCGGCACGAAGACGCGCGTGACCTTGTCGACCAGCGCCTGCACCGGCAGCTTGCCGCCCTGCGCGGCCTCGACCATGGCGATGATGCGCGACAGGACCGTGTCGCCGCCGGTCGCGGTGACACGGAAGGACAGCGCGGCCGCGCCATTCACCGTGCCCCCGGTGACCGGGCTGCCCTGGGTCTTTTCGACCGGGGCGGGCTCGCCCGTCAGCATGGCCTCGTCGATCCAGCCGTGGCCCTCGGTGACGATCCCGTCCACGGGCACCCGTTCGCCGGGCAGAAGCTGCACGATGTCGCCGGGGGCGAGTTCCTCGACCGGAAGCTCGACCACGCCGCTGGCGCGCTCGACGCGCGCGGTTGCCGGGCGCAGCTCGATCAGGCGCGAGATGGCCTGACCCGCGCGCCCGCGGGCCCGTGCCTCAAGCCAGCGTCCCAGAAGGATCAGCGTCACGATCACCGCGGCGGCCTCGAAATAGACCTCGCGCGCTGAGGGGGGCAGCAGGGCGGGCGCAAGCGTCACCACCGCCGAATAGGCAAAGGCCGAAAGCGCCCCGAGTGCTACGAGCGAGTTCATCTCGGGCGCCCCGCGCAGAAGCGCGGGGATGCCGAGGCGCAGGAAGACGCGCCCCGGCCCGGCCAGCACCGCCGCCGTCAGCACCATCTGGATGCCGTGGTTCAGCGGCGTGCCGAGCGTGCCCATGATCCAGTGATGGAAGGCCGGGATCATGTGCCCGCCCATGGCCAGCACGAACACCGGAAGCGTCAGCAGCGCCGCGATCAGCGTCGCGCGTTTCAGCCGCGCGACCTCGTGCGCCTGACGGTCGGTCGCGGCGGGAGAGGGGGCTGCGTCGTCGGCCACCTGCGCGGGATAGCCCGCCGCGGTCACGATCCGCGCCAGCTCCGAAGGCGCGACCGCCCCCTGCGCATAGCTGACCTGTGCCGAATTCGTCGCCAGGTTCACCGCCGCCGACAACACGCCCGGCGTGCCCGCAAGCGCGCGCTCGACCCGCCCGGCGCAGGAGGCGCAGGTCATGCCGTCGATCGTCAGCCGGATGTCGGCCGTCGCCGCGGGATAGCCCGCCTTCCGAAGCGCCGCCCCCAGCGAGGCGGGCGTGGCGGGGGCATCGAATTCGACATGGGCCGAGCGCGCGATCAGGTTGGCATTGGCCGCGCGGACGCCGGGCTCGGCCAGCAGGGCGCGTTCCACCCGGCCGGTGCAGGCGCCGCAATGCATTCCGTCGATGATGAAGGTCGTCTGGGCTGTCATGATGCGTTCCTTCCGAAAGATGGAAATGGTCCCCAGAGGCGGCGGGGTCAACAGCGACTCGATATACATTCGATATATTGAATTTGTTTTGGGGCGATGCTATGTAGAAGCCAAGATCCATTCAATCAGGAGAACCCCGATGACGCTTGACCGTGTGATGTTCGCCTTCGCAGGCGCTATGGTGTTGCTGAGCGTGGTGCTGACGCAGTTCGTGTCGCCTTATTTCATGTGGTTTACGGTCTTCGTCGGGGCCAACATGCTGCAATCCGCCTTTACCGGCTTCTGCCCCGCGGCCCGCATCTTTTCCAAGTTCGGCGTCAAGGCTGGCTGCGCTTTCCAGTAAGGAACCTTCCGGCGCGCGACGGGTTGAGAGAAAAGGCCGGCTTTGCTAGCCTTAACTCTCGGGTCTTTGGGAGATTTTGATGGACCGCCGCACGCTTGTCGCTTCTTTTGCCGCTTTGCCGATCCTTGGGGTTCCCGCCATTTCGCGGGCGCAGACCGTGCGCACGGTTGCCGCTGCGCCGCCCGAGGTGGAAACCGCGCCGAAATGGCCGATCGCGCCCCAGTATTATCCGACGAAAGTGACGGTTCGGCCGGAATACGAGCCCGGCTCGATCATCATCCTTTCGGATCGCTTTTTCCTTTATCACGTCATCGAGAAACGCAAGGCGATGCGCTATGGCGTGGCGGTCGGCCGGGCAGAGCTGGTCTTTCGTGGCGAGGCAGAGGTCGGACGCAAGGTCGAATGGCCAAGCTGGAAACCCACGCCCGAAATGATCCAGCGCAATCCCGGCGCCTATGCCCGCTATGCCGATGGCATGCCGGGCGGCCCCAAGAACCCGCTTGGCGCGCGGGCGCTTTATCTTTACCAGAACGGCCGCGATACCGCGATCCGCATCCACGGCACGACCGAGCCGCAATCCATCGGCCATGCGGTCTCGAACGGGTGCATCCGCATGGTGAACGATCACGTCATCGCGCTTTTCGATCAGGTTCCGATCGGAACGAAGGTCACGGTTTACTGAATGAGCCTTGTTCTGAGGGCGGTGGGGGATCTTGCCGCCCTGGGGTTTGATGACATCATCGATGTGCGCTCTCCGTCCGAGTTTGCCGAGGATCATCTGCCCGGCGCGATCAACCTGCCGGTTCTGGACGATGCCGAGCGCGCCAGGGTCGGCACGATCTACAAGCAGGTTTCGCCCTTCGATGCACGCAAGATCGGCGCGGCACTGGTGGCCGGGAATGCGGCGCGCCACCTAACCGGACCACTGGCCGACCGGCCGGGGGGATGGCGACCGCTGATCTATTGCTGGCGCGGAGGGCAACGGTCGGGATCTTTCGCAACCATCCTGCGGCAAGTCGGGTGGCGCGCCGAACTGATCGAGGGAGGCTACAAGAGCTGGCGCCGACTGGTCGTCGAGGCGGTCGCCGCGCCGGTTGCGGCGCCGATTGTGGTTCTGGACGGCAATACCGGTTCGGCCAAGACCGAGATCTTGCAGCATTGTGCCCTGGCCGGGCATCAGGTCATCGACCTTGAGGGGCTTGCCAATCATCGCGGCTCTCTTTTCGGCGCGCGGGACGGGGGGCAGCCCGGCCAGAAGGCCTTCGAAGGCCGCCTGGCGCTTGCGCTTGCCGCGCTCGATCCGGCCCGCCCAGTTCTGGTCGAGGCCGAAAGTTCCCGGATCGGGGCGATATCGGTGCCGCGGGGGCTCTGGAAGGCGATGTGCGCGGCACCGCGGCTGCATCTGGCGCTGCCGGTCGAGGAGCGCGCGCGCTATCTCGTGCGGGCCTATGGCGATCTGGCAGCCGATATCGGGCGGCTGGAAACGACGATCCTGCGGCTGCGGCCGATGCATGCCGCGCAGGTGATCGGGCGATGGATCGGGCTTGCGCACGCGGGCGAGGTTACGCAACTGGCGCAAGAGCTGATGCAGCAGCATTACGATCCGCGCTACGAAAAGCACCGCGCGCGTCATGACGATGGCGCCGGGCTGCGGGTCGTGGCCGACAGCCTTGCCGCCGATGCGCTTCCCGAACTGGCCGCGCGCGTGGCGGCCGCGGCAGGGCGACTGGTCAGGCCGTGACGTTCAGATGCGGCAGGCCGGCCAAAAGCGTCCCGACAAGGGCCGCATCCTCGCCTGCCTCCCGCAGGGCGGCCAGCAGATCGGCGGCTTCGTCGGAAGGAATCGCGGCCAGCAGCCCGCCTGCGGTTTGCGGATCGAACAGAAGCGGAAGGCGCGGATGGTCCGGGGCCGTGATCAGGCCTGAAAGCGCCTCGGTATTCGCCGGCAGCAGGCTGGAGCCGTGACCGGCCAGCGACAGCGCCTCGGCGCCCGGCAGAAACCGCATCGCGCTCAGATCGACCGTGGCCGCGCAGCCCGAGGCCTCCAGGATCGCCATCAGGTGCCCGGCGAATCCGAAGCCGGTCACATCGGTCATGGCATGTGCGTGCGGCGCCAGAATCGCCGCCGAAGCGGCGTTGCCGCGCGCCATCGAGGCCAGGGTATGCGCAACGGCCGCGCCGGGTGCGGCCCGCGCCATCTCGGCCGCAAGTACGACCCCGGTGCCAAGCGGCTTGGTCAGGATCAGCGCATCGCCCGGCCGCGCGCCTGCATTGGTGAGGATGGCCCCGTCCTGCGCAAGCCCGGTGATAGTGAAGCCAAGCGTCAGTTCCGCGCCGATGCTGGTATGGCCGCCCACCAGTTCCGCCCCGGCGGCGGCGAACTCGGCCGTCGCGGCGGCAAGGATCTCGGCCAGGGTGCGCTGTTGCAGCGCGCGCGACATGCGCGGCAGCGTGACCTGCGCAAGTGCGGCCTGCGGGCTGGCCCCCATGGCCCAGATGTCGCCCATCGCATGGACCGCCACGATGCGCGCCAGAAGCCAGGGGTCTTCGGTGAAGGCGCGGACGTGATCGGTGGTGATGGTCTGAAGCCCGCCCTGCGCCCCGTGGCGCAGCACGGCCGCATCGTCGCCGGGCCCCGTCAGCACGTCCTGCCGCCCGGCGCGTGGCAGTTCGCCTAGCGCGGCGATCAGCCCCGTGCGGTCCATCTTGGCGCCGCAACCGCCGCAAAGCGGCTTGTTGCCCGCGACCTCTTCGCGCAGCCCCAGGGCCACGCGGGCGGGAAGGGCGGCGGGGGGCATCTGCGGCAGGTCATGCACCATCGCCATGAAGCGCCGGTCGATCCGGTCCTTCCAGCGCCAGAGCCAGGCGCCGTCAAGCGGCAGGCGCCATTTGTCGGCCACGGCCCGCCTGTCGCCGGTCGAGACGAGCTTCAGGTAATCGCGCTGCGGCTTGTAGCTGCGCAGCCGCCCGCCCGACAATGCGGCGCGCAGGTTGTGTATCAGGACGGGGGCCTGCCGCACGGCATAGACCCCGGCCTTGGGGCGCGGTGCGTGGCGCATATGGGCGATGTCCCCGGCGGCGAAGATCGCCGGATCGTTCACCGAGGCCAGGGTCGGCGCGACCTCGACAAAGCCGTCGTGCAGGCGCAGCCCGGTCTCTTGCAGCCAGGGCGCGGGGCGGGTTGCGCCCGTGCCGATGACGAAATCCGCGCCGATGGAACGGCCATCGCCAAGCGTGACGCCCCCGGCCTGCGCGGCAACCACTTGCGCGTGCGTCTCGACCCGCACGCCAAGCCGGTCGCAATGGGCCAGAAGCCGCCGGCGCGCCCCCGGCCCGAGGGCGGACAGCGCCTCGGGGGCGGCCTCGAGCACGGTGACCGTGCCCTCCGGCCCGATGCGATGCGCGGCGGCCAGTGCCAGTTCCACCCCCGCTACGCCGCCGCCGATCACCACCACGCGCCGCCCCTTGCGCGGATCGGCCACGAAGCCCGACCAGCGGTCGGCAAAGGCGTCAAGCGGCTTGGCCGGCACGACATGGTCGGCAAAGCCGGGCAGGTCAGGCATCTCGGCCGTGATGCCGATGTCGATCGAGGCGATGTCATAGCCGATCGGCGCCCGCCCCGGCACATGGATGCGCCGCGCTTCGCGGTCGATCCCCTCGGCCCGGCCAAGGATCAGCCGCGCCCCGGCGTGGCGGGCAAGGCGCACCAGATCCAGTTGCAAGGCCTCGCGCGGGTAATGCCCGGCGATATGGCCCGGAAGCATGCCCGAATATGCCGCCGTGGGCAGCGGGTTGATGACGCTGAGCCGCACACCGGGCAGGGACTTCATGCCCCACATCCGAAGAAACAGGGCATGGGTGTGCCCGCCGCCGATCAGCACAAGGTCGCGGGTCAGGGGAAGGGGGGCGTTCTGCATCACTCGTATCCCTTTGCTCGGCCCATCCCTAACCTGCCGGCCACGCCACGGCCAGCCCCGGTGTCGGCACTGGACCTTGGACGCGCGGCGCGTCATTGTCGCGCAAAATTGTAGCACAAGTTGTCGCACAAATTGGCGCGCAGGGGAGGGATTGCATGCGGCGCATCTATGTTACCGGAACCGCGGGGTTCATCGGGTTCCATCTGGCCGGACTGCTGCTGGAACAGGGTTTTCGCGTGCACGGCTATGACGGCTTCACCCCCTATTACGACGTCAAGCTGAAGCGCGACCGCCAGGCCCTTCTGGAACGCCATGCGGGCTTCACCTCGACCGAGGCGATGCTTGAGGACAGCGACCGCCTTCTGGCCGACATTTCGGCATTCGCCCCCGACGTGATCGTGCATCTGGCCGCGCAGGCCGGCGTGCGCTACAGCCTCGAGGCGCCGCGCAGCTATATCAGCGGCAATATCGAGGGCACGTTCAACGTGCTTGAAGCCGCGCGCGCGGTGGGCGTGGCGCATCTGCTGATCGCGTCGACCTCGTCGGTCTATGGCGCCAATACCCGGATGCCCTACCGAGAGACCGACAAGGCCGACAGCCAGGTCTCGCTTTATGCCGCGACTAAGAAGGCCTGCGAATCGATGAGCCATGCCTATGCCGACCTGCATGGCATTCCCACGACGCTGTTTCGCTTTTTCACCGTCTACGGCCCCTGGGGGCGGCCCGACATGGCGCCGTTCCTCTTTACCCGCGCGATCCTGGCGAACGAACCGATCAAGGTGTTCGGAGAGGGCAGGATGTATCGTGATTTCACCTATGTCACCGATCTGGTGCGCGGCATTCGCGGGTTGATCGACGCGGTGCCCGAACGCGGCCGCCCCGTGGCCGAGGGCGACAGCCTTTCGCCCGTGGCGCCCTGGCGCGTGGTCAATATCGGCAACGGGGACAAGGTGGCCCTGATGGATTTCATCGACGCGATCGAGGCCGCCACCGGCATCCCCGCGATACGGGAGCTTGCCGGCATGCAAAAGGGCGACGTGCGCGCGACATGGGCCGACAACAGCCTTTTGCAGCATCTGACGGGATACCGGCCGCAAACCGGCGTGCGCGAGGGTATCGCGCAATTCGTCGATTGGTATCGCGGCTATTACGGAAACTGATTTCGCCCTTGACGCAACTGGGTGCCTGCCGTAGAGACCCGCTTCAATGGCTAGGTAGCTCAGCTGGTTAGAGCACGTGACTCATAATCACGGGGTCGGGGGTTCGAGTCCCCCCCTCGCCACCACCGATCCCCCCTAACATGGCGCCGGACCCGCGGATGCGTTCAGGGAATGGGGTGGCAGGATCTTCAATCCTTGTCCCCCGCAGCCCCCCAGAGACGGTTTCGAGAACACGCCGCATAAAGCCGCTTGATAAGCGCGCCCGGCAGGCCGGGTTTCCTGCCGCCGGACGCCAATCGGCGGGCCCCCGTGCTGTCATCGAGCGTGGCGCCCAGTTTTTCCAGAAATTCGTTATAGAATTCGGGTACGTAGTGAACGTAGCCCGGCCCCCAGGGATGGCCTGCCCAGCCTATGATCCTGTCATGGGACACCGTGATGGGACGGCATTCCGGAACGATCTCCATAAAGGCCTTGTCGAGCGCGGCCCAGGCCTCGTTGAAGCGCGACATCCTGTATTTTCCTTTGGTCAGTCCGGCCTCGCTGACCTCATCGGATGCGGCTCTGGCGCAGTTCAGGATTATGATCGCCTCGGGATTCGCGCGCCTTATGATCTTGATGACGTGCTTCAATGACTTGCGTTAGACCGGCAGATAGGCGCGGATATTGTCGGCCGGCTTGTGGTCCTTGATGCCCTTGAAATTCTGTTCGAACCGGGAATTGCCGATCTGCCAGACATTATGCGTGACGCGCGTATCGAGGATTTCGGAATACCCGAACCTGACATCCGCAAAATTGTCAAAGATTACGATGCCTTCCTTTGATTCCCGATAACGCGACAGAAAGTTCTTGCTGCAATCATTCAGGACCGTGGTCCTGCTCCAGTCGTTCAGTTCCGAGATCTGGTCTTCAATCCCCGATAGCGGTGGGGCGGCCGAGCTGACGATGGAGCTTTGATTCTGTAGCAGGGTAACGGTGTATCGATCTTTGTAATCCGCGTTGAACTGCGTGTTGAAGTTGTCCCTGGATACACAAGATCCGTGTATCGCAACCCGATGCAAGCCCATGCTCATGCCTTCCCTGTGGTGGCTTAGTCTGCGTCCGGTTCGAGGCCGGGTCAAACCGGATTCCGCGCCCGGATGGCGGAAATCGTGCCGGCCGGGCGCCGCGTCCTCGCCGCCTTTTGCCGCCCGGCGGATGCCGGTCTTTGCCGGCCCGGCGCATTGCCTGTTGACCCAGGGTCATGAGGCGGGTCCAATGAAAGGGTTGTTCCTGTCGGTCCTGTCGCGGGAACTTCCAAAAATATCAAAATAAAACAATAGCTTTTCCAACACAGGGGGACATCATGTCTGCAAAGATCGTTGTTGGGCTGGATGGAAGCGGCGCGGGATCGCGCGCGGTTTCCTATGCCGAAAAGGTAGCCCGGCTTATCGGAAACTGCGAGATAATCCTCGTCTATGTGATCGAATGGTCACCCTATTCCTTTCAGACCGCGGAAGAAAACGCGCAGCGCCACAAGCGCCGGGAAGAAGAGATCAAGACCGCAATGGAGCGCGTCGTGTCCCCGGCGGTCGATGCATTGAAGAAGGACGGTGTCGAAGCATCGGGCGAGGTTCGCCACGGCGATGTCGCCGATCTTCTCAATACCATCGCGGTCGAGCGCGGCGCCGATCAGATCATCGTCGCACGCACCTCGGAAGGGGGCATCAAGCGCCGGATCTTCGGATCCTCCACCGCCAATCTCGTGATGCATGCAAGCGTGCCCGTCACGGTCGTCGGCTGAAGGAGAGAACAGATGAAACACGCATTTTTTCCCGCAGCTCTCATCTTGCTTGCCGGTGCCGCCACGTCGGCGGCCGCACAGGAAAGCAGAACCATCGATGAGGCCGTGAACGAGGTTTTCGACACCGTGACGGGCCCGTTCGTCAGCCTGATCTTCGCGCCGCTTCCGGGCACGGCGTTCCCGTGGATCGTGATGTGGCTGGTGGTGGCCGCCTCGATCTTCACGATCTATTTCGGCTTCATCCAGTTCAGGGCCTTCAAACACGCGATCGAGCTGGTCCGGGGCGACTATTCGGACCCCAATGACGCAGGCGAGGTCAGCCATTTCCAGGCCCTTGCGACGGCGCTTTCGGGCACGGTCGGGCTTGGCAATATCGCGGGGGTCGCGGTCGCCGTCGGGATCGGCGGGCCGGGGGCCACGTTCTGGATGATCCTGGCGGGCCTGCTTGGCATGGCCTCCAAGTTCACCGAGTGCACGCTGGGGGTGAAATACCGCAACGAGTATCCCGATGGCAGCGTGTCGGGCGGCCCGATGTATTACATCTTCAAGGGCTTTGCCGAGCGCGGGATGCCGGGCGGCAGGTTCATGGCGGCGCTCTTTGCGGTGTTCTGCATCCTCGGGTCTTTGGGCGGGGGCAACATGTTCCAGGCCAACCAGGCGCATGCCCAGATTTCGGGCATCTTCGGCAGCTATCCGGGCTGGATCACCGGGCTGTTGTTCGCCGCGCTGGTCTTTGCGGTCATCGTGGGCGGGATCAAGTCGATCGCGCGCGTGACCGAGAAGGTCGTGCCCTTCATGGGCATCCTTTACGTCGGTGCCGCGGTGATCATCCTGCTGGTCAATTTCGACAGGATCGGCTGGGCGTTCGGGCAGATCTTCGACGGGGCCTTTACCGGGGCCGGTGTCGCGGGGGGCATGGTCGGTGCGCTGATCCAGGGCTTTAAGCGGGCCGCCTTCTCGAACGAGGCGGGCGTGGGTTCGGCCGCCATCGCCCATTCGGCGGTGCGCACCAAGGAGCCGATCACCGAGGGCTTCGTGTCGCTTCTGGAGCCGTTCATCGACACGGTGGTGATCTGCACGATGACCGCGCTGGTCATCACCATCTCGGGCCATCTGATGGTCGACCCGGCCACGGGCGATTACATCGTGAACGGAGGTTCGATCCAGACGGTGGGCGATGTCTCGGGGGTGGCGCTGACCTCGGCGGCCTTTGCCACGGGGTTCGGCTGGTTCCCCTATGTGCTGGCGGTCGCGGTGATCCTGTTCGCCTTCTCGACGATGATCTCGTGGTCTTATTATGGGCTCAAGGCCTGGACCTACCTGTTCGGCGAGGGCAAGACGACCGAACTGACCTTCAAGATCCTCTTTTGCGTCTTCGTCGTGATCGGGGCGGCGGCAAGCCTTGGCCCGGTGATCGACTTTTCGGATGCGGCGATCTTTGCGATGGCGGTGGTCAATATCGCGGCGCTTTATGTGCTCATGCCCATCGTCCGGGCCGAGCTGGCCTCTTACCGCGCGCGGCTGAAATCCGGCGAGATCCGGAAATTCGTCAGCAGGTAAGCGGATCTGCGGGCGGTCCGGCGGTGCCGGGCCGTCTGTTCCGGGGGGCGTTCCTGCATGCCCCGGCCCCCTTCCTTCCGAGGCGGGGCTGTGGCAGGGTCTGCCCGACACTGGAATGCGGAGTTGACGATGAAGAAACTGCCCCTGGGCCGGAGCGGGATTTCCGTTTCGGCGATCTGCCTTGGTTCGATGACATGGGGCACACAGAATTCCGAGGCCGAGGGCCATGCGCAGATCGACCGGGCGCTGGAGAGGGGCGTGGATTTCATCGACACGGCCGAGATGTATCCGGTCAATCCCGTCAGCGCCGAGACCATCGGGCGCACCGAAGAGATCATCGGAACCTGGTTTGCATCAAGCGGGCGGCGCGATGATGTCGTGCTGGCCACCAAGGTCTCGGGCGAGGGTCTGAAGGCGGTGCGGGGCGGCGCGCCGATTTCGCCCGAGACCATCCGCGCCTCGGTCGAGGGGGCGCTGCGCCGGTTGCAGACCGACCATATCGACCTGATCCAATTCCACTGGCCGAACCGTGGCAGCTATCATTTCCGCCAGATCTGGGGGTTCGATGCCTCGGGGCAGGACCGGGCGGCCACGCTTGCCGACATGACCGCCTGCCTTGAAACGCTGGGGGCGTTGCAGGCCGAGGGCAAGATCCGGCATTTCGGTCTGTCGAATGAATCGGCCTGGGGCATGGCGCAGTGGTTGCGCCTGGCCGAACAGGGGCACGGGCCGCGCGCGGTGGCGATCCAGAACGAATATTCGCTGCTGTGCCGCTACTATGACGGCGATCTGGCCGAGCTTGGCGTGAACGAGGACGTGACCCTGCTGGCCTATTCGCCGCTGGCCGCCGGATTGCTGAGCGGCAAATATGCCAACGGGGCGGTGCCGCCGGGCTCGCGCCGGTCTTTGGTGCCGGAACTGGGGGGGCGGGTGAACGCGCGCACCTGGGCCGCGACCGAGGCCTATACCGCGATTGCCGCCGAGGCCGGGCTTGATCCCGTGACGATGGCGGTGGCCTGGGTGATGTCGCGGCCCTTCCCGGTGATCCCGATCGTGGGCGCCACGTCGGTCGAACAGCTTGACCGTTCGCTGGATGCGGCGGATCTTGTGCTTGATGAGGCGGTTTCCAAGGCGATCCTGCGCGCCTATCGTGCCCATTCCATGCCGTTCTGAGGAGGTATGATGCCGCGTCTTGTCATCAGTTGTGTCCTTCTTGGCCTTGTTCTGGCCGGATGTATTCCGGGGCGGGAACCGCCCGCCGCCCCGCTTCCCCCGGTCGGCGAGGCGCGCGTCGCGCTGGAGCGCGCGGCCTGCGAAAAGCGCGGAGGAGAGTTTCGCAAGGCCGGCGCGGGCGGCTGGGTCTGCCTGATGCGGCTGCCCGATGCGGATAAAAGCTGCCGGACGGGGGCGGATTGCGCGGGCGTGTGCCTTGCCCGTTCGATGACCTGCGCGCCGGTCAAGCCACTTCTTGGATGCAACGAGGTCATCACCTCTTCCGGTCTGCGGGTGCGCGAATGCGTGGAGTGATGCGGGCTGCGGCCCTGACCGCTCTAATGCTTCTCGCCGCGTGCGCGTCCCCAGATCGCGGGGCGGGGCGGCGTGACCCCGCGGCGCGGATTTCCTCGGCGGCGCTGTTCGATGCGGCCCGGTTCGCGGGGCGTTGGCATGTGGTGCAAAGCCATGCGGCGGGATGCGCGGGTGCGGTGCAGGACTGGCGGATGGAAGACGTCGGCAGCTACAGCCTGTCGGGCACGGATTGCGCGGGCCCGGCGCCTGCCGCCCTTGCCGGCCGCGCGGTCGTGACCGGGCCCGGTGGGCGGATCACGGCGCAAAGCGCGTTTGCGCGCCAGCCGGTCTATGTGCTTTGGGTCGACGAAGGCTACCGTATCGCGGCGCTTGGCACGCCCTCGGGCGAGTGGGGGATGGTGCTGTCGCGTAGCCCCGCGCCGCGCCCCGACCTGATGCGCGCGGCGCAAGAGGTTCTGGCCTTCAACGGCTACGATCCTGCCCGTTTCGCCCCCCGGTAGCGCGCTGTCATGACGCTCTGGATCTGGATCACGCTTGGCGCGGCCGCAATGCAGACGGTGCGCTTCATGCTGCAAAAACAGCTCAAGGGTGTCGGGCTGTCGACCGGGGGGGCCACGTTTTCGCGGTTCGTCTTTGCTGCGCCGCTTGCGGCCATGGCCGCGGCGCTGCTGCTGGCGCGCACGCCCGAAGTGATGCCAGGATTCACGGCGCGCTTCTGGCTTTTTGCGGGTTTCGGCGGCGCGGCGCAGGTTGCCGCCACCTTCTTGACCGTGGCGCTGTTCAGCCTGCGCAATTTCGCCGTTGGGGTTGCCTTCACGAAGACCGAGACGGTTCAGGTTGCCGTCTTCTCGGCGCTGATCCTGTCCGAGCGGGTCGGGCCTTGGGGGTGGTTTGCCATCCTTGTCGGGCTGGCGGGGGTGTTGCTGCTGTCGCGCCATCCCGCAGGGGGCGGGCTTGTCACGCGGGCCTCGCTTTTCGGGGTGTTGGCAGGCGGGCTTTTCGGGATTTCCGCCATCGGCTATCGCGGTGCCACGCTGGAACTGATGCCGCTTGATTTCCTGTCCCGCGCCGTGGTGACGCTGGCCTGTGTGACTACGATGCAAACCCTTGGCATGGCGCTTTATCTTGCGCTGCGCGAACCCGGAGAGCTGCGCCGCGTGGCCCTGGCCTGGCGGCGCACGGTCTGGGTGGGCGTGACTGGCGTGCTGGGATCGGCGGGATGGTTCACGGCCTTTTCGCTGCAAAACGCCGCGCTCGTGCGCGCGGTCGGGCAGGTCGAGATCGTGTTCACGCTGATCGCCTCGGCGCTGGTCTTTCATGAAAAGCTCAGCTTGCGCGAGGCAGGGGGGATTGCGATGGTGGTCGCCAGCCTTGTGCTGATCGTTCTTGGAGCGCCCCGATGATAGGAGCCTGGCTGGCCATCGCGCCGACCTTTGCGCTGATCGTTCTTGGCTATGTGCTGCGGCGGGGCGGCATTCCATCCTTCGAGTTCTGGAACCTCAACGACCGGTTGGTCTATTGGGTGCTGATGCCGGCGCTGTTCTTTGCCAAGATCTCGTCCGCGGATCTGGGCGCGGCCCCCCTGGGGGGCTTTGCAGGTATCCTTTACGCCGGCTTTTTCGCCGCGGTGGGGTTTGGCTGGCTGGCGCAGCACCTTGCGGGTTATGCGCCTGCACAGGGGACGGATGTCGTGCAGGGGGTGGGGCGCTTCAACACCTTCGTGGGCCTTGCCATCGCCGAGGCGATGTTCGGCGCGCAGGGCTTGCAGACGGCGGTTCTGGGCTCGGCGCTGCTGGTGCCGGTGGTCAATGTGGTGATGGTGAGCATGCTGGCGATGATGCTGGGCACGCATGGCGGATCGCGCCTTGGCGGCACGCTGCGCGAGCTGATCCGCAACCCGCTGATCCTGTCGATCCTTGCGGGTGTCGCGTTCAACCTCATGGGGCTGGGCCATGTGCCCGTGCTGCACGAAACCGCGCTGGTGCTGGGGCAGGGTGCGTTGCCGGTGATGCTGCTTTGTGTGGGCGCGAACCTGCGGCTGGACGGGCTGCGGGCCTCGATGGGGCCGGTCATCCTTGCGGCGGTGGGCAAGCTTGTGGTCTTTCCGCTGGTGGTGGCCGTTGCGATCTGGCTGATCGGGCCGCCGCTGATCGTGGCGCAGGTGGCGATGATCTATGCGGCGCTTCCCGTCGCGGTGGCGGCCTATTCGCTGGCGCGCCAGATGGGGGCGGACGCCCCGCTGATGGCGGCCATCATCACGGCCCAGACCATCGTGGCCTTTGTCAGCATTCCGCTTACGCTGTCGCTGATCTCCTGGCTTTACTGAATCCGGCGAAAAGCCGAGGGCGCGTGCCGGTTGTCGAAAAACGGCACGCTCTCGGGGTGTGCGGGCGCTGCGCTGCCATCCCCCAGAAGCGCCGAAACCTCGGCCAGGACCACCTCGGTGATGAAGGGCAGGTTCAGTTGCCGCGCCTCGGCGATGGGCACCCAGTGCAGGTGCGAAAGCTCGTCGCAGGCCTGCGAGAAATCGTCCGGATCGCCTTGCACCTGCGCGGCATCGGCCAGGAAGAAGCGCGCATCGAAGCGCCGCGGCCGGCCCTGCGGCGTGATCGCGCGGAACACGAAATTCAGCGCGGCGGCCGAGGGCAGATAGCCCCGCGCGGCAAATCCGGCCCAGTCGGCGGGCACCGCGCCCGGCCATTGCCCGGGTGCGCCCAGGATCAGCCCGGTCTCTTCCCACAGCTCGCGCACGGCGGCGGCGGCAAGCCCGTGGGCGGCGCCGGGGGTGGTGCCGCTTTCAAGCCGCGCGGCGCAGACCGGGGACAAGGGCCGCGCCAGCGGGATGGAGGCATCGCCCGGATCGACCGCACCGCCCGGAAAGACGTATTTCGACGGCATGAAGGCCGCCCCGGCCCCCCGCATGCCCATCAGAACCGAAGGCGCCTTGCCCCTGTCGCGCCGGACCAGAAGGATCGTGGCGGCATCGCGGATGATGCGGGACTTGTCGATATCGGGGCCTTGCGATGGCGCGGCGGTGTCAGTCATTGCGGCGCGATGCTCCGGCGTGGGCGAAGCCATGCATGCGTTGGGCCCACTGGATCGCCACGATCATGCCCTTCATGCGCGGCAGCAGCACCGCCGACAGCGCGATGCTGCCGGTCATGAAAATGGCGATCATCGTCATCGGCTCGGGCCGGTAGGCCACGAAGAACCACAGGATCAGCGGGGCCAGAAGATGCCCGACGATCAGGATGGTCATGTAGGCCGGCCCGTCATCGGCGCGGTGATGGAAGAATTCCTCGCCGCATTCGGGGCAGTGATCGTTCACCTTCAGATAGGAATGCAAGAGCCGCCCCTTGCCGCAATGCGGGCAGCGGCAGGCCAGGCCGCGCAGGATCGAGCGGCGCATCGGGCGGTCCGTCTCCTGATCGTAGGTGGTGTCGGTCATCGTCTTCTCCCTTGACGGGGTAGTTATCCATCGAAACGGACGGCAAGAAAAGCACGCAATGTCACGCTTTGGTGAGATCGGGGATTTTGCGACGGAAACGTGGGGCTGCCGCGTTTGGTTTGCATCAGGCAGCGGGAAGCTGCGGACCATACAGGAGACGACGTGATGAAACCGAATTTCAGGGATGCCGCTGTGGCGATCATTCTGGGCGGCGCAAGCCTTGCGATGGCCATTCCGGTCTATGCCCAGTCCGAAGCGCCCGCCGCGCCGCCGGCGGCGGCCGATACGGCGCCGCAGGGCCTTGCCGCCCCGTTTGCCCGGTTCGATACCGATGGCGACGGCAAGGTGACCGAGGCCGAGATCCAGGCGTCCCGCGCGGCCAGGGCGGCCGAGCTTGACGCGGATGGCGATGGCAAGATCAGCCTCGAAGAGCTTGTGGCGCAGGAGATGAAGGATGCCCAGGCCCGTATCGAGGCGCGCGTGAAGGCGCGGATCGCGGCGCAGGACAGCGATGGCGATGGCATGTTGTCGGCCGCCGAGCTTGCCGCCCGCCCGATGCCCGATCGGATGTTCCAGCGCATGGATGCCGATGGCGACGGCGCGGTCAGCGCCGAAGAGATGCAGGCCCGCCGGGACATGATGCGCGCGCAGGGCCGCGATGGCCGCAAGGATGCGCGTTTCGGCCGGCACCATGGCGGCAAGGACGGCAAGGGCCGGTTCAACTGTGACGGCATGCCGGGGCGCGGCGGACGCAACTGAGGATCGCGCTGCGCGCCCCGGGGCGGGTGGCCTTGGGGCGCGCGGGCACATAGGTGTGGAAATTGCCAATCGGGTGAATTCGCGCTAGGCCGGCAGCAGGATGGATATGGCATTCGACGCGCAAAACGACGCTTCTGACGAGGCACTCCTGGTTCTCTATGCCAATGGGGACCGGGGCGCGGCCCGCAGTCTGGTCGTGCGGCTTGGCCCTTTGGCCTATCGCGTGGCGATGCGGATGCTGGGCGATGCCGCCGAGGCCGAGGATCTGGCCCAGGAGGCGATGCTGCGGCTGTGGAAGGTTGCCCCGGAATGGCGTCAGGGCGAGGCGCAGGTCTCAACGTGGCTGTATCGCGTGGTGACGAACCTGGCGACGGACCGGCTGCGCCGCCGGCGGGGCGTGGCGCTTGACGAGGCGCCCGAGCCCGAGGACGGGCGCCCCGGCGTGCTTGAGACGATGATCGACGCGGACCGCGCGGCGGCCTTGCAGGGCGCGCTGGACCGGCTTCCCGCGCGTCAGCGTCAGGCGGTAGTGCTGCGTCATCTCGAGGGGCTTTCGAACCCCGAGATTGCCGTTGCGATGGATATTGGCGTCGAGGCCGTCGAAAGCCTTACGGCGCGCGGGAAACGGGCACTGGCCGCGGATCTGGCCGGGCAGAAAGAGGAACTGGGGTTTGGTCATGACTGAGAACGAACGGTCCGGTCGTCCGGATCTTGATCATGTGGAAGATTTCTTCGCCGCCGCGCGCCGCGCGCCGCCCGAGCCGTCGCCGGCATTGCTGGCCCGGATGCTGGAGGATGCGGATGCGCGTCGCCCGGCCGCGGTGCAAGTGGCGGGCGCTGCGCCCGCCGGGGCGGCCCGGTCGGGCCTGCTGGCGGGTTTGCGCGCGATTTTCGGCGGCTGGCAAACTGCGGGCGGCATGGTGATGGCCACCGCCGCCGGGGTGTGGATCGGCTTTTCGGGCGTGGGCGGCATCACCGATGCCGCGTCGGGCTATCTGGGGGCTACCGAGGTTCTGGGCACGGTCGAATTGATGCCTGAATCCGATGTGCTGGCCTTCGCCACGGAACTGGAGGGTCAGGAATGACGCAAAAGGACAAGATCGCAGCACCGTCCGAACCGGCGCGCGCGCGCCTGAAGGGCTGGGTCAAGGCGGCGTTCATCGCGTCGGTCACGCTCAACCTTCTGGTTGCGGGGGTGGTTGTGGGCGGGATCATCCGGCATGACAGGCACCCGCCGCGCCCGATGATCTCCGACGTCTCGATCGGGCCGTTCACGGAGGCGCTGTCGCAGAACGACCGCGAGGCCCTGCGCCGTGCGGCGCAGCGCGAAAGCACGGGGTTTCGTGCGATGCGCCAGGCCGCCCGCGAGGATTACCGAAGGCTGATCGCCGCGCTGCGCGCCGAACCTCTGGACGAGGCCGTGGTCCAGGAGGTCTTCGCAACCCGCCGCCAGAGGCTTGCGGAGCGTTCGGCCTTTGGAGAGCGGTTGATGGTGGAACGCGTGAAGGCGATGAGCGCCGCGGAACGGCAGGCCTTTGCCGACCGGCTGGAGCGGATGGCAGAGCGCCGCGAACGCATGCCCGACCACGCGAAAGGCAACTAGGCGGCCGCGGCCCGGGATCAGGCCGCGCTTGCCGTGCCCGAGATATGGACCCTGTTGCGCCCGCCGGCCTTGGAGCGCAACAGCGCCCGATCCGCTTGCGAGACCAGATCGTCCGTGGACTGCACCCCGCCGCCCCCGCCGATGGCGAGACCGATCGAAATGGTGATCGAGACCGGCGCATGCCCCCCGCCCGGCTCGATCGGTTCCCGTTCGATCGCGCGGCAAAGCCGCTCGGCGGTGACGCGCGCCGCGCCGAGCGAGGTTTCGGGCATCACGACAAGAAACTCCTCTCCGCCGATCCGGGCGACAAGATCGCCTTCGCGCAGGTTGGCGTCCAGGCGGCGGGCGACCTCGACCAGAACCCCGTCACCCGCGCTGTGGCCAAGCGTGTCGTTGATTGACTTGAAGCGGTCGAGATCGAGGATCATCACCGCGAACTGCTGCCCGGTCTTTTGCGACTGATCGGCGACGCGCGACAGGTGCGGCAGGGCGTAGCGGCGGTTGTGCAGCCCGGTAAGCGGGTCCGTGACGGCAAGGCGCAGCCCGTCCGCCACACGCTGGCGGCGCCTGTCGGCAATGCGCTTGCCCGCCAGTTGACGGCGCAACCGCAACGCGGCTTCTTCCGCAAGCGGCGCCGAGGCCATGTCCGCAGGCAGAAGGTCGTTGGCGCCCAGGTCCAGCGCCATGGCCGCCCCTTCGGACGGCGTGGTATCCATCACGATGCAGATCACGGCGTGGCGCGTGGCGGGACGCGCACGCAGTTCCGACATCAGGCGCAGGCCTTCGGAGCGATGCGCGAGATCGGCCGAGATCACATAGGCATCGGGCGGGGCATTCAGGTCGGCCGCGCCGAGCACCTCTTCCTGGGCAAGCACGGTGAACAGGTCGCGCGGCATGAAACCCGAAAGGGTGGTTTCCCAGATCGCGCCGGTCGCCCTGTCGGCGGCGATCAGCGCGATCCGGGCGGGGCCGCTGAAACCCTCTGCCGCCTCGGCGAAGCCGAGCGTGCGGCAGGTCTGGTCGCGCAGGCGCAGCTCCTCGTCGGTTTCGCGGGCGCGCAGCAGGCTGCGCAGACGCGCAAGAAGCAGGATGTCGTCGACGGGTTTGGACAGGAAATCGTCGGCCCCGGCCCGCAGGGCGGCAAGGCGCCCCTTGGTATCGCAGTGGTTCGAAACAAGGATCACCGGAATTTCGGCCGTGATGGCGGTTTGCTTCAACTGCCGGCAAAGTTGTGCACCGCCGGGGTCTGCCAGATGTGTGCCGATCATCACCAGGTCGGGGCGTTCCTGAATGCAAAGGCGAAGCGCCTCGCCTGCGCTGTCCGCCTGCGCTGTCTCGTATCGTGCGGCGGCCAGCCTGGCCCCAAGCTCGGCCAGGTTGGCGGCAAAATCGTCCACGATGAGGATTTTCCCAGCCACTCTAGCACGCGCTCCCTTTACATTCGACCATCAAGGACTTTTTTGTTTCAAAAAGGTTAACAAACCCTTTCCGGAAGGTCGGACATGGCATTTCATCGGCAGGAAGATGCGCAGGATCTGGCGATCCGGGCGCTTGGCTGGATCGCCGGGGATGACGAAATCTTCGGGGCGTTTCTGGGCGCGACCGGGGCCGATCTTGCGGGGATCCGGCAGCGCGCACAAGATCCGGCTTTCCTTGCGGCGGTGCTCGATTTCCTTCTGATGCAAGATGAATGGGTGCTGGGGTTCTGCCGTGATACGCAGACGCCGCCCGAACAGCCGATGCAGGCCCGCGCGATCCTGGGCGGCGGGGACATGCGTCACTGGACCTGAGCGGCCTTGCAAATCGGGCGCCGATCGGTCAGCCAGAGCATTCAGGGAAAGGACAGGTGCAATGCCGGCGATTAGAGCGATCCTTTTCGACAAGGACGGCACGCTTTTCGATTTTCAGGCCAGTTGGGGGGCATGGGCGCGCGATCAGCTTGGCCGTCTTGCCGATGGCGACCTGGCCCTTTCGACGCGGCTGGCCGATGCGATCGGCTATCGCTTCGACCCGCCAGATGCGGATGGGGTGCGCGGGGCGGGCAGTTTCGATCCCCGGTCGCCGGTGATTGCCGGGACGGTCGATGAGGTGGCCGCGCTTCTGTTGCCACACCTGACGCAGTGGCGCCGCCCCGATCTGATTGCCGACATGAACCTGCGTGCCGCCGAGGCCCCGCTTGTGCCCGCCGTGCCGCTGCGCCCGCTGCTGGAGGGGTTGCGCGGGCGTGGCCTTACGCTCGGGGTGGCAACGAATGACGCGGAGGCGCCGGCCCGCGCGCATCTGTGCAAGGCCGGGGTAGAGGATCTTTTCTCTTATGTCGCGGGATATGACAGCGGGTTCGGCGCGAAACCGGCTGCCGGTCAGTTGCTGGCCTTTGCAAGGGCGGTGGGCGCGGCGCCGGGCGCGATCGCCATGGTCGGCGACAGCCTGCACGACCTGCATGCGGGGCGTGCGGCCGGCATGCGGACCGTGGGGGTCCTGAGCGGGCCCGCGCGGCACGACGACCTGGCCCCCGAGGCCGACATTGTCCTGCCCGATATCGGCGGGCTTCCGGGCTGGCTGGACCGTCTGGCCGCGGGTTGAGCGCCTCTGGCATTTCCGGCCCCGGACCGTTAGCGTTCCGGCGCAACATCAGACGCGACAAGGGTGCGACATGGGCATCGGCAGGCTTTCCTACGTCATTCTCGGAACCATTGCCGGGCTTTCGTGCTGGGTGATGACCGACCGGCTGCCCGATCTTTGGGAGGGCCGGCTGGCGCTTGTGGCGACGGTTCTCGTCGTGGGCTTCTTCGGCCCCGCGCTTGCCATGGCCGCCGAGTTGCGGCTGCGCCCGACGCTTCTGTTTGCGGCCGTGATTGCGCTGCCCCTCGGGGTGCTTGTCTTCATCGACTCGCTTGGTTTTCCCACGGCAGGGGCATTCCTTGAAACGGGACATGTGCTGTTTGCCGCCGTGTTGCTGGGCGCGCTTCCGGTGCCGTTCCTGATCGGGATCGGGCAGCAGGGGCGCGCGGGCTGGAACGACTATCCCGCGCTGTTCATGAATTCGTGGAACATCGTCGTGCGCTATGCCGCGGCGCTGATGTTCGTGGCGGTGGTCTGGCTGGTTCTGGTGCTGTCTTACGAGCTGCTGCAACTTGTCGGGATCGACGCCTTGAAGCATCTGCTGCGCGAAGAGGCGGTGATCTGGATGCTCAGCGGCGCGGTGCTGGGGCTGGGCCTGGCCGTGGTGACGGACCTTCCGGACCTGATCTCGCCCTATCTGCTGTTGCGCCTGTTGCGGTTGCTGCTGCCCGTCGTCCTGATCGTGGTGGCGGTTTTCGTGGCCGCGCTGCCGTTTCGCGGGCTCGACCGGCTTTTCGGCCATCTTTCGGCAACGGGAATCCTGGTGGGGGTGGCGGCCGCGGCGGTGGCGCTGATCTCGATCACCGTCGATCAGGATGACATCGAGGGCGCGCATGACAGGCTTTTGCCGCCTGCGGCGCGGCTTCTGGCGCTGTTACTGCCGGTGCTGGCCGGGCTTGCCGTCTGGGCGCTTGTGCTGCGGGTGGGGCAATATGGCTGGACGCCGGTGCGGGTTTCGGCCGCGGCAAGCGTGTTTGTCACCTGTGGCTATGCGCTGCTTTACACGCTGGCGGTTCTGGCGGGGCGTGGCTGGATGGGGCTTGTCCGGCGCGCCAATCTGGCGATGGCGCTGGTGCTGATCGCGCTTTCGGCCCTGTGGCTGACGCCGCTGATCTCGCCCGAGCGGATCGCGGTCCGCTCGCAGATGGCGCGTTTCGAGGCCGGGCAGCTGCCCGTAGGCGACCTGCCCCTGTGGGAACTGGCGCATGACTGGGGGACGGCGGGCGCGCATGCCGTTGCCGGGTTGCGGCAGCGGGCACAGGGCGCGGGGCAGGAAGATCTGGCGGCGCGGCTGGTGCAGCTTGATACCGCAGAGGGTAGCTGGGAGATGCGCCCCGCGCAGGCGGCGGCACCGGACCGTGATGCCATTGCAGCAGCGCGCAAGGCCTTTCTGGTGGCGCCGCGGGGGGCTGTGCTGCCCGACGGGCTTTTCGACAACGTGGGCGCGCGCATCTTGCAGGGATGGCTTCAGGCCTGCGAAAAGCCGACGCCAGCGGCGCATGCGGGATGCCTGGTGGTGCTGGCGGACATGTTGCCCGATGCTGCGGGTGAGGAAGCCGTGATCTTGTTGAATCACAGGCAGTTGCGTGCGCTGTCCGGCGCGCCGGTCCTGCTGAACGGGCCCGCGGGGTGGCAGCAATCGGCCTTTACCCGCGCGCTGAGCGGCGAGGAGATTTCCGCCGGCGATCTGATCGACAGCATCCTGCGCGAGGGATTTTCCGTCCTGCCGTCGGGGATCAACGCGCTTGATGTCGGCGGCCACAGTTTCGTCGCCAGCCCCTGAACCTTCGGGAATTGGGGGTTTCTTAACCCCGCAGGGCTAGTCTGCCGTGAAACGGTAGAGGTTGCACATGCATGGCCTGATCAACAGATCGGTTCAGAATTTCCTGAACGAAACCTATGGAAAGAACCTGTGGCGCGATGTTGCGGGGGAAATCGGCCTCTTGCCGGATGGGTTCGAGCCGATGCTGCAATATCCAGATGATCTGACCGAGGCGTTGCTGGATGCCGCGGCCGCGCGTCTTGGAAAGCCGCGCCTTGCCTTGCTTGAGGATCTGGGGGCGCATCTTGTCTCGATCGAGCCGCTGCGCAGGCTTTTGCGGTTTGGGGGGGCGGATTTCGCGGAATTCGTGCTGTCTCTGGATGAGCTGGAGGGCCGCGGGCTGATGGCCTTGCCCGAGCTTGAAATGCCCTCTCTGGTCTTGTGCGACGCGGCGGGCGGGCGGTTCCGGATGCAGGTGCATGCCCGCTGGGAAGGTTGGGTCGCGGTCGTCGCGGGGTTGCTGCGGGCCATGGCCGACGATTACGGCGCATTGGCGCTGATCGAAATGGAAGAGGCCGGATACGGGGCTGCGGGGATCGTCCATGTGACGCTGCATGACGCGCGATTTGCCGAGGGGCGGCGCTTCGATCTGACCCAGCCCGCGGCCGTTCACTGATGGGGGCCGCCGCTGCAAGCCCCGCCGTCCCCCTTTCTCCGCCGGCCCTGGCACGGCTGATGCCGATGTTTCTTTGGCTGTCGCGCGAGGGCGGGATTCTGGGGGTGGGGCCGACCCTGGAAAAGTTGTTGGGCGGGTGCCGCACTGTCGGCCAGCCTTTCGACCGGCATTTCAAGATCGGGCGCGCGCCTTGCGGTCAGGCGCAGCGCGGCTTTGCCGAAGGGCTGGTGCGGCGGGGCCGGTTGCATCTGACGCTGGTCGCGCGCCCGGCGACGATTCTGCGGGGCAGCGCCGTGGATCTGGGCGCGGCGGGGCGGCACGGGGTTCTGCTGAACCTCAGTTTCGGGATCGGTCTGTTCGACGCGGTGCGGGAATTCGGATTGACCGAGGCGGATTTCGCACCAAGCGACCTGGCGATGGAGCTGCTTTATCTGCAAGAGGCGAAAGAGGCGGTGCTGACCGAGTTGCGCGCCCTCAATCTGCGGCTTGAGCAGGCGCGCCTTTCGGCCGAGGCGCAGGCGCAGACCGACCCACTGACCGGGCTTGCCAATCGCCGGGCGCTTGAGCGTGCCATCGGCGACGCCGTGGCGGCGCTTGACCGCGGGGGCCTGCCTTTCGCGCTGATGCATCTTGATCTGGACCGGTTCAAGGCGGTGAACGATTCCCTCGGCCATGCCGCAGGCGACCGGATCCTTGAACGGGTGGCGCGGATCCTGCGCACCGAAACCCGCAAGGGCGATGTCGTCGCCCGCGTCGGCGGGGACGAATTCGTGCTTTTGCTTCATGGGGTGTCCGACCCTTGCCGCCTGAAGGAACTGGCCGGGCGGATCATCGCGCGGCTGGAAGAGCCCTGCCTGATCGAGGGCGCGCCGTGCCGGATTTCCGGGTCGATCGGGGGGGTTATTTCCAGCGCCTACGCGCGGCCCGACCCCGATCGCATGCATGCCGATGCCGATGCGGCGCTTTATGCCGCCAAGCGTGCGGGGCGGGGGCGCTGCACGCTGGCCGGGGCGGGATGAACGGCCCGGCCGCACAGAGACGGGCGCGCGGCGGGCGGGTGGAAATTCACTCTCCCCTTCCGGTGCGTGATCCGCTAGGGCTTGGCCATGAAACAAGGGTTTCCCATTGCCCGAAAGGGTATGAGCATCGGCTTGCTGGGGGGGTCGTTCGACCCCGCCCATGAAGGCCATGTCCATATCACCCGCACTGCATTGCGCAGGTTCGGGCTGGACCGGGTGTGGTGGCTGGTCAGTCCGGGCAACCCGCTCAAACCCGAGGGGCCGGCTCCGATAGCCGAGCGGCTGGCCCGCGCGCGCGCAGTCATGCGCGATCCGCGCGTCACGATCACCGATGTCGAGGCGCGCCTTGGCACGCGCTACACGGCCGAAACGCTGACCCGCCTGCGCGCGATCTATCCCGGCGTGCGCTTCGTCTGGCTTATGGGATCGGACAATCTCGTGCAGTTCGACCGTTGGGACAACTGGCAGGGCATCCTGGGGATGGTGCCGGTGGGGGTGATCACGCGGCCCGGAACGCGGCTGCGGGCAAGGCTGGCGCGGGCGGCGCGCATTTACGAACCTGCCCGCCTGTCCGAGGCCGAGGCACGCCGGCTGCCCCATTGCGCGCCGCCGGCATGGTGCCTGATCAATGCGCCGATGAACGACATGTCCTCAAGCCGGATCAGGGCAAGCGGGCAATGGCGAAGGTCATCTTGAACGCGGCGTCAGGCACGCGCTAAGCTGTTTTCGGGACGATGAGGGGGACGAGGATGCAGATCACGCGGCGCGCGATGCTTGGCGGGTTGGCGGCGGGGCTTGCCGGTCCGGCCTTCGGTCAGGCGACCCAGTCCGTCGCCGCGGCCGAGGATCTGGTGCGCGCGGCCGCCCTTGGGGGTGATGTCTGTTATCAGGTTGCCGATATGCGGACCGGCCTTGTTCTTGAGGCGCGCGCCGGCGACCGGCCGATGCCGCCCGCCTCGACCGTGAAGGCGATCACTGCGCTTTACGCGCTCGAGGCACTTGGCGGGAGCTATCGGTTCGACACCCGGCTGATTGCCACCGGCCCGGTTGCGGGCGGGATCGTCCAGGGGGACCTTGTCCTGGCGGGTGGTGGTGATCCGACGCTTGGCACCGACGATCTGGGCGATATGGCCGCGGGTTTGCGCGCGCGGGGGGTAACGGGGGTGACCGGCGCCTTTCTGGTCTGGGGCGGCGCCTTGCCCTTCGCGCCCGAGATTGCCAATGACCAGCCCGTGCATGTGGGCTACAACCCGTCGATTTCGGGCCTGATCCTGAACTACAACCGCGTGCATTTCGAATGGAAGCGCGCGGGCGGGGGATATCAGCTGAGCATGGATGCGCGTGGCGAGCGTCATCTGCCGCGCGCCTATACGGCCGATGTCTCGCTGGCCAATCGCCGTGCGCCGCTTTTCACCTATGGCGATCGCGGCGGGAAAGAGCATTGGACCGTTGCGCAGGCCGCGCTTGGCAAGGGCGGAAGCCGCTGGTTGCCGGTGCGCCACCCCGAGCTTTATGCGGGCGACGTGTTCCAGACCCTGGCCCGTGCACAGGGGATCCCGCTGCCCGCCCCGCAGCCGGTCGCCGCGCTGCCGGGGGGGACGGTTCTGGTGCAGAAATCCAGTGCCGCGCTGCGTGATGTCCTGCGCGACATGCTGAGATATTCGACCAACATCACCGCCGAGGCGGTGGGAATGACGGCCAGCCGTCAACGCGGTGCCCCGGCCGCGCTTGGCCGGTCCGGCCCGGCCATGGGCGAATGGGCGCGCGCGCGTTCGGGGATGAGTCGCGCGAAATTCGTCGACCATTCCGGCCTTGGCGCGGCGTCGCGCGTGACGCCCGCGGAAATGGTGCGGGCGCTTGCGATGCTGGGCCCGCCGGCGGGGCTGCGCGGCATCCTGCGCGATATTGCCCTGCGCGATCAGAACGGGCGCGCGATGAAATCGCACCCGGTAAAGGTGCAGGCCAAGACCGGCACGCTGAATTTCGTTTCCAGCCTTGCGGGGTTCATGACCGCGCCGGACGGGACCGAACTGGTCTTTGCCATCCTGACCGGCGATGTCGCGCGGCGCGCGCGCTTCAAGGACTTCGAGGTCGCGGAAGGCTCGGTCGAGTGGGTGCGCCGGTCCAAGCGCCTGCAACAGCAGCTGATCGAGCGGTGGGCCGCGATCTACGGAAGCTAGGCCCCGCGCTACTTCGTCAGGTGCCGGACCCGTGCGCCCCATTCGATGGCGGCGGCATGCAGCCGGTCGATGGCCAGTTCGTTGCGCACCTCTTCCAGCATCCGCAGCTCGGTCTGGCGCAGCGCGCCATCGGCCGCGGCCACATCGCAAGACAGGGCATAGGCGGTTTCACGCAGGCTTTCGGGAAGTGCGTCGCGCACAAGGCCGAACAGCGCGTCAAGGCCGTCCTCTTCCTCGAACAGCGAATAGACGGTTCCCGCCACGATGCGGATCCGGTCGATGTCATAGGTGGCGAAGATCGGCATGTGGTTGACCATGCGCTCGATCGCAACAAGTTCGGAGGTGCGGATATTCTCGTCCGAGATCGACACCGCCACCATCACGGCGATCAGGGCGTCTTGCGGGGAAAGCGAGGCGAGGGTGTCGGTCACGGGGGTCATCCTGATAAGAACGGTTCAGCGCAAATTATTGACGATTGCCCCCCCGTTCAATAGGTGGAGCGCGATGGGGGCAAGGGGCCCCCGCGAAGAGGTATGACATGACGACGCTGCGCGACGCTGCAATGAACTCCAAAGCATGGCCTTTCGAGGAAGCCCGCCGCGTGCTCAAACGCTATGAGAAGGCGCCGCCGAAGAAGGGCTATGTGCTGTTCGAGACGGGCTACGGGCCAAGCGGCCTGCCCCATATCGGCACCTTCGGCGAGGTGGCCCGCACGACCATGGTGCGCCGCGCTTTCGAGATCATCTCGGATATTCCGACGAAGCTTCTGTGCTTTTCCGACGATCTCGACGGGATGCGCAAGGTGCCCGAGAACGTGCCCCAGCAGGAAATGCTGCGCCAGCACATGCAAAAGCCGCTGACCAGCGTGCCGGACCCTTTCGGTGAATATGAAAGCTTTGGCCACCACAACAACGCGATGCTGCGCCGGTTCCTCGATACGTTCGGCTTCGAGTATGAATTCGCAAGCGCGACGGATTATTACCGCTCGGGCAAGCTCGATGCCGTTTTGCTGCGCGCGGCCGAGCGGTATGACGACATCATGAAGATCATGCTGGCCAGCCTGCGCGAGGAGCGCCAGCAGACCTATTCGTGCTTCCTTCCGATCAGCCCGAAGACGGGCCGGGTGCTTTATGTGCCCATGAAGCATGTCGATGCGCAGGCGGGCACCATCACCTTCAACGACGAGGACGGAGAGGAGCTGACCCTGTCGGTGACGGGCGGCAATGTGAAGTTGCAGTGGAAGCCCGATTTCGGTGCCCGCTGGGCGGCGCTGGATGTCGATTTCGAGATGTATGGCAAGGATCATTCCACCAACACGCCGATCTATGACGGGATTTGCGAAGTGCTTGGCGGCCGCGCGCCCGAGCACTTTACCTATGAGCTGTTCCTGGACGACAAGGGCGAGAAGATTTCGAAATCCAAGGGCAATGGCCTGTCGATCGACGAATGGCTGACCTATGCCTCGACCGAGTCGCTGAGCTATTTCATGTATCTCAAGCCGAAGACCGCCAAGCGGATGTATTTTGACGTGATCCCCAAGGCGGTGGACGAATATCACCAGCAGCTTCGGGCCTATCCGGCGCAGGATGTCGCCGCGCAGGTCAACAACCCTGTCTGGCATATTCACGGCGGCACCCCGCCGCAAAGCCATATGGTGGTGCCTTTCGCCATGCTTCTGAACCTGGCCAGCGTGGCCGGGGCGACCGACAAGACCGGCCTTTGGGGCTTTATCAAGCGCTATGCGCCCGAGGCAACGCCCGAAACGCATCCGGATCTGGATCAGGCCGCCGAATTCGCGGTGCGCTATTTCCGCGATTTCGTGGCGCCTACGCGCGTCTTCCGCCTTCCGGACGATCAGGAACGCGCGGCGATGCAGGATCTGGTCGCGCGGCTGAAGGATCTGCCGAAGCAGGATCTGCACGTCACCTTCGAAGACCCTGCCGAAGGGCTGCAAAGCCTTGTCTTCGCGGTCGGACGCGATCACGGGTTCGAGCCTTTGCGCAACTGGTTCACAGCACTTTACGAGGTTCTTCTGGGGGCCTCTCAGGGGCCGCGTTTCGGCGGCTTCATCGCCCTTTACGGCGTGGACGAGACGGTTGCCCTGATCGACCGCGCGCTTGCGGGCGAACTGGTCTGACAGCCCAATGGCAATGGTCTGAGCCTGCCGGGCGTTCGGTGGGCTCAGGCCTTTTTTAACCTTTGCTCCTAGCTTCGCCTGCGCCGGGGCATGGTGCGCCCGGCAACCTCCCAGCACGAGAAACGCGCCGCGATGCGGCCGGAGGGACCGGATCGGCCGGACCCCCGCCCTTTGCGCGCCGTGCCGCATGCTGGATGGGCCGGAACGCAAAGGGGTCATTGATGAACAAGGCGATTACCGACGGGCTGGTGCTGATGCCGCCCGCCTTCGAGCTTGGGTTGGGCGTGTGGTCCAGCGGCGACGGGACGGCCGGATCGGCAAGCTATCAGGGCGCGGCAAATGCGGCGCTTGCTCCCGCGGATCAGGATTTCGGCAGTTGCCTGGAGCTGGCCAAGACCGCCGACACGCAAAAGCTGCGCTATACCGGGCAGACGCTGGTCTTGCCGGGATGCTACCTGCGCATCACCGCGCGCGTGAAAGCCATGAGCGGCAACCTGCCGCGCGTTCGCATCGCGGGCTATGCCGCGCGGGCCGACGGCACCCATGTCGGCGGCCTGATCGAGGCCGGTCCCGAGGTGACGCTGGCGGCCTATGGCCGCGTGGTCACCGTCTCGGCGATTGTCGGGACGGGCGCGCGCGGCGGTGTCGACATGGTCTGGGGGACCGGGCCGGTTTACGGCCATTTCGGCCTGGATCTGGTCGGGGCCAATGGCGGCGTGGTGCGCATCGACGATATCGAGATCGAGGATATCACCGGCGCCTTCCTGCGCGACATGATCGACTGGGTCGATGTGCGCGATTTCGGTGCGCGGGGCGATGGGGTCACCGACGATACGGCGGCGTTCCTTGCGGCGGATGCGGCGGCGGGCGGGCGCTCGATCCTCGTGTCCGAGGGCAGCTATTTCCTTGGCAGTTCGCTGGCGATCAGTGCGCCGGTCCGCTTCGAGGGCACGCTTGTCATGCCGGACACGGCGCGCCTGGCGCTTCTGGCAAGTTACGATTTCCCGACCTATGCGGAGGCATTCGGGAACGAGGCCACGGGCCTTCGCAAAGCCCTTCAGGCGCTGTTTTCCTATACCGATCACAATACTCTGGATATGTGCGGCCGCCGGGTGGAACTGACCGAACCGATCGACATGAAGGCGGTGGCGCCGGATCTGAGCTCTTTCTCGAACCGGCGGGTGCTGCGCAACGGGCAGATCAACCTGATCGCGGGTCCCGCCTGGGACGACACGGTCGTGACCTCGCAGGCGAGCTATGACATCGCGCAGCCGGTTACGCTGAGCAATGTGGCCAATGTGGCCAATATCCCCGTTGGTGCACATGTGACGGGCGCAGGCGTCGGGCGCGAGGTCTATGTGCGTGCGGTTAATGTGGCCGCGGGGGCGATTACCCTGTCACAGCCGTTCCATGGCGGCTCTGGCACGCGGGTGCTAAGCTTCCGGCGCTACAAGTATGCGCTCGACTTCTCGGGGCTGGCGCGGCTGGACCGCTTCAACATCGACGATGTGGAGTTCCTGTGCAACGGCATCGGCAGTTGCATCATGCTGCCCGCCGAGGGCCAGATGTTCCATCTGCGCGACAGCTATGTGGTGCGCCCCAAGGACCGCGCGATCACCTCGATCGGGCGGGGCTGCCAGGACATCCTGATCGACCGCTGCCAGTTTCTGTCCAACGAGATGCAGATGCCGGTGCAGGACCGCACGACCGTTGCGCTGAACGTGAATGCCAACGATTCCAAGATCCGGGATTCGCGCTTCGTGCGTTTCGGCACGACGATGATCCTGAACGGGACCGGGCACCTGATCGTCGGGAACCACTGGTTCCAGGGCGATGAAGAGCAGTCCGGCGTGCGCGGCGCAGGCCTTGTCTTCACGCAGACCAATGTGCAATCGGCCGTGACCGGCAACTACATCGACAACTCGGTGATCGAGTGGACGAACGAATACGATACCGAACCGGATTTCGGGGTCGAGTATTCCTTTGGCGGGCTGACGGTCAGCGGCAACACCTTCGTCTGCCTGAACGTCGCGCCGTGGTTTGCGTGGTTTTCGGTCAAGCCCCATGGGCCGGGGCATTTCATCCACGGCCTGACGATCGCGGATAACGTGTTCAAGTCGCTTAACGGATCGGTGGACCGCTTCGAAAGGGTCGACACGACCTTTGCCGCGCTGGACAACGAGCGGATGCGCAACATCAAGATCGAGGGGAACACTTTCAACGGGGTGACGCAATTCGTGTCGAACCCGGTCCTGCTTCAGTTCGATCAGGCTGCGGCGCAGACGGTCTGGACGATCGACCCGGCGGGCTATCTGCCGTTCGGGGGCTGGGCGCGCAATGTGGAAAGCGTGGTGGCCGAGGGGATGATCGCCAATGCTACGGGCGCGCGTGTCTCCGAAATGCCCTTCGTCAATGTCGAGCAGGGCGCGCAGCGCCGGCAGGTGACGCTGAACTGGTCCCAGGCGGCGCGCGGGCGGGTGAACCTGAAGATCCGCATGGACAACCCGAACTGAGCGATCGGGGCGGGTGCCGCGGCGCCCGCCCCGGTCATTCCATATCGGCGGGTGTCAACCGATAGGCCCGCGCGAACCCTCCGTTGAGCAGCCCTGACAGCACCTCGAAGCGCAGGAAGAAGAAATCCGGCAGGTCGAGATAGAGTTTCGACTTCGGATGGCCGGCAAGCCAGTGCGCGCGCAGAGCCGAAAGGCCGGGGGCGTCGGGCGGGAAGGGGTGGGCGCGCACCGAAAGGCTGAGCCGCGGATGGGTCAGCGGATCGCCCTTGAGGCCGGGCTCTCCGATCAGAAGGCCCGCGCGCGGGTCCGCGCGCAGGGCCCGCGAATGTGCCGAAAGGCCGGAAACCAGCGTCCAGATGCCACCCTCGGGGCCGGTGCCGATGGCGATGCGGCTGACGGCCGGGGCGCCGGTATCGGGGTCCAGCACGCCAAGGGCGGCAAAGCGCGCCTTTGCGATCAGGCCCCGCGCCAGCACGCGCGCCTCGTCATCCGTTTCCCGGATCGGAGAGAAGGGTTTGGGCGATTGCATGGGCTTGCCTCCGCGGTCCTTGTTGACACTTCATTTGCGGGCGGCTTTGTTAAGCCATCCAATCGGTAGCCCAGCCAAATGACATCGACAAGTTATGACTCCCCGGTGGCGGCGCGTGAGCCGCTGCTTCCCAAGCTTCTCACCGTTCTGCGCGAGGGCTATTCCTTCGCCGCGCTGCGGGCGGATGCGATCGCCGCGCTGACGGTCGCCATCGTGGCGCTGCCCCTGTCGATGGCGATCGCCATCGCCTCGGGCGTCGGGCCGGAGCGGGGGCTTTACACCGCGATCATCGGCGGCTTCCTGGTTTCGGCATTCGGCGGATCGCGGTTCCAGATCGGCGGCCCGGCGGGCGCGTTCATCGTGCTCGTTTCGGCCTGCGTGATGCAGACGGGGGTGGAGGGGCTGATCCTTGCCACCTTCCTTTCGGGCGGCATGCTTGCCGTGCTGGGGGTGCTGCGGCTGGGAAGCTATATCCGCTTCATGCCCTATCCCGTCACCGTCGGGTTCACGACGGGCATCGGGGTGATCATTCTGGCCAGCCAGATGAAGGACCTGTTCGGCCTGCATCTGAGCGGCCCCGAGCCCGGCGAGATCATCGCAAAGGTCGAAACCCTCTGGGCCGCGCGGGACAGCTTCAACCCGACGGCACTTGGCGTCGCGTTGGGAACCATCCTTGTGATCGAGTCCGTGAAGCGCATCGATTCGCGGCTGCCGTCGCTGCTGATCGGTGTCGCGCTTGCCTCGCTTGTGGCGGCGGTCCTTGGCCTTCAGGTGGAAACCATCGCAAGCCGCTTCGGCGCGCTGCCCCGGATCCTTCCCGCCCCCGCACTGCCCGATTTCAGCCGCGAGGCGGTGATCGCCGCGCTGCCCTGGGCGGTCAGCTTTACCCTGCTGGGCGCGATTGAATCGCTGCTTTCGGCGATGGTGGCGGACGGGATGTCGGGCACCCAGCACCGCTCCAACATGGAGCTGGTGGCGCAGGGGCTGGCCAATATGGGGGCGGCCATTTTCGGCGGATTCTGCGTCACCGGCACGATCGCGCGCACCGCGACCAATGTGCGGGCCGGCGCGCGGGGGCCGATCTCGGGGATGTTGCATGCGCTGTTCATCCTTTTGTTCATGGTCGTGGCCGCGCCGCTTGCGGGCTATATTCCGCTTGCCGCCCTGGCCGGCCTTCTGGCGATCGTCGCCTGGAACATGATCGAGCGACACGAGTTCCTTGCCCTGCTGCGCAGCTCGCGCGGAGATGCGCTGGTTCTGCTGGCGACCTTCCTGCTGGTGGTCTTCCGCGACCTGACCGAAGGGATCGTGGTGGGCTTCGCGCTTGGCGGCCTTGTCTTCATCCGCCACATGTCCGAGATGACGCGGCTGCAACGCGCGCCCCTGACGCACGAGGAGGCCGAGGATGTCGAAAGCCAGAACAGCGATCTGGTGATCTACCGGCTGCACGGGGCCGTGTTCTTCGGCTCGGTCGCCCGGCTGGGCACGGTTCTGGACCGCATCGCGCAGCGCCCGCGCGCCGTCGTCATCGACTTTTCCGAGGTCAGCTTCGTGGATTCGACCGGCGCGCGCATGGTGCTGACGCTTGCACGCAAGCTGGCCCGCAGGAACGGCGTGCTTTACCTGACCGGCGTTTCCCCCGAACTGCGCCGGGGGATGGAGGCGCAGGGCCTGACGGAAACAGAGGTGCGTTTCCTGCCTGACAGCGACGCGGTCGTGGCGGCGCTGCACGCGCCCGATGGCGGCTGATTCCCGCAGCGAATCGAATCACCTTTCCGGCAAAACCCGATGCGCGGCCGAAAGGCCGCCTGACGCCCCGTTGCCCCGTGGGCGGCGGACCGCCGCCGGCTTCACCGTTCCGTGAACACCCAAGGCGTTGAAATAAAATGTCAAAAAACTCTCAAAAAGTGAAAGATTTACACAGTTATCGCAAACTGTGTGAAAAAATTTACAAAAAAATGCATGCGATAAAGGGGGTTACATGAAAACCGCGTTTTGGTTTACAATTCTCTCGGGTTGAACGCTTTCGGCATGGCCGGGGGCAATTCGCGGCCGGCGGCCGCTTGAATTTGAGGGAGGATCCATGATGGCCACTCAGGACCAGGCGGCAATGACGCCGGCACTGCGGGACGTTCCGACGGGGTATGACAAGGCACATGCCGATACGGCCAAGTATCGCGCGATGTATACGGAATCGATCCAGGATCCCGACACCTTCTGGGGCCGCGAGGGGAAGCGGCTGGACTGGATCACCCCCTATACCAAGGTCAAGGACACCGATTTCACCTATGGTCAGGTGTCGATCAAGTGGTTCGAGGACGGCGTGCTGAACGCAAGCGTCAACTGCATCGACCGCCACCTTGCCACGCGCGGCGAGCAGACGGCGATCATCTTCGAGCCCGATGATCCCGAAACCCCGGCCGAGCATATCACCTACCGCCAGCTCTCCGAGCGTGTGAACCGCATGGCGAACGTTCTGCTCAGCCAGGGCGTGATGCGTGGCGACCGCGTGGTGATCTACCTGCCGATGATCCCCGAGGCCGCCTATGCCATGCTGGCCTGCGCGCGGATCGGGGCGATCCATTCGATCGTCTTCGCGGGCTTTTCGCCGGACGCCCTGGCCAATCGCATCAACGACTCTGGCGCGAAGGTCGTCATCACCGCCGACACCGCTCCGCGCGGCGGCCGGCGCACGCCGCTGAAGGCCAATACCGATGCCGCGCTGTTGCACTGCTCGGACAAGGTCCGCTGCCTCGTGGTCCGGCATACAGGCGACCAGACCACCTGGATCCAGGGCCGCGACGTGGACGTGAAGGCGCTGATGGAACACGCGAGCCCCGAGTGCCCGCCCCGTCCGATGGGGGCCGAGGATCCGCTGTTCATCCTTTACACCTCTGGCTCGACCGGCAAGCCGAAGGGCGTCGTGCACACGACCGGCGGCTATCTTGTCTATGCCGCGATGACCCATCAATACACCTTCGATTATCAGGATGGCGACGTGTTCTGGTGCACGGCCGATGTGGGCTGGGTCACCGGGCATAGCTACATCATCTACGGCCCGCTCGCCAACGGCGCGACCACGGTGATGTTCGAGGGCGTTCCGACCTATCCCGATGCCGGCCGCTTCTGGGCCGTGTGCGAAAAACACAAGGTCACCCAGTTCTACACCGCGCCCACGGCGATCCGCTCGCTGATGGGGCAGGGGCCGGAATGGGTCGAGAAATACGATCTTTCAAACCTGCGCATCCTCGGTTCGGTCGGTGAGCCGATCAACCCCGAGGCCTGGGCCTGGTATGACAAGTTTGTCGGCAAGGGCACATGCCCCATCGTCGACACGTTCTGGCAGACCGAGACGGGTGGCCACATGATCACCCCCTTGCCCTATGCCACGCCGACCAAACCGGGCGCGGCCACGCTGCCCTTCTTCGGGGTGAAGCCGGTTGTGCTCGATCCGTCGACCGCCGTGCGCCAGGGCGAGACCGAGGCCGAGGGCGTGCTCTGCGTCTCGGACAGCTGGCCCGGGCAGATGCGCACCCTCTGGGGCGATCACGAGCGTTTCCAGGAGGCGTATTTCAGCCAATACAAGGGCTATTACTTCACCGGTGACGGCTGCCGCCGCGATACGGACGGCTATTACTGGATCACTGGCCGCGTCGATGACGTGATCAACGTCTCGGGGCACCGCATGGGCACCGCCGAGGTCGAAAGCGCGCTCGTAGCGCATTCCGCCGTAGCCGAAGCCGCCGTGGTGGGCTATCCGCACGAACTGAAGGGGCAGGGCATCTATGCCTATGTAACCCTGATGAACGATGTCGAACCCACCGACGCGCTGCGCAAGGAGCTGGAGACCTGGGTGCGCACCGAGATCGGCCCGATCGCCAAGCCCGACCTGATCCAGTGGTCGCCCGGCCTTCCCAAGACCCGTTCGGGCAAGATCATGCGCCGCATCCTGCGCAAGATCGCCGAGAACGACTATGGCGCGCTTGGCGATACCTCGACGCTGGCCGATCCCTCGGTGGTCGACGATCTGATCGCCAACCGCATGAATCGCGGCTGAGGGGTGGGGGAGTTCATGACAGATCCAGTGACCACAACCCCCGCCGTCCTGATCCTTCTCGGGCCTCCGGGCGCCGGGAAGGGGACGCAGGCCCGTATGCTCGAAGAGCAGTTCGGCCTGATCCAGCTTTCGACCGGCGATCTGCTGCGCGCGGCCGTTGCGGCGGGAACCCCCGCCGGCCTGGCCGCCAAGGCGGTGATGGAATCGGGCGGGCTTGTATCTGACGATATCGTGCTGGCGATCCTCAGGGACCGCATGGCCCAGCCCGATGTGGCGCGCGGCGTCATTCTTGACGGCTTCCCGCGCACCGCGGGTCAGGCTGCGGCGCTTGATACGCTGCTGCAGGAAACCGGGCAGAAGGTGACCGCCGCGGTCAGCCTGGAGGTCGATGACGAGGCAATGGTGAAGCGGGTTTCGGGCCGCTACACCTGTGCGGCCTGCGGCGAAGGCTATCACGACGAATTCAAGCAGCCCGCCGTGGCGGGCACTTGCGACAAATGTGGCGGCACGGCGTTCAAGCGCCGCGCCGACGACAATGCCGAAACGGCGCGTGCACGGCTTCAGGCCTATCACGCCGAAACGGCGCCGCTGATCGTGCATTATGATCGGTTGGGGGTTCTGGAGCGGATCGACGCGATGGGCAGCATCGAGGCGATCGCTACGGGGCTGGGTAAGGTCGTGTCGCGCGTATCCGCGACCTGATGGGGAGGGGCGGGGCCCATGCCGGGGCCCGTCTAAAGTTAAAAAAGGGAGTTACTCTCATGGCGGACAAATCTTCGTCCAATGCCTACTGGAAGGCCAACATCCGGACGATCCAGATCTTTCTGGTGATCTGGTTCGTGTGTTCCTTCGGGTTCGGCATCCTGCTGCGCCCGGTGCTTTCGGGCATTGGCATCGGCGGCACCGATCTGGGTTTCTGGTTTGCCCAGCAAGGGTCGATCCTCGTGTTCCTGGTTCTCATTTTCGCCTATGCGGCGCGGATGAACAAACTGGACCGTGAACACGGCGTGGAAGAATAAGGGAGAGCAGGGACAATGGATCAGTTTACCCTCAACCTGCTGGTGGTCGGCGCGACCTTCGCGCTTTACATCGGCATCGCGATCTGGGCCCGCGCGGGCTCGACCGCCGAGTTCTATGCCGCCGGCCGGGGCGTTCACCCCGTCATGAACGGCATGGCCACCGGCGCGGACTGGATGTCCGCCGCCTCGTTCATCTCGATGGCCGGCATCATCGCCTTTGGCGGCTATGACACCTCGGCCTACCTCATGGGCTGGACCGGGGGCTATGTGCTTCTGGCGATGCTTCTTGCGCCCTATCTGCGCAAGTTCGGCAAGTTCACCGTGCCGGAATTCATCGGCGACCGATTCTATTCACCGACCGCTCGGCTTGTTGCCGTTATCTGCCTGATCGTCGCCTCGGTGACCTATGTTATCGGCCAGATGACCGGCGTCGGCGTGGCGTTCTCGCGCTTCCTTGAAGTGTCGGGTATCCGTAATTCATGATTGTTTTGGGGTCAAATCGCTTTCGCGAAGAATCTCGGGAAGTGTTGACAGGAGCGTTCCGTAGCGCCCCTCATAGCGCGTAGGAACGCGCATATCATGCACTGTCGTCTCGAAGGCATGATCACGGCTCAACATCTTCTGGAAAGCTGGGCGAGCCGCAGCTTTCTTCTCCGGCCCTTCAGACAGCAGCACCTTCGCGCGTAGCGCTTCGAATGAGTATCCACGTCCGACCCGGTTGGTGGTGCGGATCAGATTGTTCAAGCTCTCTGTGTAGGCGTTGGTCGCGCGGCAATCGAAGTAGGCGAGGATTTCTTCTCGCCAGTTGCGCCACGCCCGCTCGAAGCCGCCGAACGCGCCTTTCATCTCTTGCGGCACGGACGACCGCCATTCTTCAAAAGCTGCATCGGCCTCATCGCGGGTCTTAGCGTCATAGATGCGATAGCCCGCTTCCTTGATTTCATAGGCCATGGCCAGCGCCGGATAGTTTTCCAACCAGCCAGACAGCATCATATGCTCCTTGCCATTCAGCCGGTGCTTGCGCTTCAGGATCAGGAAACGGTCGTTCACCAGTCCACGGCGCTCAGCGGGCGTGAGATCGGCCCGTAACGCCTTCCTGACGGTCTCACAGGCGGCATTCAGCATTCGCACCACATGGAACTTGTCAACGACGACTGTGGCGTTCGGGAGAACCGCAGCGGCGGCATCCCGATAGGGTCGCCACATATCAATCGTCACCAGCTCGATGTTGTTGCGGTGATCGAGCCGCGCAAGTCGGGTCGCGACAGTCTGCTTGTTCCTGTTCTCAAGGATGTCAAAGGCCGTCAGCTTTTCGACATTGGTGAGAACACAGCGCGGCTTGATGAGATGGATTTCATCTATGCCCAGCCATCGCGGCGTGGCAAAGCGCATGGCATCATACTTGCGCTGGACATACTCTGCGAAGACAAGACGGATCGTGCCTTCGGTCACGCCGACTTCTTCGGCCACACTGGAATTTGTCCGTCGCACGGCCTGCTCGCCGATCCAGTGGACGAGTCTATCGGTCATGCGGCGCTTTTCGTCCATGTGGGGCAGGTCTTCATAGAAGGTCTTGCCACAGTGTTTACAGCGCCAGCGGCGGGTTTCTACATAGATCGAAGATCGTTTACCAAGGCGCGGCAAATCCTTGATAACCTGCTCGCGCCGTCCGAAGCCGATAACGCCATATTTCCCACAATGCTGGCAGTGTGTCGTTTCACCGGAGAGCTTGGCATAGATGTGGAAGTCGTGATCTTCCTCAACCACGCGGATCAGATCGAAGTCATCGAGTTGCAGAAGGTCCATGCACGATCATGGCGGCTAGGGCCCGCCAATCCCCCAAAGTAAGGCGCTTGATCCGACAATCCCTGTCGAAAATTCAACGCCCGCCCCGCGCTTTTTCTTCACTCGGACAACATCTCTTTTATGCAATTTTCGAACCACTCAAAGCGCTCGGCATCCGGTGCTGTGCGAGGGCCGGGGCCATTTCTTGTTTCGCAGGCTTGAACTATCGCGTTCGCGTAGCGCGTTCTTTCTTCATAAACCTTCCAAGGATATAAAAGTATCGAAAGACCTACAACTATCAGATAAAACACCACGATACGTGCGAACCACCGCTCTCTATTTGGCGTGCCAACCAGGTACTCCAAAGCGTCTAAAGGCGAAGGTATCTGCTTCATTTTTGCAAACCATTAGCAATTATCATACGAACCTCACCCATTCACCGCCACTTTGATCGCGGTCAGTGCGGTGATATTCACCGTCCGATCTGCCTCCTTGTCCATCATCGCTCCTGTGGCGACATTGCGGACCTGACGGGCTGGTCGATCACGGGTTTCGAACTTTGCCAGCCCCGGAAGTGCAACCGCATTCCCAGCAACAAGCTGGGCTGAGATCGACGCGGTAACAGCGTCAAGCGCCTCTCCGGCTTGCGCTTTGCTGATGCCGCTCCGTTCCGCAATATCAGCGATCAAATCGGCTTTAGTGATGGGTTTTGTCATGAGTGTTGTTCTCCTCGTAATTTCACATTGACGGCCCGGAACTAGGCGCGGGTTTAGGCTTCGGTGTTGGTGCGTTCTTCGGTTGGCAGTCGATCAGGAAGTGCATCATCTCTGTTGCATCCTTATTCGTGTAGAACCGCACCATATTCTCGTTGAATTCTTGCGCTCTCTTCGCAGGCACCGAAATGGCGTCAAAGCCATGCGACATGAGAACGCCGTTCATCATGAAGCGCGACGTGCGCTTGTTTCCGTCGAAATAGAATTGCTGCAACGCCCCGAACAGGAAGAAGGCCATTCCGCGTTCGCGCGGATCGGCGACTTCGGCTTCAAGGGCTTGCACAGCATCGGCAAACAGCTTCTTGAGGTTTTTCGCGCCGGGTTCCGTAGGATGGGAAGGCACAAATTCGCCTTCATAGCCAAGACCGACGTGTGGTGTTATGTCTGTGAACTCACCCTCACCACGGAAATACCCCCATTCCAAGGGTTCCTCACGAGCGACGAGAGCATGGAGGCGATCAAAGGTTGCCTTGTCGAGCCGGAACGATCCCGCTTTGACCAGCGCGAACAGCTCCCTTCCGGCGGCGGCAAGGTTAAGAACTTGCTGTTCATCCGTCAGCTTGTGTCCACCAACCGTCACCCCGTCCAGAAGCGTTTTGACTTCGGGAAAGGTGAAAGGATTCCCTTCGAGAGAACTCGCGTCAAATACGAACTGCGCAAGCATCTGTTTGTAGCGAAAGATCGCGCGATCAACGGACGCAGGCACATCGGCAGGGACCGCTGAACGATCCCACCTGAACCCCAATTTTTCGAACAGTTGCATCCGCTCGCCCCTTGCCCAAAACAATCATGTATTGCGAATATTAATACACGCGCATCGGCAGCACTTCAATCATGAATTACGGATACCCGAAGTGTCGAACGCGACGGGCCTCTATATCGGTGCGGCGATCGTGTTCGCCTATGCCGTTCTCGGCGGCATGAAGGGCATCACCTACACCCAGGTGGCGCAATATGTCGTGCTGATCATCGCCTACACCATTCCGGCGATCTTCATCTCGCTGCAACTGACCGGCAACCCGCTTCCGCCGCTCGGCCTGTTCTCGAACGAGGTTCACACCGGCCAGCCGCTGTTGCAGACGCTGGAAGGTCTGGTCACGGATCTGGGCTTCAAATCCTACCTGAACCAGTCTGATACCACGCTCAACATGTTCCTGTTCACCATGTCGCTGATGATCGGGACGGCGGGCCTGCCGCACGTGATCGTGCGCTTCTTCACCGTGCCGAAAGTGGCGGATGCCCGTTCCTCGGCCGGCTGGGCGCTGGTGTTCATTGCGCTTCTCTACCTGACCGCTCCGGCGGTGGCCGCGATGGCGCGCATGAACCTGATCACCACCTTCTACCCCGAAGGCACCGCCTCGCAACCGCTGAGCGTGGCCGAAATCGAAGCGGGCGTGGACAGTCATGGCAACAACCTTGACTGGGTGAAAAACTGGGTCACGACAGGCCTCCTGACCGTTGAAGACAAAAACGGCGACGGACTGATCAACTATGTTGGCGACAAAGAGGCCAACGAACTGACCGTGAACAACGACATCATGGTTCTGGCCAACCCCGAGATTGCACAGCTTCCGGGCTGGGTGATCGCTCTGGTCGCTGCCGGTGGTCTTGCCGCCGCGCTGTCGACGGCGGCGGGTCTTCTGCTCGCGATCTCCTCGGCGGTGTCGCATGACCTTATCAAGGGTCAGCTCAACCCCGGCATCTCGGAGAAGGGCGAGCTTCTGGCAGCCCGGATCTCGATGGGTGTCGCTATCGCCGTGGCAACCTATCTGGGTCTGAACCCGCCCGGTTTCGCGGCGCAGACGGTGGCACTTGCCTTCGGTCTGGCGGCCTCGTCGATCTTCCCGGCGCTGATGATGGGCATCTTCTCGAAGCGCATCAACAACAAGGGCGCCGTGGCCGGCATGCTTGCAGGTCTGATCGTCACGATCATCTACATCTTCCTGCACAAGGGCTGGTTCTTCGTTCCGGACACCAACTCGTTCACGGATGCGGATCCGCTGCTGCTGTCGATCAAGTCGACCTCGTTCGGTGCGGTCGGTGCCCTGATCAACTTCGTGGTGGCCTATGTCGTGTCGAGCGCGACCGAAGAGCCGCCGGTCGAAGTTCAGGAACTGGTCGAGTCGATCCGCGTGCCGAAAGGTGCGGGCGCCGCGACGGGCCACTAAGATCTGTTTCGGGGCGGATGCGCTTGACGCGCACCTGCCCCGGACTGACAACAGGGGGCGCCCCGTCCAGGGGCGCCAACCCGACCAACGGAGGACAAGATGGATCCGGACCTGCAGGCAATCGTCACATTTCTGGAATCCGTCCATCCCTATGACAGTCTGCCGCGGGACGAACTGGTGCGGGTCGCCGGTTTCTTCAGCCGCAGGGACGTGCCAGCCGAAACGCAGGTCTACGACATCGCGGATTCGCTCGAGGGGCTTTACCTGATCATGCAGGGCGGGGTCGAGGTGCTTGACCGCAACGGCGCCCTCGTCTCGCTTCTGTCGGCGCGCAACAGCTTTGGAGAGCGCGGGCTGCTGCGCGACGGGCTGGCCGTTACCCGTGCGCGGACCAAGACCGACAGCGTCCTTCTGGTGCTGCCCGTCGACGAATTCCAGCGGCTCCTCAATGATTCACCGCCCTTTGCACGTTTCTTCAACCGCAGCCGCAGCACCGAGGCGCGCAACCCTGATATCGCAACGCTCAAGGTCTCGGACCTTATTGCCCGCAAGCCGCTGGACTGCGCCCCGGACACCAGCGTGGCCGAGGTGGCGCGGCAGATGCGCGATGATCATGTCTCGTCGCTTGGCGTGACGCAGGACGACAAGCTGCTGGGGATCGTCACGGTGCGCGACCTGTCGAACAAGGTGCTGGCCGCCGGCCTTGACCCGCGCACGCCAGTCCGTTCCGTGATGACGCCCGATCCGGTCTCTCTGCCGCCATCGGCGCTCGGCTCGGACATCCTGCATATCATGCTCGAGCGCCGCATCGGCCACCTGCCGATCGTCGAGAATGGCCGTTTCGTGGGCATGATCACGCAGACCGACCTGACTCGGTTCCAGGCCGTCAGCTCGGCCGTGCTGATCCGCGACATCGTCGGCTCGGACAGCGTGGCCGAACTTGCGGCGGTCACGGCGCGGATCCCGCAGCTTCTGGTGCAACTGGTCGGCGGCAATCACAGCCACGAGGTCGTGACCCGCTTGATCACCGATATCGCCGATGCTGTAACCCGCCGCCTGCTGGCCATGGCCGAGGCAAGGCTTGGCCCCCCGCCGGTTCCCTACCTGTGGCTTGCCTGTGGCAGCCAGGGGCGGCAGGAACAGACCGGGGTGTCCGATCAGGACAACTGCCTGCTGCTGGACGATGCCGTTACCCCCGGCGATATGTCCTATTTCCAACAGTTGGCGAAATTCGTGTCCGATGGGCTGAACGCCTGCGGATATGTCTATTGCCCCGGCGACATGATGGCCACGGCCGAGCGGTGGTGCCAGCCGATGCGCGTCTGGCGCGAGTATTTCCGGGGCTGGATCAACAAGCCCTCGCCCGAGGCGCAGATGCTGGCCTCGGTCATGTTCGACCTGCGCCCGATCGGGGGCAACGCCGTCGGACTGTTTCAGGACTTGCAGGCCGAAACGCTTGAGAACGCGTCGCGCAACTCGATCTTCGTGGCGCATATGATCGCCAACAGCCTCAAGCATACGCCGCCGCTGGGGCTGATCCGGGGCTTTGCCACGATCCGCTCGGGCGAGCATCGCAACCATATCGACATGAAGCATAACGGGGTGGTTCCGGTCACCGATCTGGCACGGGTCTATGCGTTGCAGGGGCGGCTGACGGCGGCCAATACCCGTGCGCGGCTTCTGGCGGCAGAGGATGCCGGGGTGATCTCGGCCTCGGGCGCGCGCGATCTGGTCGAGGCCTATGACCTGATCGCCACGATGCGGCTGGAAAACCAGCTGCATCTGGTGAAATCGGGGCGCAAGCCGGACAATTACCTCGCGCCCTCGGATCTGTCGGATTTCGAACGCTCGCATCTGCGCGATGCGTTCGTGGTGGTGCGCACGATGCAATCGGCGCTGGGGCATGGCAAAGGGGCGGTGACGTGACGAATGACCTGATTTCCATGCTGGCCGCGGGCATCCTGGCCGCCTGCGTCGCCTTTGCCTTTGGTCATTTCTGGCGCCGGACCAGCGGCCGCAGGCTGCCAAAATGGGTGCTGCCGGCCGCGGCGGGCGCGGCGATGATCGGCTATTCGATCTGGAACGAATATTCCTGGTATGGCCGGGTCACGCGGGCACTGCCCGAAACCGTGGCGGTGGTGCACACGGTCGAGGAAAGCGCGCCCTGGCGGCCTTGGACCTATATCGCCCCGATGAAGTCGCGTTTCCTGGCCATCGACCGGGCCGAGACGCATCGCCTTGCCGCAAACGACGATCTGGTCACGGCGCGGATCCTTGCGGTTCAGCGCTGGACACCGATGCGCAGCGTGCCGGTCGTGTTCGATTGTGCCGCCGGCGCGCGCGCCGATCTGATCGGGGGTGCTGCAATGGACGAAGCCGGAAACCTTACCGGGGCGGAATGGATTCCGGTTGGACTGACTGATGAGGGACTCAAGGCCGCCTGCAACGGAGGATGAGCATGGCCGACGGGGGGAGGAAACACCGCGTTCTTATCGTGGAGGATGAGGACAATATCGCCATCGCGCTGGATTACCTGATGTCGCGCGAGGGCTACGATCACGACCGGATCGCCAATGGCGCAGAGGCCATCGGCGCGATCCGCAGGACGCATCCCGATCTGGTGCTGCTTGACGTGATGCTGCCCGAGGTTTCGGGCTACGAGATCTGTCAGGAGGTGCGCGCCGACGACAGCCTGCGCGACGTGAAGATCCTGATGATGACGGCGCGCGGTTCCGCGCTCGAGCGGCGCAAGGGGCTGGCGCTCGGGGCGGACGGGTTCATCGCCAAGCCGTTCGAACTCAAGGAGTTGCGCGAAGAGGTGCAGCGGCTCTTGCAGCATGCCGGGGGCGCGGCATGATCAGGCGCCTGAGCCTGCGGCTGCGGGTTTTTTTGTTCTTCGCCGCCCTTGCGGTGGGCAATGTCGCGGCCCTTGGGGTCGGGCTTTATCTTGGGTATCATAGGCTTGGCGATCCCAATGTCCTTAACGCCTTTGTCATCGGCGGGTTGATCGCGGGCTTCGTGATCCTGGGGCTGGTGACATGGGTCTGGTTCCTCTTCGACGAAAACGTGGCCAAGCCTATCGAGCGGCTGGCGGGGGGAATGCGCGCGCGCAGCCATGCCGAGGTTGCCTCGGAGATCGACGAGGCACCCGCGCGCTATCTGGGGGATCTGGCGCCCGCGGCGGTGGCCGTGACGCGCAACCTTGCCGAAACGCGCAACGCCCTGGCCGAGGCGGTGGCGCGCGAAACCACCCGTCTCGCGCAAGAGAAGGAGCGGCTTGAGGCGCTCTTGTCCGATGTGCCGGTGGGGGTTTTGCTGTGTTCGCCCGACCATCAGTTGGTGTTCTACAACGGCCATGCCGTCGACCTTCTGGGCGGGATCGACGCGGGCTATGCGCCGGGGCTTGACCGGCGGGTCTTCGACTATCTGCACGCCGCCCCGATCCGGCATGCCTATGCCCGCCTTCTGGAAACCGACGATCCCGATGCGGCCTCGGACCTGCTTTGCGCCACCAAGGGCGAGGCGAAGGTGCTGGCCGCGCGGATGCGCCTTCTTGCCGAGGGGGCCGAGCATCATCTGCACGAACGCCCCGGCTATGTGCTGACGCTGCGCGATGTGACGGGCGATCTGGCCTCCCATGCCGAGCAGGCCGCGCTGATCGACGAATTGTTCGACCGCGTGCGCCGCCCGGCGGCCAATCTTCAGACGGTGCTTGGCGTCGTGTCCGAAACCGGCGGCACGGTGCCCGAGGCGCTTGACCGTGCGATGATGGCCGAGGTCCGCTCTCTCGCCCGCTCGGTGACCGAGCTGGCCGCGCGCCATGATGCGGCGCGGGCGAACTGGTGGCCGCTGTCGATGGTGCGCGCCTCTGACCTGGCCGAGGCGACCCGCGCGCGCGCCGAAACCGAAGGTGTCGCGCTGCGCGTCTCGGTCGAGCCGCTGATCCTGCGCTGCGACGGTTTCGAGATCGTGGCGCTGACCTCGGCGCTGATCGGGCATCTGGCGCCGGGGCGCGACGATTTCGGCCTGGCGATCACCGCCGACGGGCCCGGCGCGCTTGTCGCGCTGGACTGGCGCGGTGCGCCGCCCCCGGTCTCCGAGCTTGACCGCTGGATCGCCGGGCCGCTCGAGGTCGGGCTGGCCGATGTGACGGGGCGACGGGTGCTGTCGACCCATGCAACCGAAATCTGGCCCGAAACCCTGCCCGACGGGCGCGCGCGCCTGTGCCTGCCGCTGCGCGAGGCGCGGGGTGCCGCCAAGCGCCCGCCGCCGGTGCCGCGCGCGGTGGTCTATGATTTCGACCTGCTCTCGAAGGTCCGCAACCCCGAGGTCGTCAGCGCGAAACTGTCCGATCTGGTCTATGTCGTCTTCGACACCGAAACCACGGGCCTTTTGCCCTCCGAGGGCGATGAGATCGTGCAGATCGCGGCGGTGCGCATCGTCAACGGCCGCCGGGTCGACAAGGAAGTCTTCGACACGCTGGTCAATCCGGGGCGCAAGATCCCGCCCGCCTCGACCGAGGTGCACGGCATCTCGGATGCGATGGTGGTCGATGCGCCCGACATCGCCGAGATCGGGCGGCGGTTCCACCAGTTCGCCGAAGGCGCGGTGCTTGTGGCGCACAACGCGCCCTTCGACATGGAGTTCCTGCGCCGCAAGGAAGGCGTGATCGGCAAGACCTTCGATCACCCGATCCTGGACACGGTGCTGTTGTCGGCGGTGGTCTTCGGGCAAAGCGAAACCCACAGCCTCGATGCGCTGACCCATCGGCTGGGTATCACGATCCCCGAAGAGGCCCGCCACACCGCGATCGGCGACACGGTCGCCACGGCGGATGCGTTTCTCAAGCTCCTGCCGGCCCTGCGCGCGCGCGGGATCGAGACCTTCGGCGATGTCATCGCCGAGGTGAAGAAGCACGGCCGCCTTCTGAAGGATCTGAACGGCTAGGCGGGCAGGATCGCCAGAACCGCCTCGGGCGGGCGGCCGATCGCGGCCGCACTGTCGGTGAGGACCAGCGGGCGTTCGATCAGCGCGGGGTTGCGCAGCAGCGCGTCGAGGATCTGCCCGCTATCGGCATCCTTCGCCAGGCCGCTGTCTTTCCGGCGCAGAAGCGCCGAGGCCGGCTGCCCCAGAAGCGCAAGCGCCGCCTCAAGCTCGGCCCGGTCCGGCGGGTCTTGCAGGTAAAGCCGGATTTCGGGCTGCAAGCCCCGTGCCTGCAACAGCGCCAGCGTTTCACGCGATTTCGTGCAGCGCGGATTGTGCCAGATCGTCAAAGCCATCTGTCGCGCCCCGTCCCGACCGCCTCGGCCACATGGGAAAACCCGTCGCGCGCCAGAAGGTCGTCCAGCCCGCGCGCGATATCGGCGGCCAGCGACAGCCCGTGAAAGACCATCGCGGTATAGAACTGCACGGCCGAGGCGCCCGCGCGGATCTTTTCATAGGCCTGTTCCGCGTTCGAGATGCCCCCCACGCCGATCAGCGGTAGCCGCCCCTCGGTCAGGCGCGACAGTTGCGCAAGGATCCGGGTGGATTTCTCGAACAGCGGGGCGCCGGACAGTCCGCCCGCCTCGGTGCGATGGGCACTTGCAAGGCCGTCCCGGGCCAGCGTGGTGTTGGTGGCGATCACCGCGTCGATGCCCGATGTCAGGGCCACCTCGGCCAGATCCTCAAGCTCGGCCGCCCCAAGATCCGGCGCGATCTTGAGAAAGACCGGAACCCGCCGGGCCAGCCCCGCGCGCGTCTCGATCACCCCGCGCAGCAGCGCGCCAAGCGCCTCCTTGCCCTGAAGGTCGCGCAGCCTCTCGGTATTGGGCGAGGATACGTTTACCGTTGCGAAATCCACATGCGGCCCCGCGACGGCCAGCACGCGGGCGAAATCGGCCGCGCGGTCCGCGCTGTCTTTGTTGGCCCCGAGGTTGAGGCCCACCGGAATGCCCGGCGGGCGTGCGGCCAGCCGCGCGGTGATGGCCTCGACACCGTCGTTGTTAAAGCCGAAGCGGTTGATGGCCGCGCGATCCTCGGTCAGGCGAAAAAGGCGCGGGCGCGGGTTTCCCGGCTGCGGGCGCGGCGTCGCGGCACCCAGCTCGACAAAGCCGAACCCGGCGCGCATAAGGGCCGCGACGGCGGTGGCGTTCTTGTCGAAACCCGCGGCAAGCCCGACCGGGTTGTGCAGGCTCAGCCCCGCCAGATCGGTCGTAAGCCGGGGCGAGCTGACCGGGCCAGGCAGGGGGGCAAAGCCCGAATGCAGCGCGCGCAGCGACAGGCCATGCGCCAGCTCGGGGTCGAGGCGGTGCATGACCGCCAGGGTGGTGCGTTCAAGCAGGCTCACAGCGGGGCCTCCGGAAAGATGTGCCCGGTTGCGCCAAGGGGCAGGGACTTGTCCCAGACCACCTCGGAGAGTTTCAGCCGGCGGTAGAGATGGGGAAACAACGCCCCCCCGCGCGAAGGTTCCCATTTCAGGGCGGGGCCAAGTGTCTCGGCCTGGGCCGCCACCAGAACCAGATCGCTTTCGGTCGCAAAGTGCCTGGCGGCGGTTTCGGTGACCTGCGCTCCGGTCGAGAAATGGATGAACCCGTCCTCCAGATCGACCGGCGCGCCCGCAGTTTCACCTGCGGCGCGGAAAGCGTCCCATTCGGGGCGACGGAATATCTTGTAGATCAGCATGAAACCTCACATGCCCTTTGCCTGCCCGCCGGTCAATCCCGTGCGTGCATGCGCCGACATCCCATTGTCATGACAGCCCTTTAACACCCGCAGGCGAGACGAGCTTTGACTCCTGCGGCCAGTCGCCGCAATCTGAACCCAGTCTGTTTGAACCGGAGGTCCCTCATGAAAACCCGTTTCCTTGCCTCGGCGGCCGTTCTGGCGCTGTCGGCCGGCACGGCGTCCGCCGACTACACGCTTCATGTGCTGCATATCAACGACATGCACAGCCGGATCGAATCCATCAACAAATACGATTCGACCTGCGATGCCGAAACCGAAGCCAAGGGCGAATGTTTCGGCGGCGTCGCGCGCGTTGCCACCAAGATCAACGAACTGCGCGACCAGCTGCGCGCCGACGGACAGAACGTGCTTGTTCTGGATGCGGGCGACCAGTTCCAGGGCTCTCTGTTCTACACGACCTACAAGGGGGCAGAGGTCGCGGAGTTCATGAACAAGATCGGGTTCGACGCCATGGCGGTCGGCAACCACGAATTCGACGATGGCCCCGAGGGGCTGGCGGGCCTGATCGACAAGGTCGAATTCCCGGTGGTTTCGGGCAACCTCGATCTCAGCCAGTCGAATCTGCTCAAGGACAAGGTGACGAAGCGCACCGTTCTCGATGTGGGCGGGCAGAAGATCGGCATCATTTCGGCGCTTGCGACGGATACGGTCGATACCTCGTCGCCGGGCCCCGCGGTGCTGTTCCAGGACGAAATCGAAAGCCTGCGCGCGGATGTCGAGGCGCTGACCGCCGAGGGGGTCAACAAGATCATCGCCGTGACCCATGTCGGCTATAACAAGGATCAGGAGATCGCCGCCTCGGTGCCGGGGGTGGACGCAGTCGTGGGGGGGCATTCGCACACCTTCCTGTCCGCCAGCGACCCCGACCGCCATGGCCCCTATCCGACCTGGGTCGATGCCGAAGGAACGATGGTTCCCGTGGTTCAGGCCTATGCCTATTCCAAGTATCTCGGCCATCTGGAGCTGACCTTCGACGACGAGGGCAACCTGAAATTCGCCGACGGGGACACGATCGTGCTGGATGCCAGCGTGACCCCCGATCCCGAGATCGCCGCCCGCGTGGCCGAGATGGGGGCCCCCATCGAAGAGCTGAAGAACAAGGTCGTGGCCGAAAGCACGGCCGAGATCGACGGCTCGCGCGATACCTGCCGGCAGGTGGAATGCGCAATGGGCAATCTTGTGGCCGATGCGATTCTTGACCGGGTGAAGGATCAGGGCGTGAGCATCGCCATCCAGAACGGCGGCGGGTTGCGTTCCTCCATCGACGCGGGGCCGGTGACCATGGGCGAAGTGCTGAGCGTGCTGCCGTTCCAGAACACGCTTTCCACCTTTGAGGCGAAAGGCTCGGTCGTGGTGGCCGCGCTTGAAAACGGCGCAAGCCAGATCGAGGACGGTGCCGGGCGCTTCACCCAGGTTGCGGGGCTGAAATACACCTTCGATCCGGCGCAGCCCCCCGGAAGCCGCGTTTCGGACGTGATGGTGATGGAGGGCGATGCCTGGGTGCCGATCGAGGCCGACAAGACCTATGGCGTCGTCACCAACAACTATGTCCGCCAGGGCGGCGACGGGTATCGGATGTTCGCCTCGGAGGCGATGAACGCCTATGACTACGGCCCCGACCTTGCGGATGTGACGGCCGAGTATATGGCGAAGATCGGCCCCTATACCCCGGCGCTGGATGGCCGGATCACCCGCAAATGAACGCGGAACGGGCGGCGCAAACGCGCCGCCCGCCCTTTGATCGCAGAGATTGAGGGATTTTTCGTCCGGTCCGATGGACGATCAGGGATGGGGCGAAGCGCTTGCGCTTCGCCCCGATTGCGGCTTATAGGAGGGGGACGCGGGTGTAGCTCAATGGTAGAGCAGCAGCCTTCCAAGCTGAATACGTGGGTTCGATTCCCATCACCCGCTCCAACCCATCCTCATTTCGTCAGGATAAGCTTGCCCGCCCGCGTGATGCGCAGCGTGTAGACCTGACCGTTCAGCAGGATATGTGCGGTATTGCCGCCCCCCGTCAGCGCTTCGGCATCATGTGCGGGAAGCGATTGCGAGAGGGTCTGCGGCGAAAAGCTCTGCGGGATGGTCATGACGCCCTCTCGATACGGTCGAGGACAAGTTCGATGCCCTGGCCATGCGCGGCCATGCCCGAGCAGAGCGCCTGCACGATGTCGCGCAGTGTAATCGGCGGTTCAGTCAGTCTGTCACTGGCCCGGGCAGTGGGGCCGGGCAAGGGGATGGCTTTCATATCCGGTCTCCTGTTGGCGTTCGGGCTGGTCCGAGGACTGGCGGTGAACGTAATCTGACCAAAAAACTCACCTATGTAAATACCGATTCTTTTAATCGGAAATAACCTTACCGGTAATATATTGATTTTATTATTGAAAACGGGGCGCAAAACGGATTGGGTGCCGTTGATTTCGAGAACGGCCGTCGGTTTTCGGTGCTGGATAATGGCCGGGTTGGGGCAACTGGGGGTCAGCCCTGTCCCCCGGCCACGGTCAGCCCAAGCAGGCGCCATACCTGCATGCCGCCACGATACCAGAAGATCCGTTCGGCCGGGTAACCTGCCGCGATCATCGCGCGAATGGCGGTCGGGGATTGGCCGCACCAGATGCCGTTGCAGAACAACGCGACATCGCGCGCCTGCGCACAATCCCAGCCGTCGAAGTCGATCTCGCAGCCGAGCTCGGCCAGATGATCGGTCATCTCGGTATAGGGCATCGAAACGGCGCCGGGGATCGTGCCGCCCTGAAACCACTCGGGCGTGCGGCTGTCGACCACGATGGCCTCGGGATCGGCAAGCATGTCCAGAAGTTCCAGCTCTCCGATCGTACTGACACCTTCGGCGACATGCATCGGCTGGATGCAGAAATCGGGGCAGGGGCGTGAGGTGCGCGCCCATTCCCCCGACAGTTCGTGTGTAGGATCCTGAATGCGAGAGATCTCGGCGGGGCCGCTCTCGGTCTGGATCGTGACCGACTTCATGTCATGAGTGATGCCGACAGGCATGTCCTCGGCAACGGCTGGGCCGCATGACAGGCCAAGGACCAGGACGAAAAAGTGCGGGCGCATGGACGTTCCTCCTTCCGGTTTGAACCGAAAGGCTGACTTTGCCCTGTTACCCGCGATGGGGCAAGCTGTCCGGGTTACTCGCGCGCGTCGGCCAGACGCATGCCGCCAAGCCGTGCCGCGATCCGCTCGAACGCGGCGCCGACAACGGTGGTGTTGAGATCGTTATCCACCAGATTGGTCTGGATGGTGCTGCCACCCCAGCTGTACGGATTGGCGGCGAACCAGGCGTGACGTTCGACGAAGGGCAGGCGTTCCATCATCTGGATCGCTGCCATCGCGAAGGCGGCGTTCTGTGCCCGGGTGGTCTTGCCCGGATTGCTCCAGTCGACCATGCCGAACTCGGTTACCCAGATCGGGCGGCGGTATTCCGCATGCACGGTGCGCAGCCACCGCTCGAACGTGGCCACGTCTCCGTCGGGGGAATAATAGTGCACCGCCATGAAATCCACCCGCAGGCCGCGCGCCGCGACCTGGTCCATGAAGCGACGCTGCCACGAATTCTTGCCAAGAGTGCCTTCGCGCGTGGTGGCCGGGCTGCCCAGACGCAGGCCATGGGCCTGCAGCTTCGGCCAAAGCGCCACTGCCTTCTCGACCGTGATATTGGTCTGGCCTTGCGCTTTGCCATCGGGTTCGTTGAATCCCAGAAGCGCGCGTACCGGCAGGTCCGAACGGATCCGGTCGTTCACATTCTTCGCACCATGGATCATCGGCACGAACTCGACCGAGCGCTGAAGATTGCCGCGATGATGGATCTGATCGCTGCGCCAGTTGTAATACCAGCCCAGACGTTCACCCCGTTCGACCCATTCCAGCATGGTCAGCGCGGGGTTTTCCCATGCGCCGATTCCCACCTTCTGGGCATGGGCCGAAGTCGCCAGCAGCATAAGGATCACACCTGCAAGAAGCCTGTAGAGCATCTTAACCTCCGATATCGCTTCGGCAATAACGGCAGATCAAGGGACAAATAAGGCGCGAATGCGGCCAACTCATGCAATTGGGGATTGTGCCCCGGGGCCGCGGGCAGGCGTTCAGAGCAGTAGCGCTGCCACGAAGCAGACGACGTTTGCCGCGATCAGGCAAGCCACGGCAAGCGAACCGAGATCCTTGGCGTCACGTGCAAATTCGGCCCAGTCGGGTGAGACGTGATCGACCAGGCATTCGATGGCGGTGTTCAGCGCCTCGATGGCGATAAGCGCCAGGTTCAGAACGACAAATCCCGCCACCCAGGCAGGGCTGGCGCCGAATGCGACCAAAAGGCCGATCCCCACGGCCGAAAACAGAAGCTCATGCCTGAATGCGGTTTCACGCCACAGCCTGCGCAGGCCGCCAATGGAATAGCTTCCCGCCGCGAAAAGATGCCCCAGCCCGGAAACACGTCCAGGCGGTTTGCGCGGCATTTCCGTTTCGGTTTCGGCCATATTGTCGATTTTCCGCATTCGGCTGATGTCCTGAAAATGGCCCGCCCTTCATTGCGCAACGGATGGGAAATGTCCATCGCGGATGGATCGGCCGCAACCGCGACCGGCGCTTGTTTCCCTGCGATGCGGGGCGGTTTTTCAGTCCGATCCGGGGCATTGCCAATATGGGATAGTCAAGCCGCAAGGCAGGCAGAATAGTTGATTCAATCATAAAACACAGGGAGACAAGACATGATCAGGAATCAGACTCCGCCATCCTTGTTGCGGATGAACCGCCGTAGCCTGCTGAAGCGCGGGGGGCTTGCTCTTGCCGGCGGCCTTGCGGCCCCGGCTATCCTTCCGCGCAGCGCTTTCGCCCAGACCCGGACCATCAAGATCGGTGGCGCGGTACCGCTTTCGGGCCCGGTTGCCTATTGGGGCCAGTCCACCATGCAGGGCTTTGTCGATGGCGCCGCCGTCATCAACGAGGCCGGTGGCGTCATGGTCAATGGCGAACCCCACATGATCGAAGTCATCAACTACGACACCAAGGGCGAGGTGGCCGATTCCCGCGCAGCGACCATGCGCCTGGTCGAGCAGGACGGCGTCAAGTTCGTCTACAGCCAGGCCGCCGCAAGCACGGTCGGCATGCTTCAGGTGACCGAACCGGCGGGCGTGCTGTCCATCGTGGCCTGCTGGGGCTATCTGGAGCTGTTCGGCAAGGACTATCCGCTGCATTTCCGGGCAGAGATGTCAGATTACGAGCAGGGCTTCGCCTATATCCCCTACATGCAGGAGAAATACGGCAAGGACGCGCTGAAGTCGGCGGCCTTCATCGGACCCGACGACCAGGATGGCATCGACTGCCACTTCTCTTACGAGCGGTTGATGGACTACTACGGGATCGAGAAGAAATCGGTCGAGTATTTCAACTGGGAAGACACGGATTTCTATCCGATCGTCGCCAAGACCATCCGCGACACGCCCGATTTCATCGTCACCAGCCCTTCGCCGCCGGGTATTACCGCAAGCATCATCAAGGCCGCGCGCGAGCTTGGCTACAAGGGGCCTATCGCTTCGCCTGCCGCTTCCGAGACGCAGACCATCCTCGAAGTGGCGGGGGAACACGCGACCGACGTGATTCTGCCGGTGACCAATGTGGACCCGTCCAGTGAAACGCAAACCGCCATCCGGGACCGTTTCATGGAGCGTTTCGGCACGTTCAACGCATTGGCCGGCAACTATTCGTGGTGGATCTATGCGCTCAAGGCCGGGATCGAGATGGCGGGCACCGCCGAGGATACAGCCGCCGTCGCCGAGGCCCTCGCGCAGGTCGAGCTTGAGGACAGCTATGTCGGCAAGGTGAAATGGGCGGGCGAGAACTCTTTCGGGGTCAATCGCCAGGGCGTCTATGACTGCTTCACCACGACGATCGACAACGGCGTCGCCACGCTTGCGGATGTCCGCTTCCCCAGCCTGCCCGACGATTACTGATCGCGGGGCGGGCACTGAAGGGACGGTGCCTCGGGCATCGTCCCGTCTTTTCCCAACCTTTTTGCGTGCGCACGGCCCCTTGTGGCCGGGTGCGCCGGCACTGCAGCCCCAAGTGGAGAGCCCTTGATATGAGCGAACTTTTGCAGATGGGACTGACCGGGTTCAATCTGGGCCTGATGTATGCGCTGATCGCCATCGGTCTTACGCTGATCTTCGGTGTCATGCGGATCATCCAGTATGCCCATGGCGAGATGTTCATGCTGGGCGCTTTCACGCTGTATTACTGGAATGCCGAATTCGGCCTGCCTTACTGGCCCGGTGTCGCGGTCAGCGCAGTCGTCATCTTCCTGTTCGGTGCGTTTCTCCAGATTGTTCTGTTTCGCCGGCTGCACGGCAAGAATATCCTCTATTCGCTGGCGGTGTCGCTCGGGCTTGTGCTCATCATCTCGAGCAGCGGGCAGATCCTGTTCGGCACCACCGTCAAGGGTATCCCGAGTGCGGTCAGCGGCGGGGTGCTGTTCGCGGGCACTTACCTGTCTTACGAACGCATGGTGATTTCGGCGGTATCGGCGGCGCTGATCCTGGCGCTGTGGTTCTTTCTGCGCTTTACCACCACGGGCCTTGCGATCCGCGCCGTGGCCGAAGACCCGGACACCAGCGCGCTTCAGGGCATCCGCACCAGTCGCATTCACTGGATCGCCTTCGGCCTGGGCAGCTCGATGGCCGCGATCGCGGGCTGCATGATGGGAACGCTTCTGTCGATCGTGCCGACGATGGGATTTCTTGCGACGATCAAGGCTTTCATGATCGTGATTATGGGCGGATTGGGCAGCGTGTTGGGGGCGGTCGTCGGCGGGCTGATCCTTGGCATGATCGACAGCGTCGTGACCACCACCATCAGCAGCGACATCGCGCTTATCCTCAGCTTCGTGGTGATCTTCCTCGTTCTTGTGTTCCGGCCATCGGGCCTGTTCGGCCAGCACTGGGACTAGCCCTGAAACCGCCGGCACCCCGGCCCCCGTCAAGAAAAACAGTGGAATGTGAAGATGGAGCACCCTGATCGACCCCGGAAGATTGCATGGCTGGCACTGTTTGCCGTCGCGCTGTTTGTTCCGGTCCTTGTCGGCTTTGACAAATACATGATCCATGTGGCGATCACCATCAGCCTCAACGTCGCGCTTGCCACAAGTATGTGGATGATCTGGTCGCTTGGCTTCATCTCTTTCGCCCATGCCGGGTTCATGGGGATCGGGGCCTATACATCGGCCCTCCTGCTGACCAAGCTGGGGCTTTCGATGTGGTATGGGCTGTGGATCGGGGCCCTTGTTTCCGGCGCCATCGCGCTTGCCATCAGCGTTCCGCTGATGCGCACGCGTGCGGTCTATTTCTTCATGGCAAGCTGGGCCGTCGGCGAGGTGATCAAGCGCAACTTCGCCTATTTCCGTGATCTGTTCGGTGGCTGGGACGGTATCTTCGACATTCGCGCGCCGAAGCTTGACCTGGGCTTCCTGCAGGTCGATTTCGCCAATCGCGTCGCTTATTACTATCTGGCGCTGTTCTTCGTGACGCTGATCGTGCTGATCATCTATCGCATGAACAACTCGCGCACCGGGATGATCTACTGGAGCATTCACGAGAACGAGCTTCTGGCCCAGCATACCGGCATCGACGTGTTTCGCCAGAAGGTCATCGCCTTCACCATCGCCTGTACGCTGGCCGGGCTGACGGGCGCGCTTTATGCCCATTACCAAACCTATATCAGCCCTAAATCCTTCGATATCTGGAAATCGGAATTCGCGCTTGTCCATGTCATCGTCGGCGGGCTGACAACGGTAGGGGGGCCTGTGGCAGGGGCGATCAGCCTGACCGTCGTGGACGAGTTGTTGCGCGCAACAGGCTATTTCCGCACGATTTTCTTCGGTGTCGTTCTGATTGCATCGGTCGTGCTGCTGCCCGGCGGGCTTGAGACCATTCCGCAGCGGCTGCGCAATCTCTTTCAACGTTCGGGTAAATAGGAGGCTTGGCGGTGCATCAGCTTGAAGTGACCGACCTGACGATGAAATTCGGTGGCGTCACCGCCATCGACGGGTTGAACCTGACGGTGAATGAAAACGACATTCGCGGGCTTATCGGGCCGAACGGCGCGGGCAAGACCACGTTGTTCAACGCCTGTAGCGGGCGTTACCCGATCACCAGCGGAGAAATTCGGTTCCGCGGCCACAAGATCAGCGGGCTGAAACCGCATGAGATCGCGCGCCTCGGCCTGGTGCGGACCTTCCAGCACGTGACGCTGTTCAAGAAGTTCTCGGTGCTCAAGAACGTGATGGCCGGCAACTACCTGCATTCGGGGCACGACTATCTGGGTGCGCTTTTCGGCACCCGCAAGACCCGCGAGGCGGAGGCGGGTAGCGAAAGGCGCGCGCGCGAGATCCTTGAATTCGTGGGCCTTGGTGGCATTGCCGACAAAGAGGCCGCAAGCCTTCCGCACGGGCACCAAAAAGCCCTTGGCATCGCCATCGCCCTTGCGGCCGAGCCGCATATGCTGCTGTTGGACGAACCCTGCGCGGGCATGAACAACGAGGAATCCCGCGCCATGATCGACCTTGTGCGCCGCATCCGGGAAACCGGTATCTCGGTCATGCTGATCGAGCATGACATGAAGGTCGTGATGGGCCTTTGCGACAACATCACGGTTCTGAACTTTGGTAACAAGATCGCGGAAGGCACGCCCGAAGCGATACGCAACGATACCGGCGTGCGCGAGGCCTATCTGGGGAGCCATGCCCATGTTGCTTGAGGTCGACAAACTCCATCTGCATTACGGCAAGGTCGAGGCGGTCAAGGGCGTAACCGTCAAGCTTGAGCAGGGAGAGGTCATCACCCTGATCGGGGCCAATGGCGCGGGGAAAAGCTCGATCCTCAAGGCAATTTCCGGACTGGTGCGGCCAAGCTCGGGTGAGATCCGCTATAACGGCAAGCGCATCGACAAGACTGCGCCCAACGACATCGTCGGTATGGGGATCGTGCACGTTCCCGAGGGAAGGCGGTTGTTCAAGCTTATGACCGTGCGCGAGAATTTGCGCCTTGGGGCCTATCTCAACAAGGACAGGGCCGCGATCCACCAGGGGATCGAGGATGTGTTCGATCGGTTCCCGATTCTGCGCGAGAAGCAGAACGAAATGGCCGGCCGCCTGAGCGGTGGGCAACAACAGATGGTGGCGATGGGCAGGGCGCTGATGGCGCGTCCGAAGGTGCTCTTGATGGATGAGCCCTCGCTGGGACTTGCGCCGATCATGATCGATCAGATCGCCGAACTGATCGTGTCTCTGCGGGATTCAGGCTTGTCGATCATCCTGGTCGAACAGAACGCCAATCTTGCGCTGACCCTGTCCAACCACGGCTATGTCCTGGAAACAGGCTCCATTGCGCTGCACGGCCCCTCGGCCGAATTGCTGGAAAACCCCGAGGTGGCCAAGGCCTATCTGGGGGCCTGAGCGGACAGATATCGGCAACTTGCAAACAAGAGAGAGACCATGCAGACGCCAATAGATCCCGCACCGAGCCGACCGCGCGAAGATTTCGTCATGCTGGGCTATGTCGATCTCGACGGGCTGATCCGGGGAAAATACGTCTCGCGCCAGAAGTTCGAGTCGATCTGCAAGAAGGGCGGGGCTTTCTGTTCGGTCGTTCTAGGCTGGGACGCGCGTGATGGGCTTTATGAGAACGCCTATACCGGCTGGTTCAACGGCTTTCCCGATGACGACCTGCGCGTGGTGCCGCAATCGCGCCGCACCCTGGCCGAGGACGGGCGGGATTTCCACCTGCTGGAATTCGCGGGCGACGGGCGCAGGATCTGCGCCCGTCGCCTGGCCGGCCGCATGATCGACAAGGCGGCCGAAGCCGGGTTTTCGGCCATGGCAGGGTTCGAATACGAACTCTTCGTGTTTCACGAAACCCCGGCTTCGGCGATGGCGAAGGGGTATCGCAACCTCACGCCGTTGTCACCGACCACGGGGGGCTATTCGGTGCTGCGCAGCGCGGCCAACCCCTGGCTTTTTGATGGCCTGATGGGGCTAGCCGATACGCTTGAAACGCCGCTTGAGGGTATTCACCCGGAGGCAGGCGAAGGCGCGATGGAATTCGCGCTTGCGCCTTGCGAAGCGCTGGAGGCCGCCGACAGGGCGGTGGTGTTCAAGACCTTCAGCAAGGCGTGGGGACAGCGCAGCGGGGTGATGCTGTGCTACATGGCCAAGCCCATCGCGGGGCTTCCGGGATGTGGCGGGCATCTGCATCTGTCGCTGCGCAAGGCGGGCGCCTCGGCCTTCCTGGACCCGGCTGCGGAGGATGGTCTTTCGATGACCGCGCGGCATTTCATCGGCGGACAGCAGCGCTACATGCCCGAGCTTCTGGCGCTGATTGCGCCGACGATAAATTCCTTCACCCGCCTTGCTCCGGGCTACTGGGCCCCGACCGCGGCGACATGGGGGTTTGACAACCGCACCTGTTCGCTGCGCGTGATCGGGGACAGTGATGCCTCCTTGCGGGTGGAATACCGTCCGGCCGCGGCCGATGCGAACCCCTATCTCGTGCTGGCGGCGGCGCTTGCCTCGGGCCTTGCGGGGGTTCGTGACGGGATCGAACCGACCGCTCCCACCCGCGACAATGCCTATGCGGCTGACCACCCCGAAGCGCTGCAATTCCCGACATCGCTGCGCGAGGCCGCCGCAAGGTTGCGCAGTTCGGCCATGGCGCGCGAGTGGTTCGGCGATCCGTTTGTCGAACATTACGCCGCCAGCCGCGAAGCCGAAGAGGCAGCCTGCCGGGCCGCCGTGTCGGATTGGGAACTGCACCGCTATTTCGAGATGATCTGACAGGTCGCGCCACAGGAGGAGACCCGCCGATGCCATACGAATTGTCTGCCCATTGGACCTATCCCACCGCGATCCATGCGGGGGCGGGCAAGATCGGCGAGTTGCCCCGGCACTGTGCGGCACTCGGGCTGCGCCGCCCGCTGGTGGTGACGGACCGGGGCCTTGCCGGGCTTCCGATGATTTCTGTGGCCCTTGCGGCAATGTCACAAGCCGGGATCACGGCCGCATTGTTCAGCGACGTGCAGGGCAATCCGACGGACAGCAATCTTGAAGCGGGTATCGCGGCCTTCCGGGCCGGCGGGCATGACGGGATCGTCGCGTTCGGCGGGGGTTCGGCGATGGATGTGGGCAAGCTGATCGCGCTGATGGCGCGCCAGACCATTCCGGTCTGGGATCTGGAGGATATCGGCGACTGGTGGACGCGGGCGGATGCCACGGCGATCTATTCGGTGATCGCCGTGCCGACCACGGCGGGGACAGGATCGGAGGTCGGGCGGGCCGCGGTTCTGACGCGCAGCGCCGACGCGGTGAAGAAGATCATCTTCCATCCCCGGATGCTGCCTTCGGTCGTGATCGGCGACCCGGAGCTTGCCGTGGGTCTTCCCGCCGCGCTGACTGCGGCAACCGGGATGGATGCCTTCACTCACAGCTTCGAGACCTATTGTGTCGAGCGTTTTCACCCAATGGCAGACGGAATTGCGCTGGAAAGCATGCGGCTGATCAAGGAAAACCTTCCCCGCGCCTGTGCCGACGGGGCGGATCTTGACGCGCGGATGAAGATGTTCGTCGCGGCGATGATGGGCGGTGTCGCTTTCCAGAAGGGACTGGGGGCGGTGCATTCGATCGCCCACCCCCTGGGGGCGATCCATGACATCCAGCACGGTCTCGCCAACGCTGTGATCCTGCCCTATGTCGTGTGCTTCAACCGGCCCGTGATCGAGGCCAAAGTTGCAAAGATTGCACATAGCATGGAAATCGAAGGTGGTTTCGACGGCTTTCTGCAATGGTTGCTGGAGTTTCGCGAAATTCTGGGGATTCCGCATCGTCTGGCCGATCTTGGCCTGACGGCGGCGGATGCAGATGAGATTGCGGCCAAGGCGCTGGTCGATCCCTCGACTGCGTCGAACCCGCGCAGGATGGATGTGGAAGATTTTCGCCGTGTCTATCTGGCGGCGGTTCGGGGTGATCTGGACCTGGCCTGATCCGGTCCCGCTATTGACAGAAAGGAACACCATGCCGACACAGGAAGACCGTTGCCGTGCCAGACGCCCCGCTGGGTTCGACCGGATGCGCGGCGCCTATGTCATTGCCAACATAGCGGAGGCCATGGGGTGACGATGGACAAGACGGAAAAGCAGACCCAACGCGCGGTGCAAACGCCGGTGCCGAACCGCTGGCGGCGTTATTCGGACTGGGATGACCGGCCCCTGCGGCTCGACAAGTTCGCGCGCGAGGACGCGGCGAACGGTTTTGCAGCCTTCTCCAGCCCCGCCGATCCCAAGCCCGGGGTGACGTTGTCGCAAGGCAGGATCGCCAGCATGGATGGCGTTCTGGTGCATGACTTCGACATGATCGACGCCTTCATCGCCGAGCATCATCTGGATCCCGAGGTTGCGGCCGAGGCGATGGCGATGGATTCGGCCAAGATCGCGCGCATGCTGGTGGACATGAATGTGCCACGCAGCGATCTGGTGCGGCTGGCACGCGGCATGACGCCGGCGAAGCTGGCCGATGTCGTGTCACGCCTCAATGCGCTTGAGATCGCGTTTGCCTATTCCAAGATGCGCCCGCGGAAGACGCCGGGAAACCAGGCGCATGTGACCAATGCGAAGGACGATCCGCTGCAACTTGCCGCCGATGCGGCCACGGCTGTGGGGTTTGGCTTTGATGAGCTGGAAACCACGATGCGCGTGTCGCGCAACGCCTGGTCAAACGCGATGGCCTGCGTTGTCGGTTCATCGGTCGGGCGGTGGGGGACGCTTTTTCAATGTTCCAGCGAAGAGGCCGAGGAGCTTCGCATCGGCATGGCGGGCTTTACCTCTTACGCGGAGACGGTTTCCGTCTATGGCACCGAGAAAAGCTTTACTGACGGGGACGATACGCCCTGGTCCAAGGCTTTTCTCGTGGCTGCCTATGCCTCGCGGGGGATCAAGGCGCGCTGCACCTCGGGCGGCGGGTCCGAGCTTCTGATGGGTTTTCACGAGGCGAAGTCGCTTCTGTATCTTGAGGCGCGCTGCCTGTGCCTGCAACGCGGCATGGGGGTTCAGGGCACTCAAAACGGGGGGATCGACGGCGCGCCGTTGACCGCAACGATTGCAGGCGGTGTGCGCGAGATGATGGCCGAGAACCTGCTTGCCGTATGGCTGGATCTGGAATGTGCCAGCGGCAACGATGCGCGTTCGACCGAATCCGAGATCCGGGTTGGGGCGAAGATCTTGCCTTATCTGATTGCGGGGTCGGATTTCATCTGCTCGGGCTTCGGGTCGATCCTGTCCTATGACAATTCGTTCAACGCCTCACTGTTCAATGGCGAGGAGATGGAGGATTACCTTGCGCTGCAACGCGATTTCGAGGCCGATGGCGGGCTGACGCCGCTGCCGGAATCGCGCGCGTTGGAATTGCGGGCGCGGGCGGTGGATGCGATCTCGGCTGTGCTTGAAGAACTGGACCTGGCCAGCCCCACCGCCGAGATGAAGGCCAGTGTCGTCGTCGCTTCGGGCTCGCGCGAGACGCAGACCTTCGCGCTTGGGGCAACCGCGCAGATCAGCGAGGCGATCCAGGGTCGGGGCATCACCGTGATCGACGTGATCTGCGCGCTTGCCAATCGCGGTTTCGTGCCAGAGGCCGAGAACCTATTGCGGCTGGTCAAGCTGCGGGTCTCGGGCGATTATCTTCAGACTTCGGCCATCGTGCGCGAGGGCCGTGTGATCAGTGCGATCAACGACCCCAATGACTACGCCGGACCCGGCAGCGGTTACAGGCTGACCGAAGAGCGGCGGGGCGAAATCAGCGATCTGCGTGACCTTCTGGGGCAAAGCGATGTGCTGAGCGCGCAATCCATGCACCGCAAGGCCGAGGCGCAGCGGATCGCCTATCTCGAGGCGGGCGAGGCGCGGGAAGGCAATGATCCGAAGGAAGTGGTGGTAGGTATCAGCCCGGCTTTCGGGCTGCAGCTTTACCAGACCACCGGAGGGCTTAACCTGTCGCAGGTGTTGCGTCATATCGTGGGCGGTATCGAAGAGGGGGGTGCCGTGGCGCGCATCGTGCGCATGCACCATACTGCCGACACCTCTTTCCTGGGTCATTCCGCGGCACGGCTGGCGGGATCGGGGGTCGGGATCGGCATTCAGGCCAAGGGCACTGCGATCATCCATTCGCGCGACCGCCTGCCGCATAACAACCTTGAGCTGTTTTCCAATGCGCCGATTACCACGCTCGAGCATTATCGGGGCCTTGGGCGCAACGCTGCCGGTTACGCGCTTGGTGTGGCGGTGGAACCCATCGTCGTGCCGACCCAGGGCGAGGCGCTCGGCGCGCGATTCCATGCGCAGGTGGCGCTGATCCACGCGATCGAGACCGGCCTTGTCGACCCCGACCGCGCTCCGGATGAGGTGACGCTGAAATTTCTCGACGAGGCCAAGGGAGGTGGCAGCCGATGAAGAAACCGACCATTGCCGATTACCCGCTGGCCGAAACGCAGGGGGACAGGATCAGGGGACGCCGGGGCATAGCGCCGGACGAAATCACGCTGGATGCCGTCCTGTCGGGTCGGGTCGAGATGGAGGACCTGCGTATCACGCAGGATGCGCTGAGGGCGCAGGCCGCAATCGCGGATGCTGCCGGACGCCATACACTTGCCCGCAATTTCGAACGCGGGGCCGAACTGGTCGACGTTCCGCAGGATGTGATCATGGACACCTACGAAATGCTGCGGCCCGGCCGCGTGCGTTCCAAAAGCATCCTGACGGACCGTGCCGAGGAGTTTCGCAGCCGTTACGGGGCGCCCCTGATGGCCGATTTCATCGACCGTGCCGCAGAGATCTACCTGCGCCGAGGCCTTCTGAAAGAGGAGTGACGAACGATGGTGAGTGCTGAAAACCCCGTGCGCTGTCCCGCGCTCATGGCGGGCAAGGTCTGTCTTGTGACGGGGGCAGGGTCGGGCATCGGGCGGGCCGGGGCCGAAGCTCTTGCCCGGGCCGGCGCGACGGTGGTTGCGACCGATCTTGACCCCGCGCGCGCAAGCCAGGTGGCCGGCGCACTGCAAGCCGAGGGGCTTTCGGTCACGGGGCTCGGACTTGATGTCACGGATGACGTTGCGCTGCGCGCCGCCATCGAAGGGGCGGTTGCGGCACATGGCCGGCTGGACGTTCTGCATTCGCATGCGGGGTTGCAGGTCGAGGGCACACTTGAACAGGTGGACGTGGCGCAGATGGATGCCTCGTGGCGGCTAAACGTGCGGGCGCATTTCGTGGCGGCCCAGGCTGCTGTCGGGCCGATGAAACGGCAAGGTGGTGGCAGCATCATCATCACCGCGTCGAATTCCGGCGTGCAATATGACCGTGAGATGATCGCCTATGCGACGACCAAGCACGCAGCCGTTGCCATGGTGCGCCAGATCGCGGCGGATTATGCACGCGCCAATATCCGCGTGAATGCGCTCTGCCCCGGGTTCGTTGACACGCCCTTCAACGCGGGCTTCGAAAAGCAGATGGGCGGGCGGGCGCAGCTGGAAACCTATATCCGCACGGCCATTCCCATGGGCCGTTGGGCGAGCACCTCGGAGATTGCCGATGCGATCCTCTTCCTGGCTTCGGACATGTCGGCCTTCATGACCGGACAGGCCTTCGTGGTGGACGGAGGAGAGTTTCTGTAGCACGATGGTTAGCGGCGGACCCGTTCCAGCGTTCTGGAGGGCAGCTCTCCGAAAAGCGCGCGGTAATCGCGCGCGAAATAGCTCAGATGCCAGAAACCGAATTGTGTGGCGGCCTGCGTGACCGACTGGGTGGCTTCGATAGCGCGGCGCGCCTCGTTCAGGCGCAGAACGCGCAGGAAATGCACGGGGCTGATTCCCAGGATGTCCTGACAGACATTTTGCAAAGTGCGGCGGGATATCCCCAACTCGATGGTCAGTTCCGCGACCGAGCGCGGACAATAGGGATTGTCGCGCACCAGATCGCGCACCGCCGAGATGACGTCCCAATGCCGTTCGCTTCGCGGCCCCCCGGCCGCGTCGGCGGGCAGGCAATCGAGCGTGGAGCCCGCGATCTGGCGATTGATGGCATTTGTCTGCTCGGCCGACCAGGGGGTGGCTTCGGCGGCCGCGCGCGCATGGAACAGGGACACGAGAGAGGAGGAGAGGTTGTTGGCCTGCGACGGATCGAGCCGGATGGAACGCCTTCCGCTGGCGAAGACGTCCGACAACTCATCGAGCATGGCCGCAAGCACCGGGTCGGTGGCTTTCGAGGCATCGAACTCGACCCCGTAGAACTCGAAATCCCGTGGCGAAAGAAACTCGAATCCCGACTGGCCTGAAAAGACCAGCAGATCACGGATTCGGGCCGCTTCGCCGCAAAGAAAGCAGTTGCCATCGAAGCGAAGGGGAAAGCCGAAAGCGATCCGCGGCGTCGACAAGCCGCCGACCTGATAGACATCTAGGTTCAGGTCTTCGCGAAAAAGTCGGGCAGCGCCGTTCCTGCACATGGTGACGGAGCCCGAAAATAACCCGCTGCCCAGTTGGGAATATTGCTGATCCCATCTGTCCAGTAGTTCCGCCTGATGGTGAACGCTGTCGCTGCGGCGGATATGATCTTCAGACCCGGTTGCGGTGTTCATCGGTCTCCTTCGTCTTGCGCGCGCCTGTCACGATGCGTCCAGAGTCGAAAGGTGCGGACCGGTCGCGCCGATCTTACGTCGGATGCAGCCGGTCCGTTGATGGGATGTTATGCGCCTTGTGTCGCCCGGATCAAGAAGCCGTTTCGGGCAACTCTTTACCGCCGCCCCGATACCGGACGAACGGCATGAAGCCGAACCCCGGGAGGTACTCTTTGCAGTCTGGCGCTTTTAAACCTGAAAAGGGGAGGGAAAAAGATGGTGCTGCGAGAGAGGATTGAACTCTCGACCTCTCCCTTACCAAGGGAGTGCTCTACCACTGAGCTACCGCAGCGCCGGTGGGTCGAATTCGACCGTGGCGGGGATTTAGACGTATTCGCCGGGCCGCGCAAGCGCAAAGTCGCGCAGCTCTCTGGACGCATTTCGGGCGACGCGCTAGAGAGAGGCGATGGATGACAAACCCCGCAAAACCGGCGACAAGCCCCCCGAGGACAGCCGCGAGGCACGGCTGCGCGCCGCGCTGCGGGCCAATCTGCAAAAGCGCAAGGCGCAGGCGCGGGCGCGGTCGGACGAGGCGCGGGCGGACGGCGCGGCGGGCGGCCCTTCGGGCGTTGACACAAAGGACGAGTAGGCGAATGGATCAGATCATTGTGCGGGGCGGCGCGGAACTTCGTGGCGAGATCCCGATCGCGGGGGCGAAGAACGCCTGTCTCACGCTCATGCCGGCCACGCTCTTGTCGGACGAGCCGCTGACGCTGACCAATGCGCCGCGCCTGTCCGACATCCGCACGATGTCCGAACTGCTGGCCTCGCTCGGGGCCGAGGTGGCGAGCCTTCAGGGCGGGCAGGTTCTGGCGCTGTCCAGCCATGACCTGAGCAACCATACCGCCGATTACGATATCGTGCGCAAGATGCGCGCCTCGATCCTGGTGCTGGGGCCGATGCTGGCGCGAGCGGGGCATGCGGTGGTGTCGCTGCCCGGTGGCTGCGCGATCGGAGCGCGCCCGGTGGACCTGCATCTCAAGGCGCTTGAGGCGATGGGGGCCGAGCTGGAACTGCGTGACGGCTATGTGCATGCCAAGGCGCCCTCGGGCGGGTTGAAGGGGGCTGTGGTGGAATTCCCGCTGGTGTCGGTGGGCGCCACGGAAAACGCGCTGATGGCGGCCACGCTGGCCAAGGGCACGACCGAATTGCGCAACGCCGCGCGCGAGCCCGAGATCGTCGATCTTGCCCGCTGCCTGCGCAAGATGGGCGCGCAGATCGAGGGAGAGGGAAGCGCGACCATCACGATCCAGGGGGTCGAGCGGCTTGGCGGCGCGACCCATCCGGTGGTGACCGACCGGATCGAGCTGGGCACCTACATGCTCGCCCCCGCGATCTGCGGCGGCGAGGTGGAGTGCATCGGCGGGCGGATCGAGCTTGTGGCGGCGTTCTGCGAAAAGCTCGATGCGGCGGGCATCATGGTGGAAGAGACGGAAAAGGGCCTCAAGGTCGCGCGCAGGAACGGGCGGGTGTCGGCGGTGGATGTGACGACCGAACCCTTCCCGGGCTTTCCGACCGATCTTCAGGCGCAGATGATGGCGCTTTTGTGCACGGCCGACGGGGTCAGCGTTCTGGAAGAGACGATCTTCGAGAATCGCTTCATGCACGCGCCCGAACTGATCCGGATGGGCGCGAAGATCGACGTCCATGGCGGCCATGCGACCGTGACGGGGGTGGAGCGGCTGCGCGGGGCACCCGTGATGGCCACCGATCTGCGGGCCTCGGTCTCGCTGATTCTGGCGGGGCTGGCGGCCGAGGGCGAAACCGTGGTCAGCCGCGTCTACCACCTCGATCGCGGCTATGAGCGGGTCGAGGAAAAGCTGTCGGCCGTTGGCGCGACCATCGAGCGGGTGAAGGGCGAATGAGCGGGGATGCGCGTTTCGAGGATGCCGGCGAAAGCGCGCTGAGCCTGCGCGCCGAAACGCCCGAGGACGTGCCCGTGATCGCGGCGCTGGTGCAGGATGCGATCCTGCCGGTCACCGATATCGTCTGGAATGCCCGCGCCCGCACGCTCGCCTTCCTGATCAACCGCTTCCGCTGGGAGGACAAGGCCACCGCCGAGGCGCTTGGCCGCCCCTATGAGCGCGCGCGCGCGCTTCTGGTCGTGTCCGGGGTGACGGGTGTTGCCAGCCAGGGCATTGACCGGGGCGAGCGTGACACGATCCTGTCCATGCTGGACCTGCAATTCGAGCCGGGCGAGGACGGGGCGGGGCGCGTGCTCATCACGCTGGCCGGTGATGGCGCGATCGCCGCGCAGGTGGAATGTCTCGATATCGACCTGCGCGATGTGACGCGGCCCTATGCGGCGCCTTCGGGCAAGGCACCGGAGCATCCGCAATAGGCAGCCGTCTTTTTCGGGGCACCAGATTGCGGCTTTCCCCGCGCAGGGCGCTTGCGGCAGGCGCGATGACACTCTAAGTCCTGTGCGACCTGAGGAGAGCCGCCGATGCCCCAGTTCCTGTCGACCCGAGAGCCCGGTTTCGAGGCACGCTTCCAGGCATTGCTTGGAATGAAGCGGGAAGATGCGCCCGATGTGGATGCCGCCGTGGCCGATATCATCGCGCAGGTGCGCAGCCGGGGCGATGCGGCGGTGATCGAACTGACCGAGCGTTTGGACCGCCTGGCGCTGACGCCCGAAACGCTTGCCTTTTCACCCGACGAGATCGCCGCAGAGGTTGCGAAGGTCTCGGCCGAAGATCGCGCGGCGCTGGAACTGGCGGCCGAACGGATCCGCGCCTATCACGTCCGCCAGATGCCCGAGGACCAGCAATGGACCGATCCCGAGGGCGCGATGCTGGGCTGGCGCTTCACGCCCGTGTCGGCGGCGGGGCTTTATGTGCCCGGCGGGCTTGCCTCTTACCCCTCTTCGGTTCTGATGAATGCGATCCCGGCCAAGGTGGCGGGGGTAGAGCGGCTGGTGATCGCCTGCCCGACGCCGGGGGGCGTGGTCAATCCGCTGGTCCTGCTGGCCGCGCGGATCGCGGGGGTGGATACGGTCTACCGGATCGGCGGCGCGCAGGCGGTGGCGGCCTTGGCCTATGGCACCGCGACGATCGCGCCGGTGGACAAGATCACCGGCCCCGGAAATGCCTATGTAGCCGCCGCCAAGCGCCGGGTGTTCGGTAAGGTCGGCATCGACATGATCGCCGGCCCCTCCGAGATCCTCGTGATCGCGGACCGCGACAACGATCCCGACTGGATCGCGCTCGATCTGCTGAGCCAGGCCGAGCATGACGAAAGCGCGCAATCCATCCTGATCACGGATGACGCGGATTTCGGCACTGCCGTGGCGGCCGCGGTCGAGGCGCGGCTGAAGACGCTGGAGCGGCGCGCGATCGCCGGGGCAAGCTGGCGCGAGAACGGCGCGGTGATCGTGACGCGCGACCTGGCCGAGGCGGCAGAGCTGTCGAACCGCGTCGCCCCCGAGCACCTTGAGCTGTGCGTGGCCGATCCCGATGCGCTGTCGGCGCGGATCACCCATGCCGGGGCGATCTTCCTGGGCGCCTTCACCCCCGAGGCCATCGGCGATTATGTCGGCGGGCCGAACCACGTTCTGCCCACCGCGCGCTCGGCGCGGTTTTCCTCGGGGCTGTCGGTGATGGATTTCCTCAAGCGCACCACGCTGGCGCGCATGACGCCCGCGGCGCTTTCGGCCATCGGGCCTGCCGCCGAGCGGCTGGCGCAATCGGAAAGCCTCGAGGCGCACGGTCTGTCTGTGCGTGTGCGCCTGAACGCCCTGAACGAAAGGGAAAGCTGATGTCCCGTATCTGCCGCATAGATATCGACGAGGCCGGCCTGGCCGCGCCGTCGCCCCAGATCGAGCAGGAGCGCCGCGTGGCGATCTACGACCTGCTCGAGGATAACAGCTTCTCGATCCCCGGCCGCGGCGACGCCCCCACCCCCGAGGGACCCTTCGCGCTTGGCCTGTCGGTGCGTGACGGGCGGCTGGTCTTCGACACCGCCACCGAGGCGGGCGAAAAGGTGGCCGAGTTCCACCTGTCCTTCGGCCCGTTCCGGCAGGTGGTGAAGGATTACTCCCAGATCTGCGAAAGCTATTTCGAGGCGGTGAAGAAGCTGCCGCCCAGCCAGATCGAGGCGATCGACATGGCGCGGCGCGGCATCCACAACGAGGGCGCGCGCGTGTTGCAGGAGCGCCTTGAAGGCAAGGCTGAGCTGGACATAGACACCGCGCGGCGCCTGTTCACCCTGATCTGCGTGCTTGCGCCGGTGACCTGATGGGCAAGCTTCCCCATTCGGTCCTGTTCTGCTGCGACCATAACGCCATCCGCTCGCCGATGGCCGAAGGGATCATGAAGAAGCTTTACGGGCAGGAATGCTATGTCCAGTCCGTCGGCGTGAAGGCCGATATGGATATCGACGGCTTCACCATCGCCGTGTGCAACGAAATCGGTGTCGAGCTGTCGCGCCACCGCTCGCGCTCTTTCGACGAGATGGAGGATTGGGGCGACGATCTTTCGGGCTTCGATCTGGTGATCGCGCTGTCGCCCGCCAGTCAGCGCCGGGCGCTGGAACTGACGCGGTTTTTCCATCTGGATGTCGAATACTGGCCGATCATGGACCCCACCGGCATCGCCGAGGGGCGCGAGGCCAAGCTGGCCGCCTTCCGGCGCACGCGCGACCAGATCGTGTCGCGCATGATCGAGCGTTTTGGCCCCCCGACGGCGCAAACGCAGGCAGGATGACCGCATCCGCCGGTCGAAATGCGGGCGGGCGGCCATATAGCCCTTGAAAAAAACGTTACCGAGGCGCATTTAATGCGCGCTCGCGGAATCCGGCGGGCGGCATATCAAGGAGTGACCATGGCCAAGGAAGAAATGCTCGAATTTCCCGGCGTCGTGAAGGAACTTCTGCCCAATGCGACGTTCAGGGTCGAGCTGGAAAACGGCCATGAGATCATCGCGCATATGGCAGGAAAGATGCGCAAGAACCGCATCCGTGTTCTGGCCGGCGACAAGGTGCAGGTGGAAATGAACACCTATGACCTGACGAAGGGTCGCATCAACTACCGCTTCAAGTGATCGCGGCGCCTTCCGTGCCGCGTCTGATCCTGGGATCGGCCAGCCCGCGCAGGCATGAGCTTCTGGTTCAGGCCGGGTTTGTGCCCGACGCCGTGCGCGCGCCCGAGATCGACGAAACCCCGCGAAAATCGGAAACGCCGCGCGCCTATGTGGCGCGCATGGCGCGCGAGAAGGCGGCGGCGCTTGATTGCGCGGCCGACGAGGTGATCCTGTGCGCCGATACCACGGTCACGCTGGGGCGGCGCATCCTGGGCAAGCCGCGCGATGCGGGCGAGGCGGCCGAGTTTCTTTGGGCGCTGTCGGGGCGGCGCCATCACGTTCTGACCGCCGTTGCCGTGCGCGGACCCTCGGGGCTGCGCGCGCGGCTGGTCGACACGATCGTGCGGTTCCGCCCGCTTTCCAATGCCGATGTGAACGGCTATCTCGCCTCGGGCGAGTGGGCGGGCAAGGCCGGCGGCTATGCCATCCAGGGCCGGGCCGGGGCCTTCATCCCGTGGCTTCAGGGGTCTTTCTCGGCCGTGGTCGGATTGCCCCTTGCGGAAACCGTGACATTGCTGGGCGCATTCGGGATCGCCGCGAAGGAGGAAACCGCATGAAGGGGCGCACCGTCATCCTGGGCGAGATCGCGGGGCGCGAGGCCGCCGCGCTGATGCTTGACGGTCGGCTCGAGGATCTTTTGCTTGACACGTCCGAGGTCGTGGCCCTTGCCCCCGGTGCGATCTGCCGCGGCACGGTCGACCGGCAGATGAAGGGGCAGGGCGGCGTGTTCGTGCGCCTGCCGGGCGGTGAAAAGGGTTTCCTGCGCGAGGTGAAGGGCCTTTCTCCGGGCCAGTCCGTGATCTGCCAGGTTACCGGCGGGGCCGAGGCCGGCAAGGCGCTGCCGGTCAGCCTGCGCGTGTTGTTCAAGTCGCGCTACGCGATCGTGACGCCGGGGGCGCCGGGGCTCAACATCTCGCGCCGCATCCGGGACGAGGATCTGCGCGCCGAACTGGATGCGCTTGCGGCCGCGGCAATGGCGCAAAGCGCGATGGGGCTGATCCTGCGCTCGGCCTGCGAGGGGGCGGCGCCCGACGAGATTTCCGGCGATATCGGGGCGATGCGCGCCCTTGCCGAAGCGGTGATGGCCGATCTTTCGGGCGCGCCGGAGTTGCTGGTTGATGCCCCCGGTCCGCATGAAGAGGCCTGGCGCGACTGGGCCGATCCGGCGCCCGACGAGGTGATCGAGGGCGACATGTCCGCCCATGGCGTTCTTGAGGCGATCGACGCGCTTCTGGCGCCCGAGGTCGCGCTGCCGGGCGGCGGGCATATGCTGATCGAGCCGACCCGCGCGCTGATCGCGGTGGATGTGAATACCGGTGCCGACAGCTCTCCGGCGGCGGCGCTGAAGGTCAATATCGCCGCCGCGCGGGAATTGCCGCGCCAGCTGCGCCTGCGCGGGCTTGGCGGGCAGGTCACCGTCGATTTCGCACCCATGCCCAAGCGCGACCGCGCCACGCTGGAACAGCAGCTGCGCGTGGCCTTCAAGGGCGAGGCGGCCGAAACGAGCCTTGCCGGCTGGACCCCGCTTGGCAATTTCGAGCTTCAGCGCAAGCGCGACCGGGTTGCGCTGACTCAGGTGCTGGAGGGCCGCGGATGAGCTGTCCGATCTGCGGCAAGGCCTCCGATCCAAAATATCGCCCGTTCTGCTCGAAACGCTGTGCGGACGTGGATCTGGCGCGCTGGCTGAACAATTCCTACGTCATTTCGGGCGATATCGCCGAGGAAGATGAGCGCGCTCCCGAGGGCGTCGAGGGCCGGGACGGCCCGCTGCACTAACGCGGCATATCGAACGCCGCCGCGATCCGGGCCGCCATGTCGGCGTCGCCGTCCTCGAGATGCAGGTTCGCCTCGATGCGCTCCAGAAGCGGCAACAGCTGTGCCACCGATTGCAGGCATTGCGCATCGTCCGGCAGGCTGCGGTCGATCCCACCCCTGATCTGCACCGACATCGCGTCGTCGAGCCGGTAGGTCAGGGTCTGCATAAAGACGCTGAACGTGCCGATGCCCCGAGGTCTCTCGACCGGCTCCTCGATCAGCAGCGCGCGCTGCTCGGGGTTCCGCATCAGCTTGCGCGCGTCGCGTTCGGCGTCCTTCGTCTGGACCAGGTCGATCGCGGTTGCGCTGAGACCGACCGTGACATGACAGGGCTCCCCGGTTTCCGAGATCGCCGGCACTTCGAAACCCGCCCGGGCGCAGGGCACGACGGGCAGGGTGGTGCAGGCGCCGCCGTTCGTCCCTCCCGCTGCGACGAGCGCCGTATAGAGCCGCTCGGACCGGCGCAGCTGGATCTCGCCGATCCGGGCGCGCAGGTCCTCGGCGCGGGGCTCGGCTTGCAGGCTCAGGGCCAGCGCCTCGCTCGGATGCGCCAGAACGCCCGCCATGAAGGCCTCGGTGACCGGCTCACCCTTGCGGCCATCGAGATTTTGCATTTCCAGTGTTGCCGATCCGTCGAAGATCGCCATCGCCCATGCGACGCTTATGGCCGTCTGCCACGCGCCGATCGTGCGGACGACCGCAGGGTAGGTCGCGGACTTGCGCGCGCTTTCGAACTCCGCGCGATCCCTCTTGGCCTCGAATGGGGTCAGCGTGGCCGTGACCACCATCCGTCCACGGGCCTCGCCGGTCGTGGGGGTGCAGTCCCAACCCCGGTCGGCATAAAGGTTGCTTTGCGCCTGGGCGGGATGGGTGCGGATCGTGCAATCGAACCCCGCCACGCCCAGCACAAGCGCATCGAGCGCCTGCTGCTGCGCGGTGAGGATGTCCAGCAATTCCTCGCGCAGGCCAAGCAACTCGGCATAATCGGTCGAGGCGTCCTGTGCATATGCGGCAGGGGCGGCGCAAAGCGCCAGAAGGATAGTAAACAAACGTAGCATTGAAATCTTCGGATCAATTCGCTGGTCGGGATAAAATCGAAATATGGCGGATTCAAGTTGGAGCCGGGGCGCACCAGAATTCCAGAGATCAGCCTAAAAACACTCTGGACAGCCCCACCACCCTCGTCTAGTAACCCTCCACCAACGCCGGTAAGGCCCGGTGCCCAGATAGCTCAGTTGGTAGAGCAGCGGATTGAAAATCCGCGTGTCGCTGGTTCGATTCCGGCTCTGGGCACCACTCAAATTTTTTCTCCTTACATATCAAGTGGTTAAGCGGCAAAATTGTCCCACCGTTTGCCATGGTCGGGAAAAGTGGGACACTTTTGTCTTACTTTTGTTCTCCTGACATGCGCTTCAGGGCGCTTTCGGCACGAGTCTTTTGGCGGGCGGCGCGGGTGTATCGCGTCACTTCTTTCGAGGTCCGGTGCCCGGTAATCGCCATGATTTCCTGTTCGGTACAGCCCAGTTCCGCAAGGCGGGCGGCGGCCGCCTTGCGCAGCCCGTGAACGGAGCACTGACTCAGCTTCGCCTCGTCGCACCACTTGCGGAAGCGATTGCCGAATCCGTTCGAGGTAAAGGGGCGGTTGAACGCCGTTTGAAGGAAGGTCAGGTCGCCGGTCGGGGTGGCGTCAATGATCTTTTGCAGTTCCGGGATCACCGGGATCTCCATCCGCACCGGGTTCGTGTTGCGGTTCTTGTGCTGAGTGAAGATCAGCCATCCGTCGCGGATATGCTGGCGCCCGAATAGAACCAGATCGGATCGGCGCTGCCCGGTGTATAGGGCGAGGGCCAAGGCAAGGCGGGCGGTCGTGCCGACCGGGTGCTTTTCCTCGAATGCCTCGATCTCGGCCAAGGTCCAAGAATGGAAGCCTTCGGGATTCTTGCTCGAAAGGTATTCGACTTCGGCAGCCGGATTCCGGTCGTGGTGATCGTACCGCACAGCGAATTTGTAGAGTTGCCGCGCAGCCTTCAACATGCCGTTGGCAGCCTCGGGCCGGTCCATCATCTCGTCGCGCCACTTGCGAAGGTGACGGGGCATCAGAAGCGAATAAGGGTGGTCGCCGCGATCCTTGATCTGGCAGGCGCGTTCCAGGATCGAGCGGCGCACCTTCTGGGTACGCGCGTCCAGTTCCGCGAACATGGCGCTTTTGAAGTATTCGACGCAGAGCCAGCGGAGACTCTTCGGGATCACCCGGCCGGGTCGCTTGTCGCCGCCCCTCGTCACCTTCGGCCCGGCGGCGGCGCGGCGGTAGTCGGTGAGGAATTCGGGGGATCCGACCGGGCCGCGCAACCGGATCTTCCCGCCGCCGTGCCGGTACGGGGCGAAGTTCTTTGAATACCTCAATCGTGACAAGGGCTATGCCCGCCAGTTGACCGAGATCTGGAAGGTTGAATTCCCCGATGGCCTTGAATCTATAGCGGATTTCCCCAACCTAACCGCCGCGATGCAGCGCGCGGGCTGGTCCGAGACGAAGATCCGTCGGGTCATGGGCGAGAACTGGGTCGCGCTTCTTGACCGGGTCTGGACTGTATAGCGCCGACGCAAGATTCTTTCGGGGCGATCAGGGTCTGGTGCGGACTGGTCGCCCGTTGATCCAGACGGCGCTGATCGCCCGGTCGTCGCCCATCATGATGGTCGGGAACAGCTCTTCCCAGAAGCTTTCCGCACGTTCGGCGCGCTGCGCGATGGCGGGTGTCGAATGCAGGTCGAGAACGATCAGATCGGCCTCCATTCCGGGCGCGATATTGCCCACCTGCGCGTCGATCCGCAGCGCGCGCGCCGCGCCGACGGTTGCCAGCCACCAAAGCTGCGCGGGGTGCAGAGGATTGTGGCGCAACTGCGCGACCTCATAGGCCGCCGCCATCGTGCGCAGCATCGAGAAGGACGAGCCGCCCCCGGTATCGGTGGCAAGGCCGATGCGCTGCCCCTCGGCCATCAGCCCGGCCATGTCGAACAGGCCTGATCCGATGAAGGTGTTCGATGTCGGACAATGCACAAGGGCCGCGCCATGGTCGCGCAGCCGGTCGCGTTCGCGCGGCTCAAGGTGGATGGCATGGCCATAGACGCCGTTCGCGCCCAGCAGGCCGTGGGCCTCGTAGGTGTCCAGATAGTCCCGCGCCGAGGGGTAAAGCGCGCGCACCCATTCGATCTCGTCGGGCTGCTCGCTCAGATGGGTCTGCATCAGGCAATCGGGATGCGCGGCCCAAAGCGCGCCAAGCGCCTCGAGCTGAGCGGGCGTCGAGGTGGGCGAGAACCGCGGCGTGATGACATAGCCCAGCCGGTCGCGCCCGTGCCATTTCCGCAGCAGGCGCAGGCTGTCGTCATGGGCCGATTGCGCGGTATCGCGCAGGCCCGCGGGGGCGGTGTCGCGGTCCATGCAGGTCTTGCCGGCCAGGGCGCGCATCCCGCGGCGCTGCGCCTCGGCGAAGAAGGCCTCCACGCTTTCGGGATGGATCGTGCAATAGCTGCACATCGAGGTGGTGCCGTGCGCAAGCGCGAGGTCGAAATAGCGCGCGGCGATCTGCGCGGCATAGGCCGGATCGTCGAAGCGCATCTCTTCGGGGAAAGTGTAGCTGTTCAGCCAGTCGATCAGCCGCTTGCCCCAGCTGGCGATGATGCCGGTCTGGGGGTAGTGCACATGGGCATCGACGAACCCGGCCGAGATCAGCGCCGATCCGTAGTCGTGCAGCCGGGCATGCGGATATTCCGCGCGCAGGCTGTCTGCCTCGGCCACGCGGAGGATCTGCCGGTTCTCCAGCAGAACCGCGCCACGCACCAGATGGCGCGCCGCTGCCGGCCCGGCAACGAAGGGGTCGTCGGTGAAGGCGATCACCTGCCCAAGCAACAGTTCCGGCATACGGTCTCCTTTCCGTCACGCGGCCATGCTAGAGGGGGGCGCGAACAAGGTAAATTCCCTTCGGCCCCTGTATTCCACCGGGGCGCTCGGGTAAGGTGTCTGGCGATTGCAGGCGGGGTGCAGGATGGTCGAAGAACGGACGGAAGACGAGGCGCGCGAGGAAGAGGACTACCGGCTTGACGGCGATGTCGTCGATCAGGTCCTCGACGCCATCGAGGCGCAGGACGCCGCGCGCCTGACCGAGCTTCTGGAACCGTTGCACGCGGCCGACATTGCCGACCTTCTCGAACAGATCGGTGGGTCCGAGCGGCGCGAACTGTTGCGCCTGTGGGGCCGCGAGATCGACGGCGAGATCCTGTCGGAGATCGACGAATCGATCCGCGAAGAGGTGATCGAGGCGCTGCCGCGCGACGTTCTGGCCGAAGCGGTCCGCGAGCTTGATTCCGACGATGTGGTCGACCTGATCGAGGATCTGGAAGAGCCGCAGCAGGAAGCCATTCTCGGCGCGCTCGAGGAATCCGACCGTGCGGCCGTCGAGCAGTCTCTGACCTATCCCGAATATTCGGCCGGCCGCCTGATGCAGCGCGAGGTGGTGACCGCCCCCGAGCACTGGACCGTGGGCGAAACCATCGATTTCCTGCGCGCCGAGGAATGGCTGCCTGACCAGTTCTATCACGTCATTCTGGTGGATCCTGCGCATCATCCGGTGGGGTATGTCACGCTGGGGCGGCTTTTGTCGGCCACGCGCAAGACGGCGCTGACCGAAATTCAGGAAGAAAGCTTCCGCACCATCTCGGTCTATCAGGAAGAGGCCGACGTGGCCTATGCCTTCAACCAGTACCACCTGATTTCGGCCGCGGTCGTGGATGACGATGACCGGCTTGTGGGTGTGATCACCATCGACGATGCCATGTCGGTCCTGGACGAGGAGCACGAGGAAGACATCCTGCGTCTGGCTGGCGTGGGCGAGGACAGCGCGATCTCGGACACGGTTCTGGAAACCAGCCGGCAGCGGCTGCCCTGGCTATTCGTCAATCTGCTGACGGCGATCCTGGCCTCGGGCGTGATCGCGCTGTTCGAGGGCACGATCGAACGGCTGGTGGCGCTTGCGGTTCTGATGCCGATCGTGGCCTCGATGGGGGGCAATGCGGGCACGCAGACGCTGACCGTCGCGGTGCGCGCGCTTGCCACCAAGAACCTCACTGAATCGAACGTCTGGCGCGTGGTGCGCCGCGAGGCGGTGGTGGGGCTGTTCAACGGCATCGCCTTCGCCGTGGTCATGGGCTGCGTGGCCTGGGTCTGGTTCGGGCAGGCCGAGCTGGGGCTGGTGATCGGTCTGGCAATGGTCATCAACCTGTTCGTAGCGGCCCTTGCCGGGATCATCGTGCCCCTGACGCTTGAGAAGATGGGCGCGGACCCGGCGCTTGCCTCGGGCACATTCGTCACGACCGTCACCGATGTGGTGGGCTTCTTCGCCTTTCTGGGGCTGGCCGCGGCGGTGCTGCTATGAGCCTACCTGAAGAGAAGGCCGCGGCCCGCCGCGCCGCGTTCGCCGCGCGCAAGGCCGCGTTCGCCGCGCGTCCGCGGGGCGGGATCGAGCGGCTGGCCGAGGTGCTTGCCCCCTATCAGGGGCAGGTGCTGGCCGGATACATGCCGATGCGCACCGAGATCGACCCGCTTTGGGCGATGGGCGCGCATGAGGGGCCGGTCTGCGTGCCGGTGATCACGGGGGCGGGCCTTCCCCTGGTGTTTCGCCGCTGGACGCCCACGGCGCGGATGGTGCCGGGCGAATTCGGCGCGCTGATCCCCGAGGCAGGGGATCTTCTGGTGCCGCGCGTGCTGATCGTGCCGCTTCTGGCCTTCGACCGGCGCGGCTTCCGGCTGGGCTATGGCGGCGGGTTCTATGACCGCACGCTGGAAGGCTTGCGCGCCGCGGGGCCGGTCACGGCCATCGGCTTCGCCTTTGCCGCGCAAGAGGTCGGCCGCGTTCCGACCGAGCCGATCGATCAGCCGCTCGACCTGATCGTGACCGAGCACGGCTGCCTTGTGCCGTAGCCCGGCCGGTCGGCTTTTCCTTGCCCTTGCGGCGTTCAGGGCCTAAGCCTGCGGTCATGAAGCTACTTTTTCTGGGCGATGTCATGGGCCGCGCCGGGCGCGCGGCGATCAGCGGGCAGCTGGCGAAGCTGCGCGCGGATTGGGGGCTGGATTTCGTCGTGGTCAACGGTGAGAACGCCTCGGCCGGGGCGGGGCTGACGGCCGATCACGCGCGCCTGATCCTTGAGGCGGGGGCCGATTGCGTCACGCTTGGCGATCATGCCTTCGACCAGAAGGACATGATGCGCTTCATCGACACCGAGCCGCGGATCATCCGCCCGCTGAACTATGCCAAGGAGGCGCCGGGCAAGGGCGCGCGCCTGTTTTCCGACCAGCGCGGGCGCAAGGTCCTGGTGACGCAGGTGCTGGGCCAGGTCTTCATGAAACGACCCTTCGACGATCCCTTCTCGGCGGTGGATACGGTCCTGCGGGCCCACCCCCTGGGGGGCCTTGCGCAGGCGATCCTTGTCGATGTGCATTGCGAGGCGACCTCGGAGAAGATGGCGATGGGGCATTGGTGCGACGGGCGCGCCTCGGTCGTGGTGGGCACGCATACCCACGTGCCGACCGCCGATGCGATGGTGCTGCCGGGCGGCACCGCCTATCTGACCGATGCGGGCATGTGCGGCGATTACCACTCGGTCATCGGGATGGAGCGGGCCGAGCCGATGCGGCGCTTCATAACCGGCATGGCGCGCGAACGCTTCACCCCCGCCGCCGGCGAAGCCACGCTGTCGGGCCTTTATGTGGAAACCGACGATCGCACCGGAAAGGCGCTGCGCTGCCAGCCGGTGCGCGTGGGGGGGCGGCTCATGCCGTCTGCACCGAACTGAGCGGCTTGGTTCTTGTGCCCGTGCGCGGGCAGGATAGTATCGCTGCGATAACCCAATCCGCCGCAGAGGGCCCATGATCGACCTGCATCTTTCCGCCACGGGCACGGCTGTTGCAGCGCTGCTGATCGTTTTGGGTATGTTCGTGATGTTCCTGCGCGAACGCGTGCCGCCCGAGGTCGTGGCGATGTCGGGCGCGGCGGTGATGCTGGTTCTGGGCTTCGTGCCCTACAGCACGGCAACGGCGGCACTGTCGAACTCGGCGCCCTGGACTATCGCTTTCATGTTCCTGATCATGGGGGCGCTGGTGCGCACCGGCGCGCTTGACCGGATGACGCGCTTTGCCGAAAGCCATATCTCGACCCGGCCGCATGTGACGCTGGTGATGATGTTCGGGCTGGTGATGGTGTCCTCGGCGGTGATGAACAACACGCCCGTCGTCGCCGTGATGATCCCGATCTTCATCCAGGTTGCGCGGCGACTGAATGTCTCGCCCTCTCGGCTCTTGATGCCGCTGTCCTATTTCACGGTGATGGGCGGCATGATCACGCTGCTGGGCACCTCGACCAACATCCTTGTCGACGGCGTCGTGCGCAAAGACGGGCTGGAGCCGTTCTCGATCTTCGAGATCGCGCCGGTCGGCATTGCGATCTGTCTGGTCGGCTCGGTCTTCATGGCGCTTTTCGCCAGGCACCTCGTGCCCGAACGGCAATCCATGTCCTTCCTGCTGGGCGACCGGCCGAAGATGAAATATTTCACCGAGGTCGCCATTCCCGAAGGTTCGGCGCTGATCGGCCAGAAGGTGCAGGAGATCGACGTGTTCCGCCGTGACGGGGTGCGCCTGATCGACGTGCTGCGCGGCGATGCCTCGTTGCGCCGCGACCTGCCCAATACCGCGATCGAGGCGGGCGACCGCGTGGTGCTGCGGACCGAGATGACCGAGCTTCTGGGCATGCAGGCCAATCCCGACCTGCGCATGGTGGACAAGCTCAGCTCGGTGCAGACCGAAACCGTCGAGGTGCTGATCTCGCCCGGCTGCCGGATGGTCGGCCGCTCTTTGGGAGAGTTGCGCCTGCGGCGTCGCTACGGGGTCTATGTTCTGGCCGCGCATCGCCGCAACCAGAATATCGGCCGCCAGCTTGACGATCTGGTCGTGGTGGTGGGCGATACGCTGCTTCTGGAAGGCGCGCCGGAGGATATCGCCCGCCTGGCCGCGGACATGGATCTTGTCGATGTCTCCAAGCCGGCGATGCGGGCGTTCCGGCGCAGCCACATGCCGATCGCGGTGGCGGCGCTTCTGTCGGTCGTGGGGCTGGCCGCGCTGGACGTGGCGCCGATCATGCTTCTGGCGATGGTGGCGGTGGCGGTGATCCTGTCGACCCGCTGCATCGACGCGGACGAGGCCTTCACCTTCGTCGACGGCCGCCTGCTGGCGATGATCTTTTCCATGCTGGTGGTCGGCGAGGCGCTGGATCATTCCGGCTCGGTGCAGCTGATCGTCGATCTGGTGGCCCCGCATCTGGGGCAGCTGCCGCCGCTTGCGGCGCTGTTCGCGGTGTATTTCCTGGGGCTCGTTATGACCGAGTTCCTGTCGAACAACGCGGTGGCGGTGATCTATACGCCGATCGCCATCCAGCTTGCGCTCGCGCTCGGGCTGGACCCGCGGCCCTTTGCGATTGCGGTGATGTTCTCGGCCTCGGTGGCCTTTGCCACGCCGATCGGCTATCAGACGCATATGATGGTCTATGGCCCCGGCGGCTACCGGTTCTCGGATTTCCTGCGTCTGGGGATTCCGATGGATATCGTGACGGGGATCACCGCCTGCCTTATCATCCCCCTGTTCTGGCCGCTGTAAGACGGGCGGCCGTCCAACACGAAGGTGCGATCATGAAACATCTGCTTGCGCTTGCCGGGCTGCTTGTGCTGGTGGCATGCGGCGGCCCCGTGCCGGGTGCACGCCCCGATATCGTGCAGCTTGCCGGGGACCGGCTTGTAGTGATCTTCACGGACGGGGTGATGTGCCGGGCGGACTTCCGGCAGGTGCCTGCGGGGCGGTTGCCCGATTGCGCCCATCCGCTGGACTATGCGGTGACGGTCGAACAGGAAAGCCATCTGCGCGCCCTCGGGGGGCTGTTTGCGCCCTACGCCACGATCACGCTTGGCGATGCAAGCGGCTGGCGGGACAGCTACCGCACGCCCGATGCCCGCCAGGGCCCGCTTGGCGATTGGTCGGGCGGACGCTGAGCGGCGCTTGCGGCAGGGTGGGTCGCTGGCATATAGAGGCCGGGATCAAGCGAATTTCGACTGAGAGGGCACATGGCAGGCCATTCCAAATGGGCAAACATCCAGCATCGCAAGGGCAAGCAGGACAAGCTCCGCTCCAAGATGTTCTCGAAGCTGGCGAAGGAAATCACCGTCGCCGCGAAGATGGGTGACCCGGACCCCGACAAGAACCCGCGCCTGCGCCTTGCGGTCAAGGCGGCCAAGGCCCAGTCGATGCCGAAGGACGTGATCGAACGCGCGATCAAGAAATCGCTGGGCGGCGATGCGGCGGACTATACCGAGATCCGCTATGAAGGCTACGGCCCCAACGGCATCGCCGTCATCGTCGAGGCGATGACCGACAATATCAACCGCACCGCATCGAATGTGCGCAGCTATTTCACCAAGGCGGGTGGCAACCTTGGCCAGACCGGCTCGGTCAGCCACGGGTTCGACCGCGTGGGCGAGATCAGCTACCCGGCTGAGGCCGCGGATGCCGATACGGTAATGATGGCCGCGCTGGATGCGGGCGCCGACGATGTCGAAAGCGACGAAGAGGGCCATTACATCTACTGCGCGATGGAAAGCCTTTCGGACGTGTCCGATGCGCTGGAGAAAGAGCTTGGCGAAAGCCGCGAATCGAAGCTCATCTGGAAGCCCCAGGTCCGCACTGAGGTCGACCTCGAGACCGCGCAGAAGCTGATGAAGCTGATCGACCTGCTTGAAGAGGACGATGACGTGCAGGAAGTGACGCATAATTTCGACGTTCCCGAAGACGTTGCCGCGCAGCTGTAAGCCGCCGCGCAGCAGAAAGGACGGGGCCCCGCCGGCGCGGGGCCTTTTCCGTTCCGGATATATCCGATGGAAAATAACGCTTGCCTCGGGCGGTGCGGCGGGCGATATGTTCTGCCGAACATACTGATGGAGATCGCCATGCAATCCCGCCTGCTTCGCCCCTCGTTCTTCGCGGCACTCGCGGCCGTCACCGTTCTGGCACTGCCGCTGCGCGCGGCGGCCGAGGACGTGACCGTGTTCGCCGCCGCCAGCCTTGGCACCGCGCTTGACCGGATCGCGGCGGAATGGACCGCCGAAACCGGCAACACCACGACGATTTCCTATGCCGGTTCTTCCGCACTTGCCCGCCAGATCGAACAGGGCGCCCCGGCCGATATCTTCATCTCCGCCAGCACCGACTGGATGGATGCGCTGGAGACCGGGGGCGAGATCCGCCCCGAGACCCGCCGCGACCTGCTGGGCAATACATTGGTCCTGATCGCGCATGGCACCGGGGCCGCGCCGGTCGAGATCGGCCCCGACCTCGATCTGTCCGCGCTTCTGGGGGATGGGCGGATGGCGATGGCGCTGGTCGATTCCGTGCCCGCGGGGGTCTATGGCAAGGCCGCGCTTACCGCGCTTGGGCTGTGGGACAGCGTCGAGGCGAAGGTTGCGCAGGGGGATAACGTGCGCGCCGCGCTGACCCTTGTCGAACAGGGCGAGGCGCCTTTCGGGATCGTCTATGCGACCGATGCCGCCGCCTCGGAGAATGTCACCGTGATCGGCACCTTCCCCGCCGAGACCCATGCGCCGATCGTCTACCCGGCCGCCGTGACCGCGCAAAGCCAAAGCCCCGTGGCCGAGGAATTCCTTGGCTATCTCGGTACGCCCGGCGCGCGTGCGATCTGGCTGGACGAGGGTTTCACGGTATTTGACTGATGTGGGAAACGCTGACTGGCATCCTGGGTCCGGCAGAGTGGCAGGCGGTGCGCTTGTCACTCCGCGTGTCGTTCTGGGCGACGTTTCTCAGCCTGCCTTTCGGCATTCTGGTGGCCTATCTTCTGGCACGCGGCAATTTTCCGGGCAAGCAGCTGCTGAACGGGGTGGTGCATCTGCCGCTGATCCTGCCGCCGGTCGTGACGGGCTATCTGCTGCTGCTGGGCTTTGGTCGGCGCGGCCCGATCGGCGGGTTTCTGGAAACGGTCTTCGGCATCGTGCTTTCGTTCCGCTGGACGGGGGCTGCGCTTGCCGCGGCGGTGATGGCCTTTCCGCTGATGGTGCGCGCCGTGCGCCTTGCGATCGAGGCGGTGGACCCGCGGCTTGAACAGGCGGCGGGCACACTTGGTGCCTCGCGCATCTGGGTCTTTGTTACGGTCACGCTGCCCCTGATCCTGCCGGGCATCATCGCGGGTGCGGTCTTGGCCTTTGCCAAGGCGATGGGCGAATTCGGCGCCACGATCACCTTCGTGTCGAACATTCCCGGCCAGACTCAGACGATCCCCTCGGCGATCTATTCCTTCCTTCAGGTTCCGGGCGGCACCGAGGCCGCCGGGCGGCTGGTGGCGGTTTCGGTCGTGATTGCGATGGCGGCGCTGCTTCTGTCCGAGATCCTTGCGCGGCGGGTGGCCAGACGGGTGGCGGGCACATGACGCTTTCGGTGCGCCTGCGCCATTCCTTCGGCGCCTTCACCCTTAATGTGGATTTCGAGGCGCCGCCCGGCGTGACCGTCCTGTTCGGCCGCTCGGGCGCGGGAAAGACCGCGATCATCAGCGCCGTCGCCGGCCTTCTGCGCCCCGATGAGGGCCGCGTCGCGGCGGGTGACTGGGTCCTGTTCGACACCGCCGCGCATCGCTGGCTGCCGCCGTATCGCCGCCGGTTGGGCTGCATCTTTCAGGAAGCGCGGCTGTTCCCGCATCTGAGCGTGCGCCAGAACCTGCGCTACGGCGCGTGGTTCGCGCCGCGCGGCGCCGCGCGCGAGGATTTCGGCCGCGTGGTCGAGATGCTGGGTATCGGCCATCTGCTCGACCGTCGCCCCGCGCTGCTGTCGGGGGGCGAGAAAAGCCGTGTCGCCATCGGCCGCGCGCTGCTGGCCGCGCCCCGGCTGATCCTGGCGGATGAACCCCTGGCCGCGCTGGACGATGAGCGCAAGGCCGAGATCATGCCCTATTTCGAGCGGCTGCGCGACGAGGTCTCGGTGCCGATCCTTTACGTCAGCCATTCCGCGGCCGAGGTGGCACGGCTGGCCACCACGGTGGTGGCGTTGCAGGACGGGCGCGTCCTGCGTCAGGGCAGCGCGACCGAGGTTCTGGGCGATCCGGCCGTCACCCCGGTCGGGGTGCGCGGCGCCGGCGCCGTTCTCGAGGCGCGGCTGGTCGCGCATCACCCTGACGGGCTGAGCGAGGCCGATGCCGGCGGGGTGCCGCTGTTTCTTCCGCAGGTGGCCGCCGCGCCGGGCGCGCGCCTGCGCGTGCGCATCGCGGCGCATGAGGTTCTGATATCGCGCGCGCGCCCCGAGGGGCTTTCGGCGCTCAACATCCTGCCCGGCGTGGTGCAAGAGGTCCGCCCCGGCGACAGCCATGGCGCGATCGTGTCGATCCGCACCCCGGCGGGCACGGTGCTGGCCGGGCTGACCCGCCGCTCGGTGCAGGCATTGGGGTTGGTGCCGGGCGCGGAATGCCACGCGATCCTGAAATCCGTGGCCGTCGCCCCCGAGGATGTGGGCCGGGGCGGGGCCTGAGACCCGCAGGCGGGAACGAAAAAGGGCCGGGGAAACCCGGCCCTTTTCCAACCGTTCGGCCCGCGCTTATTGCGGCAGTTCGGCCGTGATGCCCTCGACATAGAAGTTCATGCCCGACAGCATCTCGTCGGTGGCCACTTCGCCATCGGCCAGCCAGGCCGAACCGTCCTGCTTGTTCAGCGGGCCGGTGAAGGGGTGGTATTCGCCCGCGCCGATCTTGTCGCGCAGCGCCTCGGCCTCGGCCTTCACCTCGGCGGGCACGGCTTCGGTGATCTCGCCGATTTCGACCTCGCCCCCGGCGATGCCGTTCCAGGCGGCGGTCGATTCCCACTTGCCCTCCAGCATCAGGCCGACCCGCTCGACGTAATAGGGCGCCCAGTTGTCGATGATCGAGGACAGCCGCGGCGTGGGCGCAAAGGCCGACATGTCTGAGGCCTGGCCGAAGGTGTAGACCCCGGCTTCCTGCGCCTTGGCCTGCGGGGCGGTGGAATCGGTATGTTGCAGGATCACGTCCACGCCTTCGGCGATCAGGGCGGCGGCGGCGTCGGCCTCCTTCGCCGGGTCGAACCAGGTATAGGCCCAGACCACCTTCATCTCGACATCGGGGTTGACCTTGCGGGCATGGATGAAGCTTGAGTTGATGCCCTGCACCACCTCGGGGATCGGGAACGAGCCGATATAGCCGATCTTGTTCGATTTGGTCATCCGGCCCGCGATGGTGCCGATCACGGCGCGGCCTTCGTAGAAGCGCGCGTCATAGGTGGCCACGTTGTCGGCGCGCTTGTAGCCGGTGGCATGTTCGAATTTCACGTCGGGGAATTTCGCGGCGACATTCATCACCGAATCCATGAAGCCGAACGAGGTTGCGAAGATCAGCTTGTTGCCTTCCAGCGCCATCTGGGTCAGCACGCGTTCGGCGTCGGGGCCTTCGGGCACGGATTCGACGTAAGAGGTGACGACCTTTTCACCATAGGCCTCCTCGATCGCCTTGCGGCCCAGGTCGTGCTGGTAGGACCAGCCCATATCCCCCACCGGCCCGACATAGATGAAGCCCACCTTCAGCGGTTCCTGCGCCAGGGCGGGCAGGCCGGAGGCGGCGGCAATGAGGGCCGTTGCGGCGGTGGTGGTCAGAAAGGATCTGCGGTTCATGGGAACTCCCCGTTGGTTGGGCCCCGTGTTGGGGCGGTAATCCTGCCTCAGCTTGAGGCGTGGAAGGCGCGGCCAAGGCTGGCCGGTGCGGCCTGCGATCCCTGGCGGTGCAGCGCCGTGATCAGCACGAGCGCCACGATGGTGACGACGAAGGGCGCCATCGACAGAAGATGCACGGGAATGGCATAGCCCGCGGCCTGCAACTGCAACTGTGCCGCCGTGATGCCGCCGAACAGATAGGCGCCAAGCAGCACCCGTTCGGCCCGCCAGCTTGCGAAGACCACGATCGCAAGGGCGATCCAGCCGGCGCCCGCGGTCATGCCTTCGGTCCATTGCGGCACGCGCACAAGGCTGAGATAGGCGCCGCCAAGCCCGGCAAGTGCGCCCCCGAAGGCAAGCGCGCCGATCCGCACCGCCACCACCCGATAGCCAAGCGCATGCGCCGCGTCATGGCTTTCGCCGACCGCGCGCAGGATCAGCCCGGCGCGCGAATGGCGCAGGAAGGCCCAGGTTGCCGCCACCAGCAAGAGCGAGAAGTAGACCATCCAGTCATGCGAGAACAGGATGCGCCCAAGGCCCGGGATCTCGGCCAGCGGGCCGAAGGGCACCTTGGCGGTGGGGGGCGGGCGGATGCCCTCGAACCCCTTGCCGATCAGCGCGGAAAGGCCAAGGCCGAACAGGGTCAGCGCAAGCCCCGTGGCCACCTGGTTGGACAAGAGAACCTGCGTGAGAAAGGCGAACAGAAGCGCCAGGACCGCGCCCGCGACCGCGCCGGCCGCAAAGCCCAGGACCGGGCTTCCGGTGCTGACGGCGGCGGCGAAACCGCCGACCGCGCCCATGATCATCATCCCCTCGACGCCCAGGTTCAGCACGCCCGACTTCTCGGCCACCAGCTCGCCCGTGGCGGCCAGAAGCACCGGGGTCGAGGCCGCCATGAGCGTGGCGACAAGCGCGATGATGTCGATGCCGCCGATGATCATGCGAGCGCCCCCCGGATGCGGATGCTGTAATTGGTCAGGAAATCGAAGCCCAGAAGGAAGAACAGAAGCATCCCCTGGAACACCTGGATCGCGGCGGCGGGCAGTTGCAGCATCAGCTGCGCCATGTCCCCGCCGATATAGGTCAGCGCCATCAGAAGCCCCGCCAGCAGGATGCCGATCGGGTGCAGCCGGCCCAGAAAGGCCACGATGATCGCGGTAAAGCCGTAGCCCGCGTTGAAGCTGTCGGTGATCTGGCCGGCGGGGCCGGCCACCTCGAACAGGCCCGCAAGCCCCGCGAGCGTGCCCGAAAGCCCAAGGCAGAACGCCACCAGCCGCGCGGGCACCACGCCCGAGAAACGCGCCGCGCGGGGGGCCTCGCCCGCGACGCGGATGCGGAACCCCGCGATGTGGCGATGCATCAGCACATAGGCGCCCGCAACCGCCAGAAGGGCCGCCACGACGCCCCAGTGCATCCCCGTCCCGGCGATCAGTTCGGGGTTATGCGCGGCCGGATATTGTTGCAGGTTGCGCGAGCCGGGAAAGCCGAAGCCTTGCGGGTTCTTCAGCGGCCCGAAGGCCATGTAGGCCAGAAGGTTCTCGGCCACATAGACCAGCATCAGCGACACGAGAATCTCGGACACCCCGAAACGGTTCTTCAGGACCGCCGGGATCATCCCCCAGGCCCAGCCCCCGATCGCCGCGGCCAGCACCATCGCGGGAAACAGAAGCCCGCTTTCGGCCGGATAGGCGGCAAGCGCCACCGAGGCGCCGCAGATCGCGCCGATGACATATTGCCCCTCGGCCCCGATATTCCACACGCCCGCCCGGAACCCCACCGCCAGCCCCGAGGCGATCAGGATCAGCGGCCCCGCCTTGACCAGAAGCTGGCCCCGGAAATAGGCGGCGTTGGGGCCGAAAAGCGGGTCCCAGAAGATCGTGCGGATCGCCTCGAACGGGTTCTTGCCCAGCAGGGCGAACAACACCCCACCCGCGATCATCGTGGCCAGAACGGCCAGAAGCGGCGTCGACCATGCCCACAGACGCGAGGGGGCGGGGCGTTTGACCAGGGTGATCATAGCGCGGCCTCCTGCATGCCATGGGCCCCGCCAAGCATCAGGCCGATCTCTTCCAGCGTCAGGGCCGCGGTTTCACGCGGCGCGGACAGGCGCCCTTCGTTCAGGGCGGCGAAACGATCCGAAATCTCCAGCAGCTCGTCAAGGTCCTGACTGATGGCGATCACCGCCGCGCCGCGCGCGGCCAGGTCCAGCAGCGCCTGGCGGATCGCGGCGGCGGCGGCGGCATCCACCCCCCAGGTGGGCTGGTTGACGATCAGCACGCGCGGCTCTTGCAGAACCTCGCGGCCGATGACGTATTTTTGCAGGTTCCCGCCCGAAAGCGCGCGCGCCGCGACATGTGCGCCCGGCGTGCGGACATCGAAGGCGCGGATGATCTCGTCGGCGAAGCCGCGGGCGGCGGCCATGTCGATGAAGCCGTTCTTCGTCAGCGGCTTGCGCACGCTGCCGGTCAGGATGGCGTTTTCCGTCAGGCTCATGTCCGGCACGGCGGCATGGCCCAGCCGTTCCTCGGGCGCGGCCAGAATTCCAAGCGCGCGGCGCGGGTTGGGGCCAAGTGCCGCGATATCCGCCCCCCCCAGCATGACCGTTCCGGGGGCCGTCGGCCGCTCGCCCGAGAGGGCGGCCAGCAGTTCTTCTTGTCCGTTGCCCGCGACCCCGCCGATCCCGAGGATCTCGCCCATGCGCAGCTCGAACCCCACATCCTTGAGCGAGGGCCCGAAGGGCGACAGCGGTGCAAGGCTCAGCCCTGCGACCTCCAGCGCCACCTCTCCGGCGGTGCGCCCGGCGCGGTCGGTCAGTTGCAGCTCGGCGCCGACCATCATCTCGGCCAGCTCGCGGGCGGTCTTTTCGCGCGGGATGCAACTGCCCACCACGCGGCCGCCGCGCAGGATGGTCGCGTGATCGCAAAGCGCGCGGATCTCTTCAAGCTTGTGAGAGATGTAAAGGATTGCCGTGCCCTCGGACGAGAGCTTGCGAAGGGTGTGAAACAGGATCGCCACCTCTTGCGGGGTCAGCACGCTGGTCGGTTCGTCCATGATGAGCAGCCTGGGGTCTTGCAGCAGGCAGCGGATGATCTCGACCCGCTGACGCTCGCCGGCCGACAGATCGCCCACCAGGCGGTCGGGATCGAGCGGCAGCCCGTAGGTCTGCGAAACCTCGCGGATGCGCTGCCCAAGCGTGCGCATGGGCGGCGGGTTCTCCATGCCAAGCGCCACGTTCTCGGCCACGTTCAGCGCCTCGAACAGCGAGAAATGCTGGAACACCATGGCAACGCCCGCGGCGCGCGCGGCGCGCGGCTCGGCCGGGGCATAGGGGGCGCCGCGAAAGCGCATCGTGCCCTGATCGGGCCGCACGAGGCCGTAGATCATCTTGACCAGCGTGGATTTCCCCGCGCCGTTTTCACCCAGAAGCGCGTGAACCTCGCCCGGAGCGACGGAAAAGCTGACCCCGTCATTGGCCACGACACCCGGATAGGCCTTGGTCAGCCCGTCGACCGCAAGCAGCGTTTCATCCCCAGTCAAACGGCACGTCTCCCCTTGGTGGCGGCGCGTTCCGTGCGGGCCGCATTCTGTTCTTTCAGTAGCGCGGCGACGGCGCCGACAGCAATGGCCTGCGGATGCTTTCCAAGCGCCGGTTCTCCGATTGGGCAAATCAGATGCGCGATATCGTCGCCCTGATGACCCAGAAGGCGCAATCGGCGGCGGAATCGCTCGCGCTTGGTGGCCGAGCCGATCAGGCCAAGAAAACGCGATCCGTGCAACAGGATCCGGTGACACAGTTCCAGATCCAGCGCATGCGAATAGGTCAGGACAAGATGCGCGGCATCGCGCGGGGCAAGCGGCACAAGCGTTTCGGGCGATTGCGCCATCAGCCGCGTGGTGCCCGGATCATCATCGGGAAACCGTGCCGGGTCGGTGTCGATCCAGTGGATCGCAAAGCCCGGAAGCGGCGCAAGAACGCCCGCGATGGCGCGCCCGACATGGCCCGCGCCCCAGATCCAGACCGGCATGGGCGCAGCCGCGACCGCCTCGATCAACCAGCCATCCACAAGGACGGGCGCCGCCATCCCCTGCCGCCGCATGGCCGCAAGGGCGCGTTCGGCGGCCGGGGGCATCCGTTCCGGGCCCTCGATGCGGCGGGCGTGAAAGCCGGGGGGAATGGCACCCACGGCTTGCGCGTCGAACCGTTCCATCACCAGCGTGACCGCGCCCCCGCAGCACTGGCCAAGCGCGGGGCCAAGCGCGATGCGTTCGATGCGCGGAAGCGTTGCGCGCCGTGCGGTCTCGATCGCGGCCCATTCCAGGTGGCCGCCGCCGATCGTGCCCTCGGTCCCGTCCGGCCAGACCAGCATTTCCGCTCCCGCCTCGCGCGGCGCGGAGCCCTGCGTGCCCGCGACCAGCACGCGCACGAACGCGCCCCGGCGCGCGGCCTTTGCAAGCAGATCGGGGGACAGGCTCATGTGCCCTCCGCGCGGTGAATCGCGGCCAGGATCGCCTCGGGGGTGGCGGGGGCGCGCAGGTCGGGATAATGCGGCCCGCAGGCCGCGCAGGCCGCCGACAGCGCCATGAGCACCGAATTGGCCAGCATCAGCGGCGGCTCTCCCACCGCCTTGGAGCGGTAGATCGTCTCTTCGCGGTTCGCCTCGGGCCAGAGCGCGACGTTGAAGATGCGCGGCCGGTCCGCGCAGGCGGGGATCTTGTAGGTCGAGGGCGCATGCGTGCGCAGCCGTCCGCTGTCGTCCCAGACCAGCTCTTCCGTGGTCAGCCAGCCCGCGCCCTGGACATAGCCGCCCTCGATCTGGCCGATGTCAATGGCGGGGTTCAGGCTGGTGCCCGCATCGTGCACGATGTCGGCGCGCAGGATGCGGTTCTCGCCGGTCAGCGTGTCGATGACGACCTCGCTGACCGCCGCGCCATAGGCAAAGTAGAGAAACGGCCGGCCGCGCCCTGCCACCCTGTCCCAGGCGATCTTCGGGGTGGCATAGAAGCCGGTGGAGGACAGGCTGACCCGCGCCTGATAGGCGGCCTGCACCGCCTCGTCGAAGCGCATCTCGGCCAAGCCTGCAAAGACGCGGCCGTCCTGGAAATGCACCTCCTGCGGGTCGCAGCGCTCGCGTCTGGCCAGAAACTCCGCGATGCGCGTGCGGATCGTGTCGCAGGCGGCCTTGACCGCCATGCCGTTCATGTCCGCCCCCGAACTTGCCGCCGTGGCCGAGGTGTTGGGCACCTTGCTCGTGTCACTTGCGGTGACGCGCACGCGCTCCACCGGCAGGCCGAAGGCGGAGGCGGCCACCTGAGTCATCTTGCGGTGCAGGCCCTGGCCCATCTCGGTTCCGCCGTGATTGAGCACGACCGAACCGTCCTGATAGACATGCACCAGGGCGCCGGCCTGATTGAGATGGGTCAGCGTGAACGAGATGCCGAACTTGACCGGGGTGAGGGCGATCCCGCGCTTCAATGTCCGGTTCTTGCTGTTCCAATCGGCAATTTCGGCCTTTCGGCGGGCATATTCGCTGGTTTTCTCCAGTTCCGCGATCAGCGGGGACAGGATGAAATCGCGCACCTCCTGCCCGTAATGGGTGTGCTGGGCCGGGCTGTCCGGCGCGGCGTAGAAGTTCCGCCGGCGCAATTCCAGCGGGTCAAGCCCGAGCCGGTGCGCGGCATGGTCCATCACCCGCTCGATCCCCAGCATGCCTTGCGGGCCGCCAAAGCCGCGAAAGGCCGTGGCGCTTTGGGTATGGGTGCGCAGCCGGTGGCTTTCGATCCGCAGGTTGGGGATGAAATAGGCGTTGTCGGCATGCAGCATGGCGCGGTCGGCCACTGGCAGGCTGAGATCCTGCGACCAGCCGCAGCGCGCAAGCTGCACGAATTCGACCCCGAGTAACCGGCCGTCGCCGTCCAGCCCGGCGCGGTAGCCGATGCGGAAATCGTGGCGTTTTCCGGTGATCGTGAAATCGTCGTCGCGGTCATAGCGCATCTTGCAGGGCCGGCCGGTCAGGCGGGCGGCCACGGCGGTTGCCACGGCAAGCGCGTTGCCCTGGCTTTCCTTTCCCCCGAAACCGCCCCCCATGCGGCGCATTTCCACGCGCACGTCGTGCATCGCAAGGCCAAGCGCCTCGGCCACCTTGTGTTGGATCTCGGTCGGGTGCTGCGAGGAGCAGTGGATCACCATCCCCTCGTCGCCGGGCAGGGCAAGGGCGGCCTGGCCCTCGAGGTAGAAATGCTCCTGCCCGCCGATCTCGATGCTGCCCTCGATCCGGTGCGGGGCGGCGGCGATGGCGGCGGCGGCGTCCCCGCGCGCCCAGATCACCGGGCCGTCCTCGAACCGGCTGTTTGCCTGCATGGCCGCGTCGATCGTCAGGATCGGGGGCAGGGGCGCGATCTCGATGCGGGCCTTGCGGGCCGCGATCCGCGCCGCGCGGTGGCTTTCGGCGATCACCAGAAAGATGGGCTGGCCGATGTAATGGACCTTGCCGGTGGCCAGCAGCGGTTCGTCATGCGCCGAGGGCGAGACATCGTTGGCGAAGGGCAGATCGCCCGCGCGCAGCACACCAACCACGCCTGGGCTGCTTTGCACCTCGTCGAGGTCGAGCGCGGTGATCGTGCCATGGGCCACATCCGAGAGGCCGAAGGCCAGGTGCAGCGTGCCCGCGGGCGTCGGCTGATCGTCGGTATAGCGCGCGGCGCCGGTCACATGCAAAAGCGCGGAATCATGCGGCAGGGGGCGGGTCACGCTCATGGCTGCACCCCCAGGATGGCGGTGGTCTCGCCCATGCTGTCGCGCCAGTAGCGGCGCAGCATGTTGCGGGCCGTTTCCAGCCGGTAGCCGGCCGAGGCGCGCATGTCGCTGAGCGGCGAGAAATCTTCGGCGAAAGCGGGCAGGGCGGCCTCGATCGTGGCTTCGGACCAGTCGGCGCCGATCAGCGCCGCCTCGACCGTGCGGGCGCGCTTGGGAATGCCCGCCATGCCGCCGAAGGCGATCCGGACCGCGGTGACTTTTCCGCCCTTGCGGGTGATGGCGAAGCAGCCGCAGACGGCCGAGATGTCCTGATCGAACCGCTTGGACAGTTTGTAGCAGGCGAGATCGGGGGCGGTCGCGGGCAGGGTGATGTCCTGCACGAATTCGCCGGGGCGGCGGTCCTGCTTGCGGTAGTCGAGAAAGAAATCCTCAAGCGGCAGCGTGCGCCGTTCGGGCCCGTGCCGCAGCGTCAGCCGCGCGCCGAGCGCGATGAGCGCGGGCGGGCCGTCGCCGATGGGCGAGCCGTTGGCGATATTGCCGCCGATGGTGGCGGCCTGGCGGATCTGTTCCGAGGCGAAGCGGCGCAGAAGCTCGGCCAGGGCGGGGTGGGGGCCGCTCATGGCCGCGCGCAGATCGGCGATGGTGACGCCCGCGCCGACGGTGATGCCATCGGCGGTTTGTGTGATCCCGGCCAGATCGCGGCAACGGCCGAGAAAGGCCACGGGCGCAAGCGCTTGCAGCCCCTTGGTCACCCGGAGCCCCAGGTCGGTGGCGCCCGCGATCAGCGTGGCATCGGGATGTTCGGCATACCAGGCGGCCAGTTCGTCGGCATCTTGCGGCACGAAGGCGGGGGCTGTTTGCCCCCGCACCCCCGAGGATATTTCCGCTCTGGTGAAATCAGGGGCGCGGGCGCGGTCGGTCTGCATCCAGTCGGGCGGGGGGGCGGCGCGGGCGGCCTGTGCGGCCCGCAGGATGGGGGCATAGCCGGTGCAGCGACACAGGTTGCCTGCGAGGATGTCGTCGTGATCGTCGCGGGCGTTGAGATGCGCGGTGGCGAGCGCGACCACGATGCCCGGCGTGCAGAAGCCGCACTGGCTTGCATGCTGGTCGATCATGGCCTGCTGCACGGGGTGGGGGGTGCCGTCGGGGGCGGCGATGCCTTCGACGGTGCGCAGCGCCTTGCCGTGGATCTGGGGCAGGAACAGCAGGCACGCATTGAGCGCCCGGCTGCCGTGCGCGTCGCTGAGCATTACCGTGCAGGCGCCGCAATCGCCTTCGTTGCAGCCCTCTTTCGTGCCGGTGAGGTGTCGTGTCTCGCGCAGCCAGTCGAGCACCGTTTGCGTGGGGTCGGTCACGGTCAGATGCGTGGTTTCTCCGTTCAGAAGAAACGTGATGTCCATGGTGTGTTCCGCCGCGGTCTGTTCGCCAGAGCGTCGCGGCCCCGCCCGATGCGGCGTAAAGCGGGGGCGCGGCTTTTGTCCTGTTGGTCAGGAAACCGCAGGACCGGGCGGTTTGGCAAGACTTTTCGCCGCCACATGTCTCGGATAGGGTCACGTCATGAGCAATCCGCGATTCATCCATCTTCGTGTGCACACCGAATACTCGCTTCTGGAAGGGGCGGTGCCGGTCAAGAAGCTGATCGGCCTGTGCCAGAAGGCCCAGATGCCGGCCGTGGCGGTGACCGACACCAATGCGATGTTCGCCGCGCTGGAGTTTTCGGTGTTGGCGAAGGGGGCGGGGGTGCAGCCGATCATGGGATGCCAGGTCTCACTTGCCCATGATCCCGCGCAGCCCGGCGAGAAGCCGCGCGACCCTGCGCCTGTCGTGCTGCTGGCGCAGGACGAGGCGGGTTACATGAACCTCATGAAGCTCAATTCCTGTCTTTATCTCGACAAGGCAGGGCAGGTGCCGCAGGTGACGCTGAAGGAGCTGGAGGCCCATGCGCAGGGGTTGATCTGCCTGACGGGCGGGGCCGAAGGGCCGGTGGGGCGATTCCTGCAAGCCGGCCATCCGGGCAAGGCGCGGCTGTTGCTGGAGCGTCTGGCGGCGATCTATCCGCAGCGGTTGTATGTCGAGTTGCAGCGCCATCCGGGCGAGGGCGGGCAACTGCCCCGCGCCGAACGGCTGAGCGAGCGCGGCTTTGTCGAGATGGCCTATGAGATGGGGTTGCCGCTGGTGGCCACCAACGATGTCTATTTCCCCAGGACCGAGATGTATGAGGCGCATGACGCGCTGATCTGCATTGCCGAGGGCGCCTATGTCGACCAGCAGGAGCCGCGCCGCCGCCTGACCCCCCAGCACTATTTCAAGAGTGCCGAGGAAATGGCGGCGCTGTTTGCCGATCTGCCCGAGGCGCTTGAGAATACCGTGGAGATCGCGCGCCGTTGCGCCTTTGCCGCCTACAAGCGCAAGCCGATCCTGCCGCGCTTTGCCGATGACGAGGTGGAGGAGTTGCGCCGTCAGGCCTGGGAGGGGCTGGAGGCGCGGCTTGCCGTGATCCCGCATGCCGCCCCGGTCGAGGAGTATCGCGCGCGGCTGGAATTCGAGCTGGGCATCATCGAGCAGATGGGCTTTCCAGGCTATTTCCTGATCGTTGCCGATTTCATCAAATGGGCCAAGGCGCAGGGGATTCCGGTGGGGCCGGGGCGGGGCTCGGGCGCGGGGTCGCTTGTGGCCTATGTGCTGACGATCACCGACCTTGACCCGCTGCGCTACAGCCTGCTGTTCGAGCGCTTCCTGAACCCCGAGCGGGTGTCGATGCCGGACTTCGACATCGACTTCTGCATGGATCGCCGCGAAGAGGTGATTCACTATGTCCAGGGCAGATACGGGCGCGAGAAGGTGGGCCAGATCATCACCTTCGGCGCGCTTCTGTCTAAGGCGGCGGTGCGCGATGTGGGGCGCGTGTTGCAGATGTCCTTCATGCAGGTGGATCGGCTGTCCAAGATGATCCCCGTTGAAGGCGTGAAGCCCGTCAGCATCGAGAAGGCCCTTGCCGATGAGCCGCGCCTGCGCGAGGCGGCACGCGCCGAAGAGGTGGTGGAGCGGCTTCTGAACTATGCCCAGCAGGTCGAGGGGCTGTTGCGCAACGCCTCCACGCATGCCGCCGGTGTCGTGATCGGGGACCGGCCGCTGGACGAGCTGGTGCCGCTTTACCAGGACCCGCGCTCGGACATGCCGGCCACGCAGTTCAACATGAAATGGGTGGAGCAGGCCGGGCTGGTGAAGTTCGACTTCCTGGGCCTGAAGACGCTGACGGTGATCCAGAACGCGCTGGACCTGTTGCGCCTGCGCGCGGTCGAGGTGGACATCTCGGCCATTCCCTTGGACGATGCCGCGACATACGAGCTTTATGCCGCCGCGCGCACGGTGGCGGTGTTCCAGGTGGAATCCACCGGCATGATGGATGCGCTGCGGCGCATGAAGCCCACCTGCATCGAGGATATCGTGGCGCTGGTGGCGCTTTACCGCCCCGGCCCGATGGAGAACATCCCCACCTATTGCGAGGTCAAGAACGGCCTGCGCGAGATCACCTCGATCCACCCCACGATCGACCATATCCTGGCCGAGACGCAGGGCATCATCGTCTATCAGGAACAGGTGATGCAGATTGCGCAGGTCATGGCGGGCTACAGCCTTGGCGGCGCCGACCTTCTGCGCCGCGCCATGGGCAAGAAGATCGCCGAAGAGATGGCCAAGGAGCGCCCGAAATTCATCGAGGGCGCCAAGGCCACCCACGGGATCGACGGCAAGAAGGCCGGCGAGGTCTTTGACCTGCTTGAGAAGTTCGCCAATTACGGCTTCAACAAATCGCATGCGGCGGCCTATGCCGTGGTCAGCTATCAGACGGCATGGCTGAAGGCGAACCACCCGGTGGAGTTCATGGCCGCGGTGATGAACTGCGATATCCACCTGACCGACAAGCTGGCCGTCTACAAGCGCGAGGTCGACCGGCTGGAGATCGAGACGGTTCCGCCCTGCGTCAACCGCAGCCTTGCCACCTTCACGGTGGCCGCGGGGCGCGTGGTCTATGCGCTTGGTGCGCTGAAGAACGTGGGCGTGGAGGCGATGCGCCTGATCGTCGAGGGGCGGGGCGAGGCGCCGTTTGCCGATCTGGTGGATTTTGCCCGGCGCTGCGACCTCAAGCGTATCGGCAAGCGGCCGCTGGAGATGCTGGCGCGTGCGGGCGCCTTCGACCAGCTCGATCCCAACCGCAAGCGCGTCTTCGACAGTCTCGATGCGCTGTCGGCATGGTCGGCGGCGGTGGCCGAGGCCAAGGCCAGTTCCCAGGTTTCGCTGTTCGGCGAGGCGGGCGAGGATCTGCCCCCGCCGCGTCTGGCCGATACCGACGACTGGCTGCCCGCCGAGCGGCTGGCCGAAGAGCACCGCGCCGTGGGGTTCTACCTGTCGGGCCACCCGCTGGACGATTACATGCCGGCGCTGAAGCGCAAGCAGGTGATGACGCTGGCCGAGATCACCGCGCGTGCCGAGGGCGGGCCGCTGGTTGCCAAGATCGCGGGCAATGTCTCGGCCCGGCAGGAAAAGAAATCGGCCAAGGGCAACCGCTTCGCCTTCGTGTCGCTGTCGGACCCGACCGGGCTTTACGAGGTGACAGTTTTCTCCGACACGCTGGAGGCCGCGCGCCAGTTCCTTGAACCCGGCATGGCCGTGGTTCTGACGGTCGAGGCCAATCTGGAGGGCGAGACGCTGAAGCTGCTGGCCCGCGCGGCGCAGCCGATCGACAGCGTGGCCGCCGATGCGGGCGGGGCGGGGCTGCGCGTGCATCTGGAAACCGCCGATGCGGTGGCCTCGGTCGCGGCGCTTCTGGGCCGGATGGTGCAAGAGGGCAAGGTGCGCAGCCAGGGGCCGATTTCGTTTTGCGTGACCGATGCCGCGCGCGGCGCGGAATACGAGATTGCCGCGGGCCGCGACTTTCCGGTCAATCCGCAGATCAAGGGTGCGCTGCGCGCGCTGCGCGGCGTCGTCATGGTCGAGGAGGTCTAGCGCCTACCAGTGCGGCGGGCGCTGATCGGCCAGCGGGATCTGTCCGCCGGCATCCATTTCGCGCTCGGCCTCGCGTTCCATCAGAAGGCCAAGGCGGCGGGTCAGCCGCGCGATCTCGGTTTCCTGGCGCGCGACCACATCGGACAGATCCTCGACCATCCGTGTCAGATGTGCGATCTGTTCCTCGGCCTTTTCGATCCGATCCTGCATAGGTTGCTCCCGCTGCTTGCCGCCCCGCGTCCCTTCCGCTACACCCTCGCCCGAGATCAGAACAGGTGCAAGTGATGGCCAAGGACAAGGCTCCCCGTCGACCGCGTGCGGAAACGCCCAAGGGATTTCGTGACTATTTCGGCGCGGATGTGACCGAACGTCAGGAAATGCTTGGCAAAATCGCCGAGGTGTATCGCGCGCACGGCTTCGATCCGCTGGAAACATCGGCGGTGGAAACCGTCGAGGCGCTTGGCAAGTTCCTGCCCGATGTGGACCGCCCGAACGAGGGCGTCTTTGCCTGGCAGGAAGAGGATGGCGACTGGCTGGCGCTGCGCTATGACATGACCGCGCCGCTTGCGCGCGTCGCGGCGCAGTTCCGCAACGATCTGCCCAGCCCCTACCGGCGCTTCACGATGGGCCCGGTCTGGCGCAACGAAAAGCCGGGGCCGGGGCGTTTCCGGCAGTTCTATCAATGCGATGCCGACACGGTCGGTTCGGCCAGCGTGGCCGCGGATGCCGAGATCTGCGGCATGCTGTCGGATGCGCTGGAGGCGGTGGGCATTCCGCGCGGCGACTACATCGTGCGGGTGAACAACCGCAAGGTCCTGAACGGCGTGATGGAGGTGGCGGGCGTACTCGACCCCGCCGATCCCGAGAAATTCGCGCATGAGCGCGGCATCGTGATGCGCGCCATCGACAAGTTCGACAAGTTCGGCGAACCCGGCGTGCGCGCGCTGATGGGCAAGGGCCGGATGGACGAGTCGGGCGATTTCACCAAGGGCGCGGGGCTTTCGGATGCGCAGGCCGATGTCGTGATGGGCTTCATGGGGGCACTGGGCGAGACGGGGGCCGAAACCGCCGCGCGGCTGCGCGCGCTGGTCGGCGGCTCGGCCCTCGGGATGGAGGGCGTGGCCGAGCTTGAGCAGATCGCGGCGCTTCTGGAGGCGCAGGGCTACGGCCCCGACCGCATCGTGATCGACCCCTCGGTCGTGCGCGGCCTTGGCTATTACACCGGCCCGGTCTTCGAGGCCGAGCTGACCTTCGAGATCCTCGACGAAAAGGGCCGCAAGCGGCAGTTCGGCTCGGTCGCGGGCGGCGGGCGCTATGACGATCTGGTCAAGCGATTCACCGGGCAGGCGGTGCCGGCCACCGGCGTTTCCATCGGGGTTGACCGGCTGCTGGCCGCGCTGCGCGCCAAGGGCCGGATCGGCGGGCAGGCGCAGGGCCCCGTCGTCGTGACGGTGATGGACCGCGACCGGATCGGCGATTATCTGTCCATGGCCGCCGATCTGCGCCGCGCGGGCATCCGCGCCGAGGTCTATCTGGGCAATCCCAGGAACTTCGGCAACCAGCTCAAATACGCGGACAAACGCGAAAGCCCCGTGGCGATCATCCAGGGCGGGGACGAGGCTGCGCGCGACGTGGTGCAGATCAAGGATCTGGTGCTGGGTGCGAAGATCGCGGCCGAAGCCTCGCTGGAGGAATGGAAATCCCAGCCCGCGCAGGTCGAGGTGCCGCGCGCCGACATGGTTGCCACCGTCAAGAAGATGCTGGGGGTCTGATGGCCACGAAAGCCGCCGCCCGCGCGACCGGCGCGCGCCTTCTGGAAGCCTTCCGCGCGGCGGGGGCAAGCGCCGTCGATCCCGACATCCTGCAACCCGCCAAGGCGCTTCTGGATCTTTACGGCGAGGATATTCGCGCGCGCGCCTTCGTCACCCACGATCCCTCGCGCGGCGAGATGATGCTGCGCCCGGATTTCACCGTGCCGGTGGTGCAGGAACACATGACCGGCGGGGCCGAGCCTGCGCGCTACTGCTATCTGGGCGAGGTGTTCCGCCAGCAGGATCACAGCGGCCCGGCCCGCGCGGCCGAGTATTTTCAGGCCGGGTATGAGGTTTTCGACCGCACCGCCCCCGAAGAGGCCGATGCCGAGGTTTTCGCGCTGTTCGCCGCGCAGCTTGCGCCGCTTGGCCTTGAGGCGACGATCGGGGATATCGGGCTGCTGACGGCGGCGGTTGCGGGGCTTGATACGCTTGCCGTGCGCAAATCGGCGCTTGCGCGGCATATCTGGCGGCCCCGGCGCTTTCATGCGCTGTTGCAGCGCTATGCCGGGCTGACGCCGGTGCCGCCCTCGCGCCAGACGCTTCTGGCGGGCGAGGCGGAAAGCGATGCGCCCTGGATCGGGCTGCGCGCGCCGGACGAGATGCACGAACGCGTGACCCGCCTGCAAGAGGATGCCGCCGCCGCGCCGCTGCCCGCGGCCGAGGTGGCGCGGTTCGATGCGCTCTTCTCGCTTCGCTGCGCAGCGCCCGAGGCGCCGCAGCGGCTGGAGGGTCTGGGGATTTCCGCGCTCGCCCCCGCGATCGCGCGGCTGGCGCGCCGCCTTTCGGCGCTTGAGGCGCGCGGGATCGACCTTGCCACGCTGCGCTTCGATGCCAGCCACGGGCGCACGACGATGGAATATTACGACGGCTTCGTCTTCACCTTCTCGGCCGCCGATCCGGGCCTTCCGCCGGTGGCGACGGGCGGGCGCTACGATGCGCTGACCCGCGTGCTGGGGCAGGGCCGCTCGATCCCGGCGGTGGGCGGGGTGATCCGTCCGGGGCTGGTGGCCGATCTGGAGGTTGCGCCATGAGTGTGAAGCTGGGCGTGCCCTCCAAGGGGCGGCTGATGGAGCAGACCTTCGACTGGTTCGCCGCGCATGGCGTGCGGCTGCACCGCACCGGGTCCGAGCGGGAATATTCCGGCGCGGTCGAGGGTGCGGACGGGGTGGAGCTGGTGCTGCTTTCGGCGGGCGAGATCCCGCGCGAACTGGCCGCGGGGCGCATCCATCTGGGCGTTACCGGATCGGACCTCGTGCGCGAGAAGCTGGCCGATTGGGAAACGCAGGTGGCCGATCTGGCACCGATGGGCTTTGGCCATGCCGATCTGATCATCGCGGTGCCTGCCTGCTGGTCCGATGTCGACATGCTCGAGGATCTGGACGCGGTCGCCCATGCCTTCCGGCGCGAACACGGCTTCCGGCTGCGGATCGCCACGAAATATCACCGCCTCGTGCGGGAATTCCTGACGCGGCAGGGCGTGGCCGATTACCAGCTGGTCGACAGCCAGGGCGCGACCGAGGGCACCGTCAAGAACCTGACCGCCGAGGCGATCGCCGACATCACCTCGTCGGGGGAAACGCTGCGCGCCAATCACCTGAAGATCCTGTCGGACGGGGTGATCCACCAAAGCCAGGCCACGCTGTTTGCCGCGCGCGGCGCCGACTGGACGGGCGGAAGCGGCGCGGCCCTGGCCGCCCTTTGCACGCAATGCGGCATCGCCCTGCCGAAGTTCTGAGCGGCCTCAGCGCAGCCCGATCTCGGACAGTGCGGCCATGAGGTCGCGCGGAAGATGGTCTTCGCGTTCGCGCCCGGCGGGCAGGTCGCGCGGCGCGTCGTTCTGGGCAAGGTAGCGCCAGCCCTGGAACGGGCGGCGGGGCAGGGCCTCGGTGCGCACCACATCGCGGTCAAGCACGATGGCGCAGCGCGTGATGCCGTCGGCGCCCGGCACCTCTTCAAGGCCGATGATCCGCTGGCGGGCCAGCACGACCCCCTTGAACACCCAGTAAAGCGATCCGCCGGCAAGGATCTCGTCGCCCCGCTTGGGCCACATGCGCGTGACATGCCGCGCGGGGCCGTCGCCATAGCGGCCGGCCTGCCAGTCGATCAGGTCCTCGACCTTCTCGGCGCCCACGCAAAGCTTGATCAGATGCACAAGATCGGCCATTCGTCATCCCCTGTGCCGACTATATAGGGGCTTTGGCCGGTCCACAATCAATTGACCATGCCGCCCGCTGGGGGTAGCTTGGTTATCCTTGTCGCATTGCCCATCCCGAGGAACCGCATGACCCGCTTTGCCGCCCCCATCGCCGAACAGATCTGGGATATGAAATACCGGCTGAAAGAGGCGGACGGCACCCCGGTCGATGCCACGGTCGAGGACAGCTGGCGCCGCATCGCGCGGTCCCTGGCCGAGGTCGAGGAAAACCCCGCCGCGTGGGAAGAGCGGTTCTACGCCGCGCTCGAGGATTTCCGTTTCCTGCCCGCGGGCCGCATCACCGCGGGGGCGGGCACCGGCCGGGCGGTGACGCTGTTCAACTGCTTCGTGATGGGCACCATCCCCGACAGCATGGCGGGCATCTTCGACATGCTCAAGGAAGCCGCGCTGACCATGCAGCAGGGCGGCGGCATCGGCTATGACTTCTCGACCATCCGCCCGCGCGGGGCCGAGGTGAAGGGCGTGGCGGCCGATGCGTCCGGGCCGCTCTCGTTCATGGATGTGTGGGATGCGATGTGCCGCACGATCATGTCGGCGGGTTCGCGCCGCGGCGCGATGATGGCCACGATGCGCTGCGATCACCCCGATATCGAGGCCTTCATCACCGCCAAGCAGGACAGTGCGCGGTTGCGCATGTTCAACCTGTCGGTGCTTGTCACCGATGCCTTCATGGAGGCCGTGAAGGCCGACGGCCCTTGGGAGCTGACCTTCGGCGGCAAGATCTATCACACGCTGAACGCGCGCGACCTGTGGAACCGGATCATGCGCGCGACCTATGATTTCGCCGAGCCGGGCGTGATCTTCATCGACCGCATCAACAAGATGAACAACCTTGGCTATTGCGAGCAGATCGCGGCCACCAACCCCTGCGGGGAACAGCCCCTGCCGCCCTATGGCGCGTGCCTTCTGGGCTCGGTCAACCTTGCGCGGCTGGTCAGCGCGCCGTTCTCGGAGGCCGCGCATCTGGATCTGGCGGCGCTGGACGATCTGGTGCGCACCGCCATTCGCATGATGGACAATGTCGTCGATGCCTCGCGCTTTCCGCTGCCGCAACAGGCCGAAGAGGCGAAGAACAAGCGCCGCATCGGGCTGGGCGTGACCGGGCTTGCCGATGCGCTTTTGATGATGGGCCTGCGCTATGGCAGCCCCGAGGCCGCCGCCCGCACCGAGGCCTGGATGAAGGCGATCGCGCGGGCCTCCTATCTTGCCTCGGTCGATCTGGCGAAGGAAAAGGGGGCCTTCCCGCTGTTCGACGCCAAGGGGTATCTGGCCTCGGGCAACATGATGCAGATGGACAAGGACGTGCGCGACGCGATCGCCACGCATGGCATCCGCAACGCGCTTCTGACCTCGATCGCGCCGACCGGCACGATCAGCCTTTATGCGGGCAATGTCAGCTCGGGGATCGAGCCGGTCTTCGCCTATGCCTATACCCGCAAGGTGTTGCAGAAGGACGGCAGCCGGACCGAGGAAGAGGTGGTCGATTACGCCGTGCAGATGTGGCGCGACCTGAAGGGCGATGCGCCCTTGCCCGACTATTTCGTCAATGCACAGACGCTTCAGCCGCTTGACCATGTGCGCATGCAGGCGGCGGCGCAGAAATGGATCGACAGTTCCATCTCCAAGACGATCAACTGCCCCGAGGATATCTCTTTCGACGCCTTCAAAGAGGTTTACATGGCGGCCTGGGATCAGGGCTGCAAGGGCTGCACGACCTACCGGCCCAATGACGTGACCGGCTCGGTGCTGTCGGTGTCCGAAAAGTCCGAGGCCGCGCCCGAGGCCGATCACGGCGCCGAGGTGGTCTATCTGACCGAGCCGCTGGACCGGCCCGCGGCGCTGGAAGGCGCAACCTACAAGCTGAAATGGCCCGGCTCGGAACATGCCATCTACCTCACGGTGAACGATATCGTGCAGGGCGGCCACCGGCGCCCCTTCGAGGTGTTCATCAACTCCAAGAACATGGAGCATTTCGCCTGGACCGTGGCGCTGACGCGGATGATCTCGGCGGTGTTCCGGCGCGGGGGCGACGTGTCCTTCGTGGTCGAAGAGCTGAAGGCCGTGTTCGACCCGCGTGGCGGGGCATGGATCGAGGGGCGCTATATCCCGTCGATCCTCGCCGCGATCGGCGGCGTGATCGAACGGCACCTGATCTCGATCGGCTTCATCGAGGGCGAGGGGATGGGCCTGAAGGCCGACCCGCAGGCCGAGCGCATGGTTGCGGGCGACACCCCGCGCGCGCCCGCCTGCCCACATTGCGGCGCCTATGCGATGCGCATGATCGAAGGCTGCATGACCTGCGCGGATTGCGGCCATTCCAAATGCGGATGACCCAGGGCATAAAGTGGCACGCTGACCCGTAGGACAGGGCCGTCCATGATCCGATGTGTCACGCGCGCCGCGACATGACAAATGTCATGGAGGCAGGGCGCGTGTACGTGCCAATATCGTCCGGTGGACCCGAGGCGACTCGGTCCGTGATGCCAACCATCGAGGCCAGCTTGCGCCAGTTTGCACTGATCCTTTGCCTGATCTGGGGTGTCTTCCTTGCCCTGTCGCCGCAGCCTTCGGCCGCGACCGAAGCGTCGCATGGCGCCATGGCTGCAACCGCCGACTGCCCCGATTGTCCAGGCTGCCCCGAGCGGCAAGAGGGCCACGCCATGTTGCCTGCTTGTGCGGCGGCGGGGGCCTTGTGCGGCACCCATGCAGGCTGTGCGATGCCTGCCTCTTTCGTAACGGCGGTTTCCGCCGCATTCCCGAGCCCGCTTGCCGGGTTTCTTGCCGCGCCGCCTGCAGGCCTTGGCACAAAGCCGCAGCGCGCGCTCGTGCCCGAGCCTCCGCCACCGCGGGCCTGACTCATGCCGACGCCCTTCGGGGCTGTGTTCCCATCCCGTAGCGATTTGCTACGCTCTTAACGCATGAGTCACATATGAAACGCACTCTTCTTCTGGCAGCCGCAGGCATTACCGCGGGTCTTGCCGCCGCTGCCTATTTCAAATCGCCGACCGCAACAGAGGCTGTCGTGACCGGTCAGTCCGCCGTCGAGACCAAGCAGGCAAGGCCGCTCGTCGAGGTAAACTTGCCCGCAGAACTGTCGCCGCTGGCGCAGACCGGTGAGAAGGCTTTCGACGCGGTTTGCGCGGCCTGCCATGGCACGGGTGGCGTAGGCAACGATGGCGTGGGGCCGCCGCTTGTTCACAGGATCTATGAACCGAACCACCATGGAGACATGTCGTTCCTGATGGCGGTGACGCAGGGCGTGCGCGCGCATCACTGGACTTTTGGCGACATGCCTCCACAAGAGGGGCTGACACAGGGCGATGTGCGCGCCATCGTCGCCTATGTGCGCGAATTGCAGCGCTTCAACGGCATCGAATAGGCTGGGGCGAGGCGTGCCAGGGGAAAGGTGCGCCTCTCAGCTTGTTCGGCCGGCGCGGCCATCCTGTCTGCTCGGGTCTCGGGGCGGGCCGCGGTCAGCCGCGGTCGCCCGCATTGGCCCCTGTCGTCACGATGTCGCCGATGTGTCGCAGGCTGAACAGGTCGACGAAGCTTTGCGCGGCGGAGGCATCCCCTTCCAGCGCGATGATATCTGCGGCCTGTAACGCGGCCACCGGCTGTGGGCCATAGATGGCGCGGGCCAGTGTGTTGCCACTGCCCGACAGGATGAAGTCGCACCCGTTCTGCAAACCCGGCGTCGCCAGAAGCGCGCCGTGTTTGTCCAGGCGAAGAGTGAAGGCCTCGTTTCCGGCTGCGATCCCGGCCACGGTGCCACACCCTGCGGCGGCGGCTGTGTTGATCTTGGCTGACATCGAGATCATCAGCGCGGTGGGGCTTATGAAGCGGCGCGGATCGTGGCCGGGGTGCTGGCTGCCCCAATGGCAAAGCGCCACGAGAACCGGCTGCAAGGCCCTGCCGGATCCGGTCAGCCCGTAGAGGCCGGTTTCCGGGTCATGAAGCGCCACGCCCGCCCCGATCAGTTGCGACAGCCGCTGCGTCAGCACGCCAGCGGTGATCCCCGGAAGTCCTGTGCGGATCGCCTGAAAACGCTTGTCGCGCAGCATCAGTTCGCGCACCACCAAAAGTGCCCAACGATCGCCGATCAGATTCAGCGCGTGGGCCGCAAGGCAGCCTTCGTCATAGCGCAGGCGCGGGGTTTCGCCGATGGTACTCATATTTTAATACTAACGGTTGGTTTTTCATACTGCAAGGGATATGCTGCCTCTGGTGATGGGCTTATGGCCCGTATAACAGGGAGAGTTGCAATGACCTATTATTCCGGTTTCGTCGCCGCGGTTCCTGCTGCCAACAAGCAGGCCTATATCGAGCATGCCCGGCAGGCGTGGCCGATGTTCCAACGGGCGGGCGCAATCCGCATGGTCGAGAACTGGGGCGAGGATGTGCCTCATGGCAAGCAGACCGATTTCTATCGCGCGACCGATGCGAAGGACGGGGAAGTGCCACTGTTTTCCTGGATCGAATGGCCCGACCGCGCGACGGCCGATGCCGCCTGGGCGCGGATGGAGGACGAGATGAGAGACAGTCCGATGCCGGAAATGCCGTTCGACGGCATGCGCATGTTCTGGGGCGGCTTTTCTCCGGTCTTCGATTCCGATGAGGGCTGAAGCCCCGGGTGCGGTTCCGTCCCTTTATGCCGATCTTCTGTGGACTACCGCTTCAGGCTCGGGATCGGACAGATAGCCCTATCCCGAGCGGGAGTGGCCGGGTGAGTCGGCCTTCGCTCGGGAGATCTGGTTTTTGGGCAGGGGATCGGGGGGTGTTCTCCCGTTGATCGCCACGCGTGGCGAGTCTGCTTGGTTTCCCAATGAATTTCATTTCATAACAGTCTGTTACCAGGAGAATTCGCTCCGCCTTGGCCGTGCTCGTCGATGAGCGGCCAGCGCCGTTTTCCAGATATTTCGGAATTTTCCTTGCATGTCGCCGGCATGTTTTCCTAACGTCCCCTCATAATGTTCGGACATTCGGGCATTTGACAGGGAGGAAGATATGCAGTTTCTACATCAGCCTTCCGCGCTGATTGCGCGGATGCGTGCCTTGGCGTCGGCTCTTGGTCTTGCGGCGGTGGCTGGCCTGGCGGCCGGCCCGGCCGCGGCGCAGGATTCGATTGACATGGTCATCACCAACGAACTGGCAACCACCCATTGGACGACGGGCGTCATGGAGGATTTCGCCCGCCGGATCGAAGAGCGCACCGGCGGGCGCGTGACCCCGAAGGTTTTCCATGCTGGAAGCCTTTACAACGATCAGGATGCCATTGCCGCGCTTGGGACAGGGGCGGTGCATATGGTCTGGCCGGTCGCCGTGCGCCTTGAGACCATCGCGCCCGAAGCGGGCGTTCTCAGCCTTCCCTTTGCGATCGACGATACACTGATGGGCAAGGAGGGCGCCCCGGAGGCGGTTGGCGCCTATCTGTCGAAATATCTCGAACCGCTCGGGATCCGGGTAATGGGGGTGGCGCGCACCGCCGATCTGTTTTTCCTGACCCGCAAGGAACCGATTGCCGAGATGTCCGACCTTCAGGGCATGAAAATCCGTGCGACGGGCGGCCGCGTGCTGCTTGATCTGCTGGGCAAGTTCGGCGCGAGTTCGATCGCGATGCCCGCGCCCGAGATGGGGCCCGCCCTCGCGCAGGGCGCCATCGACGGGGCGCTCACCTCTGCCGGGGGTTGGGAGATGGTCGGAACCGATGTCGTGCCCTATGCCTCGCTGGTGCCGGGGCTCAACATGGTCACTTACGCGATCATGATCGACGACACCTGGCTGAAATCCCTGCCGGACGATCTGCGCGCCGCCATCGAGGAGACGACGGCCGAATTCGTGCGGAGCAACTGGCCGGATGCCAAGCGGCTGGATCAGGAAACGCTGGACGCCATCGTTGCACGGGGCGGAAAGCTTTCGAAGGTTGAGGGTGCCGAGCGTGAGGCCTTCGTCGAGGCCGCGCAAAGCATCAACGAGACCTGGAAGGAACAACATCCGAAGGCATGGGATGATTTCCAGGCCGCATTGGCACCCTTCAGATGAGCGCGTCCGGGATGAAACCCGAGGTGGGGGCGCAATACGCCCTCACCGTCATGGGATTGCGGCTGGACCCGGAGGAAAGCCGCTGGTTCTCGGCCGAGATGGTGCGCTCGGCCCAGGCGGTGAATCGGGCGGCGGATGCGGCCGGGCCGTTATTCGATATCCGCATGGCAAGCTTCGATGTGGCGCTGCGCGCAGGGGGAGAACCGGGATGAGCGACGTCCTGATGATGGGATTGCGCGAGGTGGCGGACTTGCTTCGGGCCAGCCGGATCGGCGCGCAGGAGCTGCTGGGCGAGGTGGTCGCGGCGATCGGGCGTCACGATCACATCTGCAACGCTGTCCTGGCGATCGAGACCGAGCGGGCCTTTGCAGAGGCCGCGGCGCTGGATCGGTTGCCCAAAGAGGCGCGCGGGCCTTTGCATGGCGTGCCGCTGGCCCACAAGGACATGTATTACCGTGCCGGAGAGGTGACGACCTGCGGCGCAGGGTTTCGACGCGACACCCGCATGGGCAGCACGGCCGAGCTTTTGCAGCGGCTGGATGCGGCGGGTGCGATCAGCTTTGCGCGGCTGAACATGGCGGAATATGCCATGGGGCCAACCGGGCATAACAGAAGCTTCGGGCGCTGCTGTAATCCCTTCGCGCCCGACCGGATCAGTGGCGGGTCTTCGTCCGGCTCGGGTGCGGCGGTGGCCGCGAGGTTCGCCTACGGCGCGCTTGGCTCCGATACGGGGGGATCGGTTCGCCTTCCGGCGGCATTGTGTGGGGTTGTCGGACTCAAGCCGACGCAGGGGCTCTTGTCTCTGGAAGGGGTCATGGGGCTGTCGGAAAGCTTGGATTGTCCGGGGCCGATGGCCCGCTCAAGCGGCGATATCGCGCGCCTCATGGATGTGATGTGCGGCACGGCGCATCACGAACGCGGCCTCGAGGCCGGGGTGCGTGGTCTGCGCATCGGCATTCCGCAAAGCTACTATGTCGAGGATCTCGCGTCCGAAGTGGCGGCATCCTTCGACGCGGCCATCGGGGTGTTGCGGGATCTGGGATGCGATATCCGCCAGGTAGACCTGCCCGATCATGGCCCCTATGCAGATCTGGCCGATGCGATCTGGAAGCCGGAGGCGGCCGCGCTGCATCTCAGGACATTGCAGACCGATCCCGAGCGACTGGCGCCGCAGGCCAGGGCGCGGTTGATGCAGGGACTTGCGACCTCGGCCGTGGACTATGTCCGGGCACACCAGTTGCGCAGCCTTGCCTTGCGCGCGATGCTGGATGGCCCGCTGCACGCGTGCGACATCATCCTGACCCCGGCCTTGCGCATTCCAGCGCCGTGTGCCGTCGACGTCGAAGAGGCAAACGGCGATGCGATGCGGCGGAACCTCGAGGCGATCACGGCCTTCACGCGGCCGCTGAACTTCCTGGGCCTTCCCGGGCTGGTTACGCCCTGCGGCTTGGACGAGGCGGGCGTGCCCATGGCGATTCAGATGATCGGTGCGCCGCGGCAGGAGGCCTTGTTGCTGCGGGCAGGGCACGCGTTCGAAAGCGCCGCGGGCTTCAACCGGATGCGGCCGCCGTTCCTGCAGTAGTTGCCCTCCGTCTCCCGCAACCAGGCAGCGGGGGACGGGTCACCCGGTAAAAAAGTTTCACGGTGCTTCCGAAGTGTCTTGACTCATTTGTCCGATTAATATCCTAATGTCCGTACAAATGGCGGAGTATCCGCCGCCCGCTGAAAGGAGACATGCGTGAAGAAAATCGGCGATCAAAGATATCGCGGTGAAATCGGGCGCTATTACGAGGATTTCGAGATTGGCGATGTCTACGAGCACCGCCCCGGCCGTACCATCACCGAGGCGGACAACATCAATTTTTCGCTCATGACGATGAACCTGCATCCGATGCATTGCGACAGCGCCTATGCCGCCAAGTCCGAATTTGGCAAGCCGCTGGTCAATAGCGGGCTGACGCTGGCCATCGTGCTTGGCATGACCGTGCCCGAAGTCAGTGGCAAGGCCATCGCCAATCTTGGCTGGAAGGACATCAGCCTTGTCGCCCCGGTATTTCCCGGCGACACCGTCTATGCGGAATCCGAGGTTCTGGAAAAGCGTGACTCCAAGTCGCGTCCAAATGCCGGGATCGTCACGGTGCGGACTACGGGGCGCAAGGCCTGCGGCACCGTCTTCATGCGCTTTGACCGCACGGCGCTGATCCAGAAGCGGGCGGGCAATATCGACGAGGCGGCAGGTTACTGATTGCCGCTTTCGGCCCGGCACGAGGATTGTGGCGGCTCGGAACGATCAAGATAACGAAACGGGAGGAGAAATGATGATCAACCAAGGTTTCCGGGCGCTGTGCGCGGCCGCGCTTCTGGGGGCCGCGTCTGCGGGCTTCGCGGCGGCCGACGAGCTGGTGTTGCCAAGCGAGGTTGCGGCCACGCATTGGAAGACCGACTACCAGAACGAATTCGCGCAGAAGGTCGGTGAACGCACCGGCGGTGCGATCGATGTGAAGGTGTTCCCCGCCGGTCAGCTTTACAATGAACAGGATGCGCTTGCCGCCCTTGGCACCGGGGCGGTTCACATGGTCTGGCCGGTTTCGGTTCGCCTTGAATCGATCGAACCGGCAACCGGTGTTCTCAACCTGCCCTTCGCACTCAGCGACGAGATGATGCTGAACAGCTGCTTCAACAAGGGGTTGACCCCGCTGATCTCGGGCTATGTCGATCCGCGCAACCTCAAGGTTCTGGGCTTCTTGCGCACAGCCGACCTTCTGTTCATCTTCAAGGACCGCGAGGTGGCGAAGATGGAGGATCTGGCGGGCACCAAGGTCCGCGTGACCGGCGGCCGGGTGTTCCAGGACACGATGAAGACCCTTCAGGTAAGCCCGGTCTCGATGGCCGCCTCCGAGATGAGCACGGCGATGTCCCAGGGGGCGATCGACGGCGTCTTCACCTCGCCGGCGGGCTGGGCCGAGATGATCGGCATCACCGGCAATCATGCCTGGTATGTGCCCGGCTTCTCGCTGTCGACCTATGCCGTGGTGGTCGACAAGGGCTGGTTCGAGGCGCTTCCGGCCGACCAGCAGGCCGCGATCAACGACACGATCGCCGAAATCGCTGACCGCCAGTGGAACGAGGCGAAAGCCGCCGACGAAAAGCTGATCGAGAAGATGAAGGCCGAAGGTGCGGTGGTTCATGTGGCCGAGGGGGCCGAGCTTCAGCGCTGGCGCGACATGGCTGCAGCCAATGCGGGTTCCTTCACCGAAGCGCATGGCGATGTCGTCAAGGCCCTTGCAGAACTGGAGGCCTCTTGTGGCCTCGGGGGATGAACGCACAAATGTGGAAGGGGTTGCCGGCAATATGCCGACGACCCGCCCAAATCTCTGGGTGCGTTTCGAGCGGTCGGTGCTTCTGACGGTGGCGACCTGCCTCGCGCTTCTGGCGACGACGATCATGATGTTCGAGGCGGCGGGCAGGGGGTTTTTCAACCACAGCTATTTCTGGGCCGAGGAATCGGTGCGCTACCTGATGGTCTGGGCGTTCTTCCTGACAATCGGCTGCGCGGGGCGCGCGGGCCACATGATCCGCACGGAAATGCTGGTCGATGCCCTGCCGCCCGCCCTTCGGCGGATCGCCAATGTGACGACCACCGTGCTGGGGATGCTGTTTGCGGGGATCCTGTTCTATGCCTCGGTGCCGCAGGTGCTGCGCTACTACACGATGGGCATGATGACGGAATCCACGCTCGACCTGCCGATGTGGCTGTTGTTCCTGGCAATGCCGATCGGCGCGGCCCTGATGGGGATCTATTACGCAGGTGCGTTCCTGACCGCGATCGGCGGGAAGGATCCCTATGCCCAGGCCGAAGCCGCACCAACGGATAGCGGCGCAATGAAAGGCCCAATGCTGTGATTATCGCTTTCGCACTTGTTCTGACGCTCCTGCTGCTTGGCATCGGGTCGCATGTCTCGATCGCACTGGGCCTTGTGACGGCGCTGCTGGTGCTGTCCATCGACGGGGTGCCGGCCACGGTCATCGCGCAGACGGCGTTCAAATCGGTGAACAGCTATCCGCTGATGGCCATTCCGATGTTCGTCCTGGCGGGCAACCTGATGATGAAGGGGCACATCGCCGAGCTGATGATCGACCTTGTCGGGGCCATCGTGCGCGCGGTGCGCGGCGGGCTGGCGCTGACCGTGCTGATCACCAGCGTCTTCTTTGCCGCCGTGTCGGGGTCTTCCGTGGGATCCGCCGCCGCGATCGGGGCCTCGACCGTCGAGGGGTTGCGGCGCGAGAAATACCCCGCCCGGTTTTCGGCCGCCATCGTCGCGGTGGGGGGCACGCTGGGGTTGATGATCCCGCCGTCGCTGGGGTTCATCCTGATCGGCTCCATCGTCGGGCTGCCCGTCGACAAGCTTTTCATGGCGGGCATCCTGCCGGGACTGATGGAGGCGGGTCTGTTGATCATTGGCGTGACCTTCATGGTCCGGCGCCACGGCTACGGCATGAAGGCGCAGCGCCCCGACTGGTCAGGTTTCGCGCATCGCCTGCCCAAGGCCTCGGCCGCGCTGGCGATGCCGGTTCTGGTGATCGGTTCGATCTACGCGGGCTTCCTGACCCCGACCGAGGTATCCGCCTTCGCGGCGGCCTATGCCGCGGTGCTGTGCCTTCTGGTCTATCGCTCGGTCAACCTGACGGGGTTCTGGCTGGTGGCGCGGGAATCGGTGCTTCAGACCACGATGATCTTCGCGGTCGTGATGGGCGGTTCCCTGGTCGGCTTCGTTCTTGCACGGATGGGGGTTTCGGCCCAGATGGTAGCGTTCATCCGCGACATGGACATGAGCCCGTGGATGTTCCTGATCGTGGTGAACGTGCTGCTTCTGATCCTGGGCATGTTCCTTGACGGCATCGCGCTGATCGTGCTGACCGCGCCCCTGCTGTTCCCCATGGCGATCGCGCTTGGCATCGACCCGATCCATTTCGCGGTGATCATGGTGGCCAATGTCGAGATCGCCACCCTTACCCCGCCGATCGGCCTTAATCTGTTCGTGATGAGCGGCATCGCCCGCATCCCGGTGCACGAGATCGCGCGCGGCGTGCTGCCCTTCTTCGCGATCCGCCTGACCGGGCTGATGCTGATCTCATACATACCTGAAATATCGCTTGCGCTCGTGCGCTGAGGAGGATGACATGACGCAGACCACCCCTTCGCCCATCTCGCAGACACTGGCGGCATTTGCCGGCGGGCTCGATCCGGCGGCGATCCCGGCCGAGGTGCGCGAAAGGGCGCGCTACCTGATCCTCGATGCGGTCGGGATCGCGCTTGCCTCCACGCAATACGACTTTTCGCACCGCACTCTTGCCGCGCTGCGCGAGTTCGGCGCGGGCCCCTCGCCGGTGATCGGATATGGCGCGCGCCTGCCGCTGCGCGATGCGGTCACGATGAACGGCTTTCTGGTGCATGGCCTCGATTATGACGACACGCATACCCGTGGTGTGATTCATGCCACGGCCAGCACCTTCCCCACCGCGCTTGGCATGGCGCTGGAGACCGGGGCAAGCGGCAAGGACATGGTGACGGCCTATATCGTGGGCATGGAGGTGGCGACGCGGCTTGGCTCGGTTGCGAAGGGCGGGTTCCACCAGACCGGCTTCCATCCCACCGGGCTGATCGGCATTTTTGCCACCGCGCTGATCGCGGGGCGGATGCGCGGGCTGACGCAGGATCAACTGGCCTCGGCGCAGGGGATTGCGCTGTCACTGGCCTCGGGCAGCCTTGAATTCCTGCAAGATGGCGCCTGGACCAAGCGCATCCATCCCGGTATCGCCGGCGCGCAGGGGATCACCGCCGCCGCGCTTGCCCGCAACGGCTTTGTCGGCCCGAAAGCCGCCTATGAAGGGCGCTTCGGTCTTTATGCAAGCCATTTGGGTCCGCTGGCCGAGAATTGCGACCTGTCGCTGGCCACCGAAGCGCTTGGCGATATCTGGGAGGTGTCGCAGGTGGCCGTGAAGCCGCTGCCCGCGTGCCATTTCACCCATGCCTGTGCCGATGCGGCCGTGATCCTGCGCGAAAAGCACGGGCTGAGCGCCGACATGATCGAAAGCGTCCGCGCCCTGATCCCGGCCGAGGTCGTCAAGACCGTCTGCGAACCCGTTGCCACCAAGCAGCGCCCGCAGAACAGCTATGACGCGCAGTTCTCGATCCCCTTCGCGGTTGCCTCGGGCCTGCATCTTGGCCGCTTCGGCCTGCGCGAGCTGGAGGCCGAGGCCCTTGCCGACCCAGAGACGCTGGGGCTGGCCGCGAAGGTCGCCTACGAGGTCGATCCGAATTCGGCCTTCCCGAAATACTACTCGGGCGAGGTGATCGTGCGCACGAAGGACGGGCGCGAACTGGCGCATCGTGAACAGATCAACCGCGGGGCCTCGGACCGGCCGCTGAGCGCGGACGACATCGTGAAGAAATACCGTGAAAACGCAGCCATGGCGCTGTCGCACAGCGCGCTTGACCGTATCGAAGAGGCGGTTCTGGGGCTGGACGACATCACCGACACGCCCGCTTTCGCGGCACTGCTTGCCGGCCGCTGAGGCCGCAGATCAAGGACAACAGACATGAGCCATACCGAAGAAGACCGCCGCGAGCAGGAAGCCATGATGCTCGACATGCTGGACCGCTTTCTTGAAGCCGAGGTGGTCCCGCATGTTCGCAAGCTGGAGCATGAGGATATCTATCCCGCCGAGATCGTCGAGAAGATGAAGGAGATGGGCCTGTTCGGCTGCATCATCTCGGAGGATTACGGCGGGCTGGGGCTGAGCACCTCAACCTATGCGAAGATCATCGCGCGGATCTCGCGCACCTGGATGTCGCTGTCGGGGATCGTCAATTCGCATCTCATCATGGCCTCGGCGGTGCAGCGCAACGGCACGCAGGCGCAGAAATCCGAGTTCCTGCCGAAATTCGCCACCGGAGAGCTGCGCGGCGGCATCGGGCTGACCGAGCCGGATGCGGGCACCGATCTTCAGGCGATCCGTACGGTCGCCAGGCGTGACGGCGAGGATTACGTCGTGAACGGCGCCAAGACCTGGATCACCAATTCGGGGCAGGGCAACTGCATCGCGCTTCTGGTGAAGACCGATCCCGCGGCCCAGCCCCGCCACAAGGGCATGAGCCTGCTGATCGCCGAGAAAGGGCCGGGCTTCAAGGTCACGCGCAAGCTGGAGAAGCTTGGCTATCGCGGCATCGATACCTGCGAGCTTCTTTTCGAGGATTATCGCGTGCCCGCGAACCGGCTGGTGGGCGGGGTCGAGGGCCGGGGCCTGCAACAAATCCTGTCGGGGCTGGAACTGGGCCGCATCAACGTGGCGGCCCGCGGCGTGGGCGTGGCGCAGGCCGCGCTTGACGAGGCCACCACCTACAGCCAGATCCGCAAGACCTTCGGCAAGCCGATCTGCGAACATCAGGCCATCCAGCTTTATCTGGGTGAGATGGCGACGCGGACCGAGGCCGCGCGGCTTCTGGTCGAGAATGCCGCCCGCGCCTATGACCGGGGCGAGCGTTGCGACATGGAGGCGGGCATGGCGAAATACTTCGCCACCGAGGCCGCGCTGACGAACGCCACCCAATGCATGCGCATCCACGGCGGCTATGGCTATTCCAAGGAATACAATGTCGAGCGCCTTTATCGTGACGCGCCGCTTCTAACGATCGGCGAGGGCACCAACGAATTGCAGCGCATCATCATCGCGCGCCAACAGATCGAGAGGAACAAGGTATGACGCTCCCTCTGGACGGGGTCCGCATCATTGCCATCGAGCAATATGGCGCGGGCCCGTTCGGCACCCAGCATCTGGCGGATCTGGGCGCCGAGGTCATCAAGATCGAGAACCCCGCCGAAGGGGGCGATGTCGGCCGCCTCGTGGGTCCGCATTTCTTCGAGCCGGGCGACAGCCACTTCTTCCAGTCGTTCAACCGCAACAAGAAGTCGATGACGCTTGATCTCAAAAGCCCCGAGGGAATGGAGATCCTGCGCGAACTGGCGGCGCAAAGCGATGCGGTGTTCAACAACCTGCGTGGCGATCTGCCCGAACGGCTGGGCCTGACCTACGCGGCGCTGAAGGATGTCAATCCCGCGATCGTCTGCACCCATCTTTCGGCCTACGGGCGCACGGGGCCGCGCAAGGCCTGGCCGGGCTATGACTATCTGGCGCAGGCCGAGGCGGGCTATCTGTCGCTGACCGGAGAGCCCGACGGCCCGCCCGCGCGCTTCGGGATTTCGATCATCGACATGATGACCGGCACGATGGCCGCGCTTGCCACGGTATCGGCCATTCTGGGCGCGCGCGCGACGGGGCAGGGGCGCGATGTCGACACCAACCTCTTCGAGGTGGCGCTGCACAACCTGACCTATCTGGGCACCTGGTATCTCAATGACGGGGTCGAGACCGATCGCAAGCCGCGCTCGTCGCACCCCTCGCTCACGCCCAGCCAGCTTTACCGCACCGGCGACGGCTGGATCTTCATCATGTGCAACAAGGAAAAGTTCTGGGGCGTGCTGGCCAATGCGATCGGCAAGCCCGAATGGGCCGACGACCCACGCTACCATAACTTTGCCGCACGGCTGGAAAACCGCGACACGCTGACCGAAGAGCTTGATGCCGTTCTGTCGACGCGCAGCACGGCGGAATGGATGGAAGCCCTTGGCGGCAAGGTGCCCGCCTCTCCGGTCTACGATGTTGCGCAAGCGCTCGACAATCCGTATGTCCGCGGGCAAGAGTTCATTGTCGATGTCCCTCATCCCGTGCGGGGAACGATCCAGACGCTGGCCTGTCCGATCCGCTGTCCGGGCGAAACCCTGCCGGCGCGGCCCGCGCCGCGTCTGGGCGCGCATACCGAGGAGGTGCTGCGCCGGATACGGGACGATGACGAGTGGATCGGGGAGTTGTCCAAACGCAGGATCGTATGAGTATGCCGCCCACCGCCAAAGCCAGCCTCGCCACGGGTCAGCCACGCTATTTCGTCGTGGCCCAGGCGATCATGCATGACATCCAGTCCGGCCGCTATCCGGTGGGCACGCTGCTGCCCACCGAGGCCGAGTTCTGCAAGCAGTTCGGCGTCAGCCGCCACACCGTGCGCGAGGCGATCCGGCGGCTTGCGGCGCTGGGACTGGTGGCGGCGAAGGCGGGGGTAGGCACGCATGTCAAGGCGGCGCGCCCGGTCAGCCATTATGTCCAGTCCGCCGAGGGCATCTCGGACCTGTTCCAGTATGTGCGCGATGTGACGCTGACGCTGACGGACAGCGAAGACGTGGTGGCCGATGACGACCTGGCCGGGATGATCGGCTGCAATCCCGGCCAGAAGTGGTTTCGCATGCGCGGTGAGCGCCATGTCGCAGGCGAATCCGAACCGATCGCGCTAAGCGACATTTATGTCGCGGCTCCCTATCGTTCGGCGGTCGAACATGTAAACGAACCCGATGAGCCGATCTATGCCCTGATCGAGCGCCGGTTCGGCCTGCAGCTGACCGAGGTCCGCCAGGAAATTTCGGCTGTGGCGGTGGATCCGGCCGTGGCGCGGCGTCTTGGCATGGAAGCGGGTGAGCCGGGCCTGCGCGTCGTGCGTAAATACTATTCCAGCCGTAACGAGCTTTTCGAACTTGCCGTCAACCTGCATCCCGGTTCGCGGTTCAGCCATGTCAGCACGCTGCGCCTCAAAGCCGAAAACGGACCCGGGAATTGATAAAGAACCTTGCACCGCTGATCGTGACCCTTGCCATTCAGGCCCTGGTCTCGATGGCATCGCTGACCATCCCCGTGATCGCGCCCGAGGCGGCGGCGGCAACCGGGCATCCGGCAAGCCTGGCCGGGGTCTTCATCGGCATCGTCTATGCGGGGGCGATGACCTCGTCGCTGGTCAGCGGCGACCTGATCGAGCGTTTCGGCCCGATCCGGGTCAGTCAGGTCTGCCTGCTGCTTTGTGCAGCGGGGCTGGGCATGACGGTGCTTGGCGGGCTTTGGCAGATCGCGCTCGGCGCGCTTTTGCTGGGGTTCGGCTACGGTCCGGTCACGCCGGCCAGCTCTTACATCCTGATCCGCACCACCCCGCCGCATCGCATGGGGCTGACATTCTCGCTCAAGCAGACTGGCGTGCCGCTGGGGGGCGCGATGGCGGGGATCCTCGTGCCCATGGCGGTGGCGGTCTCGCATTGGGAGGTGGCGGTGCTGATGGTTGCGGGGATGTGCCTTCTGATGGCCGTGCTGAGCGAGCCCTTGCGCGGCGCGCTGGATGCCGGGCGCAACGGCCATGCGCGCATGGCCGGGATCGCCGGGGTGCTGTCGCCGCTCAGGCTGATCTTTGCGCATCCTGCGCTGCGCGACATCGCGCTTTGCTCGTTCTTCTTCGCCTCGGTGCAGCTGTGCCTGACGACCTATCTCGTGTTGTGGCTGACGCAAAGCTACGGGCTCGACCTGCTGGCCGCCGGCCTGATGATGGCTTTCGCGCAGGGCGGCGGCGTGGCGGGGCGCCTGCTCTGGGGCTGGCTGGCCGACCGCTTCGTGGCCCCGCGCATCATGCTGGCAAGCCTTGGGGTGACGATCGGCATCTGCGCGCTTCTGTTCGCGCTGATCGGGCCGGGCTGGCCGCTGCTGGTCGTGGGGCTGGTGGCGCTGACGGCCGGGGCCACGGCCATCGGTTGGAACGGCGTCTACCTGGCCGAGGTTGCGCGCCTTGCCCCGCCCGGACAGGCCGGGAAGGTGACCGGCGGGACGCTGTTCTTCACCTATTTCGGCGTCGTGACCGGGCCGCCCTGCTTTGCCGCGACCCTGACAGCCAGCGGCGGCTTTTCCGCCTCGTTCCTGGCGATCGGGATCGTGATCCTCGCGGTCGGCGCGTTTCTGGGGCTGACCCGTCCGCGCATGGCCGAACTGTGACCTGCAAGGAGCCCGCGATGTTCAGATCCTGCCTTTTCACCCCCGCCGACCGCCCCGAGCGTTTCGCCAAGGCCCTGGCCACGGGGGCCGATCTGGTCGTGCTTGACCTTGAGGATGCGGTGCAGCCCGATGCCAAGGACGCCGCGCGCGAGCAGATTCGCGCTTTCCTGCGCAACGGCGGCAGGGCCGGGGTGCGGGTGAACGGCGTGAGCACGCCCTGGCACGAAAAGGATCTGTCGCTGCTGCAAGAGCCGGGTCTTTGCGCGCTCATGCTGCCCAAGGCGGAAGAGGCCGCCGATCTGGCGCGGCTGGCCGCAGTCCTGCCCGCGGGCTGCGCGCTTATCGCGCTGGTCGAAAGCGCGCTTGGCGTGTGGAACGCGCGCGATCTGGCCGCCGTTCCGGGGGTGACGCAGATTGCCTTCGGGTCGGTCGATTTCCAGCTTGATGCCGGCATTCCCGATTCAGAGGATGATTACGACGCGCTGCTGCATGCCCGCGCGCGCCTTGTGCTGGCCTCGGCCGTCGCGGGGATCGCGGCGCCGATGGACGGGGTCACCGTCGCGCTGGACGATGCCGCGATCCTGCGCCGTGACGTGGCCCGCGCACGGGGCCTTGGCTTCGGGGGCAAGCTGTGCATCCATCCGCGCCAGATCGGCCCCGTGCACGAGGGCTTCGCCGCCTCCGAAGCCGAGATCGCGCAGGCCCGCGCGATTGTCGCCGCGGCCGATGCGGCGGGCGCCAATGGCGCGATCCGCCTGCATGGCAAGCTGATCGACCGCCCCGTGGCCGAACGCGCCCGCCGCCTTGTGGAGACGATCACGCCATGAGCCTTCCTGAGCTGCGCCCCGCCCTGATCGCCGACGAATTCGACCTGATTGCCGCCACCCTTCCCGTTGCGGGCGCGCGCCTGCTGGATCTGGGATGCGGCGATGGCGCGATGTCGCGCCGGCTGGCAAAGGCCGGGGCGCGCGTGACCGGGGTCGAGGTCGATCCCGCCGATGTCGCACGCGCAACCGCGCTGACGCCGGGCGATGTTCCGGCAGATTTCATCTCGGGCCGTGCCGAGGCGCTGCCCTTTGGGGATGGTAGCTTCGATGCGGCCCTGATGCTGAAATCGCTGCATCATGTGCCGCAGGCTTCCATGTCAACGGCCCTGCAGGAGGTTGCGCGCGTGCTGCGCCCCGAGGGGCTGCTTTATGTCTGCGAACCTGTCTTCGCGGGGCCGCTGAACGAGATCATGCGCCTTTTCCACGACGAGCAGGCCGAACGCGCCGCGGCGCTTGCCGCGCTGCATGCCTCGGTAGCCGGGGGGCCGTTCGATCTGGTTGATGAGCGGCTTTTCCTGGCCCCGGTCAGCTTTGCCGATTTCGACGATTTCGATCGGCGCATGATGCATCTGCCGACCTTGCCACGCCCCGTCTCGCCGGAGATCCGTCCCCGCGTCCGCGCAGCATGGGACCGGCTTGCCGTGCCGCTGGAAGGACACTTTGCGCGGCCGATGCGGGTAACGCTATTGCGCCGCGCGGCCATGTGACGCAAGGTCACCTCCGGCGTGGAAATGCCTGATATCAGGGCAAAGCAATGCCGCACCGGCCTTTGGCCCCGCCAACTGCGCCGGATCGCCGGAAATGTGCTTGTCTTCTCTTTCCCAGCCACTAACCTGCGGGCCACAGAGGAGGAAAAATCATGCTTTTCCGTGCGATCGACGGGCTCAATGAGCTTGTCGGGAGGATCATTTCCGTGGTCGCGGTCATCTTCGCGGCGATCATCATATACGATGTCATCATGCGCTATGTGCTGAATGCGCCGACCCGTTGGGCCTTTGACGTGACCAAGCAGCTTTTCGGTTTCTATTTCGTGATGCTGGGGGGCTATGCGCTGCGCCATCAGTCGCATGTGCGCGTGGACCTCGTGACCGCGGCCTTGCAGCACAATGTGCGCCGCTGGGTCGAGGCGGCAGGCTATGTGATCTTCTTTTTCCCTTTCGCATGGGTCTTCATGACCCGCTCGTATGAATTCGCCATGCGCTCCTATGCGCAGGCCGAGACGACCTATGGGTCGGTCCAGCTTCCGGTTTATCCGTTAAAGATGGCGATGGCCGTGGCGGCGGCACTGCTGCTGTTGCAGGGGATCTCCGAGTTTCTGAAGCTTGTGTTCAATCGCCAGGAGGATGTCCGTGTCGCCTGAGTTAATCGCACTGTCCATGTTCGGCCTGCTGCTTCTGGGGCTGTTCATGGGCCATCCTCTGGCCTTCGTTCTGGGCGGCGCCGCCGTGGCGGGCACGCTGCTTGCCGGCAAGCCGATGTTGCTTGGCATCGTGATTAACCGGATTTTCGGCGATGTGCTGGACAACTACACGCTGATCGCGATCCCGCTCTTCGTGCTGATGGCTCGCTTCCTGTCCGACAGTGGCGTGACCGACAAGATGTTCGAATCCCTTCGGCTGCTGATGTCGAATGTGCGCGGCGGCCTTGCGCTGGCGGTGGTGTTCATCTCGATCCTGCTGGCGGCGACGACGGGGATCATCGGTGCCTCGATCACAGTGATGGGGGTGATGGCGCTGCGCCCGATGCTGCAATACGGCTACAGCCCGACGCTGACCACCGGGGTGATCGCGGCCTCGGGCTGCCTTGGCATCCTGATCCCGCCGTCGATCATGCTGATCCTCATGGCTAGCTATTCGCCGTTGTCGGTGGGCGAGCTGTTTGCCGGTGCGATGGTGCCGGGCGTCCTTCTGGGGCTGCTTTACGCGGTTTGGGTTGTGATCGTCGCGGTGTTCCGCCCCGACATGGCCCCCGCGGTCGAGCCCGATGAAAAGATCGCGCGTCCCGCGCTTCTGCGCATGCTGGCAATCGAGGCGGTGCCGCCCCTCGTGCTGATCCTGGGGATCCTTGGCTCGCTTCTGGCCGGGATCGCCACCGCGACCGAGGCCTCGGCGATCGGGGCGGCGCTTGCGCTGGTGATCGTGATCCTGCGCGGAAAGTTCAACTGGTCGAGCTTTTACGGCGCGATGCTGGAGACGGGGCGCACCTCGGCGATGATCCTGTTCATCGTGGTGGGGGCCACCGCCTTCACGGGGGTGTTCAACATCACCGGCGGCCTGCGCGCCACGCAAGAGATCATCCGCAACCTCGACATGGCGCCGTGGCTGCTGATCACCATGATGATGTTCATCGTCTTCATCTTGGGGGCGTTCCTGGACTGGACGGGCATCGTGCTTCTGTCCTTCCCGATCTTCCTGCCCATCGTGCAGGAACTGAACATCGACCTTCTGTGGTTCGTGGTGCTGATGTCGGTGGTGTTGCAGACTTCGTTCCTGACCCCGCCATTCGGATACGCGCTGTTCTACCTGCGCGCCATCGCGCCAAGCACGGTCAAGACGTCCCAGATCATCGTGGGCGTGCTGCCCTTCATCGGGCTGATCATCCTGATGTGTCTTGCCGTTGCACTGCTGCCGGGCCTTGTGACCTGGCTGCCGCACACGCTTTACAAGAGTTAAACAAGGAGGAGTGGAGATGACGACGAAAACAGCCGTTCTGGCGGGTATCGCACTGGGTGCAGGGATTGCCACGCAATCGCTCGCGCAGGAAAGCTGGACCATGACCACCACATGGCCGACCTCGCTTGAACTGATCGAGATCGACAAGCACTTCGTGGAACTGGCCAACAAGCTGACCGGCGATGCGCTGACCATCGAGTTCTTCGAGGGCGGTGCCCTTGTGCCCGCGGGCGAGGTTTTCGGTGCGGTGGAATCGGGCACGATCCAGGCCGGCGGCGACTGGCCGGGCTACTGGGCGGGCCGCAACTCGGCCTTCTCGCCGCTGGCGACCACGGCCAGCCTGTTCAACGCGGTCGATTACGTCAACTGGATCGAGCAGTGGGGCGGCGCGGATCTTTACAACGAGATCTATGGCAAGTTCGGCATGGTCTATCTGCCCTACGGCGTGACCAACAACGAATCCGGCTTCCGCACCAACGAGAAGATCGTGTCGCTCGATGACCTGCAGGGCAAGCGTCTGCGCTTGTCGGGGCTCGAGCAGGGGCGCCTTCTTGAAAAGCTTGGCGGCAGCCAGGTTTCCATGGCAGGCGGTGAGATCTATCAGGCGCTTGAGCGCGGCGTGATCGACGGGGCCGAATTCTCGACGCCGAACGTCGACTTCTCGGGCGGCTTCCAGCAGGTGACCAAGTATTGGGCAACGCCCGGCTGGCACCAGTCGGCCTCGGTCTTCGGGGTGATGATCAACAAGGCCTCGTGGGACGCGCTGTCGCCCGAAACGCAGGAAGACCTGAAGATCGCGGCGCAGGCCAACCTGATCTGGTCGCTGTCCTTCACCGAAAAGCGCGCGACCGAAGCCTATCAGCAATTCGTGGACGCGGGCACCGAGATCAGCCGTTACGATGACGAAACCCTCGCGAAGGTGCAGGAAATGGCCAACACGGTGATCGAGGAAACCGCTTGCGAAAACCCCGATTCCGCCAAGGTCTATCTCAGCCAGCTGGAATATCTGGCCGACTACGCCAAATGGCGTGATGCCTCTGCGCCCTTCAACCTCGGCCGCACGCCGAACGGCCCGGATATCGAGAAGATCCGCGCCTGCGCGCAGTAAATCCGCATCCGGCAGGATCGCAGGAAACGAAGGCCCGCGCGGGAACTGTGCGGGCCTTTTTCGTGCTCGCCTGTCAGCGGCGTGGCGGCAGGATGGCGACGGCGCGGAAATCGTTGACATTCGTCAGGGTCGGGCCGGTAATCAACTGCGCCTGCGTTGCGCCGAAAAAGCCGTGGCTGTCGTTGCGCGCAAGGGCCTCGGCCGCATCCAGCCCGGCGGCGCGGGCGCGCGTCAGGATGTCGGGGCCGATCAGCGCCCCTGCGACCTCGGCCGCGCCGTCCACGCCATCGGTATCGCCGGCCAGAAGATGGATGCCGGGCGCGCCGCCAAGCTCCAGCGCGGCAGCAAGCGCGAATTCGGCATTCGGCCCGCCGATGCCGTCGCCGCGCCGCGTGACCGTCAGCTCTCCGCCCGACAAAAGCAGCACGGGCCGCGCGCCGGGGCCCAATGCGGCCGCGATCCCCTTGGCAAGGTGTGCGTGTGCGGCGCCAACCTCGCGGGCCTCGCCCTCGATCGCGTCACCCAGGACGATGACCTGCCAGCCCTCGGACCGGGCCACCTTCGCGGCGGCTTGCAAGGATTGCGCGGGCGCGGCGATCACCCGCGTCTCGCCATGGGCAAGGCGCGGGTCGTTGCGGGGTACAACGCCGGTGCGCCCCCGAAGCAGCGCCGCGCGAAGGTTATCGGGCAGCGCAATCCCCCAGCGCTCCGCGATTGCAAGCGCGTCTTCCGCGGTGCTGTCATCCCCGACCGTCGGCCCCGAGGCGATCATCGCCGGATCGTCGCCCGGCACGTCCGAGATCAGCAGCGCCAGCATCCGTGCAGGCGCCGCGCGCGCGGCAAGCTGGCCGCCCTTCACCCCCGAGATATGCTTGCGCAGCGTGTTCATCGCCGAGATCGGTGCGCCCGATGCCAGAAGGGCCGCGTTGATCGCCTGCTTTTCCTCAAGGCTCAGCCCTTGCGCGGGGGCGCACAGAAGCGCCGATCCCCCGCCCGAGATCAGCGCAATCACCAGATCGTCGGGCCCCAGCCCGTCCAGCAGCGCCAGCATCCGCGCCGTGGCCGCGACCCCGGCGGCATCGGGCACGGGATGGGCGGCCTCGACGATTTCGATCCCGGTGCAGGGGCGGGCATGGCCGTAGCGGGTGATGACCAGCCCCGCGCAGGGCCCGTAATGCGCCTCGACCGCCTCGGCCATGCGCGCGCTTGCCTTGCCCGCACCGATCACGATCAGCCGCCCCTTCGGCGGCGGGGGCAGGTTCGGGGCGATGACGCGCATCGGGTCCGCCGTGGCGACGGCGGTATCGAACAGCTTTCGCAAAAGCGCCGCGGGATCGGTCATGCCATGCCCTTTCGCTGCATCGGGTGGTCCTTGTTCCGGTGGCCTTCGGCAAAGCTTGGCCCCGGCGCGGGCAATGCGCAACAGCCCGCTGCGTGCCGGCGCCCGGATGCGCCACCGGGCGCAGATATGCCTATACATTTTGCGCCGGACGTTATAGAGGCCCCGGATCGACCTTCCCGGATGCAGGGCCCGCCCTGCGCCCCGATGTGGGCGCCCCGGTGCCATCGGGTCGCCCGCCCCCTCAGCTACAGAAAAGCCAGACCGTGAAAAAAGCCCTCGCAGACGCGCTCGAACAACGTGGATATACCAGCCTGACCCCGGTGCAGGTTGCCGTCACCAAACCCGAGCTTGCGGGCGCGGACATGCTGGTATCGGCGCAGACCGGGTCGGGCAAGACGCTGGGTTTCGGCCTTGCCATCGCGCCGGGCCTTCTGGGCGAGGAGGAGGTGTTCGGCCCCGCCGCGGCCCCCCTTGCGCTGATCATCGCGCCCACGCGCGAACTGGCGCTTCAGGTCAAGCGCGAACTGGGCTGGCTTTATGCGCAGGCCGGCGCCGTGGTGGCCTCTTGCGTCGGGGGCATGGACATGCGCGACGAACGCCGCGCGCTGCAACGCGGGGCGCATGTCGTCGTTGCCACGCCGGGGCGGCTGCGCGATCACATCATGCGCGGCTCGATCGAACTGGGGGAGCTGCGCGCCGTGGTTCTGGACGAGGCCGACGAGATGCTGGACCTCGGTTTCCGCGAGGATCTGGAGTTCATCCTGGGCGAGGCCCCGGAAACCCGCCAGACGCTCTTGTTCTCGGCCACCGTGCCCGCGGCGATCGCCAGGCTTGCGCAAAGCTATCAGAAGGATGCCGTGCGCGTGTCGACGGCGGCCGAGAAATCGCAGCATGCCGATATCGAATATCGCGCGATGATGGTGTCGCCGCGCGATGCGGAAAACGCCATCATCAACGTGCTGCGCTTCTACGAGGCGCCCAATGCGATCGTGTTCTGCAATACGCGCGCCATGGTCACCCGGCTGACGACGCGGCTTTCGAACCGCGGCTTCTCGGTCGTGGCCCTGTCGGGAGAGCTGTCGCAGAACGAACGCACGCATGCGCTTCAGTCCATGCGCGACGGGCGGGCACGGATCTGCGTGGCCACCGACGTGGCTGCGCGCGGGATCGACCTGCCGAACCTCGATCTGGTCGTGCATGCCGAGCTTCCGACCAGCCACGAGACATTGCTGCACCGGTCCGGGCGCACCGGGCGCGCCGGGCGCAAGGGGGTCAGCGCGCTGATCGTGCCGCCCGTGGCGCGGCGCAAGGCCGAGCGCCTGCTGGGTGCGGCGAAGCTGAATGCGGAATGGACCGAGGCGCCCTCGGCCGATGCGGTGCGCGCGCGCGACGAAGAGCGGATGATGCTGGACCCGGTTTGGCAGGAGGCGGTGTCGGACTCCGAGCGCGGCGCGGTGGACAAGCTTGCCGCGCGCTTCTCGGTCGCGCAGATCGCCGCGGCCTACCTGCGGCTTTACAGCGAACGCCACTCGGCCCCCGAAGACCTGTCGGACGTGGACGAGCGGTCCGCGCCGCGCACGGCCTTCGGCCCCAGCGTGTGGTTCTCGATCCCCGGCGGGCGCAGCCAGAATGCCGATCCGCGCCGCCTGTTGCCGATGCTGTGCCGGGCGGGCGACATCACGCGCGACGATATCGGGGCGATCCGTATCCAGCCCGATGAATCGCTGTTCGAAATCCGCGAAAGCGCCGTGACGGGGTTTCTTGCCGCGATCGGGCCCGAGATGCGAATCGAGGGCGGCGCGGTGCTGACGCAGCTTGGCGCGGTAGGTGCTCCGCCGGCCGGGCGCGCGCCCTTCGCAGGCGGCAAGCCGGGGCGTGGCGGGGCCGGAAAACCCAAATATCAGCGGCCGGGCCCGAAAGGCGCGCCGCCTGAGCGGACCCTTGGGGACGCGCCTGCGCGCCCGAAGAAGCCAAAGCCCGCTTCGCATGCACCAGCGCCCGGCAAGGCGGGAAAGCCCGAGAGCGCGGGAAAGCCCGCCAAGGGCAAGAAGCCGTCCTTCGGCAAGCCCGCCGCAAAAGGGGGCAAGCCCAAGGCACGGCCCGCGCGGGGCGGACCCGAGGGCGGTGGCCGCGGGCGCAAATAAGCCCGCGCGAAAACGCTTGAAACCATCGGGGCTTACCCTCTAGACCCTCGTGTCGAAGGGGGTGGCATGGGTGCTTACTGGGCAGGGTTGAAGCTGGGGCTGGGCCTGATCGTGGCGATCGGGGCGCAGAACGCCTTCGTGCTGCGCCAGGGGCTGCGGCGCGAGCATGTCTTTGCCGTCGCGCTGTTCTGCGCCTTGTCGGATTCGCTGCTGATCGCACTCGGCGTGGCGGGCTTTGCCGCGCTGTCCGAGGCCGCGCCCTGGATGCTGCCGCTGATGCGGTGGGGCGGGGTGGCCTTCCTTCTGGCCTATGCCGCGCGCGCCGCCCATTCGGCCTGGCGCGGAGAGGCCGCGCTTGCCGCGGCGGGCGGGCAGGCGCCGGTGCCGCTTTGGGGGGTGATGCTGACCGTCGCGGCGCTGACCTGGGCCAATCCGCATGTCTGGCTGGATACGGTCGTGCTTCTTGGTGCGGTTTCGGCCCAGTTTCCGGGGAAGGGGGTGGCGTTCGCCGCGGGGGCGATCTCGGCCTCGTTCGGGTTCTTCTTCCTGCTTGCCTATGGCGCGCGCGCCCTTGCGCCGCTTTTTGCGCGCCCGGTCGCCTGGCGCATTCTGGATGCGGGTGTGGCGGTGGTGATGGTCTCTATCGCGGCGCGACTTGCGCTTGGCGGGATGTGACCGACACAATCGCTGCCTTGCGGTGCCCGCCGCGATGGGCTTATCTCGGCCAATGACGATGGCGCAGCCCCCCAACAGACCCCTTGCCGGAATTGTCTGGATGCTTGTCACGGGGCTTTGCTTCGTCGCGGTCACCGGGATCGTGCGGCATCTGGGAACCGACCTTCCCGCGGTGCAGGGCGCCTTCATGCGGTTCCTGTTCGGGCTGGTGCTCCTTGCGCCGGTGCTGCTGTCCACGTTCCGCATGGCCGCGGTGCAGGCCGCGCTGCCGATGTTCGCGCTGCGCGGCGCGCTTCATACGCTTGCGGTGTCGCTGTGGTTCTATGCCATGGCGCGCATCCCCGTCGCCGAGGTGACGGCGATCGGCTATCTCAATCCCATCGTCGTCACGCTTGGCGCGGCCATCGCCTTTGGCGAACGGCTGGCGGCGCGGCGGCTGATGGCGATCGGCGTGGCCTTGCTGGGGGCGGTGGTTGTCCTGCGCCCGGGCCTGCGCGAAATCCTTCCGGGCCACTACGCCCAGCTTGGCGCCGCAGTCAGTTTCGGGCTGAGCTACCTGATCGCCAAACGGCTGTCCGAGCGTATTCCGGCCGGCGCGGTGGTGGCGATGCTGTCGCTGACGGTCACCCTGGGCCTGGCGCCGCTTGCCCTTTCGGTCTGGGTGCCCATGCGCGCTGAGCAGATGGTGTGGCTGGCGTTGGTGGCGGCCTTCGCCACGGCCGGGCATTATTGCATGACGCGCGCCTTTGCCGCCGCGCCGATGACGGTGACGCAGCCGGTCACCTTCCTGCAACTGGTCTGGGCGACGCTGCTGGGGGTTCTGGTCTTTGACGAGGCCGCCGACCCCTGGGTGTTTCTGGGGGGTGGGCTGATCATCGGCGCGATCAGCTACATGACCTGGCGCGAGGCGCAGCTGAAGCGCCGCGCCGTCACCCCGGCGGTGGGCGAAACCAAGGTCTGAGGGTCTTCTCAGGCCACGGTTCCGCGCGGATCTATCAGATGCGCGATCACGCCCTCGCGCGTCACCATCCGTCCGTCGGACAGGGCAAGCGCGGGCTCGGAGCAAAGCCGTTTCATGATGTCGCGCACCGGCGTATCGGCGGGCAATACCGCACAGCCCTCGGGGCAGGGGCCTTCCTGCGCGACATCCGCGGCGGTCAGAACGCCAAGCGGGTTCATGTGGGCCACGAAATCGGCCACATAGTCGTTCACCGGGGCGGCGATGATCTCGCGCGCGGTGCCGCATTGCACGATGCGTCCGCCCTCCATCAGCGCGATCCGGTTGCCCAGCTTGAAAGCCTCGTCCAGGTCGTGGCTGACGAAGATGATGGTGCGCCTGAGCTTCGCCTGAAGGTCCAGCAGCTCGTCTTGCAGCTTCGAGCGGATCAGCGGGTCGAGCGCCGAGAACGGCTCGTCCATCAGAAGGATCGGCGCGTCGGTGGCGAAGGCGCGCGCAAGGCCCACGCGCTGCTGCATGCCGCCCGACAGCTCGCCCACCTTGCGTTCGGCCCAGTCGGAAAGCCCGACCAGCGCCAGTTGCTCATCCACCTTCGCGCGCCGCCCGGCAGCAGACTGGCCGGAGAGTTCAAGGCCGAGGCCCACGTTTTCGCGCACGGTGCGCCACGGCAGCAGGCCGAATTGCTGGAACACCATCGCCACGCATTCGCGGCGCACGCGCAGAAGGTCGGCGGGGGCGGCGCCGACCATGTCGCAGGTCCAGTCCCCGTCATGAATGACGACGCGGCCGCGGCAGACCGGGTTCAGCCCGTTGACCGCGCGCAGAAGCGTCGACTTGCCCGAGCCCGACAGCCCCATGAGCACCAGAATCTCGCCGCTTTCGACGCTTAGCGAACAGTCGTGGACGCCCAGCACCTGCCCGGTCGCCTTCTGGATCTCGGCCCGGCTCATACCCTTGTCCATCATGGGCAGGGCGCGGTCGGGGTGATCGCCGAAGACGATGTTGACCTTGTCGAATTCGACCGCAACCGTCATTTCTTGCCTCCGATCCGCAGCATCCGATCAAGGATGATCGCCACCACCACGATGATGAAGCCCGATTCGAAGCCGAGCGCGGTATTGACCGAGTTCAGCGCGCGCACGACCGGCACGCCCAGCCCGTTCGCGCCCACCAGCGCCGCGATCACCACCATCGACAGCGACAGCATGATGGTCTGGTTCAGCCCCGCCATGATCTGCGGCAGCGCATAGGGCAGCTCTACCTTCCACAGGGTTTGCCGCCGGGTGCCGCCAAAGGCGGTAACGGCCTCAAGAAGCGTCTGCGGGGTCGACGACACGCCCAGATGCGTAAGCCGGATCGGCGCGGGCAGCACGAAGATCACCGTGGCGATCAGGCCCGGCACCATGCCGATGCCGAAGAAGACGATGGCCGGGATCAGGTAAACGAAGGTCGGCAGCGTCTGCATGAGGTCGAGGATCGGCCGCATCCAGGCGTAAAGCCGGGGCCGGTGCGCGGCGGCGATGCCGATCGGCACGCCTATCGCCATGCAGACCACGCAGGACGACAGCACCAGCGTCAGGCTTTCCGTCGTTTCCTTCCAGTATCCCTGGTTGAGGATGAACAGGAACCCCGCCAGCACCAGAAGCGGCGTCTTCCAGTCGCGTTGCAGAAAGGCCGTCAACGCGACGAAGGCCGCCACGATGATCATCGGATGCGGCCCCTGCAAGACCAGCAGGATCGCGTCGATCAATCCCCGCATCGCCACCGAGAGCGCGTCGAAGAACACGCCGGCATGATCCTTGAGCCAGTCGAATATCACCTTGGCGGTCTTGCCCACCGGTATCTTGTTGGCGGTCAGCCAATCCATCGCGCCGATCTCCCCTGATTGCGCGGCAAGGCTCCGCGCCGCCCGTGTCGCGGCGCGGATGCGGTTTCGGGCGTTACTTCAGCGCCTCGGTCACGGCGGCCATCGCATCGCCGCCGTCCAGCGTGGTCACGCCGTCAAGCCAGGGGCCGATCACATCGGGATGCGCCGCAAGCCAGGCCTTGGCCGCATCGCCCGGATCGGCGCCGTCATTGAGGATCGCGCCCATGATCTCGTTCTCCAGCGGCAGCGAGAATTCGAGGTTCTGCAACAGCTTGCCGACATTGGGGCATTCGGCCACATAGCCGGCGCGCACATTGGTCGCCACCTCGGCGCCGCCGAAATCCGGACCGAAGAAGTCATCGCCGCCGGCCAGATAGGTCATCTTGAAACTGGCGTTCATGGGATGGGGTTCCCAGCCAAGGAAGACGACCGGTTCACCGGCCTTGTCCGCGCGCTCCACCTGCGCAAGCATCCCCTGTTCCGAACTTTCGACGACCTCGAACCCCCCGAGTTCGAAGGCGTTCCCCTCGATCATGTCGAGGATCAGGCGGTTGCCGTCATTGCCGGGCTCGATGCCGAAGATCTTGCCCTCCAGCGCCTCGCGTTGTGCGGCGATATCGGCGAAATCCGCGATGCCCAGATCGGCGCCCGCGGTATTGGTGGCCAGGGTGTATTTCGCGCCGACAAGGTTGGTGCGCACCGTCTCGACCGTGCCGTTTTCACGGTAGGGGGCGATGTCGGCCTCCATCGTGGGCATCCAGTTGCCAAGGAAGACATCCACATCGCCGGTGGACAGCGCCGAATAGGTCACCGGCACCGACAGAAGCTTCACGTCGGTCTCGTAGCCAAGCGCGTTCAGCAGGGTCGTGGTGACGGCGGTGGTGGCGGTGATGTCGGTCCAGCCGACATCGGAAAGCGTGACCTTTGCGCAATCGGCCTGTGCCGCGCCCGCAGCGGCCAGAACGGCAAGGGTCGGGATCGTGGTTCTCAGTTTCATAGGACACTCCCTGGGCGTCATGGTTGACATCTTGCTGGGCGCGGTCTTCGCCGCTGGCCCGGCGTTTCTTGATTGACGAGTCAATTAACTCACGTCAAAATCCGTATTGCAACTGTTTTTGAGGGCAATATGGCACGGATTGCGGCGGAGCCTAAACGAAGAGCCGATATTGTGAAAGCAACGATCGTCGAGATCGGGGCGCGCGGTTCGCTTGAGGTGACGGTGGCGCAGATCGCACGCCGGGCGGGGGTCAGTTCGGCCCTTGCGCATCACTATTTCGGCTCCAAGGAGGCGATCTTCGTGGCCACGATGCGCCATGTCCTGACGATCTTCGGGGCCGAGGTGCGCGGGGCCCTGGCCGCCGCGCATGGCCCGCGGCCGCGGGTCGAGGCGATCATCCGAGCCTCCTTCGCCTCGGGCTCGTTCCGGCGCGAGGTGGTGGCGGCCTGGCTCAATTTCTACGTCCTCGCCCAGACCGAGCCCGAGGCCCGGCGCCTGCTGAATGTCTATCACCGCCGGCTGCGCACCAATCTGATGCACGATCTGCGCCCCCTTGCCGGCGCGCGCGCCGCGATGATCGCCGAGGCGTTGGGCGCGCTGATCGACGGGGTCTATCTGCGCGCGGCGCTTTCGGCCCCGACCGAGGGCGGGCTTGACCGTCAGGCGGCGGCCGACCTCGTGCTCGATGCCCTCGCCCGAGAGCTTGGCGCCCCGCGCTAGGCCGATCCGCACCGTTTTGCCAGAGGTATCCCGATGTCCCAGTTCCAGCCCGCCGCCAGCCATTTCGTCGATGGCCGCCCTGTCGAAGACAGCGCAGGAACGCCGATCGACGTGACCACCCCCTATACGGGCGAAACGATCGCCCGGCTGCACGCGGCCACGCCGGCCATTCTGGAGGCCGCGCTGGACAGCGCCGCGCGCGCGCAGAAGGACTGGGCCGCGTGGCGCCCGGTGGAACGCGGGCGGGTGCTGCGCCGCGCGGCCGATCTGATCCGGGCGCGGGGGGCGGAACTGGCGCGTCTGGAAACCATGGATACCGGCAAGCCCATCCAGGAAACCGAGGTGGCCGACTGGCCCTCGGGGGCCGATGCGCTGGAATATTTCGCGGGTCTCGCGGCCGCGGTGACGGGCGAGACGATCCCCCTTGGCGGCGATTTCGCCTATACGATCCGCGAACCCCTTGGGGTCTGCGTCGGCATCGGGGCGTGGAACTATCCCAGCCAGATCGCCTGCTGGAAGGCCGCGCCCGCGCTTGCGATGGGCAATGCGATGGTCTTCAAGCCCTCCGAGGTCACGCCGCTTGGCGCGCTGAAACTGGCCGGGATCCTGATCGAGGCGGGCGCCCCCGCGGGGCTGTTCAACGTGGTGCAGGGGCTTGGCGCGGTGGGCGCGGCGCTTGCGGGCGATCCGCGCGTGGCCAAGGTGTCGCTGACAGGGTCCGTCCCCACCGGGGCCAAAGTCTATGCCACCGCCGCCACGGGCATGAAGCATGTCACGATGGAGCTGGGGGGCAAGTCGCCGCTGATCGTCTTTGACGACGCGAGCCTCGAGGATGCGGTGGGCGCCGCGATGCTGGGCAACTTCTACTCGTCGGGGCAGATCTGCTCGAACGGGACGCGGGTCTTCGTGCAGCGCGCCCTGAAAGAGCGGTTCCTGACGCGCCTGGCCGCGCGGAGTGCGGCCATCGTTGCAGGCGATCCGATGGACCCGGCCACGCAATTCGGCCCGCTGATCAATGCGGCACAGCATGACAAGGTGATGGGCTATATCGCGCGCGCAAAACAAGAGGGCGCGCGGCTTGTCACCGGCGGGGCCGCGGGCAATGCGGGGGCGCTTTTCGTGCAGCCCACCGTCTTCGCCGAGGTGACCGACACCATGACGCTGGCGCGCGAAGAGGTGTTCGGCCCGGTCATGGCGGTGCTGGATTTCGACACCGAGGAAGAGGTGATCGCCCGTGCCAATGCCACGCAGTTCGGGCTGGCCGCCGGTGTCTTCACCGCCGATCTGGCGCGCGCGCATCGCGTGATCGCGCAGCTTCAGGCGGGCACCTGCTGGATCAACAGCTACAACCTGACCCCGGTTGAGATGCCCTTCGGCGGCGTCAAGGGCTCGGGCTTCGGGCGCGAAAATTCGCGCGCGGCCCTTGATCACTACAGCCAGATCAAGGCGGTTTATGTCGGCATGGGCCCGGTCGAGGCGCCCTATTGAACACGCCCGCGGGGGCAGGAATGACGGATCGGAAAGCAAGGGTGATGGAAGCCGATTATGTGATCGTAGGGGCGGGGTCTGGGGGCTCGGCACTGGGCTACCGGCTGGCCGAGGCCGGGCGCAAAGTTGTCATTATCGAACATGGTGGCAGCGATTTCGGCCCGTTCATCCAGATGCCCGCTGCACTTTCCTATCCAATGAACATGCGCCAATACGATTGGGGCTTTTCTTCGGAACCGGAACCGCACCTTGACGGGCGGCGCATGGTCACGCCGCGCGGGAAGGTGATCGGGGGGTCGTCCTCGATCAACGGCATGGTCTATGTGCGCGGCCATGCGCGCGATTTCGACCATTGGGCCGAATCCGGCGCCACCGGCTGGTCCTATGCCGATGTGCTGCCCTATTTCCGCCGGATGGAGCATTGGCACGGCCGGTCCGACGGGGCCGATGCCGCATGGCGCGGGGACAGCGGGCCGCTTCACGTCACGCGCGGGCCGCGCGCGAACCCGCTTTTTGCGGCCTTCATCGAGGCCGGGCAGCAGGCCGGCTATCCCGCGACGGCCGATTACAACGGAGAGCGCCAGGAGGGTTTCGGCCCGATGGAGGCGACGATCTGGAAGGGGCGGCGTTGGTCGGCGGCCAATGCCTATCTGCGCCCGGCGCTGAAGACCGGGAACCTGACGATCCTGCGCGGCCTTGCCCGGCGCGTGGTGATCGAGGAGGGCCGCGCCACGGGGGTCGAGATTTCCCGCGCGGGGCAGGTCGAAGTTGTCCGCGCGCGGGCCGAGGTGATCCTTGCGGCCAGCTCGATCAACACGCCGAAACTTCTGATGCTGTCGGGGATCGGCCCGGCCGCGCATCTGGCCGCGCGCGGGATCGGGGTGGTGGCCGACCGTCCGGGCGTGGGGGCGAACCTGCAAGACCACCTCGAGGTCTATGTGCAGTTCGCGGCGGCGCAGCCGGTCACGCTCTATCGTTACTGGAACCTGTTGGGCAAGGCGCTGATCGGGGCGCAATGGCTGTTCACCGGCACCGGGCTTGGCGCGTCGAACCAGTTCGAGGCCTGCGGCTTCATCCGCTCGGCCGCCGGGGTGGATTATCCCGACATCCAGTACCACTTTCTGCCGCTGGCGGTGCGCTATGACGGGAAATCCGCCCTGCGCGGGCATGGCTTCCAGGCCCATGTCGGGCCGATGCGCTCCAAATCGCGGGGCACGATCCGGCTGCGCTCGGCCGATCCGGATGCCGCGCCCGAGATCCGCTTCAACTACATGTCGCATCCCGACGATTGGGACGAGTTCCGCCGCTGCCTGCGCCTGACGCGCGAGATCTTCGCCCAGCCCGCCATGGCCCCCTTTGTCCGGCAAGAGATCCAGCCCGGCACCGGGGTCGAAAGCGATGCGCAGATCGACGCCTTCATCCGCGAACATGCCGAAAGCGCCTTCCATCCCTGCGGCACCGCACGGATCGGCGCGCGCGACGACGCGATGGCCGTGGTCGACCCGGAGTTGCGGGTGATCGGTGTCGAGGGGCTGCGCGTGGCCGACAGCTCGGTCTTTCCGCGCATCACCAACGGCAACCTGAACGCGCCCTCGATCATGGTGGGGGAAAAGGCGGCGGATCTGGTTCTGGGCCGCGCGCCCCTTGCGCCGCAGAACGTTGCGCCCTGGATTCACCCCAACTGGCAGGTGGCGCAGCGCTGAAATCGCATTGCAATCACCGCGTGCGGCGATATTGATCCCGGTCAAGGCTGGCGCCGATTCCGCGCGCTAGAATCCTTTCGACAGCGACGGAAACAAGGGAGACATCATGTCGAATACACCGCACACGCTTCAGGACGAATTCCCCACCCAGATGGATGCGATCCACGCGCTCAAGGTCTCGAACGCGCATTTCGCCCGGCTTCTGGATGAATATGATGCGCTGAACGACAAGGTGCATCGGGCCGAAACCAATGTGGAGCCGATCGAGCAACTGGCCGAGGTGGAGCTTCGCAAGAAGCGCGCCTTGGTGAAGGACGAGATCGCGCGCATGCTTTCGGCCGCCTGAGGCAGTGCCCGAGAAAAGTGATGCAAGCCCCCGGAGACGGGGGCTTTTTCATGCGATCATGCGATGTCGTAAGGCAGCACGCCCCTGCTGTCGGGGTCGACGCGCAGGCGGCGCTCCAGCGGCGGAACGGAACGCTGATGGCAATCCTTGCGCTCGCAGATGCGGCAGGAAATGCCGATCGGCTGATAGGCGCGCGGGTTGTTCACGTCCAGATCGTCGGCGTAGACCAGCCCCTTGGCGTGGCTGATCTCGCATCCCAGGCAAATAGCGAAGCGGCGCACCGGCGCGTGGAACGAGCCCCCGGTTTTCGACACGTCGCGCGAAATGCACAGATAGCGCACGCCATCGGGCGTTTCGGCGAGCTGACGCAGGAAGCGGCCCGGCGTCTCGAAGGCCTGGTGCACGTTCCAAAGCGGGCAGGCGCCGCCGAACCGCGCGAATTGCAGCCGGGTGGCGGAATGGCGCTTGGTGATCGTGCCGGCCTGATCGACCCGCACGAAGAAGAAGGGGATGCCTTTCGCGCCGGGGCGTTGCAGGGTGGACAGCCGATGCGCCACCTGCTCGACCGAGGCGCCGAACATGTCGGTCAGCCGTTCCAGGTCGTGGCGGGTTTCCTGCGCGGCCTCAAGAAAGGCGCGATAGGGCAGCAGCGCCGCCCCCGCGAAATAGTTCGCCAGCCCGATCTTGGCGATGGTGCGCGCCGTTTCGGATTGGAACCGGGCAAGATCCAGCGTGGCCTCCAGAAGCTCGTTCTGGGTGATCAGTGCCACCTGGTGCAGCAGTTGGAAGGCCTGCGTGGCCCCCCCGGCGCGCGATGAGATGACGATCTTCTTGCCGCTGCGATTGCGCAATCCGTCGATGTTGGAAAACTGAACTTCAACCCCGCGTTCGCCCAGGGTTTCCAGGGCGCGCTTGATCGGATCTTTTCTGTTTCCGTTCGGGCATGTGAAATGCTCGGCCGCGCGGTCGACGGCGTCGATGTAATTGTCGCAATAGTGAAAGAAATCGCGCACCTCTTCCCAAGGGGAAACGACCGTCTGCGCGCCTTCGCGGCCCAAGGCCTCGTCCAGCGAGGCCAGCCGCTCATGCGCCTGGCGATAGGCGCGGTGCAGCTCCAGGAAGGCGCGGGCAAGGGCAGGGGCGTTCGAGGCGGTCAGCCGCAGGTCGGCAAGCGGCGCGGTGGTATCGGCGAAAACCGGATCGGCAAGCGCCTCGCGCATGTCGCTGACCAGCCGCTCGGCATCGCCTGCGGATAGTTCCGTCACATCGAGGCCGAATTCGCCCGCAAGCGCCAGCACCACCGCGGCCGACACGGGGCGATGGTTGTTTTCCATCTGGTTGAGATAGGGCAATGAGACGCCAAGCCGGTCGGCAAAGACCTTCTGCGTCAGGCCCAGCTTGGTGCGCGTCTCGCGCAGCTTGACGCCGGCATAGAGTTTCTGCGTCGCCATCGCGCACCCCCTTATTTGCAAAGAGCATCTAATCTTTGCAAAGGGCGAAGGTCAAACCCCCAGTTGCGCCCGCCGCCGGATCACCCAGAGGATCGACAGGATCGAGCCGAGAGACGATGCCGTCATGATGATCAGAAGCGGTGCGGCGCCGCTGTCGGGGCCCAGCATCGCGCCGGCAACGGCCGACAAGGCCGCGCCCCCGCCCACCGTGATCGTCGCGCCAAGGCCCGAGGCGGTTCCGGCCAGCTCGGGCCGGACGGACATCATCCCGGCATTGGCCGAGGGAAGCGCCATCCCGTTGCCAAGCCCGGTGACGCCGACCGCGGGAAAGAAGATCAGCGGATGCGAAAAGCCCGCGAACTCGGCTCCGAGGGCGACCACCAGGGCCAGCGTGGCGAAGACCGTGCCCAGAAGCACCATCCGGTCCATGCCGATCCGCGTGGCATAGCGCCCCGAGATGAAATTGCCCGCCGCATAGCCAAGCGCCGGCAGAGCGAAATAGGAGCCAAGCTCGGCCGGGCTGAGATGGAAAATCTGCGTGCCGACGAAGGGCGCGCCGCCGAGATAGGCGAAGAACAGCCCCGAGGCGCAAGCGGCGGCAAAGCAATAGCCCCAGAACCGCTGCGAGCTGAACAGCACGGGATAGCTTTTCAACTGCTCGGCAAAGGGCACGCCGCCATCGCGCGTCGTCTCGCCCAGATCGGCCCAGACCAGTGCGAAGATCGCGCAGCCGAACAAAAGCAGGAAGATGAAACTCGCCTGCCAGCCGAACAACTCGTCCAGCGCGCCGCCGATCACCGGGCCGACCATTGGCACAAGCGCCATGCCCATCGTGACATAGCCGATCATCGAGGCGGCCTGTTCCGCCGGCACCATGTCGCGCACGACCGCGCGCGACAGCACGAAGCCCGTGGCGATGACCGCCTGGATCATGCGGCAGGCCAGGAAGATGCCCGCGTTGGGCGCAAGCAGCGTGCCCACTGTCGCCAGAAGGAAGATCGTCAGCGATACCAGCAGGGCGCGCCGCCGCCCGTAGCGGTCCGACAGCGGCCCGACCGCCAGTTGCAGCACCGCTGAAACCGCCAGATAGGCCGAAACCGAAAGCTGCATCACCGCATAATCCACCCCGAAATGCCGCGCCATTCCGGGCAGCGAGGGCAGGAAGATGTTCAGTGACAGCGCCGCCAGCCCCGCGATCAGGACCAGCGTAACGATATGGGGCGGGCTCGCCCGATCCAGGAATACAGCGCGCATATCCGACCGCTAGGCCCGGCCCGCCGGTTTGTCCATCGCGGAAATGTATGGGTTCAATCCCGGGCGTGGCCATGGATTTGCAAGATTGCAATTCGCACCGAGGCGGTTGCCAACATTTTGCAAATTTACGCAAATCTGCTTTGTAACAGCCTTGTGTGCGTATAGTGTGCCCGAAATCTCGGAGGGGACCCATGAAAGACATCCTGAGCGAACTTGAAGACCGCCGTGCCCAAGCCCGTCTTGGCGGCGGTCAGCGCAGAATCGATGCCCAGCACGCCCGCGGCAAGCTGACGGCGCGCGAACGCATCGAGCTGCTGCTCGATGAGGGCTCTTTCGAAGAGTTCGACATGTTCAAGGCGCATCGCTGCGTCGATTTCGGGATGCAGGAAGACCGTCCCTCGGGCGACGGCGTGGTCACCGGCTGGGGCACGGTTAACGGCCGCATGGTATATGTCTTCAGCCAGGACTTCACGGTGTTCGGCGGCTCCTTGTCCGAAACCCATGCCGAGAAGATCTGCAAGATCATGGACATGGCGGTGCAGAACGGTGCCCCGGTGATCGGCATCAACGATTCGGGCGGCGCGCGGATCCAGGAGGGCGTCGCCTCGCTTGCCGGTTATGCCGAGGTGTTCCAGCGCAATATCATGGCCTCGGGTGTGGTGCCGCAGATCAGCCTGATCATGGGCCCCTGCGCGGGCGGCGCGGTCTATTCCCCCGCGATGACCGACTTCATCTTCATGGTGAAGGACAGCTCTTACATGTTCGTCACCGGTCCCGACGTGGTGAAGACCGTGACGAACGAGGTGGTTACCGCCGAACAGCTTGGCGGTGCCTCAACCCACACCAAGAAAAGCTCGGTCGCCGATGGCGCCTATGAAAACGACGTGGAAGCCTTGGCCGAAACGCGCCGCCTGATCGACTTCCTGCCGCTGTCGAACCGCGAAAAGGCCCCCGTGCGTCCGTTTTTCGACGATGTCGCGCGCATCGAGGAAAGCCTCGATACCCTGATCCCGGCCAACCCCAACCAGCCCTACGACATGAAAGAGCTGATCGTGAAGGTTGCGGACGAGGGCGATTTCTTCGAGATCCAGAAGGATTTCGCGGGCAATATCATCACCGGCTTCATCCGCATCGAGGGGCAGACCGTGGGCGTCGTGGCCAACCAGCCGATGGTGCTGGCCGGTTGTCTTGACATCGACAGCTCGCGCAAGGCGGCGCGCTTCGTGCGCTTCTGCGATGCGTTCGAGATCCCGATCCTGACCTTCGTCGACGTGCCGGGCTTCCTGCCGGGGACGGGCCAGGAATATGGCGGCGTCATCAAGCACGGCGCGAAGCTGCTGTTCGCCTATGGCGAGGCGACCGTGCCGAAGGTGACGGTCATCACCCGCAAGGCCTATGGCGGTGCCTATGACGTCATGGCCTCCAAGCATCTGCGCGGCGATTTCAACTATGCCTGGCCCACCGCCGAGATCGCGGTGATGGGCGCCAAGGGCGCGGTCGAGATCCTCTATCGCAGCGAACTGGGCGATCCCGACAAGATCGCGGTGCGCACCCGCGATTACGAGGACCGCTTCGCCAACCCGTTCGTGGCGGCCGAGAAGGGCTTCATCGACGAGGTGATCCAGCCGCGCTCCACCCGCAAGCGGGTGGCGCGGGCCTTCGCCTCTCTGCGCAGCAAGAAGCTGTCCAACCCTTGGAAGAAACACGACAATATTCCGCTTTGACCGGGGGCGGCGATGCTTTGCAGGGGTAGGTTCATGCGCATGTCGGCGGCGGGGCTTCTGGCCCTTGCCGGCGCGGTCCCGCTTGGCGCGGCCGAACCGGTGGGCGTGCCCTCGGGGCAGAGCGTCGCCTTCGTCGAGGTGATCGACGAAACCTCGGGCGGGGAAGAGGCGGTGGTGCGGTTCCGCTTCCTGGCGCCGGCGATCGCCGAGGGGGGCAACGTTGACGCCGAGGCCGCGCTTGGTGACATGGCTGCGCTGTGTGACAGTTTCGCGCTGCCCTGGCTAAGCCATGAGGGGATCGTGGCGCAGACCGTCGTGATCTCGCTCAGTGACCGGCCGGTCGAGTTCGGCGTGACCGATGCCGAGGCGGTGCAGTATTTCGAGGCGTTCCAGATCGAAGACGGCGCCTGCATCTGGGAGCTTTATTGATGCGTGCCGTCCCTTCACCGCTCCGTTTTCCATCATGGAGGGTAAGCCTTCGTGCAACTATCTGTGCAGAGAAGTATTTTTCCCTCTGTAATGGCGCGTGGGCGCGGGATATTGTCGGGGAGGGTCAGAATCTGTTGACCTGCAAAGATGACAATCGGCGGAACCCTGAGGGCGCAGGCCCGGGCCACCTCTGCCGGGACAGGAGAACGAAATGTCGAAGAAAGCTCTGCTCGCGATCGCTCTGGTCGCTTTCGCTGCCGCTTGCGCACCGAAAACCGAGCCGGTTCAGGAAGTCACCGTCGAGCCGACCTACACCGGCAAATACAAGTAATGCCGGACTGGGGCGGGGACCCGTTCCCGCCCCTGACCCCTGCCGCGCGCGCCTTGGCGTGACGGCGTTTCAGTGGCGCTCGGGCCTGCCCCTTTCTGCGGAGGGCACGAGATGCTGAAACATCGCGGTTTCCCCGGGCGTCTTCCCGGAACCGATTTCCAGTTCGTCATTCGCCGGGCCAACAAGGCCGGCGCGACCAAGATCATCCGGCGCGAGCGGTTCCGTGACCGCGCGGCGGCCGACCGGCGTGCCGACGCGGGCTTTATGGCGGCACTTTGGGACCATTTCGGCGAAGAGCCTTTCGAACGTGGCAATCTTGATGCGGGACGCCTGTCCTGGCTTTTCGGCCGCGAGGTGGTTGCAGCCGAGGACCCGTTCGATCCGGCGTCCTACGAGGCCCTGTTGCGGATCGACGCTGCCAAGGCGCGCGCCGCGTTCCCCGAAGTGTTCGATGAGGGCGCCGATTTCGGATGGGGCGACGAAGACGAGGATGATCTGGCATGATCTTGCCGACCTCATGCGCGAAATGGCGGCTTGTTGCCGAAACCTCGGGCGGGGGTGAAACGGGCTTTGCCAGAACGGCCGAAGCAGCGCATCCTGTAGTTGCGGAACACCCGGTGCACTGGCCGGTGCTTCGTGACTGTCAAGTCCGTACCCCTTCCCTTCCCCTTCGGTCCGACCCCACGCGGGTCGGGCCGCCTTTCCCGTGGGGGATCGAAGACCGCAGGGTGGTTCCGGGGCTGCATCGGCGGGGCATTGCCGATGGTTTCTGCATGTGTGCTATTGGCTTTCGTTCGGTGCGGATTGCGGTAAAATCGCATCCGAAAACAAACCTGAACAGAGGCAGATCATCATGCGCAAGACCCCGTTCCTTCTTTCCCTCATCGCGGCCGCAACCCTTGCCGGCTGCATGCAGACCGATGGCGAGCGCGCCCTGGCCGGCGCCGCGGCCGGCGCCCTTGTCGCCGATGCCACCGATGAGAACATGGTCGCCGGTGCGGCGATCGGCGCCCTTGCCGGCACCTATTGCGACGACGCGGGCATCTGCCGCCGCAGCTACTGATTGCAGGCTTCGTCTGAACGGGCGCGCAGCGCGCGCCGGTGACAGACCTTGTGACAATGCCATCGGGACCTTCCGTCCCGGTGGCATTTCTTTTTCCGCCATTTACCAAGCCATAACGAAGAGCGGGGCCGGGGTTTTCCCCCGGCGCCCGATGGGAAGGGTCTGAGATGTTCAAGAAAATCCTGATCGCAAACCGCGGCGAAATCGCATGCCGCGTGATCAAGTCGGCGCAGAAGATGGGGATCAGGACGGTTGCCGTCTATTCCGATGCCGACGCGCATGCGTTGCACGTCAAGATGGCCGATGAGGCGGTGCATATCGGCCCCCCGCCCGCGAACCAGTCCTATATCGTGATCGACAAGATCATGGACGCGATCCGCCAGACCGGCGCCGAGGCGGTCCATCCGGGCTATGGCTTTTTGTCCGAGAACATGAAATTCGCCGAGGCGCTGGAAAAAGAGGGGGTGGCCTTCATCGGCCCGCCGAGCCCGGCGATCGAGTCGATGGGCGACAAGATCACCTCGAAGAAGATCGCCCAGGAGGCGGGCGTTTCCACTGTGCCGGGCTATATGGGCCTGATCGAGGATGCCGACGAGGCGGTGAAGATCTCGGAGGAGATCGGCTTTCCGGTGATGATCAAGGCTTCTGCCGGCGGCGGCGGCAAGGGCATGCGGATCGCCTGGAACGCCGAAGAGGCGCGCGAAGGGTTCCAGTCCTCGAAGAACGAGGCCGCCAACAGCTTTGGCGATGACCGCATCTTCATCGAGAAGTTCGTGACGCAGCCGCGCCATATCGAGATCCAGGTGCTGGCCGACAAGCACGGCAACTGCGTCTACCTGCACGAGCGTGAATGCTCGATCCAGCGCCGCAACCAGAAGGTCATCGAAGAGGCGCCCTCGCCGTTCCTGGACGAGGCGACCCGCAAGGCGATGGGCGAACAGGCCTGCGCGCTTGCCAAGGCGGTGGGCTATACCAGCGCGGGCACGGTGGAATTCATCGTCGATGGCGACAAGAACTTCTACTTCCTCGAGATGAACACCCGCCTTCAGGTGGAGCACCCGGTGACCGAACTGATCACCGGCGTCGATCTGGTCGAACAGATGATCCGCGTGGCCGATGGCGAGAAGCTGCCCTTCACGCAAAAAGACCTCAAGATCAACGGCTGGGCCATTGAAAGCCGCCTTTACGCCGAGGACCCCTATCGCAACTTCCTGCCCTCGATCGGGCGGCTGACGCGCTACCGCCCGCCGGTGGAAGGCCCGACCGACCGCGGCGGCATCGTGCGCAACGATACCGGCGTCTACGAGGGCGGCGAGATCAGCATGTATTACGACCCGATGATCGCCAAGCTTTGCACCTGGGCGCCGACCCGCGCCGAGGCCATCGAAGAGATGCGGCTGGCGCTGGATACCTTCGAGGTCGAGGGTATCGGGCACAACCTGCCCTTCGTGGGCGCGGTGATGGACCATCCGCGCTTCGTGTCGGGTGACATCACGACCGCCTTCATCGCCGAGGAATATCCCGAAGGCTTCCAGGGCGCCGTCCTGGACGAGGAACTGTTGCGCCGCATCGCCGCCGCGACCGCCGCGATGAACCGTGTGGCCGAGATCCGGCGCACGCGTATCTCGGGCCGTCTTGGCAACCACGAACGCCATGTGGGCGAAGACTGGGTGGTCTCGCTTCAGGGTCAGGATTACGCGGTGAAGATCGCGGCCGACCGCGATGGCGCCACGGTCAGCTTCGCAGGGGGCGGCAAGCATCGTGTGACCTCGGACTGGACGCCGGGCGACCCGCTTGCCCGGCTTGAGGTCGACCGCGATCCGCTGGTGCTGAAAGTCGGCAAGATCCCCTCGGGCTTCCGCATCCGTTGCCGCGGTGCGGATCTGAAGGTGCATGTGCGCACCCCGCGCCAGGCGGAACTGGCGCAGCTTATGCCCGAGAAGCTGCCGCCCGATACCTCGAAGTTCCTGCTTTGCCCGATGCCCGGCCTCATCGTGAAGATCGCGGTCGAAGAAGGCCAGGAAGTGCAGGAAGGCCAGGCACTTGCCACGGTCGAGGCGATGAAGATGGAGAACATCCTGCGCGCCGAAAAACGCGGTGTGGTTTCCAAGATCAACGCGGCCGCGGGCGACAGCCTGCGCGTCGACGACGTGATCATGGAGTTCGAGTGACATGATTTCCCTGCCGCAAGACCGCAGCCGGGGCCTTCCGGCCCTTGCCGCACTTGCGGCCGGCTTGGGGTTCATCGCGCTCCAGATGATGGCGATGTCCATCGCGGGCGGGGTGTTCGAATACCCCCTTGACGATGTCTATATCCACTTGGCGATGGCCGAAAGCATCGCGGCGGGGGAATACGGGATCAACCCGTCCGAGCCTGCCTCGGCGGCCTCGTCGATCCTTTATCCGTTCCTTCTGGCCCCGCTGAGCGGGTCCGAGGCGCAGCGATTCCTGCCGCTTGCGATCAACTTCGCGGCGATCCTTGCCGTGGGCTGGTTCTGGGGGATGGCGCTGGTCGAGGCCGGCCTGCGCGGTGGTGCCGGGATCCTGTTTGCGCTGCTGGGGCCGGTTGCGCTCAATGTGCCCGGTGTCGGCTTTACGGGGATGGAGCACAGCCTGCACACCGCCACCGCGCTTGCGCTGGTGATCGGGTTGTGGCGCTTCCTGAACGGCGGGCCGGTGGGATGGCTTCTGATCGCGGGGGCCGTGCTTGGCCCGCTGCTGCGCCTTGAGGGGCTGGCGCTGTCGCTTCTGGCGGTTGCGGTGGTGATGCTTCAGGGCCGGGTTCGGGCGGGGGTCGGGCTTGGCGCGGCGGTGCTTTTGCCGGTGGCGGCCTTTGCGCTTTACCTCACCTCGCTCGGGCTGCCGCCGTTGCCGGGTTCGGTGATGGCCAAGGTCGGGCTTGCCGCGCCGGATCTGGGCGGGGTGGACCGGCTGATCTTCGGGGTGCTGGTCAACCTGACCTCGCTTGCGGGTAGGTTGCTGGGCGCGCTCAGCGTGCTGCTGGCCCTTATCGCTATGATCCTGCTGAGCAAGGGCGAACGGTCTCAGGGCATCCTGGCGGGGGTTCTGGCGATCGCCGGGTTTGCGCATCTGGTGGGCGGACAGATCGGCTGGATGCACCGCTACGAACATTACATCATTGTGGCGCAGGTGGCGGCACTGCTGCTGGCCGGATCGGGTTTGCTGGCCCGCGAAGGGCTGGTTGCGCGCGTGTTCGCCCTGACCGCATGTGCCATGGCCGCGGTGGCCTATTATCCGACGCTTCTGGGGCTGTATGTGTGGAACCCGCGTGCGATCCACCTCCAGCAAGAGCAGATGGGCCGTTTTGCGCAGGACTGGTTCAAGTCCGCCGTTCTGGTCAACGATCTGGGCCGCGTCGCCTGGCGCAATCCCAGCTATGTCTTCGACGCCTACGGGCTCGGCTCACCCGAGGCTCTGGCCGAGCGGCTGCGCGAGGGGGGTGCCCAGAAGGGCTGGCTTGCACCCTTTGCCGCGCAAAAAGGCGTGCGGCTTGCGATGATCTACGACCGCTGGTTTGAGGAGGGCGTCGGAGAGACCTGGGTCAAGCTGGCCGAGCTGACGATGGAGAACCGCCGAGGCGCGCTTGGCGGCTGGGAGGTGTCTTTTTACGCGACCGACCCTGCCGAGGCCCCTGTGATCGCGGCCCTTCTGGCAGATTTCGCCCCCACGCTTCCAGCCGGGGCGCTGCTTGTACCCGTGCCGGTGGCGCCATGAGGGCGGGGGGGCGTCAGTTGGCGGATCAACCGCTTGCGCCAAGGCCGCCGTTGCGGATTTCCTCGCGCCGGATGGGCATCTTGTCGATGGCGCGCATGATCTCGCGCCCGTCCCAGGGGAAGGGCTTGCGCAGCGCGACGGTCCCGTCCTTTTCGATGATGACCAGTGAAAACCCGCGCGGGCGCAGTGCGCGGCGCACCGCGCTCAGCGGCTCGGGCGCGGTGTCGGTGATGATCACGACATCGCGGGCGCGCAGCTCTGGCCAGCGGGCCTCAAGCTGGCGCAGCTGTTCTATGAAGGCCGGGTCCTCGGGCGTATTGGCAAAGACCACCACGGGGCGCTTGTGCCAGACGAATTCGTCCAGCGTCACATCGGTGGCCGGGACCGGGGCGAAGGCGGTCTCATCCGCCGCCTCGGCCGCTGCTGCCGCGCTTGGGGCAGGGGTGTTATCCTGTGCCCCCGCGGCCATGGGGGGCAGCCAGAGCAGGCCGAAGGCCGCGACAAGGGGGGCGATGCGCAACATGCAGGTCTCCTTCCTTACCGATATAGGGGCATCTCCGGCCCGGGGCAAAGGCCGGGGGACTGCAATTTCACAACTTTTCCGGTGCGATACCTGCGCGGCGCCTGCCGGGCGCCTGCGGGGATCGCGCCGGGGCAAGGCCGCGCGCCCCTGTGGTGCGGGGCATCGGAAATATGACGGGATTGCCATCAGGGGCGCCGGGTTCGCCGGCCGCCCCGATGGCCGGGAAGGAAGGACAAAGCGATGACGGACCGCAAACAGGACTGGGCGAAGATTGCGCAGAAGGAACTGCGCGACAGGCCGCTCGACTCCCTCGAATGGCAGACGCTGGAGGGGATCCGCGTCAAGCCGCTTTATACCGAAGAGGACACTGCCGGCCTGCCGCATATGGGCACGGTGCCGGGTATCGGGCCGTTCACGCGTGGGGTGCGCGCTACGATGTATGCCGGCCGCCCCTGGACGATCCGGCAATATGCGGGCTTCTCCACCGCCGAGGAATCGAACGCCTTCTACCGCAAGGCACTGGCCGCGGGGCAGCAGGGGGTTTCGGTGGCCTTCGACCTTGCCACCCATCGCGGCTATGACAGCGACCACCCGCGCGTCGAGGGCGATGTCGGCAAGGCGGGCGTGGCCATCGACTCGGTCGAGGACATGAAGATCCTGTTCGACGGCATCCCGCTGGAGAAGATCTCGGTGTCGATGACGATGAACGGCGCGGTGATCCCGATCCTGGCGAACTTCATCGTGACGGGCGAAGAGCAGGGCGTGGATCGCAGCCTTCTGTCGGGCACGATCCAGAACGATATCCTCAAGGAGTTCATGGTCCGCAACACCTATATCTATCCGCCTGAGGCCTCGATGCGGATCATCGCGGACATCATCGAATACACCTCGAACGAGATGCCGAAATTCAACTCGATCTCGATCTCGGGCTATCACATGCAGGAGGCGGGCGCGAACCTCGTGCAGGAGCTGGCCTACACGCTGGCCGACGGGCGCGAATATGTGCGCGCCGCGATCGCGCGGGGGATGGATGTGGATGCCTTCGCGGGCCGCCTGTCGTTCTTCTTCGCCATCGGCATGAACTTCTTCATGGAGGCCGCGAAGCTGCGCGCGGCGCGGATGCTGTGGCACCGCATCATGTCCGAGTTCGAGCCGAAGAAACCCGGCAGCCTGATGCTGCGCACCCATTGCCAGACCTCGGGCGTGTCGCTGCAAGAGCAGGACCCCTACAACAACGTCGTGCGCACCGCCTATGAGGCGATGGCCGCGGCGCTTGGCGGCACGCAATCGCTGCATACCAACGCGCTGGACGAGGCGATCGCGCTGCCGACCGAGTTCTCGGCCCGGATCGCGCGCAACACGCAGCTGATCTTGCAGGAAGAGACAGGGATCACCAGGGTCGTCGATCCGCTGGCGGGCAGCTACTATGTCGAGAGCCTTACGGCGGAGCTGGCCGAGAAGGCCTGGGCGCTGATCGAGGAGGTCGAGGAAATGGGTGGCATGACCAAGGCCGTGGCCTCGGGCATGCCCAAGCTGCGCATCGAGGAATCCGCGGCGCGGCGCCAGGCCATGATCGACCGCGGCGAAGAGGTCATCGTGGGGGTGAACAAGTATCGCCTGGCCAAGGAAGACCCGATCGACATTCTGGATATCGACAACGTCAAGGTCCGCGAGGCGCAGATCGCGCGGCTGCAAAAGATGCGCGCATCGCGCGACGAGGCCGCCTGCCAGGCCGCGCTGGACGAGTTGGGCCGGCGTGCCGAAAAGGGCGGAAACCTTCTGGAAGCGGCCGTGGCGGCCGCGCGGGCAAGGGCATCGGTCGGGGAGATTTCGATGGCGATGGAAAAAGTGTTCGGTCGGCACCGGGCCGAGGTGAAGACGCTGGCCGGGGTCTATGGCTCGGCCTATGAGGGCGACGAGGGCTTTGCCCAGATCCAGAAGGATGTCGAGACCTTCGCCGAGCGCGAGGGGCGGCGCCCGCGCATGCTGGTGGTCAAGATGGGGCAGGACGGTCACGACCGCGGCGCCAAGGTGATTGCCACGGCCTTCGCCGATATCGGGTTCGACGTGGATGTGGGGCCGCTGTTCCAGACCCCGGACGAGGCCGCGCAGGATGCGGTGGACAACGATGTGCATGTGGTCGGGATCTCGAGCCAGGCAGCGGGGCACAAGACGCTTGCGCCCAAGCTGATCGAGGCGCTGAAGGCCAAGGGGGCGGAGGATATCCTGGTGATCTGCGGCGGGGTCATTCCGCAGCAGGATTACGAGTTCCTGCGCAAGGCCGGTGTGCGGGCGATCTTTGGGCCGGGCACGAATATTCCGGCCGCGGCGCGCGAAATCCTTGACATGATCAGCGCGCAGGGCGCTTCCTGAGGTGCAAGGGGCGGGGGCTCTGCCCCCGCACCCCCGGGATATTTCTTGCGAAGATGAAATGGTGGCGGGTTCCCCGATGAAGACTGTGGCGATCCGGGTGGCGCGGGAGGCGGATATTCCCGCGATCGTCGGGTTCTGGAACCCCGTCATCCGCGAGACCACCGTGACCTTCGCTTCCGAGGAGAAGAGCGAGGCGGGGTTGCGGGCGATGTTCGATGCGCGCCGTGCGGCGGGGCGCGAAGTGTTCGTGGCCGATCTGGGCGGGCTTGCGGTGGGCATTGCGAGCTATGACCAGTTTCGCGGCGGCGACGGGTATCGCCATGCGATGGAGCATACCGTGATCCTTGCGCGGGAGGTGCGCGGGGGAGGGATCGGCCGGCGTCTGATGCATGCGCTCGAGGACCATGCGCGGCAGGCGGGGGGGCATGTGATGGTCGGGGGCATTTCGGGCGAGAACGCCGCCGGGATCGCCTTTCACGCCGCCCTTGGCTATGTCGAGACCGGGCGGATGCCGCAGGTCGGGCGAAAATTCGGTCGCTGGCTTGATCTTGTGCTGATGCAAAAGCTGCTCTGACCCGCTAAAGTCCCCCGCATGGACAAGCCGCTTTCCTTGTGGTCGCGCATTTCCGAGGCCTTGGCCGCCCTTGCCCGGGGCGAGGGGCTGGCGGCCGTTTTCGACCATCTGCGCGCGGCCCCCGAGCGCAGCGTGGCCTTCACCATTGCCGTCATCGCATTGGGGGCGAAGATGGCCAAGGCCGACGGGAAGGTGACGCGCGACGAGGTTTCCGCCTTCCGCGAGGTGTTCCAAATCCCGCCGGAGGAAGAGGGTAATGCGGCGCGGGTCTTCAACCTGGCGCGCACCGATGTGGCAGGCTTCGACGCCTATGCACGCAAGATCGCGGCGATGTTCGGCCCCGGCGATCCGGTGCTGAAGGATCTGCTGGAGGGGCTGTTCTTCATTGCCGCGGCCGATGGCGAGTATCACGAGGCCGAGGATGTCTTCCTGCACGAGGTCGCGCGAATCTTCGGCCTGGAGGAATGCTGTTTTTATGCCCTGCGGGCGGCCATTGCGCCCAATGCCGGGCACGATCCCTGGGCGGTTCTCGAGGTGGCCCCCGGAACCCCGCTGGAGGAGGTGCGCGCGGCCTGGCGGCGCGCGGTCCGCGACGCGCATCCCGACCGGGCGCTCGCGCGCGGCCTTCCCGCAGAGGCGGTGCGGCTGGCCGAGGCGCGGGTGGTCGCACTGAACCGCGCCTGGCAGGAAATTCGCGGTGACAGGGCCGCCTGAGGAGGGCGCGATGCGTATCGCCACCTATAATATCGAGTGGTTCACCAATCTTTTCGACCGCAACGGCCGGATGATGGCGGATGGCGAATGGTCCTCGCGCTATCAGGTGACGCGGCGCGAGCAGCTTGAGGCGATCGGCATCGTTTTGACGGCGCTGGATGCCGATGCGATTATGATCATCGAGGCGCCCGACAACAATCGCCGGCGCCAGACGGTGGCGATGCTTGAGGGTTTTGCCGCGCAGTTCGAGTTGCGTCAGCGGCGCGCGCTGATCGGCTTTTCCAACGATACCCAGCAAGAGATCGCGCTGCTTTACGATCCCGACAAGCTGAAGGCCACGCATGATCCGCGCGGCGGCGAGGGCGAAAGCCCGCGTTTCGACCAGAGTTACAGGATCGACCTCGATATAGACGCGACGCTTGACACCGTCATCTTCTCGAAGCCGCCGCTTGAGGTGGCACTGCGCACCGAGGCGGGCCGGCTTTTGCGCCTGATCGGGGTGCATATCAAATCCAAGGCCCCCCATGGCGCGGGTTCGCCCGAGGCCGAGACACGCATCGCCATCGAGAACCGCCGCAAGCAGATGGCGCAATGCATCTGGCTGCGCGAACGCGTCGAGGAGCATCTGGCGCGCAACGAAAGCCTGATCGTGCTGGGCGATTTCAACGACGGGCCGGGGCTGGACGAATACGAGAAGCTGTTCGGCCGCTCGGGGCTGGATATCGTCGTGGGCGAACAGGCCCCGCCCGAGCTGCGCCTGCGCGACCCGCATGCCCGCCTGGGCCGCAAGTCGGCCTGCGAGGCGGCGCCCTCGTCCGCGCGCTTCTATCTTGCGCCGGTAGGGCAGTATTTTTCGGCCATGCTTGATTTTGTGCTGCTCTCGCCCGATCTATGTGTGGACAACCCGAAATGGCGGATCTGGCATCCGTTCGATGACCCGGTCTGCTACAAGACCCCCGAACTGCGCGAGGCGCTGTTGCAGGCTTCGGACCATTTTCCCGTCAGCGTCGATCTGTCGTTCTGATCTGCGCGGGCAACCTTTGGCAAAGGGTGATGTTGTGACGATGCGGTATGTTCTGGTGCTTCCTCTGGTCCTGGGCCTGACCGTCGGCCCGCTGGCCGCGCAAGAGGACGGGGCCGAGGCCCCTTCGGGCGAGGTCGAGCAGGGGTTCAGCCTTCTCGAAGAGGGGGCGAAGCTTCTGTTCCGGGGGCTTGTCGACCAGATGGGACCGGCGCTTGAAGATATGCAGGAGGGGCTTGAAAACTTCTCGGAGGAGGCCCGGCCCGCATTGGAGGCGCTTTGGGGCATGATCGACGATATACGCAACTATGACGCGCCCGAGCGGCTTCCCAATGGTGATATCATCATCCGGCGCAAGCCGGACGCGCCCTTGCCGCCCGATCTGCGTGACGAGAAGTCCGAGATCGAGCTTTAGGGACGTTTGACCACGGCTTCGGCCTTCAATGCGCTTGCAAGCGACTGGAAGCGCGCCTCGGCGACCTCTCCGAACAGGCCGTTGCCGCGTTTAGACAGGGTCAACCGGATCTGGTCGCCCTTGGGCGACAGCGACAATTCACCTGCATCCTGCGGGTCCTGGACCGCCAGCATGGCGCTGAAGCGCATCGCCTTGCCCAGCACCTCTGCATCGCGCAGATCCTCGGGCGAGAGCAGGCCGAAAAGCGGCTCCAGCCGCGAGCCGCTGCGCGAGTTTTTGTAGCGATGCAGAAGTGCAAGGCCCAGGAATACCCGTTCGGAATGCGACAGCGCGGCCATGTGGGCGCGGGTGACATTGTCGAAACAGGCCTCGGCGCGATAATCGGGATGCGTGCGCCAGGTGGTGTCATGCAGCAAGCAGGCCGCGCGGATCAGGCGAAGGCGCGCATGGGGCGCGCCGGGAAACAGCGGCAGGACGAAGTTGTAAAGCTTCTTGCCGAAGCCGGGGATGCGCGCCATCGTGCGTTCCGCATGGCGGCAGGCCTCGATCAGCGGGTCGCGCCGGCGCAGCTTTTCGGGCATCTGTTCGTAAAGCAGCCCCTCGCGGATCCCGTAGGAGGACACGTCGATCTCGGTCGGGTCGAACTCGGCCACCAGGGCGCGCAGCACGATCGAGGCAAGCGGCACCAGTTCCATCCGCGCGGCCGAGGTTCCGGTGCGGGCGCGCAGCGCGCCGATATCGTTCTTCTCGATCCAGCCGATGGTCTTGAGCAGGTTTTCCTGGTCCATCCGGTATTCGTGCAGGACCGGCAGGGGATAGCCGCGCCGCTCCATGTCCAGCCGCGCGATCGCCCGCCATGAGCCGCCGACAAGGTAGATCCGGTCATGATCGCGGCCGATCTGGTCGCCAAGATCGCGCATCACGGCCTCGACATGATCGACGATGCCCTTGCGGCCGCCCTCAACCTGTTGCAGCCGGAACGGGCCCAGTTGCGAGGTCAGGCGGCGGCCGACCTTGCCGCCCCGCACCTCGGCCAGCTCCATCGAGTTGCCGCCGATATCGCAGACAAGACCCTCGGCCCCCGGCCAGCCCAGAAGCACGCCCTGCGCCGAAAGGCGGGCCTCTTCCTTGCCGTCGATGACATGCAGGCGCAGCCCGGTTTCCCTGGCGACCTGGCGCTCGAAGGCGGGGCCGTCCCTGGCGTCGCGCACGGCGGCGGTGGCGACGCAGGCCAGATCAATGCCCATTGCCTCGGCCAGAAGCGAAAAGCGCCTTAGCGCGGCAAGCGCGCGTTCGCGCCCCGCGGGGTTCAGCTGGCCGGTTTCGGCCAGCCCCTGTCCAAGGCCCGCCATGACCTTTTCGTTGTAGAAATAGGCCGGGCTGCGCGCGGCGCCGTCGAACACCACCATCCGCACCGAGTTTGAGCCGACATCGACCACCCCCACGCGCGACAGCGCGCGGGCGGAGGGATCATCGAACAGCGGCTTGCCGAACGGGTCCCAGTCGTCGCCATGGGCCTCGGTCAATCCGTTCATCGTTCCATCCCGGTTCTATGAGTCGTGCAAGCCAGTCGCGGGGAACCTAGCCCCTAGTCCATGCTGTGGGCAAGCTTCGGCACGTCCTTTGCCCCTGCGGAACCGCGCCCCGAAAGCGAGGGGTTTTCCATGAAGAAGCGGTGGCAGTTGAACAGGTCGTCCTTGCCCTCGGGCAGTTCGCGCAGGAATTTCCCGTCGGGTTGCAGGATCCAGCTTTGCGCCTCGTCGGCCATGTTGGCGGCCATGATCTGGCTGACGATCTGCGCCTTGACGGTGTCGTTCGTCGCCTCGACCAGGGTTTCCACCCGCCTGTTCAGGTTGCGCCCCATCCAGTCGGCCGAGGAGAAGAACACCCGCGCCTTCTTCGAAGGCAGCCCGTGGCCGTTGCCGACGCAGACGATGCGGGAATGTTCCAGAAAACGCCCGACGATGGATTTGACGCGGATATTCTCGGACAGGCCCTTGATGCCGGGGCGCAGGCCGCAGATGCCGCGGATCACAAGGCTGATCTTCACCCCCGCCTGGCTTGCAGCATAAAGCGCGTCGATCACCTCGGGGTCGATCAGGCTGTTCATCTTGGCCCAGATCTCGGCCGGCTTGCCCTGGCGCGCGAACTCGGCCTCCTGCGCGAACATCTCAAGCAGGCGGGGCTTCAGCGTGATGGGCGAGATCGCAAGGTTCTCAAGCCCTTCGGGCTGCACATAGCCCGAAAGGTAGTTGAAGACCTTGGTCGCGTCACGCCCGAGCGCGGGGTCGCAGGTGAAAAAGCTCAGGTCGGTATAGATGCGCGCGGTGATCGGGTGATAGTTGCCCGTGCCGTAATGGGTATAGGTGACAAGCTGGTCCCCCTCGCGCCGCACCACGGTCGAGATCTTGGCATGCGTCTTGTAGTTGATGAAGCCATAGACGACATGCGCGCCCGCGCGTTCCAGCCGGCGCGACTGGCGGATATTGGCGGCCTCGTCGAAACGTGCCTTCAGTTCGACCAGCGCGGTGACGGATTTGCCCGATTCCGCCGCCTCGCAGAGCGCCGACACGATCGGACTGTCCTTCGAGGTGCGGTAAAGCGTCTGCTTGATCGCAAGGACGTTGGGGTCCGCCGCCGCCTGGTTGAGAAAGCGGATCACCATGTCGAAGGTTTCATAGGGGTGATGCAGCAGCATGTCCTTTTGCCGGATCGCGGCGAACATGTCGCCGTCATGGTCCTGCACCCGTTCGGGCACGCGCGGCGTGAACGAGGACCACAGCAGGTCGCTGCGCGATGAAAGCACCAGTTCCTTCAGATCCGCGATGCCCAGAAGGCCGCGCACCTCGACGACCTCGTCGGTGCTGACATGCAGCTCGTCCATGATCAGCGAGCGCAGCGTTTCGGGCGCGCCCGCGGTGATCTTGAGGCGGATCACCTGCCCGCGGCGGCGCCGTTTCAGCGCGGTCTCGAATTCGCGCACCAGATCCTCGGCCTCGTCCTCGACCTCGAGGTCGCTGTCGCGCAGCACCCGGAAGGCGCAATGGCCGGTGTCGCGGTAGCCGGGAAAGAGCGAGTTGAGATGCAGCAGCAAAAGCTCTTCCAGCGGCAGGAAGCGGGCCTCGCCCGGCAGGCGCACGAAGCGGTCGATCTGCTGCGGGATCGGCAAGAGCGCCTGAAGCCGCCTGCGGTCGGATTCGCGCTCCAGCTCCAGCGCAAGGCAGAACCCGGTGTTGGGGATGAAGGGGAAGGGGTGCGCCGGATCGATCGCCAACGGTGAAAGGACCGGAAAGACATTCATCAGGAAGTGGTCGCGCAGGAAGGTCTCGTCGCGCTTGGTCAGCTTGGAGCGGGTCAGAAGGTGGATCCCCTCGGCCTCCATCGCGCGGCGGATGCGGTTCCAGCTGGTCTGCTGCGTTTCCATCAGGCGGCGCGCATCGGCATTGATCAGCACCAGTTGTTCGGCCGGGGGCAGCCCGTCATGTGATGGCGTGACGTTGCCCTCGCGCACCAGCTCGCGCAGGCCGGCGACGCGCACGGTGTAGAATTCGTCCAGGTTGGTGGCCGAGATCGACAGGAACCGCAACCGCTCCAGAAGCGGCACGCGGGGGTTGCGGGCCTCTTCCAGCACGCGCCAGTTGAAGGCAAGCCATGAAAGTTCCCGATTGAAGAAGCGCGCGGGGCCGTGGATCACGTCCTCGGGCTTCTCGATCGGGGTGGGGAACGGGGTCTGAAGGAAATCTGCCTGTGTCATGATGCGCTTATGCTGAGATATTGTTTCGGCATTGTGACAGCATTCTGCGTTGCCTAGGCAAGACTGTCCAGAACCTCGGAGGCAAGGGCGCGGGTCACGGCGCTGCCTTTCTGAAGCGCGCGCGCGTCAAGCGCGGCAACGACCCGGCGCGCCGTGGCAAGCGAGCGGTCCATCCGCGTCACAAGCCACGGCACCAGCGTCGCGGAGATCACCAGCTGACGATCCGCGAACAGCTTGACCAGCACCGCGGCCAGAAGCGCATCGTCGGGCGGAGTGATGCGGACATTCGGCGTGGCCTCCATCCGGCTGCGCAGATCGGGCAGGGTCAGGTTCCAGTCGCGGGGCGCGCTGCGCGCGCTCAGCAGCAAAAGCCCACCTTCGGCCTGCAAGAGGTTGTGCAGGTGAAACAGGCCCGCCTCGGCGGCGCCAAGGCCGCCGATCCGGTCGGCATCCTCGACCACGACCGCGCCCGCAGCGGCATGGCCGGGCGCGTTCTCGGCATTCAGCGCCGCGGCATCGACGATCACGGCGCTGCGTTCGTCGGCCCAGATCTGCGCCAGATGGCTTTTGCCCGCGCCTTCGGGCGCAATCACCAGCATCTTGCGCTGCGGCCATGTCTCGGGCGCATCCAGCGTTGCAAGGGCAAGCGCATTGGCGGGCGCGACGAAGAAATCCTCGCGCCCCTGCGCGCTTCTGCAGGGCAGGTCGAAAGCCAGCTGGCGTTCCATCGGGCCTAACCTTCGTCCGGCGGGGGGGCGGCGTCGGTGCTCAGCCCGCTGTAGAGCCGGCTGCCCACATAGCGATCCAGCGCAAAGCGCGCCAGAACCCCGATCATCGCCGCCACCGGCACTGCGACAAGCATGCCGGTAAAGCCGAACAGCGTGCCAAAGGCCGAGAGCGCGAAGATCAGCCAGAGCGGATGCAGCCCGACCGAATTGCCCACGAGTTTCGGCGTGATGATATTGCCTTCGAGGAACTGGCCGATGGCGAAGATCCCCGCCACGATCCCGATCGACAGCCAGTCCCCCCAGAACTGGAACAGCGCCAGCCCGATGGCCAACGCCCCGCCGATCAGCGCGCCGATATAGGGAATGAAGGTTATCGCCCCCGCGATCGCCCCCACCACAAGCCCGAAATTCAGTCCCGCCAGCATCAGCGCCACCGAATAGAACGTGCCGAGGATCAGGCAGACCGAGACCTGCCCGCGCACGAATCCCGACAGGACCCTGTCGATGTCGCGCGCCAGGCCGCGGATCGTGTCGGCGTGATCGCGCGGCAACCAGCCGTCGACCTTGGCGACCATCCGGTCCCAGTCCAGCAGCATGTAGAAGGCCACGACCGGCACGACGACGATGAAGACCACGAAGTTCACCACGCTCATGGCCGAGCTGAGCAGCGTCGAGGCAAGTTCCCCGCCGCGCGCCTTGATCGCCTCGCCCAGGGTGGTGAGCGCCTCGTTCACGACCGAGCCGGGCTCCATCAGGGTGGGGAATTGCGCGTTCAGGAAGGTCAGAAGGCGGCGGGTGATCTCGGGCGCGGTCTCCACCAGGCCGCTCAGCTGCCGCACGAGCGCGGGGATGATGGCCAGCCCCAGCACCACGAAAGCCAGCGTCGCCACAAGCGCGATCGCCACCGTGGCGGCGATGCGCGACAGGCCCAGACGTTCCAGCCGGTCGGCGACGGGGTCCATGAAATAGGCGATCGCGCCGCCCACAAGGAAGGGCAGCACGACATTGCCCAGCCCCCAAAGCACGGCAAACAGCGCCACGAACGCGACGCCCCAATAGGTCACCTGTTGCCGCACCGGCAAGGCCATGAGAACCTCTCTTCTACGTCTTCGCTAAATTGCCGCATTGCCGCGCAAATTCAAGGGGCAGCGACAGGGGTGTTTCAGCCGGGCAGATCCAGCCAAAGCCGCCCACTGCGATACCCGCCGCGGATCAGATGGCCGGGCTGGCGCAGTTCGGGGTGATCGCCTGCCCAATCGGCATAGCGGTCATTGGTCACGATTCGTGCCCCCAGATCGCGCGCGGCCTGCAAGATCACCGGATCGGCAGGCGTGCCGCGCCCCACCACCAGCACCCGGTCTGGCGGCAGTTTAAGCCGCCGCGCCAGATCGTTGTCGCCCAGATAGCGTCCCAGCACCTTGTAACCCGCATTGGCATCGAACACGACACCGGCGGTAAAGCCGCGGGCCTCAAGCGTGTGGATTACCTCGATCACCGTCTCGATCTTTGGTGTGCCCTCGTGCCAGTGCATCACATTCGAGCCATCCAGCACCACCCAGACCCGCGCCGCGCGCCGTCGGCGGCGCAGGTCAAGCGTGAGCCAGATGAGCGCAAGTGCAAGCCCCAGTCCGATTTCGGCAAGATAACCGCTCAGCGGGGCAACCTGTGCAAGAAAATCCAATATGTGCCTCGATAATTGCTGCCCGAACTGTATCGGCCCGCCCGCCCCCCGCAAGCGCGATCTTGCTGTGCGCGGGCTTTTCCGTTAGCCCAAGGCAACGCGAAACCCCCACCGACAGGTCCGATATGCGCCTTTCCCGCTACTTCCTCCCCGTTCTCAAGGAAAACCCCGCCGAGGCGCAGATCGTCAGCCACCGGCTCATGCTGCGGGCGGGCATGATCAAGCAGCAGGCCGCGGGGATCTATTCCTGGCTTCCCATGGGGTTCAAGGTGCTGCGCCGGATCGAGCAGATCGTGCATGAAGAGCAGATTCGCGCCGGTCACATCCCGCTTTTGATGCCGACGCTGCAACCGGCCGACCTGTGGCGCGAATCCGGCCGCTATGACGATTACGGCCAGGAGATGCTGCGCATCAGGGACCGGCATGAACGTGACATGCTTTACGGCCCCACCAACGAAGAGATGATCACCGACATCTTCCGCAGCCATGTGAACAGCTACAAGGATCTGCCGCTGACGCTGTATCATATCCAGTGGAAGTTCCGCGACGAGGTCCGCCCGCGTTTCGGCGTGATGCGCGGGCGCGAATTCCTGATGAAGGACGGCTACAATTTCGACCTGACGAAGGAAGACGCGCTGCACGCCTATAACCGCCATATGGTCAGCTATCTGCGCACCTATGAACGCATGGGCCTGACGGCGATTCCGATGCGCGCGGCCTCGGGGCCCATCGGGGGGGACAATACGCATGAATTCCTCGTGCTTGCCTCGACCGGCGAATCCGAGGTGTTCTACGATGCCAAGGTGCCCGAGCTGAAGCTGGGCACGCGCGAGGTCGATTTCGACGACCGCGCGGAAGTTGCCGCGATCTGCGAAGAGTTCACCACGCTTTACGCGCGCACCGACGAAACCCATGACCCGGCGGCCTTCGACAAGATCCCCGAGGAACGGCGCATGGTCGGCCGCGGCATCGAGGTCGGGCAGATCTTCTATTTCGGCACGAAATATTCCGAGGCGATGGGCGCCACCGTCGTCACCCCCGAAGGCAATCGCGTGCCCGTCGAGATGGGGTCGCACGGGATCGGGGTCAGCCGTCTGGTCGGCGCGCTGATCGAGGCGAACCACGATGACAAGGGCATCATCTGGCCTGAAGGCGTCACGCCCTTCCATGCGGGGATCGTCAACCTCAAGCAGGGCGATGTCTCGACCGACAGCGCCTGCGAGGCGATCTACAAGGCGCTGAAACTGAAAGGCCTCGATCCGCTTTACGATGACCGCGACGAACGCGCGGGCGCCAAGTTCGCCACGATGGACCTGATCGGCCTGCCCTGGCGGATCACCGTCGGCCCGCGGGGGCTGGCCAATAACCTGGTCGAACTGACCTCGCGGCGCTCGGGCGAATCCGAGGAAATGTCGCCGGAGGCGGCGGTCGAGCGTATCGCCGCGATCTACGTGGGGGTCTGATGCTGCGGATGCTGGCGCTGATCGGCGGGGTTGCGGCGGGCACGGGCCTGTCGCAATTCCCCGAATTCTCGCAGCAATATCTGCAACGTCTTGGCGGGCAGCGCGACGCGCTGAATGCGGTCGTGGCCGATTTCGACGCTTCGGCCAGCGGCGCGGGGCTAAGCCGCGAGGCCGCCCTGGCCGAGCTTTCGGGCAGCCATTTCCTGAACGCCCGGCAGGGCGACATGCGCGCGGTCATCGCGCGCGCCGCGCGGGTCGATGCCGATTATGCGCTGCTCAGGGCCGCGGGCCCGCTGGAGCGGATGGCCCTGCCGCACCGTTTCCGCGATACCGAGACGCTTGAGGCCACCTGGGCCGACTATCAGCCGGCGGTGCCGGTGACCTCTGCGGGGCTGATCGCGGCGGGCCTGGGCTTCTTTCTGGGCTGGACGGGGCTGTCGCTCCTGTTTGGGGTGCTTGCGCGGCCGTTCCGGCGGCGGGCGCAATGATTCCTGGATCTGACTGAATTTATCAGGTATTGACTTGCGTCAAGGCGCGCATCCCCGTTCCGGCGCAGACAGGGGGCGCCTTTCGAACGGATCCGCGATGACCAAGATACTTCCCGCCGCCCTGTCGCTGTCGCTGTCGCTGTTGCTTGCCCTGCCGGCGGGCGGACAAGAGGCCGCGCCCTATCCCAGCCTCGAAGCCTGGGGCGAGGCGCTGTTCTTCGATACCAACCTTTCGGCCAACCGCACCCAGTCCTGCGCCACCTGCCACGATCCGGCCCGCGCCTTCACCGACCCGCGCGAGACCGAGGCAGGGCTGGCCGTCTCGCTTGGCGATGACGGCCATTCGCTTGGCGACCGCAACGCGCCGACCGCGGCCTATGCGAAGTTCTCGCCCGCCTTCACGCGCACGCCCGAGGGCAAGTGGAAAGGCGGCCAGTTCCATGACGGGCGCGCCGCCACGCTGGCCGATCAGGCGGCGGGCCCGCCGCTCAACCCGATCGAGATGGGCATGCCCGATGCGGCCGCGATCGCGGCGCGCCTGGCCGAAGATCCGCGCCATGCGGCGACGCTGCGCGCGCTTGGCGGTGCGGGCGCGGCCTCCGATCCCGATCTGGCCTTTGCCGCCGTGGCCAGGGCGATCGCCGCCTTCGAGCAGACCGAAACCTTCGCCCCCTTCGACAGCAAATACGACCGCTACCTGCGCGGAGAGGCACGGCTGAGCGACGAGGAAGAGCTGGGGCGGCTTTTGTTCTTTTCGCAGCAGTTTACGAATTGCCACCTTTGCCACCAGTTGAATCCCGGTCCGCTGACGGAAAAAGAGACGTTTTCGAACTATGAGTATCACAATATCGGCGTTCCCCCGAATCCCGCGGCGCGTGCGCTGAACGGGCTGGGCGCGGGGCATGTCGATCACGGGCTTCTGGAAAATCCGGCCATCGACGACCCGGCCCAGGACGGCCGGTTCAAGGTGCCCACGCTGCGCAATGTGGCGGTGACCGGCCCTTACATGCATAACGGCGTCTTCGCGGATCTGCGCACGGTCATCCTGTTCTACAACAAGTATAATTCGCGCAAGGCCTCGGCCGGGATCAACCCCGAGACCGGCCAGCCCTATGACGCGCCCGAGGTGCCCGGCACCCTGTCGCTGGAAGAGCTTGAGCATGGCCCCGCGCTTGACGATGCGCGCATCGACGCGATCGTGGCCTTCCTCAACACCCTGACGGATGCGCGCTACGAGCATCTTTTGCCGCAATAGCCCAACGCAGGCGTGAGCGCTCTGCCCTTGACCTTTGATCCGGCCGCATCCAGTTTGCGCGCGATCTAGGGAAAGACCCGCATGGCCCAACGCACCGCCCCGTTCTCCGGCTTCGAATTCATGATCGCCTGGCGCTACCTGCGCGCGCGCCGCGCCGAGGGCGGGGTCAGCGTGATGACATGGATCAGCCTGATCGGCATCACCCTTGGCGTGGCCGCGCTGATCCTGACGCTGGCCGTGCGCGCGGGGTTCCGCGCGGAATTCGTGGATACGATCCTTGGTTCCAACGCGCATATGACGGTCTATTCGGCCCCGCAGGAGGTGGTGCCGGGAAGCGGTGTCACCTCAAGCCTGCTGCGCGATTATGCCGAACGGGCCGAGCGGATCCGTGCCGTGCCCGGCGTGACGCGCGCGGCCCCGCTGGTGCGCGGGCAGGTCATGGCCACGATGGGCGAACGCGCGAACGTGGCCGAGGTTTTCGGGATCTCGGGCGCGGATCTGGCGACCATCCCCCGCGTGGCGAACCCCGAAACCGCGCTTGGCGACCTGGCGCGTTTCGGGGACGGGATCGCCATCGGCTCGGGCCTTGCGCGCGAGCTGGGCGTCGGAATCGGCGACCGGGTGCGCCTGATCTCGCCCAATGGCGCGAAGACGGCCTTCGGCACCAGCCCGCGAGTGAACGCCTATGAGGTGGTCTATATCTTCACCGCCGGCCGGTGGGATATCGACCGCACGCGCATCTACATGCCCTTTGCCGAGGCGCAATCCTATTTCAACCGCGAGGGCGGCGCCGACGAGATCGAGGTTTCGGTCACCGATCCCGAGGCGGTCGAGGACTGGGCCGGACCGCTGATCGCGGCGGGCGGGCCGGGCACCCTTCTGTGGAGCTGGCGCGACAGCTCGGGCAGTTTCCTGCGCGCGCTCGACATCGAGGATAACGTGATGTTCGTGATCCTGTCGGTGCTGGTGCTGATCGCGGCGATGAACATCACCTCGGGACTGATCATGCTGGTCAAGAACAAGGGGCGCGATATCGGCATCCTGCGCACCATGGGGCTGACCGAGGGCTCGGTGCTGCGCGTCTTCTTCCTGTGCGGCGCCTTTACCGGGGTGATCGGCACGCTGGCCGGGGTGGGGCTTGGCTGCCTGATGGCGCTTTACATCGACCAGATCATGTCCTTCGTGAACTGGCTGAACGGGGGCGGGGTGTGGGATCCGTCGATCCGCGGGATCTATGCCCTGCCGGCCAGGCTTCAGGGCTGGGACGTGCTGCGCGCGGTCATCCTGTCGCTTGGCCTGTCCTTCGTGGTCACCATCTTTCCCGCGCGCCGCGCGGCCCGCATGAACCCGGTGGAGGCGCTGCGCTATGAGTGACGTGCTGACCCTGTCGGGGATCGGGAAAAGCTACAACCGCGGCACCCCGGCCGAGGTTTCGGTGCTGCGCGGCGTAGATATGCGCATCGCGCGGGGCGAGGTGGTGGCGCTTGTCGCGCCCTCGGGGGCGGGCAAATCCACGCTTTTGCATATTGCGGGGCTGCTCGACACGCCCGACCGGGGCCGCATCACCCTTGCGGGCGAGGATCTGACCGGCCTGTCGGACCGCCGCCGCACCGCCGCACGGCGCAGCGAGATGGGTTTCGTCTACCAGTTCCACCACCTGCTGCCCGAGTTCACCGCCGAGGAAAACATCGTCCTGCCGCAACTGGCCAATGCCGTGCCGCGCGCGCAGGCGCATGACCATGCCCGCGCGCTGCTGGAACAGGTCGGGCTGGGCGCGCGCATGGGGCACCGCCCCTCGGCCCTGTCGGGGGGCGAACAGCAGCGCGTGGCCTTCTGCCGTGCGCTTGCCAATGGCCCGCGCCTGCTTCTGGCTGATGAACCGACGGGCAACCTTGATCCGACCACGTCGGATCAGGTCTTTTCGGTCCTGATGGAGCTGGTGCGCGAAACCGGCCTTTCGGCGCTGATCGCCACGCATAACATGGAACTGGCCGGCCGCATGGACCGCATCCTGCGCCTGGATGACGGTCGGCTTGTCTGACAAAGGAAAGGCCCCCGATGATCCTTTATGGCATTCCCACCTGCGATACCTGCCGCAAGGCGAAAAAGGCCCTTGAGGCCGCGGGCCATGCGGTCACGCTGCGCGACGTGCGCGCCGCCCCGCTGAGCGAAGCCGAAATCGCCGAATTCATCGCGGCGTTCGGGGACAGGCTGGTCAACCGCGCCTCGACCACATGGCGCGGCCTGCCCGAGGCCGAGCGCGCCGAACCCGCGCCCGTGCTGCTGGCGCGCCATCCGGCGCTGATGAAACGACCGGTGATTCGGGGCGCCGCCCTGACGCTTGGCTGGGACAAGACCGCCCAGGCCGCGCAGGGGCTTTGAATGCAAAAGACCCGCAAGGCTGCGGGTCTTTCGTCATTCCGGTATCCGACCGCGGGTCAGAGCAGCTTCAGCTCGGCCGCCGATTCACGCCCGTCGCGTCCGGCTTGCAGCTCGTAGCTGATTTTCTGGTTGTCATTCAGTCCCTTGAGGCCTGCGCGCTCAACGGCCGAGATGTGCACGAACACATCCTTGCCGCCATCGTCGGGGGCGATGAAACCAAAACCCTTGGTCGTGTTGAACCATTTCACGGTGCCAGTGGCCATCCGTATCTCCTCTCAGTTCCATCCCGAGGCGTAATTGCTTCGGGCCGTGCAGCCAGGTCTTTCGGGTCTTCCGGCTGCCCCATGAGAGGGAGGCGGTAGGAAAGTCGCAGGTCACGTAGGCAAAAGCATGCCCTAGCGCCAAGAAAAATCAACAAGGAATCAGGCGGGGTGGCAGGCCCCCGCCGAAATCTTCACGCAACTGTCATCGCAGGTCGGGCGGGGTGGCCTCTTGCGTCAGGGTTGCGATGATGTCCTCCAGGCTGGTGCTTTCGGTGCGGTTTTCCCCCAGCCGGCGGACCGAGACCGAGCGTTTCTCGACCTCCTGCATGCCGATCGCCAGGATGACCGGCACCTTGCCCACCGAATGCTCGCGCACCTTGTAGTTGATCTTCTCGTTGCGGGTGTCGGCCTCGGCGCGGATGCCCGCGGCGCAAAGCGCGTTCGTGACCTCGCGCACATAGTCGTCCGCATCCGACACGATCGAGGCGACGACCACCTGGCGCGGCGCAAGCCAGAAGGGCAGCTTGCCCGCGTAGTTCTCAAGCAGGATGCCAAGGAAGCGTTCGAAGCTGCCAAGGATGGCGCGATGCAGCATGTAGGGGCGATGCTTGGCCCCGTCCTCGCCGATATATTCGGCGCCCAGGCGGGCGGGCAGGTTCGGGTCCACCTGGAAGGTGCCGCATTGCCATTCGCGCCCAATCGCGTCGGTCAGCTTGAAATCCAGCTTCGGCCCGTAGAAGGCGCCTTCGCCGGGGTCGATCACATAGTCGCGCCCCACCTTGCGGATCGCGTTTTCCAGCGCGCTCTCGACCGTGTCCCAATCCGCATCGCTGCCGATGCGCACATCGGGCCGGGTCGACAGCTTGATGTCGAACCTGTCGAAACCAAGGTCGGCATAGACGCTGGACAGCAGCTCGATGAAGGCGGCGCATTCCTCTTCGATCTGCTCTTCGGTGCAGAAGATATGCGCATCGTCCTGTGTGAAGCCGCGCACCCGCATCAGCCCGTGCATCGAGCCCGAGGATTCGTAGCGATGGCACGAGCCGAATTCCGCCAGACGCAGGGGCAGGTCACGATAGGATTTCAGGCCCTGATTGTAGACCTGGACATGGCAGGGGCAGTTCATCGGCTTCAGCGCGTTGATACGCTTTTCCTTCGCGCCTTCCTCGTCGACCTCCACGATGAACATGTTCTCGCGGTAAGCCTCCCAATGGCCAGAGCGCTCCCACAGCACCCGGTCCACGACCTGCGGCGTGCGGATCTCGCGGTAGCCCGCCGCGCGCTGCCGGCGGCGCATGTAATCCTCAAGCGTGCGATAGACCGACCAGCCATTGGGGTGCCAGAACACCATGCCGGGGGCTTCTTCCTGAAGGTGGAACAACTCCATCTCGCGGCCAAGCTTGCGGTGGTCGCGCTTGGCGGCCTCTTCGAGCATGGTCAGATGGGCCTTCAGGTCGTCGCGGTTCCTGAAGGCGACGCCGTAGATGCGTTGCAGCATCGGGCGCGTGCTGTCGCCCAGCCAATAGGCCCCGGCCACGGTGGTCAGCTTGAAGGCATCGGCCGGAAGCTGGCCGGTATGCTGCAGATGCGGGCCGCGGCACAGATCCTGCCAGTGGCCGTGCCAATACATGCGCACATCCTCGCCCAGGGGGATGCGGTCGATCAGCTCCACCTTGAAGGGTTCTTCCTTGGCGACGTAATGGGCGATCGCGCGCGCGCGGTCCCAGACCTCGGTCTTGATCGGGTCGCGGGCATTGATGATCTGCTTCATCCGCGCCTCGATCGCGCCCAGATCCTCGGGCGTGAAGGGTTCTTCGCGGTCGAAATCGTAAAACCAGCCCTGATCGCGCACCGGCCCGATGGTCACCTTCACGTCGGGCCAGAGTTCCTGCACGGCGCGGGCCATCACATGGGCAAAGTCGTGGCGGATGAGTTCCAGCGCGACGGCGTCATCCTTCATCGTGTTGATCGAGATGCGGCCCGACGACGTGATCGGCCAGGCCAGATCGTGATGCGCGCCATCCAGCGTGGCCGAGATCGCGGCCTTGGCCAGCGAAGGCGCGATCGAGGCCGCCACCTCGGCCGCCGTCACGCCGGCGGGATAGTCGCGCGAATTGCCATCGGGAAAGGTCAGGGAAATCTGGGACATGTGTCCTCCTCGTCGGTTTGGCGCCCACGGAACGCCCGGTTGCGGGTTATGTCGCGCGGGTATCGGCCTTTTGCGGGGCGAAGTCAATCGCGCCCGCTTGCCCCGGCCGCTGCGCAAACTGCACTGTCGGAGCCTCCGGCGGGGATATTTGGACGAATGTGAAAGCCCCTTCATCTTCGCCCAAATATCCCCCGCGGCGCGTTCCGCCGGGACCGGTCTGGAAGAGGCGGGGCGGGCACGCTAGTCTTGCCACGCAAGGAGGATTGTTCATGACTGATTTCTTCACCACGCCCGAAGGCCGGCGCATTGCCTATAATCTCAGCGAAGGCGCGGGGCCGGGCGTCGTGTTCCTCGGGGGATTCCGGTCGGACATGGAGGGGACGAAAGCCCTTGCGCTGGAGGCCTGGGCGCGGGCACAGGGGCGGCAGTTCCTGAGGCTGGACTATTCCGGGCATGGCAAATCCTCGGGCAAGTTCACCGAAGGGGCGATCGGCGACTGGTTCGAGGATGCGCGCGATGCGATCCTTCACCTGACCGAGGGGCACCAGATCCTGGTCGGTTCCTCCATGGGTGGGTGGATCGCGCTGCTGATCGCGCGCGCCTTGCCCGAGCGGGTGTGCGGCATGGTCACCATCGCGGCGGCGCCGGATTTCACCGAGGACAGCATGTGGGCCTCGATGGACAAGGACACGCGCCGCCGGCTGGAGCAGGAGGGGCAGATCGAGCTGCCTTCGGAGTATAGCGACGGCCCCTATGTCATCACGCGCCGGCTGATCAACGAGGGGCGCAACCGGCTGGTGTTGCGCAGCCCGCTGCCATTGCCGTTCCCGGTGCGGATGTTGCAGGGCACGGCGGATGAGGATGTCGCGCAGGAGGTTGCGCTGCGGCTTCTGGATCATGCCGAGGGCGGGGACATGCGGCTGACGCTGGTCAAGGGCGCCGATCACCGCTTTTCGACGCCCGAATGCCTGGCGCTGATCGAAGCGGCGGTCGAAGAGGTTCTGGGCCGGGCCGGCGGCCGGTGACGATGCGCAGGCAAGGGCCTGCCGACCCTTGGGCAGGGGGCTGGCAGCGGCTGCAACGACATGTCAGACTGCCCGCGATGTCTGAAGAAAGCCTTTGATATATGCGTGCCGAGCCTTTAGTCGTCCTGCCGGGGTTCATGGCCGATGCGCGGCTTTTCTGGCACCAGATCATCAGCTTCTCTCCGTCGCGGCCCGTTCACGTCGCCTCGCTTGCGCGCGGGGGCACGATCGAGGACATGGCCGAAGAGGTGCTGGCCGATGCGCCGCCGCATTTCGCCGCAATCGGGCATTCGCTCGGGGCGCTGGTGGCGATGGAGATCCTGCGCCGCGCGCCGGATCGGGTCAGCCGGATCGCGCTTGCCGATGTTTCGGCCCTGCCCGAGACGCCGCAGGTCTCCGCGCTGCGCGAGCCGCGCATTGCGCGGGCGCGCGCGGGCAAGCTGACCGAGGCGATGCTGGAAGAGATCCCGCCCGAGGCGCTTGCGCCCGGGCCGGAGCAGACCGCCGTTCTGGCCATGATGATCGAGATGGCCGAGGATCTGGGCGGAGAGGTTTTCCAGCGCCAGTCGCGCGCGCTCATGCGCAGGCCCGACCAGCAGCGCGCACTGCGTAACACCAAGGTCCGGGCGCTGCTGCTGTGCGGCGAGCATGACACGATCTGCCCTCCGCGCCGGCACGAGTTTCTGGCCGAACTGATGCCGCATGCCAGCTTTCGCATGATCCGCGATGCGGGCCACCTGAGCCCGCTGGAGCAGCCCGAGCGGGTCACGCAGGCGCTGAGGGAATGGCTGGATGCGCCGCTCTTGCTGAAATGAAGCGGCCTCCCGCGGGGGGAGGCCGTGTGGAAAGTGCCGTGGGCGGCGGTGTCAGAGCGCGCGCACCGGGCGGATCTTCGATTTCGGCAGGCCCGAGTTCTGGTCGATGAAATCGAGCACGAGCGGGCGGATATTGTTGCGCCAGCTCTTGCCCGCGAAGATGCCGTAATGGCCTGCGCCCGGCTCCAGGTGGCTGGCCTTCATGCTGTCGGGCAGGCCCGTGCAAAGCGCAAGCGCCGCAACGCATTGGCCCGGCGCCGAGATGTCGTCATTCGTGCCTTCGACGGTTTTCACGGCAACCTTGGTGATCTTGCCGATATCGACCATCTTGCCGTCCACGACAAAGCGGTTCTGCGCGATTTCGAGGCCCTTGAAGATCCGCTCGACCGTCGAAAGGTAGAATTCGGCGGTCATGTCCATCACTGCAAGGTATTCGTCGTAGAAGCGGTTGTGGTGATCGTGCTCCGATCCCTCGCCCTTCGATTCGTTGAGGATCTTCTCCTGGAAGGCGGCGGTGTGCTTGTCGAGATTCATCGAGATGAAGGAGGCAAGCTGCATCAGGCCGGGATAGACCATCCGTCCGACGCCCTTGTATTTGAAACCCACCCTCTGGATCACCAGATGCTCCAGCTGGCCCATCGTGACGCGACGGCCGAAATCGGTGACCTCGGTCGCGGCGGCGTCGGGGTCGATCGGGCCGCCGATCAGGGTCAGGGTGCGGGGCTGCGCGTCTGGTTCCTCTTCGGCCAGATAGGCGGTGGCGGCAAGGGTCAGCGGCGCGGGCTGGCAGACGGCGATCACGTTCAGGTCGGGCCCGAGATGGCGCATGAAGTCGACAAGGTAGAGCGTATAATCCTCGATGTCGAACTTGCCTTCCGACACGGGAATGTCACGCGCGTTGTGCCAGTCCGTCACATAGACTTCGCAATCGGGCAGCAGGCTGGCCACGGTGGAACGCAGGAGCGTTGCGTAATGGCCCGACATCGGAGCGACGAGCAGAACGCGGCGCGCCATCGGCGCCCGGCCCGCGACGTTGAAATGGATCAGGTCGCCGAACGGCTTGGCGACCACGGTGTCGACGCTGACCAGATGGTCGCGCCCGTCTTCGCCCGCGATCGTGCGGATGCCCCAGTCGGGCTTGATCACCATGCGTGCGAAGCTGCGCTCGGTCACGCGGCCCCAGGCCGACATCACCTTGAACATCGGATGCGGGATCATCGACCACATCGGATACGATGCCATCGCCCGGGCCGACGCGCCCATCCATTCCTGAGAGTTCCTGATGGTTTCCATCAGGTCGTACCGCATCATCCCACGCATGAAGACTCCTAAATACCCTCGAAACTTCCCTGCAATCGTCGCTTTACCCCCCCGTAAAAGCGGCGCTATGCTTGTAAGCGGAGGATAGGGAGGAAATATTCATATGACAACAAGTGACGAGGCCCCTTCTGCTGCGACGCAGCAAATGAAGGAAAATATGGCCAGGATAGAGGCTTTGTCGCAACGTCTGGTGGCCGCACTGGCGCAAAAGAAGGCGCCGAATCCGGCATTGGAGGGGCCGGGGGCGGATCTTTACCTGACCGCCGGTTCGGCTTTCCTGAAAGAGATGATGGACAAGCCCTCGCGGATTCTCGAGACCCAGGTGAATTACTGGGCTCAGGCGATGAAGCACTATATCGAGGCCAGCGAGGCGCTGTCGCAGGGCAAATTGCAGGCACCTGCGGACCCGGGCCCCAAGGATCGCCGCTTTTCCAACCCGCTTTGGGACACGCATCCCTATTTCAACTTCATCAAGCAGCAATACCTGATCACCGCCAAGACGGTCGAGGATTCGGTTGCCGCCATCGAAGGGCTCAGCCCGATCGACCGGCGCCGCGTGGATTACTTCACCCGCCAGATCGTCGACATGATGGCGCCGACGAACTTCCTGCCCACCAATCCCGACGCGCTGGAACGCGCGGTCCAGACCGAGGGGGCAAGCCTTGTGAAGGGCCTTGAGAACCTTGTGCGCGACATCGAGGCGAACAAGGGCGATCTCGTCGTGACCCTTGCCGACCGGGATGCCTTCAAGGTTGGCGAGAATATCGGCATCAGCGAGGGCTCGGTCGTCTATCGCAACCGCCTGTTCGAGCTGATCCAATACAAGCCCACCACGGAAACGGTGCACAAGACGCCGCTGATCATCTTCCCGCCGTGGATCAACAAGTTCTACATCATGGACCTCAAGCCGCAGAACAGCCTGATCAAGTGGATCGTTTCGCAAGGGTTCACGCTGTTCGTGGTTTCCTGGAAAAACCCCGATGAAAGCTATGCCGATGTCGGGCTTGGGAACTACATCGAAGAGGGCTACCTGACCGCCATCGAACAGGTGAAGGCGATCACCGGAGAGGCCAAGGTCAACGCGGTCGGCTACTGCATCGCGGGAACGACGCTCAGCCTGACGCTGGCGCTTATGGACAAGCGCAAGGACAAGTCGATCAACAGTGCGACCTTCTTCACCGCGCTCACCGATTTCTCGGATCAGGGAGAGTTCACGGCCTTCCTTCAGGACGATTTCGTGGACGGGATCGAGGCGCAGGTGAATGCCGATGGCATCCTGTCGTCGTATTTCATGACGCGGACCTTCAGCTTCCTGCGCGCCAACGATCTGGTCTATCAGCCCGCGATCCGCAGCTACATGATGGGAGAGGCGCCGCCCGCTTTCGATCTTCTGTTCTGGAATGGCGACAGCACGAACCTGCCCGGACGGATGGCGATGGAGTATCTGCGCCAGCTGTGCCAGCAGGACCGCTTTGCCCGCGACGGGATCGAGATGCTGGGCGAATCGCTGCATATCTCGGGGGTGAAGGTGCCGCTTTGCGCCATTGCCTGCGAAAGCGATCATATCGCCCCCTGGATCGCAAGCTTCAACGGCGTGTCGAAGATGGGCTCCAAGGACAAGACCTTCATCGTCTCGGAATCGGGTCATATCGCCGGCATCATCAATCCGCCCTCCAAGGAGAAATACGGGCATTACACCTCGGGCGTGCCGATCGAGAATGCCAACGAGTGGAAGGCGAGCGCGGATTACAATCGCGGAAGCTGGTGGCCGCGTTGGGGCGAGTGGCTGGCGAAACGGTCCGGGCGCATGGTTCCCGCCCGCGAACCCGGCGGGCCCGATCATCCGGTCCTGTGTGCCGCGCCCGGCACCTATGTGATCGAGCAGCGGGCCGGGGCCTGAGGCCAGCATATCGGCAATTTTCTGCGCCGCAGCGACAATGGTCTTGAAATGCTGCGGCGCAGCATGTATATCCTTGCCATGAGCGACAGGGGCCCTTCGCCGAATTCCTCCCACGGGCCCGTTACAACCGGAGAGATACCATGGCCAAGACCCAAGACTTCACCAAGATCATGCAGGACATGATGGCTTCGATGCCCGTTGACGCGTCGAAATTCCAGGATGCGTTCAAGACCCAGGCCGTCCTGGGCGAGAAGATGGCGCGTGTCGCGCTGGACGCGGCTGAAAAGTCGACCGAAATCTCGTCCAAATGGGCGAAAGACACCATCACCAAGGTCGGCACGCTTGCCAAGACCAAGGACGAGCCCTCGGACTACGCCAAAGCCGTGAGCGATTTCGCGTCGGCCTCGGCCGAGATGGCTGCCGAGAACATGGCCGCCTTCGCCGAAGTTGCAAAAAAGGTTCAGATGGAAACCGTCGAGCTGATGCTGGCCGCCGGCAAGGACATCTCGGACGACGCGACCGCCGCGGTCAAGAAAGCGACCGAGGAAGTCAGCGCCGCTGCCAAGAAAGCGACCGCTTCGAAATAATCGCGCTGCCTTCGGGCGGATCGAGACCTTTCGGAAAAGGGCAGGCCATGCGCCTGCCCTTTTTCTTGTGTTGCTTTTGCGGCGGCGCGGCTTAATCATTGCTGCGCCGCCAAACAAACTACGGGAGGTCAGGATGGCAGATGACGCAAAACCGCTGCTGATCAAACGCTATGCAAGCCGCCGTCTCTACAATACCGAAACCAGCGATTACGTTACGCTGGAGGATATCGCCGGCTTCATCCGCGAAGGCCGCGAGGTCAAGATCGTCGATCTGAAATCGGGCGACGACCTGACCCGGCAATACCTGCTTCAGATCATCGCCGAACACGAAAGCCGGGGCGAAAACGTCCTTCCGGTGGATGTGCTGACCGATCTGGTGCGCAGCTACACCACGCAGGCGCAAAGCGTTGTGCCGCAGTTCCTTGCCGCCTCGTTCGAGCTGCTGCGCGAGGGGCAGTCCAAGATGATGGAGAATTTCTCGTCCATCCCGCACCCGATGTCCTCAATGCCGGGCTTCGATGTGCTGCAACGCCAGCAACAGGCCTTCCTGCGCCAGATGATGAGCGGCTGGACCGGATCGTCGGGGCCCGAACCCGAAGAGGACGACAGCCAGAGCGCGGCCGACGACCGGGCCGAACTGACGGCGATAAAGAAGCAACTGGCAGAGCTGCAATCCAAGCTTTCCAAGCTTTAGGCACAGGCGCGCGGCGGCAGCCACATGACAAAGGGGCGCGGGGGGAATGACCCGCGCCCCTGTCGCTTTGTTCCGCCGCGCGTCTCAGCCCAGTTCGGTAAAGACCTTCTTCAACGCGCGGTCGAGCTTTTCGAACATCTCGTCCATCTGCGCCTCGGTCAGGATGAAGGGCGGGCACAGCACGATGGATTGCCCCAGCGGCCGGCAGATCAGCCCCATGTCGGTGCAGGTATTGGCGATGCGTTCGGAAACGCTCAGCGTGCCGTCGAAGGGGGTTTTCGTCGCGCGGTCCTTCACCGCTTCCAGCGCCCACATGTAGCCCACGCCGCGCAGTTCCCCGATATTGGGGTTCTGCGCGATCTCGGCCAGGCCGGCCTGCATCCGCGGTGCTAGGCGGCGCACATTCTCCGACAGGCCCTCGTTCATCACCACGTCGATGGCCTTCAGCGCGATGGCGCAGCCCACCGGATGCCCCGAGGCGGTGAAGCCATGCGGGAATTCCTCGATCGCCTCGGCGGCAGCCTGCAACCGGTCCGACAGTTCCGGGCCAAGGATGACCGCGCCCATCGGGAAGAACCCCGCCGTGAGGTTCTTGGACGAGATGATCGCATCGGGCGTGAAGCCGTAGGTCTCGCATCCCCAGGTGTTCCCGGTGCGCCCGAAGCCGCAGATCACCTCGTCCGAGATCAGCGGGATGGCGTATTTCCGCAGCACGTTCTGCACCGCCTGGAAATAGCCCTTCGAGGGCGGGATAACCCCGCCCGCGCCCATCACCGGCTCGGCGAAGAAGCCCGCGATCGTGTCGGCGCCTTCCTTGATGATGGTGGCCTCCAGCTCGGCGGCAAGGCGGGCGGTGAACTGTTCCTCGGTTTCGCCCTCGGCGCCAAAGCGCCAGTAATGCGGGCAGGTCAGGTGGATGAAGCCGGGCAGCGGCAGGCCGAAGACGCTGTTATAGGGCTTGCCGGTCATGCTTGCGGAAACCGCGGTCACGCCGTGATAGGCATTGCCGCGCGTCAGGATCTTGCGCCGTTGCGGCTTGCCCTCGGCCCCGCCAAGGAACCACAGCATCTTGACCATGGTGTCGTTCGCCTCCGAGCCCGAGTTGGTGTAGAACACCTTGCCGCGTTCGAAGGGCGAGACCTCGATCAGCTTTTCCGACAGCATCACCGTCTGGTCGGACATGCGGCCGAAAAAGGCGTGATAGCCCGGAAAGCGCGCATATTGCGCCTGCGCCGCCGCGATCAGGCCGGGATGATCGAAACCCGCCACCATGTTCCAAAGGCCCGAATTGGCATCCAGGTATTGCCGCCCCTGCGTGTCGACGACATAGGGGCCGTGGCCATGGGTCAGCACCACCGTGCCGCGTTCATGGACCGAGGGCAGATCGGTGAAGCCGTAGAACGAATATGCGTCGGCGCGCGCTTCCCAGCTGTTGGGGCTTTGGTCCCGCATCATGTGTCTCCTCGGTCGTTGTCGCCTCCACGCTATCGGCGCGTTTCGCGGCGTCAATGGGCTGTTGCGCCGCATCCTGCGGAATGCCTTGCGGAGGCGGGCGAAGTGCAGCGGGCCGGGCGTTTCCCGGCGCGCAATCTGCCGGGCGTTGCGTGGGGCGGGGCGTTGCGTGGGGCCGGGTGGGGCGCTAGGCTGCGCGCGCGGCAGGGGCAGGGGGCGGAACATGGCAATCAGGGATGACCGGGCCGCCGGACGGGTCACGCTTTGGGCGGTCGAGGTCTTTGTCGCCCTTGCCGAAGAGGGGGCGATCTCGGCCGTGGCGCGGCGGCTGGGGGTTTCGGCCTCGGCGGTGTCGCAGCAGATCGCGGCGCTTGAGGCGGCGATGGGCGCGGAACTGGTGGACCGCTCGGCGCGCCCGATGGCGCTTACGCAGGCCGGGCAGGCCTTTCTGCCCCATGCCGGCGCGATGCTGGACGAGCTGGCGCGCGGCCGCGCCACGGTGGGCCTGGCCGATCCCGCCGGGCTCAGTTCCTTCCGGCTGGGCATGATCGAGGATTTCGAGGCTGAGGTGACGCCGCTTCTGCTGGGCGGCATGGGGCAGGATCTGCGTGCCTGCCGGTTCCTGCTGGAAACCGGGCCCAGCCACCGCCTGCACGCCCAGCTTGAGGCGCGCGCGCTGGACATGATCGTTGCCGCGCATACCGGAGAGGCCCGTGCAGAGGGCATCGAGACCCATCCCCTTCTGCACGAGCCCTTCGTGGCCGTCTGGCCAAGGGGGCGGGCAGAAGCTGACCTGCCGCTGATCCATTACAGCCAACGCACATTGATGGGGCGGCAGATCGCGGCGCATCTGGCGCGTGAAGACCTGCATCCCGGCCACCGGTTCGAACTGGACAGCTATCCCTCGATCCTGGCGATGGTGGCGGCGGGGCAGGGCTGGGCGATCCTAACCCCCTCGGGCGTGCGCCACCGCGCCCATGGCGGGGTCGAGATGCGGCCGCTGCCCTTCGCGCCGCTGGCGCGCCGCATCGCGCTGTTCACTCGCGCCGGCATGATGGGCGGGATGCCCGCCCAGGTCGCGGCCCGCCTGCGTGGCCTTGTCGCAGAGCGGATCGTCGTCCCCGCCCTGGCCGAGGCGCCCTGGCTGGCCGATGCGCTGCGGATCGAACCGGGTTGAGCCCGGCCCCTCGCGCTACTTGCGCGCGGCCTTTTCCGCGATGCCCGAGATGCCTTCGCGCCGGTCCAGCTCGGCCAGAACCGCATCCAGCGTCACATCGCGCGCGGCGAGCATGACCAGAAGGTGATAAAGCACATCCGCGGCCTCAGAGGTCAGGCGCGCGCGATCCCCCTTCACCGCCTCGATGATCGCCTCGACGGCCTCCTCACCGAATTTCTCGGCACATTTCTCGGGCCCCTTGGCCAACAGTTTCGCCGTCCAGGAACTGTCGGGATCGGCGTCCTTGCGGGCCGCGATCGTATCGGCCAGCCGTGCAAGCGTGCTCATGTCAGCCTCATAGGGATGCCGGCGGCGGCCATGTGGGCCTTGGCCTCGCCGATGGTGTATTCGCCGAAATGGAAGATCGAGGCGGCCAGCACCGCGCTTGCGCCCCCCTTCGTCACCCCTTCGACCAGATGATCGAGCGTGCCCACCCCGCCCGAGGCGATGACCGGAATGTTCACCGCATCCGAGATGGCGCGCGTCAGCGGCAGGTTGAAGCCCGCGCGCGTGCCGTCCCGGTCCATCGAGGTCAGAAGGATCTCGCCCGCGCCCTTGGCCGCGACCGTGCGCGCGAACTCCACCGCATCGATTCCGGTGGGCTTGCGCCCGCCATGGGTGAAGATCTCCCACCGGCCGGGCGCGACGGTTTTCGCGTCGATCGCCACCACGATGCACTGGCTGCCGAAACGATCGGCGGCATCGGCCACCACATCGGGATTGGCAACGGCGGCCGAGTTGAACGAGACCTTGTCCGCCCCGGCCAGCAAAAGCGCGCGCACATCGTGCTGGGTGCGCACGCCCCCGCCCACCGTCAGCGGCATGAAACATTGCTCGGCCGTGCGCGTGACCAGATCGAACATCGTGCCGCGGTTTTCATGGGTGGCGTGGATGTCAAGGAAACACAGCTCGTCCGCGCCCGCCGCGTCATAGGCCTTGGCCGCCTCGACCGGGTCGCCCGCGTCGATCAGGTTGACGAAGTTGACGCCCTTGACCACGCGGCCATCGGCCACGTCGAGGCAGGGGATGATGCGGGTCTTCAACATGGGGCGGGCTCCTTGTGGCACCTACATACCCGGCGCGCCCGGCACTGACCAGCCCGTGAAACGGGGGCTCTGCCCCCGCACCCCCGGGATATTTGCACGAAGATGAACCCCCCTTCACCTTTGAAGAAATATCCCGGGGGGAGCCGCAGGCGGGGGGCAGCGCCCCCCGTGCCGGGGATCATCCCTTGAGCGCGTCGAGTGCGGCGCCCAGATCCAGCGCGCCGTCATAGATCGCGCGGCCTGAAATGGCGCCTGCGATCACGCCGGTGTCGCGCAGCGCGATCAGGTCGGGCAGGGAGGAGACGCCGCCCGAAGCGATCACGGGGATCGCCACGGCGCGGGCAAGCGCCTCGGTCGCCTCGATATTGGGGCCGGTCATCGCGCCGTCGCGCATGATGTCGGTATAGATGATCGCGGCGACGCCGGCGTCCTCGAAGCTGCGGGCAAGGTCGGTGACCATCACATCGGTTTCCTCGGCCCAGCCCTTGGTCGCCACGCGCCCGCCGCGTGCGTCGATGCCCACGGCCACCTTGCCGGGAAACGCGCGCGCGGCCTCGCGCACGAGGGCGGGGTTTTCCACCGCGACGGTGCCAAGGATCACGCGTGCGAGGCCCTTCTCGATCCATGCGGCGATGGTGGCCATGTTGCGGATGCCGCCGCCAAGCTGGGCGGGAACCGTGATGCGCGCAAGGATCGCCTCGACCGCCGCGGCATTCACCGGCTGGCCGGCGAAGGCGCCGTTCAGGTCGACCAGGTGCACCCATTCGCAGCCGGCGGCCTCGAACCTGGCGGCCTGGGCGGCGGGGTCGTCGCCGAAGACGGTGGCCTTGTCCATCTCGCCATGCAGAAGGCGCACGCACTGGCCGTCCTTGAGGTCGATTGCGGGGTAGAGGATCATGGCGGGGCTCCGTTCGTTTGCCGCCTCATGCCATGTGCGCCGGTGCGGAGCAAGCGCGCAACGCCACGTCAGTCTTGCCGGGAATCGGGGTGCATGCGCAGATGGGGCAGGTTCTTTGGGAGGAGAGACCATGAAAACCACCATTCTGGCCGCCGCCTTCGCCCTGGCATCGGGTGCGGCCTTTGCCGACCCGATCGAGGGGCTGTGGCAGACCCAGCCGGATGACGGGGCCTATGCCCATGTGCAGATCGCGCCCTGCGGGGCGAATTTCTGCGGCACCATCGTCAAGACGTTCAACGACGGCGGCGAATACCAGTCCCCCAACTTGGGCAAGCAGATCGTTTCCAACATGGCGCCGAAAGGCAACGGCGCTTATGAGGGCAAGGTCTGGCGGCCCTCGAACGGCAAGACCTATCTTGGCAAGATCGCGCTGAACGGCAAGGCGATGAAACTTGCCGGCTGCGTTGCGGGCGGGTTGATCTGCGCGAAGCAAAACTGGACCAAGATCAAGTGAGATAGGCCACGCAACGGCATCGCAGAGGGCGCCGGGAGGCGCCCTTTTTCATGGTTTCCAGCGCAGGAAATTGGCGATCAGCCGCAGCCCCGTGGCCTGGCTTTTCTCGGGGTGGAACTGGGTTCCGACGATATTGCCCTCTCCCACGATCGCGGTGATCGGCCCGCCATATTCGGCATGGGCCAGCAGATGCGCGGCATTCTCTGCCCGGAAATGGTAGGAATGCACGAAATAGGCGTGATCGCCGGTCACGATCCCGTCCAGAACCGGGTGACTCCGGTCGATCACCAGATCGTTCCAGCCCATATGCGGCACTTTCAGCGCCGGGTCCGAGGGCGCGATGCGCACCACCTCTCCGGGGATCCAGCCGAAGCCGGGCGTATCGGCATATTCGCGCCCCCAGCTTGCCAGCATCTGCATGCCGACGCAGATCCCCAGGAAGGGCTTGCCCTGCACGCGCACGCCCTCTTCGATCGCCTCGAACAGGCCGCCGAACCCGTCAAGCGCCTGCCGGCAGGCGGGAAAGGCGCCGTCGCCGGGCAGCACAATACGGTCGGCGCGGGCCACGTCCTCGGGGTTCGAGGTAACGATGACCCGGCCGCCGCCGGTCTCGGCCGCCATGCGCTGGAAGGCCTTCTCGGCCGAATGCAGGTTGCCGGAATCGTAATCGACAAGCGCCGTCAGCATCAAAGCGCGCCCTTCGTCGAGGGCAGGGCAGAGCCCATGCGCGGGTCGGTCCCGACCGCCATGCGCAGGCTGCGCGCGACCGCCTTGAAGGCAGCCTCGGCAATGTGGTGGCTGTTGACCCCGTGCACCCGGTCCAGGTGCAGCGTGATCCCGCCATGGGTCGAGAGGGCCTGGAAGAACTCGCGCACCAGTTCGGTGTCGAAGCTGCCGATCTTCGGCGTCGGGAAATCGACGTTCCACACCAGGAACGGCCGGGCCGAAAGGTCCAGCGCGCAGCGGATCTGCGCATCGTCCATCGCCAGCACGAAATGGCCGTAGCGCTGTATGCCCTTCTTGTCGCCAAGCGCCTGCACAAGCGCCTGTCCAAGCGCGATGCCCGTATCCTCGACGGTGTGGTGGTCGTCGATATGCAGATCGCCCGTGGCGCGCACCGTCAGGTCGATCAGCGAATGGCGGGCCAGTTGGTCGAGCATGTGATCGAAGAAGCCGACCCCCGTCGCGTTGTCATATACGCCGGTCCCGTCGAGGTTCACGGTCACGGTGATCTCGGTCTCGGCGGTTTTGCGGGTCAGTGTTGCGGTGCGCATCGGAGGCTCCTTGACGAACTTTTCGCGTTATAGGCGCGCGGCTTGCGCGTGGGAAGGGGGAGGCGGGAATCGCGGGTGCGTTGGGCTTTCTGCGGCGTTTCATGTCGTTTTTTTGTCATATTGGGTGTAGTTCTGGCCGTCTGTCCCCTAGCATTGCCTTCAAGATGACCTATCGGCGCCACGAATGCGCGGATGTGACAACGGAAGGAGGCCAATATGACCGAACCCGAAATCCCAACCGGCGAAGAAGAGGAAAGCGCAGCAGTCGAAGCGTTGCCCGAGCCGGAGGGAACGACCGAGTTGATCGAGACCGATTACGAGATCGGTCAGCACAACATCGCCTCGACCGCGTGGAAGATCGAATTTGACATCCACAACCCGGTCTTCCCGATCTCGGCGCTTGCAATCATCGCCTTTACCTTCGCCACGATGGCGTTCCAGACCGAACTGGAGCCCGTATTCGTCGGTCTGCGTGACTGGCTGACAACGCGGCTGGACTGGTTCTTCCTGCTGTCGGGCAATATCTTCGTGATCCTGTGTCTGGTCCTGATCGTCTCTCCGCTGGGCAAGGTGCGCTTGGGCGGGCCCGAGGCGCGGCCGGACTACAATTACACCGGCTGGTTTGCGATGCTGTTCGCCGCGGGCATGGGGATCGGGCTGATGTTCTACGGCGTCAGCGAACCGATGAGCCATTACGAAAGCGCGTTCGCAGGTACGACCATGGATGAAAACGGCATGCGGACCGACTGGGCGCCGCTTGGCGGGGCCGCGGGCGATGCTGCCGAAAGTGCGCGCCTTGGCATGGCTGCGACGATCTTCCACTGGGGGCTTCATCCTTGGGCGATCTATGCCGTCGTGGCGCTTGCCCTTGCGCTTTTCGCCTATAACAAGGGCCTGCCGCTGACACTTCGTTCGTGCTTCTACCCGGTCTTCGGGGAACGGATCTGGGGCTGGCCGGGGCACCTGGTGGACCTTCTGGCGATCCTCGCAACGATCTTCGGGCTTGCCACGTCGCTCGGGATCGGGGCGCAGCAGGCAGCGGCAGGCCTGAACTTCCTGTTCGGCTTTCCCACCTCGAGCCCGGCGCTGGTGCTTCTGATCATCCTCATCACCGTAATGGCGCTGACCTCGGTGGTTGCTGGGCTGGACGCGGGGGTCAAGCGCCTGTCCGAGATCAACATGGTACTGGCGGCGGTGCTGCTGGGATTCGTGATCCTTGTGGGGCCGACGCTGGACATCCTGAGCGGCTTTTTCACCAATCTGGTCGCCTATGGTGAATACCTGCCGGCGCTTGCCATGCCCTTTGGGCGCGAGGATGCCAATTTTGCCTCGGGCTGGACGGCCTTCTACTGGGCCTGGTGGATCAGCTGGTCGCCCTTCGTGGGCATGTTCATCGCCCGCGTCAGCCGCGGCCGCACGGTGCGCGAATTCCTGATCGCGGTGCTGATCGTTCCCACCATCCTGTCGGTCCTGTGGATGACGGCCATGGGTGGCACGGCGATCGGGCAGCTTCTGAACGATGGCTTCACCGGCGTGCAGGAAGCGGCGCTGGAGCTGAAGCTGTTCGCCATGCTGGGCGAGATGCCACTGACCGGGATCACCTCGCTTGTGGGGATTGTGCTGGTGGTGGTGTTCTTCGTCACCTCGTCGGACTCGGGCTCGCTGGTGATCGACACGATCGCGGCAGGGGGTAAGGTCAACGCACCCACGCCGCAGCGCGTCTTCTGGGCCTCGTTCGAGGGGCTTGTGGCCATCGCCCTTTTGCTGGGCGGCGGGCTGGCGGCGTTGCAGGCCATGGCCGTGTCGACCGGGCTGCCCTTCACCATCGTCCTTCTGGGGGCATGCTATGCCATCGTGAAGGGTCTGATGGGCGAATACCGGCACATCAAGTAAGCCGGTCCAGGCGGCATGAAACGACAAAGGGCGCCGAAACCGGCGCCCTTTTGTCTGGAGCGGGCGATGAGATTCGAACTCACGACCCTAACCTTGGCAAGGTTATGCTCTACCCCTGAGCTACGCCCGCACTCCTGACTTCCACCGAACTGGAGCGGGCGATGAGATTCGAACTCACGACCCTAACCTTGGCAAGGTTATGCTCTACCCCTGAGCTACGCCCGCGCTACCGGTTCGGTGGAGGCGGATTTAGGCCCTCTCGGCGCGGTCTGCAAGGGAAAAATTCTTTGACCGGGGGAATTCTCCTGATCTTGCCGGAAGGTCCGCCATGGCGGGCCCGCATGCCGGCGGGCCCGTGGCGTTTCGCATTCATTCCAGTTCGATAAGCAGATCCTTGGCGTCGATCTGGCTTCCTGCCGCGACGTGGATGGCCTTGATCGTGGCGGTGCGATCGGCATGGATGCCGGTTTCCATCTTCATCGCCTCGATGGTCAGCAGCAGATCGCCCGCATTGACCTTCTGGCCGCTCCCGACCGCAAGCGAGGCGACGGCGCCGGGCATGGGGGCCCCGATATGGTTGGGGTTGCCTTCCTCGGCCTTGGGCTTTGCGGCGGTGGCGGCCTTCGCGGCACGGTTGGGCACGCGCACCACGCGCGGCTGGCCGTTCAGTTCGAAGAACACCTTGACGTTGCCGTCATCGCCGGTTTCGCCAACCGCCTGCAACCGGATCTCCAGCGTCTTGCCGGGGTCGATCTCGGCCGAGAACTCGTCCGCGGGCTGCATACCGTAGAAGAAGACCGGGGTGGGCAGCGTGCGCACCGGACCATAGATGCGGTGGCGACCCATATAGTCGAGGAAGACCTTGGGATACATGAGATAGCCCGCAAGATCCTCATCATCCACGGCAAAGCCGTTCAGCTCGGCCGAGAGCTTCGCGCGGGTCGCCTCCAGGTCAACGGCGGGCAGGTGCCGGCCCGGACGCTCGGTCGAGGGTTTCTCGTCCTTGAGCACCTTGCGCGTGATGCCTTCGGGCCAACCGCCCGGCGGCTGGCCGAGATTGCCGCGCAGCATGTCGACGACCGAGTCGGGGAAGGCCACGTCGACCGCCGGATCCTCGACCTGTTCCCGGCTCAGCCCCTGCGCGACCATCATCAGCGCCATGTCGCCCACCACCTTGGACGAGGGTGTGACCTTCACGATATCGCCGAAGATGCGGTTCGCATCGGCATAGGCCTGCGCCACCTCGTGCCAGCGTTCCTCAAGGCCAAGGCTGCGCGCCTGCGCCTTGAGGTTGGTGAACTGGCCGCCCGGCATCTCGTGCAGATAGACCTCTGAGGCGGGCGCCTCTAGGCCCGACTCGAAGGCGCGATACTGGTGGCGCACGGCCTCCCAGTAGTTCGAGATCTCGCGGATCGCGCCGACATCGAGGCCGGTGTCGCGCTCGGTATGGCGCAGGGCCTCGACGATCGAGCCGAGGCAGGGCTGCGAGGTGCCGCCCGAGAACGCGTCCATCGCCGCATCGACCGCGTCCACGCCCGCATCGGCGGCGGCCAGGACCGTGGCGCCGGCAACCCCGCTTGTGTCATGGGTGTGGAAGTGGATCGGCAGGCCGACCTCTTGCCTGAGCGCGCCGATGAGCGCGCGCGCGGCGGCCGGTTTCAGAAGGCCCGCCATGTCCTTCAGGCCCAGCACATGCGCGCCCGCGGCCTTCAGCTCCTTGCCCATGGCGACGTAATAGTTCAGGTCGTATTTCGCGCGGTCGGGATCGAGGATGTCGCCGGTATAGCAGATCGTGCCTTCGCAGACCTTGCCGGCCTCGACCACGGCATCCATCGCCACGCGCATGTTCTCGACCCAGTTCAGGCTGTCGAACACCCGAAACACGTCCACGCCGGTTTCGGCGGCGCGCCTGACGAAGAACTGCACCACATTGTCGGGATAGTTGGTGTAGCCCACCCCGTTCGAGGCCCGCAGCAGCATCTGCGTCATGACATTGGGCATGGCCTTGCGGATGTCGCGCAGCCGCTGCCAGGGGCATTCCTGCAAGAAGCGGTAGGCCACGTCGAAGGTGGCGCCCCCCCAGCATTCGACCGAGAAAAGACCCGGCAGGTTCGCCGCATAGGCCGGTGCCGCCCCGATCATGTCGATCGAGCGCATGCGGGTGGCCAGAAGCGACTGGTGCCCGTCGCGCATCGTGGTGTCGGTGATCAGAAGCTTCGTCTGCGCCGCCATCCAGTCGGCCACCGCCTGCGGGCCCTTGGACACCAGCAGGTCGCGTGTACCCGGTGCCACCGGGTGTTTCGGCGCGGGCGGGCGGGGCTGGCGCGCCTCGGCCGGGGGGCGGGGGCGCCCGGCGGTCTCGGGGTGGCCGTTGACGGTGATGTCGGCGACATAGGTCAGGATCTTGGTCGCCCGGTCGCGGCGCTTGCGGAACTGGAACAGGTCGGGCGTGGTGTCGATGAATTTCGTCGTATAGCTGTAATCCAGAAATGTCGGATGTTTCAGCAGGTTGATGACGAATTCGATATTGGTGCTGACGCCGCGCACGCGGAATTCGCGCAAGGCGCGGTCCATGCGGCTGATCGCCTGCTCGGGGGTCTGCGCCCAGGCCGTGACCTTGACCAGAAGCGAGTCATAGTAGCGCGTGATGACGCCACCCGCATAGGCGGTGCCGCCATCCAGCCGGATCCCCATCCCCGTGGCCGAGCGATAGGCGGTGATGCGGCCGTAATCGGGGATGAAGTTGTTCTGCGGATCTTCGGTGGTGACGCGGCATTGCAGCGCATGCCCCGAAAGCGTCACCCCCCTTTGGTCCGTGATACCCGTGGCTTCGGCCAGGGTGGCGCCTTCGGCGATGCGGATCTGGGCCTGCACGATGTCGATGCCGGTCACTTCCTCGGTGACGGTATGTTCCACCTGGACGCGCGGATTGACCTCGATGAAATAGAACTGCTGGCTGTCCATATCCATCAGGAATTCGACCGTACCCGCGTTCTGATAACCGACCGCGCGGCCGATCTTCAGCGCCAGTTCGCAGACCTCGGCGCGCTGGGCCTCGGTCAGGTAGGGGGCGGGGGCGCGTTCCACGACCTTCTGGTTGCGGCGCTGCACGGTGCAGTCGCGTTCATAAAGGTGATAAAGCCCGCCATGCGTGTCGCCCAGAAGCTGCACCTCGACATGGCGCGCGCGCAGGATCATCTTTTCCAGATAGCCCTCGCCATTGCCGAATGCCGCCTCGGCCTCGCGCCGGCCCTCTCGGACCTTCTCGACCAGCTCACCCTCGCCCATGATCGGGCGCATGCCGCGCCCGCCGCCGCCCCAGCTTGCCTTGAGCATAAGCGGATAGCCGATTTCGGCGGCCTCGGCCTTGATCGCGTCGAAATCCTCGCCCAAGACCTCGGTTGCGGGGATGACGGGAACGCCCGCCGCGATCGCCACGCGCCGCGCCGAGGCCTTGTCGCCAAGCGCGCGCATGGTTTCGGCCTTTGGGCCGATGAAGGTGATCCCGGCCTGGGCGCAGGCCTCGACGAAATCGGGGTTTTCCGACAGAAGCCCATAGCCCGGATGGATCGCATCCGCGCCAGATTCCCTGGCCACGCGGATGATCTCGGGGATGCTGAGATAGGCGCCGACGGGGCTCAGGCCTTCGCCGATGCGATAGGCCTCGTCGGCCTTGAAGCGGTGCAGGCCAAGCTTGTCTTCCTCGGCATAGACGGCGACCGTCTTCTTGCCCAGCTCGTTTGCCGCGCGCATCACGCGGATCGCGATTTCGCCACGGTTTGCAATCAGGATCTTGCGAAACATCAGACACCCTCCCCGGACTGTGTGCGCGAACGGTAGCGACGCTGCGGCGCGGCGCAAGGCGGAAACCGACCGATTGTAACAAATTCTTGCACCGCTTCGGGGAGTGACGCGGAATTCGGCACAAGCGGCCGCCGACGCGGCTTGCCCTTGACAGGTCCGAACCGACAGGGGCAAGCAAGGCGCATGATCGACTTGCGCCCGGTGGGTTACATCATTGGTCTTCTGATCTCGGTTCTCGGCGTGGCGATGCTGATACCGATGGCGCTCGATTTCCATCGCGGGGACGAGCATTGGCGCGCCTTCCTCGAATCCGCGATCATCACCATCATTTCGGGCGCGCTTCTGGCGATGGCCTCGCAGAACGCGCTGCGCAAGACACTGACCTTGCAGCAAAGCTTCATCCTGACCTCGGGGGTGTGGCTGGCGCTGCCCTTCTTCGGATCTCTGCCCTTCATGATCGGCGCGCCCGGCGTCAGTTTCACCGATGCCTATTTCGAGGCGATGTCGGGCATGACCACGACGGGCACCACCGCCTTTCCCGACCTGGACGTGCTGCCCTGGGGCACCAACCTGTGGCGCGCGATCCTGCAATGGCTGGGCGGGCTTGGCATCGTCATCGTGGCGATGATCTTCCTGCCGGTGATGAAGGTCGGCGGGATGCAGTATTTCCGCTCGGAAGGGTTCGACACGCTGGGCAAGATCCTGCCGCGCGCGATGGACATCTCGACCCAGATGATCCGCATCTATGTCGGGCTGACGGTGCTGTGCGCCACGGTTTACGCGGCCCTGGGCATGACCGCCTTCGATGCCGTCGTGCATGCGCTGACCACGATGAGCACCGGCGGGTTTTCCAACTACAATGCCAGCTTCGGGGTCTACAAGGGCGCGCCGGAATACGCCTCTTCGGTGTTCATGCTGCTGGCGGCGATGCCGTTCATCCGGTTCATCCAGCTGACGCAGGGCCATGTGGCGCCGCTTTGGCGTGACCCGCAGGTGCGCGCCTTCCTGCGCTGGAACCTTTATGCGATCCTGATGATCGTGGCCTACCGGATGATCCGGCACGAGGCGAGCCTGCTTCCCACCCTGCGCGAGGTCACCTTCAACGTGGTGTCCACCTTCACGGGCACGGGCTATGCGTCAGAGGACATCACGAAATGGGGGCACATGGCCTTCGTGGTGCTGATCATCGTGGGGCTGATCGGGGGCTGCACGGCCTCGACCGGGTGTTCGGTCAAGGTGTTTCGCTACCTGATCCTGTTCGAGGCGATCAAGACGCAGATCCGCCGCCTGCACAGCCCCCACCGGGTCGAGCCGGTGCGCTTCGATCACCGCCAGATCCCCGAAGAGGTCGTGAATTCGGTCGTGTCGTTTTTTTCGTTCTTCATCCTGACATTCGGGCTGCTGATCGTGGGGCTGTCGCTGACCGGCCTCGAGACGCAGACCGCGATGACCGCCGCCTGGACCGCGATTGCCAATGTCGGGCCCGCCTGGGGGCCCGAGGTTTCGCCCACCGGCTCGATCAACGCCTTTCCGGAACCGGCCAAGTGGCTGATGATCCTGGGAATGTTCCTTGGCCGGCTGGAGCTTCTGTCGGTTCTGGTGCTGCTTTTGCCGCGCTTCTGGCGCGAGTGACGCGGCCCCGCGGGGGGCCGCGCCGGACGGGCAGGCCCTATTGCCAGCAGGAAACCTGCACGGTCATCTGACGCGCGAGCTTGGCCAGATCCTCGGGCGGAAGCGTTCCGCTGCGGGCCGAGGCCTGCGGGACAAAGCCGTTCTCGGCCAGGGCGGGGGTCATCGCATCCACCTGCACGGCCAGCGAAAGATCCGCGGGCAAAAGCTTGCCGTCGCCCCCGTCGCGCGGCAGCAGCAGCCCGATGACCGAGCCGGAACCGTCGAGAACCGGGCCGCCCACGTCGCCGTCAAGCGTGCTGGCGGTCAGCCGCGCCTGCCCGGCTTCGCCCATCAGGCCGGTCGTGTCCGACAGCGTGCCGAAGGTCAGCACCGGCGCCGAAAGCGCGTCGGGATAGGAATAGCCCGCCACCGCAATCTCGGTTCCCGTGCGCGCGGGCGCGGTGCGGAACTCGGCCACGGTCGAGGGTGCAAGGGTGCTGCGCGGGGTCAGCACCGCGATGCCCAGATCCTTGTTCACATAGGACAGGTCGACCTGCTGGCCGTCGACGGTCACGCGCCCGCAGGCCTCCAGCCCGCGCTCGGCGGTCAAGACATTGCCGCTGGCATCGACATAGAATCCGGAATGGGCGAATTCGGGGCGGCGCACGTCCAGACCCGCCAGAAGATCGCTTTTTGCCACCTCCAGCGGCTTGCCAAGCGTATCGTCCAGCGCATGCGCCCCCACCGGGCGGAAGCTGGCCTGCATCGCCGCCTGCACCCGCGCCATCCGTTCCGCCTCGGCCGGCGGATAGACCAGGGTAAAGCCCTTGATGAGGCCGCCTTGCAGCTTCACCTCGGTGTAGGAATGGACCCGCTCGTTCTGCCCGCTGAGCCGGAAGCCGTTGCGATCGCGCGCGCGTTCCCCTTCAAGCGGCACGATCTCAAGCGTCTGCATCACGTCGTAAAGCCCGAAAAGCGTGTTCTGGTCGCCCTGCTGGGAAATCAGCAGAACCCGCACGCCCGAGCCGTTCTTTTCGCGGTAATGCACGAAAGGCGCGTCGTAATGGTCGAATTCCACAAGGCCCAGGGGCAGCTCGACCGCGATGCCGGCCTTTTCCTCTTCGATCGGGGCAAGGCCGATGGCGTCGCGCTCGCCGCGATAGGCGGCCAGAAGTGCGGCCTGCTGGTCCGAGGCCAGAACCCCGGTCGGCTCGAACCCGTTGGCGGTTTGCCAGGCTACGATCGAGCCGCGCGTACCGCGCCCGAAGGCGCCGTCGATCGCGCTGTTGTAATAGCCCTGCCATTGCAGCGCGGTCTGGATTTCCTGCCGTTCCTCGCGGCTCAGCGCGGCTTCAAGGCGGCGGGAATCGGCCAGCGTCTCGACCGGCGGGGGCGGCGGCGTGACGGGCGCGGCCGCGATCTCGGGCGGGGGCTCGGTGGCCGCCGGGGGGATCGGCTCGGCCGGAATGACGGGCTGGGCAGCGGACGAGCCGGCCCCAAGCGCCGCCGCGCCGTCCGGCGTGACGGCCGTGCCGGTGCCAAGCGCCGCTCCGACGGGCCAGAACTGCTGGCGGTAATTGCCGCCGTCCGAGACATAGCTGTCGCGCGGGATCAGCCGTTCGCCCAGCAAGAGCCGCAACCGGCCCTGCGCCTCGTCTTCGGTGGCGAAGGGGCCAAGGCTGATCGCATACCAGCCCGTCGACATCGCATAGCCCGAGACGTCGGGGAAGGTGCCCGCCCAGTCGCGCGCGCGCGCCTCGGCGCCGCTCAGCGAGGGCTGGGCCTCGATCTGCACCCACGCCTCGGCCAGTGCGGCCCCCGACAGGCCAGCCACCGACAGGCCAAGCCCCATCGTCACACAGACCGCTCTGACAAAACCACTCATACCTCAATCCCATGTTGTCGCACCTGTTCGCGGTGCCCTGCGGGGCAAATTAGCAGGACCAGCGCCCGCGTCACCCCAAAATGCGCCTGCCGAATTCACCCTTGCGTGCCCGATTCCGCGCCCCCGCCCCCCGCGCCCCCGTTGACCCTTGCCGGTGCCTTGTCTAGGGAGAGGGCGCTTTCTCATCCGAGGTGCCCCATGTCCAAGCCCGCCGCTCCGCGCTCGTTCCAGGAAATCATCCTGCGCCTGATGTCCTACTGGGCCTCGAAGGGATGCGCGGTGTTGCAGCCCTATGACATGGAGGTCGGCGCCGGCACCTTCCATCCCGCGACCACCCTGCGCGCGCTTGGCCAGAAGCCCTGGGCCGCGGCCTATGTGCAGCCCTCGCGCCGCCCGACCGACGGGCGCTATGGCGAAAACCCGAACCGGTTGCAGCATTACTACCAGTATCAGGTTCTCATCAAACCCTCGCCGCCCGATCTTCAGGCGCTTTATCTGGGCAGCCTCGAGGCCATCGGCATCGACCTGGCGCTGCACGACATCCGCTTCGTCGAGGATGACTGGGAATCGCCCACGCTCGGCGCCTGGGGGCTGGGCTGGGAGGTGTGGTGCGACGGCATGGAAGTGTCGCAGTTCACCTATTTCCAGCAGGTCGGCGGGCATGACTGCAAGCCCGTCTCGGGAGAGCTGACCTACGGGCTTGAACGCCTTGCGATGTATGTGCTGGGCATCGACCATGTGATGGACATGCCCTTCAACGATCCGGATGCCCCGATCGCACTGAAATACGGCGACGTGTTCCGCCAGACCGAGCAGGAATACAGCCGCTGGAACTTTGACCAGGCTGATACCGACATGCTGCTGACGCATTTCGAGGATGCCGAGGCAGAATGCGAACGCATCCTTGCCGCGCCCGAAACCGACGCGGCCGGGCGGCGCATCGTGATGGCGCATCCGGCCTATGATCAGTGCATCAAGGCCAGCCATCTGTTCAACCTTCTCGATGCGCGCGGCGTCATCTCGGTGACGGAACGGCAGGCCTATATCGGGCGGGTGCGCGCGCTTGCGAAGAAATGCGCGGATGCCTTCGTGCAGACCGAAGCGGGTGGGGCAGCGGCGTGAATGGCAAGTTCGTCGGAGGTGCCATCGTGCTGAGCGCCCTCATCGCCGGCGCCGCGGTCTGGTATATGCAGGTCTACGGCTATTACGAACCGCTGCCCGCCTCGGCCCCCGCGGCCGAGATCCGGCTGACCTCGGTTACGACCGGCCGGCCCGAACCGATCCTGACCGAAGGGTTTTCGGGGATCGACGCGGACAGCTCTCCGCTGCGGTTCCGCGGCTGTTTCTCGACGCCCCTGTCGCTGGCGATGCTGTCCGAGACCTTCGCCGTCTATGACCACGCAACGCCGCTGAACGCGCCGGGCTGGTTCGACTGCTTCGACGCCGCGACGATCGGCGCCGATCTGGAAAGCGGCGCGGCCATCGCCTTCCTGTCCGAACACGAGATCCGCCCCGGTATCGACCGCGTGGTGGCGGTCTATCCCGATGGCCGGGCCTATGCCTGGCACCAACTCAACGAGAATGCGGAGAAGTGACATGTCCGACCTGCTGATCGAGCTTTTCTCCGAGGAAATCCCCGCCCGCATGCAGGCCCGCGCGCGCGAGGACCTGCGCCGTCTTGTGACCGACGGGCTGGTCGCGGCCGGGCTGCATTACAAAAGCGCGGGCGCGTTTTCGACGCCGCGCCGGCTGTGCCTGACAATCGAGGGGCTGTCGGACGAAAGCCCCACGCTGCGCGAGGAGCGCAAGGGCCCCGCTGTCGGCGCCCCCGATGCCGCGGTGCAGGGCTTTCTGCGCGCGACCGGCCTTGATCTCGATCAGCTTGAGCGGCGGGACGACAAGAAGGGCCAGGTCTATTTCGCGGTGATCGAAAAGCCGGGCCGCCGCGCGCCCGAGATCGTGGCCGAGGTGCTGGAAAGCGCGATCCGCAACTTTCCCTGGCCGAAATCCATGCGCTGGGGGGCGGGCAGCCTGCGCTGGGTGCGCCCTCTGCATTCGATCCTGTGCCTGCTCAGTTCCGAGGCCGGGGCCGAGGTCGTGGCGCTTGAGGTCGACGGCATCGTGGCGGGCAACACGACCGAGGGGCACCGTTTCATGGCGCCGGGCCGCTTCGCCGTCAGCAGCTTTGACGACTACCGCGCCAGGCTGAAGGCCGCCCGCGTCATTCTGGACAGCGCCGAGCGCGAGGAACATATCTGGCACGACGCGCAGAACATGGCCTTCGCGCGCGGGCTGGAACTGGTCGAGGACCGGGGCCTTCTGGCCGAGGTCGCGGGGCTGGTCGAATGGCCCGTGGTGCTGATGGGCGACATCGCCCCCGCGTTTCTGGAACTGCCGCCCGAGGTGCTTCAGACCTCGATGAAAGAGCATCAGAAATTCTTCTCGGTCCGCAACCCGAAGACCGGCCGGATCGAGGGCTTCGTGACCGTGGCCAACCGCGAAACCGCCGATCACGGCGCGACGATCCTGCAGGGCAATCTCAAAGTGCTGTCGGCGCGGCTGTCGGATGCCAGGTTCTTCTGGGAGAACGACCTGCGCACCGTGCGCGCCGAGGGGCTTGAAGGCATGGGCGCGGGGCTGGCCGATGTCACCTTCCACAACAAGCTGGGCTCGCAGGCCGACCGCATCCGGCGCATCGAGGCGCTCGCGCGCGAGATCGCGCCGCTGGTCGGCGCCCAGCCCGATCTTGCGGCCGAGGCGGCGCGCGTGGTGAAATCCGACCTGCGCTCGGCCATGGTGGGCGAATTCCCCGAGCTTCAGGGCCTGATGGGCAGCTATTACGCCCGCGCCGCGGGCCTGCCCGAGGCGGTGGCGCATGCCTGCAAGGCGCATTACTCGCCCCTTGGCCCCTCGGACGACGTGCCCTCCGAGCCGGTCTCGGTCGCCGTCGCGCTGGCCGACAAGATCGACACGCTGACCGGGTTCTGGGCGATCGACGAAAAGCCGACGGGAAGCAAGGACCCCTTCGCGCTCCGCCGGGCGGCGCTGGGGGTGATCCGGCTGGTGTTGGGGAATGGGCTGCGGATCGGACTGATCAAGTTGTTGCTTGAGCATTTTCAACTGGTTCATCGTCAAGAGCATGATCGCCGTTTGGGCGAGGCGCGAGAGGCGCTTGGGATTTCGCTAGTGGCGAGCGCGATTGTCACGACAAATGTTGATGGGCGGCAGGTTCCTACTGTATTGCTCGACCTCCTGTCCTTCTTCCATGACCGCCTCAAGGTCCATCTCCGCGATCAGGGCATCCGCCATGACGTGATCGACGCCTGTCTCGCCATGCCGGGCAATGATGACCTCACGCTTCTGGTCAAGCGGGCCGAGGCGCTTTCGGCCTTCCTTGGGACCGAGGATGGCGGGAACCTGATCCAGGGCTTCCGGCGCGCCAACAACATCCTGACCCAGGCCGAGGAAAAGGACGGGGTCGAATACAGCTATGGCGCCGATCCGAAATTCGCCGAAAGCGACGAGGAGCGCGCGCTGTTTGCCGCGCTCGACACCGCCGAGGCCGCGATCGCGCCCGCCATGCAGGCCGAGGATTTCTCCGCCGCGATGGGAGCGATGGCCGCCCTGCGCGCGCCGATCGACGCGTTCTTCGAGGCGGTTCAGGTGAACGCGGACAATCAGGTGGTGCGGCGCAACCGGCTCAATCTGCTTTCGCGGATCCGCCAGATCTGCCTTTCGGTCGCCGATCTGACGCGGATCGAGGGCTGAGCGGCGAGGGACGCGGGCAAAGGTAGCGCTTGCGGCGAATCGCTTTCGCCCTATGCTTCGCGCAAGTTCAGGAAATGCTGCAATGCAGAAGCGTGCCGATCTTGCCGAATTCGTGGAACTGACGCCCTCGGCGCCGGTTGTCGTCTCGCGCCATGGCTGGCGCGCGAAATGCCTGCAACGCCTGATCCGGATGGAGCTTCCGGTGCCGCGCACCGTGGCGCTTCCGGTCGAGACGGTGCGCGCCATCGCCGCCGGCCAGATGCCCGATACCGAGGCGCTGGTCGCCCTTTTCGGCGATGATTTTCTGGTCTCGGTCCGCTCCAGCCCCGAAAATCCCGCATGGGGCGGGCCGGGGACGGTGCTGAATGTCGGCATGAACGATGCCGCGCGCGACCGGCTGGAACGGAGCCATGGTGCCGAGGCCGCCGATGCGCTTTATCTGCGTTTCGTGCAAAGCTATGCCACCCATGTCGCGCGGCTTGATCCCGACATGTTCATCGCGCCCCCCGGTCCCGATGCGCTTGCCGCGGCGCTTGAGGCCTATCAGGCCGAGACCGACGAGGATTTCCCGCAGTCCCCCGCCCGCCAGTTGGCCGAGGTGTTGCGCTCGATGGCGCGCGCCTGGGAGGGCACGACCGCGCGGCTTCTGCGTCAAGCCAAGGGCGCCCCGGCCGAGGCCACGCTTGGCCTTGTGGTGCAGGAGATGGCGCTTGGGATCGGGCCCGGCCTGTCGGGTTCGGGGACGATGCAGTTCGTCGACAGCGTGACCGGCGCCACCCGCATCACCGGACGGTTCCGCGGCCAGAGCCAGGGCCGCAACCAGGCGGTCGAGACGCTGTATCTGACGCGCGATCCGCGCGGGGCATCGCTGGAAGAGGCCTCGCCCGAGGTGTTCGACCGTCTGGTCCGCCATGGCGCGGCCTGCCGCGAGCAGTTGCGCGAAGAGATGCAGATCGAATTCGCGGTCGAGGACGGGGCGGTCTCGATCATCGACGCGGTGCGGGTGCAGCGGTCCTCGCGCGCGGCGGTGAAGATCGCGGTGGCGCTTGCCAAGGATGGGATCATCACGCGCGACGAGGCGCTGCTGCGGGTCGAGCCGCGGGCGCTGTCGGAGCTGTTGCATTACCAGGTGGACCCACGCGCACCGCGCGACACGATCGCGCATGGCATCGCCGCCAGCCCCGGCGCCGCGACCGGCAAGATCGTCTTCACCTCGGCCGCCGCGCAGGCCAGTGCGGCGCGGGACGAGCCCTGCATCCTTGTGCGGCGCGAAACCGTGCCCGAGGATATTCGCGGCATGCACGCCGCCGTGGCCGTTCTGACCGAACGCGGCGGCATGACCAGCCATGCCGCGGTGATCGCGCGCGGCCTTGGCCTGCCCTGCATCGTGGGCTGTTCCGACATGCAGCCCAACGCGCGCGAGCGGACCCTGCGCACCCCCGACGGCCGCATCTTCCGCGAGGGCGAGGTGATCACCGTCGACGGCACCAACGGCGAGGTTCTGGCCGGCGCGGCCGAGATGCTGGAGCCGGCACTGGACGACGGGTTCCGCACCCTGCTGCGATGGGCCGACAATGCGCGCGACATCGGCATCCGCGCCAATGCCGATACGCCCGACGATGCGCGCACCGCGCGGATGTTCGAGGCCGAGGGGATCGGCCTGTGCCGGACCGAGCACATGTTCTTCGACGAGGACCGCCTGACCGTCATGCGCGAGATGATCTTTGCCGATACCGCGCATGACCGGCATATCGCGCTCGATCGCCTTCTGCCGATGCAACGTGCGGATTTCACGGCGCTTTTCGACATCATGGCGGGGCTTCCGGTCTGCATCCGGCTGTTCGACCCGCCGCTGCACGAGTTCCTGCCCCATGACCGCGAAGGGATGCGCGAGCTGGCCGAGGCGCTGGACCGCCCCCTGTCGGACGTGACGCGCCGCGTCGAGGCGCTGAGCGAATTCAACCCGATGCTGGGCATGCGCGGCGTGCGGCTGGGCATCACCGTGCCGGAAATCTACGACATGCAGGCGCGCGCCATATTCGAGGCGACCGTAGAGGCAAGCCGCCGCGGCGCGTCCGTGGTGCCCGAGATCATGATCCCGCTGGTTTCGGCGCAGCGCGAGGTGGAACTGGTCAAGACCCGCATCGACGCGGTCGCCGCCGCCGTGCGCAACGAGGCGAAGGCCGATTTCACCTATCGCCTGGGTGTAATGGTGGAAACTCCGCGCGCGGCCCTGCGCGCGGGCGAGATCGCCGAGCATGCGGCCTTTTTGTCCTTCGGCACGAACGACCTGACGCAGATGACCTACGGGCTGTCGCGCGACGATGCGGGACGGTTCATGGGCTCTTACGTCAATCAGAAGGTCTATGCCGAAGATCCGTTCCATATTCTCGATGTCGAGGGGGTGGGGGAGCTGTTGCTGATGGGGGCGGCCCGCGGACGATCGGCGCGGTCGGACCTGACGATCTCGGTCTGCGGGGAGCATGGCGGCAACCCCGAATCGATTGCGTTCTGTCGCGCGGCGGGATTCGATTATGTGTCTTGTTCGCCGTTTCGCGTGCCGGTTGCGCGACTTGCGGCAGCACACTTCGCGCTGCTGACCCCTAAAACCTGAGGTTGAATCCGCACCCTCGTTGCGATTCCGCACGTTTTTTCAGCAGTTTGCCTTTGCTCCTGCACCTCTTTCCCGGCTTTCCCGAGGTCGCGGCTTCGGCTGAAATCCGCGCATGAAATCGCGCCGCAAAGCGTGATCCCGCCCCCGGGTAGACTCTTTGGCCGTTTTTCGGGTATGGCACTGCGGTCGCGGCCTGCGGGCCGGGGCGATTGAACTTATCGGAAAGAAAACATGTCAGTGCTGAAAAGCTGGACGGGGGGCGCGCTCGTGCTTCTTGCCATGGCCGGAGGCTTGCGTGCCGAAGTTACGGTAAGCCAGTCGAACGATCCCACCGCGATTGTGGGCAGCGGTCTGGTGGCGCTTCTGGGGCAGGAACGCTCTGCGCTTGAGGCGATCCCGGCAAAACGCATCTCTGCCATCACCACGGCGCCGAAAGCGCCGCGCAAGTCTTCCAAATCCGTTGCTTCCCCGCAACCGATCACGGCCGAATGGCTGTCGGCGCAGCCTGCGCCTTCGGGCGGGGCCGAGTTCCAGTGCCTTGCCTCCGCGATCTATCACGAAGCACGAGGGGAAGGGCTTCAGGGCCAGATCGCCGTGGCCGAGGTTATTCTGAACCGCGTCGATGACGCGGCCTTTCCGGGCTCGGTCTGTAGCGTCGTGAACCAGAGCAATGGCCGTGGCTGCCAGTTTTCGTTCACCTGCGACGGGCGCCCCGATACGGTGCCGCAGAACGCAACTTTCGTGAACGTGGCCAAGGTGGCGCGGGCGATGCTGGACGGTGCACCACGCGGGCTGACCGATGGCGCGACCTTCTTCCATACCCCGGCCGTTCGGCCGAACTGGTCGACCCGCTTCACGCGCACGACGCAGATCGGGTCGCACATCTTCTACCGCCCGCCGCTGCGCACGGCGATGAACTGAGGTCGCTTGCGACTGCGGGATGCCGTTTCGGGGTGGGCCGGGGCCCACCCTTTGCTTATGATCCGCCCGACTGAAGCGGAAATCCCATGACCAGCGACATCTCACTTGCCTTCGCTCATCCTGAAGAGCGCGCCGAAGCCTCTGCGGGGGCCGATCCGCGCGACCGCATCTCGCTGCGCGATCATGTCGTGCAGGCAGATATCGGTGCGTTCCAGCAAGAGCGGGGCCATGCGCAGCGGCTGCGCTTCAATGTCGTGGTCGAGGTGCGGGGGCAGATCTCTCCGCTGGCCGACGATGTGGACCGCATCCTGTCCTATGACCGCATCACCGAGGCGATCGCGGCCGAACTGGCCGATGAGCGGCTCAACCTGCTGGAAACGCTGGCCGAACGTGTGGCCGAGCGCGTTCTGGCAGAACCGCAGGCGATGCGCGTTTTCGTCCGGATCGAAAAGCTGGATCGCGGCCCCGGCGCGCTCGGGGTCGAGATCGTGCGTTCCCGCGCGGCGATTCCGGTGCAGGGCGTGGCGGCGGACGGCTCGGCCGAGGCGCTGCATCCGCTGGTGGCCCTTCTGTCGAACGCCGCCATCGCGGCGCCCGATCTTGCGCAGCGGCTGGACCGGATCGAGGCGGCGGGCCTGCCGGTGATCCTGGCCGTGGGAATGCCCGACGGGGCGGTGCCGCAAAGCGGTCATCGCCCGACGCAGCGGCGCATCGACCTTCTGGCGATCGAGCAGAACGCATGGATGCTGGCCGCGCGCGATCCGCGCTGCGTGGTGGTTTCCAGCCGGACCGAGATCGACTGGGCGATGAAGCAGGGCCGGACCATCGTCTGGGCGCCCTCCAAGATCGTGCTCGATGCGGTGGACGGGCCCAAGGCGCCCGCGCGCGATGCCGTGGCGCTTGCGCTGTGGTTGGCCGAAACCCTTGCCGCCACCCGGCTGGAGCTTCACGGCGATGTTTCAGCCCCGGCAGGAAGCCGCGTGCCGATTGCGGTGGTGACGCGCTAGGCTCTTGCCAAGTCGGCTGCGATCGGGTGAAAGCGGGGGCATGGAGCGTCTGTATTTCCGACCGATCGCCATGACCGATGCCGCCGCGCGCCCGCGCGGGGCCTTGCCGCTGGCGGGGGGATGGTGCTGGTTCGACCGGGTCGAGGTGCTGCGACATGGCGGCTCGGACGGTATCGTGCCGCTTTCCGAGGTTCCCGCCGACATGCTGGACCGGCTGAGCGCGCCGCGCGCGCCCGTCGCCCGCCTGCGTCTTGAGGCGCCGCAGATCATGGGGATCCTGAACCTCACGCCCGACAGTTTTTCGGATGGCGGGATGTTCCTGCGCCCCGAAGAGGCGATGGATCAGGCGCGGCGGATGCAGGCGGCGGGGGCGGATATCCTTGATCTGGGGGGCGAATCCACGCGTCCCGGCGCCGCCGTCGTGCCCGATGCCGAAGAGATCGCGCGCACCGCGCCCGTGATCGCGGCCCTGCGGGGCGATGGCATGGGCCTTCCGCTTTCGATCGACACGCGCAAGGCCGCCGTGGCGCGCGCCGCGTTGCAGGCGGGGGCCGATCTTGTGAATGACGTGGCGGCGATGGAATACGATCCCGCCATGACCGCCGCCGTGGCCGAAACCGGGGCGCCGGTCTGCCTGATGCATGCCAGGGGCACGCCTGAGGTGATGCAGGAAGACCCGCGCTATGACGATGTTCTGCTTGAGGTCTATGACTACCTGGAGGCCCGGATCGCGGCCGCGGCGCAGGCGGGGATCGGGCCCGAGCGGATCGTCGTCGATCCCGGCATCGGCTTTGGCAAGACGGTGGCGCATAACCTTGCGCTGCTGCGCGGGCTGAGCCTGTTTCACGGGCTGGGATGCGCGGTTCTGCTGGGCGCTTCGCGCAAGCGCTTCATCGGCACGATCGGGCAGGCCCCCGAGGCGCGCGTGCGCATGCCCGGCACGCTTGCCGTCACGCTTGCGGGGCTTGCGCAGGGGGTGCAGATTCACAGGGTTCACGATGTGGCCGAAGTTGCGCAGGGCGTGCGGCTTTGGCGTGCGATTTCAGAAGGGTATGAGCAATGAGCAGGAAGCTTTTCGGAACCGACGGGGTGCGGGGCCGCGCCAACAGCTATCCCATGACGGCCGAGCTGGCGCTGCGTCTGGGGGCGGCGGCGGGGCGTTATTTCCGCCGCGACGGGCGCAACGGCCACCGCGTCGTGATCGGCAAGGATACGCGCCTGTCGGGCTACATGCTGGAAAATGCGTTGACCGCGGGGCTGACCTCGACGGGGATGAACGTGCTGCTTCTGGGGCCGGTGCCGACGCCGGCGGTGGGTTTCCTGACCCGCTCGATGCGGGCCGATATCGGGATCATGATCTCGGCCTCGCACAACCCCGCGGCCGATAACGGCATCAAGTTCTTCGGCCCCGACGGCTTCAAGCTGTCCGATGAGGCCGAGGCCGAGATCGAGGCGATCGTCGGGGCCGAGATCGAGCCCGCGCAGCCCCAGAATATCGGCCGGGCCAAGCGTATCGAGGATGGCCGGGGCCGCTATGTCGAATATGCCAAGACCACCTTTCCGGGGCGCGGCCAGCTTTCGGGGCTGAAGGTCGTGGTCGATTGCGCGAACGGCGCGGCCTATCGTGCGGCGCCCGAGGTGCTGTGGGAGCTGGGCGCCGACGTGATCCCGGTTGCCGTGGCGCCGAACGGTTTCAACATCAATGACCGCTGCGGCTCGACCCATCCCGAGACGGCGGCAGAGGCGGTGGTGGCGCATGGCGCGGATCTGGGCATCTGCCTGGATGGCGATGCGGACCGGGTGATGATCCTGGACGAGACCGGCCGCGTTGCCGATGGCGATCAGATCATGGCGCTTCTGGCCGCCCGTTGGGCCGAGGCGGGGCGCCTGCGCGGCGGCGCGCTGGTGGCCACCGTGATGTCGAACCTTGGGCTGGAGCGGTTCCTGGACGCGCGCGGGCTGCGGCTGGAACGCACCGCCGTGGGCGACCGCTATGTCGTCGAACGCATGCGCGAGGGCGGCTTCAACCTTGGCGGGGAACAATCGGGCCATATCGTCATGACCGATTATGCCACGACCGGCGACGGGCTGATCGCCGGGCTTCAGTTCCTGGCCGCCATGGTCGAGACCGGGCAGCGCGCAAGCGAACTTGTCACGCAATTCGAGACCGTGCCGCAAATGTTGAAAAACGTGCGTTACCAGCAGGGGCAAGAGCCGCTTTCGTCCGATAATGTTCGAAAAGTGATTTCCCTCTCAGAGCAGCGCCTGGCCGGAAAGGGCCGGATCCTGATCCGCAAATCGGGCACCGAGCCATTGATCCGCGTGATGGCGGAATGCGAGGATGACGCGATGTTGCGCGAAACCGTGGACGGGATCGTGGCGGCGGTCGAGGCCGAGATCTGAGCCCCCTCACCCCGTCAGGGCGGATGCCGCATAGCCCAGAAGCGCGAGGCCGTCGATGGCGATGATCGCGGCCCCTGCGCGGAACCAGCCGCGCGGGCCGTCCTGCCGCCGCATGACGATGAGGAAGGCGCGCAGCAGCGCCATCCGGTAGATCCCCGCCACGGCCGCCAGGACGGCAAGAACCGGGGCCATCGCCTGCGGCGCCGCAGCGGCAAGGATCGCGGCCAGCAGCACTACCGCGGGCACGATAACCAGCCCGATGCCGTAATTCCCCAGCCAGAACGTATCCCCCGCGCCAAGCCTGCCCGACATGAGATCCGCGAACCACTTGCGTGAGAAGATCCGGGCACGCTCGGCGGTGATCGCGTCAAGTTCGGATTGCGGGGTGTCGTGCATGGTTCGGCCTTTCTTCCGGGGCGGAATGCGAAAGGGCGCCCGTTCAGGCGCCCCCCGCAAGATCTGTCTTATCGCTCAGTTGCGCGACTTGTCGACCATTTTCCCCTTGGAGATCCAGGGCATCATGGCGCGCAGCTTTTCACCGACCTGTTCGATCTGATGCTCGTCATTGATGCGGCGGGTCGCCTTGAAGAAGGGCTGGCCGACGGCGTTTTCCTGCATGAAGTCACGCACGAACTTGCCGGTCTGGATGTCGGTCAGGACGGCCTTCATGCGGGCCTTCGTCTCGTCATAGGGCAGGATGCGCGGCCCCGAGACATATTCGCCGTATTCGGCGGTGTTCGAGATCGAGTAGTTCATGTTCGCAATGCCGCCTTCGTAGATCAGGTCCACGATCAGCTTCACTTCGTGCAGGCATTCGAAATAGGCCATCTCGGGCTCATACCCGGCCTCGACCAAGGTCTCGAAGCCCATGCGGATCAGCTCGACCAGGCCACCGCACAGCACGGCCTGTTCGCCGAAGAGGTCGGTTTCGCATTCCTGACGGAAGTTCGTCTCGATGATGCCCGAGCGGCCACCGCCGATGGCGGAGCAGTAGGACAGGCCAAGCTCCATCGCCTTGCCGGTCGCGTCTTGATGCACGGCCACGAGGCAGGGCACGCCGCCGCCCTTGGTATATTCGCCGCGCACGGTGTGGCCCGGACCTTTCGGCGCCATCATGATCACGTCGACGCCGGGTTTGGGCTCGATCAGGCCGAAATGCACGTTCAGGCCGTGGGCGAAAGCGATCGCCGCGCCGTCGCGCAGGTTGTCATGGACGTATTTCTTGTAGGTTTCGGCCTGCAATTCGTCGGGCATGGTGAACATGATCAGGTCGCACCAGGCCGCCGCTTCGGCGATTCCCATGACCTTCAGGCCCTCGGCTTCGCATTTCTTGGCCGTGGCCGAGCCTTCGCGCAGGGCGATGACGACGTTCTTGGCGCCCGAGTCGCGCAGGTTCAGCGCATGGGCATGGCCTTGGCTGCCATAGCCGAGGATAGCGACTTTTTTGTCCTTGATCAGGTTCACATCGCAATCGCGATCATAATAGACGCGCATGGCGTTCCTCCGTTGATGTCTGGTGGCAGAATACGAAGGTTGAAGAAAATTGCCGTTCAAAATTTGAATAATTTGCAGATCATTGGTAATATCCATTCTTGATCATTTAATAATGAGATAAATTAATGCGCGTAGATGATGTCGATCGCAGGATTTTGCGTCAGATGCTGGCGGAGCCGGGCCTGTCGGGTGCCGAGTTGGCCGCGCGGGCGGGGCTGACGACGGCGACCTGCTGGCGCCGGATCGAGAAGATGCGCGAGGCGGGCGTAATTCTAGGGGAGCAGGCGGTGATCGACTGGCGGGTGCTGGGCTGGGAGGTTGAGGTGAGTCTACGTTTCACCCTCGACAAGACGCATCCGCGCGCCTTTGACGAGTTTCTGGAGGCCGCGCGCAAGGTTCCCGAAGTGCTCGAGATCCAGACGTTTCTGGGCCAGACCGATGTGCGGCTGAACGTGATTGCGCGGGACATGGCGCACTATCAGGAAATCTACCGCGCCCGGATCCTGACCCTGCCGCATATCGCCGATACCGAGGCGTTGATGCTGGTATCGACGATCAAGAAAAGCGAGGAACTGCCGCTATGAGCGCAGGGATCGAGATGGACGATACCGACCGGGCGATCCTGCGCGCGCTGGTGCGGGATGCCACCCAAAGCGCCGGGGCGCTGGGCCGGATGATCGGCCTGTCGCAACCCGCCTGCTGGCGGCGCATCCGGCGGCTGGAGGAAGCTGGCGTCCTGAAGGGCCGGCGACTGGTTCTGGACCCCGCGCAGCTGGGCTTCGGCGTGACCGTGTTCCTGGGGATCAAGCTTGCCACCAAGGGGCGCGTCAGCCTGGAAGATTTCGAGCGCGCCGCGACGGCGATCCCAGAGGTGCAGGTGGTTCAGCACGTCCTGGGGTTGTTCGATTACCGGCTGCGCGTCACCGCCCGCGACATTGCCGATTTCGAGCGCGTATTGCGGCGCCGGATCATGACGCTGCCCGGAGTCGGGCAGGTCGAGGCTAATGTGCTTTTGTCCGAAGAGCGCCGCCCCGGCCCTTTGGGCTGAGCGCGGCGCCCGGAGGGCGGGGTCAGTGCATCGCTGCAAAGCGGAACAGGCCGCGCGGGCGTGCGAAATCGAACTGATGCGGTTCGGGGATCCCGGCCTCGCCCTGTCCGATGGCCACGGTGCGCAGCACGCGGGTGATCTTGTCACGCTGGAAGGCGGGATCGCTGCGCAGTTCGGCAGGCAGCAGCCGGGGATCGAAGATGCGCATGCGTTGGGTGACCAGTTCGACCCGGTGGCGGCGCCCCGCGCGGGGCAGTTCCGGCTGGGTCAGGTAGGCCGCGCGCAATTCGGCCTCGCGTCGCTTCAGGCGCGCGATCTCGGCGCGGATATCGGCCAGTTCGTCGGCGAGGGGTTTGAGATGCATCGAAGCCTCCGGGGGTATGAGCTGCTGTCCCGGCCAGCCTCCTGCATCGGATTTAACAAATGGATAAGGCCGCCAGATTTTTTCAGCGCAGCCCGAGCCCCGCCCGCATCAGCGTCTTGCGCACCGGCGACAGCGAATAGAGCGCGCCCAGAACGCCAGCCCGCAGATCCCGAAGCGGACGCGCAGAGGCCATTGAGGCACGGTTCAGCATGTCGATCCCCGCCACCCGCGCCGCCACCTCGGGCCAGCGGCGGCGGTTGTAGGCGGCCAGCATGGCGGGCTCTCCGATATGCGCGGGGTCGTTGCGGCACAGGTCCAGCAGGCAGGCCAGATCGGCAAGGCTCATGTTCAGGCCCTGCGCGCCGATTGGCGGGATCACATGCGCGGCCTCGGCGATCAGCACGCTGCGCTGCGCGTTGAAGCGCGTGGCGATCTGACTCATCATCGGCCAGACCGAACGGCGCGTGGCAAGGGTCAGCGGCCCGAGGAACCCGGTGGAGCGTTCCAGCATCGCGGCCTCGAATTCGGGGACGGGCAGGGCCGCCAGCCGCTCGGCCTCGGGGCCGCGCTCCATCCACACGATGGCCGAAGAGGGCTGGCCGTCGCGGTCGGGCAGCGGCACAAGCGTGAACGGCCCGCCCGAGCGGTGGATCTCGGTCGAGATGTCGTGATGCGGGATCGGGTGGGTCACGGCGAAGGCAAGCGCCTTCTGGCCATAGCGCGTCGTGCGGACGGGAATGCCAAGCGCCTCGCGTACGGGCGAGTTCCGCCCGTCCGCGGCCATCAGCAGCCGGGCGCTGACCTGCGTGCCGTCCGACAGGCGCACCTCGGCCGAGGTTTCGCGCGTCACGACGCCGGTGGTTGCGATGCCGGGGCGGAAGCTGACATCGGGCAACTCGGCCAGGCGGGCGACCATCTCGCGCCGCAAGAGCCAGTTTTGCAGGTTCCAGCCGAAGGGTTCGTCCGAAATCTCTTCGGCATTGAAATCGCGCGTCAGCCGCGCCTCGGGCTTCTCGCCGCCCGCGTCGATGATGCGCATGATCTGGAGGGGCGCGGCAAATGGCGCCAGCCGGGACCAGAGGCCCGCGGCCTCGAGGACGCTGCGCGAGGGGTGCAGAAAGGCGGTGGTGCGCAGATCCGCGCCTGCGTCGGTTTCGCTGGTGACGGGGGGGGCGGGGTCCACGCAGATCACGCGGAACCCGGCGGCGCCGAAGGCCGCGGCCGCAACAAGGCCCGCAACGCCGCCGCCCGAGATAAGGATATCGGTTGTGATCCGCGTTTGCCCGGCCATGGCCTGCCCTCCATCGTTTGCCCGCAATCTAGCGCGGGCGCGGGGCAAGGTCCAATGCCGTCAGCTGCCCGCCGTCATGAACACCAGAAGGGCAAGGATGGCCCAGCTGGCGATCACCGCCGAGATGATAAGCGCTCCGAGCCCCCAGATGAAGGTTGCCGCGCCGACACCGACGACGAGCACGAGCGCAAAGAGAAACAGCGCGGCTGTCGGCTCTTTCTTCGCGGGGGCGTGAGGCATGGTGGGGCTGGCGCCGGTTTCGGCGGCGGTGGTGGTGGTCATCTTGCAGATCTCCCGTTCGCGTGATCCTGTCGATCGCGGTTCGATCTAGTGTGCTGGCCGGGCCTCGCCATCGGACAATTTGTCGCGCCGGGTCCGCGTGCCTGGGCGATCAGCGCCTGAGCGCGGTCAGGAACCCCGCCAGATCGTCGGTATGGTGCTCGATATGCGGCGCCTCGACGGGGGCCGGGGCAACATGAACCGTGCGCATGCCCAGGGCATGCGGAACCGCAAGGTTGCGCGGATCGTCCTCGAACATCGCGGCGCGGGCGGGGGTGATGTCCGCACGGGCGAAGACCGTCTCGAAGGCGGCGCGGTCGGGTTTGGGGCGGAACGCGGCATGCTCGACGCCGTAGATCCCGTCGAACAGGCCCGAAAGCCCGCGCGCGGCAACCACCCGTTCGGCATAGGGGGCGCAGCCGTTGGTATAGACGATCTTGCGGCCGGGCAGGGCGGCGATCCCGGCGCGCAGCGCGGGGTCGGGCGCCAGATGATCAAGAGAGATGTCATGGACCTCGGTCAGGTAGGGGCCGGGGTCCACGTCATGCTCGTGCATCAGGCCGGCAAGCGTGGTGCCGTAAAGCGCCCAGTAGTGGCGGCGCAGGCGGTCGGCCTCGGTCCGCTCGATGCCAAGGGCCTGCATCACGAAATGCGTCATGCGGATCTCGATCTGGTCGAAAAGCCGGGCGGCGGGCGGATAAAGCGTGTTGTCCAGGTCGAAGACCCAGTTGGTCACATGATGAAAGCGCTCTGCGGGCATGGCGCATATTAGCCCGGCCGCCGGTGAACGGCAATCGCAGGCGCGCGCGGGCTTGTCATCGCCCCCACGCCCGGCTTAGGGTTTCACGCCCCGCGAAGCCGGGTGGCTTGCCGAAAGCGGACCGATGCAGAAAGACGCCTACACCCTTATCCTCGAAGCGATCGACGGCGGGATCTATCGCCCCGGCGACAGGCTGGTCGAATCCGAGCTGGCGGATCGCTTCGGCGTGTCCCGCACGCCGGTGCGCGAGGCGCTGCAACGTCTTGAAACGCAATCCATGCTGGCGCGGGACGGGCGCAGCCTGATCGTGGCCTCGCTCGACCACAACCAGCTGGCCGAGCTTTATGTCGTGCGCGCCGAGCTGGAAGCCCTTGCCGCGCGCCTGGCCGCCAAGCATGCCAGTGCCGAAGAGGTGCGCGTGCTGCGCGATATGGTGGCCGAGGACATGACCATCCTGAACGATCCCGAGGCGCTCAGCCGCGCCAACAGGCGGTTCCACAAGCAGATCCACCTGGCCTCGCATAACCGCTACCTGGTGCAGCAGCTCGACCTTGTGCATCGCTCCATGGCGCTTCTGGCCACCACGTCACTTGCGGCCGAGGGGCGGGGCGAAACCGCCCTGGCCGAGCATTCCGCGATCGTCGACGCGATCGGCGCGGGCGATGAGGATGGCGCCCAGGCGGCGCTGCGGGCGCATATCTCCAAGGCGTTCGAGACGCGGCTGAAGCTGGATGCGGGCGGCGTGCGCGCGCCGCGCTGACGGGCGCGCTCAGCCGATCAGCGGCGCGCGGGGCAACCGACCGCCGGTCTGCCCGCCGGCCGGGCCGAGGGTGGCGGGCACAAGCGCGCTGACCGGGGCGGCGGCGACAAGTTCTTCATGGATCTCGTCGAAGACGCCATGGGCGGTCTTGTCCCAGTAGAAGGGCATCGTCACCACCTCGTAGATCGCCTTCCAGCCGGCAAGCGCGCCGAGCGGGAAATAGATGTGAAGCGTGGGCACCCATGGCATCAGGTGGCGATGCGCGCGCCCCCGCACCGCCCAGAGCGCCACGGTGATGTTGACCGCCTCGGCGCCCAGGAAGCACAGGATCAGCGCGTTCATCTGGCCGGCGGTCATCACCTCCTGCATCGGGTGCCACAGGCCAAGCGGGATGATCCAGAACGACCACAGGACCGGCGCCAGAAGATACTGCGACAGCGCCCCCAGGAACAGGATCTGGAATCCGGCGAAGCGGCGCGGGCCCAGTTCGCGCCACAACCGCCGTGGATCACGCATATGCACGCCCCAGGTCATTGCATATCCCTTGAGCCAGCGGGACCGTTGCCTGACCCAGGGCAGGGTGCGGCAGTTGGCCTCTTCTTCCGTCACGGTGGGGATCAGCTCGGTGCGGTAGCCGTGGCGCGCAAGGCGGATGCCCAGATCGGCATCCTCGGTCACGTTATGGGCATCCCAGCCGCCAAGCGCCTCAAGCACCGCGCGCCGGAAGAACAGCGTCGTGCCGCCAAGCGGAACCGCAAGCCCCATCCGCGCGATCCCCGGCAGCATGGATCGGAACCACGCCGCATATTCGATGGTGAAGCAGCGCGACAGCCAGTTGGTGCGGGGGTTGTAGTAATCCAGGATGCCTTGCAGGCAGGCCACCTCGGGGCCGGCTTCGGCGAAGCGGCGCGCGACCGTCTGAAGCTGATCGGGCGCGGGCGCGTCCTCGGCGTCATAGATGCCGATCACCGTGCCGCGGCACCAGTTCAGCGCATAGTTCAGCGCGCGCGGCTTGGTCTTGATCGGGCCGTCCGGCACGCGCACGACGCGCATCCAGTGCGGAAGATCGGTCGTTGCCAGCATGTCGCGGGTGGTGCTGTCATCCTCTTCCAGCACCAGAAGCACGTCGAGCAATTCGCGCGGATAGTTCAGCCGCCCCAGCCTGCGCAGCAGGCGGTCCGCGATGTCACGCTCTTTCAGAAGCGGAACCATGATCGAGATCACGGGAAGCTGGCCCGGCGGCAGGGGCGTGTGCACGGCCGGGCGGGTGCGCGCCTGTCCGCGCAGCTCTGCCACGAAGGCCGCCGCCTTGAGCGCAGTTCCCAGCACCAGCGTCAGTAGCGTCCACAGGAAGATCAGCGTGAACGCCGCATAAGGCGCGGCCCAAAGTGCGACGGCGGTTCCCGCCAGAAGCGCCAGGGCCCGCCGCGACAGCCGCGCACCATCGCCGCTGCGGCAGCTTTCATGCGCGGCCACGCGGGTCTCGGCGCGCCGGATCAGCGCGGTCTGGCGCTGCGCAAGAAGGCTGGCATGGATGTCGCGTTCCGGCGCGAGGACCATGGCATAAGGGCCGATGGCGGCCGGCAAAGCGGCGCAGAGGGCGGCAAAGCGATCCGGCCGGGCGGTGGCGATCACCGTCTGTCCGCCGATCCGGCGCCAGGGAACCAGCGACAGGCCGAGGCAGGTTTCCGCGCCGATCGCGTCGATCAGGCGCGGGTCCGGCCGCTCTGCAAGCAGGTCGAGAACCGGGGCCTGCCAGCGACGCGCCAGGGCGGCCATCAGGTCGGCCTCGCTCACCCAGCCGTTGCTGAGCAGCGCATCCTCCAGCCGCACCTGCTGACGATCCCGCATCACGATCGCCTGCAAGAGGTCGGTCGGGCTTACCGCACCCATGTCCAGCAGGATCTGCCCCAGCGGCATGCGCCCCGGCACCCCGAGGGGCGGCGCGAGGGGCAGGGCCACGACATCGCCACGCGCCGCCGGGGCGGGAACGGGCCGAAGGTGAAGCTGGGCAGAAGCCGTCATGAAACCACAGCGTGTAAAACGATACGCGCAGCGTTCGCTTCCCGTGGTTAACGTTGGGTTAACAAATCTTCGCAACCCACTGTATTTCGTGGGTTCTGCGGGTTTATCCGGCGCGGCGGGCCTGCATGGCCTCGGCAAAACGCTCGAACAGGTAATAGCTGTCCTGCGGGCCGGGGCTCGCCTCTGGGTGGTATTGCACCGAGAAGATCGGCTTTCCCTTCACCGCGATGCCGCAATTCGACCCGTCGAACAGGCTGACATGGGTTTCCTGCACATCCTCGGGCAGGCTCTGGCTGTCCACCGTGAAGCCGTGGTTCATCGAGGTGATCTCGACCTTGCCGGTGACGAGGTCCTTGACCGGGTGGTTCGCGCCATGATGGCCATGGTTCATCTTGATCGTCTTGGCGCCAAGCGCAAGCGCAAGCATCTGGTGGCCCAGGCAGATGCCAAAGACCGGAAGATCGGCGGCCAGAACATCCCTGATCATCGGCACGGCATATTCGCCGGTCGCGGCCGGATCGCCCGGACCGTTGGACAGGAACACCCCGTCGGGCCCAAGCGCAAGGATATCCTCGGCCGTGGCCGAGGCGGGAAGAACCGTCACGTCGCATCCCGCCGAGGCCAGGCAGCGCAGGATGTTGCGCTTTGCGCCATAGTCGATGGCGACGACCTTCAGCCCCGCGCCTTCGCGGGTGGAGTAACCCTCGGGCCAGGCCCACCGCTTTTCGTTCCAGCGGTAGGATTGCGCGCAGGTCACTTCCTTTGCGAGGTCGAGCCCGACAAGCCCCTTCCACTCGCGCGCCTTCTTCACCAGCGCCTCGATGTCGAAGACACCGTTCGGATCATGCGCAAGCGCCACATGCGGCGCACCCTGCTGGCGGATCGCGCGGGTCAGCCGGCGGGTATCGACACCGCCGATCCCGATGCGGCCATGCTTCTCGAGCCAGTCGCGCAGGTCGCCCGAGGCGCGCCAGTTCGACGGTTCGGTCGGGTCCCACTTGACCACCAGCCCGGCGGCGGAAGGGGTCTCGTAGCTTTCGTCATCCTCGGGGGTGACGCCGACATTGCCGATATGGGGGAAGGTGAAGGTCACCACCTGCCCGGCATAGGACGGGTCGGTCATGATTTCCTGATAGCCGGTCATCGCCGTGTTGAAGACAAGTTCCGCCACCGTCTCGCCGGTCGCGCCGAAGCCGTAGCCGTAGAACAGCTGCCCGTCTGCCAATGCGATCAGTGCGGTGGGTTTTTCCGATGACTGTTGGCTTGCAGACATGGCGCGACTCCCCGGGCAAAAATCTGCTGGAAACTACGGGCGGCGGGGGCCGGGGTCAAGGGGATAACGGGCTTTCTCGTTTTCTATATATTTCAATGGGTTGGCAAGGTTGTGCCTGCCGCCGGATTTGGCTATTCTGGCCGCCTTGAACCACTGGGGATGAAGCCATGGACATGCGCGAGAAGATCGCACAGGCCCTTAAGGATGCGATGAAATCCAAGGATTCAGAGCGGCTTTCGACGCTGCGTCTGATCAATGCCGCCATCAAGGACCGCGAAATTGCCCTGCGTTCCGAAGGGGATGGCGGGTCGGTCGGAGATCCGGAGGTGTTGGCCATCATGGGTAAGATGGTCAAGCAGCGCCAGGAATCGGCGCGCGCCTATGAAGAGGGCGGGCGGCTTGAACTGGCCGAAAAGGAACTGGCCGAGGTCCGCGTGATCGAGGATTTCCTGCCCCGGCAGCTCTCGCCCGCGGAAGTGGAGGCGGCGGTCGATGCCGCGATAAAGTCGATCGGGGCCAGTTCGATCCGCGACATGGGCCGCGTGATGGGCGAACTGAAGTCGAAATTCACCGGGCAGATGGATTTCGGCGCGGTGGGGCCCATGGTGAAGGCCCGGCTGGGCTAAGCGCCCGCAGGATGCCCGTTCAGCGCCCGCGAAGATCCTTCGCGGGCGTGTTGTTTTTGGGGCGGGGGCTCAGGTGCCGGGGCCAGGCCGGCGGGCACGGGACAGCGCCGCGCGCAGCTCGTCGCACAGGCGAAGCCGTTCTTCGGGTGTCAGGAACGCGCCCAGCTCCACGATGCGCGGGCCGCCTTTCAACGTCAGATATTGTTCGACCGGGCCGCCACGGGCGTGCAGCTCGGGCGTGATCCAGTAGGGGTTGGCGCGCCACTGCCGGTTGCGCGCGGGCGGGTCGTGCCGCGTCAGGACCATCTCGTCAGGCCAGATGCGCAGCGTCTCCAGCACCTCGCCGCTGCGATAGCTGAGCGTGAGCGCCCACCAGATCGCGCCGATCGCGGCCAGCAGGAACGGCAGCAGCGCCCACATGATGACGGACCCGAGAACCGCCAGCAGCGGCAGCAGAAGCAGCGTGCAGGTGGCGCCGATGAAAAGAACGAAGCCCTTGCGCGGCAACGACCGGTAGGGCCACAGGTGCAGCTCGGCCAGGGGCGCGGGCCCGGACGGGGGCGCCGAAGTGACAGCGGCCCCGGAATGCTCCGGGGCCGCGTCGGGGTGGATCACCCATTCATAAGGCATCAGCCCGCTCAGTGCGCGTGGGCGTGATCCCAGTCCTCGCGCTTCGGCAGCTGCTCGAACGTGTGTTCGGGCGGCGGCGAGGGCAGGGTCCATTCCAGCGTGTCGGCATATTCGTTCCAGTAGTTGTTCTCGGTCACGCGCTTGCCGGCGAAGAGTGTGTAGAAGACCACGCCGATGAAGAACACGAACGAGGCGAAGGCAACGAAGGCGCCGATCGACGAGATGTAGTTCCAGAAGGCGAAGGCTTCGGGATAGTCGATATAGCGGCGCGGCATGCCCTGGCGGCCCAGGAAGTGCTGCGGGAAGAAGATCATGTTCGAACCGATGAACATGGCCCAGAAGTGCAGCTTGCCCGCCCATTCGGGATATTGCCGGCCCGACATCTTGCCGATCCAGAAATAGACGCCCGCGAAGATCGCGAAGACCGCGCCAAGGCTCATCACATAGTGGAAGTGGGCCACGACGTAATAGGTGTCATGATAGACCCGGTCGAGCGGCGCCTGGCTCAGGACAACGCCGGTCACGCCGCCCACGGTGAACAGGAACAGGAAGCCGAACGCCCAGAGCATCGGCGTCTTGAACTCGATCGAGCCGCCCCACATCGTGGCGATCCACGAGAAGACCTTCACCCCGGTCGGCACGGCGATGACCATCGTCGCCAGCATGAAGTAGCTTTGCTGCGTCAGCGACAGGCCCACGGTATACATGTGGTGCGCCCACACGACGAAGCCCAGAACCCCGATCGCGACCATCGCATAGACCATCGGCAGGTAGCCGAAGATTGGCTTGCGCGCGAAGGTGGCGATGACATGGCTGATGATGCCGAAGCCGGGCAGGATGATGATGTAGACCTCGGGGTGGCCGAAGAACCACAGGATGTGCTGATAGAGGATCGGATCGCCGCCGCCCGAAGGGTCGAAGAAGGTCGTTCCGAAGTTGCGGTCCATCAGCAGCATGGTGATCGCACCGGCCAGCACCGGCAGCGACAGCAGGATCAGCCACGAGGTCACGAAGATCGACCAGCCGAACAGCGGCACCTTGTGGATCGTCATGCCAGGCGCGCGCATGTTCAGGAAGGTGGTGATCATGTTGATCGCGCCCAGGATCGAGGACGCGCCCGAGACGTGCACCGCAAAGATCGCAAGGTCCATCGAGATCCCGGCCTCGGTGGTGGACAGCGGCGGGTAAAGTACCCAGCCCACGCCCGAGCCAAGCTGGCCGTTGCCGCCCGGCGCCAGAAGCGAGGCCACGCCAAGCGAGACCCCCGCGACATAAAGCCAGTAGCTGAGGTTGTTCATCCGCGGGAAGGCCATGTCCGGCGCGCCGATATGCAGCGGCATGAAGTAGTTGCCGAAACCGCCGAACAGGGCCGGAATCACCACGAAGAACATCATGAGCACGCCGTGATAGGTGATCATCACGTTCCACAGATGCCCGTTGGGCGTGCACACGGCGGAGGAATCGGCAATGAAGCGCGCACCTTCGGCGCACATGTATTGCACGCCCGGCTCCATCAGCTCCATGCGCATGTAGACGGTGAACATCACCGAAATCAGGCCGACGAAGCCCGCGGTGAAGAGGTAGAGGATACCGATATCCTTGTGGTTGGTGGACATGAACCAGCGGGCAAAGAAACCCCGGTTGTCATGTTCACCATGGCTGTGAACGGCTGCGTCCGCCATGCTGATCTCCCATTTAGCGCGACGGCGCCGGTTCTCCCAACCTGCGCCGGTATAGGACTGTTCTAAAGACCAAATTCACGAACGGCAATAATCGAAGGCGCGGCAATCGGAAAAATTGCCGCGCCTTGAGGGATTGTGCTTTCGGTATCGCGCGTGTTCCGCGCGCCCGCGGCCCTTACTGGGCGACCGAGGCCAGATAGGCCGCCACGTCGGCCTGTTTCGACTTCAGCTTGAAGGTCATGCCGGTCTTCGCGCCGCTGTCGCCGGTCTTCTCGACCAGCCAGGCTTTCGGGTCGGTCACATAGGCGGCCAGTTCGGCCTCGTCCCAGATCAGGCCGGTTTCGCCCACGGCCGCGATCGAGTCCTTGTATTTGAAACCTTCTTCCGAAGCGACCTGACGGCCGATCACGCCATAAAGGTTCGGGCCGGTCTTGCCGCCTTTCACGATGTCCGTCCCATCGGGGGCCTGGATCATGTGGCAGGCTTTGCACTTGGCGAACTCCTTTTCGCCGACGGCGGCATCCTGTGCCATCGCCGGGACGGCAAATGCGAAAGCGGCGAGGGTGGCATAGAGGCTGATCTTCATCGCGTTATCCTTGACTGGTTGGGCCGGCAATCGGGCCGGCTTCGCGCCCCGAGTTGGAGCGATCCCCTTTGTATTACCAGATGACACTCTGTCGCGTCAGGGCATTGCAGCGCATTTTTCGTGCAAATCACCAAAAATTTCCCCGAATTGTGAAATCAGGGCGGCGTCGAGATCGGTCATCGTCACCGGCAGGCCCAGGTCGACAAGGCTGGTGACACCGTGTTCCCGAATGCCGCAGGGCACGATTCCCTCGAAATGGCTCAGATCGGGTTCCACATTGATCGAGATGCCGTGAAAGCTGATCCAACGGCGCAGCTTGACCCCGATCGCGGCGATCTTGTCCTCGCGCAGGGTGCCGTCGGGATTGAGCGGCCGGTCGGGGCGCGTGACCCAGACCCCGACGCGGCCTTCGCGGATCTCGCCCGTCACGTTGAACTGTGCAAGCGCCGCGATCACCCAGGCCTCGAGCTGGCGCACGAAGCAGCGCACGTCGCGCCCGCGTCGGTTGAGGTCCAGCATGACATAGGCCACGCGCTGTCCGGGGCCATGATAGGTGTATTGGCCGCCGCGCCCGGCCTCGAAGACCGGGAAACGGTCGGGATCGGTCAGATCCTCGGGGCGGGCCGAGGTGCCTGCGGTATAAAGCGGCGGATGCTCCAGCAGCCAGACGGCCTCATCGGCCCGCCCGGCGGCGATCTGCGCCACCCGGTCTTCCATGAATTCCAGCGCCTCGGCATAGCCGACAGGCGCATGCGCCATGATCCATTCAACCATACCTTGTTCCTTTGCCGGTCCGGTCGATCAAGAACCTTGCCTTGATGGCGATTCGGGAGAACACTGTTTGGTGTTATTCCGTCACAAGTTCCAAATTCAAGTTCGGGACAGAAGGTATTTGACAACGCGCCTTATCGGCGGGCCGCCCGTATTTGGGGAAGGGCGCAACAGGATCGCATGGCGCTGAACAGGGCGGCGGCTTTTCGGAGAGTTGCGTCGGGGTGGCATAAGCAAGGGAGAAACGGGTATGAAAACGAAAAAGCTATTTATCGTGTCGCTGGCGCTGACGCTTGCGACGGGGCCTGCGATGCAGGCGCGCGCGGATGCCGACGGCCTTGTCGGGGGGATCATCGGGGGAATCATCGGCGGGGCCATCGTCAACGAAAGCAACAAGCAACGCCGCGCCCCCGCGCAGCGGACCTATCGCGCGGCACCCAAGGCCACGGTGAGTTCGGCGCAGCGCGAGGCGAACCGCGACGTGCAGGTCGCGCTTAACCATTTCGGCTTTCCGGCGGGATCGCCCGATGGCGTTCTGGGGTCGCGTTCGCGCGGCGCGATCCGCGAATATCAGGCCCTTCTGGGATATACGCCCACGGGCCAGCTGACCGAGTATGAACGCACGCTTCTTGTCGGCTCGTATCACCGCGCGATCGCGGGGGGCGGGATGACGATGCAGCAGGCGGCCGCGAACCCGATGGGGATGAAGGGGCTGCTCGTCTCGTGGCGCGACGAGGCCGCGGGCGGGGTCATGCCCGGCACCATGGCCATGGTGCCGGTGGTTCCTGCGCCGCCGGTGTTGCAGGGCGCGCCCACGATCCCGCAATTCGCCACGACCGAGACCGCCGTGCCGGAACCGGCTCCTGCACCTGCTGCACCGGCGCCTGTCACCGCCGCGCTGCCGAATTTCATGGGCGGTGGCGGCGCGGTTCAGGCCTCGCTTGCGTCGCATTGCAACAAGGTCAACCTCGTGACCTCGACCAATGGCGGGTTCACCACGCTGGCCTCGATGAGCGACGCCAATCAGGCGCTGAGCGAACAGTTCTGCCTGGCGCGCACCTATGCCATCAGCCAGGGCGAGGACATGGCGGCCAAGATCGCGACCGCAACCCCGACCGAGATCGTGGCGCAATGCGCGGGGCTGGCCCCGGCAATGAAGGATCAGGTCTCGGCACTGTCGCTCAAGGCGCGTGACGCGGTGCTCAGCGATGTCTCGGCCTTCGCGCTCGGTTCGGGGATGACCCCCGCGCAGCTGTCGGGTACGGCGAAGATCTGTCTCTCGGTCGGTTATCGCACCGACGACATGGATGTGGCGCTGTCCTCGGCGCTGCTGCTGACGGCCCTTGGCGAGCGTGTCTATGGCGAATTGCTGGGCCATCACCTGGCGATGGGATTCGGAACCAGCATGCGCCCCGACCTTGCGATGGATTGGTATCAGACTGGATTCGACGCCGCCGGGGCAGGGACCACGCCGGTCTTCGCCCCCGGCCAGCCGGAACGGAACGAGCTGATCCGCAAGGCCGCATGGTCGCTTGGCGGGCGGTCCTGATCCTCTGACGATCCTGAAATTGATGCCGGGCAGGCCGCCGATGGCCTGCCCGATTTCTTTTGGGCGGGCATATAGCGCCGGCCGGAAGGATTTCGGATGCGGGGCAAAAAATCCGCTTCCCTTCCTCGAAAGCCTCGGCTAATACGCCGCCACCAAGCCTCAGACGTGCGGTCGTGGCGGAATTGGTAGACGCGCAGCGTTGAGGTCGCTGTGGGGTAACTCCCGTGGAAGTTCGAGTCTTCTCGACCGCACCAATCACCTTCAGTGTGATTCTTTAATTTCCCTCATAAAGGCGATTCGATTTCGGTGCGGCGATCCGCGATCCGACGGATTTTGTCCCGCCGTCCGCCCGTTTTCCCGGATGCGCCTGCCCCCGCGAGAGGCTTTTGGCGGGTGTCCCGGCCGTGCTGCAATGCGGAACTTTTTGCGACCCTAGTCTCAAAACGGGGTCAACCTGTCGCTTTTGGATCGGGGCCGCCGAAGCGTTCCGTGCAAGCGAAAAGGGTCCTTTCCGAAGCGGAAGGCGCGACAAAATCAGTTCTTGAATAACTGGCGCGCATCCGTTTTAGTTTGCGATACGGGATAAAAACCAACCACAAAAAACCAACTGGGGAGCCCGCTTTGACAACTGCAGCCAACGGCGAAGGATTCGTCGTATTCGATCGCGTGCAGAAAAGCTATGACGGGGAAACGCTGGTCGTAAAAGACCTGAACCTGTCGGTCGGCAAAGGCGAATTTCTGACGATGCTGGGGCCCTCGGGGTCAGGCAAGACCACCTGTCTCATGATGCTCGCGGGGTTCGAGACCGCGACGCACGGCGAGATCCGGCTGGGTGGCACGAACATCAACATGGTTCCACCGCACAAGCGCGGCATCGGCATGGTGTTCCAGAACTACGCGCTGTTTCCGCACATGTCGGTGGGGGAGAACCTCGCCTTTCCTCTTGAAGTCCGCGGTATGGGCAAATCCGAGCGCGAGACCAAAATCAAACGCGCGCTGGACATGGTTCAGATGGGCAGCTTCATCAATCGCCGCCCCGCGCAGCTTTCGGGCGGCCAGCAGCAGCGGATCGCGCTTGCCCGTGCGCTGGTGTTCGATCCCGAGCTGGTCTTGATGGACGAGCCGCTTGGCGCGCTGGACAAGCAGCTGCGCGAACATATGCAGTTTGAGATCAAGCACCTGCATGAAAGCCTTGGGATCACCGTCGTCTATGTCACCCACGACCAGGGCGAGGCGCTGACCATGTCGGACCGCGTGGCCGTGTTCAACGATGGCCGCATCCAGCAACTTGCGCCACCCGAGGATCTGTATGAACGCCCCGAGAACAGCTTCGTGGCCCAGTTCATCGGCGAGAACAACAAACTGCCCGGCACGATCGAAGAGCTGGGGGCCGATAAGGCCCTGGTGCGCCTGGCCAATGGCGAGCTGATCGACGCAACGCCGGTCAATGTTACCGAGAAGGGGCAGAAGACGCTCGTGTCGATCCGCCCCGAGCGGGTCGAGTTCAAACCCGAGATGATGCCGCCCGGCGCGCATATGATCGGCGCCGAAGTGCTCGAGGTCATCTACATGGGTGACATCCTGCGCGCACGGCTGCGCGTTGCCGGGTCCGATGATTTCGTCATGAAGATGCGCAACACCCTGGGGCAGACCAAGCTCTCGCCCGGGCAGTCGCTCAAGATCGGCTGGCATCCGCAGGATGCGCGGGCACTCGATCCGCTTTGACATCCGGCATGGGCGCTGCCTGCGGGCGCGCCACTGCCAGCCTGCCGCCCCTTGGCGGCCAAAGAAAACGTAAACAACCAAACCAACCGGGAGTCCAATATGAACAATCTGAAAAAGACGATGATCCTGACCACGGCTCTTGTCGCAACCGGCTTTGCCGTGTCCGCGCAAGAGGTCAACGTGGTGTCGTGGGGGGGCGCCTATTCTGCCAGTCAGGTCGAAGCCTATAACAAGCCCTTCACCGAAATGACGGGCATCAAGGTCAACATGATCGACGCAGACAACCCGGCCTCGCCGCTGAAGGCGCAGGTCGAGGCCGGCAACGTTACCGGCGATGTGTTCGATATCGAGGTTTCGGATGCGATCCGCCTGTGTGACGAAGGCGCGCTGGTCGAGATCAACCCTGACGATCTGCCCGCCGCGCCCGACGGCACCCCGGCCATCGACGATTTCGTAGACGGTGCGCTGCGCGATTGCGCCGTGGCGAACATCGTCTGGGGTACCGTGATCGCCTATGACACCACCAAGTTCCCGAACGGCCTGCCGACCACTGCGGCTGATTTCTTCGATCTGGAGAAATTCCCGGGCAAGCGCGGCCTGCCGAAGAACCCCAAGCGTACGCTCTATCTGGCGCTGATTGCCGATGGCGTCCCCGCCGCGGAGATCTACGAAAAGCTTGGTTCGGCCGAGGGCGTGGAGCAGGCGTTCGCCAAGCTCGACACGATCAAGAACGATGTCGTCTGGTGGGAAGCCGGCGCGCAGCCGCCGCAGCTTCTGGCCGATGGCGAGGTCAGCATGACCACGGTCTATAACGGCCGTATCTTCGACGCGATGGTGTCCGAAGGCAAACCCTTCGACGTGATCTGGGACGGCCAGTACATGGACCTCGACATGTTCGCGATCCCGAAAGGATCGCCGAACCCCGAGGCCGCGATGGAATACCTGAAATTCGCCACCGATACGCAGCGGCTGGCCGATCAGGCGAAGTACATCAGCTATGGTCCCGCGCGGAAATCCTCGGCGGCTCTGGTCGGCCTTTACAAGGACGGCAAGACCGAGATGGGCCCGCATATGCCGACCGCCCCGAACAACATGACGAACGCTGTTCTGGACGACCCGGAGTTCTGGGCTGACCATGATGTCGAGCTGAGCGAACAGTTCAACGCCTGGCTTGCCGGCTGATCCCGATTTGCAGAGGCGGCACCGCTGCCGCCTCTGCACCCGGGCCCGGCGCGCAAGCCCGGCCTGACGACCAGATCTTCACGACGGGACATCGCATGACCGACGCAACCGCTTCGCTGACTACGGCCGATGGCAAACCGCTCAAGGCGGCGCTTGCCGCATCCCAGGCGCGCGCCAAGCGCAAGGCCCTGATGCTGGTGGCTCCGCTTTTCCTGTTCGTCGTGATCACCTTCGTGATCCCGATCGGACAGATGCTGTTCCAGTCGATCTACAACCCGACATTTTCCGACGCGGCCCCCGCACTTGACGAATGGTTCGGTGCGAATCCGCAAGGCACCGTGCCGGACGAGGCGGCTTTCGCAGCGCTCGCGGCCGACCTCAAGCTGATGAGAGAGGAACGGACCGCCGGTGCCGCCGGAACGCGGATCAACTATGACGTTGCCGGCACCCGCTCGCTGTTCACCGCCGCCGCGCGCCGCGCCGACGATCTTGCCCCTCCCTACCGCGAGGCGATCCTTGCGCTGAATGAGGATTGGGGCGATCCGATGATCTGGCGGGCGATGCGCTCGGCCTCCTCGGCCTTCACGCCGGATTTCTATCTGGCCGCGCTGGACATGACCCGCGACGAGGCGGGCAAGATCGTGCAGGTCGAGGAACGCCAGAGGGTTTACAAGAAGCTGTTCGGCCGCACGCTCATGCTTTCGGGGCTGATTACCGTGCTCTGCATGCTGCTGGCCTTCCCGATCGCGCATTTGCTGGCAACCCTGCCGCTGGCCAAGTCGAATATCCTGATGATCCTCGTGCTGCTGCCGTTCTGGACATCGCTTCTGGTACGTTCGACCGCATGGATCGTGCTGCTGCAACAGCAGGGCGTGATCAACTCGGCGCTGGTTGCCTTGGGTATCATCGACGATCAGGGCCGGATCGCCATGATCTACAATCAGGCCGGCACGATCATCGCGATGACGCATATCCTGTTGCCGTTCATGGTTCTGCCGCTCTATTCGGTGATGCGGACCATCCCGCCCAGCTATGTGCGTGCGGCCCGCAGCCTTGGTGCCTCAAGCTGGACCGCGTTTCGCAGGGTCTATCTGCCGCAGACCCTTCCGGGTATTGCCGCCGGGGCGCTTCTCGTCTTCATCCTTGCTGTCGGCTACTACATCACGCCCGCTCTGGTCGGCGGCGCCGACGGTCAGCTGATCTCGAACCTGATCGCCTTCCACATGCAGAAATCCCTCAACTGGTCGCTGGCCGCCGCCCTTGCGGGGCTGCTTCTGGGCGGGATCCTGCTGCTCTACTGGCTTTATGACCGGCTGGTGGGGATCGACAAGATGAAGCTGGGCTGATCCGGCTTCACATGACTGGAACGACCGGAGCGGCACGTCGCCCTCCGGCAAGACCGAGAGAGAGACAATGGCGCTTCCAGCCTATGCAAGCCCGCTCGAAAAGACCTGGCACTACTGCTACCTGGCGATCTGCACGCTGATCTTCCTGTTCCTGATCTCGCCGATCCTGATCATCATGCCGCTGTCGTTCAACGCAGAGCCTTACTTCACCTTCACCGAGAAGATGCTCAGCTTCGACCCTGAAGGCTACAGCATGCGCTGGTATGACAGCCTGATGACCTTCGGCATGCAGAACCCCGAGGCGCCGCGCAATGGCCATTGGTGGTCGGATTTCTGGCACAATGCGCAATGGATGCATGTCGCCAAGAACTCGGTCATCATCGGGTTCTTCTCGACCCTGGTGGCAACGGTGCTGGGCACGCTGGCGGCCCTTGGACTTGCGCGTCCGGAAATGCCCTTCCGTCGGGCGATCATGGCGATCCTGATCTCGCCCATGATCGTGCCGATCATCATCACGGCTACGGGGCTGTTCTTCTTCTATTCGAAGACCGGGCTGGCAAACTCCTATCCGGGGATCATCCTGGCCCATGCCACCCTGGGCATTCCCTTCGTGATCATCACGGTGACAGCCACGCTGATCGGTTTTGATCAGTCGTTGATCCGCGCGGCGGCCAATCTCGGGGCCAATCCGCGCACGACCTTCTTCCGCGTCGTGATGCCGCTGATCCTGCCAGGGGTGATCTCGGGCGCCCTGTTCGCCTTCGTGACCTCCTTCGACGAGGTGGTGGTGGTTCTCTTCGTGGCAGACCATACGCAACAGACCATTCCGCGCCAGATGTGGAACGGTATCCGCGAACAGATCAGCCCCGCCATCCTTGCGGTCGCGACGATCCTCGTGATCATCTCGATCGCGCTTCTGACGACGGTCGAGCTGCTGCGGCGGCGTTCGGAGCGGTTGCGGGGCGTGACCCCGCGCTGAGCCGGGCGCTACACATTGTGACGTGTAACAGGAAAGGGGGGGCTGCTCGCCCCCCTCTTTGCTTGCGCAAATTCACCCCCCAGGGATATTTGCGCTCTGAAGAAGAGGGCGGCGTGCGGTTTCTTCAGAGCGGAAATATCCCGAGGGTGAGGCGCGGCAGCGCCGAGGGGGCGGCGCCCCCTTTTCTCATGGCAGGATTGCGATCCAGACCCAGACCGTCAGGATGGAACCTGCCGTTGCCAGCAGAACGCTTGAGGCCGCGACGCGCTTCGCCACGCTATATATATTGGCAAAGAGATAGGCGTTGACACCGGGCGCCATGGCGGCTGTCAGCACGGCCGAGCGCAGCAGGGCGGTGTCGAGGTCAAAGACCCAGCGGCCCATCCCGTACGCGATGGCCGGGTGGACAAGAAGCGACAGTCCCGAGACCATCGCGATCGCCTTCATGTCGCCTTCGGGGCGGTAGCGGAACAGGACGCCGCCAAGGCCGAAGAGCGCGGTGGGAAGGGCGGCAGTTGCCATCATGTCCATCGCCGCCCAGACCGGGACGGGCAGGTCGCGCCCGGCCGTCAGCTGAAACAGCTGGATCGCAAAGCCGGCCATGATGCCGATCACCAGCGGCGTCCGCAAAACTCCGACCAGCGCGTTCAGTCCGACACGTCCCAGCCCCGCGCCGCTGCCATGGGACCGGACGGCCTCCATCGCCACGATCCCCACCGTATAGAGCAGGGGCGAGTGGATCGAGATGATCGCGAAGTTTCCGGCAAGCGCATCCGCGCCATAGGCGCGCTCGGTGATCGGAACACCAAGCAGGAGCGAGTTCGAGAACATGCAGGCGAATCCGATGGCCACACAATCCGGGCCGCTCCGTCCAAAGAGCCGGCGCGCGGCGGCAATGCCGATCACGAAGCTGGTCAGCGCGCCGGAATAGAAGCTGAGCATCAGCCCCGGATCGTAGCTTGCTCCCAGATCCAGCCGCCCGATCGAGCGCGCCAGAAGCACGGGCACCGCGAAATTCTGCGCAAATCGCATCACGCCGTCGATTGCGGACTCGCTCAGCATACCGCGCCATGTCACCAGGTAGCCAAAGCCGATCACGATGAAGACGGGCAGGATCACGTCGATCAGGGCGGTCATGGGCGGCGGGCCTTCGCGGGCGCGCGGCTCATGATTCGGGAAGCTCCAGCACCATCCCGTCATGGGCGGGGCGGATATGGGCGGGCGTTTCGGCCATCACCACATCATGGTCCAGATCGATATGCATGTTGGTCAGCACCGCCTCGACCGGGGCGGCGCGGGCGATCCATTCCAGCGACAGCGCCAGATGCGCATGGGTCGGGTGCGGGGTGCGGCGCAGCGCGTCCAGCACCCAGACCTTCAGCCCCGCCAGATGCGCCCAGGCGGGTTCGGGGATGGCCGAGACATCGGGCAGATAGGCCAGATCCCCGATGCGAAAGCCAAGCGCGTCGATATTGCCATGCTCGACCCGGAAGGGTTGGAACGCGATCGCGCCGCCGGCGCCCGCCACCTCGAAGCAGTCATGGATGGCGCGCAGGTCGCAGATCGGGGGATAGTTCGAATCCGGCGGCTGCACGAAGGCATAGCCGAAGCGGCCAAGCAGCGCCTCTTGCGTGTCGCTGTCGGCCCAGACGGGCAGGCGCTTGCGCATGTTGAAGGTGACCTGCCGCAGGTCGTCAAGCCCGTGGACATGATCGGCATGGCTGTGGGTGAAGACCACGGCGTCCAGCGTGCCGACCCCCGTGCGCAACAGCTGTTCGCGCATGTCGGGCGAGGTGTCGATCAGCACGCGGGTCGTGCCCGCCTCGCCCACACGCTCGACCAGCATCGAGCAGCGCGTGCGCCGGTTCCGGGGGTTTTGCGGATCGCACTCGCCCCAGTGGCCGCCGATGCGCGGCACGCCGCCCGACGAGCCGCAGCCGAGGATGGTGAAGCGCAGCGTGCTCATGCCTGCACCCCGATACTGGCCTTGGAAAAGAGCCGGTCGAAATTGGCGGAGGTGGCGGCCGCGAAATCCGCGTAGCTAAGGCCGAAGACCTCGGCCCCCCGGCGGGCGGTATGGGCGGTATAGGCGGGTTCGTTGCGCTTGCCGCGGAATGGCGGCGGGGCAAGATAGGGCGCGTCGGTTTCGACCAGCACCCGCTCAAGCGGGGCGGCGGCAAAGATGTCGCGGATTTCCTGGCTTTTGGGAAAGGCTGCAATGCCCGACATCGACAGGTAGAACCCCAGATCCAGCGCCGCGCGGGCCAGCTCCGGCGAGGACGAGAAGCAGTGCATCACGCAGCTATAGGGCCGCGCGCGATAGCCCTCGCGCAGGATCGCGGCCATGTCGTCATCGGCCGCGCGGGCATGGATGATCAGCGGCAGGCCGGTTTCCTGTGCCGCCGCGATGTGAATGCGCAACGAGGTCTTCTGCACCTCGGCGCTGTCGGCGGTGTAGTGATAATCGAGCCCGGTTTCCCCGATGCCGACGAATTTGGGATGCCGGGACAGGTCGACAAGCGCATCCACCGTGGCCATCGGTTCTTCGGCCGCGCTCATCGGGTGGGTTCCGGCGGCGTAGAAGACGCCCTCGAAGCGCTCGGCAATGGCGCGCACCTGCGGTTCGTTGCGCAGGCGGGTGCAGATCGTGACCATGCGCGTCACGCCCGCATCGCGCGCGCGCTGCACGACACCGGGCAGGTCGTCGGCGAAATCGGGAAAGTCAAGATGGCAGTGGCTGTCTACGATGCTGGGCTGAGTGGTGGGCATCTGCCGGTCCTTGTCGCTCAGGCAGCAGCGGCCGCCGTTATCTCCAGAACCATATCCATGACCAGCGCGGCGGGGTCAAGGTTGACCGCCCGTCCATGCCGGGCCCGCGCGCCAAGCGATTGCTGCAACGCCGCCCATTTCAGCGCCGCGCCGCTGTCGGGGGCCAGGCGGGCCAGCAGGGCGGCTTCGCCGGTGGCGGCTTCGGGGGCGGGAGGGCCGGCGACCCCGGCCTTGGCCAGGCGCGACAGGAACAGGTCGGCCAGCCCCAGCATCAGGTCGAAGCGCGCCTCGTTGCCCTTGCCGGTGACGCTGTCGGCCAGCGACAGGGCCTTGATCCGGTCCAGTCGGGGCAGGGTGCCCATCAGCGCGACGAGGCGCGCGTAATTCTGCAACCCGTCGAGATTGGTCAGCCGGATCGCCTCTCCGACCGAACCGCCGGCAAGGGCGGCAAGCGCCTCGGGGGTGTCGGTCTCGACCTCGGCCTGGGCAAGGGCGGCGGCCATGTCGCCGGCCGACAGCGTGGCCAGGCGCAATTCGCGGCAGCGCGAGCGGATAGTGGGCAAAAGCCGCGCGGGCTGATGCGCGACAAGAAGGAAGGTCACGCCATGGGGCGGCTCTTCCAGTAGCTTCAGCAGCGCATTGGCGGCAGCCGTGTTCATCTCGTCCGCGGCATCGACGATCACCACGCGCCGCCCGCCTTCGGCCGAGGACAGGTGCAGAAAGCTTTTCAGCCGGCGCACGTCGTCCACGCGGATATCGGCCGAAAGCGCGGTTTCACGATCGTTCGGACCGCGCTTCAGCAGGAAGATGCCGGGCTCCGACTGGGCATGGATGCGGCGCGCGACGGGGTGGTCGGGGTCGCTGTCAAGGCTGGCGGGCGGGGGCGGCGCGCCGAAAAGGCCGCCGTCATCCTCATGCGGGCGCGTCAGCAGGAACCGCGCGATGCGCCAGGCAAGCGTCGCCTTGCCCACGCCGCGCGGTCCGGTCAGCATCCAGCCGTGATGCAGCCGCCCGGTGGTGAAGGCCTCGAGGAAATCCGCCTCGGCGCGGGCCTGCCCGAAAAGGTGATGCGTGTCGCGCGGATGGGCCGCGCCCTCGATCTGCGTGGGATCGGGAAGGTCGGCCGCGCTCATCCCAGGGCCTCGCGGGCGATGGCGGCGACATCGGCGGCAATCGCTTCGGGGCTGCGTCCGCCGTCGATGATGCGGAAGCGGGGGGCGAATTCCCCGGCAAGCGCCAGAAAACCGCCGCGCATGCGCACCTGCATGTCGAGGCCGAATTCCTCGAAGCGCTCTTCGTGGCCGTTGCGGGCAAGCGCGCGGCCAAGGCCCAGCTCCGGGTCGATGTCGATCAGGAAGGTCAGGTCCGGTTCGCGCCCGATCATCAGGCTGTGCAGCGCATCGACCGTCCGGCGCAGATCCCCGCGCGTCAGGCCCTGATACATGCGCGTGCTGTCGGCGAAACGGTCGCAGACCACGGTCTTTCCGGCGGCAAGCGCAGGGGCGATGGTGCGCTCCAGATGGTCGCGCCGGGCGGCGGTGAACAGCAGGATCTCGGTTTCCGCCGACCAGCGGTCCGGATCGCCTTCAAGGACCAGCTTGCGGATTTCCTCGGCGCCGGGGCTGCCGCCGGGTTCGCGGGTCAGAACGACCGCGTGGCCCTCGGCGCGCAGCGTTTCCGCCAGCATCCGCGCCTGCGTGGATTTGCCCGAACCGTCAATGCCCTCGAAGGTGATGAACATGCGCTCAGCTGTTCACCGCGTCGATCGCCCGCGCGCTCAGCCGCCAGAAGGCGGCCTTCACGCGCACCAGAAAACCGCCCGCGGCCACATCGCTTTCGGCCACCAGCGGCACATGCCGCGCGTTTGCGATGCCGGGGGCGGTGATCACCAGCTCGCCATACTGGGTGCCGGCCGTGATCGGCGCTTCAAGGGGGCCGTCGAAGACCGCCTCGGCCTTCAGCCCTTCCTGCGCAAGCGCGGGGATCAGCATGGTGACATCCTCTGCCGGGACCAGCCCCACGGCGGGCGCATCGCCAAGCCAGACGGGCGCCTCGGCCAGGCGCTTGCCCTTGGGCGCGACCGTCTTCATGACGAATTGCCGGAAGGCCCAGTTGACGATACCCTCGGCCTCTTGCGCACGCCCGGCCTCGGATTCCAGTCCCGTGACGACGAAGACGATACGGCGGTCACCCTGCAAGGCCGAACCCACAAGGCCGTAGCCAGCTTCGGATGTATGTCCGGTTTTCAATCCGTCCGCCTTCCAGTCCGTGCCGCGCATGGTCAGAAGCGGGTTGCGGTTGTTCGCATTCGCCGGAGCCCGGTCCTTGTAGTTGAAATTGGTCTCGGAAAAGAGCGGGTAATATTCCGGGAACTCGGTGATCAGGCGCACCGAAAGGATCCCCAGATCCTCCATCGACATACGGTGCCCCGGATGCGGCCAGCCCGAGGAATTGGCGAAGATCGAGTTTTCCATGCCAAGCGTGCGTGCGCGTTCGGTCATCAGTTTGGCAAAGGCATCTTCCGAACCGGCAAGCCCCTCGGCCACCACCACGCACGCATCGTTGCCCGAGTTGATGATGATCCCGTGGATCAGCTCCTCCACGGTCGGCCGGTCCTGCTCGTTCAGAAACATGGTCGAGCCGCCCATCGCCTTGGCTCGCGCCGAGACCGAGAAGGTCGTGTCCATCGTTACCCGGCCGTCGCGCAACGCCTCGAACAGCATGTTCAATGTCATCAGCTTCGACATCGAGGCCGGCGGCAGTGCTACGTCGGCGCTTTTCTCCAGCAGCACCGTGCGGGTCGTCACGTCATAGACCCAGGCGGCACTCGCACGGGTTTCGAAGGCCTGTCCGGGCAGGGCGCCCAGAATCGTCAGCAGCAGGGCGGCGGCAAAACGGAATAGGGTCATGTTCGGTCGGCTTCCCGGTCAGTTCGAAACGGCATAGGCGTCGTTGTAGCCCAGGCCCTTGATTTTGGTGGTCATCGCATCGCGCTCGGCCGCCGATGCGGCGGGCCCGGCAAGGACGCGCCAGAAGGTCTTGCCCTGGCTTTCCTCCTTGCGGATGCTTTGGGCGATGCCGGCCTTGGCCAGTTGGTCGGCGGCGCGTTTGGCGTTCGCCTCCATGCTGAAGATGCCGATCTGGACATAGGATTTGAAGCCCGCGGCAGGTTTGGTCGGCGCGGCCGGCGCCGGCGGTTTCGCGGCAGGCGGGGTCGCGGCCGGGGGCGCGGCGGGCTTGGCGCTTGCCGCTGCGATCGCATTGGCCGCGTTGCTGGTGATCTCGTCGAGCGGTTTCGCCTCGATCTTCTCGGTGCCGATCGCGCCCGCGGCCTCGCTCGGGGTTTGTTCGGGTGCGATTTCGGGTTCGATCGTGGTTTCCTCGCGCCGCAGGGCAACGACCGAGATTCTGGTCGGCGCACCTGCCAGCATCCCCAGCGTTGCCGCCGCGTCGGACGAGACCTGAAGTTTCGGGCCGGGGTTATCGCGTTCGCGCCGGAACAGGGCCCCGATCACGGATTTGCCGTTCGCGGTGTTGCGGATGATGACGCGCTCGGGATCCTTGACATCGGGATGCGCGACCCAGACCCCGCCAAGCGAAGGCCGGCCATCCCAAAGCCCCTCTCCATCCGCCGAAAAGACCTCGGGGGCCTCCACATCGCGCTCGACCGTGCGGCCTTGGGCGCGCGGCGCCGCCGCCTCGGTGCCGGTGTCCGCATCGGCCTTTTTCAGGAAGCCAAGGGGCTGCTGCCCCTCTTCGCATCCCGCCAGCGTTGCGCCGATGCCCAATACCAGTACCCAACGGATCATTGCCTGCTTCGCCATAGTGCCCCTTCCCGCGCGGATTTGCCCGCGTCTGTCGCCCTGGTCCGAGAGCGGCGATCGAAAAGCCGCTGCCCAGGCGGCTCCGCCCTGCCACTGCGGACGTTTCGCACGAACATTAGCGGTTCCGCAAAGCCAAGAAAAGTGCGCCAAGCCCCCGCGCGCGGTTTTCAGCGCGTATCGGGCTTTCAGAATCGCGTGATCCGGTCTAGATCGCGCAGCAATCGCGAATGGTACTCCGGATCCCGCGAAGGCCGGTTCCCCAGGCGAATGACATAAGCGTGGCCAGCGGGTGCAAAGCGCCGATCGTGAAGCCGTGTCAAGGAAGCGTGGCCGAGTGGTTTAAGGCTCTGGTCTTGAAAACCAGCGTGGGGGAAACTCCACCGTGGGTTCGAATCCCACCGCTTCCGCCACCTTTCGTTTACATTGATCCGGAGCGTTGTTTTACGCTCGTTCGCTGCATTGCAGGTGTCGTGGCATGCCTTGTGGGCCGTCTGGTTAGGGGCTTTTGACGGGATCGCGCTCGTCGTGGAGGTTGTTTCGGGATATCCGGATATTGAAGAAAACCAGCGGGGATTCGCATGATCAAAGATATTGACGCCACGGATCGCAGGATTATTGCGGAATTGCAGCGTGATGCACGCCTCACCCATCAGGAGCTGAGCGAACGGGTCGGCCTGTCGCCCACACCTTGTGCGCGCCGTGTGCGCATCCTTGAGGAAAAGGGCTATATCACCGGCTATGCCGCGCTGATCGATGAAGGGCGGATGGGGTTCGGCTTTACCGTCTTCGTCTCGGTGCAGCTCGACCGGCAGGTCGATGACCGGCTGGTCAGTTTCGAAAAGGCCATCGCGCAATTCCCCGAGGTGGTCGATTGCTGGCTGATGACCGGAAACCGCGACTATCTGCTGCGCGTGGCGGTTTCCGGGCTGAATGAGTTCGAGCGCTTCCTGACCGGGCGGCTGACCAAGGTGTCCGGTGTTGCCGCACTCGAATCCTCAATCCCGATCCGGCGTGTGAAGGGGCTGCAGTCACGCCTGATCTGAACGGTCTTGCCGGGGGGGGGGGGGAGGCTAGCCCCGCACCAGGCCTCGCAACTCTTCCGGGCGGCGACCCGATGTCAGCGCGACAGCGCGTTCGGCGATGGTCTGCCGGTCGATGCCGAAATGGCGGTATAGATCGCCGATGGAACCGGTCTGCCCGAAATGCTCAACCCCGAGCGGCAACGTGCGATGCCCCGCCACGCCCCCTATCCACGACAGTGTCGCGGGATGGCCGTCAAGCACGGTGACAAGGCGGCATTCGCGGGGTAGGGGGCACAGCAGCCGTTCCACTTGCGACAGCGCTCCCATATTGCCACGCGCACGGGCGCGCTGCGCGGCGTTCCAGCCGGCATGCAACCGGTCGGCCGAAGTCACCGCCAGCACACCCACATCGCGCCGCCCTTGTGCGACGATCCCTGCCGCGGCAATCGCTTCGGGTGCGACGACGCCCTGATAGGCGATCACCACCTCGCAATTCGGACCGGGTTCACGCAACCAGTAGGCGCCGTCGATCGCGCCGCGGCGGAAAGCATCGTTATGGCGTTTGCCGGGCTGTTCGAGCGGGTTGGTCGAAAGCCGCAAATAGACCGAACCGCCGGTTTCGTCGCGCAGCCAGGTGCGCTCGTCCGGGTCGCCCTCGCCGTCGCGCTGCAGATAGTCGAAAGCCCATGCCATGATCACCGCCAGCTCGTCGACAAAGGCTGGCTCGAAGGCGGCAAGCCCGTCCTGTGCCATGCCGATAAGCGGGGTCGAGATCGACTGATGCGCGCCGCCTTCGGGCGCCAGCGTGATGCCCGAAGGCGTGCCTGCTATCAGGAAGCGCGCGTCCTGGTAGCAGGCATAGTTCAGTGCATCGAGCCCGCGGCAGACGAAGGGGTCATAGACCGTGCCCACCGGAATGAGCCTGCGCCCGAAAAGTGAATGCGCAAGCCCTGCGGCCCCCAGCAGCAGGAACAGGTTCATCTCTGCGATGCCAAGCTCGATATGCTGGCCTTCGGGAGCATGGTCCCATTTCGCGGTGGAGGCGATGCGACGCTCGCGGAAGGTGTCGTTGCGGGCTTCGCGTGCGAACAGCCCGCGCCGGTTCACCCAGGGGCCAAGCCCTGTGGTCCCGGTCACGTCGGGCGAGGTGGTGACGATCCGCGCGGCCAGCTTGCTGTCGCTCCGCGCCAGATCGTCGAGGATCTTGCCGAAGGCCTGCTGGGTCGAGATTTCGCGTGCGTTGTCCATCGTGATGGCAGGCACCTCGACAGGGTCGTCGTGCATCCGGCGCGGACCGGCGGCGAAGAAAGGGGCCGTGCGCAGGGCAAGGCCGAGTGCGGCCGGATTGGCAACGCCAGCCATCGGCTCCCATTCCTGCCCCTCGGGCACGCCCATCCGGCGCTGCCAGTCGGCCATTTGCGCCTTGGTCATCAGCCCGCCGTGATTGTCCTTGTGCCCTGCGATCGGCGTGCCCCAACCCTTGACGGTATAGGCCAGGAAACAGACAGGGCGGTCGTGGTCGATGGTGGCGAACGCCTCGGCCAGCGTTTCGACGCAGTTGCCGCCAAGGTTTTCCATCAGCGCGGCCAGATCGTCATCGCTACGCCGCTCGATCAGCGCGGTGACATCGCCCTGATCGCCCAGATCCTCCATCAGCCGGGCGCGCCAGACGGCGCCGCCCTCGAAGGTCAGCGCCGAGTAAAGTTCGTTCGGGCAGGCGTCGATCCATTCACGCAGCCGCTCGCCGCCCGGCTCGGAAAAGGCCGCGCGTTGCAGCGCACCGTATTTCAGCCGCACCACGTCCCAGCCGAAGGCGGTGAAGAGCCCCTCGATCCGGCTCCAGAGGCCTTCCTGCACGACACCATCGAGCGATTGGCGGTTGTAGTCCACGATCCACCAGCAATTGCGCAGCCCGTGTTTCCAGCCTTCTTGCAGGCATTCGTGGATATTGCCTTCGTCCAGTTCGGCGTCCCCCATCAGCGCGACCATCCGCCCCTGCGGCGTGCCTGCACCCCAGTCCTTGGCTTGGATGTAATCCTGAATGAGCGCCGCAAAGGCCGTGATCGCCACCCCCAGGCCTACCGAGCCGGTGGAGAAATCCACATCATCCACGTCTTTGGTGCGGCTGGGATAGGATTGCACGCCGCCATAGCCGCGGAAATTCTCCATCTTCTCGCGGCTGATATTGCCAAGCATATAGTGCATTGCGTGGAAGACGGGCGAGGCATGGGGCTTGACCGCCACCCGGTCCTCAGGGCGCAGCGCCGAGAAATAAAGCGCCGTCACGATCGAGACCATCGAGGCCGACGATGCCTGATGGCCGCCGACTTTGATACCGTCGGCCTTGGGGCGGATATGGTTGGCGTTGTGGATCATCCAGTGTGAAAGCCACAGCAGGCGCTGCTCGATCGCCTTGAGATCCTCGGTGCTTGTCGGTGCGGTCGTGCTCATGACATCCTCCTGGGTGCTGAGCCCTGCTTAGCACCGGAGTGGCGGCGATGATGACTAAATGCCATCGGTTTCTTTTAAAATTTTGGATGGTTGTTCCGTATTTTCTACCAGTATTGGCAAAATCCTCTACGGATAGAGGGGCCCCGGTCGCAAAGCTGCCGCCCCGATATTTGCCTTCGCGGTGCCATCGAAAAAGCCGCCCCGAAGGACGGCTTTTCATGGGCGTTTCCGGGGTTGGCTTAGGCGGCGTTAAGCCGGGGGCCGGCCTTCATCACCTGACCCGGCAAGTTGTATCCAAGAGCCTCTTGCAGGCGCTTTGCCACGCCGATAAGCGCGTGAAGGCCGATGCCGGTTTCATAGCCGCTTTCGGCGGCCAGATAGGCCAGATCCTCGGTGCAGACATTGCCGGTCGCGCCCACCGCGAAGGGGCATCCACCGATCCCGCCAAGTGCAGATTCATAGTGCGCAATCCCCGCCTCGATCCCGGCCTGGACATTGACCAGCCCGATGCCGCGCGTGTTGTGGAAATGCAGCGTCAGTTCGATCTCGGGGAAAAGCTCGGCCAGGTCGGCGCAAAGCCTGCGCACGATCGGGGGCGTCGCCATGCCCGTCGTGTCGCCAAGCGTGACGGCGCGCACGCCCATTGCCGCGAAAGCCTCGATCACCCGTGCAACCTCGTCGCTTGAGATATTGCCCTGCCAGGGGCAGCCGAATGCGGTGGGGACCGCCGCGCGCAGCATGCGCCCGGCCTTTTCGACGGCCTCGGCCACGGGAACCACGGAACGGAGCGACTCGGCGATGGTGCGGTTCACGTTGCGGATGTTGTGCGTTTCCGAGGCCGAGACGAACATCACCAGCTCGTCCACGCCGGTCTCCAGGGCTCGCTCCGCCCCGCGCATGTTGGGCACGAGTGCCGAGAGCGTTGCACCGCGCCCGCGCAGGGCGGAAACGACTTCTGCCGCATCGGAAAGCTGCGGCACGGCCTTGGGCGAGACGAAAGAGGTGGCCTCGATCCGCCTGAGGCCGGCCCCGATCAGGCCAAGGCCGATCTCGATCTTGGTTTCGGTGGGGATGAAACGCGGCTCCATCTGGAAGCCGTCGCGCATGCCCACTTCGGTGATGACAAGGTGCCGCATCTTTCCCCTCAGGTGCCGCTGAAGTGCGGCGCGCGCTTTTCGTTGAAGGCCAGCACGCCTTCGCGCCGGTCGGCGGTGGGGACGGTGCGGTTATAGGCCTCGATCTCCAGCGCGAGGCCGGTCTTGAGGTCGGTCTCGAAGCCCATGGTCATCGCGCGCTTGGCCTGCCGCACGGCGATGGGGCCGTTGGCCGCGATCGTCCGGGCAAGCTCGGCCACGCCGGGCATAAGCCTCTCCGCGGGCCAGACGCGGTTCACCATGCCCCAGCTTTCGGCCTCGGCGGCGCTGAACGGGCGGGTCGAGAAGATCAGCTCTTTCGCGCGGCGCAGGCCCACCGCGCGGGGCAGGGTCTGCGTGCCGCCGCCGCCCGGAATGATGCCAAGGCGCGGCTCGGTCAGGGCAAAGCGCGCGCCCTCGGCGGCGTGGATGAAATCGCAGGCAAGCGCCATCTCGGTGCCCCCGCCATAGGCCGCGCCGTTGACCGCTGCGATGATCGGCACGGGGCAGTCCATGATCGCGTAGAAGGCCTGCTCGAAGATCGCGTGCTGGCGCGCCCAGTCGGCATCGGACATGCCGTTGCGTTCGCGCAGATCGCCGCCCGCGCAGAAGGCGCGATCCCCCGCGCCGGTCAGGATCAGGCAGCGCAACCCGCGGGCATCGAGGATCAGCCCGGAAAACAGCGCCAGAAGATCGCGCCCCATCTGCGTATTGAGCGCATTCGCCGCCGCAGGCCGGTTCAGGGTGATCTGCGCGACATGATCGGAGATCTCGTCGTAGTGGAGCGTTTCATATTCGGTCATGGATCCCCTCAGCTTTCGCGTTTCAGCCGGATGGTCTGCGAGAAGCGGTTGCCCGGATGGAACGAGAGCGAGATCTCGAAAAGCTCGTTCTCGGGCGACCAGTAGCGGCGGCGTTCCATCAGCGCCGGACTGTCGGCTTCGCAGCGCAGAGCCTCGGCCAGATCGCCTGGCATGGCCACTGCGGTGATGTGGCGCTCGACTTCGGAAACCTGGAGGTCAAATTGTTCGGACAATCTTTGATAGATCGCCCGGTCGATGTCGCTGATCGATTCGCGGATGCTGATATAGGGCTCTGCCACATAGATTTCAGTCCAAGCGATCGGCAGATCCTGACTCTGCGCCTGGCGGAGCCCCGCGATGCGCAGCCAGCGGCTGCCAGTCGGGGCGCCCAGGGTTTGGGCCAGCTTGTCGCGCAAGACGACGATGCCTTCTTGTTGTTTGTGCAGCATCGTCTGCCGAGCGTATTCCGTAAGGTTTTCAACAGAATCAATTCTGTAACTGTAGGCTTTAGGAGGTTTTATCGCGGTGACGACCGTTCCGGACCCGGCGTGGCGCGACAGCATTCCTGCCTCTTGCAGCCCACGCAGAGCTTCGCGCACGGTGTGGCGCCCAAGCTTGTGGCGCTCGCAGAGTTCCTGCTCGCTCGGGAAGCGGCTGCCGACAGGGTAAATCCCTTCGGCCAGCTCTCTTGCAAGGCGTTCGCGTAGCTCTTGATAGAGCGGGGGGGTGATGCGGCGTGTTGAACTCATGCGGTGAATGTAATTATCCGGACATATTTTTGGCAAGGCGAAATTTGAAATTGACAAAGGGGTGTTTTACATCGCAATTATCCGGACAATAGGCTGGAGATGCTGGCAATAGTCCGGACAATGTACGGCGCGATGCCGTGGAGTGTTCGTTGGGGGGTGAATGGATCTCGTTGAACAGATCGGCGCGCTGGTCGAGGCGCAACACCGGCTGAGCGCCGCGGATGCCGAGGCGGCGGCAATGTCCTTCGAGGATACGCTGGCCGTGACTGCGGCCGGTTGGAGCGAAGACTCCGCCCGAATCGTGCGGCGTATCCATGGTGGGGCGCCGGGCGCGCTTGTCCCCGCGGACCAGGGAGCCGACCCGGAACATTGGGCGCTGACGATGGGCATTGCCGGTCATGCGCTGGATTATGACGATGTGCATCTGGTTTCGGTCACGCATCCCAGCGTGGTTCTGGTGCCCGCGCTTCTGGCCCTGGCTGATCGGAACCCCGATCTGGTGCCCCGCGTCCTGCCTGCCTATGCAGTCGGGTTGGGCGTGAATATCGCGCTTGGCAAGGCGCTTGGCTTTTCGCATTACGACATAGGTTGGCACGCGACCTCGACGATCGGGCCGCTTTCGGCCGCGGCGGCGCTGTCCCATTTGCTTGGGCTCGATGCGCGGGCGGCGCGCAACGCGCTGTCACTTGCGGCGGCGCAGGCCGGTGGGATGCAGCGCAATTTCGGCACCATGGCGAAACATGTCCAGGCCGGGCAGGCGGCGGCGGTGGCCGTGCGCGCGGCGCGCCTGGCCGAGGCCGGCATGACCGGTGCCGAGGACGTGTTCGGCCCGCGCGGCTTCCTCGATCTTTACGGTGGCCCAACGCCGGGCCAGCAGCCCGGCCGGATCACGGTGGTGCCCGACACGCGTTCGGTTTCGCGCAAGCTGTTTCCCTGTTGCTACCTCACGCACCGGATGATCGGCGCGGCGCTGGATCTGCATGCGCAGTTGACCGGCGGGCTTTCGCCCGATGCACGGATCGTGGTCGAGGTGCCCTATGGCGGGATGCGCCCGCTGCATGTCACCGATCCGCGCGACGGGGCCGAGGCGAAGTTCTGCGCCGCCTATTGCGTCGCGACGGCGCTTGTGCAGGGCCGGGTGGCCTTGGTCGATTTCACCACCGAGGCGGTGCATCGCCCTGCGATCCGCGCGCTGATGGCGCGGGTCGAGACGGTCGAGGAACCGCTGCGCGGCCCGGTTCCGGTGGGGATCGACCATGGCGAAGTGCGTATCCGGATCATGCGCGGCAACCGCTGCGTCGCGCAAAGCTGCGTGCGGTCCTATCCGGGGGCGCCCGACGCCCCCGCGCAGCCGGCGCAGTTCGCCGCCAAGATCGCCGATTGCCTGGCTATCGGCAGTCATACCACTCCCGAAGATTTCCGAACCCGGCTTCATGCACGGATCGGGTTCGACCCAAGGCAGGGCGCGGCGGCGCCGCATATTGCCGAAACGGAAGCAACAGGATGACAGACATGGCTCAGGACGACGCCCCGATCTCGGTCGAGATCGGCAACGACTATCCCGATATCCGCGAGGCGGTGCGCAAGATCTGTGCACCTTTCGACGGTGCCTATTGGCAAAAGCTCGAGGAAACCGACAGCTACCCTTCGGAATTCGTGCAGGCGCTGACCGAAAGCGGCTTTCTGGCCGTCCTGATCCCCGAGGAATATGGCGGGGCCGGCCTGCCGCTGCGGGCGGCGTCGGTGATCCTTGAGGAAATCCACTCGATGGGCTGCAATGCCGGGGCGTGCCACGCGCAGATGTATATCATGGGCACGCTTCTGCGCCATGGTTCGGAGGCACAGAAGCGCCAGTATCTGCCGCAGGTGGCCTCGGGCGCGCTGCGCCTGCAGGCCTTCGGCGTGACCGAGCCGACCTCCGGCTCGGACACCACGCAGCTGCGCACCCGCGCGGTGCGCGAGGGTGACGAATATGTCGTCAACGGGCAGAAGGTCTGGACCTCGCGCGCGCGCTACTCGGACCTGATGCTGCTTCTGGCGCGCACCACGCCCGCCGATCAGGTGGCGCGCAAGACCGACGGGCTTTCGGTCTTTCTGGTCGACATGCGCGAGGCGGTCGGCAACGGTCTCGAGATCCGCCCGATCCGGGCCATGGTCAACCACAACACGACCGAGCTTTACTTCGACAACCTGCGCATCCCGGCCTCGAGCCTGATTGGCGAAGAGGGCAAGGGCTTTCGCTACATCCTTGACGGGATGAATGCCGAACGCACGCTGGTGGCGTCGGAATGCCTGGGCGATGCGCGCTGGTTCATCGAGACCGCCAGCCGCTATGCCAGCGAGCGGCAGGTCTTCGGCCGTCCGATCGGCCAGAACCAGGGCATCCAGTTCCCGATCGCGCGGGCCTATGCCGACATGCGCGCAGGCGAGATGGTCCTGCGCCGCGCCTGCGCGCTTTTCGATGCGGGCGCGCCCTGCGGCGAGGATGCGAACATGGCCAAGCTGCTTTTGTCCGAGGCCTCCTGGAGCGCCGGCGAGGCCTGCATGCAGACCCTGGGCGGTTTCGGCTTTGCCTGCGAATACAATGTCGAACGCAAATGGCGCGAGACGCGGCTTTACCGGATCGCGCCGATTTCCTCGAACCTGATCCTGGCCTATCTCGGCCAGCACGTTCTGGGCATGCCGCGATCCTACTGACAGCACGATCCGCCCCGCGCCGAACTGTCCCCCGGCGCGGGACGATCCCTGACGGGACGAGGGACAGACCGGGAGGAGACATCATGAACATCAGACAAAGCCGGCGCGGGTTTCTCGCGCTTTCGGCGGCAACGCTGGGCATGGCCGCCACGCCGCTGCGCGCCCAAAGCCAGCAGGTGATCAAGATCGCCTACAACCTGCCCTCGCATCACGCCACGGGCACCTATTTCGAGACCCTCGCCGCCGAGATCTCCGAGCGGACCATGGAGACCTCGGTGCAGCTTGTGCCGCAGACCTTCCCCGACGGGCAGCTTTACAACGACACCCAGCTTCCCGACGCGATCTCCACGGGGGCCGCGCATATCGGCCAGATCAACCTGGGCTTCATGGCCGGCAGGGACGCCGAGGTGATCCGCGTCTGGTCGATGCCCTTCCTCTACCAGACCTGGGAGGCCGAGTGGGCCGCCGAGGACAGCCCCGCGATGACCGGCGCCTTCACCGAGACGCTGGCGCGCTACGACCAGCAGATGCTCAGCTGGCTGGCCTATGGCACGGTCGAGATCTATTCGAATTCCCCCGTCAACATGCCGGCCGACATGCAGGGCCTCAAGATGCGCTCCTTCGGACTGGATGCGACGGAGCTGCTGCGCAACTTGGGGGCCTCGCCGGTGACGATGAGCTCGCAAGAGGTCTATCAGGCGATGCAGCGCGGCACGATCGACGGCTTGCTGACCGGCCCGTCCTCGGTGCTTGGGCGCAAGCTTTTCGAAGTGTCGAAATACGGTACCAATGCTGCGATGATCCGGCTGCCTTTTGTGGCCTCGGCCTCGAAGATGTGGTGGGACGGGCTGCCCGAGGATACCCGGGCCGCCGTGCACGACGCCGCGATGATCGCCATGAAGGCCTCGCGCGATCAGGCCAAGGCCGACAGCTTGGTCGAGGAACAGAGTCTGCGCGACAAGGGCATGACCATCACCAGCTTCACGCCCGAACAGCGCGTCGCGTGGGAAGAGGCCGCCTCGGGTCTGCTCGAGGACTACAAGGCCAAGAACGGTGAGGTCGGCACCCGCATCCTCGAGGCCGTCGCCGCCGCGAATGCCGCGTATCCCGCTGCCTAAGACGGATTGCAGCCCATGTCCCCCGCGCCGGAACCGCTGCGGGGGGCATCGTGCGATACCGTCCCGGTATCGCCCCTTCAAATGGCGCCACCGCGCCGACAGACGAGACCCGCCTGCCCGGAGGAGGAGCCATGCATCGCATTGTCGAAACCCTGAAATGGATCCAGAACACCATCATGGGGCTGTCCGCCCTGGCGCTTCTGTCCCTGCCGCTGATCACCGCCTATGACGTGACGCTGCGCTACGTGTTTCACGCGCCCACGATCTGGGCCACGGAAATCTCGATCTACCTTCTGCAATTCGCGGTGTTCATGACGCCCGGTGCCCTGCTTGTGAATGGCGATCATCTGCGCGTGACCTTCTGGATCGAGAACCGCACGGGCATGGTCCGCTGGTGGGCCGAGGTGGCGGTGGCGCTGGCCGTTCTGCCCTATGCCGCAGCGCTGATCTGGTTCGGAACCTCCTACGCGCAGCGCGCCTTCGATCGCGGGATGCTGTCGCCCACCTTGCTTCAGGTGCCGCTCTGGATCGTCTATGCGCTGATCCCGCTTGGGGGAGTCCTGCTTGTGCTGGGGGTGGGGTTGAAGATCGCCGCATTGTTGCGGGGCGACGAAGATGCCTCGGGCGGCCCTTCGCAGGAGGTGCAGGCATGATTTCGCTCTCAGTTGTTCTCATTCTTCTGGCCGTGCTGCTGATCTGCCTCGTCGCGGGCGTGCCGATTGCTATGTCGCTCGGGCTTGCGGGGGCGGCCACGATCATCGCGGCTTCGGGTGTGAGCTATCTGGTCCAGATCCCGCTGACGTTGCAACGCGCCTTGGCCGATCCGGTGATCCTTGCCGTGCCCATGTATATCCTGATGGGAGAGATCCTTTATCGCGGCCGGATCGGGCAGCAGCTTTTCGATGTCGCCAATGCCTGGGTCGGGCGGCTGCGCGGCGGCACCGGGGTTTCGGCGGTCACGGCCTTCACCTTCTTCGCGGCCATCGTCGGATCGTCCATGGCCTCGGTGCTGACCATCGGGCGCATCGCGCTGCCCGAGATGGAGAAGGTCGGCTATCCGAAACGGCTCAGCTACGGGCTGTCGGTCGTTGGCGGATCGCTCGGGATCCTGATCCCGCCCTCGATCCCGCTGATCCTTTACGCCTCGCTGGCCGAGGTGTCGCCGGCCGACCTGTTCATCGCGGGGATTCTGCCGGGCCTGCTGATCGCGGCGCTTCTGGCGGTCTGGGCGATGATCGCCTCGCCCCGCGTTCCGGCAGGAAGCGGGGGGCGCTGGTCGGCGGGGCATGCGCTGCGCATCACGCTGCGTGCATTGCCCGACCTGTCGCTGCCGGTGATCGTTCTGGGCGGGATCTATGCCGGGATCTACACCCCGACCGAGGCTGCCGGGGTCGGCGTTGTGCTGGCGCTTCTGCTGACGCTGGTGGTGCGCCGCAGCCTGCGCCTGTCGGACATGCCCGCCGTGCTGATCGCGGCCACGCGCCATTCGGCGGCGCTTCTTGCGATCGTCTGCGGTGCGCTGGTGCTGGGCTCGGCCCTGACGCTGATCGGCCTGCCGCAGCAGCTTGCGCGTACCGTGTCGGAGGCCGACGTTCCGCCATGGGTCGTGCTGCTGATCATCAACGTCATCTGGATCATCCTTGGCTGCTTCCTCGAGGTCATCTCGATCATCCTGATCACCGTGCCGGTCTTCATTCCGATCGCCATGGCGCTTGGCTTCGATCCCGTCTGGTTCGGGATCATGATGGTGATCAACATGGAGCTTGCGGTGATCACGCCGCCCCTGGGGATGAACCTTTTCGCCCTCAAGGCGATCCTGCCGCACGAACGTATCGAGACGATCATCCGCGCCGCCCTGCCGTCGCTGGCCATCGTGCTCGGGGTGCTGGCGCTGGTCTGGATCTTCCCCGACATCGCGCTGGTTCTGGTCGGGTCCTGAGCCCGCCCGAATATTGGAAGGAAAAGACATGAGTGAGAGTGAAGCCACAGGCGGGCCCCGCCCCGAGCAACCGCTGGCAGGGCTGCGCGTGGTCGAGATCGGGCATTCGGTGGCCGCGCCCTTCTGCGGCCAGATCCTTGCCGATCTGGGGGCCGAGGTGATCAAGGTGGAAAACCCCGATGGCGGTGATGATGCGCGCCACTGGGGGCCTCCGTTCATCGGCGATACTGCGGCCACGTTCCACGCGCTCAACCGCAACAAAAGCTCGCGCAGCGTCGATCTGAAGGACGAAAAGGGCCGCGCCGAGCTGATCGAGCTGATCGGGACAAGCGATGCGGTGGTGCAGAATATGCGCCCCGGCCTGGTCGAGCGTTACGGGCTGGGCGCGGATGTGCTTTGCGCGCGCTTTCCGCAGCTGATCTATTGCAACCTCGGCGCCTTTGGCGAGGTCGGTCCGCTGGCATCCCATACCGGCTACGACCCGCTGATCCAGGCCTTCAGCGGCATCATGGCCGTCACCGGCGAGGCCGGGCGCCCGCCAGTGCGGGTGGGGCCCTCGATCATCGACCAGGGCAGCGGCATGTGGTGCGTGATCGGGATCCTGTCGGCGCTGATCGGGCGGGCGCGCACGGGACGGGGCTGCCGCGTCGACACCTCGTTGTTCGAAACCGGGCTAAGCTGGATGACCGTGCCGGTGGGTAACGCCATCGCCTCGGGGCGCGAGCCGGGCAAGAGCGGCTCGGAAACGCCGATGCTTGCGCCCTATCGCGCGTTTCAGGCGGCGGACCGGGCGATCATCATCGCGGCGGGCAACAACAACCTGTTCCGCCGGCTGGTCACGACGCTTGGCCATCCCGAATGGGCCGATGATCCGCGCTTCGTCAGCAATGCCGACAGGGTGGCCAACCGGGGCACGCTGAATGCGCTGATCGAAGAGGTGGTGGCGACGCAGCCCTCGGCGTACTGGATGGCGGCGCTGGACAAGGTGGGCGTGCCCTGCGCGCCGGTGCATCAGGTCTCCGAAGTGCTGGCCCATCCGCAGACCGAGGCGCTTGGTATCCGGCTGGACGGGGGTGACCCCGAGATCGGGCTGATCGCAACGCCGCTGCGTTTTGACGGACACCGCCCGCAACTGCGCAGCCTTGCGCCCGGCCTGGGGCGGCCTGCGCAATAGCGCCACGGGGCGCGCGCCCGCCACCGCCTTGCGGTGCTATTGCGGCACCGGCGCCCCGCTTTGTTTCAGACAGCGCAGCGTAAAGCTTGAGCGGGAATGGCGGATGCCCGGAACGTGATACAGCTTGTTGCGCAGGAATTCCTCGTATCCGCGCGTTCCGGCCACCGCGACCTTGAGGAAGTAGTCGTATTCCCCCGTCGTCAGATAGACCTCGAGCACCTCGGGGATATTTGCCATCGCGCGGCCGAATTCGGCCAGCGTCGCCTCGTCATGGCGGTCGAGCGTGACCTCGATGATGACGGTTTCGGCATAGCCCAGCATCGCCCGATCCAGGATCGCGCTGTAGCCGCGGATGAAGCCTTCGTTCTCCAGGCGGCGGGTGCGCTGCCAGCAGGGGCTGGGGGAAAGGCCGACCTCTTCGGCAAGCTGGTTGTTGCTCAGCCGTCCGTCGCGCGCCAGGGCGCGCAGGATTCGGCGGTCGATCTGATCGAGCTTTCTTTCCTGCATGGATGATACTTCCGGGTATTGGCGAATTGGCAAAAGATAAATCCAGTAAGATCGAAAAACGGCAAAAAGAAAACAGAAATTTCTGCGGCGTTTCCAGCATGATCTTGCAAGGGCAGGAGAGGAGGGCCACCCGTGCATTACGCGTCGTTCACATCCGAAACGCCGCTCGATCATCTGCAACGCCTGCTCGATGAGCTGCGCCGGGGCGGGTTCGAGCTGTGCAGCCTGTCGCTTGCGCCGGATGGCGGGGCGGCAGCCCCGGCCGCCGCAATCCGGGTGGGGTTCGCGCCGGGCGGACCGGTGGCGTGCCACACGCTGCTGGAACGCCTCGCGCGGTTGCCGGGCGTGCGGGAACTGGATGGCGGCCTGCCGCGTTTACCGGAATCAGGAGGCTTCGCATGACCAGACCGCAGGCCGAAACCGGCACCCCGCTATCGCTGACCATCCCCGAACCCGAGGTCCGCCCCGGCGAGACACCGGATTTCTCGCATGTGTCAATCCCGCGCGCGGGCACCGTGCGCCGCCCCGAAACCGACGCCGCCCCCGACGAGATCCGCGACCTTGCCTTCACCATCATCCGCGTCCTCAACCGCGAGGGGCAGGCCGTCGGGCCATGGGCCGAGGGGCTGGACCTGGGCGATGCCGACCTGCTGGCGGGGCTGCGCCACATGATGGTGCTGCGCGCCTATGATGCGCGCATGCTGATCGCGCAGCGCCAGCAGAAGACCTCGTTCTACATGCAGCATCTGGGCGAAGAGGCGATCTCCTGCGCGTTTCAGCGCGCGCTTGCGCCGGGGGACATGAATTTCCCCACCTACCGGCAGGCGGGGCTGCTGATCGCGGCGGGCTATCCGCTGCGCAAGATGATGGCGCAGGTCTATTCCAATGCCGAGGACCCGGTGCGCGGGCGGCAACTGCCGGTGTTCTATTCCTCGAAGGAACACGGCTTCTTCTCGATCTCGGGAAACCTTGCCACGCAATATATCCAGGCCGTCGGCTGGGCGATGGGCTCGGCCATTTCCGGGGATGACAAGATCGCGGCGGCCTGGATCGGCGACGGCTCCACGGCGGAAAGCGATTTTCACGCGGCGCTCGTCTTTGCCTCGACCTACAAGGCGCCGGTGATCCTGAACATCGTCAACAATCAATGGGCGATTTCCACCTTTCAGGGCATCGCGCGGGGCGGGGCGGGCACCTTCGCGGCGCGGGGGCTGGGCTTCGGCATCCCGGCGCTTCGGGTCGACGGGAACGATTATCTTGCGGTGCTGGCGGCGGGCCGCTGGGCGGCCGAAAGGGCGCGGCGCAACCTGGGCCCTACGCTGATCGAATATGTCACCTATCGCGCGGGCGGGCATTCGACCTCGGACGATCCGACGGCCTATCGCCCGGCCGAGGAAAGCAAGGCCTGGCCACTGGGCGACCCGGTGCTGCGGCTGCGCAACCACCTGATCGCGCGCGGCATCTGGAGCGAGGAACGCCACGTCCAGGCCGAGGCCGAAATCCTGGCCGAGGTCAGCGCCGAGCAGAAACAGGCCGAGGCGGTGGGCACGCTGCATCACGGTCAGCGCCCGAGCCCGCGCGACATGTTCGATGATGTCTATGCCGAAATGCCGCCGCATCTTTTGCGGCAGCGCCACGAAGCGGGGTTCTGAGCGATGGCACGCATGACCATGATCGAGGCGATCCGCGACGCGCTCGATATCGCGATGGGGCGGGATTCGCGCGTCATCGTCTTCGGCGAGGATGTGGGCTATTTTGGCGGCGTCTTTCGCTGCACGGCCGGGTTGCAGCGCAAATACGGCCCGACGCGCTGTTTCGACACGCCGATTTCCGAACTGGGCATCGTCGGCGCGGGGATCGGCATGGCGGCCTACGGGCTGCGCCCGGTGGTCGAGATCCAGTTCGCCGATTACATGTATCCCGCCTATGACCAGATCGTGTCCGAGGCCGCGCGGCTGCGCTATCGCTCGGCGGGGGAGTTCACCTGCCCGATGGTGGTGCGGATGCCCTCGGGCGGCGGCATTTTCGGCGCGCAGACCCACAGCCAGAGCCCCGAGGCGCTGTTCACCCATGTCACGGGGCTGAAAACCGTGGTGCCCTCCAGCCCGCGCGCGGCCAAGGGGCTGCTGATGGCCGCGATCGAAGACCCCGACCCGGTGATCTTTCTCGAACCCAAGCGGCTTTATAACGGCCCCTTCGACGGGTATCACGACCGCCCCGTCACGGCCTGGAAGAACCATCCCCTGGGCGAGGTGCCCGAGGGGCATTTCACGCTTCCCCTGGGGCGCGCCGAGATCGCCCGTCCGGGGCGGTCGGTCACGGTGCTGGCCTATGGCACGATGGTCCATGTGGCCCAAAGCGGTGCCGACGCGGCCGGGATCGACGCCGAGGTGATCGATCTGCAAACCCTTCTGCCGCTTGACCTTGAGACCGTCACCGCCTCGGTCCGCAAAACGGGGCGCTGCCTTGTGCTGCACGAGGCCACGCTGACCTCGGGCTTCGGGGCAGAGCTGGCCGCACTGGTTCAGGCCGAATGCTTCTATCACCTCGAGGCGCCGGTGGCGCGTGTCGCGGGCTGGGACACGCCTTATCCGCATGTTCACGAATGGCAGTATTTCCCCGGTCCCGCGCGCGTGACCGAGGCCCTGCGCGCGCTGTTGGAGGAGGTCTGAGATGGGCGTTCACTCGATCCGCATGCCCGATATCGGAGAGGGCATCGCCGAGGCCGAAATCGCCGAATGGCTGGTGGAGATCGGCGATACCGTGCTGGAGGATGCGCCCCTTGCCGCGGTGATGACCGACAAGGCGACGGTCGAGATCCCCGCGCCGGTCTCGGGCAGGGTGCTGTGGCGCGCGGGCGCGCCGGGCGATGTGATCGCGGTCGGGGCGGAACTGATCCGGCTTGAGGTCGAGGGCGCGGGCAACAGCGCAGAGGGCGATCCCGCCCCGCCTGAAACCGCGCCCGCCCCGCCTCCGTCTGCCGAGGCCGAAACGCCGCCCGCCGCGGAGCCAGCCGCGAACCCCGCGGCGCCCACGGCCCCTGTGCCCCATGTCCCGCTGCGCCCCGAGGGCGAGCGCCCGCTGGCGCCGCCTTCGGTGCGCGCCCGCGCCCGCGCCGCGGGGGTCGACCTGCGGCTTCTGCGCGGGTCGGGGCCGGCCGGGCGGATCCGCCATGCCGATCTTGATGCCTTCATCGCCTCGGGCGGGTTGCCCGCACCCGCGGGGCCGCAGCCCGATACCAGCACCGAAGAGATCCGCGTAATCGGCCTGCGCCGCAAGATCGCCGCGCGGATGCACGCGGCGGGATCGGTTCCGCAGATCACCATCGTGGAAGAGGTCGACGCGACCGCGCTGGAGGATCTGCGCGGCCGGATGAACGACGAGGGGCGCGGGCGGCTTACGCTTTTGCCCTTCATCGCGCGGGCCATGGTGCGCGCGCTGCGCGAACAGCCGATGCTCAACGCCCATTACGATGCCGAAGCCGGGATCGTGCGGCGCTTCGGTGCAATCCATATCGGCATCGCCGCGCAGACGCCCGACGGCCTTGTGGTGCCGGTGCTGCGCCATGCCGAGGCGATGGGCCTGCGCGAAACCGGGGCCGAGATCGCGCGGCTTGCGCAGGCGGCGAAGGACGGCCGCGCCACGCGCGAGGAGCTGGGCGGATCGACCGTCACGATCACCTCGCTCGGCCCGCTCGGGGCGCTTGCGACGACGCCGATCCTGAACCTGCCCGAGGTTGCGATCGTGGGGGTTAACCGGCTGGCGCTGCGCCCCTTCTGGAACGGCACCGCGTTCGAGCCGCGCAAGATGATGAACCTGTCATGCAGCTTCGACCACCGGGTGATCGACGGCTGGGACGCGGCGGTCTTCGTGGCGCGGCTGAAGACGCTGCTGGAAGCCCCGGCGCTGATTTTCGTGGAGGCCTGAGGTGCGCGAGATTTCCTGCAAGCTTCTGGTCATTGGGGCGGGGCCGGGCGGTTACGTCTGCGCGATCCGCGCGGGGCAGCTTGGGGTGGATACGGTGGTGGTCGATCCCGCGCCGCCGGGCGGCACCTGCCTGAACGTGGGCTGCATCCCCTCGAAGGCGCTGATCCACGCGGCCGATGAATACCACCTTCTGGCCCGGCGCAGCGCGGCCCCGGCGATGGGGATCTCGGCCGGGGGGGCGATGCTGGATTTTCCCGCGCTCCAGGCATGGAAGGACGGGATCGTAGGGCACCTGACCGGTGGGGTCACGACGCTTTTGCGCAAGGCCGGGGTGCGGCTGATCCGGGGCACGGCGCAGTTGCGCGACGGCAAGACCGCCGTGGTCGACACCCCCGAAGGGCCGGTGATGATCCATGCCGGGGCGCTGGTTCTGGCCACGGGGTCTACGCCGGTGGAACTGCCCGCGCTGCCCTTCGGCGGGGCGGTGCTGTCCTCGACCGAGGCGCTTGCGCTGCCCGCGCCGCCGGCCAGCCTTGCGGTGATCGGTGGGGGCTATATCGGGCTGGAACTGGGCACGGCCTTTGCCAAGCTTGGCGCGCGCGTGACGGTAATCGAGGCCGCGCCGCGCATCCTGCCGCAGTATGACGCGGAACTGACGCGCCCCGTCGCGCGGCGGCTTCAGGCGCTTGGGGTTCGCGTGGTGACGGGGGCGCGCGCGGGCGGGCTGTCGGAAACCGGCGCGCTGCGCATCGCAACCGGCGACGGGGCCGAGGATATCGCGGCCGAGAAGATCCTTGTCACGGCCGGGCGGCACCCGCGCACGCAGGCCGCCGGGATCGAGGGCCTGCGGCTGGAGATGGCGGGGCCCTTTCTGCGCATCGACGACCGCTGCCGGACCTCGATGAACGGGGTCTATGCGATCGGCGATCTGACGGGAGAGCCGATGCTGGCCCATCGCGCCATGGCGCAGGGCGAGATGGTGGCCGGGATCGTCGCGGGCGGCCCGCAGCGATGGGACCACCGCGCGATCCCCGCCATCTGCTTCACCGACCCCGAGATCGTCTCGTCCGGTCTTCTGCCCGAGGCCGCCGCGCAGGCCGGGCACAAGGTCACCACCGGGCTTTTCCCCTTTGCCGCGAATGGCCGCGCGATGACCGGCGCGGATGAGGACGGCTTCGTCCGCGTCGTCGCCCGCGCCGATACGCACGAAATCCTTGGCATTCAGGCCGTGGGGGCAGGCGTGTCCGAAATGGCGGGCGGATTTGCCCTGGCGCTCGAGATGGGCGCGCGGCTTGAGGATGTGGCAGGCACGATCCACGCCCACCCGACCCGCGCCGAGGCACTGCACGAGGCCTGCCTACGCGCCCTTGGCCATGCGCTGCATATCTGAGTTGGGCCGGCATGCCACCCGCTGCCTATCGCGTTTCCACGCGGCTTGGCTTAGAGGGAAAGCGGATGCCGGCGTCGGCAATGCCAGCCCGCCAACCTGCCAGGGAGTGCTGCCCAGATGATCGACGAAATCCGCATCTGCGGGGAAGGCGGCCGGGGGAAACATGCCGAGCCTGCGGCCCGGATCGCGCCGGGTTTCCACGGAAGGGGCCGGCCATGCGCACGGTGATGATTCAGGGAACCGGCTCGAATGTGGGCAAGTCGATGCTGGTGGCGGGGCTGTGCCGCGCGGCGCGGCTGCGCGGCCTCGGCGTTTTGCCGTTCAAGCCGCAGAATATGTCCAACAATGCCGCCGTGACCGAGGACGGGGGCGAGATCGGTCGCGCGCAGGCGCTTCAGGCCCTGGCGGCGGGCGTGGCGCCGCATACCGACATGAACCCGGTCCTGCTGAAGCCCGAAACCGACATGGGGGCGCAGGTGGTGGTGCAGGGGCGGCGCCTGACCAGCACGCAGGCGGCCGATTACCGGCTGCTCAGGCCCCGGCTGATGGCGGCGGTGATGGAAAGCTATCAGCGGCTGCGGGCGCGGGCGGATCTGGTGATCGTCGAAGGCGCGGGAAGCCCGGCCGAGGTGAACCTGCGCCGGGCCGACATCGCCAATATGGGTTTTGCCGTCGCGGCCGATGTGCCCGTCATCCTGGCCGGCGATATCGACCGGGGCGGGGTGATTGCGCAGATCGTGGGCACGCAGGCCATCCTCGATGCGCGGGACGCCGCGATGATCGAGGGCTTTCTGGTCAACAAGTTCCGCGGCGATCCGCGGCTTTTCGACGATGGCTATGCGCTGATCGGCGCGCGCACCGGCTGGCGCGGCTTCGGCGTGGTGCCGTGGTTCGCCGATGCCGGGCGCCTTCCGGCCGAGGATGCACTGGACCTGAGCGATAACGGGCGCGGCAGCGGGGTGAAGATCGCCTGCCTCGCGCTGTCGCGGATTGCGAATTTCGACGATCTCGATCCGCTTCGGCAGGAACCGGGCGTGACGGTGGAAATGGTCCTGCCCGGCCGCGCCATTCCGGGCGATGCGCGTCTGGTGATCATCCCCGGCTCGAAATCGACGCGCGGCGATCTGGCCTTTCTGCGCGCGCAGGGATGGGATGTCGATCTGGCCGCGCATCGGCGGCGCGGCGGGCATGTCCTTGGCATCTGCGGCGGCTATCAGATCCTTGGCCGGACGCTGCGCGACCCCGAAGGGATCGAGGGGCCGGCGGGCGAGGATGCGGGCCTTGGCCTGCTTGCGGTCGACACGGTGATGACGCCCGACAAGCGCCTGACCGAACGCCGCGTCACCCATTGCGCCAGCGGGCTGAGCGTCTCGGGCTATGAAATCCACATCGGCCGGACCGACGGCCCCGATTGCGCGCGCCCCTTCGCCATGGCCGGGGCGCGGGCCGAAGGGGCGGTGTCGGCGGACGGGCGCGTGACGGGCAGCTATCTGCACGGCATGTTCACCGACGATGCCTTCCGCGCGGCCTTCCTGCGGGGCTTGGGTGCCACGGCCTCCGGGCTGGCCTATTCCGAAGGGATCGAGCAGGTGCTTGATGCGCTTGCCGCGCATCTCGAGGCGCATCTGGACGTGCCGGGCCTTCTGGCGCTTGCGCGCTGAGGGCCCGGCAGGCCGGTCCGGGGATCAGACCTCGACGGTCACTTTCCCGATCGGGTTCGCGCAGCAGGCAAGGATCCAGCCCTCGGCCACGTCCTCGTCGCTGATGCCGCCGTTATGGACCATGTGGACCTCGCCCGCGGTCTTGCGCACCTTGCAGGTGCCGCAGAGCCCGAAGGTGCAGCCCGACGGGACGTTCAGCCCCGCCCCCTTGGCCACCGCCAGAACGGTGTCGGTTTCCGCACAGCGCGCCGAGACGCCGCTTGCGGCAAAGACGATCTCGGCGCGGGTGTCGGCATCGGGCACCACGTCGTCGATCTCGATCGCCTCGGCCTCGGTCCTGACGGGCGCGCCGAAGCTTTCCTGATGGTAATGCTCCATGTCGAAGCCAAGCGCGTTGAGCATGTCGCGCACGGCCTGCATGAAGGGCTCGGGTCCGCAGCAGAACACCTCGCGCTCAAGGTAATCGGGCGCCATCAGGCCCAGCATGATCTGGTTCAGCCGCCCCTGAAACCCATACCAGGTGCGGAAGGGGTCGGGCTCTTCGACGGTGAAGCGCAACTCCAGGCCCGGCACGCGGTTGGCGAACTGTTCCAGCCGTTCGCGGAAGATGATTTCTGACGGGCGGCGGGCGGCATGGACGAAGATGATGTCGGGCATCTCACCCGAATCCCAGGCCCATGTCGTCATCGACATCATCGGCGTGATGCCCGACCCGGCCGAGATGAACAGGTATTTCCGCGCCGGGTGACGATGCGCGCTGAAGATGCCGTTCGGGCCATAGGCCTTGATCCGCATCCCCGGCTTCAAGTGGTCCAGCATCCAGCGCGTGCCGATGCTGTCGGCCTGCGCCTTGACCGTCACCGAAAGCGACAGCGGCCGCGACGGGCTGGACGAGATCGTGTAGGTGCGCTGGACGTTCCCGCCCGGAACCGGCAGGTCCAGCGTCACGAACTGTCCGGGCTGATAGTCGAACCACGCGCCCGAAGGCGCGCGGAAGGTGAAGGTTGCGGTATCGCCGGCCTCGGGCACCACCATGGCGCATTCCAGCTGCTCGGTATCGGACCAGGGCTTGGCTATCCAGTTGAGCTGCGGCATGGGCTTACTCCGCCGCCTGAACGGGCTGGGACGCAAGGCGCCCGGCCATCACCGCGCAATACCAGTCCGTGAACTGGATCACGCCCTCCTCCTGAAGGGGCGAATAGGGGCCCGGCTCATAGGCGGGCGAGCGGATCCCGGCCTGGTTTTCCTCGACGACCTGGCGGTCCTCGTCATTGGTGGCAAGCCAGACTTCGGTCAGGGTCTTGAGGTCGTAATCCACCCCTTCCGTGGCCTCCTTGTTTACCAGCCAGAAGGTCGTGACCTCGGTCTCGGTGGGGCTGACGGGCAGCATGCGGAATACGATGGCGTGATCGGCCAGGAAGTGGTTCCAGGTGTTGGGGTAGTGGAACATCAGCAGGCTGCCCGCGTCGTTGAACGGCATCTGCCCCATCCGTCTGGAAACCGCGGCCTTCGTGCTCATCGTGTAGCTTTCGGCATTGTTGAGCAGCGGGATGCGCGCCAGCCGCCACTGCATCTGCGGATGGTTCACGAAGCGCGAGGGCAGGCCCGCCGCCTCGCAGCGCTGCCAGTGGGCAAGGATGTCCGGGCTGGCCGAGTTCGGCCCGTCCATCGCCGTCATCTTGGGATTGTCCGAATAGGTCCGGCACAGCGAGGGATGCGCCCCGCCGCAGTGATAGCATTCGCGGTTGTTCTCGATCACCAGTTTCCAGTTGCCGTTCTCGATGATGGTCGAGGTGAAGGCCACCTTCGCATCCGCCAGCCCCGAGGGCGCCAGATAGGCCCCGGCGGCCTTGGCCAGTTCGGCGATCGGGGGCGGCACCTCGGCCAGGCAGATATAGATGATGCCCGACAGATCGACGCAATGGACCTTTTTCAGCCCGTATTTCGAGGCGTCGAACCCGTCGCCCATGTCGCGGGCAAAGAGAAGCTTGCCGTCCAGCTCATAGGTCCACTGGTGATAGGGACAGACAAGCTTGGGCGCGTTCCCCGACACCTTGGAGCACAGGCGCTGCCCGCGGTGGCGGCAGACATTGTGGAAGGCGCGGATCCGCCCGTCGCCGCCCTTGACCACGATCACCGGATAGGCGCCGACCTGAACGGTCTGGTAATCGCCGGCCTTCTGCAAGGCGCAGGCGGGCAGGGCGAACAGCCACTCCCGATACCAGACATGTTCCAGGTCGGCCTGATAGACGCCCGGATCGCAATAGAGATTGCGCGAAAGGGAGAAGCTCTTTTGCCGCGCGGCAAGTTCGGCGGCGATCTGGTTCTGGCTCAGCATCTTTGTCCTCGCTGGTCCGTGCCTCCCCGCACGGGTGATCTTCGTGAAACGGCGAACTCGGGAAATACCGGGCGTGCAAGGCCAGGCCCGGCACGCACGCATCGCCCGCCGCCCACCGCGGCCTGATGTCTTTCTGCAAGGCTGGTTTCCGGGCTGCGGGATCGGTCCGTCGACCAAAGGCGCGACGCCTTCCCGGGGGGGTGCCCCCAGTGGCCTGATGTCGCGCCCCTTCCCGTTACCGTTGCGGGGGCAGCGCCGGGTTTGCACCGGCTTCCCAATTCTCCGCCGTTCCCAGCGGCACCTTGCAACGCCAGACTTAATCGGGATTCGAAATATACCTTTTATGGTTGCGACCTGATGTCGCCATATTTCGACAAGTCGACAGATCGCTTTCCGAAAACAAGCCTCCGACTGCAGTACGGGCCACGAACAGAGCCGCGCATGCACCGATCAGGACGGGTGGGGTCCAGCAAAATTCATGAGTTAAGGGGAGATGGTGGTGGTCGCGGTTCCTTCAGATCCCCCCCTCTGCCGCCCTCGTTCCTGTTTGCAAAGAACTTACAGGGGAATCGGCGTGTTTCGAGCGGCAGAGTTGATTCCTGCCCAGGTTAACGGCGTCATTTCAATGTGCTGAGTGGAAAGTGTCTGCGTGTGACAACAGGGAAAGGGTCAGGAGAAAATAAGCGGACAGGGAACGCACACTTGACGGCTTGGCGGCAGTTTCGGTCTTCTTTTCACGGCGATGTCTGTGATGAAGAAGATGTTGCTGCCGCGAGTGAACAAGACAAAACGCGATGAACTTGAGGCGCTCTGGCGGGCGTATATCCGGGGCAGGCGTGACAGCACGTTGACGCAAAGGGAATACTGCGAGGCGCTCGGGTTGCCGCTGAAGCGATTCGGGAGTTGGCGGGCAAAGTTCAAACACGAGGATCCGTGGCTGACTTGTAAGCTGCTCGGGCGATGCGGCGGGGCCTCTGAACATATGAGCAGTGACGAACATCGCTACATTTCGTCCGCGCGGGTCGAACAAGAACAGTGGTCGCCGGAACTTCGGGATGGCGGACAAGCGGCGGATTGTCAAAGAGAGCCGCAGCCCCGGCTCAAGCGTGTCTGGTGCCGCGAAGAAGTACGAGATAGGTATCCTTGATGAAGCCTGCCGGACGATCCCTGTCAGGTACGGGGACCGCTCGATCACCGTGCCGATGGCGCAGGTCATCATCCGCTCGTTGGCGGTCAACACTGCCAAGGGTCAGCATCGGTCGCAGCGGCTTTTGGCCAAACTTCTTTTGTCAACGGAACGTGCCAGCCCGGCGCTAGATGACGCATGCCATGCAACGGCCATTACCTACAATACGGAGTGAGGCGCCGAACTTCATGTTGGCGCCCGGCGCCGCATCGCCGACCTGCCGGTCCCACTCTGCTTTCTCGTCCTTCTTGCAAGGGCCGACAATCCTTGCAGTGCCCTTTTGTATGTCGATGATAATCTGATCAGGATGGGGGAGCAGGTCCGGCAGGTCGGCGACGCCGGGCACCGACTGGTCGGCCGCAAAAGGCCGGGGGGCGGTAGTGGCGCGTGCGGTGTACTTTACTGATCTGTCGTGGAAATGCGCGGGCCGCTCGCTGGCAGATGCGTGACTGCCCAGAGACATCACGGGCGCCGCTGGTTTCGAAGGCAGCGGCGCAGAACGATACAGGCGCGGGGCTCGCCGACTTGCCAATCGCCCTTTTGCTGCGCTTGATGGGGCGAACGGAATCAGGTCAGACATGGGACAAGAGGGTGATGACGCGATCCAACCAGCGGGATGATCTTCTTGCGGGCGCGCGTATCCTTGTCGTGGATGACGAACCCGGCATGCGACATTTCCTGGTCAAGACGCTAGCCCCGCTTTGTCGGGCCGTGGATGAGGCGCCCGACGCCGCAAAGGCAGAGCGCCTGTTGTCCTTTCGCCAATACGACATCTTGGTGCTGGACAACATCATGCCCGGCCAGAAGGGCCTCGACTGGCTGCACGCGCAGCGCGAAGGCGGCGGTTTTACCGACACGATCATGATCACCGCCTATGCCGACCTTCAGACCGCCATCGAGGCGTTGCGTGCGGGGGTGTCCGATTTCCTGGTCAAGCCCTTCCGCTCGAACCAGATCCTGAACGCGCTGCGACGTTGCCTAGAAATGGCGGCCCTGCGACGAGAGAATTTTCTGCTGCGGCGCGAGCTTGAAACGGCCGCGCAAGGCACGCGGCGCAGGGAACTGATCGGATCTTCAGAGGTCATCACCGAGGTGCGGCGTCTTCTGGAAAGGGTCGCACCTCTGTCGACACCGGTGTTGATCATGGGGCCGTCCGGGTCCGGCAAGGAGGTTGCCGCGCGTCACATCCATAGCCATTCAGGGCGCGGCAGTGCGCCCTTCGTGCCGATCCAGTGTGGTGCGATTCCCGAGGACATGATCGAATTCGAACTTTTCGGTCATACCGCAGGCGCCTTCCCGGGTGCGCAATCCGGGCGCGAGGGGCTGTTGGCCTCGGCATCGGGCGGGACCGTATTTCTGGACGATGTCAGCGAGTTGGCGACCAATGCGCAGACCGCGCTATTGCGGGTGCTTGAGGATGGGGTGATCCGCCCGGTCGGCACGGAGCGCGATGTGCAACTCGATCTGCGCTTCGTGATTGCATCTACCGGCGCGCTGGACGAGGCCGTGCGCGAGGGCCGGTTCCGAGAGGACCTTCTATTCCGGCTCAACGTGATCGAAATCGAGATGCCGCCGCTCAAGGACCGGGGAACCGACCTTTTGGACCTGGCGGACCTGTTTCAGACGGAGATCTCTGCCGCACTGAACCTGCCACAGCTCGAAATGCCCCCTGCCGTTCGGTCAGCCATGCTGCGCCATGACTGGCCGGGCAATATCCGCGAGTTGCACAATTTCGTGGAACGGGCGTTGATCTTTGGTCGTTTTCCCGTTGAAACCCTCGGCGAAATCCGCCCGGCCCAGGACATTACCCCGCTGGAGGAAACCGAGAAGCGCGAGATCTTGCGCGCGCTTGAGGCAATGGACGGAAACCGGACGGAAGCCGCCCGCAGGCTGGGGATTTCGCGCAAGACCATCGATCGCAAATGCGCGGCCTGGGGCCTCTGACGGTGTCGCGGCTGGCGGCCTTCCTCGGTTCCGTGCGGGTTCGACTTCTCGTCATTGCGCTTATGCCGATGCTTGTTTTGCTGCCGGTGCTTCTGGGCGGGACGATGTGGCGCTGGTCGAACAAGGTAGACGACATCCTTGTGAACAAGGTCACGGGCGACCTGACCATCGCCGACCAGTATCTTGCCCGCCTGGTCGAATTGTCGGGCGAACAGATCGATGCCGTCGCCCGCTCCGTCGCTATGCAGGACGCACTTGGCACGGGTGTCACGGCGGCCTTCCTGGAGCGCGAGCGGGACCGGCTGGGGCTCGATTTCCTGCGGATCGAGACGGCCGCGCCGACGGCGCAGCACTGGCCGGTGATTGCAGCGGCGCTGACCGGCAGCCTGCTCAGCGCGGTGGACGTGCTGGAGGCCGCCGATCTGGAGGCCCTGTCGCCGGGGCTGGCCGAACAGGCCGAGATCCCGCTCGTTCTGACCCGTGCCGCCGTGCCGACAGATCGGACGATGGAAACGCGCGGCATGATCATCCATTCCGCCGCCCCGCTGACGCTGCCCGATGGTCGTGCCGCGGCGCTGGTCGGCGGGGTTCTGCTGAACCGCAATCTCGATTTCATCGACACGATCAATGCCCTTGTCTATCGCGAACAAAGCCTGCCCGAAGGCAGCCAGGGCACGGCGACGCTGTTTCTTGAGGATGTGCGCGTGTCGACCAACGTGCGCCTGTTCGAGAACGTCCGCGCCCTCGGCACCCGCGTGTCTGCCGAGGTGCGGGCGCAAGTGCTGGATGAGGGCCGAGTGTGGCTCGACCGCGCCTTCGTCGTCAACGACTGGTACATCTCGGCCTATGAACCGATCCATGACAGTTTCGGCGAACGGGTCGGAATGCTCTATGTAGGCTTTCTCGAAACTCCGTTCCGCAATGCCAAGCGCAGTTCGGTCCTTATACTTGGCGGGGCTTTCGTTTTGATCGCGCTGGCCTCGGTCCCGGTCTTCCTGCGCTGGGCCGGTCATATCTTTCGCCCGCTCGAGGCGATGACACGGACCATTACCAAGGTCGAGGCGGGGGATCTTGCCGCGCGCAACAACCCGCCCGATGTCGGCGACGAAATCGCCCAGGTCGCGGGTCACCTCGACAACCTGCTGGACCGTCTCCAGGCCCGCGACCGGGAGTTGCGTGACTGGGCCGAAAGCCTCGAAGCCCGCGTCGCGGAACGCACCAGCGACCTTCAGGCCGCCAACCAGCGGCTGGAACGCACGACCGAACGTCTCATCATTTCCGAGAAATTGGCCGCGGTGGGCGAGATCACGGCCTCGGTCGCGCATGAAATCAACAACCCGGTTGCGGTGATCCAGGGTAATCTCGACCTGGCGCGCAGCACCCTGGGCCCTGAGGTCGACGCCGTGGCAGAGGAATTCCGCCTGATCGACGACCAGATCTACCGGATCGGCGTCATCGTCTCGAAACTTCTGCAATTCGCCCGGCCTGAGGAATATTCCGGCGTCCGTAACCTGATTGTCCCCGGCGAGGTCGTCCGCGACTGCCTTGTTCTGACCCGGCATCAAGCCGAGGCCGCAGGCATCACCTGTGCGCCAGCCTTCGAGAGCGCTGCGGCCGTCAGAATGTCGCGGACCGAGTTGCAGCAGGTCGTCGTCAACCTGATCCTCAACGCAATTCACGCCATGCCTGGCGGCGGCACGCTGACCGTGGCTACCGCGGACCGCGAGGCCTGCGTCGTGATTACGGTGGCGGACACGGGCACCGGAATCGCGCCGGATGTGCTGCCGCGCATCTTCGACCCCTTCTTCACCACCAAACAGGCGCAGGGCACCGGACTGGGCCTATCGATCTCTCAACAGATCGTCATCCAGGCCGGCGGGCGTATCACCGTCTCCTCGACCCCCGGCCGGGGCAGCCGGTTCGAGGTTTCCCTGCCAATCGCCGAAAACACCTGATCCGGACAAAATGACCCGGTTTGCCCCCTTGTGCGACCGATGGCCGGACAAAATGTCCCGTTTTGGCTGTATCAAGGGCGGTTTCGTGGCCAAAGTGTCCGTCTAAGCCGTTGTTTTAATTATATATTTATCTTGACTTTGCAAGACCTCGTGTTCCTTTCTGCGGCATGGCATGCGGTCGCATGCCGCCAATCGGGCCCGCGGTAGGAGGCCGCCGTCCGGATCGGAAAGGGAGGTTAGAACAATGAGCAACGCATCTGGCGGTGCGCTGGGGTTCCTACACAAGAGCCACATCGTCGCCGAACCCGGCTTCAACCGCTGGCGGGTTCCGCCGGCATCCATCGCGATCCATCTGTGCATCGGTTCGGTCTACGCGTGGTCCGTCTTCAACCCGCCGCTGACCCGCGAACTGGGCGTCGTGGCATCAAGTGCCGACGACTGGAGCCTCAGTTCCGTAGTCTGGATCTTCTCAGTGGCCATCGTTTTTCTCGGCCTCGCCGCAGCTTTCGCGGGCAAGTGGCTTGAAGAAGTTGGTCCGCGCATGGTTGGTGTCGTGGCCGCGTTCCTTTGGGGCGGCGGGTTCATCATCGGCTCCTTCGGGATTTCCATGCATCAGCTCTGGCTGATCTATTTGGGCTATGGTGTGCTTGGCGGCTGTGGCCTGGGCCTTGGCTACGTGTCTCCCGTTTCCACCCTGATCCGATGGTTCCCGGACCGGCGTGGCATGGCGACCGGTATGGCCATCATGGGCTTTGGCGGCGGCGCGATGATCGCGGCCCCGGTCAAGGGGTGGCTGCTGAACGTGTTTCAACAGGCGCCCGATTTCCTTGGGGCGCAGGACACGGTTGCCACCGTGGTCGAGAACGGCCGCGTCTTCGCGGAGACCGCCGCCGGGAAGGTCGAGGTCGTGATCGCCTCTGCCGCTCAGGCTGCGAGCTTCGGTGGAGAGGCGGGGGTCTACGTCGTCGGCACCGGCGCAACGGGCGCGGCGCAGACCTTCCTCACGCTCGGCGTGGTCTATTTCGTGGTCATGATCCTTGCCGCGTTCCAGTATCGCGTCCCGGCCGAGGGCTGGAAACCCGTCGGCTGGACCCCCAAGCCCGTCGCCTCGGGCATGGTCAGCGAGAACGACGTCCATATCGACCAGGCGCTCAAGACGCCACAGTTCTGGCAGATGTGGGTCATGCTCTGCTTCAACGTGACCGCCGGCATCGGCGTGATCGGGGTTGCCAAGACGATGATGTCGGAGATCTTCGGCTCGGTCATGCCACTGGTGGTCACGGCCGCCTTCGCCTCGACCTACGTGCTGATGATTTCGGTCTTCAACATGGTGGGGCGGTTCTTCTGGGCATCAACCTCGGATTTCATCGGGCGCAAGGCGACCTACATGTGCTTCTTCGTGCTTGGTACAATCCTTTATCTGTCGATTCCCTATTTCGCCTCGGCCGTGGCCACAAACCCGGCGATGATCTATCTGATCGGCTTCTACGCCGCGACGATGATTATCTTCTCGATGTATGGCGGTGGTTTTGCGACGATTCCGGCCTACCTGGCCGACATGTTCGGCACCATGCATGTGGGCGGCATCCACGGGCGGCTTCTGACCGCATGGTCCACAGCCGGCGTGCTTGGGCCGCTCGCGATCACGTCGCTGCGGCAGATGTCCGTGACCTCGGCCATCAATGACCTGGCGGGAAAGGTGGATGCAGCGGCCTTCGCCGAGAAGTTCGGCGCGCCCATTGCGCAGCTTCAGGAACTGGTGGCGGCCAAGACCGTGACCATCGCCAAGCTGATGGAGATCGCGCCCGAGGGCACGATCGACCCGACCCCTTCGCTATACAACACCACCATGTATTGCATGGCAGCGTTGCTTGTCGTGGCTTTCTTCGCGAACCTCTTCATGCGTCCGGTGAAAGAACACCACCACCATGATGAGCCCGAGCTTCAGGCAGTTCCGGTGGAGTAGGGAGGCAAGCGGGGCGCCATCCAGCGCCCCGCTTCCGATTTCCGCGACCGACCGGCCTGGCGAAGATGCACCTGTCCACCCTGTATGCGGCGGCGTCTTTTTCTTAGACGACCCGCAGATCCTTTCGGGTGTCGGGGTCTATTTGTGTCACCCCGACAGCCACATGGGCCAGTAGTTGCGCGAGGTCCTGGTCCGCGTGCCGCGTGTCTGTGAGCAAGGCCGACAGCCAGGTCCCGGCCTTCTCGCTCTTCTTTCTGGGTGGGGCGCTTCGCAAACGGAGCGCCCCACTCGGGAGGATCAGTCGATCTCACCGGGCAGGCTCAGATCGCCCGACGCGATGTCGAACACATCCGTCACGCAAAGCAGCGGCGCGTGGATGTTTTCATTCACGCGAAGGGCTGCGGTGACACCATCATAACCGGCACCAACCACCTGCTCGGGGTTGGCAAAGGGCACGGTGACGGTGATTTCCGGCCCGTCGAACAGCGGCGTGTAGCCCGGGCTATCGATGAAGATTGGCAGCCCCGGCCATGTCGCGGGCATGGCCGGCGTCGCGCCGTCGGGAATGTCCCGTACACCAAGCGCGCCGTTGCCACAGGCCTCGGTCGGCGTCAGCACTACCCAGTGGCTGTGCCAGAGCCGTCCATCATTCGCAGGATCACCATCACCGCTTTCGTCGAACAAAGGAGTGTCATCGAAATCCGGATGGCTTGTCGCAGCAAGCGCGAGGATGCCGGTATTGCCTTCGAAGCCGACAGTCGCGGGGTCCAGTGAGGTGGGCCAGACATAAGACAACACCGGCGCGCCGCCGAGGGTTCCGACCGGTTTCGGCTGTTCGTTGCCGGCGACGCCGTTCGTGGTCATGTGGAACGTCACAAGACGCCCGTCCCGATGGGCATGGGCGGCGAGGATGTCGAAGGCCGCGATCTTGGAGGTGTCGGTCGCTGAAACGATTGCACCATCCTTATGGATGGCATTGGTCTCGTCAGCCAAAGCGCTGCCGGCCAGCAGAAGGGCGCCGGCATATGTCAGAAGGGATCGGGTCATGGAAGCCTCCATTTTGAATATTAATAGCGAGTCGATAACATTTAGTCGATATCGTTGCAATAATAATATTGAGTCGCTATTAATCGCGCATGATCAAGCCAGAACAAATCCGCGCACTCATTAGTCGGCTCGCACGTTTGGATGCCGCTGAAACTTGGGAAGATGCTCTGAACCCCACGCAGGTAGCGGCGCTGGAGTATTTGACGCGTGCCAACCGGTTTTCGCGCGCGCCGTCGCATGTGGCCGACTATCTGGGCACGACACGGGGGACGATGTCGCAAACGCTGAAGTCGTTGGAGCGCAAAGGCTACGTGATCGAACGCCGGTCCGAGAAAGACAGACGCTCGATCTCTTATGATCCGACCGAAGGGGGGCGGATTCTTGCGGCGCGTCGACATTCTTTGGTAGATGCGGTCCGCGCGTTGCCGGACGCGGCGCGGATCCATCTCGGTGACAGTCTCGCTGCTCTTCTAGAATGCCAGCTGCAAGCAAATGGCGGGCGTCCATTCGGTATCTGCCGCACATGCGCCCATTATCGCACCACGCGAGACGGTTCCTATTGCGCACTTTTGTCGCTTCCACTTCTGCCCGAAGATACCGACCAGATTTGCCATGAGCACGTGATGCCTGCCTGACGGCCGACATTTGTTTGATTGCAGCATCGGTCAAGAGAGGCTCGTTCGCGGCCCTCTTCGCAGCGCAGGATGCGCCAGAAATCAACCTTTTCTTTCACCGGTCAAAACGGCCATTTCCAGCAAATAGACTTTCACAGAGGGTGTATTCCGCTCCGCGGGACAACGCCGCCGTTCAGCTTTTGCCGGGGCGGTGAAATGCGTTTCGCACCTTGTCGACTTCCGAGCGGATCACGCAGCCCTCTGCATGGTCGTTTACCAGTCCCATGGCTTGCATGAAGGCATAAACCGTTGTGGGCCCGACGAATTTCCAACCCCTCTTGCGCAGATCCTTCGCCAGCTTCTCGGAGGCTGGGGAGGTGGAGCGGCTTTGCGGTTCTGCCTCCTCTCGTTCTGGCTCGAACCGCCAGAGAAAGGCTGCCAATGATCCCTCGGTCTCAATCAGTTCGCAGGCGCGACGGGCGTTGTTGACGACAGCTTCGATCTTTCCACGGTGACGAACGATGCCGGGGTTTGCCATCAACCGTTCTACATCGGCCTCATCGAACAGCGCGACTTTGCGGAAATCGAAGCCCTTAAACGCATCGCGGAAATTCTCGCGCTTGGCGAGAATTGTGCGCCAGCTCAGACCCGACTGGAAACTTTCTAGGCAGATTTTTTCGAACAGCCGGATGTCGTCTGCAACTGGAAACCCCCATTCATGATCGTGGTAGGCGAAAAACTCCGGCGCGGCAGCGCACCAGCGGCAACGCGGACGACCGTCGGGGCCGGGGACGGTTCCACTCATGCCGATGCCCTGAGGAAGTCTAGCGCAGCCACCGTTCGCTTCGGATCGAACTCGTGTGTTTCGGCCACAACGATACCTTGTGCCACGAACGGGTCGGCAGCGATGCGGACCTCATGCTCGGCACGGCTTTCTCCGGTGGCGAGGATCGCCCCTCCGGCCGCGGGCTTAAGCGAACCGACGCACAGGAATGCGCCATCGGCAAAGCCCCGTGCGATCCAGTCGTTATGAGCCGTCATGAATTCCGGCGCTGCGGCCCGGTTCTCTGAGAATTTCAGGAAAGTTATGTACATTGGCGCTCCATTTCGGCGGGGGACAGGTCCGGCAAGTTTGCGAGCCAGTTTTCTATTCTGGAAACCTCGGTCTGGATGAAGGCTTCGTCGCGGAAGGCAATGGCCATTACCGCAACACCCTGGGACCACGACAGGATATGCATTGCCAGTTGCCCAGCACGGTCGCCAGCGCCAAGCATCCGAAACTGCACGGTGAGCCAATCGCGAAACAAGCCAAAGATTTCGGCCGCGCGCCCCTGTGCAACATGATCGAGCTTGGCAAGCTCGGTGCAGAGTGTGCCGACAGGGCAACCGAAGGCCATGATTTTCGACCGATTGGCGATCAGCATTTGAATGAAGGACAGAATGCGGTCGTGCGGATTGGCACCATCGGCTTGCCATGCGTCCAACATGGCGCGGGTCCGTATCATGCGGCGCTGGACCACTGCATCCAGAATGTCATCCTTGGTCTTGAAGTGGTGGTAGAAATTGCCGCGCGATATACCCACGGCAGCAGCGATCTCGGCGAAGGAGGTTGCTTCGTATCCACCTTCATAGAATAGAGTGTCCGCTTTTTCGACGATCAGGTCGCGCGTAGTTGGTACAGGCATGTTAGGTCATTTGTCCTAGTTGCCATCAAGGTCTAGGACAATTGACCTAGATCGTCAATGCGGAGCGTTGTGAAAGGCCTGGCCGCGGTCTTGCAGCACTGCGGCGGTCGGAATGATCAACCTTACGCGGCACCTTCCGACGCTGACGGTGCTGCCTGAACGCTATTGGAACCACGTGTCGAAGCCGGACCAACCAGACGATAGACGGAAGGTCGACGGCTTTTCGGCTGGCCCTTAGGAGAGTGTCGTTCGAGAGACCATAATAAGGTGCCTTGCAGATCTTGGCTGGCGGAAATCTGCTTCGGCCGTCGCTGGCGTTCGTTCTGAATCAATCGCCAGTGCGCCGGAGCGGGCCGCGAAGGACTCATCCGCCCTCTCAGGCGCGAGGGGCATGGAAACCTTTAGTCTACGGATCAATCTCGTGCGGTTCCTCGACCAGCCCGAAGGATCCGGCGCCTCGTCCCTCCTGTCGATGTACTGATCACGCTGCAGCGCGACGCTGGATATCTTTGATGGCAGGGTGAGTTCCATTGCCGAACTCACGGAGCGGGAGCAGCTCTGTCCTGGCGCCATTAGCCGCATCCTGCCACTGGTCTGGCTCGCACCAGACATCGCAAGTGCAATCCTCGAAGGCCGCCAGCCGGTTGATCTAACGGCAAAGGTGTTGCGTGATCTGCCGGAACTCCCGCTCGGCAGGTCTGATCAGCGCCGCGTCCTCGGATTCCCTGCCACGTGAGCCTCAGCACAAACCACCGAGAGATATCACACGCTATCCGTCCGCAGAGGCTTTGCGCGGAGATTGCCCGTTCACCCCCCTCCCTACAGGGACCAAACCTTGCCGAACCCTCGACCTTGTGTACCGCAAGGTGCGGAAACCACGGCACAATACCGCCCGCAGCAATATCCGGGTGTGATAAGGGGGGAGAGTGTGATAAGGGGGGAGATGGTGGGCGACCCTGGAATCGAACCAGGCATGGGTCTCCCCGGCGGAGTTACAGTCCGCTGCCGCACCTTGCAGCACGTCGCCCGACGCTGGCGGGTGGATACCGAAGGGGTCCGGGGGCGTCAAGCGGGAAAATCGGTTCCCGGGCGGGTCTTGCCAAACTGCCGCGCGCAGCGCAGGAAGGGGGTAATCGCAAGGGGGCAGGCATGAAGAAACCGGCTTGGGTCATCGACAAGGAACGCGCGCGCCGTGCGGCCGCATCCGAAACCGTGTGGCTGTTCGGCCTGCATGCGGTGCGCGACGCGCTTGCCAATCCCGCGCGGCAGAAGCTGCGCCTGGTCCTGACCAAGAATGCCGCCGACCGGCTGGCAGACACGCTCGGGGGCAGCGAGATCCCTCCCGAGATCGTCGATCCGCGCAAATTCGACAGCCATGTGCCGCTGGCCCCCGACTCGGTCCATCAGGGTGCCGCGCTCGAGGTGAAGCCGCTGCACTGGGGCCGTCTTGAAGAGGTCTGCCTGACGGGCGCGGGGGCGCCGCTTGTGGTGCTGCTCGACCGCGTGACCGATCCGCATAACGTGGGCGCGATCCTGCGCTCGGCCGAGGTGTTCGGCGCGCGGGCCGTGATCGCGCCTGCGCGTCATTCCGCGCCCGAAACCGGGGCGCTTGCGAAAACTGCCTCGGGGGCATTGGAGCGCCAGCCCTATCTGCGGGTGGGCAATCTGGCCGAGGCAATGCAAAGCTTGCAGGCCATGGGCTTTGTGCTTTTGGGGCTGGATGGCGCGGCCGTTGCCTCGCTTTCTGAAGGGTTGGCAGCGGCAGGCACGCGGCCCGTGGGCCTTGTGCTTGGGGCCGAGGGACCGGGCCTGCGCGAGAAGACCCGCGAAACCTGCGATCAGCTGGTGCGCATTCCCTTTGCCGGGGGGTTCGGCTCGCTCAATGTCTCGAACGCGGCGGCGGTGGCGCTTTATGCGGCCGTGACGCGCTGAAGTCACATCTGCGCCAGCGGCGGCGGCGCTCTCTGGCGGCACGCGGCGCGATCTGGCACGATCGGGCCACCGAAATGGTGACTGTCCATGTTCTTGCGAGCCTTTGCCCCGCTGCTTCTTGCGCTGCTTGCCGCCCAGGCGGTCCGTGCCGACATGCCCGCCGCGGCGCATGACGGTTGGGGCTTGGCCGGGCACGACCCCGTGTCCTACTTTGCCGACGGCGTTCCGCGCGCGGGCCGGGCCGATTTCGTCGTTAAATGGCGCGGCCAGATGTGGCATTTCGCAAGCCCCGAGAATCGCGCGGCCTTCGAGGCGGACCCGGCCCGTTTCGCGCCGCGCTTTCGCGGCTATTGCGTGGTGGCGCTGGCAAGCGGGCGGTTGAGTCCGGGCGATCCGACGATCTTCGTGATTCACGGTAACCAGCTTTTCCTGCTGCAATCGGACGCCGAGCGTGCGGCCTTTCTGGCCGACCCCGAAGCGATGATCGGCGCGGCCAGGCAGAACTGGCAAAACCTGATCGGAAAATAGGTGTTTCACAAAGGCGCGAGGGGGTGCGAGGCGGGGATGAAAAGCGCCCACCGGCTTCCTATCTGGAAGGTAAGGGACTGGCACCGGAACTGCCTTTCCCGGGTTCACTGTCCCTCGTTCCGCACTTTTGCGCCCAGCCCTTGGCTTGGGCGCATTTTTCTGCAAGCCTCGCGCATCCCAGCCGCCGAACCGGAGCCGCCATGCAGACCCCTGACGATGCAACCCTGCAAGAGATCCTGACGACGACCCGCGTGATTGCCGTGGTAGGGATTTCGCCGAAAGCGGATCGCCCCTCGCACGAGGTGGCGGAATTCCTTCAGGTGAAGGGCTATCGGATCGTTCCGGTCAATCCCGGCCATGCCGGCCAGCAGATCCTGGGTGAGACGGTCTATGCCGATCTGGCCTCGATTCCCAAGGGCATCCCGGTGGACATGGTCGATATCTTCCGCCGCCCGGACGCCGTGCCCGAGGTTGTGGACGATGCCCTGGCCAGCCTGCCAGACCTCCGCACGATCTGGATGCAATTGGGCGTCAGCCACGACGCAGCCGCCCGCAAAGCGCGCGCGCAAGGCATCCGGGTGGTGATGGATCGCTGCCCGAAGATCGACTATCCGCGCGTCATGCCGCGCGCCTGAGCGCGTTAGCCGCGCACTTCTGCGGCGGCTTCAAGCACCGCATCGGCGATGAAATCCAGCTCGGGCTGTTTCAACCGTGCGGGCAGGCGCAGATCGCAGGCCCGCATCAGCATCGCGCGCGTTTTCGGCAGGTCGGGCTGATCGCCAAGGAACTGCCAGTTCCAGAAGGCGCGGGCATTGTCCTGCGACAGGCCGAACACCTGCACCGCGACACCGCGCGCCTTGGCTGCATCCTGAAAGCGCAGCGCCTCGGCATCGCTCCAATCGCCTTCAAGGTTGAACTGAAGCGAATCCGGCGCGCGGGTTTCGGGGCCAAGCGCGGGGGGCACCTGCATCCAGGGGCTGAGGTTCAGCCGCGCCGCGACATAATCGTGATTGGCCCGCCCGTCACGCACGCGTCGGGCGATCTCGGGCAGTTGCGGGCGGATGACCGCGGCCGAGAGGTTCTGCATGCGGGTGTTGTAAAGCGGCAGCTTGTTTTGCCACTGCACAAAGCTGTTCTGAAGGCCGGGATGCTTCTTCCAGTTATGTTCATAGGCGCCCGACATGATGATGGCGCGGGCCGCGATCTCGGGGTCGTCGGTGACAAGCATGCCGCCTTCGCCCGCATTGACCAGCTTGTAGGACTGGAACGAGAAGCAGCCGATCTTGCCGATCGTGCCAATCTTGCGCCCGTGCCATTCGGTGCCAAGCGAATGCGCGGCATCCTCGACCACCGGAACGCCGCGCGCCTCGGCCAGTTCCATGATCGCGTCCATATCCGAGGTGTGGCCGCGCATGTGGCTGATCAGGACGGCGGCGATGCTGTCATCGAACTTGGCCGTGAGATCCGCCAGATCCACGCGAAAATCCTTGCCGACTTCGACCAGAACCGGCTCGCAATCGGCGTGGACGATGGCCGAGGGAACGGCGGCGAAGGTGAAGGCGGGCACCAGGACGCGCGCGCCCCGCGGCAGGTCAAGCGCCTTGAGCGACAGAAACAGCGCCGCCGAGCAGGACGAGACCGCAAGCGCGTAATGCACCCCCAAATGCCGGGCGAACTCGGCTTCAAGCCGGGCGACGGGCGCGGCCTCCGAGGTATAGCGGAACAGGTCGCCCGAACAAAGAAGCCGCTCGATCTCTTCGCGGGCGGCGGGGGGGATCGGCTCGGCGTCGTAGCAGTTCGGGGCAGGCTGACCGTCACGGGGCATGGCAAGATTTCCTGAATGTCAGTTTCAGGAAATCTGTAAACGCATGGGGCCGGAAAGGCCAAGTGAAAGTTCTGTGTCGGCGGTCAGATGCCGATACGGTCGCGCATGGCATACCAGCTCATCGCCGCCACCAGCAGGGGCCATCGCAGCATCGCGCCGCCCGGAAAGCGCGGCATCGGCAGCCCCGCCATCAGATCGAACCGCTCGGCCTGGCCCGCGACGGCCTCGGCCACGATCCGCCCGGCCAGGGTCGCCATCGCCACGCCATGCCCCGAAAAGCCCGAGGCGGAAAATACGTTGGGCTTGGGGCGCAGGAAGCAGGGCATCCGGTTCATCGTGATCGCAAGCGTGCCGCCCCAGGCATAGTCGATGCGGACATCGCGCAGCGCGGGATAAACCTCGAGCATGGGCGTGCGGACGGTGCGCACGATATCCGGAAAGCGGTAGCCATAGCTTTCGCCGCCGCCGAAAAGCAGGCGCCCGTCCTCGCTCAGCCGCCAGTAGTTCACCACGAATTTCGTGTCGGCTACGGCCACGTTCTCGGCCAGCACCGTGGCCGCGCGATCGCCCAGAGGTTCGGTTGCGATGATGAAATTGTTGATCGGCATGACCCGGTTGGCCACGCTGCCGTCCAGCCCGCCCAGATAGCCGTTCGCGGCCAGGATGACGTGATCGGCCTCTATGTGGCCCTCGGCGGTGCGCACAAGGGCCGGCTGGCCGTGGCGGATATGATGCACGACCGATCCTTCGTGCAGCCGCGCCCCGGCCCCGGCCGCCGCCGCCGCAAGGCCCTGCGCGAAGTTCAGCGGATGCAGATGCCCCGCGCCACGGTCGATATCGCCCCCCTTGTAGACCCGGCCCGGCACGATCGCGGCCAGCTCATCGCGCGACAGCGGCGTGATCTGGTCGTATCTGTAATCGCGGGCCAGCTTTTCGGCATTGGCGCGGGCATGGGTGACCTCGGCCTCTTTCCAGCAAGCATGCACGACACCGGGATGGAACGTCACGGGCATGTCGTGTTCGGCAATCAGCCCGCGCACGAGGGCCTTGGCCTCTTCGCCGAAATCCCACAGGCGGCGCGCGGTATCGCGCCCGACCATGCGCTCCAACTCGTCCTGTTCCAGCCGCTGGCCGGACCCGACCTGCCCGCCATTGCGCCCCGAGGCGCCAAAGCCCGCCCGGTGCGCCTCGAGCACGACAACATCGAAGCCCCGCTTCGCCAGGTGCAGCGCCGCCGAAAGCCCGGTATACCCCGCCCCCACGATGCACACATCGGCGCGCTGCCGGCCCGTCAGCTTCGGCCAGCGGGTATCGAACGCGGCCGTTGCCGCATACCAGCTTCGGGGATGCTCGCCCGCGCGGTCGTTGGCATGGAGAAGGTTCATACGTTCAACAGCAGGTGTTCGCGCTCCCACGGGCTGATGACTTGAAGGAACTCTTTGTATTCGTTGCGCTTCACGGCCTCGTAGACGGTGCAGAACTCGGGTCCCAGAACCTCGCGCACGGGCGCGTTGTCGGACAGGAGGTCCAGCGCATCGCCCAGGTTGTAGGGCAGTTCGTCCGCGCTCATATAGGCGTCGCCCAGGCATTCGGGCCGCGGCATCTTCTTCTCCTTCAGTCCCAGATAGGCACAGGCGAGAGAGGCGGCGAGACCCAGATACGGGTTGCAGTCCATCCCCGCGAGGCGGTTCTCGACCCGCCGCGCGGCCGGCCCCGAGATCGGCACCCGGAGGCCCGTGGTGCGGTTGTCGCGCCCCCATTCAAGGTTGATCGGCGCGGCAAAGTCGGGGACATAGCGGCGATAGCTGTTCACATAGGGCGCGAGCAGCGCGATCACCGCGGGAAGGTGGGTCTGAAGCCCGGCGATCGCATGCAGGAAGGCCTCGCTTTCCCCGCCATTCGCTTCCGAGAAGATGTTCTCGCCCGTCTTGATGTCGACGACCGACTGGTGGATATGCATCGCGCTGCCCGGCTCGCCCTCGATGGGCTTGGCCATGAAGGTGGCAAAGCAGTCATGGCGCAGCGCGGCTTCGCGGATCAGGCGCTTGAAGAAGAAGATCTGGTCGGCAAGCGCCACCGGATCGCCATGCGCCAGGTTGATCTCGACCTGGCCCGCGCCGCCTTCCTGCAGGATGCCGTCGATCTCGAAGCCCTGAAGCTCGGCGAAATCGTAGATATCGTCGATCACCTTGCCGTATTCGTCCACGGCGCTCATCGAATAGGCCTGCTTCGCGGCGGCCCGCCGGCCCGAACGCCCCATCGGCGGGATGATCGGCTGGTTGGGGTCGATATTGCGCGCGACAAGGAAGAACTCCATCTCGGGCGCGACGATCGGGGTCCAGCCCTCGGCCTCGTAAAGGCTGACCACGCGCTTGAGCACGTTGCGCGGTGCAATCGGCACGGGATTGCCCTGCTGGTCCTCGACATCGTGGATCACCTGAAGCGTCCAGTCATTGGTCCAGGGCGCGGCGGTCGCGGTCGAGAAATCCGGCGTCAGGATCATGTCGGGCTCGGTAAAGGCGCCCATCGGGTTGTCGGTCCATTCGCCCGTGATCGTTTGCAGGAAGATCGAGTTGGGCAGGAAGAAGCGATCCTGGAACGCGAATTTCGAGGCCGGCATCGCCTTGCCCCGGGCCACCCCCGCAATATCGGCGACGATGCACTCCACCTCGTCCAGCCGCCGCCCTGCGATATAGTCGCGCGCGGCCTGCGGCATCAGCTCGGTCCAGTCTTTCACGGGGCCTTCCATGGATCTGCCTTTCCAGCGTGTGTCCGCTCCGGCCTCAGCCGCGCGAGCGGAGAAAAAAGTCCGTGATGCGTTCGGCGATCACGGAAGACGAGTTCGGCGCCCCCAAGCGGGCCTCGGCCGCCTGCATGAGTGCGTCCGGCACCACCCCCTTGCCGCGGGTCCGCATCAGGCCCTCGACAAAGCTGTCGCCGAATTCGGGATGCGCCTGCACGGTGAAGGCGCTTTCGCCGTAAAGCAGGGCGGCATTCTCGCAAAAGGCGTTCGTGGCCACGACCTCGGCACCTTCAGGGCGGCTTGTCACCTGATCGCGATGCCAGGCGTTGAGCGTCAGCGTCTCGCCGTTAAAATCGTAGTCCTGCGGACCCACGGCCCACCCCTTTTCGAACCGCTCGACCTTGCCGCCCAGTGCCTGCGCGATGATCTGGTGGCCGAAACAGATGCCGACCAGCGGCACCTTCGCCTTGACCGCATCGCGGATAAAGGCCTCGAGTTTTGGAATGAACGGATGATCCTCATAGGCGCCATGCCGCGAGCCGGTTATCAGCCAGCCTTCGCAGTCATGCACGTCCGAGGGGAATTCCATACCCTCGACATGCCAGGTGCGAAAGGTCAGCCCCCGTCCGGCAAGGAGGGTCTCGAACATGTCCGGGTAATCGCCGGATGCGTCACGCAGCACATCGGGGGCTTGTCCGGTCTGAAGGATTCCGATCAGCATGGGGGTCTCGTTTCCTGAATGGTGCGAGCCTATCCGCGGCGTGCGGGCGGGCGCAAGGGGCTGCGTGGCGTGAAGCGGGGGTAGGGGGCTTTGCCCCCTCTTGGCCTGTGGCCAATTCACCCCCAGGATATTTGGTCTCTGAAGAAGCCGCATTCTCCAGAGAAAAATATCCCCGCCGGAGGCTTCCCCGGCCGGGGCCGGGCTAGACGGTATCCAGGTAAAGCTCCGTCTGTTCGTCATCCGACAATTCGGCCATGTAGTGCAGCTCCTGCCGTTTGGTCATGAGGTAGTTCTCTGCGATCTCGTCGCAGAAGATGCGACGGATCAGGGGGCAATCGGCGAAGCGGTCGATTGCGGCGGCCCAGGTTTCGGGCAGTTGCGGCAGGCCTTGGACATAGGCGTTGCCGACGATCGGGGCGGGGGGCTCCATGCGGTCTTCAAGGCCGATCAGCGCCGCCCCGAGGATCGCGGCGATCATCAGGTAGGGGTTCACATCACCCCCCGCGACGCGGTGTTCGATGCGCCGCGCGGCCGGGCCCGAGGCCGGGATGCGCAGCGCCGCCGTGCGGTTTTCATAGGCCCAGCCGATCCCGGTAGGGGCGTGGGCATTGGGCACGAGGCGGTCATAGCTGTTTTCATGCGGGGCGAAGACCAGGGTCGAGCCGGGCAGGGCCGCAAGGCAGCCGGCCACCGCATGGCGCAGCCGATCCGAGCCTTTTTCGGAACCGTCATCGAAGATGTTGCGCCCATCGGCATCGAGTACCGAGAAATGCGAGTGCATGCCGTTGCCCGACCACAGATCGTAGGGTTTGGCCATGAACGAGGCTGCAAAGCCATGGCTGCGCGCCAGCCCTTTGACCAGCATCTTGAACAGCCAGGCATCGTCCGCGGCCTTGAGCGCATCGCCCTGATGCATCAGGTTGATCTCGAACTGGCCGGGGCCGGCCTCGGAGATCGCGGTGTCGGCGGGGATGTCCATCTCTTCGCAGGCGTCATAGAGCGCGCTGAAGAACTTGTCGAATGCGTCGAGCGCGCGCAGCGAGAGTGTCTCGCCGCCAGTGCGCCGCTTTCCCGAGCGCGGACTTGGGGGAACGCGGAGCGTCTTGCCGGAATCGTCGATGAGGAAGAATTCCAACTCGGTCGCCACCACCGGCGTCAGCCCGCGCGCGGTATAGCGTTCGATCACCCTTGCCAGGGCCTGACGCGGGTCCCCGTCATAGGGGCGGCCGTCCATGTGGAACATCCAGATCGGCAGAAGGGCCGTCGGCGCCTCAAGCCAGGGCATCGGCAGGAAGCCCCGTTCGGTGGGCATCAAAAGCCCGTCCACGTCGCCCGTCTCGAAGACCAGCGGGCTTTCCTCGATATCCTCGCCCCAGATGTCGAGATTCATGACCGAGAAGGGAAAGCGCGTGCCTTCGGTGAAGATCTTGGCGGCGAAACGTGCCGGAACACGCTTACCGCGCGCCACCCCGTTGAGATCGGCCGCGGCCACGCGGATCGTGCGCACCTCGGGGTGTTCTTTCAGCCAGTCCATGTCTCACCTGATGATTTGCGGCCGGACCTTCAGGCGGGGGCGGCTGGCCCCGGGCAGGTGACGGTTCAGGCGGCGGTTGATCATCCCGAAAACCCCGATCAGCGCCAGCGTGAGCATGACGAAGTAGAACGCGGCGATCGGATAGGGGATGAAGGGATTGAAGGTCTTTTCCGCGAAATATTTCGCGTAATAAAGCGCGTCGCCGCGTTGCTGGAAGGCGGGGAATCCCGAAAAGAAGACCAGCGTCGTGGCATGGAACAGAAAGATCGCCTCATTGGTATAGGCGGGCCAGGCCAGGCGCAGCGTGGTCGGCCACAGGATCCGGCGAAAGCGCTTCCAGCCGGTCAGCCCGTAGGCGTCGGCGGCCTCGAGATCGCCCTTCGGAACCGAGCACAGCGCGCCATAGAAGATTTCTGCAGAATAGGCCGAGGTGTTGAGGAACAGCACGAACAGCGCCCCCGCCCAGGCCCGCGTCGTCCAGGCCGTCTGCACGGTGATGCCGAATATCTCGATGCCCGCGCGGGGCAGAAGCACAAGCGCCTCGTAGGCCAGGAAGAACTGGATGAAGAGGGGAGAACCGCGAAACACGAAGATGAACCACTCGGCGGGTTTGCGCAGCCAGACCGCGCGGCTGGCCTTTGCCACCGCAAGGCCGGTGGCCAGCAGGAAGCCGAAGCCAAGCGCGAGAATGCCGAAATAGAGGTTCCAGATCATGCCCGAGCCGATCAGCGTGAACTGATGGCACAGCGTGATGTCGGTGCGGGGCAGGACCCGCTCGCCTATCCCGAGCGAGCGCAGGCCGAAATCGGCGACGATATCCCAGCAGCTCATGCGCCCGCCTTTCGCATCGCTTCGCCGGCCATCGTGGCCTGGCCGCGGGCCAGCCGCGCCGTCAGCCGGCCCAGCACGATCTCGGATATTCGGGTCATGCCCAGATAGAAGGCCAGAAGCACAAGGAAATACCACACGCGCCAGTCGGGGTGCGGATAGTCGTAGATCGCCGATTTGGTCGCGCCCAGCTCTCGTGCCCAGTAGACGATATCCTCGACCCCCAGAAGAAACAGAAGCGGCGTCGCCTTGATGAGGATCATCCACAGGTTCGACAGGCCCGGCAGGGCATAGGTCCACATCTGCGGGATCAGGATGCGCCGGTTGACCTGCCGCTGGGTCATGCCATAGGCGGCGGCGGTTTCAAGCTGCGCGCGCGGCACGGCCTGCATCGCGCCGTAAAGCACGTTGGCCGCGAAGGCGCCGAACACGATCGAGAAGGCCAGAACCGCAAGCGCGAAGCCGTAGACCTCGTGCCAGATCTGGGGCGAGCTGGACAACGGAAGCTTGGCGGCCTCGCAGACCAGGAAATCGTTGCCCTGCCGGATCGGGGCATCCCAGTCGGGGCATTTGACCTTGTGGCGCATCCATTCGAGGCCCTGGTCCATGGCGACCGGAACGAACAGGAAGAACACGATGTCGGGCACGCCGCGCACCATCGCGGTATAGCCCTTGCCTAGCATGCGCAGCGGCCAGAAGCCCGCGCGCGCGGCCAGTGCGCCGCCGAAGCCAAAGGCAAGCGCGACCGGCGCGGTGATCGCCATCAGCAGAAGGACCACAAGGAACGAGCTATAGAACAGCAGGTGCTTGCCCGTGGTCAGGTAGCACAGAAGCCAGTTCAGGCCTTCAAGCGAGGATGGGTCGGCGCAGCTTGCGAACATGATGGGCGGCGGCCCCGGTGGCGGGGCCGCCCCAATAGATCAGAAGGTCGCGGCTTTGTCGCCGAACCATTTCACGATCATGGTGTTCAGGCTGCCGTCGGCCTTCATCTCGCCGATGGCGGCATCAAGCTTGCCGCGCAGCTCGGTATCGGATTTGCGCAGCCCGACGCCGATGCCCCCGCCAAGCGGGATATCCTCACCCACCCAAAGCAGATCGCCGCCCTCGTCGGGCGAGAACGGAACCAGAGCGTCCTTATCGGCAAAGACCGCGTCGGCCTCGCCGTTCTTCACGGCTGCGATGGTGTCGTCGAGCGTTGCGAATTCCAGTAGCGTGGCGCCGGATTCGGCCACATAGTCGGCCTGGATGGTGCCGATCTGCGCGGCGATCACGCCTTTCAGGTCCACGCCCTCGCTTGCGGCCAGATAGGCCGATGCGGCGGGCGGATAGTAGTTCTGCGTGAAGTCGATGGTCTGCTGGCGCTCTTCGGTGATGCTCATGCCGGCGATGATCGTGTCATAATTGCCCGACAGCAGGTTGGGGATGATCGAGTCCCACTCGTTTGTCACCCATTCGCAGGTCAGGCCGGCCTTTTCGCAAAGCGCATCACCCAGCTCACGCTCGAAGCCGTCGACCTCGCCCTTGTCGTTGATGAAGTTGTAGGGAGGGTAGGCGCCCTCGGTGCCCATGCGCACGGTCTGCGCCATGGAAAAGCCGGTGCTCAGCGCCAGGGCGGCGGTGGCAAGGATCAGTTTGTTCATCATTCATCTCCGCTGTTGTGGTGATTTTGCTTGTCTTCAGGCAGGTGCCGTCGCCGACAGGAACTGGCGCAGCCGTTCGGAACGCGGCGCGCCGAAAAGCGCGTCGGGCGGGCCTTCTTCCTCGATCAGGCCCTGATGCAGGAACACGACATGGTCGGATACGTCGGCGGCAAGCCGCATGTCATGCGTCACAAGCATCATGGTGCGATGCTCGGCGGCCAGGTCCTTGATGACCTTGACCACCTCTTGCTGCAACTCGGGGTCAAGCGCCGATGTCGGCTCGTCGAACAAGAGCGCCATCGGCTCCATGCAAAGCGCGCGGGCGATCGCGGCACGCTGCTGCTGGCCGCCCGAAAGCTGCGCGGGCCAGGCATCGGCCTTGTCCCCGATGCCGACCTTCTGCAACAGCGCCCGGGCGCGGGTTTCGACCTCGGCGGCGGGATGGCGCAGCACGGTCACGGGTGCCTCCATCACGTTTTGCAGGATCGTCATGTGGGACCACAGGTTGAACTGCTGGAACACCATCGACAGGTTGGTGCGAAAGCGCACCACCTGCGCGCGGTTCGCGGGGTGCCGGGCCAGCCCCTCGCCGGCCCACTTCACCGCCTCGCCCTGGAACAGAACGTCGCCGGACTGGCTGTCCTCAAGCAGGTTGCAGCAGCGCAGAAGCGTCGATTTGCCCGAGCCGGAAGAGCCGATCAGACTGACCACCTGCCCCCGGCGGGCGGCGATCGAAACGCCCCTGAGCACCTCAAGCTGGCCATAGCTCTTGTGCAGATTGCGGATTTCGATGACTGGCGCGGTTTCGTTCACGTTGGGTTTCTCTGGATCCGTTCGCACAAGTTGGCGCGATTTCGGGGCCGATTGCAACGCATCTGTAACGGATGACGCAAGGGAGCCTGCCAAAATCGCCGGCGAAACAGCGCAAAATGCCCGCTTTGTCAGCCTTGCCGGGCGGTTACGCGTTGACGTGCAAGTGCCGAATCACGGTCGTTCACGCCCAGAAGATTGGCCGCCAGCCGGATCAGCGCATCCTCGGCGGCAGAGCGGGTGCCGTCTGCAAGGGCCACCTCCCACAGCGCCTCGATGATGCCGGTGCGATCCTCATAGGCGATCATGTCCTTGAGCGCGCGGGTGAAGCGCACGGTGTCGGGGGCTTCGGCCTCGACCTCCTCTGCCTCATGGCGCAGGGCGGTTGCCTGCGCCATGTCCAGCCCGCGCCGATGGGCCAGGACGCGGTCGATGCGGATCTTCTCGGCCTCGTCATAGTGGTCGTCCGCGCGCGCCAGCCGCACCAGAAGGGCCGCAAGGGCCAGTTCGGCATCGGGCGCGGTCAGCGGTTCCGGGGTCGGGGCCACAAGGCGGGCAAGAAGCGTTCTGAGCATGGCGCGACTATAAAGCGAAGCGCAGGCACGGCAACGCAAATTCCCGTGCCCGGTATCCTGTCCGGCCCAGGTCAGACCAGCCGGCTCTGATCCAGCGCGGCGCGCACGAAGCCTGCGAAAAGCGGATGCGGCGCGAAGGGCTTGGATTTCAGCTCGGGGTGGAACTGGACGCCGATGAACCACGGATGGTCCCTGTGCTCCACGATCTCGGGCAGGCGGCCATCGGGGGACATGCCCGAAAACACCAGCCCGCAGGCCTCCAGCTTGTCGCGGTATTTCACGTCCACCTCATAGCGGTGGCGGTGGCGCTCTTCGATGTCGGTATTGCCATAGACCCCGGCCACGCGCGAGCCGGGCTTGAGCGCGGCCGAATAGGCGCCAAGACGCATCGTGCCGCCCTTGTCGTCATCAAGCTTGCGTTCGACCCGGTGGTTGCCCTGGATCCATTCCTTCAGGTGATAGACCACGGGGGTAAAGCGCTTCCGCCCCGCCTCGTGGTCGAACTCTTCCGAGCCCGCATCGCTCAGGCCGGCAAGGTTGCGTGCGGCCTCGATCACGGCCATCTGCATGCCCAAGCAGATGCCCAGATAGGGCACGCCCTTTTCGCGCGCGAATTGCGCGGCGCGGATCTTGCCCTCGGTGCCGCGTTCGCCGAAACCGCCGGGCACGAGAATGGCGTTGAACCGCTCCAGATGCGGGGCGGGGTCTTCGCGTTCGAAGATCTCGGCGTCGATCCATTCGGCCTTCACGCGCACGCGGTTGGCCATGCCGCCATGGGTCAGCGCCTCGGCGATCGACTTGTAGGCATCCTCAAGCTGGACATATTTGCCCACGATGGCCACGCGCACTTCGCCCTCGGCATTGTCCAGCCGGTCCATCACGTCTTCCCAGCGGCTCAGGTCCGGGCGCGGCGCGGGCGAGATGCCGAACGCATCCAGCACCGCCTGGTCAAGGCCCACGCGGTGATAGGCCAGCGGCGCCTCGTAGATCGACTTGAGGTCGTAGGCGGGGATCACCGCCTCGGGGCGCACGTTGCAGAACAGCGCGATCTTGGCGCGTTCCTTTTCCGGAATCGGATGCTCCGAGCGGCAGACCAGCACGTCGGGCTGAAGCCCGATCGAGCGCAGCTCTTTCACCGAGTGCTGGGTGGGTTTCGTCTTCAGTTCGCCCGAGGCCGCAAGATAGGGCAAAAGCGTCAGGTGCATGAAGATGCATTGCCCGCGCGGCCGGTCCTGGCTGAACTGGCGGATCGCCTCGAAGAAGGGCAGCCCCTCGATATCGCCCACGGTGCCGCCGATCTCGCACAGCATGAAATCGACCTCGTCATCGCCAACGTCAAGGAAGTCCTTGATTTCGTTGGTGACGTGGGGAATTACCTGGATCGTCTTGCCCAGATAGGCGCCCTTGCGCTCTTTCTCCAGCACGTTGGAATAGATCCGCCCCGAAGACACGCTGTCGGTCTTGCGCGCGCTGACCCCGGTGAAGCGTTCGTAATGGCCAAGATCGAGGTCCGTCTCGGCCCCGTCATCGGTCACGAAAACCTCGCCATGTTCGAACGGGCTCATCGTGCCGGGATCGACGTTGAGATAGGGGTCGAGCTTGCGCAGCCGCACCGAAAAGCCGCGTGCCTGCAACAGCGCACCAAGCGCGGCCGAGGCAAGCCCCTTGCCAAGCGAAGACACCACGCCGCCTGTAATGAAAACGTAACGCGCCATGAAAGCCCCCGTGACCTTGAGATAAATGCAAGAGTTTCTGCTGTCCGGACGGATCAGCACCACGGGATTTGATCTTAATACGATTCGCAGTCCGCCCGCAACCGGACCGCAATCAGTTGGGTGTTGTCTGGCGCAAGTCCCTACGTCTTGTGCCCGACCGCAATCAGTTCGCGGGCGGGGGCGTCAGGGGCGCATCGGTCGCGGCCGGGGGCAGCGACAGATCGGGCAGTGCGGGCGCGCTTTGGGTGACGGGCGCATCCTGCACGCGGTCCACGACCGAGCCTTCGGTCGCCTTGCGCGCGGCAAGGATGGTCAGCCCGACCGAGGTGCAGATGAAGCCCACGGCAAGGATCCAGGTGAGTTTGGACAGCGCGTTCGCCGCCTGCCGGCCGGTCATCACACCGCCGCCACCGCCACCGCCGCCCATGCCAAGGCCGCCCCCCTCGGAGCGTTGCAGCAGCACCACGCCGATCAGCAGCAGCGCCAGGATCAGGTGGACGGAGAGGACGACGTTTTCCATACGGGGACGGGCCTTCTTTCTTTCGACGCCCTCAGATAGGCGCAATGGGCCTCCGGTGCAAGGTCGAAAGGCGCGTTGGCAGGCGTGCCGGGGAAACCCCTGCCGGAAAACAAGGGGCGCGTGGTGCGGCGGAACCGGAACCCGGCGCCTTTGCCCGCCACGAAGGGCCGCAAGGCCGGCGCATCATTTTCCGGTTCCCCCCGCAGGCGCCCCCCGCTATATGTCGCACGGTTTTGCAACCCGCGAGGAGAGAGACATGGCCAATGTCGTGGTGGTCGGCGCCCAATGGGGCGACGAGGGCAAGGGCAAGATCGTAGACTGGCTGAGCGAACGCGCCGATGTGATCGCGCGTTTCCAGGGCGGTCATAACGCGGGCCACACGCTCGTCATCGACGGCAAGGTCTACAAGCTGAACGCGCTGCCCTCGGGCGTGGTGCGCGGCGGCAAGCTGTCGGTCATCGGCAACGGCGTGGTGCTTGACCCCTGGCACCTGCTTTCCGAGATCGGCAAGATCCGCGAGCAGGGCGTGGACATCAGCCCCGAGACGCTGATGGTTGCGGAAAACACGCCCCTCATCATGCCTTTCCACGGCGAACTTGATCGTGCCCGCGAGGCGCAGGCCGCGGGGTCGAATGCGAAGATCGGCACCACCGGGCGCGGCATCGGCCCGGCCTATGAGGACAAGGTGGGCCGGCGCGTGATCCGCGTGGCGGACCTGGCCGATGACGAGACGCTGCAATCGCGCGTCGACCGCGCACTGGTGCATCACAACGCGCTGCGCGCGGGCCTTGGGCTGGAGCCGATCGACCGCGACGCCACGGTGGACATGCTGCGCGAGATCGCGCCGGAAATCCTGAAATACGCCGCCCCCGTCTGGAAGGTGCTGACCGAGCTGCGCAAGGCTGGCAAGCGCATCCTGTTCGAGGGCGCGCAGGGCTCGCTTCTGGATATCGACTTCGGCACCTATCCTTATGTCACTTCCTCGAACGTGATCGCGGGGCAGGCGGCGACCGGGGTCGGCATGGGGCCGAACTCGATCGATTTCGTGCTGGGCATCGTCAAGGCCTACACGACCCGCGTGGGCGAAGGCCCGTTCCCGACCGAGCTGGACGACGCGGATGGCGAACGCCTGGGCACGCGCGGCCATGAATTCGGCACCGTGACCGGGCGCAAGCGGCGCTGCGGCTGGTTCGATGCGGTCCTCGTGCGCCAGACCTGCGCGATTTCCGGCATCAACGGCATCGCGCTGACCAAGCTTGACGTGCTTGACGGGTTCGAGACGCTGAAGATCTGCGTGGGATACGAGGTCGACGGCGTCGCCTATGACTATCTGCCGACGCAGGCCGCGTTGCAGGCGCGCGCCCGGCCCGTCTATGAGGAAATGGAAGGCTGGCAGGAATCGACCGCGGGGGCGCGGTCCTGGAACGATCTGCCCGGCGCGGCGGTCAAATATGTCCGCCGGATCGAGGAGCTGATCCAGTGCCCGGTTGCGATGCTGTCCACCAGCCCCGAGCGGGACGACACGATCCTTGTCACCGACCCCTTCGCGGACTGATCCGATGACGCTCAGCTACAAGGCTCGCCGCCGCTGGTCGCTGCTGATCCTCGTGATCGGGCTGCCGCTTTACATCGTCGTTGCGGTGACGGTCGTGAACTGGGCCGATGCGCGGTTCGGGCGGCTGCCGCTTCTGGCGGAACTGGCGGTCTATCTCGGGCTGGGTTTCCTGTGGGCGCTGCCGTTTCGCAAGGTGTTCCGTGGCGTGGGGCAGGCCGATCCGGACGACAGGTCCGAATGAAAAACGGAGGGGCAGGGCCCCTCCGTCCAATGATGCCCTGCGCGTCCGGCCTTAATTGGCGGCGCGGCGGGTTTCCTCGAAGAACCGCGACTGTTCGGTGATCGCATACTGGCCGCGGCGGATCTTGGCGATCTTGCCCTGGCGCAGCAGCTGGCCGAACGAACGCAGGCTTTCCTCGCGGCTGAAATCGCCCTCGTCGGCGACCGAGGCGACCTTGCGCAGGATCTGCGGCGGCGAGAAATGCGGCCGGCCCTCGATGGTCGAGGTATAGGCGGCAGCAGCCTCCAGAAGCTCCGAAAGCCCGCTGGAGCCGAGCGATTCCGCGAATTCGGCAAAGCTGCGCGCATCCTCGGCCGAGATCGGACCCGTGGGGGCCGCATCTTCGGCATCCGGGCGCGCGCTGTGGCGCGTGGCCGAGATCCGGCGCGGGCGCACCACGGCGTCCTCATCGTCGGCACGGTCGATCCGCTGCTCCGACACCAGCATGAGCGGCGCGGGGCGCGCCTGCGGCAGCGCGGGGCGGCGGGTGTGCGCCTCGCCGCTAACGACGGGGCGGCGCGGCTGCACGGCATGGTTCAGGTCGTCCCGATAAGCCTCGGCTGCTTCGTCTTCCTTGCTGGCCTGCCCGTTGCGTTCGCCGCGCACCAGGCGGTCGGCGACCGTGGCCGCGACGGCGGCCTTCAGGTGCGCAATCGCCGAGAAACGGCGGCGATTTTCCGCACCCTCGAGCTTGGTATTGGTTTCCTCGATCAGGCGCGAAACATCGGCCTCACGGGCATCGCTTTCCAGAACCGGTGCCGGGGCGACAACCTGCTTGGCTTCGTTCTCGGCGGTTTCGATGTCGTCTGCGATGGCCTCTTCGGCTTCGTCCGCCACGAATTCTTCGGTCTCGGCGGTGTTGTCTTCGGCTTCGGTGGACTGGATCAGTTCTTCCTCGGCCTGCTCTTCCGCGACCAACGCCTCTTCTGCGATGGCAGGGGCTTCGTCCTCGGCCATACCCGAAAGCAGACGGCTCAGCTCATCGTCTTCCTCGAGATTTGCGGTCCATGTGTCTTCTTCCGGTGCGGCGGGCCCTTCCGTTTCAGCCTTCGCCTCAAGCGAGGCCAGCTCGCGCATAAGGTCTGTGTCGTCGTCGGAGGACAGCGCGGCGACGATGTCGTGCGCATCGTCCTGTGCCGGGGTCAGCAGCAAGGGCGCTTCCCCGGCTTCGACCATGTCTTCGTCTTCGCGCGGCAGCTTGACCACATGGGCAAGGATCAGAGGTTCGAGTGCCGCAGGTGCCTCTTCTTCGGCCGTTGCTTCCTCTTCAACCAGCATATCGTCCGAAAGGGACGCGGCCAGCGTTTCCGCCAGGTCGACCTCATCCTCTTCGATGCTGCCCTCCACCACTGGCGTCTCTTCCGCGTCGGCCATTTCAGCCGCATATTCGGAAACCTCGTCGCAGGTCTCTTCGGTGTCATCCGCAAGGGCGACGATCATATCGGCCTCGGGCGCCTCTTCCATCACCGGGGCGGACATATCGCCGGCAAGCGCTGTGACGGTCTCTTCGGGGGCCTGAGCCTGGGCCAGTTCGGCGGCGGCGGCAGCCAGGGCAGCGGCACGCGCGGCCTGACGGCTGGCGCGGCGCCGAGCGACCACGCTTTCAGGACGACGATGCGGTGCGGCGGGTTCGCCGGCATCGTCGTTCCATTCCAGCGCTTCATCGGTTTCGTCTTCGCTGACCTCTTCTTCGACCGCAACGACTTCTTCTTCCGTCACGGCTTCTTCTTCCGGGATGATCTCGTCGTCAGCCTCGGCGAAGGCGGCCGCCATGATCCCGGAAATCTCCGTATCCGGCATGTCGATATCGGCTTCGGCCACAGTGCTTTCGGCGACCACTTCGTCTTCCATCGGGGAAATGGCGTCGGTCTCCGGGGCCTGCTCGTCTTCGCCCTGCAGCGGACCCGAAAGGTCAAGCTCATAGCCGAACTCGTCATCGGCGCCCTCTGCCTCTACCGGCAGGGCGTCGGGAAACTCGTCATCTTCATAGCTCGGCGCGGCCGACGCGGCGGCGCGGGCCTGGGCCACTGCGGCGCGGATGCGCTGCAGCTTCGCCGCGACGCTTTCGGAAACCGGGTCGATCGCGGCGGGGGCCGCATCGACCACCGGCTCAACCACCGGCTCGACCACGGGCGCAGCCGGAGCGGGTGCCGCTTCGGAGACCGAATCGGCCGCTGCCTGCGGGGCCTCTTCCTCGATCTGGCGCGGACGCAGGATGACGCCGTTCGCGTCGATCTTGGCATCAACGCGGCGCTGGATCTCGCGCTCGGCGATTCGGTGCAGCATATCCGCATCGGGGGTCGGGGGTTCTGCACCGAAATACCGGTCCTCCGCAGCGAGGTCCCGGAAATACTCTGCAATTGCCTTCATCGTGTTGAAAGGCTCGTCGAATCCCTCCAGCGTGCAGGAGAAAGTCCCGTACGACACGGTAAGAATTTTGCTCGCACCAACCATGGAACGCTCGCTTTCATACAGATCACGTTGCAACAACCATTCGGGACAACTGGTTCTTTCCCGTGAACGAAATAGGGCGAGAACAAGGCATTGTGCCCCATATCGTTGAATTATCCGGCCTAAATCGTCATCAATCATGACATGAGTATGGAAATTGTCCAATCGACGCGCGGTGTGACCCTTCTGGGCGGGGGTGAGTCTCTGGCCGAGGATGTTGCGGAATCGTTGACAATCGCGCCGGTCCTCGTGGCGGCCGACAGCGGGGCCGATCGCGCGCTTGCGCTCGGGCGGATGCCCGATGCGGTGATCGGCGATTTCGACAGCCTGTCAGAGCATGCCCGCCGCACCATCGCCCCCGACCGCCTGCACCCGATCGCGGAACAGGACAGCACCGATTTCGGCAAATGCCTGATGCATGTGCGCGCGCCGTTCTACCTTGCGCTCGGGTTCACGGGCATGCGGCTGGATCATACGCTGGCCACGCTGTCCTGTGTCGCGCGCCACGATCATCGCCGCGTCATCGTGCTGAGCGATCAGGACATTGCCTTTCTCGCCCCGCCCGAGATCGCGCTCGACCTGCCCGTAGGGGAACGGATCTCGCTTTTTCCCTTCGGTTCCGCAAGCGGTCGCTCCGACGGATTGAAATGGCCGATCGAAGGGCTTTGCTTCAGCCCGGCAGGGATCATTGGCACCTCGAACGAGGTGACCGGCCGCGTGACGCTTTCCCTTACGGGTCCGGTAATGCTGATGTTGCCGAAAATACACCTGCGGACCGCGCTTTGCGCTCTTGTGCCGCAATGACCCGCTCGCGGTAGATCACGAACAGCCCCGAGGCCACGATGATCGCAATGCCCAGCCATGTCAGCGCATCGGGGAAATCCTGAAAGAACACATAGCCGAAGATGCATGCCGTCACGATCTCGAGGTAATGCAGCGGCGCCAGCGTCGAGGAAGGCGCGAATTTCAGCGCGTAGGTGATCGCCATGTGGCTGACCGTGGCGGCAAGCCCGACACAGAACACCCAAAGCCAGAAGATCCCCTGCGGCGGTTCGGGCAGAAGCGACGGCACCCCCGTCATCGCGCCCAGAACCAGAAGCGGCAGGCACATCGCCGCCGCCACGACCGCAGTCTGCAACTGCATCGCAACCGGATGCACCAGGCGCGACAGAGACCGCGTGACCAGCATGTAGATGGCAAAGAACAATGCAGTCCCAAGCGGAAAAAGCGCGATGACGCCGAAGGCCGCGAAGGAGGGTTGGATCACGAAAAGCGCCCCCACGAACCCCACGACGCAGGCCCAAAGCCGCCGCGAGCCGACCGCCTCGCCCAGAACCAGCCGGCCGATCAGGAGGATGATGAACGGCTCGACAAAGACGATGGCAAGCGCATCCGCGATCGGCATGACCCGCACCGCGGCCACGAAGCAATAGGTCGATCCGATGCCGCAAAACGCCCGCAGCGCCGTCAGCCCCAGCGCGCGCCGCGTCATCCCCAGCCGCAACCCCATCCAAAGCGCGATCGGCGCCATCAGCGCGGCCTGCACCACAAAGCGCCCCATGGTGACGACGCCCACGGAAACCTCCTGGGCGGCCAGCTTGGAGGCAACGTCGATCAGCGGCGCGATGACGCAAAACGCGATCATCAGCGCGACACCGGGCAGGATGCGGTCCGTCTCGTTCATGATCCGCCCATATCCCGCGCCCTCGCACCGGTCGAGGGTGAAAATGCACGCCCCTTCATCTTCGCGCAAATATCCCGGGGGCAAGGGGGCAGAGCCCCCTTTTTACAGATCGCCTCAGCCCATCCGCTCCGAGGCGTAGGAGCCGGGCGAGGCCGGGAAGACCACCGTCTTGTTGCCGTTCAGGAAGGCGCGGTGATGGATATGGGCGTGGATCGCACGGGCCAGCACCTGCGCCTCGACATCGCGGCCAAGGCTGACGTAATCGTCGGGCGATTGCGCATGGGTGATGCGCACGGTGTCCTGCTCGATGATCGGGCCCTCGTCCAGGTCGGCCGTCACATAATGCGCCGTCGCCCCGATCAGCTTCACGCCGCGCTCATAGGCCTGCTTGTAGGGGTTCGCGCCCTTGAAGGAGGGCAGGAAGGAATGGTGGATGTTGATGATCCGCCCCGACATCTTCTGGCACAGCGCATCCGACAGGATCTGCATGTAGCGCGCCAGAACCACCAGCTCGGCCCCGGTTTCTTCGACCACGGCCATCATCTGCGCCTCGGCCTGGGGCTTGTTGTCCTTGGTGACGCGGATGCAGTGGAAGGGGATGTCGTGGTTCACCACCACCTTCTGATAGGTCATGTGGTTCGAGATGACGCCCACGATCTCGATCGGCAGCGCACCGATCCGCCAGCGATACAGAAGGTCGTTCAGGCAGTGGCCGAAATTCGACACCATCAGAAGCACCTTCATCTTCGCGGTGCCGTCATGGATCGCCCAGTCCATCTCGAACGGATCGGCCACGCCGGCAAAGCCGTCGCGCAGCGCCTCTACCGTCGCGCCGGTTTCGGGATGGAAGGTGATGCGCGTGAAGAACTGCCCGGTCAGCGGATCGTCATACTGATGCGAATCGGTGATGTTGCAACCGTTCTCGGTCAGGAAATTGGCGATGGCGGCCACGATCCCGCGGCGCGAGGGGCATTTCACGGTCAGCACGAATGAAGTCATCTGGCGTCCTTTCAATCCCCGCTCGGGCCGGGAGGTGTATCTGGCTGCACTTATCCGTTCCCGCGCGCCCGCCTGCCAGCCGGGAAGCGACGGCGCGGCACCGAAATGCGGCGATATGCCGCTGAGATGCGCGACGCGGGTTTCCGATAGTGGGCGCGGGGCGGCGGGCCGCGACGGGGCGCGGGCTTTGACGCGGGCGCGGGGGCCGGGCTATGCTGTCCGGGTCGGAACGGGGGACAAGGGCGATGGCAGGCGGCTGGGCACAGGACGGTGCGGTGAACGAACAGATCGAGGCGAGCCTTGCCGATGAGCTGGCCCGCCTGAAGGCGCGCCGCCGCCCGGTCGGCGAAAGCCTCAGCCATTGCGCCGAATGCGGTGAGGAAATCCCGCAGGCGCGGCGCGCGGCGCTTCCGGGCGTGAAGTTGTGCATCGCATGTCAGCAGGACCGCGATGCCCGCCCGCAGCTTCGCCGCGGCATGAACCGCCGCGGCTCGAAGGACAGCCAGCTGAAATAGGCGCGGCCCGCGCGGCCTCAGATCTGCTTTTCGGGAATGTTCACCACAAGCCCGTCAAGCTCGGGCGTGACCTTGATCTGGCAGGTCAGCCGCGAGCGTTCCGGATCGGGCTGCCATGCGAAATCGAGCATGTCTTCTTCCATCGGATCCTTGGCGGGAAGCTTGTCGGTCCAGGCCGGATCGACATAGACGTGACAGGTGGAACAGGCACAGGCACCGCCGCAATCCGCGTCGATCCCCGGAACGCCATTGTCGCGGGCGCCCTCCATGACGGTCATGCCGGGCTTCACCTCGACCTCGTGGCGGGTTCCGTCATGTTCAACATAGATGATGTTCACCATTGTCATGCCTTCCAGATTCCATGGGCAGGGTCCGGCCCGGTCGCTTTTGGCGAAGGGTGTAAGGGATCGCCGCGGCATTTGCCAGAGCCGGCAGGCGGCGAGGCGAAACGGCAACGGGCGCCCGCAGGCGCCCGTCCGTGATCTTGCAGGGAAAGGGGGGCTTTACTCGACCGGCAGCGCCACGAAGCGCGGCTCTCCGCCCCGGCGGATCAGCAAGAGAACCGACTTGCGCCCGGCATCCTTGGCCTCGTCGATGCGCGCCTGAAGATCGTCCAGCGTCGCAACCGGACGCTGGCCCGCCTCGACGATCAGGTCGCCCGCGCGCATGCCCTTGGCAAAGGCCACGGTGTCTTCGTCGAGCGATTTCACCACAAGCCCGGTCGCGCCGCTGGACAGGCCCATCTCGGCGGTCAGTTCGGGGTTGAGGGGGGTGACGACCATGCCCAGCATCTCGCTTTCCGAGCTTTGCGGCTTGGCGGCGGCGGCGGGCACGGCCTCGCCCTCGGCCAGTTCGCGTCGGCCAAGCGTGACCAGCAGGGTCTCGCTCTTGCCTTCGCGCAGCACGGTTACGCGTACGGCCTCGCCCGCGGGGGCATCGGCCACGCGGCGCACCAGGTCGCGGGTGTCCTTCACCTCGCCGCCGTCGAAGGCGGTGATGATGTCACCCGCCAGCATGCCGGCATCCCTGGCCGGGCCTTCGGGAACATCGGTCACCATCGCGCCCGAAACGCCGGACAGGCCAAGCGCCTCACTCATGTCGGGGGTCACGTCCTGGATCTTGACGCCAAGCCAGCCGCGGCGGGTCTCGCCGTATTCCTTGAGCTGGTTGACCACCTTCTGCACCACGTTCGACGCCATCGAGAACCCGATCCCGATCGAGCCGCCATTGGGCGACAGGATCGCGGTGTTCACGCCGACGACCTGTCCGTCCATGTTGAACAACGGCCCGCCTGAGTTGCCCCGGTTGATCGCCGCATCGGTTTGCAGATAGTCGTCATAGGTTCCCGAAAGCTCGCGGTTGCGGGCCGAGACAATTCCGGCCGAAACCGAAAAGCCCTGGCCAAGCGGGTTGCCCATGGCCATCACCCAGTCGCCCACGCGCATCGTGTCGCTGTTGCCGAAGCTGACGAAGGGCAGGGGGCTGTCGGCTTCGACCTTCAAAAGCGCCACGTCGGTTTTCGGATCGGTGCCGATCAGCTTGGCGTCCAGCACCTTGCCCGAGAAGAACTCGATCTTGATCTCGTCGGCGCCCTCGATGACGTGGTTGTTGGTGACGATATAGCCGTCTTCGGAGATCACGAAACCCGAGCCGAGCGCGTTCGACCGGCGCGGGGCGCGCTCGGCCGGACCGTTGGGGCCGTTCGGGAAGCCGAAATCGCGGAACAGGTCCTCGAAGGGCGATCCGGGCGGGAACATCGGGCCGGGCTGGGCCGGGGCCGCGACCGTGGTGGAGGTCGTGATGTTGACCACCGAATCCGAGACCTGTTCGGCGAGTTCGGCAAAGCTCTCGGGCGCGGCGCGTGCCTCGGCTTCGTTGATCGGTGCCATGGCGATCGAAAGCGCAAGCATTGCCGCCGTCATGACGCGGCGCGCGCCGCCCGGCACTGCAAGCGCAAGTTGCTGTGAGGTCATTGCATTGCTCCCCTTGCTGGTTGTCGGCTGGCCCCCTGCTTCTGGCCGGACGCCATGCTCTTGCATAGATACCTAGGTGGGGTCGGAGGCAAATGAAAGCCCGTCGCGCGGACTCAAATCAGCGTGATGCCCCTATCCCGTCACCACCCGCGACAGCCAGAGTGCCACAGTGCCAAGCGCCACGGCAATCAGGCCAAGCGCGCGGCGCCGGTCGCGCGACAGGCTTGCGAAGAAGAATAACACCTGTTCGATACGCGAAGGGGCCAGCGCAAGCGCCAGCCCCTCGATCACGAAAACAAGCCCGATCCCGAAAAGGATCGCCTCGATCATTGCGCCTGGCCTTCTCCGATCGAACGCAGGAAACGCTCGTAATCGAAATAGACGCTGTCGGGCTGCGTCACCAGCGAGGAGGTGCCCGCCCGCATGCTGCGCGTATAGAAGTTGAGCGAGCGGGTAAAGGCGAAGAAGTCCGGATCGCGGTTGAAGGCCTCGGCATAGATCGCGTTGCGTTCGGCATCGGCCTCGCCGCGGGTGATCTCGGCCTGCTTGCGCGCCTCCGATGTCACCTCGACGACGGTCCGGTCGGCGGTGGCGCGCACGCGCTGCGCGGCCTCGCCGCCGCGGGCGCGTTCGTCCGCCGCCTCGCGCTCGCGCTCGGCGCGCATCCGGGCGAAGGTTGCGGCAAGGTTCTGCTCGGGCAGGTCGGTGCGCGTCAGGCGCACGTCGATCACGTCGACGCCAAGCGCCGCTGCCTCGCGCCGGGCCAGATCGCGGATCCGGTTCATCAGCGGCGTGCGGTCGGCCGACAGCACCGAGGTCGACGGGACCGAACCCAGAACCTCGCGGATGGCGGCGTTGATGATGCTGTCAAGCCGCGACTTGGCGACCTGTTCGCCACCCGCGCCCACGGCCTCGCGGAACTCGACCAGATCGACGATGCGCCAGCGGGCAAAGGCGTCCACGACAAGGCGGCGGTCGTCCAGCGGCGTCACTTCAAGCGGTTGCGTCGGCAGGCTGAGGATGCGGTCCTCATAGGTGACGACCTGCTGGATCAGCGGGATCTTGAAGCCGAGGCCGGGATCTTCCTTGACCTGCTTGACCTGACCGAATTGCAGCACCAGCGCCTTTTCGCGCTCGTCCACCACGAAGAGCGAGGACAGGACCAGACCGGCAAGGATTACCAGGGCGGGAACGATAAGTTGCATGCGGTTCATCAGTTGGTCCCCCCGGTGCTGGCGTCATTGCTGCCGCGGCGCAACTGGTCAAGCGGCAGATAGGGCACGACCCCCGATCCGCCATCCGATCCCGACACACCGTCGAGGATGACCTTGTCCACCCCGCCCAGAATGTTCTCCATCGTTTCCAGATACATCCGGCGCCGGGTCACATCAGGCGCCTTGGCGTATTCCTCATAGACCGAGATGAAGCGCGCGGCCTCACCCTGCGCCTCGTTCACGACGCGCGCGCGGTAGGCCTCGGCATCCTCGAGCAGCCGGGCGGCTTCACCGCGGGCGCCGGCCGTGACCTGGTTGGCATAGGCGTCGGCCTCTTTCTCAAGCCGGTCGCGTTCCTGCTGCGCGGCCTGCACTTCGCGGAAGCTGTCGATCACCTCGCGCGGCGGGTCGGCGCGGTTGAAGTTCACCCGCACCACGTTGATCCCGGCCTGATAGCTGTCGAGCGTGGTCTGCACCGCAAGCCGCAGGTCGGCGGCGATCACGCCCCGGTCGCGGTTGAGGATCGGGGCAAGCTCGGACCGCGCGATGATGTCGCGCATCGCGGATTCCGAAACCGCGCGGATCGTGTCTTCGGGATCGGCCAGGTTGAACAGGTAGTTCGCCGGGTCCGAGATGTTCCAGACCACCTGGAATTCGATATCGACGATGTTCTGGTCGCGCGTCAGCATCAGGCCGCTGTCCACCGCGCTGCTGCGTCCGGTGCCGATTTCGGTGGTCCGCTCGCCCGTCACCTGCACGATCTCGGCGGTGACGACGGGCCAGGGTGCGAAGTTCAGGCCGGGATTGCCCGTCGCCTGGTAGCGGCCGAACATCAACTCGACCGAGCGTTCCTCGGGTTTCACGGTGTAGAACGAGGAAAAGGCCCAAAGCCCCGCGGCCGCCAGGGCCGCAAGGCCGATCGTGCCGCGCGTGAAGGCCGGGCCCGAGGGGCCGCCGGCCCCGCCGTTTCCGCGCCCGCCGCCACGCCCGCCGCGTCCGCCCATCAGAACGCGCAACTGCTCGGACCCCTTTTTCATGATCTCTTCGATCTCGGGGATCGGCGCACCCTCGCCGGGCCGGCGCGGGCCGCGCGGGCGGTCGTTCCGGCTGTCGCGGTCGTCATCATCTCCGCCACCCGAACCGCCGCCGGTTCCCCAGGGACCTCCGTTGCTCATCCGTTCCTCACCTTCTTCAATATCTTCAATGGTCTTACCCAGCGACTTGGGCATGTTAGCGGAGAATTCAAGCACTCCGCACGGGTTTTCGCATCGTCACCAGCTCTTCCGACATGGTCGGATGAACGGCGCAGGTGCGGTCGAATTCTTCCTTGGTCGCGCCCATCTTCACCGCGATCGCGGCAAGCTGGATCATCTCGCCCGCCTCGGGGGCGACGATATGGCAGCCCAGCACGCGCCGGTTTTCGGCCGAAACGATCAGTTTCATCATCACCCGTGCATCGCGCCCGGCGAACATGGATTTCATCGGGCGGAAGGATGTGGCGTAAACCTCGATCGGGCCGGCCTCGCGCGCGGCCTCTTCGGTCATGCCCACGGTGCCAATCTCGAAGGGCTGGGTGAAGACGGCCGATGCGACCAGCGCGTGATCGGCCTGGCGCGGCATGGCGCCGAAGACGGTATCGGCAAAGGCATGGCCTTCGCGGATCGCCACCGGGGTCAGGTTGATGCGGTCGGTCACGTCCCCCACCGCATAGACCGAGGGGATGTTGCTTTGCGACCAGCCATCGACCAGCACCTCACCCTTGCGGCCAAGCGTCACGCCGGCCTCGGCCAGCCCCAGCCCGTCGGTATTGGGCACCCGCCCCGTGGCATAGACCACCGCGTCATAGGTCCGGTCCGAGCCGTCGGTGGCCTTCACCCGGATGCCGCCCCCTTCGGCGCGCGCCATCGAAAGCACATCGGTGCCGCAATGGATCGTCACCCCGGTTTCGCGGATCAGTTCGGCGACATGGCCGCGCGCCTCGTCGTCGAAGCCGCGCAGGATCTGCGCGCCGCGGTAGAATTGCGTCACCTCGACGCCCAGCCCATTCATGATGCAGGCGAATTCGCAGGCGATGAAGCCGCCGCCGACGATCAGGACCGAGCGGGGCAGGGTGTCGAGCCGGAAGACCTCGTTTGAGGTGATGGCCAGCTCCGCCCCGGGGAAATCGGGAATGAACGGCCGCCCGCCTGTGGCGATCAGGATGTGTTTCGCGCTTACCGTCCGCCCCGAGGCCAGGCGCACCGTATGCGGATCGACCAGCGTCGCGCGGCTGTCGTGCACGACCACCCCCGCGCCCGAAAGCCCGCCGCGATAGGCCGCCTCCAGCCGGTCAAGCTCGCGGTCGAGTTGGCCGCGGAAACGGGCCCAGTCGAAACCCTCCTGCCGCACGTTCCAGCCATAGGCCTGCGCGTCCTCCATCGCGGCGCGATAGCCCGAGGCGAACACCATCAGCTTCTTGGGCACGCAGCCGCGAATGACGCAGGTGCCGCCCATGCGGTATTCCTCGGCCAGGGCAACATTGGCGCCATGCTCGCCCGCCGCGATCCGTGCGGCCCGCACCCCGCCCGAGCCGCCGCCGATGACGAAAAGATCATGATCGAAGCGCATCTGCCGTCCTTCCGTTTGGCGGCACCGCCGGGCACCGCAGCACAGGACTTAACCACGCCCGCCCCAAGGGGCAAGCCAAAGGGCGCGGCTGGGGGTGGCCTGTTGCGGGCGGGCCGGGGCCGGGCCTCAGTCCAGATCGGCGAAGATATTGCCGGAATCGCCCATGTCCACGCTGTCATGGGCGACGGTGCCTTCGTTGATGTCGCGCACCTCGACCTTGCCGTCGCCGCTGCCGATCACGACCACGTCGCAGATGTCGATGAACAGCCCGTTCTCGACCACGCCGGGGATCTGGTTCAGCACCAGGCTCAGCTGGCGCGGGTTGCCGATCCGGTTCAGGTGGCAATCCACGATATAGTTGCCCTCGTCGGTGACGAAAGGCTGCGCGCCGTTCATGCGCAGCGCGGTGGTGCGCCCCAGTACGTCCATGCCCGCCAGCACCTCTTCCAGAAGCGCGCGCGTGGTCTGCCAGCCGAACGGCACCACCTCGACCGGAAGCGGGAATGCCCCTAGGTTGACCACCTCTTTCGCGGCATCCGCGATGACGATCATCTGGTCCGAGGCCGTCGCCACGATCTTTTCCTGCAACAGCGCCCCGCCGCCGCCCTTGATCAGGTTCAGCTGCGGGTCGAATTCGTCCGCCCCGTCGATCGTCAGGTCAAGCCAGCGGGCCTCGTCCAGCGTGATCACCCGGATCCCGAGCTGGCGCGCCAGCTCTGCCGTGCGGGTCGAGGTGGGAACGCCCGTGACCTGCATCCCCTCGTCGCGCATCCGTTCGGCCAGGCAGCGCACCATCCAGGCGGCGGTCGATCCGGTGCCAAGCCCCACGCGCATGCCATCCTCGACGAATTCCACCGCGCGCTTCGCGGCGGCAAACTTGGCTTTGTCGATCGGTGAAAGTTCGGCGGGCATCGGCGGCTCCTTGCGGTGGGGTGGGACGCCCCGCTTATAGGCAATCGCGCCGCGGGGCGCGAGTGCGAATCCGCCCCGCCCATCGCCGCAATGGCCCCGCCCCCCAGTGGGGCAACAGCGTGAAATCACCCCGGCTTGTCGTTTTCGGCCTTCGGTCTGCGCGCGGGGTTTGGCATGGTGGACCAGATCGCGCGAACGGGGGATACATGTTTCTGAGCGTCTTTGACATGTTCAAGGTCGGCGTCGGGCCGTCTTCGTCGCATACGATGGGTCCGATGGTGGCGGGCGGGCGGTTCCTGGACCTGCTGCGCGCCTCGCCGTTTCATGCCCATGGTCTGCGCGCAAGCCTGCACGGCTCGCTTGCCTTCACCGGCAAGGGGCACGCCACCGACCGGGCCACGATCCTCGGGCTGGCGGGATTCTTGCCCGAAAGCTACGAGGCCGAGGCCGCCGAGGCCGTCTTGCAGGCCAACCGCGACACCGGCGTGCTTTCCCCCGAGGGGCTTGGCGCGTTGCAGTTCCGGCCCGCGCAGGACCTGATCTTCGATTTCGACCACGCCCTGCCGGGCCATGCCAACGGCATGATCCTGATGGCCACCGACGCGCAGGGCGACGTGATCCTGCAAGAGATCTATTATTCGATCGGCGGCGGCTTCGTGCTGACCGAGGCCGAGCTGTCGGCCGTTGACGATCGCGCGCTTTCCGCGCCCTCGCCGGTGCCGTTTCCCTTCCGCACCGCCGAAGAGATGCTGACCATGGCCCATGGCTCGGGCCTGGGCATCGCGGGGATGAAGCGCGCCAACGAACGCCGCTTCCGTCCGGAGGCCGAGATCGACGCGGGCCTTGCCCGGATCTGGGCGGTGATGAACGATTGCATCGAACGCGGCCTGTCGACCGACGGCATCCTGCCCGGCGGCCTGAAGGTGCGCCGCCGCGCCAAGGCCATCCATGAAAGCCTCAAGGCCGAGCATGGCATGAACCTGACCGCGCCGCATGTGATCAACGACTGGATGTCCACCTATGCGATGGCCGTGAACGAGGAAAACGCCGCCGGCGGGCAGGTCGTGACCGCGCCCACCAACGGCGCCGCGGGCGTGGTGCCCGCCGTCATCCGCTACTGGCTGGACCATGTGCCCGGCGCAACCTCGGCCCGGATCCCCGAATTCCTGCTGACCGCCGCCGCCATCGGCGGGCTGATCAAGCACAATGCCTCGATCTCGGGGGCCGAATGCGGCTGCCAGGCCGAGGTCGGCTCGGCCGCCGCGATGGCCGCGGCGGGGCTTTGCGCGGTTCTGGGCGGCACCCCCGAACAGATCGAAAACGCCGCCGAAATCGCGCTGGAACATCACCTCGGCATGACCTGCGATCCGGTGAAGGGGCTGGTGCAGGTGCCCTGCATCGAACGCAACGGGCTTGGCGCGATCAAGGCGGTCTCGGCGGCCTCGCTTGCGCTTCGCGGCGACGGCACGCATCTGGTGCCGCTTGATGCCGCGATCGAGACGATGCGCCAGACCGGCCGCGACATGCACGAGAAATACAAGGAAACCTCGCTTGGCGGGCTGGCCGTCAACGTGCCAAATTGCTGAGCGGAGCGGCGGCTTTTCCATAATGGCGCGTTCAAGGCGCTATGGCGAATGTCGGCGTGGAGCCCATCTTGCTAATTGGGCAGGCGGCAACGAAGATCTGTCACTTGGTCAGTTGGGCTTGAATAAGGCTCCTAACCATCTTTAGGGTCTGCCCAACCATTTCTTCGTCCAAATCAATTTGTCTGCCGTGCATTAGCGAGTTTCTGGTTTCAAAAATTTTCCGCATCCGTTTCTCAATATCCGAATCAATTTCCAGCGCGCGTAGCGTGCTGACTTTGCCAAGGTTGCTGAGAACATCCGTCATATTCCAATTCTCTATTCGCTTACGAATTGCGGCATCTTCCTCAGGCAACGGGTCAAGTGCATGCAACAATTTGTGCCTTAAGAAACTCTCCAGAGAGACGGCCCCATCCAAGATCGCGCCTCGCAAGTCGCCTGCAGAATGTCGCCGCATGGCTTCGTGCCAAAGATCAATCCAGATTGGTGGCTGTAGTCTTGCATCCAGTGCTTCCCGCATCGCGCTCCAGGCTTCAACTGAAACCGCTGGCAACCGGGTGATCACAATGGTGTCGTTGAAGCTAGCAACATACTTCAAGGGATCGGCAGACGCGATATAACGCCAGCTTGGGTGCGCATCATAGCCTACCGTAGGTGACCCAAACAGGTGGCAACTGGTCTTCCATCTTAGGATGCGACACCAGAGGTCAAAAGCACGGGAGGCGATGCTTGAGATCGACCTGCCCGCCTTTTGGAACTTCTCATGCGAGTTCCTCTCCCAGAAAAGTGCGTTGGCCTTTTCCTCAGATTTGAACATTGCCTCATCAAAAACGATCCCGTCATTTTCCTGCAGTTCGACGGTTACGAAGATGAGATTGACGGAGACCTCTAGGCACTGGCTGCCGCGCGAAGCGACACATCTTGCAATCTTCTTGTGGGCGATGTCTGATTTCTCGTCATCCATGAAGTAGAAGTTGCGGGATAGTGAGACGCTAACTTTTCGACCTTCAAAGACGAACTCATGAGCCGAGCCCAGCAACTCCGCGACGACAACGAGGTCTACCGGCATCTCACAGCGAAGCACAAAATCCATCGTTCCCACCAAAAAAGGTTTCGGAGGAGACACTACGCCCCCAGTCTCGATACGTACATACCAAGTGCGCGGAAGATGCTGCTAGGTGTTAGTGTTAGTTTCATTTTCAACGGCCGCTTCGTCCGCTTTGCTGACATTCCGGTGAGTGCGCCGAATGGTCGTAGCGGTTCCCGAAATCCAACTGTCGCGCGCTGATCAGAGCGCGCGCCAGCCGATGTCGCGGCGGCAGAAGCCCTCGGGCCAGTCGATCGCGTCGATCATCGCATAGGCCCGCGCGCGCGCCTCTGCCAGCGTCTTGTCCCGCCCGGTGACGTTCAGAACCCGCCCGCCGGTGGCCACGACGCCCCCGTCGCGCGCCGCGGTGCCCGCATGAAAGACCATCGAGAAGCTGTCCTCGGGCAGCGCGTCCAGACCGCGGATCACGCTGCCTTTCTTGTAGCTGCCCGGATAGCCCCCGGCCGCCATGACCACCGTCAGGGCGTGGTCATCGGCCCATTGCGCCTCAACCTCGTTCAGGCGGCCCTCGGCGCAGGCGAGGAGAAGATCGAGGATCTGCCCGCCCAGGCGCATCATCAGCACCTGGCATTCCGGATCGCCGAAACGGACATTGTATTCGACCAGCCGCGCCTGCCCGTCGCGGATCATCAGGCCTGCGTAAAGCACGCCCTGAAAGGGGGTTCCGCGCCGCGCCATCTCGGCCACGGTGGGGCGCACGATCTGCTCCAGCACCGCGTTCTGGATGGCATCGGTCAGCACCGGGGCGGGGGAATAGGCGCCCATGCCGCCGGTATTGGGCCCGGTATCGCCGTCGCCCACGCGCTTGTGGTCCTGCGCGGTGCCGACGGGCAGCACGTTTTCGCCATCCGACAGGATGAAGAAGCTTGCCTCCTCGCCCTCCATGAATTCCTCGATCACCACTTCGGCCCCGGCCGCACCGAACGCGCCGCCGAAGATCTCGTCGATGCCCGCAAGCGCCTCGTCCAGCGTCATCGCTACGATCACGCCCTTGCCCGCGGCCAGCCCGTCGGCCTTGACCACGATCGGCGCGCCCTGCGCGGTGACATAGTCCTTCGCGGCCCCGGCCTCGGCAAAGCGCGCCCATGCGGCGGTGGGGGCGCCGCAGGCATCGCAGATTTCCTTGGTGAAGGCCTTCGAGGACTCGAGCCGTGCCGCCGCGGCCGAGGGGCCGAAGCAGCGCAGGCCCGCATCGCGCAGCCGGTCGGCCACGCCCGCGGCCAGCGGCGCCTCGGGGCCGATCACGACGAAGTCGATGGCGTTCTCTTCGCAGAAATTCACCACGGCCGCGCCGTTCTCGGGGTCCAGATCGGCGCATTCCGCGATCTGCGCGATCCCGGCATTGCCCGGTGCCACGATCAGCCGGTCGCATTTGGGGTTTTGCTTGATCGCCCAGGTTAGGGCATGTTCGCGCCCGCCGCCGCCCAGCACCAGAATATTCATCGCCTGTCCCTCTTGGCCTTCGGTTGCTGGCCTTCTAAGGTCTGGGGGACGATCAGGCAAGGCGGGCAGGCAAGGCAGGCGGATGGACCTTCTGGACGACGAAAGCAGCGGGCCGGGCGGCAATGCCCATGACTATACCGTCTCGGAGATTTCCGGCGCCGTCAAACGCGTGATCGAGTGCGAGTTCGGCCGCGTCCGCGTGCGCGGAGAGGTGGGGCGCGTGTCGCGCCCGGCCTCGGGGCACATGTATTTCGACCTCAAGGACGACCGCGCGGTGATCGCGGCGGTCAGCTGGAAGGGGCAGGTCGCGCGGATGCAGGTGCGCCCCGAAGAGGGGATGGAGGTCATCGCCACCGGCCGCATGACGACCTTTCCGGGGCAGTCGAAATACCAACTGATCGTGGATGATGTCGAACCCGCGGGCGCCGGTGCGCTGATGGCGATGCTGGAAAAGCGCCGCAAGGCGCTTGCCGCCGAGGGCCTGTTCGATCCCGCGCGCAAGCAGCCCCTGCCATGGCTGCCTGTGGTGATCGGCGTCGTCACCTCGCCCTCGGGCGCGGTGATCCGCGACATCCTGCACCGCCTGCGCGACCGGTTTCCGCGCCGCGTGCTGATCTGGCCGGTCGCGGTGCAGGGCCAGGCCTGCGCGCCCGAGGTCTCGGCCGCGATCCGGGGCTTCAACGCGCTGCCCGAGGGGGGGGCGATCCCGCGCCCCGACCTGATCATCGTGGCGCGGGGCGGCGGCAGCCTTGAGGACCTGTGGGGCTTCAACGAGGAAATCGTGGTGCGCGCGGCCGCCGAAAGCCGTATCCCGCTGATCTCGGCGGTGGGGCATGAAACCGATACCACGCTGATCGACCATGCCGCCGACCGGCGCGCGCCCACGCCCACGGCGGCGGCCGAGATGGCGGTGCCGGTGCGCCTGGAGCTGCTGGCGCGCGTCGACGAGGGGGCCAGCCGGATGACCCGCGCGGTCCGCGCGCGCAACGAGGCGCGGCGCCAGCGGCTGGTGGATCTGGCGCGTGGCCTGGGCCGCCCGCAGGCGCTGACCACGCCCGCGCGGCAGCGTTTCGATCTGATGTCCGACCGGTTGGTTCCGGCCCTGCGCGCCGTCACCGGGCGCAAGCGCGAGGCCTTCGCGCCGCTGGCCGCGCTGATCTCTCCGCGCATGCTGGGCCGTTACATGGCCGATGAGCGCCGTCGCCTGACCGGCCTGGGCGCGCGCCTTGCCCCCGCGCTTGCCCGCACCCGCGACGAGGCGGCGCGGCGCAACCGGCGCGACCGCGAGGCGCTGGAGGTGCTTGGCGCACGGCTGGAGCGCGCGCCGCAGGTGCAGCTTGCCGATCTGCGTAAGGGGCTGGAGCGGCTGGACCGGCTGCGCCAGACGCTGGGTTATACCGAAACCCTGCGCCGGGGTTATGCCGTGGTGCGCGGCGCGGACGCCCTTGTCACCAGCCGGGCCGAGGCGCTTCGCCATCCCGTGCTGGAGATCGAGTTCCACGATGGCCGCCTGCCGGTCGGGACCCCCGCCCCCGATGCCGCGCCAGAGGTCCGGCCGGCGGCGAAACGGCCCGCGCGCAAGGACAAGGACGATGTGCCGCCCGATCAGGGCAGCCTGTTCTGACAGGGGTCAGACGCCGACCTCGGGGCCCTGACAGCTTAGCGGTTCGGGGCTTTCGCTCAGCGAGACGAGGGGTTCGTTCTCGTCATCGCCAAGAAAGCGCGCCATCAGCCCCTCGGGGGTGTCGTGAAACGTCCAGCATTGCAGGCCGCTGTCGTCGCGGTAGTCGAAGCAGATGTAATCGCCGTCCTGAAACCAGGTGCCTTCCTTGCACTCGCCCTCGGCGAACGCCCAGATGACCTTGTGGCCGGGCAGGTATTGTTCAACGCCGTAGGGCTGGCCGAAGGCGGAATAGGTGATCGTGCGCCCGATCGTGCGCGCGTCGAATTCCTCGGCGCTCAGCGGCGGTTCGGCCAGGGCCGCAAGCGAGGGGAAGGCCAGCGACAGGCCAAGCGCAATCGTGGCAGCGGCATGTGCAGGGTGCATGAATGTCTCCGTCGCGGTTTGGGCCAGACTGCCAGAAAGCACGCATCATCGCCAGCCACAGGGCCGTGAATGCGCAACCCGCCGCCTAGCGCCCGCCCGTGACGGCGGCCACGCGGCGGTCCATCATACGCCGCCACAGCGGGGGAACCATGGCGATTGCGGCCATCACCTGAAGCGGGCGCGGCAGGAGCGGCCGTGCAGAATCGCCTGCATCGCCAAGGCGCAATGCGGGGTAGGCGCGGGTCGGATGTGCGTGGTGGTCCGAATGGCGCGGCGCGTTCAGCATCCATAGCGACGAGACCGGATGCGGCGCGTCCCAGCTGTGTTGCGGGCCCACCGGCTCCAGCCGGTCAAGCGCAAGCTGGCGGCGGCTCAATCCGTAATGTTGCACATAATCGGCCAGAAGAATCTGAAGTTGCGCATGTGCGCACAGGAGCAGATAGGCCAGCAACCCGCCCAGACCGAAAACCGCCATGGCCGCCGCGATGAAACCCGCGCCGCCCAGAATGTAGCTGTAATAGGGATTCATGACCCGGATCTGCGCGCCGATGCCTTGTGCCGGCGGCCGGGTAGTGCGCAGGTTCTGCTCCATCTCGAACCCTGCGACGAAAGAACCGGGCCAGGCGCGCGCCGCGAAATCCCAGAACCCCTCGCCAAGTTGGGCGGAATTCGGATCGTCGGGGCTGGCGACGAAACGGTGATGCACCAGCCGGTGCGCCGAGGTGTGATGGCCGAAGAGCAGCGAGATATATACCCATTTGCCCAGCCGGAAGAGGAACCGGTTCGAGCGGTGGATCAATTCATGCGCGTTTGAATTCGAAACCTGCCCGAAGAACAGTCCAAAGCCGAGGAACACAGCGACGCGGTCCCAGCCCGACAGGCCCGTGCCCCCGGTCAGCGCGAAAAGCGTAAGACCAAGCGCCGCGAAATGGGCGATGGCAAGCGTGGCCGAAAGCCGGTCGGCGGCGGGAAACTCGGTCCCTTCGGGGGCATCCGGCGCGGCGGTGGCGATCAGCCGGTCGGCCAACGGGAACAGGATCGCAAGCGTCACGAAGGCACCCCAGGCAACGATTCCGCCTAAAAACGCGCCCAGAATCAGAAATGCCAGCGGCGCCAGCGTGGCGATGGCAAAGCTGCGCACCCCGAAGGCTGCACGCGCCGCCGGTCCTTGCGGATTTCCGGGTGCGGACTTCTTCAGGCGGGAAAGCAACGCGTTCATCACAGGCCTTGGCAAAAGCTCGGGTTAAGCGCGGCTATTGCATCATTCCGACAAGAATAGGGCAAGGGCTTGCGCCGTGCGAGGTTTTCTGAGCTTGTGGCCCGCATGCCGCTGTCCTTTCCCGCCTTCATCCTGCTGGGTTCCGCTGCTGCGCTTGCGCTTTGGCAGGGCGTGTTTCTTGCGACAAAAGGGCCGGGGGTCACGAAAACTATCGTGAAGACCGGGGCGGTGGCGGCGCTTGTCCTGCTTGGGCTGGTGGCGGGCGCGCCGGGCTGGATCGTTCTGGGGCTCGCGCTTGGGGCGCTTGGCGATCTGGCCTTGTCGCTTCCTGGATCGCGCGCCTTTCTGGCCGGCATGGCGGCCTTTGCGGCGGGGCATCTGTGCTATGTCGCGGCCTTCGTCGGGCTGGGCGCGGGCGTGCCGTCCTGGCCCGCGCTGCTGGGGTTTGCGGCGCTTGGCGCCTCGACCGAGCTGTGGCTGGCGCCGCGCACCGGGGCGCTGCGATGGCCGGTGCGGGGCTATGTCGTGGTGATCGTGGCCATGGCGCTTGCCGCCCTGGGCTTGCCCGAGGGGCGGGGCATTCTGGTGTTTGGCGTGCTGGCCTTCGTCGCCTCGGACCTGCTTCTGGCGCTGGAGATGTTCGTACTGGGCGATGGTCCATTGCGGGCGGGGGTAAAGCGGCTTTTATGGGCACTTTACTGGTGCGGGCAGGCGCTGATCGTGCTGGGATCGTTGCCCGCATGATCGCCGACCCTTCCATCGCGGCCCCGGATTGATTAGGTGAAAAGACATCCGGCGCCCCGGAAGGCGGCCCCGATCCAAGCGAAAGGCCCCCGATGTCCTTTTTCCAGAAGCTGAAAGCGCGGCTCACGAAGTCTTCCTCGAAACTGGAGGAGGGGCTTGAGGATATCGTCGCCGAGGCCCCCGCGCCGGAAGAGGCCGCGCCCGAACCTTCCGAACCCGAGGCCGTTGCGCCCGAGGCGCCCGCGCCCGCCATGCCGGTCGCAACGCCCGCCCCGGTGCCAGAGCCGCAGCCCGCACCGGCCCCGGCCCCCGAACCCGAGGCGCCTACGAAGAAGGCGGGCCTGTTCGGCCGCCTTCTGGGGCGCACCGAAGAGGCGGAGGTGCCGCGCCGGGTGCTGGACGATGCGATGCTCGAAAGCCTGGAAGAGCTGCTGATCCGTTCGGACATGGGGGTCGATACCGCCCTGCGCGTGACCGCCAACCTGGCCGAGGGCCGCATGGGCAGGCGCCTCTCCGTGCCCGAGATCCAGGGCCTTCTGTCCGCCGAGATCGCCCGCATCATGGAGCCCGTCGCCCGCCCGCTGCCGCTTTATCCCAAGCGCCCGCAGGTCGTGCTGGTGGTCGGGGTCAACGGCTCGGGCAAGACCACGACGATCGGCAAGCTGGCCTCGCAATTCCGCGCGGCGGGCAAGAAGGTGGTCATCGCGGCGGGCGATACGTTCCGCGCCGCCGCGGTCGAGCAGCTTCAGGTCTGGGGCGACCGGGCCGGCGTGCCGGTGCTGACCGCGCCCGAGGGCTCGGACCCGGCCAGCCTTGCCTTCGACGCGATGACCAAGGCGCAGGCCGATGGCGCGGACCTGCTGATGATCGACACCGCGGGCCGGTTGCAGAACCGCGCCGACCTCATGGAGGAACTGGCCAAGATCGTGCGCGTGATCCGCAAGAAGGACGAGACCGCACCGCATAACACGATCCTCGTGCTGGATGCGACCACGGGGCAGAACGCGCTGAGCCAGGTCGAGACGTTCCGCAAGATCTCGGACGTGTCGGGGCTGGTGATGACCAAGCTCGACGGCACCGCGAAAGGCGGCGTCCTGGTGGCGCTTGCCGACCGCTTCGGCCTGCCGATCCATGCCATCGGCGTGGGCGAACAGATCGACGACCTGGCGCCTTTCGACCCCGGAGAATTCGCCCGCGCGCTTGTCGGGCAAGAGGTTTAGGCGCTGCGCGGCTGGTGCAAAACCGACAGCCGCGTGCCGGTTTCGCCGCCTGCAATGGCGGATAGTTGAACAAATCGAACATTTCGCGTGATGCGAGGAATGCAGGACGAACAGATGGCTGGACGCAAGATCAACCCCTGGCTCAAGGCTGCGCTGGAATTTGGCCCGCTGCTGATATTCTTCGTGGCCTTCGCGCGGCTGAAGGGCGAAACCCATGTCATCGCGGGCACGGAATATTCGGGCTTCATCCTTGCCACGGCGGGGTTCGTGCCGCTGATCGTGCTTAGCACGCTGGTCTTGTGGCGGTTGACCGGGCGGCTTGCGCCGATGCAGATCGCCACGCTGGTTCTGGTGGTGGTGTTCGGCGGGCTGTCGGTCTGGCTGAATGACGAGCGTTTCTTCAAGATGAAGCCGACGATCATCTATCTGATCTTCGCGGGCATCCTGGGGCTGGGCCTGTTCCTGCGCCGCCCGTGGCTTGCGCTGGTGATGGAAGAGACCCTGCCGATGGAGGCCGAGGGCTGGCGCATCCTGACGCAGCGAATGGCGCTGTTCTTCCTGGCGCTTGCCGTCGCCAACGAGGTGATCTGGCGCAACATGTCCGATCAGGCCTGGGTCAACTTCAAGACCTTCGGCCTGACCGTGCTGATGTTCGCCTTCTTCATGGCGCAGGGCCGGTTGTTCGCCCGCTACGGGATCGAGAGGAAAGACCCCTAACGCCTGAACAGGACCGACTGCGCGGCGCGGTCCTTCGCGGGATCGTTGCGCATTTCGGCGGCCACGGCGCGGCCACGCTGCACCGCGGGGCGCACGGCCATGGTATCAAGCCAGCGGGCCATGTTGGGCTTGTCCTCAAGGGTCTGTTCCTGGCCTTCCCAGAGACTGGCCCAGGGCCAGATTGCGAAATCCGCGATCGTGGGCGCATCGCCGGCCACGAACGCGCCCTGCGCCAGTTGCCGGTCCAGCACGCCGTAAAGCCGCGCAACCTCGCGCCGGTAGCGATCCTTGGCGTAGGGCAGGTCCTGCGGCGGGTCCATGGCCGGGGCGTATTTCAGGAAGTGGTGCGCCTGTCCGGCCATGGGGCCAAGCCCGCCCATCTGCCACATCAGCCATTGATCCACGGCAACCCGTTCGCGCTCGGTCCTGCCGCAGAAGAGGCCGGACTTGCGGGCAAGGTATTGCAGGATCGCGCCGGATTCGAAGATGGACAGGGGCGCGCCGTCGGGGCCATCGGGGTCGATGATGGCGGGCATGCGGTTGTTCGGCGCGATCTTCAGGAAATCGGGCGCGAACTGTTCGCCCGCGCCGATATTGACCAGGTTGATCCGGTAGGGCAGCCCCATCTCTTCCAGCGCGATGGTGATTTTCCAGCCGTTCGGCGTGGGCCAGTAATAAAGTTCGATCATCTCAGCCTCCTGTTCGGGTGCGCAGCATGACAGTTGGGCCACGATCCGCAAGCGCCGCGCCGCCCTTTCCATTGACCGGCGCGCGCGCGCTTGTTATCGCCAGAGCGGAATCGCGACAGCCTGTCGCAGGAGGCGCCCATGGCCGATTGGAAGACCCGCACCAAGCTTGTTCACGAAGGTATCCGCCGCAGCCAGTATGGCGAGATGGCCGAGGGCATCTTCCTGACGCAGGGTTTCGTCTATGACAGCGCCGAGCAGGCGCAGGCGCGCTTTGTCCAGGCGGGCGATGACGAATTCATTTATGCCCGCTACGGCAACCCCACCACCCGGATGTTCGAGGATCGCATCGCCGCGATCGAGGGCACCGAGGACGCCTTTGCCGCCGCCTCGGGGATGGCCGCGGTCAACGGGGCGCTGACCGCGATCCTGAAAGCGGGCGATCATGTCGTCGCGGCGCGGGCGCTGTTCGGATCTTGCCTCTATGTGCTTGAGATCCTTGCCCGTTTCGGGGTCGAGGTGACGCTGGTCGACGGGCTTGACCTGGACCAGTGGCGCGGTGCGGTGCGCGCCGACACGAAGGCCGTGTTCTTCGAAAGCGTGTCGAACCCGACGCTCGAGGTGATCGACATCCGGGCCGTGGCCGAGATCGCGCATGGCGTCGGTGCGCTGGTCATCGTGGACAATGTTTTCGCCACGCCGGTCTTCAGCCGCGCGGTCGCGTTGGGTGCCGATGTGGTGGTCTATTCCACGACGAAGCATATCGACGGCGGCGGGCGCGCGCTTGGCGGGGTGATCTGCGGCACGCGTGACTATATCCGCGGCCCGCTCGAGACCTACATGAAGCATACCGGCGGCGCGATGAGTCCCTTTCACGCCTGGATCATGCTGAACGGCATGCAGACGCTGGATCTGCGGGTCCGTGCGCAGGCGGCCAATGCCGCGGCCGTCGCCTCGGCCACGGCGGGGCATGCCAAGGTTGCGCGCGCGATCTATCCGGGCCTGATGGATCACCCGCAGCATGCGCTGGTGATGGAGCAGATGGGTTCGGGCGGCACGATGGTTTCGCTGGATATCGCGGGCGGGCAGGAGGCGGCGTTCCGCTTTCTCAACGCGCTTGAGATCGTCAAGATCTCCAACAACCTCGGGGACGCGAAATCCATCGCCACCCACCCGGCCACGACGACGCATCAGCGTCTGCCGCAAGAGCAGAAGGACCTGCTGGGTATCACGCCGGGGTTGGTGCGGATCTCGATGGGGATCGAGGACGGTGCGGATCTGGTTGCGGATGTGATGCAGGCGCTTGACCGCGCCTGAGCGGGGTGCGGGCGGTTCGCCGCCCGCCCGCTGCTCAGATCCGTGACAGCACGCTGTGGAAATATTCCACGCAGCGGCGCGCCCGGTCATGGTGGCGCAACAGGCTGGCGCGCAGGAAGACGATATTGTGCTGCGCCGTCATCTCGAAATCGCGCGCCACGGGAACAAGGCCCATTTTCATCATAGCGATGCTGACATCGGTCGCTAGCCACTGGTCTTTCCAGTATTGCTTTTCCTCGACCTCGATCATCACGACATTGGCGCGTTTCAGCACGTCCTGCGCGCCCGAGATCAGCTGGCGGGAGGCGCCTTCCACATCGATCCACAAGGCGCAGCGCGGGCAGTCCGGAAAGGCGTCGTCCAGCGTTGTGCAGGGGACCGTGACCTGCCGGACGGGGTAGTTGTCCTCGCTGCGGGGCAAAAGGCTGTTTGCCGCGAAATTCTCGGTCCCGTCGTCGCGCATGTTCAGTGTCAGCGTTCCGGTATGGTCCGAGACGGCACAGTGACGATAGTCGATGCGCAGTTTTTCGAAGGGCTGGCTGGCCGAATAGGTCGCGTAATTCTCGGGGCTTGCCTCGAAGGCGACGATGCGGGCCTTGGGCAGGAACGTGCGCACATGGCGCGAGGCGAAGGCGGTTTCCGCGCCCGCCTCGATGAACAGCCGCGGTTCGGTTTCGCGCACGAGGCCGTAAAACAGCTTGGTAAGGGCTTCGTTCGATTTCTTGCGCTTGGGCACGTCTTGCCAGAAATTGCCCATCCGCGCCTGTGCCAGCAGGTTGGCGTCGTGCAGGAGCATCATTTCGGAATAGCTCACAAGGCCAAGCTTCTTTCGAACGGCGGACAATGTCCTGCGGATCATCGCATGCTCCCCTCAACCTCTGCGGGCCATTAAGCACGTTCCCGTCATGCGCGCAAACCGCCGCGACCGATAAGGGAAAGCCATGGCAAGGGCGCAACGGTGCGTGGTTTTGCGATTGCGCCCGTTCCGGCCGCCCGCGATAGTCCCGCGCGTATTTCCTTGGATAACCGCAGCCCGGCGCCCATATTGGCGACATCTGGTTCGCGCTGGAGGGTGACAGGATGAACATTCAAGGCAAGGGGCCGATGCCTCCGGCCCCCGATGACGCCCGCGAGGCGCTGCGCGTCCTGCGTTCATGGGCCGCCGGGGCGACCGAGGCGGAGATTGCCGCGCTCGATCCCGCGATCGCGCGGTTGTTGCCGGGGCGGGTGCCGTCCAACTACCCCGACCTGAAGCGCGACTACCCCGAGGATTTCGTCGCGGATGCCGCCTACAAGGCCGGATTGCCCGACCTTCAGAACGGCCCGGCCAGCCTGATCGTGGGTGCGCGCGCGCAGATCCAGCATGTGGGGATCTCGAATTTCCGCCTGCCGATCCGCTACCATGCCCGCGACAATGGCGATCTGACGCTGGAGACGAGCGTGACGGGGACGGTCAGCCTTGATGCCGAGAAGAAGGGCATCAACATGAGCCGGATCATGCGCTCGTTCTACGGTCATGCGGAGCGGTCGTTCTCGTTCGAGGTGATCGCGGCGGCGCTGGATGATTACAAGGACCACCTGGACAGTTTCGACGCGCGGATCCAGATGCGGTTTTCCTTTCCGGCGAAGGTGGAAAGCCTGCGTTCCGGCCTTGTCGGATGGCAGTATTACGACATCGCGCTGGAACTGGTGGAAACCGCGGGGGTGCGCAGGAAGATCATCCATCTCGATTACGTCTATTCCTCGACCTGTCCCTGTTCGCTGGAACTGTCCGAACATGCGCGCTACACGCGCGGGCAGCTTGCCACGCCGCATTCGCAGCGTTCGGTCGCGCGGATCTCGGTCGTGGCCGAGGAAGGGCGCTGCCTGTGGTTCGAGGATCTGATCGACATGGCGCGCCGCGCGGTGCCGACGGAAACGCAGGTCATGGTCAAGCGCGAGGACGAGCAGGCCTTTGCCGAGCTGAACGCCGCCAATCCGATCTTCGTGGAGGATGCCGCCCGTGCCTTTGCCGCGGAGCTTCTGGCCGATCCGAGGATCGGGGATTTCCGGGTGCTGGCCAGCCATCAGGAAAGCCTGCATTCGCATGATGCGGTGAGCCTTCTGACCGAGGGGCCGACATTCGCGGCGCAGAGCCTTGATCCGCGTCTGTTCGCATCGCTGGTGCATCCGGGCTGAGCGGGCAAAGGGGGGCGCTGCCCCCCTTGCACCCCCCGGGATATTTTTGCGAAGATGAAGAACATTTGCGGAACTTGCCTTGGCGGCGCCGGGCATGCGGGGTAGATTGGGGCCATGAGCGGATATGATGACGAAAGTGCCTTCGAGGCAGCCGTGCCCCTGTCGCAACGCGCCATGGCGGCGCGGGGGCAGCCCTATCTTGAGGGGTTGAACCCGGCGCAGCGCGCCGCGGTCGAGGCGATGGACGGGTCGGTTCTGATGCTGGCGGGGGCGGGCACCGGCAAGACCCGGGCGCTGACCACGCGGATTGCGCATCTGCTCAATACCGGGCGGGCGCGGCCGAACGAGATTCTGGCCGTGACCTTCACCAACAAGGCCGCGCGCGAGATGAAGGAGCGGGTCGGCCGGCTTCTGGGCCATACGCTGGAGGGGATGCCCTGGCTGGGCACGTTCCATTCGGTCTGCGTGAAGCTGTTGCGCCGGCATGCCGAGCTGGTGGGGCTGAAGTCGAATTTCACGATCCTCGACACCGATGACCAGATCCGGCTGCTCAAGCAGTTGATCGTGGCCGCGAACATGGACGAGAAACGCTGGCCCGCGCGGCAGCTGGCGGGGATCATCGACGGCTGGAAGAACCGCGCGCTGGTGCCCGGCAGGATCTCGGGCGGGGAGGCGGGGGCGTTCAACCATCGCGGGGGCGAGCTTTATGCCGCCTATCAGGAGCGGCTGCGCACGCTGAATGCCGTGGATTTCGGGGATCTGCTGCTGCACATGGTGACGATCTTTCAGGCGCATGAGGATGTGTTGCAGCAGTATCAGCGCTGGTTCCGGTATATCCTGGTTGACGAGTATCAGGATACCAACGTGGCGCAGTATCTGTGGCTGCGGCTTCTGGCGCAGGGCCATCGCAACATCTGCTGCGTGGGCGACGACGATCAGTCGATCTATGGCTGGCGCGGCGCGGAGGTGGGCAACATCCTGCGGTTCGAGAAGGATTTCCCCGGCGCGCAGGTGATCCGGCTGGAGCAGAACTACCGCTCGACCGAGCATATCCTGGGGGCGGCCTCGGGGTTGATCGCGGCCAATGCGGGGCGGTTGGGCAAGACCCTGTGGACCGAGGCCGAGGGCGGCGAGAAGCTGCGGCTGATCGGGCATTGGGACGGCGAGGCCGAGGCGCGCTGGATCGGGGATGAGGTCGAGGCGCTTGCGCGCGGCACGCGGGGGCTTGATCCCGTCAGTCTGGACGATCAGGCCATCCTGGTGCGCGCCAGCCATCAGATGCGCGCCTTCGAGGACCGTTTCCTGACCATCGGTCTGCCTTACCGGGTGATCGGCGGCCCGCGATTCTATGAGCGGATGGAGATCCGCGATGCCATGGCCTATTTCCGCCTTGCGGTCAGCCCGGAGGACGATCTGGCCTTCGAGCGGGTCGTGAACACGCCCAAGCGCGGGCTTGGCGACAAGGCGCAGCAGGTGATCCAGCGCCGCGCGCGCGAGGCCGGGGCCGGGCTGGTGACGGGCGCGCAGGCGGTTCTGGCCGAGGGCTTGATCGGGGCGCGCGGGGCGGGGCAGTTGCGCGCCTTCGTCGAGGGGATCGGGCGTTGGCATGGCGCGGTCCTGGCCGGCGAGGACCATGTCCGCCTGGCCGAGACGATCCTGGAGGAGTCGGGCTATACCGAGATGTGGTTGAACGACAAATCGCCCGAGGCGCCGGGCCGGCTTGAGAACCTCAAGGAGCTGGTCAAGGCGCTGGAGCAGTTCGACAACCTGCAGGGCTTTCTCGAACATGTCGCGCTGATCATGGATAATGAAAGCGAGGACGCCGAGGCGAAAGTGTCGATCATGACGCTGCATGCCGCCAAGGGGCTTGAATTTCCGGCCGTTTTCCTGCCCGGATGGGAAGACGGGCTGTTCCCCAGCCAACGCGCGATGGACGAGACCGGGCTGCGCGGGCTGGAGGAAGAGCGCAGGCTGGCCTATGTGGGCATCACCCGCGCCGAGCGGCTTTGCACGATCAGTTTCGCCGGGAACCGGCGGGTCTATGGCCAATGGCAAAGCCAGCTCCCGTCGCGCTTCATCGACGAATTGCCCGCGATCCATGTCGAGGTGCTGACGCCGCCGGGGCTTTATGGCGGGGGCTTTGGCGCGGCGGGCGGTTTCGGGGGCGCGTCCGCCGGGATCGAGGAGCGGGCCGCGCGGGCCGATGTCTACAACTCTCCGGGCTGGAAGCGGATGCAGGATCGCGGGGCGGCGGCGCGCCCGGTCGCGCGCCCGCGTCCCCAGGTGATCGACCATGAGGCGGCAAGCGCCTTTGACATCGGCGACCGGGTGTTCCACCAGAAATTTGGCTATGGCGCGGTGCGCGGGATCGAAGGGGACAAGCTGACCGTCGATTTCGACAAGGCGGGAGAGAAGAAGCTGCTCGCCTCGTTCGTGATCGCGGCCGATGCGGTCGACGATCTGCCCTTCTAGGGGGCGCGGTCAGAGGCCCTGGAACAGCGCGCCGAGGCGGGTTGCCTCCTCGGCAAGGCCCCAGGGCGGGTTGAGGACGAACATCCCCGATCCGGTCATGCCATGGCCCTCGCGCGCGGGGGGGAAGCGGACCTCGTGCAGCAGGGCCTCGGGGTGGTCGGCGCGCAGGGCGCGGACCATCGGGCGATGGGGCTGCGCGGCAAGGATCGGATACCACAGGGCCAGCGTGCCGACATTCCATTTGCGCGCGATCTGGGCGATGACCCTGGGCAGGGTGGCGTAATCCGCCTTGACCTCATAGCTCGGGTCGATCAGCAGAAGGCCGCGGCGCGGTGTGGGCGGACACAGCGCAAGTGCCATCTGCAACCCGTCCTTCTGGTGGAAGATCCCGCCATGCGGTGCCATCGCCGCGCGCAGCGCCGCGAATTCCTTCGGGTGCAGTTCGCACAGGTGCAGGCTGTCGACAGGGCGCAACAGGCTGGCCGCGATCATGGGAGAGCCGGGATAGGCCATGCGGCCATGCGCCTGCCGCGTTGCCTGCAAGGCGCGCATATAGGGGTGGTCGGGGGCGAACCAGCCCGCGCCTTCGATGCGCCCGATGCCCTGCGCCGCCTCTTGCGTCTTTGTGGCCTCGGGCGCGTCAAGCGCATAGACCCCGCGCCCGGCATGGGATTCGATATAGCTCAGCGGCTTGTCCTTGCGCGTCAGGTAATCCAGCATCGTGGCCAGCAGCGCGTGCTTGTGCACATCGGCCAGATTTCCCGCGTGATAGCTGTGCTGATACGAAAGCATCCCGCCCCCTTGCGCCGCATGACCGCCCACCCATGCCCCGCCATGGCGCATTGTGCAACCGTGCAATCGGCCCTTCCGGGCGGGGGAACGGTGATGGAAAGGCCCCCCGATAAAGAAAACGGCGACGCCCAGGGAGGAGGAGGGGCGTCGCCGCATCTTTGCCGTCGGCCCCAGGGAGGAGGAGGGGGCCTTCGGTATTTCCAGCGATGACCTCAGGGAGGAGGAGGAGGCCATCGCTTCTTCACGCACGACCCAGGGAGGAGGAGGGGCCGCACGCATTCCGTGCCGGGCGAAGTGCGGCGACCCCAGGGAGGAGGAGAGGGGTCGCCGCCTTCATCACGAGACCTCAGGGAGGAGGAGGAGGTCTTCGCTTCGGCGTCCGGCATGGATCACGCGGTGATCCTTGGGCCGGTATCTTGTGGCGACGCCCTCAGGGAGGAGGAAGAGGGCGCCGCCGATTTCCGAGACCCAGGGAGGAGGAGGGGCCTCAGGAATGTAAACTCACTTCCCGTATGCGGCTTCCAGCGCCACCCGGGTGATGGTCGAGCGCGGGATCCCGAGATCCGCCAGCTCGCGGCCCGAAAGGGCCTTCAGTTCGCGCAGCGTCTGGCGGTAGACCGCGCGGCGGGCGCGCGCTTCGGCCAGTGCCGCGAAGAAGTCCGATACGCGCTCGGCAAGGCCGCCCTGAGCGCCGCGGATGTCCTGAATGAGTGCCATTGTCTTTCGCCTCTAGTCTTTGCAGATCACCACCGGCCTGAACCTGATCGGTCATCTTGTTGGGGCTAACATGCGCTCAATGCTGCACTTGCACAATACCTCGGAGTGTCAATTCTGCCATGCAGAAAGTGCATAACAGATGCTGACCTAAAAGAGGCTAACCCCGCGTCATCTTGTCTAAAAGATGGGCGATGTTTGTCCGGGGGCTTGCCTTATGCTGCAAAGAGAACACATTTCCCGAAAGCTTTCACGAAAGGGGATCACATGCCCGTCACCAAGGACGCCGTTCTGGCGGCAATTCGCGGAATCACCCTGCCCGATGGCGGCGATGTCGTGTCGCGCGATTTCGTGCGCGCTCTTGCCGCCGAGGGCGGAACGGTGCGATTCGTGCTCGAGGGCGGTTCGGCCGAGGTTGCGAAGATGCTGGAATCGGTGCGCCCGGCCCTCGAGTCGGCGGTGCGGGGATTGCCGGGGGTCGAACAGGTCTCGATCCTGACGACGACGCACGCGCCCGGCGGCATGGGGGCACCCAAGATCGGCGGCCATCCCAAGCCGCAGGCGGGGCCCGAGCCGGTGGCCGGCGTGCGCAGGATCATCGCGGTCGGATCGGGCAAGGGGGGCGTGGGCAAATCCACCGTCGCCTCGAACCTTGCGGTGGCGCTTGCGCGGGCGGGCAAGAAGGTGGGGCTGCTGGATGCCGATATCTACGGCCCCAGCCAGCCGCGGATGATGGGGGTGAACCGCCGCCCGTCCTCGCCCGATGGCAAGACGATCCTGCCGCTTCAGGCGCATGGGGTGACGATGATGTCGATCGGCCTCATGCTGAAAGAGGACGAGGCGGTGATCTGGCGCGGCCCGATGCTGATGGGCGCGCTGCAACAGATGCTGGGGCAGGTCGCCTGGGCGCATGACGGCCCGCTTGACGTTCTGATCGTCGATCTGCCGCCGGGCACGGGCGATGTGCAGCTGACGCTGTGCCAGAAGACCCGGCTCGACGGTGCGATCGTGGTGTCCACCCCGCAGGACGTGGCGCTGCTGGATGCGCGCAAGGCGCTCAACATGTTCGACCGGCTGGGCACGCCGGTGCTGGGCCTGATCGAGAACATGTCTACTTATATATGCCCCAACTGCGGGCATGAGGCGCATCTGTTCGGCCATGGCGGCGTGGGGGCCGAGGCGTCAAGGCTGGGCCTGCCCTATCTGGGTGAACTGCCGCTGGACCTGTCGGTTCGGCTTGCGGGCGATGCGGGAACCCCGGTGGCCGCCGGCGAAGGTGCCGCGGCCGAGGCCTATGCCGCCCTTGCGCGGAAGTTGATCGGGCAGGGCGCGATCTGATCCGCGCAGGCCCCGGCGCTGTGTCATGGTATTTCATGGGAAACGGGGGGCTTCGGCCCCCCGTAGACGAATCACTTGGCTGTGATTGGCTGTGATCCAGCCGCATTTTCCGAGCTTTTCTACGCAAATTCGGGCGCACCTCGAAAGAAAAATGGGATATGGCGGGACTGCCCGGCCTTCGCCCATTCTTGTCTATATTTTGTAGTCGATCTTTCAGGCCTTACTATAAGTGCCTGTTTTTCTGGGTGCGCAGCCGAGCTAGGCCTTGTTTTCATAGCGCTCCCGGCACCAGATATCGTGCCTCTGCCCATAATTTCCTGTTGCTTCCCATGAATTCCCGTGTCATCCCTTGTTCATCGAGAAGGCGGGCTCAAGAGGCAAAAAGACCTCACGGCGAAAACAAGCAGGTTTCATACAGGCACCCGCTTCACGAAAAAAAGAGATCCGGCGCGTGAGCGAGCAGACATCCCCCCAGGTGGCGCGCGCAGTCGGACAAGCCCAGAGATGGGACGAGGGCGGCGGATCGGACAGTGGCAGCAGTCCGATCCGCCGTTTTCATTACAGGCTCACTAGGGGAAACGGGACAGGAGCGCGCCGGTGGCACGCAGGTTCAGAGGTTCGGAGACTTTCAAGGTGGACGCGAAGGGTCGCGTTTCCATCCCCGCCTCTTTCCGCCGCGTGATCGAGGCAAGCGATCCCGACTGGGCCCCCACCAATCGCCCCAATATCGTCATCGTCTATGGCGGCCCCGATCAGAACTGGCTTCAGGTCTATACGATGGAGGCGGTTGCCGAGATCGACGCGCAGATCGACATGATGCAGCGCGGCAGCCCCGAGCGTGCAGAGATCGAAGAGCTGATGTATGGCCAGTCGCACGAGGCGCAGATCGACGATGACGGCCGGCTTGTCCTGCCGCAGAAGCTGCGCGAGAAGATCGGCCTGAAGACCGAGGCCTTTTTCGTGTCGGCCGGCACCTCGTTCAAGATCTGGGAGCCCTCGGCCTATGAGGCCGCGCAATCCGAGATTTTCGCCGAACGTTCGGCAAAGCGGCCCAAGGGCTATGATCCGCTGGTAAATCTGCCCACGCCGCCGAGGTAGCCCATGACGTCGGCTGCCGCCCCCCATATTCCCGTCCTGCTGCGCCCGCTTCTGCGGGCGGTCGCGCCTGTTGAGGGCGTGTGGCTGGATGGCACCTTCGGCGCGGGCGGCTACAGCCGTGGCCTGCTTGCCGCGGGGGCCGCGCGGGTGATCGGGGTGGACCGCGATCCCATGGTCATCGCCATGGCCGAAAGCTGGCGCGGCGAATACGGCGACCGGCTGCGCCTTGTCGAGGGCACGTTCTCGGACCTTGACCGGCTGGCGGGCGAGCCGCTTGACGGGGTCGTTCTGGACCTCGGCGTCAGCTCCATGCAGCTTGACATGCCCGAGCGCGGTTTTTCCTTCCTGCGCGACGGGCCGCTCGACATGCGCATGGGCGACAGCGGGCCGAGCGCCGCCGATCTGGTCAACACGCTTGATGAGGGCGCACTGGCCGAAATCCTTTACCATTACGGCGAAGAGCGCGCTTCGCGGCGGATCGCACGGGCCATCGTGGCGGCGCGCCCGTTCCAGACCACCTTGCAGCTTGCCGCGGTGATCGAGCGGTGTCTGCCGCGCCCGAAACCGGGGCAAAGCCATCCCGCAACGCGGTCCTTCCAGGCGATCCGCATCGCCGTGAACGACGAATTCGGCCAGCTGATCGAGGGGCTGGAGGCCGCCGAGCGCGCGCTGAAGCCCGGTGGCAAGCTGGCGGTCGTATCCTTCCATTCGCTTGAGGATCGCGTGGTGAAGCGCTTCTTCCAGGCGCGTTCGGGGGCCGAGGGGCAGGGGTCCAGATACGCGCCCGCGCGCCAGACCGTGCCGCCCGCCTTCAGGCTGCTCAGCAAGGCTGTCGCGCCGGATGACGAAGAGCTTGCGGAAAACCCGCGCGCACGCTCGGCCAAGCTGCGGGTTGCGCAGCGCACGGACGCGCCCGCAGGCCGTGCCGACCGCGCCAGTCTCGGGCTGCCCGCGCCCGTGTTGAAAGGAGGGTCCAGATGAGGTCTCTGATCTATCTTGCCACCGCGCTTTGCGTGATGGGGCTGGCTTTCTGGGCCTACCGCGAGAATTATCAGACCCAGTCGCGGCAATCCGAGATGCGCCGCCTGCAAACTGAAATCGCATCGCTGCGCGAAGGTCTGGGCGTGCTGAAGGCGGAATGGGCCTATCTGAACCGCCCCGACCGGCTGCGCGAACTGGCCAACCTGAACTTCCAGCGCCTCGCGCTGATGCCGCTGGCGCCGGAACAGTTCGGCGCGGTGTCGCAGGTTGCCTATCCCAAGCCCGAGAATCTGCCGGTGCTTGAGCCGGTGGACGTGATCTCCACGCCCGGAACCGCCACGGAGGATGCCCAATGATCCGCACGCCGCTGCGCCCTCTGGCCCGCATCCTTTCGGCCCGCGCCAGGGGCGAGAACCCCGACGCGATCGAGCGCGAGAATATCCGCCTGCGGGGCGAGATGAACCGCGACAAGGCCCGTTCGCGGGCCGAGGGGCGCCTTCTGGTGATGGCGCTGCTGTTTCTGGGCGCATTCGTCACCGTGGGCACGCGCATGGGCTCGCTTGCCGCGTCCGAACCCTATGAGCCGCAGCTTGCCTCTTCGGGCACCGAGATCCTTGCGCAGCGCGCCGATATCGTCGACCGCGAAGGCCGCGTGCTGGCGACCAACCTTGTCACCCACGCGCTTTATGCGCAGCCGCAGATGATGGTCGATCCGGTGGGCGCGGCCGAACGTCTGGTGGAGATCTTCCCCGATCTTGACCGCGACCGGCTGGTCAAGGACTTCACCGGCGGGCGCAAGTTCCTGTGGATCAAGAAGAAGATCAGCCCCGAACAGATGCAGGCGGTGCATGACATCGGCGATCCGGGGCTTCTGTTCGGCCCGCGCGAGATGCGCCTTTACCCCAATGGCGCGATTGCCTCGCACATCCTGGGCGGCGCGAGCTTTGGCCGCGAAGGCGTTGATTCCGCCGAGATCCTTGGTGTTGCCGGGGTCGAGAAGGCGTTCGACGGCTGGCTGCGCGATCCCGGCAACGAGGGCGCGCCGCTCAGCCTGTCGCTTGATCTGACGGTGCAGGCCGCGATGGAAGAGGTGCTGGCCGGCGGCATGCGCCTGATGGATGCCAAGGGCGCGACCGCGATCCTGATGGAGGTCGGCTCGGGCGAGATCGTGGCGATGGCAAGCCTGCCCGATTTCGACCCCAACGACCGCCCCGCGCCGCTGACCAAGGGCGATGCCTCGGACAGCCCGCTGTTCAACCGCGCGGTGCAGGGCGTCTACGAGCTTGGCTCGACCTTCAAGATATTTGCCGTCGCGCAGGCGCTGGAACTGGGGCTTGTCAATCCCGACACCATGATCGCCACGAAAAGCCCGATGGTCTATGGCCGCCACCGGATCCGTGATTTCCACAATTACGGCAAGGAACTGTCGGTCACCGACATCATCGTCAAATCCTCGAATATCGGCACGGCGCGGATCGCCATGATGATCGGGGGCGAGCGGCAGCGCGGCTTCCTTGACGGTCTGGGCTTCCTCACCCCGACCGGGGTCGAGATGGTCGAGGCCCCGACCGGGCGCCCGATCCTGCCGCAGAAATGGTCCGAGATTTCCTCGATGACCATCGCCTACGGGCACGGGCTTTCGGCCAGCCCGCTGCACCTTGCCGCGGCCTATGCCACCATCGCCAATGGCGGGCGCAAGGTCACGCCGACGCTTTTGCATGGCGCGGCCCCGACCCCCGGCGCCCAGGTCATGCGCCCCGAGGTCGCACGCACCTCGCTTGACATGATGCGCGCCGTGGTGACGCGCGGCACCGCCTCTTTCGCCGAGATCAAGGGCTATGAGGTGGCGGGCAAGACCGGCACCGCCGACAAGGCCAAGCCCACCGGCGGCTATTACAAGGACAAGGTGATCGCCACCTTCGCCAGCGTCTTTCCGGCCTCGGACCCGAAATATGTCCTCGTGCTGACGCTCGATGAGCCGGTCGAGGTGATCGCCGGCGAGGCGCGCCGCACCGCAGGCTGGACCGCCGTGCCGGTCGCCGCCGAGGTGATCCGCCGCACCGCGCCGCTTCTGGGCCTGCGCCCGGTGGCGGAACCCGCCGATCCGGAGGCGCTGACGCTTGTGCGGAATTGACGCAGCCTTGGCCCGCCCGGTAAATGGCCGGGTCAATCGAAAGGGCGCATGACATGGGTGACGGGGCAAGAACGCTGGCCGGGCTGGGGCTGACCGCATCGCATGGCGGCGATGCCGAGGTCACCGGCATCAGCGTGGACAGCCGGCTGGTGAAGCCGGGCCATCTGTTCGCGGCCCTGCCCGGCACGAAGGTGCATGGCGCCGAGTTCATCGCCTATGCCCTGCGCATGGGCGCGCGTTCCGTGCTGACCGACCGCGCGGGCGCCGAGATCGCGCGCGAGGCGCTTGCCGGGGCGCCGGCCGCACTGGTCGTGACCGAGGACCCGCGTCAGGCGCTCGCCTTCGCCGCGGCGCTGTTCTTCGGCGCGCAGCCGCAGACCATGGTCGCGGTGACGGGCACCAACGGCAAGACCTCGGTCGCCACCTTCACGCGCCAGATCTGGCAGCATCTCGGCCTTGAGGGCGCCAATATCGGCACCACCGGCGTCGAGGGCGCCTATAGCGCGCCGTCGGCCCATACCACGCCCGAACCCGTCACCCTGCACCGGCTTCTGGCCGACATGGCCGCCGCGGGGGTCACGCATGCGGCGATGGAGGCCTCGAGCCACGGGCTGGCGCAGCGGCGGCTGGACGGCGTGCGCCTGTCGGCGGCGGCCTTCACCAATTTCACCCAGGATCATCTGGATTACCACGCCACCTTCGACGAATATTTCGCCGCCAAGGCGGGGCTGTTCACCCGCGTTCTGCCCGAGGACGGGGTGGCGGTGATCAATCTTGACGATCCGGTGGCGGGCAAGCTGGCCGATTACGTCCGGGTGCGCGGGCAGCGCATGATCGGCGTGGGCCAGGCCGAGGGTGCCGAGATGCGCCTGCTGGGCCAGCGGTTCGACGCGACGGGGCAGGATCTGCGCTTCAGCTGGCAGGGCAGGGTCCACATGGCCCGGCTGCACCTGATCGGCGGCTTCCAGGCAATGAACGTGCTTGGCGCGGCGGCGCTGGTGATCGGCACCGCGGCCGATGCCGACGAGGTCTTCGCCGTCCTGCCGCGGCTGAGCACGGTGCGCGGCCGCATGCAGCTGGCCGCCACGCGCGAGAATGGCGCCGCGGTCTTCGTCGATTACGCCCATACGCCCGATGCGGTGCAGACCGCGCTGCGCGCCCTGCGCCCGCATGTCATGGGGCGGCTGATCGTGGTTCTGGGCGCGGGCGGCGACCGGGATCGCGGCAAGCGCCCGCTGATGGGGCGCGCGGCGGCGGAAAATGCCGATGTGGTCTTTGTCACCGACGACAATCCGCGCACCGAGGACCCCGCGACGATCCGCGCCGCGGTGCTGGAGGGCGCGCGCATTCCGGGCGGGCCGGGCATTCACGAGGTCGGCGACCGGGCCGAGGCGATCCTGCGCGCGGTCGATGCGCTTGGGCCGGGCGACGCGCTTCTGGTCGCGGGCAAGGGGCATGAAAGCGGGCAGGTGATCGGCACCGATGTCTATCCCTTCGACGATGCCGAACAGGCCAGCGTGGCCGTCGCGGCGCTGGATGGAAAGATCTGATGGGCGTTCTGTGGACCTCGGCCGATGCGGCGGCGGCAACCGGTGGGCGCGCCACCCGCAGCTTTGCCGCCACCGGCGTGTCGATCGACACCCGTTCGTTGCGCCCCGGCGATCTGTTCGTGGCGCTGAAGGACGTGCGTGACGGGCATGATTTCGTGGCCGACGCGCTTGCGCGCGGGGCCGCGGCCGCGCTGGTCAGCCGCATTCCCGAAGGCTGTTCGGAACGCGATCCGCTGCTGATCGTGCCCGATGTCCTGCGCGGGCTCGAGGATCTGGGCCGTGCCGGACGGGCGCGCGCGCGGGCGCGGGTGATCGCGGTGACCGGCTCGGTCGGCAAGACCTCGAGCAAGGAGATGCTGCGCGCCGTTCTTCTGGCGCAGGGCAAGGTCCACGCCGCCGAGGCCAGCTTCAACAACCACTGGGGCGTGCCCATCACGCTTGCCCGCCTGCCGCAGGATGCCGATTTCGCCGTGATCGAGATCGGCATGAACCACCCCGGAGAGATCGCGCCCCTTGCCCGCATGGCACGCCCGCATGCGGCGATGATCACCACCGTCACCGCCGCCCATCTGGAGGCTTTCGGCGATGTCGCGGGGATCGCCCGCGAAAAGGCCAGCATCTTCGAGGGGCTGGAGCCGGGCGGCGTTGCGGTGATCCCCACGGGGCTTGCCGTCACCCCGATCCTCGAGGCAGCCGCCGCGCGCGCCGGCCGCGTGCTGCGCTTCGGCCCCGCCGAGGGCAGCGACTATCGGCTTGTCTCGGCCCGGATCTCGGGCGATGCGACGATCGTGCAGGCCCTGCGCGGCAATGATCCGCTTCTGTTCAAGGTGATGACGCCCGGCGCGCATTTCGCGGCCAACGCGCTTGGCGTTCTGGCCCTGGCCGAGGCGGTGGGCGCCGATCCGGCCGTCGCGGCCTGCGACATGGGGCTGTGGCGCCCGCCCGCCGGTCGCGGCGCGCGCGAACGGGTCTATCTCGACATCGTGGACGAGCAGCAGACGATCGACCTTTTCGACGATGCCTTCAACGCCAATCCCGGCTCGATGGCCGCCGCGTTCGAGGTGCTGGGCGCGGTCGCGCCGCGCGACGGGGTCGGGCGGGTGAAGAACGGACGCCGCGTCGCGGTTCTGGGCGATATGCTGGAACTTGGCCCCGACGCGGTGCAGATGCATGCCGATCTGGCCGCGCATCCCGCCATGGCGGCGATCGACACGGTGCATTGCGCAGGCCCGATGATGCGCGCGCTGTGGCAGGCGCTGCCGCTGCGCAAGCGCGGCGAATGGCACGAAACCGCGGCCGACATGGCCGCGCGTGCGGTGCATCTTGTGGATGCGGGCGATGTGGTGCTCGTGAAAGGCTCCAAGGGCTCGAAGGTCAGCATGGTGGTTGACGCGATCCGCAAACTGGGGCAGGCGGGCGCGGCCGAAGCGCACGGCGCGGCAAGGGGAACTGAGTAATGCTGTATTGGTTGACCGGACTTTCGGATGGCGGGGATTTCTTCAACCTCTTTCGCTACATCACCTTCCGGGCGGGCGCGGCGTTCTTTACCGCGCTGTTGTTCGGTTTTCTCTTCGGCCGGCCGCTGATAAACATCCTGCGCCGCAAGCAGGGCAAGGGGCAGCCGATCCGCGACGATGGCCCGGCCACGCATTTTGCCAAGGCCGGAACGCCCACGATGGGCGGCCTGCTGATCCTTTCGGCGATGCTCGTCTCCACACTTCTATGGGCGCGGCTCGATAACGGGTATGTCTGGATCGTCCTGATCGTGACCTATGGCTATGCCCTGATCGGCTTTGCCGACGATTATGCCAAGGTGACCAAGCAAAACACCAAGGGCGTGTCGTCGCGCGTGCGTATGCTGCTGGGGCTTTTGCTGGCGGCGGGGGGGGCTGCCGCGGCCTCATGGCTTCATCCGGAAAACCTGTCGAACCAGCTCGCGATGCCGGTCTTCAAGGATGCGCTCATCAATATGGGCTACCTGTTCATCCCCTTCGCCATGATCGTCATCGTCGGCTCGGCCAATGCGGTGAACCTCACCGACGGTCTCGACGGCCTTGCGATCATGCCAGCGATGATCGCGGCCGGGACACTCGGCGCAATCGCCTATATCGTCGGCCGCGTCGACTTCACCGAATATCTCGGCGTCCATTTCGTGCCCGGCACGGGCGAGATCCTCGTCTTCACCGCGGCCCTGATCGGCGGCGGGCTCGGCTTTTTGTGGTATAACGCGCCCCCCGCGGCGGTCTTCATGGGCGATACCGGATCGCTTGCCCTTGGCGGCGCGCTCGGCGCCATCGCGGTCTGCACCAAGCACGAGATCGTCCTGGCCATCGTCGGCGGCCTTTTCGTGGTCGAGGCGCTGAGCGTGATCATCCAGGTGCTCTATTTCAAGAAGACCGGCAAGCGCGTCTTCCTGATGGCCCCGATCCACCACCATTTCGAAAAGAAGGGCTGGGCCGAGCCGCAGATCGTCATCCGCTTCTGGATCATCTCGCTGATCCTCGCGCTGATCGGGCTGGCCACGCTCAAGCTGCGCTAGGGACCGCCGCTTCCCTCTTCCCCTTTCATCTTCGTTCAAATATCCCGGGGGTGCGGGGGCGGCGCCCCCGCCTGCACGGAAAGGGGCGGGCATGATTCCGGTTCAGGGCTTCGAGGGTCACAAGGTCGCGGTGCTGGGGCTGGGGCGCTCGGGCCTGGCCACGGCGGCGGCGCTGCGGGCCGGCGGCGCCGAGCCCCTCCTGTGGGACGACAGCCCCGAGGCGCGCGCCAATGCCGAAGCCGCGGGCTTCCCTCTCCACGATCTGGGCCGCGCCGAGGCCTGGCAGGGCGTTTCGGCACTGATCGTCTCGCCCGGCATTCCGCATCTTTACCCCGCGCCGAACCGGCTCGTCGCCCGCGCCATGGCCGAGGGCATCCCGGTCGACAACGATATCGGGCTGTTCTTCCGCTCCTGGGCCACGCGGGACTGGGACGCCTTCGACACCGCCCCGCGCAGCATCTGCGTCACCGGATCGAACGGCAAATCCACCACCACCGCGCTGATCCATCACATCCTTGAACATGTCGGCCGCCCGACCCAGATGGCGGGCAATATCGGGCGCGGGGTTCTTGACCTCGATCCCCCCTCCGACGGCGAGGTCGTGGTGCTGGAGCTTTCCAGCTATCAGACCGATCTGGCCCGCGCGCTGACGCCCGACATCGCGGTCTTCACCAATCTTTCGCCCGACCACCTGGACCGCCATGGCGGCATGGGCGGCTATTTCGCCGCGAAACGCCGCCTTTTTGCCGAGGGCGGCCCCGATCGCGCCGTGATCGGCGTGGACGAGCCCGAGGGCGTCTATCTTGCCAACCAGATCGCCGTCGGGCCCGGGGATGACCGCGTGATCCGGATCTCGTCGGGGCGCAAGCTGGGCGATTTCGGCTGGTCGGTCTTTGCCCGCAAGGGGCATCTGGCCGAATGGCGCAAGGGGCGTCAGATCGCCTCGATCGATTTGCGCGGGGTGGCGGGACTGCCCGGCGCGCATAACCATCAAAATGCCTGCGCGGCCTATGCGGCCTGCCGCACGCTCGGCCTGTCGCCCCGCGATATCGAGGCCGCCTTTCACAGCTTCGCAGGCCTGCCGCACCGCTCGCAATTGGTGGCGGAACGCGGGGGCGTGCGCTTCGTCAACGACTCGAAGGCCACCAATGTCGACAGCGCGGCCAAGGCATTGCAGGCCTTCCCGCGCATTCGCTGGATTGCCGGGGGGCTGGGCAAGGATGGCGGGATCGCGGCGTTGCAGCCCTTCCTCGGCGCGGTGGTCAAGGCCTATCTGATCGGCCATTCGGCGCGCGATTTCGCGCTGGAACTGGGCGATCTGCCCCATGAGATCTGCGAAACGATGGAGCGTGCGGTCGCCCGCGCCGCCGAAGAGGCCGCGGCGGGCGAGACGGTGCTGCTTGCCCCGGCGGCGGCCTCGTTCGACCAGTATCCGAATTTCGAGAAACGCGGCGCGCATTTCATCGAACTGGTCGAAGCCCTCGGGGGCTGAGCCTTAGCCCTCCATGCGGGCGCGTAGGTCGCGCGCCACCTCCTCCAGCACGTCCGGCGCGGGCGAGGGCGGGGTGGAAAACCCGCCGGGGCCTTCGGCCAGGTAGGCCTGCGAGGTCACGTCATGGATGTGATGCATCGGGACGACATGCGCATGGGCATGGGCGACATGGATGCCGGTATAGAACATCGAGACGCGCTCCACCCCATAAAGCGCCTTCATCGCCCGCGCCAGCCGCTGCGCCTGCGCGGTGATCCGGGTCGCCAGATCCTGCGGCAGATCCTCGAACCACGGGTAATGCGCCTTGGGGATGACAAGTGCGTGACCCGCCCGGATCGGGTGCAGGTCCAGAAAGGCCATGACATGCGCGTCCTCATGCAGGATACGGGCGGGCAACTCGCCCCGCGCGATGCGGCAAAACAGGCAGGATTCGGTCATTTCGGGCCTTTGGGCTGAAGTGGACGATCCAGCCGAACCTGCCGCAAGGCCCCGCCGCCCGCAAGCCGGGAGTGACCGGCTGCATCGTCGCGGGGCGCGTGCGCGCGGCGCAACTCGGTTCTAGCCATAGGCCACGGAATGGGCTACACTTTTCCCCAGACCCGGCAAACGGGCATCCTGAGGCAGTGACGGCGGTAGCCCATGACAGAAATGGTGTTTGGCACGGTGCCCGTAAGGGCCGGTGAACCGATTCTTCCACGGTGGTGGCGGACGATCGACAAATGGGCGCTGTCCAGCGTGCTGATGCTATTTGCGCTTGGCATGCTTCTGGGCCTTGCCGCTTCGGTTCCGCTGGCCGAGAAGAACGGGCTTGAACCCTTCTACTACGTCAAGCGGCAGGCGTTCTTCGGGGGCGTCGCGCTTGGCGTCATGATGCTGGTGTCGATGCTGAACCCGACGCAGATCCGCCGCCTGGGCGTGCTGGGATTTGCCGGGGCCTTCGTGGCGCTGCTGCTGCTGCCCGTCTTCGGGACCGATTTCGGCAAGGGCGCCGTGCGCTGGTTCTCGTTCGGCTTCGCCTCGGTGCAACCGTCCGAGTTTCTCAAGCCCGGCTTCGTCGTCCTCGTGGCATGGTTCATGGCCGCCAGCCAGGAGGTGGCGGGCCCGCCGGGGCGGCTTTATTCCTTCGTCGTCGCGCTGATCGTGGTGCTGCTTCTGGCGTTGCAGCCGGATTTCGGGCAGGCCTCTCTCGTGCTCTTTTCCTGGGGCGTGATCTATTTCGTGGCCGGCGCGCCGATCGTCCTTCTGACCGTTCTTGCGGGGCTGACGGTGATGGGCGGGTTCGCCGCCTATAACGCGTCCGAGCATTTCGCCCGCCGCATCGACGGATTTCTTGCCGCCGATATCGACCCCCGCACCCAGATCGGCTATGCGACCAACGCCATTCAGGAAGGCGGGTTCTTCGGCGTGGGCGTGGGCGAGGGCACGGTGAAATGGTCGCTGCCCGATGCGCATACCGATTTCATCATCGCCGTCGCGGCCGAGGAATACGGCCTGATCCTCGTGCTGTGCATTCTTGCGCTTTACGCGACCATCGTGGTGCGCTCGCTGGTGCGCCTGATGCGCGAGCGCGATCCCTTCACCCGGCTGGCGGGGGCGGGCATGACCTGTGCCTTCGGCGTGCAGGCGCTGATCAATATGGGCGTGGCCGTGCGCCTGTTGCCCGCCAAGGGAATGACGCTGCCTTTCGTCAGCTATGGCGGCTCGTCGGTGATCGCAAGCGGTTTGGCGATGGGAATCCTGCTGGCGCTGACGCGCAGCCGTCCGCAGGGCCAGATCTCGGACATCCTGACGCGCGGGGGGCGGTAGGATGGCCAATCCGCGCGCGCCGCTGCTGCTGATCGCCGCCGGGGGTACCGGCGGGCACATGTTCCCCGCCCAGGCCCTGGCCGAGGCGATGGTGCGCCGCGGCTGGCGGGTCAAGCTGTCGACCGATGCGCGGGGCGCGCGCTATGCGGGCGGGTTTCCCCATGTCGTGCAGATCGAGCAGGTCGCTTCGGCCACATTCGCGCGAGGCGGCGTTCTGGCGCGGCTGGCGGTGCCGTTTCGCATCGCGGGGGGTGTCCTGAAGGCGGTTGCCGCGGGTATCGCGGACCGGCCCGCGGCGGTGGTAGGCTTTGGTGGCTATCCGACGATTCCGGCGCTGTCGGCGGCGGTGCTGTTGCGCGTGCCCCGCGCGATCCATGAACAAAACGGCGTGATGGGCAAGGTGAACCGGCTGTTTGCCCGCCGCGTCGATGCCTTTGCCTGCGGCACCTGGCCCACCGATCTTCCCGCCGGCGTCGAGGGCGTGCATACCGGCAACCCGGTGCGCGCGGCCGTGGCCGAGCGGCAGGGCGCCCCCTATATCCCGCCGGGTGACTATCCGATGAGCCTTCTGGTCATCGGTGGCAGCCAGGGCGCGCGGATCCTGTCCGATGTGGTGCCGGGCGCGCTTGCGCAACTGCCCGAAGCGCTGCGCCGCAATCTGCGCGTTGCCCATCAGGCCCGCGAAGAGGATCAGGCGCGTGTCGTGGCCGCCTATGAAGGCGCCGGGATCTCGGCCGAGGTCGCGCCGTTCTTCCGCGATGTGCCGCGCCGCCTGTCCGAGGCGCAGCTGGTGATCTCGCGCTCGGGGGCCTCGTCGGTGGCCGATATCTCGGTGATCGGGCGGCCCGCGATCCTGATCCCCTATGCCGCGGCGACGGGCGATCACCAGACCGCCAATGCGCGTGGCCTGGTCGAGGCGGGGGCCGCGATCCTGATCCCTGAGGCGCGGCTGAACGCCGGTTCCCTTGCGCAACAGGTGGCGCTGGTGCTGGACAATCCCGACGCAGCCGTGCAGATGGCCCACTCCGCGCTTGGCTACGGCATTCCCGATGCCGCCGCGCGGCTTGTCGAACTGGTCGAGATGCTTGCAGGAAAGAAGAACGCATGAGTGCTGCCGCGACGAAACTGCCCGGTGAACTGGGCCCCATCCACTTCGTGGGCATCGGCGGGATCGGCATGTCCGGCATTGCCGAGGTGCTGATGACGCAGGGGTTCACGGTGCAGGGCTCGGACGCGAAGGCCTCGAAGATCACCGAGCGTCTGGTCGGCCTTGGCGCCACCTTCTTCGAAGGGCAGCGCGCCGAAAACCTGGGCGATGCGGCGGTGGTCGTCGTCTCGACCGCGATCAAGAAGGGCAACCCCGAGCTGGAAGAGGCGCGCCGCCGCGGCCTTCCCGTGGTGCGCCGCGCCGAGATGCTGGCCGAACTGATGCGCCTGCGCTCGAACATCGCCATCGGCGGCACGCATGGCAAGACGACCACCACGACGATGGTGGCCACGCTGCTGGACAAGGGCGGGTTCGACCCCACGGTCATCAATGGCGGCATCATCCACGCCTATGGCTCGAACGCGCGGGCGGGGGCGGGCGAATGGATGGTGGTCGAGGCCGACGAGAGCGACGGCTCGTTCAACCGCCTGCCCGCGACCATCGCCATCGTGACCAATATCGACCCCGAGCATATGGAGCACTGGGGCAGCTTCGACGCGCTGCGCAAGGGGTTTTACGACTTCGTGTCGAACATTCCCTTCTACGGGCTGGCGGTGTGCTGCACCGATCATGCCGAGGTGCAGGCGCTTGTGGGCCGGATCACCGACCGGCGCGTGGTGACCTTCGGCTTCAACGCACAGGCCGATGTGCGCGCGGTGAACCTGAGCTATGAAAACGGCGTCGCGCATTTCGACATCGCCCTGCGGGGCGAGGGCGAGGGGTCTGTGATCGAGGGCTGCACGCTGCCGATGCCGGGTGACCACAACGTCTCGAACGCGCTTGCGGCGGTGGCGGTGGCGCGCCATCTGGGCATGAAAAAGGACGAGATCCGCGCGGCCCTTGCGGGCTTTGGCGGCGTCAACCGGCGTTTCACCAAGGTGGGCGAGGTGCTGGGCGGCGTGACCATCATCGACGATTACGGCCACCACCCGGTAGAGATTGCCGCCGTTCTAAAGGCTGCGCGTCAGGCCACAAAGGGCCGTGTGGTCGCGGTGCACCAGCCGCATCGCTACACCCGCTTGCACAGCCTGTTCGAGGATTTCTGCACCTGCTTCAACGAGGCTGACGTGGTCGCCATCGCCGAGGTCTATGCCGCGGGCGAAGACCCGATCGAGGGGGCAAGCCGCGATGACCTTGTGGCGGGGCTGATCGCGCATGGTCACCGCCATGCCCGCGCGATCCTGTCCGAGGACGATCTGGCCCGACTGGTGCGCGAACAGACCCGTCCGGGCGACATGGTGGTCTGTCTCGGGGCGGGCACGATCTCGGCCTGGGCCAATGCCTTGCCCGAAAAGCTGGGGGCCTGAGCGGATGAATGCATACCCGAACCGGAGCCGCGCATGACCTATTCGCTGATCCTCGCCTGTATCTGGGGGCTGGCGGCGACGCTGGTCGCGCTTGGCCCGCGGCGGTTCCACTGGCCGGCGGCCTGGGCGCTGATCGCGGCAGGAGTGCCGATCCTTGGCTGGGTGACGCTGCAAAACGGCCCCTGGGTTGGGCTTCTGGTTCTGGCGGGGGGCGTGTCGGTGTTGCGCTGGCCGGTGGTATTCTTCCTGCGCCGCCTGCGGGCTGTCGAACCGGCGGAGTAATCCCGCCAAGCATTGGCAAGGGGGCGTGACGCCAGGGCTGGACCGGTCTGAAACTGGCCCCGGCCGCATCGGGCGGTTTCGGTGCTGCGCATCGGGGCGGCCTGCAAGTCATCCGCCGCCCGCCGGGCATATCCGTCCTTGCCCCCGTTCGCACGGGACGCTAGGCAATCGGACATGGAGCGACTTTTTTCCCATCCCTTCACACCGCGCGGCGCGCTGACGCCCGACCGCCCGCTTGCCGATCTGACATGGCTGCGCGTGGGCGGGCCGGCGGACTGGCTGTTCCAGCCCGCGGACGAGGATGACCTTGCGGGCTTCCTGGCCGCGCTCGACCCGGCGGTGGCGGTGTTCCCGATGGGGGTGGGGTCGAACCTCATCGTGCGCGATGGCGGCATCCGGGCGGTGGTGATCCGGCTGGGGCGCGGCTTCAACGCGATCACGGTCGAGGGCAACCGCGTGCATGCGGGGGCCGCGGCGCTGGATGCCCATGTCGCGCGGCGCGCGGGGCAGGGCGGGGTGGACCTGACCTTCCTGCGCACGATCCCCGGTGCGATCGGCGGCGCGCTGCGCATGAATGCGGGCTGCTACGGCACCTATGTGGCCGATCACCTGATCGAGGCGCGGGCGCTGACGCGGGCGGGCGAGCGGGTGGTCCTGTCGCCTGCGGATCTGCGCTTTGCCTATCGCCATTCCGAACTGCCCGAGGGCTGGGTGCTGACGGGCGCCACCTTCGAAGGGGCGCCGGGCGATCCCGACGCGCTCGAGGCGAAGATGGCCGATCAGCTGGCCCGCCGCGATGCCTCGCAGCCCACGAAAGAGCGCACGGCGGGCTCTACCTTCCGCAATCCGGCGGGCTATTCCTCGACCGGGCGGGCCGATGACGTGCACGATCTGAAGGCCTGGAAGGTGATCGAGATCGCCGGCATGCGCGGGGCCGTGCGCGGCGGCGCGCAGATGTCGCCGATGCATGCCAATTTCCTGATCAATACCGGCGGGGCGAGTGCTGCCGATCTGGAAGGCCTGGGCGAGGACGTGCGCAAAAAGGTTTTGCAGACGCAGGGAATTTCGCTAGAGTGGGAAATCATGCGCGTTGGCGAACCGGCAAGTGCCCGCGACGCGGAATAAAGATCAATAATCCACGGGATTAACCCGGGAAGAGGCGATTGTGGCGGGTGTGTCGAGCAGGACAACCCACCGTGTGGCGGTTCTGAAAGGTGGCCCCTCGGCTGAACGCGAGGTGTCGCTGTCCAGCGGGCACGAATGTGCCCGTGCGCTGCGGGTGGCGGGATTCGATGTGGTCGAGGTCGATGCGGGCCCCGATCTGGCGGATCGTTTGTCCGAAATAAAACCGGATTGCGTGTTCAACGCCCTGCATGGCCGCTGGGGCGAGGATGGCTGCGTGCAGGGCCTCTTGGAGTGGCTGCGCATTCCCTACACGCATTCGGGCGTTCTGGCCTCGGCCCTGGCGATGGACAAGACGCGCGCGAAGACCGCGTTCCAGGCGGCGGGCCTGCCGGTCGTCAAAAGCCTTCTGGCCCCCAGGGTCGAGGTGATGGCGCGGCATGTCATGCCCGCGCCCTATGTCGTCAAGCCCAACAGCGAGGGCTCGTCCGTCGGGGTCTATATCGTGCTTGACGGGGCGAACAGCCCGCCGCAGCTGGCTGACACGATGCCCAATGTGGTGATGGTGGAAAGCTATGTGCGCGGGCGCGAGCTGACCTGCACGGTGCTGGGGGATCACGCGCTTTGCGTGACCGAGATCCAGACCACCGGCTGGTATGATTACGACGCGAAATACAGCCCCGGCGGATCGCGCCATGTGCTGCCCGCCGCACTTCCCGGCGAGGTCTCGGCGGCCTGCCTCGACTATGCGCTGCGCGCGCATCGCGCACTTGGCTGTCGCGGCATGTCGCGCACGGATTTCCGTTGGGACGAGGCGCGCGGCCTTGACGGGCTGTTCCTGCTTGAGACGAACACCCAGCCGGGCATGACGCCGACCTCGCTCTCGCCCGAGCAGGCCGCGCATATGGGCACGAGCTTTCCCGAGCTGTGCCGCTGGCTGGTGGAGGATGCCTCATGCGACCGCTGACCCCCGCCATGACGCGGCGCGCGCCGCCGTTGCGCGCGCCGGTCCCGGCCGCGGCGCCGCTGCGCGATCCGGCGCCTTCGCGAACGCGCTACCGGATGCAGCGGCTGTGGCTGACGCCGGCCTTCCGGTCGCTGACGCGGATCGGAGTGCCGGTCTTCGTGGTGGTGCTGGGCCTTGGCCTGTGGCTGGGCGACGAGGGGCGGCGGGCCGATCTGGCGGGCAAGTATCAGGATCTGAAGGTGGCCCTTCAGAACCGCCCCGAATTCATGGTCGGCCTGATGAAGATCGAGGGCGCCAACCCCGAGCTGGACAGCGCCATCCGTGCGATGCTGCCCGTCAGGCTGCCCGCGTCGTCCTTCACGATCGACCTGGACGAGTTCCGCGCCACGATCCGCAAGCTGGATGCGGTGGCCGATGTGAAGCTGGTGATCCGCTCGGGCGGCGTGCTGGAAGCCAGCGTGACCGAGCGGGTGCCCGCGATCCTGTGGCGCACGCCGCAGGGGGTGGAGATGCTGGACGAGGGCGGCCACCGCGTGGCCACGCTGATCGACCGCGCCGCGCGGCCCGACCTGCCGCTGATCGCCGGCAGTGGCGCCGACCGTGCCGTGCCCGAGGCGCTTGAGGTTCTGGCCGCCGCCGCGCCGATCCTGAAGCGCGCGCGCGGCCTTGTGCGCGTGGGCGAGCGGCGTTGGGACCTGGTGCTGGACCGTGATCAGCGCATCATGCTGCCCGAACAGGATCCGGTGCGCGCGGTCGACCGCGTGCTGGCGCTCGATGCGGCCGAGGACATTCTCGCGCGGGATTTCACCCATCTCGACATGCGTAACGAACACCGTCCGACGATCCGGCTTTCGGCCGGGGCGCTCGATGAATTTCGCCGGATCACCGGACAAGTGACGAAAGTGAAGGCTGGGCCATGACCGATCTTTATCAATCCCAACGTGCGATGCGGAACATGCGCAAGGCGGCGATGCAGCGCGGCGTGATCGCCATTCTGGATGTCGGCACCTCGAAGATCGCGTGCCTGGTCCTGCGCTTCGACGGCCCCGAGGAATTCCGCGAAACCGACGGCATGGGGCCGTTGGCGGGGCAGTCGGCCTTTCGCGTGATCGGCGCGGCGACGACCCGATCGCGCGGCGTGAAATTCGGCGAGATCGACGCCATGGCCGAGACCGAGCGCGCGATCCGCACCGCCGTTCAGGCCGCGCAGAAGATGGCCAATACCCGCGTCGACCATGTCATCGCCTGTTTCTCGGGCGCGGGGCCGCGCAGCTACGGCCTTGCGGGCGAGGTCGAGGTGGCGGGCGGCCAGGTCGACGAGCAGGACGTGGCGCGCGTTCTGGCGGCGTGCGATCTGCCCGATATCGGGCACGGGCGCGAGGTGCTGCACGCGCAGCCGGTGAACTTCTCGCTCGATCATCGCACGGGGCTGGGCGATCCGCGCGGCCATGTGGGCAACCGCGTCGCGGTGGACATGCACCTGCTGACGATCAATGCCGATGCGGTGCAGAACCTGATCTACTGCATCCGGCGCTGCGATCTGGAACTGGCCGGGATCGCCTCGTCGGCCTATGTCTCGGGGATTTCGAGCCTTGTCGAAGACGAGCAGGAGCTGGGCGCGGCCTGCATCGACATGGGCGGCGGCGCCACGGGCGTGTCGATCTTCATCAAGAAGCACATGATCTTTGCCGATGCGGTGCGCCTTGGCGGCGAGCATGTGACGCATGACATCGCCGCGGGCCTCCAGGTGCCCATGACGCTGGCCGAGCGGATCAAGACCATGCATGGCGGCGTGCACGCCACCGGCATGGACGACCGCGAAAGGATCGAGCTTGCGGGCAATTCCGGCGATTGGGAAAAGGACCGCAAGTCCATCAGCCGGGCCGAGCTGATCGGCATCATGCGCCCGCGCGTCGAGGAAATCCTCGAAGAGGTGCGCGCGATCCTTGACGCCGCAGGCTTCGAGCATCTGCCAAGCCAGCAGATCGTCCTGACGGGCGGCGCAAGCCAGATCCCCGGCCTTGACGGGCTGGCCGCGCGCATCCTGGGCCACAATGTGCGCCTTGGCCGGCCGCTGCGGGTGCAGGGCCTGCCGCAGGCCGCGACCGGGGCGGGCTTTGCCTCGGCCGTCGGGCTGGCGCTGTTTGCCGCCCATCCGCAGGACGAATGGTGGGATTTCGAGATCCCGGCCGAACGCTATCCGGCCCGGTCGCTGCGCCGCGCGATGCGCTGGTTCCGCGACAACTGGTGATTCACATTCCTGTGGTGGCGGCCTATGCCATCACAAGATGATGACACATGCGCGAAATACCGCTTGCGCGGGGTATTCTGCTTCCAGATTTTGTGCAAAATGCGTGTTTTTCGGATGACGTATTACGGAATCGCGGCTAAAATCGCTTGAATTTCGGGGAACTCGGCCGGGACAGGGCCCATTAATCAACAGGCGGAACCAATGACCTTGAATCTGATCATGTCGGAACAGGAAGACCTCAAGCCGCGCATCACGGTGTTCGGGGTCGGCGGCGCGGGCGGCAACGCGGTCAACAACATGATCGAACAGGCGCTGGAAGGCGTTGAGTTCGTGGTGGCCAATACCGACGCGCAGGCCTTGCAGCAATCGCGTTCAAGCGCGCGGGTGCAGATGGGCGTGAAGGTCACCGAAGGGCTGGGCGCGGGCGCGCGTCCCTCGGTCGGGGCCGCGGCGGCCGAAGAAACCATCGAGGAGATCGTCGACCATCTGGCCGGCGCGCATATGTGCTTCATCACCGCGGGCATGGGCGGCGGCACCGGCACCGGCGCCGCCCCGATCATCGCGCAGGCCGCGCGTGAGCTGGGCGTGCTGACCGTCGGCGTCGTGACCAAGCCGTTCCAGTTCGAAGGCTCCAAGCGCATGCGCCAGGCCGAAGAGGGGATCGAGGCGTTGCAGAAGGTGGTCGACACGCTGATCATCATTCCCAACCAGAACCTGTTCCGCCTTGCGAACGAACGCACCACCTTCACCGAAGCCTTCGCCATGGCCGATGACGTGCTGTATCAGGGCGTCAAGGGCGTGACGGACCTGATGGTGCGCCCCGGCCTGATCAACCTCGATTTCGCGGACGTGCGCGCCGTGATGGACGAGATGGGCAAGGCCATGATGGGCACGGGCGAAGGCTCGGGCGAGGATCGCGCGGTGCAGGCCGCCGAAAAGGCCATCGCCAACCCGCTTCTGGACGAAATCTCGCTGCGCGGGGCCAAGGGCGTGCTGATCAACATCACCGGCGGCTACGACCTGACCCTGTTCGAGCTGGACGAGGCTGCGAACCGCATCCGCGAGGAAGTGGACCCCGACGCCAATATCATCGTCGGCTCGACCCTCGATCCGGACATGGAAGGCATGATGCGCGTTTCGGTCGTGGCGACGGGGATCGACGCGGTGCCCGCCACCGCCGAAGTGCCGGTGCCGCGCCGTTCGCTGGCCGAGCCGCTGCGCCCGGCCGAAGCGCCGGTGGCCGAGGCCCCGCAAGCGGCCGTGGCCGTGCAACCCGCCGTGGCGGCCGAAGCGGCCCCGCAGCCGGCCGAAGAGCGCAACCTTTTCGACGCGGTTGCCCCGGCGCCCGCGCCGGCGGCTACCGCTCCCCGCGCGCCCGAGCCCGAAGCCGAGCTTCCGCCCCCCGCCTATCGTCCGCAGCAGCCCCAGCAGCCCGCCCCGCGCGATCTGCATGTCGAGGATGACGCGGCCGAATTCGTGGCCCCGCGTCCGCGCGCACCCGGAACGCCGTCGCCCGAGGCCCTTGCGCGCCTCCAGGCGGCCGTGAACAAGGCCCCCGCGCAAAGCCGCCCGATGGCGCCGCAATCGCCGATGACGGCCATGCGCCCGGCCGCGCCGGCCCCCGCGCCGCAGGCCGAAAAACCGCGCTTCGGGATCAATTCGCTGATCAACCGGATGACCGGCCATGGTGACGCGGCCGAACCTGCGGCTGCTCCGCGCCCCGTGCAACAGCCCCGCCCGGCGGCCCCGCAGCACCATGCCTATGAGGATGATGCCGAAGCCAGTGCCGAGCAGGACCGCATCGAAATCCCGGCATTCCTGCGTCGTCAGGCAAATTAAGGCTTCACAAAAGCATGAATATGGCCGGGGGTTTCCCGGCCATTTTTTGTTTTTATTCAGTGCGTTGTGTCGTGCTCGGCGGGGTTCTGCCAAACGGCGGCGGCAATGTTTCACTGCGTTACAAAGAGTGAATTGTGATGCAGGGCAGCCATGTTTACCTGATGCTGCGTCGCAATGCCGTGGCCTGGACCATGGAAGCGACCGAGCAGTGAAAGGGCATGATCGTGCAGACGACAATCGCAACGGCCGCGACTTTCGAGGGTGTGGGTCTTCACTCGGGCAAGCCCGTGCGCATGGTTGTGCGCCCGGCACCGGCCGGGCATGGCATCGTATTCCTGCGCACCGACATCACCGATGCAAGCCCCCGTATCCCCGCGCTTTGGGATGTGGTCACGCCCTCGCGCCTGTGCACGCTGATCGAGAATGCCGACGGCGTGCGCGTCTCGACGATTGAACATATCATGGCCGCGCTGGTGGGCGCGGGCGTGCACAACGCCCTGATCGAAATCGACGGCCCCGAAGTTCCGATCCTTGACGGCTCGGCCGCGCCGTTCGTGCGCGGCATCATGGCGAAGGGCCTGCGCAATCTGGGCGCGCCGCTGCGCGCGATCCGCGTGCGCAAACCCGTCGAGGTGCGCGAAGGCGAAGCCGTGGCACGGCTGGAGCCCGCCCCGGCGCTTGAGATCGACTTTTCCATCGACTTCACCGATGCTGCGATCGGCCATCAGGAAAAGCACCTGAACATGGCCAACGGCGCTTTCGTGCGCGAACTGATGGACAGCCGCACCTTCTGCCGCCAGTCGGATGTCGACGCGATGCGCGCCAACGGCCTTGCGCTTGGCGGCACCTATGAAAACGCCGTGGTGTTCGATGGCGACCGGGTGCTCTCGCCCGGCGGGTTGCGCCACAGCGACGAGGCCGTGCGCCACAAGATGCTGGATGCGCTTGGCGATCTGGCCTTGGCCGGTGCGCCGGTGCTGGGCCGCTATACCGGCACGCGGGCGGGCCATGCGATGACCAACCGCCTGCTGCGCGCGCTGTTCGCCGATTCCGACGCGTGGGAATGGGAAACCTGCACCCCCGCCCAAGCCTACAGCCTGCCCGGCGCGGGCGTCTGCCGCGCGGCCGTTGCCGCGCGCTGAGCGCCGCGGGATGCATGGCCGTCCTGCCCGGTGTCGCGGGCATCGCATATCTCCTTCATTTTGGTGCGAAAGGCGTTTTGCGCAGCGGATTTTTCTGTGCTAGGACGGGCGAAACCGCTGCTTGCGGTTTGGGTGACTCCACACCACGCAATGCAGAACCAAAGCAGAAACGGGATAGGGCAGGACATGGCGCGCGGCAGATCGGCGGCTCAACTGGTCGGAAGTCTTGTTTTGGTTGCGACGCTTGCAGCCTGTGGCGGCAGCAACAAGGAGCCGCCGCTGGAAAGCTTCACCGCCGAGGAAATCTACAAACGCGGGGAATACGAGCTTGAGGTCGGCAGCCCGCGTCGCCCCGAAGAGGCGCTGCGCTACTTCTCCGAAGTCGAGCGGCTTTACCCCTATTCGCAATGGGCCAAGCGCGCGCTGATCATGCAGGCCTTCGCCCAGCACCGCGCCAAGGATTACGAGGCCTCGCGCGCAAGTGCGCAGCGCTTCATCGACACCTATCCGGGTGACGAAGACGCGGCCTATGCCAAATACCTGCTCGCGCTGTCCTATTACGACCAGATCGACGAGGTCGGCCGCGATCAGGGCCTGACCTTCCAGGCGCTTCAGGCCCTGCGCGCCGTGATCGAGGAATATCCCGACAGCGAATATGCCCGCTCGTCGATTCTGAAATTCGACCTTGCCTTCGACCATCTGGCCGCGAAGGAAATGGAGATCGGGCGCTACTACCTCAAGAAGGGGCATTATACGGCGGCCATCAACCGCTTCCGTGTGGTTGTCGAGGATTTCCAGACCACCACCCACACGCCCGAGGCGCTGCACCGGCTGGTCGAGGCCTATCTGGCGCTTGGCCTGACCGACGAGGCGCAGACCGCGGGCGCGATCCTCGGCCACAACTTCCAGGCCTCGCCCTTCTATCAGGACAGCTACAAGCTGCTGACCGGGCGCGGCCTTGCGCTTGAGGCGAAGGGCGACAGCTGGCTGGCGAAGGTCTATCGCCAGGTCATCAAGGGCCAGTGGCTCTGACGGCGCGGCACCCGGCGGGGTGGTGCGAAGGGATGTGCTGCGGGGGCAAGGATGCTTCGGGCTCTTGAAATCCGTGACATGCTGATCATCGACCGGCTGGAGCTTGCCTTCCGGCCGGGCCTGAACGTGCTGACCGGCGAGACCGGGGCGGGCAAGTCGATCCTGCTGGATTGCCTGGGCTTCGTTCTGGGCTGGCGGGGGCGCGCCGACCTGGTGCGCAAGGGGGCCGCGCAGGGCGAGGTCACGGCGGTGTTCGACCTGCCGGCGGGTCATCCGGCGCATGCGATCCTTGCCGATGCCGGGCTGCCCGGCGGGGATGAGCTGATCCTGCGGCGCGTGAATGGCGGCGACGGGCGCAAGACCGCCTTCGTCAATGACCGCCGCGTCTCGGGCGAGGTATTGCGCAGCCTGTCCGAAACCCTGGTCGAGCTGCACGGCCAGCAGGACGATGGCGGTTTGCTCAATCCGCGCGGGCACCGCGCCATGCTGGATGCGTTCGCGGGGCACGAGGATCTTCTTGCCGCGGTCCGGGCAGCCTGGCAGGGGCGGGCCGAGGCGCGGCGCAGGCTGGGCGCTGCCGAGGCGGCCCTGGCCGAGGTGCGCGGCGAAGAGGCGTTCCTGCGCCATGCCGTGGCCGAGCTGGACAAGCTTGATCCCCGGCCCGGAGAAGAGGCCGAACTGGACCGCCGCCGCCGCCTGATGCAGGGCGCAGAGCGGATCCGCGCCGATGTCGCGCGCGCGCTTCAGGCCCTTGGCCTTGAAGGGGCAGAGGGCGCGATGCGCGATGCCGATCGCTGGTTGCAGGGCGTGGCCGACCGCGCCGAGGGGCAGCTTGACGCGCCGCTTGCCGCGCTTGATCGCGCGCTGATCGAACTGGGCGAAGCGGCGCAGGGCGTCGAAGAGGCGCTTGAGGCGCTGTCCTTCGATCCGCATGCGCTCGAGGCCTGCGAAGAGCGGCTTTTTGCGATCCGCGCGCTTGCCCGCAAGCATGAGGTTCTGGCCGACGATCTGGGCGGTTTCGCCGAGGGCCTGCGCGCCCGGCTTCAGGCGCTGGACGGGGGCGAGGGGAACCTGCGCGCGCTTGGCGCGGCGCTTGCGGCGGCCGAGGCGGAGTATGCGACGGCCGCGCAGAAGCTGGGCGCCGCCCGGCATGCGGCGGCCGCCCGCCTCGACACGGCGATGGGGGCCGAGCTTGCGCCCCTGCGCATGGAGCGCGCGGTCTTCACCACGCAGGTCACACCCGGCGATCCTGGCCCCGAGGGCAGCGATGCCGTGGCCTTTAGCGTGGCCACCAATCCCGGCGCGCCGGCCGGGCCGCTGAACAAGATCGCCTCGGGCGGAGAGTTGTCGCGCTTTCTTCTGGCGCTCAAGGTGGTGCTGGCGCGCGGCGCGGACGCGCTTGTGCTGATCTTCGACGAGATCGACCGCGGCGTCGGCGGGGCCACGGCCGATGCCGTGGGGCGGCGTCTGGCGCGCCTGGCCGAGGGCGCGCAGGTGCTTGTCGTCACCCATTCGCCGCAGGTCGCGGCGCGGGGCGGGCATCACTGGCGCGTGGAAAAGCGGGTGCAGGGCGGCATGACCACATCCACCGTCGTGCCGCTGGCCGAGGGCGAGCGCGTGGACGAGATCGCGCGCATGATCTCGGGCGCCGAGGTCAGCGCGGCCGCGCGCGCCGCCGCCGAGGCCCTGCTGGCGGGCTGAGCGGGCCTTATCCTTCGGCCACGAACTGGGCCGAGACGATGTCCCATCCGTCCGGCGTTGCCACCATCGTCGCTGCCAGAAGCGCGCCGATCCGGCCCGCGTCCGAGCCGTCGGCATGCACGATACCGGTCAGCACGAAGCGTTGCAGCACCACCGCCGCATGCGGCCCGAGCGGGCGCAGCCTGGTCTTGCCGGTGACAAGGCGCGCGCGCGCGAAGGCGCCGGCCAGCTCTCCGGCCAGAAGCTCGGTGATCTCGCCCCGGCCCTCGGCCGCGCCGCCCGTGAGGCTGAAGAAATCGGCATCCTCGGCAAACAGCCCGGCAAGCGCCCGCGCATCCCGCGCACCCCAGGAGGCGGCGAAGAAGCGGGGCAGGTCGGCGGGCGAAGACAGGCTCATTCGTTTTCTCCGGGCACGAGTTTTCCGGGGTTGAGGAGGCCCTGCGGGTCAAGCGCGGCCTTGATCGCGCCCATGACCTGCCAGGCGGGGCCGTGCTCATCGGCCATCAGCGCGCGCTTGCCCATGCCGATGCCATGCTCTCCGGTGATCGTGCCGCCCATTGCAAGGGCGCGCTCGCTCATCTTGCGGGCCACGCGCTTGGCGCGGGCCATGTCCTCGGCATTGCCGGGTTCCAGAAGCAGCAGCGCATGGAAATTGCCGTCGCCCACATGCCCGACGATCGGGCCCAGAAGCCCCTCGGCGGCGATGTCGTCGCGCGCCGCGCGCACCGCCTCGGACAGGCGCGAGATCGGAACGCAGATATCGGTGGCCAGCCCGACCGAGCCGGGCCGCAGCGCAAGGCAGGCCGGGTAGGCGCCGTGGCGCATGCGCCAAAGCGCGGTGCGGTCCTCGGTCGTGGTGGCCCAGTCGAAATCGGCGCCGCCCATCTCGGCCACCACCTCGCCGAAACGCTCGGCCTGTTCGGCCACGCCCGCGGGCGAGCCGTGGAACTCGACCAGAAGATGCGGCTTTTCCGGCAGCTCGGCGCGGGCATAGGCGTTGAAGGCGCGCGCCACATCCTCGTCGACGAACTCCATCCGCGCGGCGGGAATGCCAAGCTGCACCGTCCGCATCACGGTTTCGACGGCCGCATCCAGCGTGTCGAAGGCGCAGACGGCGGTGGAAACCGCCTCGGGCTGGCCATGCAGGCGCAAGGTCAGCTCGGTGATGATGCCAAGCGTGCCCTCCGCGCCGACCATCAGCGCGGTCAGGTCATAGCCCGCCGCCGATTTCGCCGCCCGGCTGCCGGTGCGGATGATCCGCCCGTCCGCCAGCACCACCTCGAGGGCGGCGACATTGTCGCGCATCGAGCCGTAGCGCACCGTCGTCGTGCCCGAGGCGCGGGTCGAGGCCATGCCGCCGAGCGTGGCGTTCGCGCCCGGATCGACCGGAAAGAACAGGCCGGTGGCGCGCAATTCGTCGTTCAGCGCCTGCCGGGTGATGCCGGGCTGCACCACCGCCAGCATGTCATCGCCCAGAACCTCCAGCACCAGATCCATCTTGCGAAAGTCGATGCAAAGCCCGCCCTGCGCGGCCAGGGCGTGCCCCTCAAGCGAGGTGCCCGCCCCCCAGGCCACGACCGGCATGCTATGGGCCGAACAGATCTTCATGATCTGCGACACCTCTTCGGTGTTCTCGGGGAATGCCACCGCGTCGGGCGGGGTGGGCGGATACCAGCTTTCCGAGGTTCCGTGCTGGTCGCGTTCGGCGCGGGTGACGCTCAGGCGCGCGCCCAGAAGGCGGGAAAGTTCGGCAATGGCGGCATCATGGGGCATCGAGACAATGGCTCCGCTGGGGTCTGTTTTCGGGTTTAGGTCTTTGCACGCGGAAGGGAAAGGCCCATGGCCGGCGGCGGGCGCCTTCCCGCCAAGCCGGGGCCGCCGGGTCACTCAGAGCGGGGCGCAGGCCGCCGTCAGCCAGCCCCGCGCGCCGTCCTGGACATGCGGGCCGACGCGGCGCAGGACCTCGGCGTGATAGGCATCCAGCCAGGCGCGCTCGGCCCCCGACAAAAGGGCGGGGTCGATCAGGCGGCGGTCGATCGGCACCCAGGTCAGGGTTTCGAATTCCAGCATCGCGCGGTCGTCCGCGCCGGGCAGGGCGGCGGCCTCGCGCACCAGAACGAGGTTCTCGATGCGGATGCCGAAGGCGCCCTCGCGGTAATAGCCCGGCTCGTTGGACAGGATCATGCCCGGCCGCAGGGCCACCTCCGAGATGCGGGAGATGCGCGCCGGCCCCTCATGGACGCAGAGCGCCGCCCCCACGCCATGGCCGGTGCCATGGTCGTAATCCTGCCCCGCCATCCACAGCGGCGCCCGCGCCAGCGGGTCGAGATCGCGCCCCGAAAGCCCCTTCGGCCAGCGGATGCGCGACAGCGCGATCATGCCCTGCAAGACGCGGGTGAAGGGGGCGCGGGCCTCTTCGGGCACGGGGCCCACGGCCACGGTGCGGGTGATGTCGGTGGTGCCATCGGCATATTGCCCGCCGGAATCGACCAGCAGGATCTCTCCGGGGCGGACGGGGCGGTTGGTGGCCTCGCTCACCCGGTAATGCACGATCGCGCCATGCGGGCCCGCACCGCAGATCGTGTCGAAGCTGATCTCGGTCAGCGCGTTCGAGGCGCGGCGAAAGCCTTCAAGCGCGGTGACCACGGCAATCTCGTCCAGCCCGCCCTTGGGTGCCTCGGCGTCGAGCCAGGCGAGGAACTCGACCATCGCCACCGCGTCGCGGGCATGGGCGGCCTTCATCCCGGCGATCTCGGCCCCGGTCTTCACCGCCTTGGGCAGGATGCAGGGGTCCTGGGCCCAGTGGATTTCGGTGCCTTCGCCCGCGATCTCGGCCGAGACCTGAAGCGGCGCAGAAGCGGGGTCGACCAGCACCGGGCCGGGCAGGCTGCGCAAGGCGGCGGCAAAGGCCGAAGGCGGGCGCAGGGTCACCTCGGGGCCAAGATGCGCGCGCAGGGGCGCGTCGAATTTCGCGCCATCGGCGAACAGCGTCAGATGGCCCGTATCGTGCAGGATGGCGAAGGCCTGCACCACCGGGTTGCGCGGAATGTCGGCGCCGCGGATGTTCAAAAGCCAGCACAGCGAATCCGCAAGCGTGATGACGGCGGCCTGTACCCCGGCCGCGCGCAGCCCCTGCGCCAGATCGGCGCGCCTGGTGGCGCTGTCGCACCCGGCCAGATCGGCGGGGTGAATGCGCGCGGGCGCGGCGGGGGGCGGGGGCTGGTCGGGCCAGATCGCGTCGACCGGATTATGCGCGCAGGGCACCAGAACAAGGCCGCTGCCCTCCAGCGCCTCTTCCAGATCGGCAATGTCCTTTTGGGTGTGCAGCCAGGGATCGAAGCCGATGCGCCCGCCCCGGGGAAGCGCCTCGCGCAGCCAGGGGCCGGACTTCACCTCGGGCCAGTCGACGGGGGTGAAGGCCGCAAGGTCGACCTCGGCGCGGACCTGCACGCGGTAGCGCCCGTCGACGAAGACCCCTGCGGACCGGGGCAGCACGATGCAGAACCCGGCCGATCCCGTAAAGCCGGTCAGCCAGGCCAGACGCGCATCGCGGGGGGCGACATATTCGCCCTGATGGGCGTCCGCGCGCGGCACGATGAAGCCGTCAAGCCCGTCCAGGGCAAGCCGCGCGCGCAGCGCGGCAAGCCGCGGCGGTCCATCCTGCGGGCGGCTTTGCGCGGTAAAGTCCTGAAACATCGCCGGCCCCTAGCGTCCGGCGCGGCCGATGCCCATCAGGCGGGCCCTGGCGCGCGGATCGGCATCGAACAGGCCGGCAAGCTGTTCGGTCATCGCACCGGCCAGTTGCTCGACATCGGTGATGGTGACGGCATGCTGATAATAGCGCGTCACGTCATGGCCGATGCCGATGGCGATCAGTTCGACCGCGCGGCGCCGCTCGACCATGGCGATCACGTCGCGCAGGTGCTTTTCAAGGTAGTTCGCGGGGTTCACCGACAGGGTGGAATCGTCCACCGGCGCCCCGTCCGAGATCACCATGAGGATCTTGCGCGCCTCGGGGCGGGCCTGCATGCGCCGATGCGCCCATTCCAGCGCCTCGCCGTCAATGTTTTCCTTCAGCAGGCCCTCTTTCATCATCAGGCCCAGATTTTCGCGCACCCGCCGCCAGGGCGTATCGGCGGATTTGTAGATGATGTGGCGCAGATCGTTAAGCCGCCCCGGCTGCTGCGGACGGCCCGAGTTCAGCCACTTCTCGCGGCTTTGGCCGCCCTTCCAGGCGCGGGTGGTGAAGCCCAGGATCTCGACCTTGACCGAGCAGCGCTCCAGCGTGCGCGCCAGCACATCCGCGCAGATCGCCGCGATCGAGATCGGCCGTCCGCGCATCGAGCCGGAATTGTCCAGAAGCAGCGTCACCACGGTATCGCGGAACTCGGTGTCCTTCTCGACCTTGAAGGACAGCGGCGTCGTGGGGTTGGCGACCACGCGGGCAAGGCGGCCGGCATCCAGGATGCCCTCTTCGCGGTCGAATTCCCAGCTGCGGTTCTGCTGGGCCTGAAGCCTGCGCTGCAACTTGTTGGCCAGCCGCGACACCGCGCCCTTCAGCGGTTCGAGCTGCTGGTCGAGATAGGCGCGCAGCCGCTCCAGCTCGGCCGGTTCGGCAAGCTCTTCGGCGCGGATCTCTTCGTCCCATTCGGTGCTGTAGACCTGATAGTTCGGGTCGGCCTGCGAATGGGGCGCGGGCGGCGGCGGTTCCAGCGGCGCATCGGCCTGCGGCATGTCCACCTCTTCGCCCATCTCCTGATCGGCAAGGTCGTCCATGCTGACGGTGGTCTGCGTCTGGTCCTGCGTTTCCTCTTGCGAGCGTTCGGGCGAGGCTTCGGCCTCGTCCTCTTCGGACTGGTCGCGCGCCTGGTTGTCGCCGGATTCCTCGTCTTCTTCTGCCTGATCCTCGTCGCCGTCGTCGTCCTGGTCCTGATCGGGATCGTCGCCCAACTGGTCGGCATAGCCCAGATCGGCGATTACCTGACGCGCCAGCCGCGCGAAGGCGGCCTGATCGTCCAGCACATGATCGAGGTTTTCCAGATCGCCACCCGCGGTCTGTTCGATGAACGGGCGCCACAGCTCAAGCACGTTGGCCGCCCCCGCGGGCAGCTTGCGCCCGGTGGCCATTTCGCGCACCAGATACCCTGCGGCCACGGCCAGCGGCGCCTCTTGCTGGTTGCGGATCTGGCCATAGCCCTTGCGCTCGGCCTCATGGGCGATCTTGGCGTCGATATTGGTCAGGGTGCCCGGCATCTCGCGCGCGCCAAGCGCCTCGCAGCGGGCCATCTCCATCGCCTCGAACAGATCGCGCGCCATCTGCCCCGAGGGCGTGTAGCGCGTGAACGTGGCCGCGTCGTGATAACGGCGGCGCAGCGCAAGCGCATCGCCCGTGCCGCGCGCAAGCAAGACCTCGTCGCGGGTCATGCGGCGGCTGACCTGCGGCAGGCGCATCGTGTCGCCCGCCATCCCCGGAGGATCGACCGAATAGGTCACCGTCAGCTCGCCGTCATGGGCGAGGGTCTTGGTCGCCTCGGCCAGGGCTTTCTTGAACGGATCCGCAGGGTTGTCAGAGGGTTTCATGCCGCACCGGATGCCTTCTTAGCGGATGCTCTGCGCGGCGGCACTTTCGGGAAGTTCCTCGTCGAACAGGCGCTGATAGAACTCGGCCACGGTCTGGCGTTCCAGCTCGTCGCATTTGTTCAGGAAGGTGAGGCGGAACGCGTAACCCACATTGCGGAAGATCTCGGCGTTCTGCGCCCATGCGATGACGGTGCGTGGGCTCATGACGGTGGACAGGTCGCCGTTCATGAAGGCCGTGCGCGTCAGGTCGGCGACATGGACCATCTGGCTGATCGTCTTGCGGCCCTTGTCGGTGTTGTAATGCGGGTTCTTCGACAGCACGATCGCGGTTTCCGCATCATGGCTGAGATAGTTCAGCGTGGCGACAAGGCTCCAGCGGTCCATCTGGCCCTGGTTGATCTGCTGCGTGCCGTGATAAAGCCCCGTCGTGTCGCCCAGGCCCACCGTGTTCGAGGTGGCGAAAAGGCGGAAATAGGGGTTCGGCGTGATCACCTCGTTCTGGTCTAGAAGCGTGAGCTTCCCGTCCGCCTCCAGCACGCGCTGGATCACGAACATCACGTCCGCCCGGCCCGCATCGTATTCGTCGAAGACGATCGCGGTGGGGTTGCGCAGCGCCCAGGGCAGGATGCCTTCGTGGAACACCGTCACTTGCTTGCCGTCCACCAGCTTGATCGCGTCCTTGCCGATCAGGTCGATCCGGCTGACATGGCTGTCAAGGTTGACGCGCACGCAGGGCCAGTTCAGCCGCGCCGCGACCTGTTCGATATGGGTCGACTTGCCGGTGCCGTGATAGCCCTGGATCATCACCCGGCGGTTATAGGCAAAGCCCGCCAGAATCGCGAGGGTGGTATCGGGATCGAATTTGTAGGTGGGATCGGCATCCGGCACGCGCTCGCTGCGGTCAGAAAACCCCCTGACCTTCATTTCCGTATCGATTCCAAAGATTTCCCGAACAGAGATTTCCTCGGTGGGTTTTGCGTTCTGATCCAGCATACCGTCCGCCATCGTTTCCTGAGCTGTGCCGAGCCTGCGCGGCTTAACCCGGAATTAGTGGACCATCGGTAGGGGCTTCGCAAGGGGGCGATTGTTCCTGACACAAGCCGGTGCCGGGGGGCGGCGCAGGGATCGGCGGCCCGCACAAGGGCGGGCGCGGGCGGCCCGCTTGTGCGCCGCGGATCGCCTGACGCCTTGTCAGGCCGCGTCGCGCCCCCTAGTTTTCCCAAAACGCATAGGGGTTTGGCATGAGTGGTTTGTTGGCGCTTCTGGACGATGTGGCGGGGATTGCGAAGGTCGCCGCGGCCTCGGTCGACGATATTGCGGGGCAGGCGGCCAAGGCGGGCGCCAAGGCGGCGGGGGCGGTGATCGACGATGCCGCGGTCACGCCGAAATACGTTCACGGCTTTGCCCCTGCGCGCGAGTTGCCGATCGTCGGCAAGATCGCCTTCGGCTCGATCCGCAACAAGGTTCTGATCCTGCTGCCCGCGGCGCTTTTGCTGTCGGCCTTCGCGCCCTGGGCCATCGTTCCCCTGCTGATGCTGGGCGGCAGCTATCTGTGTTTCGAGGGGGCCGAGAAGGTCTATCATCTGTTCCGGCCGCACGCGCCCTATGCCGATGGCCATGTCGCGCCGGAGGGCGATCCGCTGCACCTGGAGCGCGAGAAGGTCGCCGGCGCGGTCAAGACCGATTTCATCCTGTCGGCCGAGATCATGACCATCGCGCTTGCCGCGCTGCCGCCGCAGAACATCTGGATGCAGGCTTTCGCGCTTTTGCTGGTGGCGATCGGCATCACCGCGCTGGTCTATGGCGGCGTCGCGCTGATCGTGAAGGCGGATGATTTCGGCCTGTGGCTGGCCCGCGTCGGCCGCACCGGGTTCGGGCGCGCGCTCGGGCGCGGCATCGTGGCCTTCATGCCGGGCTTCATGAAGGCGCTGATGGTGGTGGGCACGGCGGCGATGATCTGGGTCGGGGGCTCGATCGTGGTTCATGGCGTGGCCGAGCTTGGCTGGCATGGGCCCTATGACTGGATCCACCACCAGGCCGAGACAGCGGCCGCGGCCCTGCCGCAGGCGGGCGGGTTCGTCGCCTGGGCGGTGACGGCATTCTTCGACGGGGTGGTGGGGCTTGCGCTGGGGTTCGTGCTGATCCCGCTGGTCAGTTTTCTGATCAATCCGCTGATTGCCCGGCTGACCGGCAAGAAGGGGGCCGCGCATTGATGCGCGCCCGCCGCGCTCAGTCCTTGAAGTTGCGGCTGTCCTTGAGCTGATCCCAGGCCCAGACCACCTCTTGCAGGATCTCTTCCTGACTGCGGTCTCCACCGTTCATGTCGGGGTGCAGAACCTTGATCAGTGCCTTGTATTGGCGGCGGATCTCGGACTTGGTCATGCTGTCGCGGGCATCCAGAATGTCCAGCGCGCGCCGCTCGGTCGGGGGCAGCCTGCGGCCCGCCACCCGGCCGGGGTTCTGCGTGGCGTTCTGCCCCAAAAGCTCCATCGGGTCCGAGATGCCGTGCCGTTCCCAGCCGCGCGCCTCGTCCTTGGCGCGGGCGAAGGGGCGGGTGGGGCGTTCCCAGACGGTGGCGTTGTCCAGAAAGGCCTGGAACTCGGCCTCGGACTGCCCCTGGAAATAGTTCCAGTTCAGGTTGTATTCGCGCACATGGTCCTTGCAGAACCAGAAATAATCATCGAGCACCTTGGGCGATTTCGGCGCGCGATACTGGCCGGGCTCGTTGCAGCCCTCCTTGTCGCAAATGCGGGTCGAGGTCTCGAACGCGCCCGACATTCCGCGCTTGCCCTTCTGGCGGCGCTTCTTGTCCGACGCGGCGGAGATATCGAATCCGAAAGGGTCGTTTCTGCTCATCTGGGCTCTCGCGCTGGGGCCTGTTCGACTCGGGCGACAGAGTTTAGGCTATTTCAGGCGTGGTTAAAGGGGGGGTGGCGGAAAAATGCCCGTTGTGGACGAGATCCGTGAAAAGCTTGAGCATCTGAACCCCGAGACGCTCGAGGTCATCGACGAAAGCGCCCTGCATGCGGGCCATGCGGGCGCGCGTCCGGGCGGGGAAAGCCATTTCCGGGTGCGGATTCGCGCGCGGTCCCTGGCCGGGCTTTCGCGGCTGGCACAGCACCGCGCCGTTCACGCGGCCGTGGGGGCCGAGCTTCTGGCCCGCATCCACGCCTTCGCCCTCGAGGTCGAGCCCTAGGCCCGCGCCGCGCCGCCGAAGGCCGAGCCGAGCTTTGGTGCCGCCCCTTGCGGGGACTCGGTCCTGATCTGGCGGGTGGAGCGGAAGTCGGACGTGGCGGGGTCCTCGGCGCGGATCTCCTTGTCCTTCGGCGCGGCCGCGGCGCTTGCGCCCAGTTCAAGCACGGGAAGCTTGCCCGCCCCGGCAGAGGCGTTCACCGGACGGCGGAACACCAGAAGATTGTGATAGACCGTCACCTTCGAGGTCAGGCCCGCGCGTTCCTCGGCCGGCAGCGTCTCGGCGCGCCAGTATTCCCAGCCGTCCTTCGCCATCTCGTTCATCTGAAGCGTCAGGCCATGGGCGAAACGTTCCGCCCCGGTCTTCAGACCGCGCTCCTTCTCGCCCTTCATCGGGGCGGGGATGACCTTGTATTCATAAGCCTGCATCGCATACCTCGTCTTTCGGCTGCCCCTTTTAGCCAAAGCGGGGGGGCGGTCAAATGAAACCGGTGTGAACGCGCAGCCATCGGCCGCATCGCGCCGCTTCGCACCAAAAAAAGGGCGCCCCGCGGCGCCCTTCCGGTTCCGGCCCCCGCGATCAGAGCCCGAGCTTCCGCGCCACGATCTCGTTCACGGCCGCGGGATTGGCCTTGCCGCCCGAGGCCTTGAGCACCTGCCCGGTGAACCAGCCCGCAAGCTTGGGGTTCTGCCTGGCCTTTTCGACCTGCGCGGGGTTGGCGGCGATGATCTCGTCGACCTGCGCCTCGATCGCGCCCAGATCGGTGACCTGTTTCATCCCGCGCTCTTCCACGATCTTCGCTGGATCGCCGCCCTCGGTATAGACGATCTCGAACAGGTCCTTGGCAATCTTGCCCGAGATGTCGCCCGACTTGATCAGCCGCACGATGGCGCCAAGCTGATCGGGCGAAACCGGGCTTTCCGTGATGTCGTGCCCTTCCTTCTTCAGGCGGCCGAACAGCTCGTTGATGACCCAGTTCGCGGCCAGCTTGCCATCCGTGCCCTCGGCCACCTTCTCGAAATAGGCGGCGTTCTCGGCCTCGGCGGTCAACACGCCCGCATCGTATTCCGACAGCCCGAACGCGGCGACGAAGCGGGCCTTCTTCTCGTCGGGCAGTTCGGGCATCGAGGCGGCGATGTCGTCGACCCAAGCCTGCTCGATCTCCAGCGGCAGCAGGTCGGGGCAGGGGAAGTAGCGATAGTCATGCGCTTCTTCCTTCGAGCGCATGCTGCGCGTCTCGCCCTTGTCGGGATCGTAGAGGCGGGTTTCCTGCACCACGCTGCCGCCATCCTCGAGGATGGCGATCTGGCGGCGGGCCTCATGGTCGATGGCCTGCTGAATGAACCGCATCGAGTTCATGTTCTTGATCTCGCAGCGCGTGCCCAGATGCGAGAAATCCTGCGTTTCCTGATATTTATCATAGGCGCCGGGCTTGCAGACCGACACGTTCACATCCGCCCGCAGGTTGCCGTTCTGCATGTTGCCGTCGCAGGTGCCCAGATAGCGCAGGATCTGGCGCAGCTTGCCCACATAGGCCGCCGCCTCCTCTGGGCCGCGGATATCGGGGCGCGAGACGATCTCCATCAGCGCGACACCCGTGCGGTTGAGGTCGACGAAGGACATGTTGGGGTCCATGTCATGGATCGACTTGCCGGCATCCTGTTCCAAGTGGATGCGCTCGATGCGGACGCGGCGCGCGATGCCGGGGCCCATGTCCACGATGATCTCGCCCTCGCCCACGATGGGGTGGTAAAGCTGGCTGATCTGGTAGCCCTGCGGCAGGTCGGGGTAGAAATAGTTCTTGCGGTCGAAGGTCGAGACAAGGTTGATCGCGGCCTTCAGCCCCAGCCCGGTGCGCACCGCCTGCGCCACGCAGAATTCGTTGATGACGGGCAGCATGCCGGGCATCGCGGCATCGACGAAGGCCACGTTCGAGTTCGGCTCGGCTCCGAAGGTGGTCGAGGCCCCCGAGAAAAGCTTTGCATTCGAGGCGACCTGCGCATGGACTTCAAGCCCGATCACCAGTTCCCAATCCGATTTCGCGCCTGCGATGGTTTTGGGTTCGGGGGCTTTGTAGGCAAGATGGTCAAGCATCGGTTGCTTCCTGTTCTGGTCGGCAAATGCCTTCTAGGGCAGGGGCGCGTGCGGGGCAAGGGGCAGGAAAGGGGGCTCTGCCCCCTCGCGCTGCGCGCTCACCCCCGGGATATTTCCGCTCTGAAGAAATCGTCGGCATGTCTTCTTCAGAGTCAAAATATCCCGGGGGTGAATGGCCGAAAGGCCAGAGGGGGCAGCGCCCCCTTATTCTAACCCAGCAGCCGCGTGACCATTTCCGTCAGATCGCGGCTGAGCCCTTCGGTTCCGGCGATCCGCTCGAGTTCCGCGCGCATCCGTGCCTGCCGGCCCGCATCATAGCGCGCGCGCGTCTCGAAGGCGGTGGACATGCGCGCGGCGGTCTGCGGGTTGACCGGATCGAGCCGGATCAGCCAGTCGGCATAGAAGCGATAGCCCGCGCCATCGGCCTTGTGAAAGCCCGCATGATTGGCCGCCAGCCCGCCCATCAGTGCGCGGAAGCGGTTGGGGTTCTTCCACTCGAAGGCCGGGTCTTCGGCAAGGCGCGCGGCAAGGGCGGTGGCGGTTGCGGGCAGGCAATGGGCCAGCTGGACAGCGAACCATTTGTCCATCACCAGCCGGTCGCCCTGCCAGCGGGCGCGGAAGCGGGCAAGCGCGTCTTCGGCCGTGCCGGTCTCGATCAGGCAGCTCAGCGCGCCGAGGGCTTCGGTCATGTTGTCGGCCTGCTCGAACAACTGCCGCGCCCGTGCGCTCCTGTCGATCCGGTTCAGCAGTCCCAGGCAGGCCAGGCGCAGCGCGCGCTGTCCGGCGGATGCGGCATCGGGCCGGTAGGGGCCGGGCACCGCCATGGTGTCGTAAAGCGTGGCCAGCCGGGCCTCATGCTGCGTCGTAAGGCTGTGGGCGAGCGCGCCGCGCGCGGCATGGATCGCGTCGGGATCGGGGGTCCGGCCGGCCTCGTGCAGGGCCTGGGCGATCTCGTCCTCGCCGGGCAGGCGCAGGCAGAGCGCGCGGAATGCCGGATCGGCCGCGTCATCGGCCAGCATGCGCCCGACCGCATCGGGATAGGCGGGATCGGGCGCGGCACCGCAGGCCATCCCGGTCAGCGCCTGTCGGGCAAGGCTGCGCCCGGCCTCCCATTTGTTGAACGGATCGGTGTCATGCGCCAGCAGGAAGGCGCGCTCTGCCGCGTCGCTGTCGCGTTCCAGGACCACCGGGGCGGAGAACCCGCGCAGGATCGAGGGCACGGGCCGCGCGCCGAGCCAGGAGAAGGTGAAGCTTTGCTGCGCCTCGGTCATTTCCAGCACCGTGGTCGGGACCACCTCGTCGCCATTGGGCGACAGAAGGCCCACCGCGATCGGGATCAGGCGCGGGGGTTTTTCGGGCTGTCCGGGCGTGGGGGCGGTGGATTGCGTGAAATGCAGCGTCAGGCTGCCCTCGTGCCAGTCCTCGCGCAGGCTCAGTTGCGGCGTGCCCGCATCGGTATACCAGCGCTTGAACTGGGCCAGATCGCGGCCCGTCGCGTCCTCGAACACCTTCAGCCAGTCCTCGATCGTGGCGGCCTCGCCGTCATGGCGGGCGAAATAGAGATCGAGCGCGCGGCGATAGCCGTCCGCGCCAACAAGGGTGTGCAGCATGCCCACCACCTCGGCGCCCTTTTCGTAGACGGTGGCGGTGTAGAAATTGTTGATCTCGCGGTAGTGATCGGGCCGCACCGGATGGGCGAGCGGCCCCTGATCCTCGCGGAACTGGCGCGCGCGCAGGGTCAGCACATCCTCGATCCGCTTGACCGGGCCAAGGCGCATGTCGGCGGTGAACTGCTGGTCGCGGAACACCGTCAGCCCCTCTTTCAGGCATAGCTGGAACCAGTCGCGGCAGGTGATGCGGTTGCCGGTCCAGTTGTGGAAATACTCGTGCGCGATGATCGCCTCGATCCGCTCGTAATCGCTGTCGGTCGCGGTTTCGGGGCTGGCGAGCACCCATTTGGAGTTGAAGATGTTGAGGCCCTTGTTCTCCATCGCGCCCATGTTGAAATCGTCCACCGCGACGATGTTGAACACATCCAGATCGTATTCGCGGCCGTAGCGGTCCTCATCCCATTTCATCGCGCGTTGCAGGGCCTCCATGGCGAAGGCGCAGCGGTCCTCGTCGCCTGGCCGGACCCAGATATTCAGCGCGACCCTGCGCCCCGAAAGGGTGGTGAACTGCCCCGGATGGGCCACCAGATCGCCCGCGACAAGCGCGAAAAGATAGGCGGGCTTGGGCCAGGGATCGTTCCATTCGGCCCAGCCGGGGCCCTTCGCCACCGGGTTGCCGTTCGACAGAAGGACCGGCGGCACGCCTTCGATGCGCACCCGGAACGGGGCCATCACGTCGGGGCGGTCGGGATAGAAGGTGATCTTGCGGAACCCCTCGGCCTCGCATTGCGTGCAATACATGCCGCGCGACATGTAAAGCCCCTCAAGCGCGGTATTGGCCGCGGGCGCGATCTCGACCTCGGTGCGCAGGGTGAAGGGCTGGTCGGGCAGGGCGGCGGCGTGGATCGTCAGGCCGGTATCGGTCAGGCGGTAATCCCGCGGGGCAAGCGCGGCCCCGTCGATTTCGGCCGAGATCAGGCGCAGCCCCTCGCCGTCAAGCGCCATCGAGGCGCCGGGGCGCAGCGGCACGCAGGACAGCGCGGCCGTGACGCGCGTGGCCTGCGGGTCCAGCCGGAAATGCAGTGAAACCGCGTCGATGCGGAACGGGTAGGGGGCATAGTCGGAAAGGCGGGTGGTGCCGGGCGTGCCGTCCATGACAATCTCCTGCAAAGTGGTGCGGGCACGGCCCGGAGCGTTGCGCAGACCCTAGGTCGCGCCGGGGCGGGGTGCAAGCTGGCGGGGATGCGCTGAGCGCCTGCCTGACGCTTGTCTTGCGCCGCCGGGGCGGGTAGGGCTGCACAAGGAAATCCTGCCGGCCCGCGTTTGCGGGGCCGGAAAACCGGAGGAGAACGGGATGCAGGTCACGCGGATCAATCGTTCGGGTCTGGCGGTCGACAGCCGTCTGGCAGAGTTTGTCGAGGGCCGGGCCCTGCCCGGCACGGGCGTTGCGTCGCAGGCCTTCTGGGACGGCTTTGCCGCGATCGTGCGCGATCTTGCGCCGCGCAACCGCGCGCTTCTGGCCACGCGCGAACAGATGCAGGCCCGGATCGACGCCTGGCATCTGGAGCGCCGCGGCAAGGGGCAGAACGCCGCCGAATACCACGCCTTTCTGGAAGAGATCGGCTATCTTCTGCCCGAGGGCCCCGATTTCGCCATCGAGACCGGCCCGACCGATCCGGAATTCGCCCGTCAGTGCGGGCCGCAGCTTGTCGTGCCGATCCTGAACGCGCGCTATGCGCTCAATGCCGCGAATGCGCGCTGGGGCAGCCTTTACGACGCGCTTTACGGCACCGATGCGCTGGGCGACCTGCCGCAGGGCAAGGGTTATGACCCCGCGCGCGGCGCCCGCGTGATCGCCTGGGCGCGCGAATTCCTGGACCGTGCCGCGCCGCTGGTCTCGGGGTCCTGGGCGGCGGTCAGCGCGATGGAGGTGCGCGACGGCGGCCTTTTCGTGCGCACCGACGAAGAGACCGGCCTGCGCGATCCTTCGCAGTTCCTGGGCTATCGCGGCCCGGCCGGGGCGCCCACCGGGATCGTGCTGCGCAACAACGATCTGCACATGGTGATCGAGGTGAACCCCGACCATCCGATCGGGCGTGACGATCCGGCCCATATCAGCGACCTGCACCTTGAGGCCGCGCTGTCCTCGATCATGGATTGCGAGGATTCGGTGGCGGCCGTCGATGCCGAGGACAAGGTGCTGGCCTATTCCAACTGGCTTGGCCTGATGCAGGGCGATCTGTCCGAAACCGTCGAGAAGGGCGGCAAGGCCTTTACCCGCACGCTGAACCCCGATCTGGAATTCACCGCCGCCGATGGCGGGGCGCTGGTCCTGAAGGGGCGCGCGCTGATGCTGGTGCGCAATGTGGGCCACCTGATGTCGAACCCCACCGTCCTAGACGAGACGGGCGCCGAAGTCCCCGAGGGGCTGATGGACGCGATGGTCACGACGCTCTGCGCGATGCACGATCTGGCCCGGACCGAGGGGCCGCGCAACTCGGTCACCGGGTCGGTCTATGTCGTGAAGCCGAAGATGCACGGCCCCGAAGAGGTTGCCTTCGCCAGCGAGATCTTCGACCGGGTCGAGGCCGTGCTGGGCCTGCCGCGTTATACCGTGAAGCTGGGGATCATGGATGAGGAGCGCCGCACCTCGGCCAATCTCAAGGAATGCATCCGGGCGGCGCAGCACCGGGTGGCCTTCATCAATACCGGCTTTCTGGACCGCACCGGGGACGAGATCCACACCTCGATGGAGGCCGGGCCGATGGTGCGCAAGGGCGAGATGAAGTCGCAGCCCTGGATCCAGGCCTACGAGGATCGCAATGTCGATATCGGCCTGCGCTGCGGGCTGGCGGGCAAGGCCCAGATCGGCAAGGGCATGTGGGCCATGCCTGACCGGATGGCCGAGATGCTTGAAACCAAGATCGCCCATCCGATGGCGGGGGCGAACTGCGCCTGGGTGCCCAGCCCCACCGCCGCCACGCTGCATGCCACGCATTACCACCGCGTCGACGTGAAGGCGCGCCAGGCCGAGATCGCCGCGCTGAAGCGGCCCGCGCGGCTTGACGATCTTCTGACCATCCCGCTGGCGTCGGGGCGCAACTATTCCGAGCAGGAAATCAGCGACGAGATCGAGAACAACGCGCAGGGAATCCTGGGCTATGTCGTGCGCTGGATCGACCAGGGCGTGGGCTGTTCCAAGGTGCCCGACATCCACGACGTGGGCCTGATGGAAGACCGCGCCACGCTGCGGATCAGCGCGCAGGCACTGTGCAACTGGCTGCATCACGGCATCGTTTCCGAGGCGCGCGTGATGGAGGCCCTGCGCAAGATGGCCGAGGTCGTCGACCGCCAGAACGCGGGCGATCCGGCCTATCGCCCGATGGCGCCGGGCTTTGACGGGCTGGCCTTCCAGGCGGCCTGCGATCTGGTCTTCCTGGGCCGGGTGCAGCCCTCGGGCTATACCGAGCCGGTGCTGCATGCGCGCCGCGCGCAGGTCAAGGCGCGGGGCGGTGCCTGAGATTTTGCACAGCCTCTGCGCGTTGCAGGCCTTTTCATGGATGCGTGCTCCCCGTAGGCTTGGGAAAAAATACGCCTGCGGGGAAGACATGACACGACCGGTCGTCGGAATTATCGGCAACGCATATGAACTCAACGATGCCTATCCCGTCCATGCGGGGGGCACGATGAACTCCGAGGCGGTGGCGCGGGTCGCGCAATGCCTGCCGCTTGTGATCCCGGCCGATCCGAACCTTGTTTCGGTGGCCGATCTGATCGAGGTCTGCGACGGCTTCCTGCTGACCGGCGGGCGGCCCAATGTGCACCCCTCCGAATACGGGCAGGAGGAAACCCCCGCCCATGGCGCCTTCGACCGTGCGCGCGATGCGATCACCCTGCCGCTGGTGCGCGCCTGCGTGGAGCGCGGCCAGCCGATCTTCGGCATCTGCCGCGGCTTTCAGGAGGTGAACGTGGCCATGGGGGGCACGCTGCACCCGGAAATCCGCGAGTTGCCGGGCCGGATGAACCACCGCATGCCGCCCGACGCGCCGCTGGATGAAAGCTTCGCGCTGCGCCACAAGGTCATTTTGCAAGAAGGCGGCCTGTTTCACAGCGTGCTGAACGCGACCGAGGTCATGACGAACACGCTGCACGGGCAGGGGATCTGTCAGCCCGGCGCGCGCATCGTCATCGAGGGCCGGGCCGAGGATGGCACGCCCGAGGCGATCCATGTGGCCGATGCGCCCGGCTTCACGCTGTCGGTGCAGTGGCACCCCGAATGGAACGCTGCCGCCGATCCGGTCTCGCGCCCGCTGTTCGAGGCGTTCGGCCAGGCGGCGGCGGCCTGGGCGGCGAAGCGGCACGGCATCGGGCGGGTGGCCTGACGCAGGTGCCTTCGCGTCAGGTGACGGCCGCGCGGACCTTGTATTCCGGCCGGTCCCAAAGGCCCTTCTCCATCACCTCGGCCATGATCGCCACGGCGCGGTCGATTTCCGCCGCACCGATATAAAGCGGGGTGATGCCGAAGCGCAGGATGTCGGGGGCACGGAAATCGCCCACCACGCCGCGTGCGATCAGTGCCTGCACGATGGCATAGCCCTCGGGATGGGCAAAGCTGACCTGACTGCCGCGCAGCGCCGGATCGCGCGGGGTGACAAGGCGCAGATCGGGGCAGGCGGCCAGCACGCCTTCGATGAAACGGTCGGCCAGCGACAGCGAGGCGGCACGGATATCGGCCATCTCCACCCCGTCCCAGACATCGAGCGCCGCATCGAGCGCGGCGAGTTGCAGGATCGGCGGCGTGCCGACGCGCATCCGCTCGATCCCCGCGGCGGGGCGGTAGGACAGATCGAAGGCGAAGGGCGCCGCATGGCCATGCCAGCCCGACAGCGCGGGCACGGCCCGGTCGGCATGGCGCGGGGCCACATAGATGAAGGCCGGGCCGCCGGGGCCGGAATTGAGGTATTTATAGGTGCAGCCCACCGCGAAATCGGCCCCCGCGCCCGCGAGGTCCAGCGGAACCGCGCCGGCCGAATGCGCCAGATCCCAGACCGTCAGCACCCCCGCGGCATGGGCCTGCGCGGTCAGCGCGGCCATGTCGTGGCGCCGCCCGGTGCGGTAATCCACCTCGGTCAGCATCAGCACGGCCACGCTTTCGTCGATGGCGCCGGCCACCTCTTCCGGGGCGACGACCTTCAGCGCATAGCCGGGGCCAAGCGTGCGGCACAGCCCCTCGGCCATGTAAAGATCGGTCGGGAAGTTGCCGCTGTCGGACAGGATCACCCGCCGCTCCGGGTTCATGTCGAGCGCGGCGGCGATCGCCTGATAAACCTTGATCGACAGCGTGTCGCCCATCACCACGCTGCCCTGTTCGGCCCCGATCAGCCGGGCGATCCGGTCGCCCACGCGGCGCGGCATCTCCATCCAGCCCGCGCGGTTCCACGCCGAGATGAGCATGCCGCCCCATTCCTCGCGCATCGCGCGGCCCACCCGTTCGGGTACGGCGCGCGGCAGGGGGCCAAGCGAGTTCCCGTCAAGATAGACCACTCCTTCGGGAAGGTCGAACAGGGCGCGGGTCGCGGTGAAATCGGTGCTCATGTGGTCCTCCTGCATCGGGGCAAATTGGCCCGCGCGCGCCGGTTTGGCAAGCATGCGCATCCCGCCGGACCCGACGGAAGGCGCGATCTTTGCCTTGCCGTGCCCCGCGCGCGCTGCGCAATATGGGCCGGCGGAAACAGCGGGAACCACATGCGCAAGCTGCTGCACCAGATCGACCTGCCGCCCCTGTGGCTGGCGCTGTTCGCGGCGGCCGGTTGGCTTCTGGCCCGGCTTTTGCCACTGCCCTTCGTCCAGAGCCGTCCGATCGGCGCGGTGCTTGTGGTGATGGGGGTGCTTCTGATGGCGGCGGCGCTGATCCAGATGGTGCTGCGCCGCACCAGCTTCGTGCCGCGCCGTGACCCTTCGGCACTGGTCACGGGCGGGGCTTTCGCGCTGTCGCGCAACCCCATCTACTTGGCCGATGCGCTGATCCTGGCGGGGCTTTTGCTGTGGTGGGACGGCATCGCGGCGCTGTGGCTGGTGCCCGCCTTCATGCTGTTCATCGCGCGCCGCTTCATCGCGGGCGAAGAGGCCCGGATCGCCGCGCGATTCGGCCCCGAATGGCGCAGCTATGCCACGCGGACGCGCCGCTGGCTTTGACGCGCGGGCAGGATTTCCCCCGCAATGCGCTGCGGCAAAGCGATGCAAGCCGACCACCCTGCGGAAAAACAGGGCGTTTCGCGCTTGCTGCGCTGCCGCGTGCCTCTTGTGAAACTTTATTGCGCGATGTTATGAGGTTTTCGCAAAGATGTGAGCATCGGACAGGAACCGTCTGCGGCAAGGGGGAGACACAGTGAAGATCGGAGCACCTAGGGAGATATATGGGGGTGAGTCGCGTGTTGCGCTGACGCCCGAGAGTGCGTTGCAGCTTCAGAAGCTTGGTCATCAGTGTTTTGTGGAATCTGGCGCGGGGGTTGGCGCGGGGTTTTCGGACGCGTCCTATGCTGCGGCGGGTGTGACGGTGGTGAAGACGGCGCCGGGTCTGTTCAAGGACGTGGACATCGTCGTGAAGGTGCGCCCGCCAAGCGAGACGGAGGTGAAGCGGCTGCGCGCGGACCAGACGCTGATCTCGTTCTTCTACCCGGCGCAGAACAAGGATCTTCTGGAGGCGGCGAACAAGACGGGCGCAAGCGTGATCGCGATGGACATGGTTCCGCGGATCAGCCGTGCGCAGAAGATGGACGCGCTGTCGTCGATGGCCAATATCGCGGGCTACCGCGCGGTGATCGAGGCGGGCAACAATTTCGGGCGCTTCTTCACGGGCCAGGTGACGGCGGCGGGCAAGGTTCCGCCGGCGAAGGTTCTGGTTGTGGGGGCGGGGGTTGCGGGCCTTGCCGCGATCGGCACGGCAACGAGCCTTGGCGCGATCACCTATGCGTTCGACGTGCGCCCCGAGGTGGCCGAGCAGATCGAATCGATGGGCGCGGAATTCGTCTATCTGGATTTCGAGGAGCAGCAGGACGGCGCGGCGACGGGCGGCTATGCGGCGCCCTCTTCGCCCGAGTTCCGCGAGAAGCAGCTTGAGAAGTTCCGCGCACTGGCGCCCGAGGTGGATATCGTCATCACCACGGCGCTGATCCCGGGGCGCGATGCGCCGAAGCTGTGGACGAAGGACATGGTGGCGGCGATGAAGCCGGGCTCGGTGATCGTCGACCTTGCGGCCGAGCGGGGCGGCAACTGCGACCTGACGGTGCCGGACGAGAAGATCGTCACCGAGAACGGCGTGACGATCGTGGGCTATACCGATTTCCCCAGCCGGATGGCGGCGCAGTCCTCGACGCTTTATGCCACGAACATCCGCCACATGATGACGGACCTGACCCCGGCCAAGGATGGCGTGGTCAACCACAACATGGAAGACGACGTGATCCGCGGGGCGACGGTGACGCATGCCGGCGCGATCACCTTCCCGCCGCCGCCGCCCAAGGTGCAGGCGATCGCGGCGCAAAAGCCCAAGGAGAAGCCGAAGGAGCTGACCCCCGAGGAGCGGCGCGCCCGGGAGGTTGCGGCCTTCAGGGCGCAGACCCGCAGCCAGGTGACGCTGCTTGCGGTGGGGGCGGCGGTGCTTCTGGGCGTGGGCCTTGTGGCGCCGGCCAGCTTCATGCAGCACTTCATCGTCTTCGTGCTGGCCTGTTTCGTGGGCTTCCAGGTGATCTGGAATGTCAGCCACAGCCTGCACACGCCGCTGATGGCGGTGACGAACGCGATCAGCTCGATCATCATCCTGGGGGCGCTGATGCAGATCGGCTCGGGGTCGTGGCTTGTGATCGTGCTGTCGGCGCTGTCGGTCTTCATGGCCGGTATCAACATCTTCGGTGGCTTCCTTGTCACCCGGCGCATGCTCGCCATGTTCCAGAAGTCGTAAGGAGGGCAGGGGAATGGAATTCGGATTTACGACCGCCGCCTATGTGGTCGCGGCTGTTCTCTTCATCCTGTCGCTTGGCGGGCTTTCGGGGCAGGAAAGCGCGAAGCGCGCGGTCTGGTATGGCATCGTGGGCATGGCGCTTGCGGTCGCGGCGACGCTGATCGGCCCGGGCGCGGGCCGCTGGGGGCTTTCGCTGGCGCTTGTGGTCGCGGGGGGCGCGATCGGCTGGTATGTCGCCAAGCGCGTGCAGATGACCGAGATGCCGCAGCTTGTGGCGGCGATGCATTCGCTGGTCGGTCTGGCGGCGGTCTTCGTGGGCTTCAATGCCTATATCGAGATGGCGCGCGTGGCGGGGATGGACGCGGCCGCGCGCGAGGGGTTGCAGGGCTTCGCCGCGATCGTGGCGCACAAGACCCCGGTGGAGCTGTCGATCCTGCGGGTGGAGCTGTTCCTGGGCGTGTTCATCGGGGCGGTGACCTTCACCGGCTCGGTCATCGCGTTCGGCAAGCTGGCGGGCAAGGTGACCTCGAAGGCCGAGAAGCTGCCCGGCGGGCATATGCTGAACGCGGCGGCGGCGCTTGGCTCGATCGTGGCCCTGGGGCTGTTCATGAACGGCGCGGGCATCTGGGCGCTGGTGGTGATGACGCTTCTTGCATTCTTCATCGGCTATCACCTGATCATGGGGATCGGCGGGGCGGACATGCCGGTGGTGGTGTCGATGCTCAACTCCTATTCGGGCTGGGCCGCGGCGGCGATCGGCTTCTCGCTTGGCAATGACCTTCTGATCGTGACCGGGGCGCTGGTGGGCAGCAGCGGGGCGATCCTGAGCTATATCATGTGCAAGGCGATGAACCGCAGCTTCGTGTCGGTGATCCTGGGGGGCTTTGGCAATGCCGGGGGCCCGGCGATGGAGGTCGAGGGCGAGCAGATCGCGATCGACGCCGAGGGCGTGGCCGCGGCGCTGAACGAGGCCGACAGCGTGATCATCGTGCCGGGCTACGGCATGGCGGTGGCGCAGGCGCAGCAATCGGTGGCCGAGCTGACGCGCAAGCTGCGCGCGCGGGGCAAGGAGGTGCGCTTCGGCATCCACCCCGTGGCGGGGCGCCTGCCGGGGCATATGAACGTGCTTCTGGCCGAGGCGAAGGTGCCCTATGACATCGTGCTGGAGATGGACGAGATCAACGACGACTTCCCCACGACGGATGTCGCCATCGTCATCGGCTCGAACGACATCGTGAACCCCGCGGCGCAGGAAGACCCGAACTCCCCGATCGCCGGCATGCCGGTGCTCGAGGTGTGGAAGGCGAAACAGGTCTTCGTCTCCAAACGCGGCCAGGGCACCGGCTATTCCGGCATCGAGAACCCGCTGTTCTACAAGGACAACACCCGCATGTTCTACGGCGACGCCAAAAAATCCGTCGATAGCCTCCTGCCCATGATCGAGTGAGCGGGCGCGACCGCAACTGCAAGGCCCCCGCCGGAAACGGTGGGGGCTGTTGCGTTCGGGGCGCGCGAAGGCGCGCGCTTTGTGCACAATGGTATGCCGATAACCATCGGGTTTTGCTTGATTTTTCTGTTTACTTGATGGGCGTTTGCGCTATGCAGGCCCTTCACCCAGCAGGATAGCCGCCATGCCCCCTGTCGATGATCATCCGCTGCGCTATGCGCTTGTGAACGAGCTGCACGCCCGGCCGTTCCCGCAGCTTTCCGCGCCAAGCCATGCCGTCTATCTGGCGATCAAGGAGCCGCTGGACGCGGCCAACCGTGACCGCAGCGCCGATCACGCGCATCTGGGCGATCTGCTGGAACGCCACGGCGCGGCGCAGCCCCAGCCCGATGTCACCCATTACAGCGGGCGCATCGGGCGGCACACGCTGCGTTGGGAAAGCCATACCGAATTCACCACCTATCTTGCCCATGCGCCGGGCGTTTCGGCGCGCCCCTTCGATCCGGCCGAGACCGAGCTTTTTCCCGCCGAATGGATCGAGGATGCGCCGGGCAAGCGTGTCGCGGCCGTTTCGGTGCGCATCGACATCTTGCCCGAGGATGTGCAGGCGCTTGGTCCGATGCTTGATGAATGGTTCGTGCCTGAAAGCCTTGCCTGTGCGTGGGTTCTGGACGGCTCGGCCGTGATCGCGGGCGATTTCCGCATCGATGCCGCGGGTCAGATGCGTTTCGCGGTCTTCGTGCGCCCCGAGGTTGGGGCCGGTCGCATCGGCCGCATCCTGCAACGGCTTTGTGAGGTCGAGACCTATCGCGCGATGTCGATGCTGGGGCTGGGGCGGGCGCGGGCGCTGACCAAGCGCCTGAACGCGCTCGATCCGCAGCTTTCGGCCCTTGTCGCGGGGATGAGCGATGAAAGCCGCCCCGCGGAGGGCCGCCTGGACGAGCTGCTGGCGATCTCGGCCGAGCTTGAGGGCCTTGCCGTGAACCATGCCTTCCGCTTCGGCGCGACCGGCGCCTATGAGGCGATCGTGCATCAGCGCATCGCGGCGCTGCGCGAAAGCCGCTTCGAGGGGCGGCAGATGTTTTCCGAATTCATGCTGCGCCGCTACGATCCGGCGATGCGCACGGTGAAATCGGCCGAGGCGCGGCTGCGCACGATGCTGGAGCGCGCCGCGCGGGCGGGCGAGCTGTTGCGCACGCGGGTCGATGTCGAACGCTCGGCACAGAACCAGAAGCTCCTGGAAAGCATGGATCGCCGGGCCGACCTGCAACTGCGCCTGCAACACACGGTCGAGGGGCTGTCGGTCGTGGCGATCAGCTATTACGCGGTCAGCCTTGCGGGCTATCTGGCCTATCCGCTGGCGGCACGGCTTGGCATGTCGAAAGAGATGATGGTGGCGATGCTGACCCTGCCGGTGATCGGCGCGGTCTGGATGATGGTGCGCCGCATCCGCAAGGGGATGGGCGGCCACTAGGCGCCCGGCGGCCGTGGCGATTTCGCCATGCGGGTGGGGATGGTAGGCCCGGAGGGACTCGAACCCCCAACCAAGGCGTTATGAGCGCCCTGCTCTGACCATTGAGCTACAGGCCCCAAGATCGGCTTCTGCCTAGCAGATTGGTGCGGCGGGTCAAGAATATGCGCGCGGGGGCGGCCATATCCGTTGCCCCCGTGCGGGCATTGCGCTAAGGCCGGGCTGCGGAAATTCTGGCGGAGTATGCGGCGATGACCACGGGCAAGAACGGGCTGACCTATGCCGATGCGGGCGTCGATATCGACGCGGGCAATGCCCTTGTCGAACGGATCAAGCCGGCGGCGAAACGCACGGCGCGGTCGGGAACCATGTCGGGCCTTGGCGGGTTCGGCGCGCTGTTCGACCTGAAGGCGGCGGGCTACAAGGATCCGATCCTGGTCGGCGCGACCGACGGGGTGGGCACCAAGCTGCGCATCGCCATCGACACCGGAAATGTCGACACGATCGGTATCGACCTTGTGGCGATGTGCGTGAACGACCTGGTCTGCCAGGGCGCTGAGCCCCTGTTTTTCCTGGATTATTTCGCCACGGGCAAGCTTGATGTCGATCAGGCGACGCGGATCATCGAGGGCATCGCCGAGGGCTGCGCCCAATCGGGTTGCGCGCTGATCGGCGGCGAGACGGCCGAGATGCCCGGCATGTACCACAAGGGCGATTTCGACCTTGCGGGCTTTGCCGTGGGCGCGATGGAGCGCGGTGCGGACCTGCCTTCGGGCGTGCAGGCGGGCGATGTCCTGCTTGGGCTTGGCTCCAGCGGCGTGCATTCCAACGGCTACAGCTTCGTGCGCAAGGTGGTCGAGCTTTCGGGCCTTGGCTGGGATGCGGCCTCGCCCTTCTCGGAGGGCAGCCTTGGCGCGGCGCTGCTGGCGCCCACGCGGCTTTATGTCCGCCAGACGCTTGCGGCGGTGCGCGCGGGCGGTGTGCATGCGCTTGCCCATATCACCGGCGGCGGGCTGACCGAGAACCTGCCCCGCGTCCTGCCCGAGGGGCTTGGCGCCGCGATCGACCTGTCGGCATGGACCCTGCCGCCCGTCTTCCGCTGGCTGGCCGGGACCGCGCGGATGGAAGAGGCCGAACTGCTCAAGACCTTCAACTGCGGCATCGGCATGATCTGTGTCGTGGCCGCCGACCGGGCCGGGGCGCTGAAGGCGCTGCTGGAGGAGGAGGGTGAAACCGTCACCGTGATCGGCACCGTCACCGAGGGGCGGGGCGTGGCCTATACCGGCGGGCTTTTGTGAAACGCGTTGCGATCCTGATTTCGGGCGGCGGCTCGAACATGCTGCGCCTGGTCGAAAGCATGACGGGGGATCATCCGGCGCGCCCGGTTCTGGTGGCCTCGAACGATGCGGGCGCGGCGGGGCTGGCACGCGCCGCAGAGCTTGGCGTGCCGACCGCCGCCATCGACCATCGCCCCTTCGGCAAGGACCGCGCCGCTTTCGAGGCCGAGTTGCTTGAACCGATCCTTGCGGCCCGGCCCGACATCCTGTGCCTTGCCGGTTTTATGCGCGTCCTGACCCCGGCCTTCGTCGCGCGGTTCGCGGGGCGGATGCTGAACATCCACCCCTCGCTCTTGCCGAAATATCCCGGCCTGCACACGCATCAGCGCGCGCTTGACGCAGGCGATGCCGAGGCCGGTTGCACCGTGCATGAGGTGACGCCCGTTCTGGACGATGGCCCGATCCTTGGACAGGCGCGGGTGCCGGTGCTGCCGGGCGACGATGCCGATACGCTGGCCGCGCGGGTTCTGACCGCCGAGCACCGGCTTTACCCGGCCGTTCTGCGCCGCTTTGCGGGCGGGGACCGCGCGCCCCTGTATATGTAAGCCCCGCCGCTGGTCTATCGGCGCTTTTCATCTGCGGGCGGCTGTCCTAAAGAAAACATGACTGCGGGATGACCCCGCGCGACATGAAAGCCCCCGATGCAGACCCTTACCACGACCGAAGCCCTTGCCGAATTCTGCGCCAAGGCAAAAACCCAGCCCTATGTCACCGTCGATACCGAATTCCTGCGCGAGCGCACCTATTGGTCGAAGCTGTGCCTTGTGCAGATGGCCTTGCCCGGCTCTGACGGCGAGGCGGTGCTGGTCGATCCGCTGGCGCCCGATCTTTCGCTGGAACCGATCTACGACCTCTTTCGCCATGAGGATACGGTAAAGGTCTTTCACGCCGCGCGGCAGGATCTGGAGATCTTCTTTACCGAGGCCGGCGTCTTTCCCGTGCCGCTGTTCGACACGCAGGTCGCCGCTATGGTCTGCGGTTTCGGCGAACAGGTGGGCTATGAAACGCTGGTCAAGAAGATCGCGCGCCAGTCGCTTGACAAGACCTCGCGCTTCACCGACTGGTCGCGCCGGCCACTGACGGAGGCGCAAAAGACCTATGCCATCGCCGATGTCACCCATCTGCGCGTGATCTACGAATTCCTGTCGAAAGAGCTGCGGAAATCGGGCCGGGAAGCCTGGGTCGAAGAGGAAGAGGCGATCCTGCTTAATCCCGAAACCTATATCACCCGCCCCGAAGAGGCCTGGCAGCGGGTCAAGACGCGCACCAGTTCGGGCCGCTTCCTGGCCGTCGTGCGCGAACTGGCGCGCTTCCGCGAGGGGTTTGCGCAGAACAAGAACATCCCGCGCTCGCGTATCTTCAAGGATGATGCGCTGCTGGAGCTGGCCTCGACCAAGCCCACCACGCCCGAAGAGCTGTCGAAATCCCGGCTCTTGCTGCGCGAGGCCCGGCGGGGCGAGATTGCCGAGGGGATCATGACCGCCGTGAAGGCCGCACTTGCCCTCAAGCCCGAGGATTTTCCGCAGGTGGACCAGGACGGGCCGCAGCTTCAGGTGAACACCGCTTTGGCGGATCTGTTGCGCGTGCTGCTCAAGGCCAAGTCGGAAGAGGCCGGGGTGGCCGCGAAGCTGATCGCCAACTCGTCGGATCTGGACCGGATCGCGGCGGGGCGGCGCGATGTGGCGGCGCTGACGGGCTGGCGCAAGGAGGTCTTCGGCAACGATGCGCTGCGTCTTGCACGGGGCGAGATCGCGCTGACCGCCGCGGGCGGCGCTGTCCGGGTGGTCGTGCCCGGCTGACAGGGCCGGGCGCTGCCCCCGACGGGCGCTTAGCGGCTGACCGTGCGGGAATTGCCTGCGCCCGTCACCACGATGCGCTGCACGCCCGCAAGGCGCTGGTTCGAGATATACTTGCCCACCGTCACCTCGCGCGACTCGGGCGTCAGGACGCGGCGCGCGACGGGCGTGCCGGGAACGGGCTCGGCCACGACGAAGCGATAGGTCAGCACGCCATCCTCGGGGAAGCCGTCATTCTCGGCCACGAGTTCGGCATCCCACCAGCCCTGTGTGGGCGGCAGGCCCGCCGCCGACAGGATCGCGCCGCCATGGGCGGGCTGCACCTCGAAGCGGGTCACCTGTTCCACCAGAACGCGGTTGTCGCCGATGGCCTTGTCATATCCGCCCGCGGGCGCAAGTGTCGCGGCGGTCTCGGTCGAGCGGCCGAACCAGTTGAACGGGTTGAGGCGGCTTTCCCGAACGCTGCCACAGCCGGCAAGCGTCAGCGACAGGGCGAGCGTGGCAAGAACGGGCGTCTTCATGGGGCCTCCGGGCGAACCTACGGGTTCTGGGTAGCCGATCGGAAGGCTTTTGAAAAGCCGCTACTGGACCTTGCGCCGGGGCGGCGTTAGGCAGGGGAGAAAGCCCCGGGGGGAACAGAGCATGGCCAGCACCGCTTTCGAGGATATCGCCGAGACGTTCGAGTTCCTGGACGACTGGGAAGAGCGCTATCGCCATGTGATCGAGCTGGGCAAGGCCATGCCCCCGCTGGACGAGACCCTCCGCGTGCCTGCCACCAAGGTCGAGGGCTGCGCAAGCCAGGTCTGGCTTTTGCCGCGGATCGAGGGCACGGGCCCCGGGGCGCGGTTCGATTTCCAGGGCGAGAGCGATGCGATGATCGTGCGCGGCCTGATCGCGGTGCTGCATGCGCTTTATGCGGGGCTGAGCGCGCGCGAGGTCGGGCAGGTCGACGCGGCGGCCGAGCTTGCGCGGCTGGGGCTGAACGATCACCTTTCGGCACAACGCTCGAACGGGTTGCGCGCGATGGTCGAGCGGATCCGCCTGCTGGCGGCCGAGGCGGCGGCGGGCTGAGGCGGCGGCGGGCTGAGGCGGACCCCCGCGCCCTTTCACGGGGGCGCGGAGGGCAGGGGCGTCAGGCCTGAACGGCGGTCACGATGATCTCGACCTTGTAGTCGGGCGTGGCAAGCTTTGCCTCGCCCGTGGCGCGGGCCGGGCAGTGACCCTGCGGCACCCAGGCGTCCCAGACGGCATTCATCTCGGCGAAATCGGCCATGTCGGCCATCCAGATCTGGGCCAAGACGATCCGCGTCTTGTCCGAGCCTGCCTCGGCCAGAAGCCGGTCGATGCCCGCAAGGATGGTGCGGGTCTGCTCGGTGACGCTGGTGCCGGCTTCGCCGACCTGGCCGGCCAGCCAGATCAGGCCGTTGCAGATCACCGCCTGGCTCATGCGCGGGCCGCATTCGATACGTTTGATGTCGGCCATCGGGGCCTCTCCTTCCTGTCGCTGGAAACTGCGCCCGTGATAGCCGGTCCGGCGGGGCGTGGCCAGAGTGCTGCGGAAGGATCGGGGGGATGGAGCGGGTGAAGGGAATCGAACCCTCGTATGCAGCTTGGGAAGCTGCCGTTCTACCATTGAACTACACCCGCACTGCGCGCAGGGGTATGCCAAGGCGCGCGCCGCGTCAAGCGGCTGCAAGGGGGGAGAGGGGCGAAAAAAGGGGGCTGTCCGCCCCCTCTGGGCTGCGCCCATTCACCCCCGAGGATATTTGCGCGAAGATGAAGGATCAGCCGCGGCGGCGGCGGCGCGTGCCCTCGCCGCCCGAGCCGCCGGTGTTGAAGCTGACATCGGGCAGGGTGACGATCTTTGCCAGTTCGGGGAACGGGTCGGTCGCGTGGGGAAGCGCGTTGGCGGCGACGAAATGTTCCTGGAAGCGCGGCTCGATCGCGGTTTCGATCTTGGTGATGCGGCGCACCTGCGTCTCGATCGCGCGGCGCGCGGCGACCGAGCAGAGCGCCATGCGCGCGCCGGTGCCCGCGGCATTGCCCGCCGAGGTGACGGCGTCGAGCGGCACGTCGGGGATCATGCCCAGAACCATCGCGTGTTTGGGGCTGATATGGGCGCCGAACGCCCCGGCAAGGACGACGCGGTCCACCCGGTCCACGCCGATCTCGTCCATCAGCAGCCGCGCGCCGGCATAGAGCGCGGATTTGGCAAGCTGGATCGCGCGGATGTCGCCCTGGGTGACCGAGATGCGCGGGCCGCCCGAGGCGGTGGCGTCATGGATCACATATTCATGCGTGCGGCCCATTGGCTGGCAGCGCGGCGTGCCGGTCTGTTCGGCCGATCCGATCAGGCCCGAGGCGTCGATCAGCCCGCTCATGCGCATTTCGGCCACTGCCTCGATGATGCCCGAGCCGCAGATGCCGGTGATGGCGGGGGCGGCCGCGGCGAAGCCCGGATCGTCGGACCACAGATCGCAGCCGATGACGCGGAAGCGGGGTTCGCGCGTGGCGGGGTCGATCTCGAGCCGTTCGATGGCGCCGGGTGCGGCGCGTTGCCCCGACGAGATCTGCGCGCCCTCGAAGGCGGGGCCGGTGGGCGAGGAGCAGGCCAGAACGCCCTTGCGGTTGCCCAGCAGGATTTCGGCATTGGTGCCGACATCGACGACGAGCGACAGTTCGTCCCGCGCCTCGGGCGCTTCGGAGAGCGCGACCGCGGCGGCATCCGCGCCGACATGGCCCGCGATCAGCGGCAGAAGATAGGCGCGCGCGGCCGGGGCGATCGTGTTCAGCCCGATTTCGGCGGCGCCAGGCGAGAGGCTGTCGCATGTGGCAAGCGCGAAGGGCGCCTGGCCGAGTTCGACCGGGTCGATGCCCAGAAGCAGGTGGTGCATCACCGGATTGCAGACCACCACGGCCTCGACGATCGCGGCCGGGTCGGCGCCGGCCTCGGTGGCGAGGGCGCTTGCCAGGGTGGCGAGCGCGTCGCGCACCGCGTCGGTCATGGCGATATCGCCGCCGGGGTTCATCATGGCGTAGGACACGCGGCTCATCAGATCCTCGCCGAAGCGGATCTGGGGGTTCATCAGCCCCGAGGAGGCCAGCACATGCCCGTCGGTCAGGTCGACCAGATGGCCCGCGATGGTGGTCGAGCCGAGGTCGATCGCAAGGCCCAGAAGGGGCGCGTCGTGATAGCCGGGCCAGATCGCGGTCAGGCGAGGCGGGCCGACATGATCGTGGTGGATGGCGCAGGTCACGGTCCAGTTGCCCTTGCGCAAGACCGGCTGGAGTTCGCGCAGGATTTGCAGGTCGGCCTGCAATCCGCTGATCTGCCACTGTTTTTCCAGCGCGGCCTGAAGGCGCTGAAAATCGCCCGTCGGGTCGTGCATGTCGGGCTGGGCGACCTCGACGTAATAGCTGCGGGTGGCGGGGTCCATCTGCATCACGCGCTCGGTCGCGGATTTGCGGATGACCTGGCGGTGGACCTGGCTTTCGGGGGGCACGTCCAGCACCACATCCCCCATGATGCGGGCCTGGCAGCCAAGGCGGCGGCCCTCTTTCAGGCCGCGCACGCGGTCATAGCGGTCTTCGACCGCGTTGCGGGGGGACAGCGCGTCCGGCGCGACGCTGACGCCGTGCTTGGCGAATTCGCCATAGCCCGGCGCAACCTGGCATTTCGAGCAGATCCCGCGCCCGCCGCAGACGGAATCGAGATCGACGCCAAGCTGGCGCGCGGCCTGAAGAACCGGGGTGCCGATGGCAATGCGCCCGCGCTTGCCCGACGGCGTGAAGATGACAAGGGCATCCTGCGGCTCTTGCGCTGACATGGGAATTCTCCACAATCCTCTTTGCGACAAGTCTTATGCGCCCCGCCGGGCGGCGCAATGCCTGCGCGCGACCCCCCATGGCCCGGATGCGGCGGCCCGGCTAGCGCCGCGCGCGGGCCATGAAGGCCAGCCGCTCGAACAGGTGCACGTCCTGTTCGTTCTTTAACAGCGCGCCATGCAGTTTCGGCAGCAGCGAAGCGCCGTCGCGTTTCAGGTCCTCGGGGGCCATGTCCTCGGCCAGAAGCAGCTTCAGCCAGTCGAGGATTTCCGAGGTGGAGGGCTTTTTCTTCAGGCCCGGCGTTTCGCGCAATTCGTAGAATTGCGTGAGCGCGGTGGACAGGAGCGCCTGCTTGATGTCGGGGAAGTGGACCTGAACGATCTGCTGCATCACCTCGGGCTCGGGAAAGCGGATATAGTGGAAGAAGCAGCGCCGCAGGAAGGCGTCGGGCAGTTCCTTCTCGTTGTTCGAGGTGATGATGACCACGGGGCGGTGGACGGCGCGGATCGTCTCTCCGGTCTCGTAGACGTGGAACTCCATCTTGTCGAGTTCCTGCAAAAGGTCGTTCGGGAATTCGATATCGGCCTTGTCGATCTCGTCGATCAGCAGCACGACCTTGCCCGGCGCCTCGAAGGCCTGCCACAGCTTGCCCTTGCGGATGTAGTTCTTCACGTCATTGACGCGCGCATCGCCCAGCTGGCTGTCGCGCAGGCGGCTGACGGCATCGTATTCGTAAAGCCCCTGCTGCGCCTTGGTAGTGGACTTGATGTTCCATTCGACCATCGGCAGGCCAAGGCTGGCGGCGACCTGGCGGGCCAGCTCGGTCTTGCCGGTGCCGGGCTCGCCCTTGACCAGAAGCGGGCGTTCCAACGAGACGGCGGCATTGACCGCGACGGTCAGATCCTCGGGGGCGACATAGGATTCGGTGGATTGGAAGCGCACGGATCTGCTTTCGTCTGTTCTTGCGGCGCAAACATTATCTGCGTGCTCAAATGCCCGCAAGGCGTAGTCCCGCGGTGCCCAAGATGGAATGTGGGTAGTGACATCCCCCACCACATCGGGTATGGCACGCGGCGAGGAGCGCCAGATGACCAGTGACACTTCAGAACATACCGGCGCCAACAAGGGATCAGAAATGAAGCCTGAAACGTTCCTCCCCGAGGATTACAAACCCGCCGAAACCGAACCTTTCATGAATGACCGCCAGCTTGAGTATTTCCGCCGCAAGCTGCTGGCCTGGAAACACGAGCTGCTGGAGCAGTCGGCAGAAACGCTTGAAGGTCTGGCGGAATCGGCCCGAAACGTGCCCGACATCGCCGACCGCGCCTCGGAAGAGACCGACCGCGCGCTGGAGCTGCGCACCCGCGACCGGCAGCGCAAGCTTGTCAGCAAGATCGACGCGGCGCTGCGCCGGATCGACAACGGCGAATACGGCTATTGCGAGATGACGGGAGAGCCGATCAGCCTCAGGCGGCTGGATGCGCGCCCGATCGCGACGATGACGCTTGAGGCGCAGGAACGCCACGAGCGGCGCGAACGCGTGCATCGTGACGACTGACCGGCGCCCGGCCGGCTTGATCTGACGCAAGGACAAAGGACCACCGGGCCGTAAGGTTCCGGTGGTTTTTCTTTCGCGGGGGTGATTTGTGCTGACAGCCAGAAAAGTGACCGTGCTGGGCGGGGGCGTGGCCGGGTTGACGGTGGCGCGCGCGCTTGCGCTGCGCGGCGCCGAGGTGACCGTGCTGGAACAGGCCGAGGCGATCCGCGAGGTGGGCGCGGGCCTTCAGATCTCGCCCAACGGGGCGCGGGTGCTGCGGGCGCTTGGCCTGGGTGATTCCTTGGCGCGCTCGGGGCTGGTGGCGCAGGCGGTCGAGATGATCGACGGCGAAACCGGCAGCCGCGTGGCGCGGCTGGACATGGCGCGCCTGCGTCCGGGCGAGGAATACCGCTTCGTGCATCGCGCCCGGCTGATCGACCTTCTGGCCGAGGGCGCGCGCGCGGCCGGCGTGCAGATCCGCCTGCTGCAACAGATCGACAAGGTGGAGCTGGGCGATCATCCGCCGCGGCTGACCAATCATCAGGGCGTCACGCAAGAGGCCGATCTTCTGATCGGTGCGGACGGGCTGCATTCGCGGGTGCGTCAGGCGCTGAACGGCAAGGTTGCGCCCTTCTTCACCCATCAGGTGGCCTGGCGCGCGCTGGTGCCCTGTGCCGAGGATGCGCCGCGCGTGGCGCAGGTCTTCATGGGGGCGGGGCGGCATGTGGTCAGCTATCCGCTTGGCGGGGGGCTGCGCAACATCGTCGCCGTCGAGGAACGCCGCCGCTGGGTCGAAGAGGGCTGGAACATGCGCGACGATGCCCTGGCCGTGCGCACCGCCTTCGAGGATTTCTGCCCGCAGGTCACGGACTGGCTGGCGAAGATCGACGAATGCTGGCTTTGGGGGCTGTTTCGCCACCCGGTCGCACATCGCTGGCACGGCCATGGCGCCGCGATCCTTGGCGATGCCGCGCATCCGACGTTGCCCTTCCTGGCGCAGGGCGCGGTCATGGCGATGGAGGACGCCTGGGTTCTGGCCGAATCCCTTGCCGGGCATGACAGCGACGAAGCCGCCTTCGCCGCCTATCAGGCCGCCCGCGCGCCGCGCTGCGCGGCCATCGTCGAGGCCGCGAACCGCAATGCGCGCAACTATCACCTGTCGGGGATCAGCCGCGGGGTGGCCCATCTGGGGCTGCGCGCGGCCTCGCGCCTGGCGCCGGGCAAGCTTCTGGACCGGTTCGACTGGATCTACGGCCACGACGTGACGGGGGGCGCGGGCCGCTAGGCCGCGCTGCGCTCAGCCCGCAAGCTCGATCCAGACGGGAACGTGGTCCGAGGGTTTGTCGCGCCCGCGCACCTCTTTGTCGATCTGCACGTCGCGCAACAGGTCCGCCGCCTGCGGGCTGAGCAGCAAATGGTCGATGCGGATGCCGTTGTTCTTTTCCCAGGCGCCGGCCTGATAATCCCAGAAGGAATAATGCCCCGGCCCCGCGACGCGGGTGCGGAAGGCCTCGGTGAAGCCCAGGTTGAGGATGCGGCGGAAGGCGGCGCGGCTTTCGGGCAGGGCAAGCGCATCCTCGCGCCAGGCCTCGGGGCGGGCGGCATCCTCGTCCTGCGGGATGATGTTGTAATCGCCCGCCATGACCACGGGTTCCTCGGTGGCCAGAAGGGCCGCGGCGCGTTCGCGCATGCGGGCCATCCAGGACAGTTTGTAATCGTATTTCGGCCCCGGCGCGGGGTTGCCGTTGGGCAGGTAAAGCCCGCAGACGCGCACCGCGCGATCCCCCATCACCGTGGCCTCGATCCAGCGCGCTTGTTCGTCGGCCGCGTCGCCGGGCAGGCCGCGCGTGATGTCCTCAAGCGGCAGCTTCGACAGGATCGCCACGCCGTTGAAGCTTTTCTGGCCATGCGTTTCCACCCGCCAGCCGCGATCTTCCAGAACCTCGCGGGGGAAGCCCTCGTCGACGGATTTGATCTCTTGCAGCAGGACGACATCGGCCTTGTCCTCGTCCAGCCATTCGATCAGGGCGTTCAGGCGTGCCTTGACGCCGTTGATGTTGAACGTGGCGATTTTCATGGGGCCTCCGGCTGCCTGCGCCCCCTTCTTAGGCCGCGACGGCCGCCTTGCCAAGCGCACCGGCCCGCAGCCACAACGCATCGAGGCGCGCAAGCTGGGCGGGATCGAAACGCTCGATCTCTTCCCAATAGCGCCCGGAGGGAACGTAATAGTCCAGAACCGCCTCGCGCCGCCGTGCAAGGGTGGCGGCGGTGGTGTCATAGGGGGCGGGGGTGCCGGGCAGCGCGCCGATCCGTGCGCGGGGCAGCATCAGGCGGCTGTCCTCGTGAGAGAGGTTGACGACGGCGGTGCCGCGTTGCGCGGCCAGAATGCGCAGCCGCGCGGATTTCGCCTCAAGGCTTTGCAGCGTGATGTCGCGGCGCAGCGGATCGGGGTGGCCGCGCCCGTAGAAATGCGTCCGCCCCTTCGAGGGGTAGATCATGTTGCAGCCAAAATAGGCGATGCAGCGCGGCTTGTATTCGTTCAGCGCCCAATATCCTGCCGTGAAGGCCATTGTTGCGCCAGCGTAGACAAAGCCGCCATGGGCGTTCTGCGCGGGGACGAATTCCGCCTCGGTCACGATCCGGGCCGGACTGTCGGCGGGAGGCAGGCGGTCGGCGGGGAAATCCCATGGGTGGATCTGCACGTCCCAGTCGGCGCGCACCTGCCAGGCATGGTTGATCGCCACGATCACATCAATGCCGTCGCGCGACCAGTCGCGCGCCTGCACCACCTCGGGGCCGGAGCCCAGAATCAGCACATTGGTCATTTTGTGATCCCCCGTCGCACAAAGCTTAAACCCGGTTTGGCAGATCACCAAAACCGGGTGGCGGAAACTTGCCGAAAGCGGGTGGGCCGGGGGCGCTAGATCGAGAACGAAATCCCGCAGCCGCAACTACTGGTCGCGTTGGGGTTTTCCACCACGAACCGCGCGCCGATCAGCTCATCCGAGAAATCAATGACCGCATTTTCCAGAAACGGCAGCGAGACCGGGTCGATCAGCACCCGCTGGCCTTCGCCTTCCAGCACCAGATCCTCGGGGGCGGGGGCGTCTTCCAGCGTGATCTCGTATTGAAAGCCCGAGCAGCCGCCCCCCTCGACCGCCACGCGCAGGGCGCGGGGGGCTTCGGCGGCTTCGTTGATCTGGGCCAGCCGGGAAAAGGCGCGCGGCGTGACCTTCGGCGGAATGTTAAGCATCGTCGGACCTGTTCTTTCCTGTCTCCCTCGATATAGGATGGCGCAAAACGCGCGACAAGACGAGGGGATCGGGCCTTGCTTCAACCATATGCCTGTCAGCCGGAGGACAGCCGGGGGCGGCTTCATGCCGAAAGCATGTCCACCTTCCGCTCTCCCTTTCAGCGCGACCGTGACCGGATCATCCATTCCTCGGCCTTCCGGCGGCTGAAGCACAAGACGCAGGTCTTCGTCGAGCATGAGGGCGATTACTACCGCACCCGCCTGACCCATACGATCGAGGTGGCACAGGTCGCGCGCACCATCGCGGGCGCGCTTGGGCTGAATACCGATCTGGCCGAGGCGGTGGCGCTTGCCCATGACCTTGGCCATCCGCCCTTCGGCCATACCGGAGAGGATGCCCTGGCCGACCTAATGCAGCCCTTCGGCGGGTTCGACCACAACGCGCAGGCCCTGCGCATCGTGACCCGGCTGGAAAAGCACTATGCCGGCTTTGACGGGCTGAACCTGACATGGGAAACGCTGGAAGGCATTGCCAAGCATAACGGGCCGGTGACGGGCGATCTGTCCTATGCCCTGGCCGAGGTGAATGCCGAATGGGATCTGGAGCTGCACACCAACGCCTCGGCCGAGGCGCAGGTGGCCGCGGTGGCCGACGATGTCGCCTATAACCACCATGACCTGCATGACGGGCTGCGCGCGGGGCTTTTCAGCGAAGAGGATCTGATGGAGCTGCCCACCATCGGCCCCTGCTTCGAAGAGGTCGACCGCCTGCATCCGGGGCTTGACCCCACGCGCCGCCGCCACGAGGCGCTGCGCCGCGTCTTCGGCGTGATGGTCGAGGATGTGATCGCCGTGGCGCAGAACCGCCTTGTGTCGCTTTGCCCCGAAAGCGCCGATGACATCCGCGCGATGGAGGGGCCGATCATCCGCTTTTCCAAGCCGCTCTACCAGAACCTCAAGGCGCTCAAGGGCTTTCTGTTCACGCGCATGTATCGCGCGCCAAGCGTGGTGGAGGAACGCCGCCGCGTGACGGGGATGGTCAACGCGCTTTTCCCGCTGTTTCTGGACGATCCCGCACTGCTGCCCGAGGACTGGCAGGACGAGGTCGCCCGCGCGGCGGACCGCACCGCGCTTGCGCGGGTCGTGCTGGATTATGTGGCCGGCATGACGGACCGTTTCGCCATTCAGGAATATCACCGGCTTCTGGGGTCCGATAGCTGACCGGACCCCGGCCCGGCGCTGCTCAGCCGCCCATGCGCGAGAAGGTGGTGCGATTGTCCGGCCCAAGGCCAAGCCAGCCCGCCGTCGTGGCCGCAAGATGTGCCACGATGCGCACCCGCTGGGTTTCGCCGCGCGCTTCGGCCGCAACGGCCTCGGCGCCGGTATAGGCGGGGAAATCGGCGGCGATGCGCTGCGCGGGCACCAGAACCGCGCCGCTGGCCGCGTCGACCACCTCGATCAGGTAGCGGATGTCATGCACGCCGGTGCCTTTCGGGGCCGATTTGCGCGACTTGATGTTGAGCGCGTGGAAGGTTTCCAGCGTGACGCGGAAGCGCACGCGCCGGGGCCCTTTCAGGCCGCGCGCACCCGCCGCGATCCCTTCTTGCAAGATGCGCGACACTTGCGCGCGCCGGTCCCCCGCGGCTTCGGCCTGCCAGACGATATCGGCCTTGGGAACGTAGACCGAGTTGTCCTCGGACACGGTCAGGTTCGCCGGAACGGTAACGTCCACCCCCGCCAGCGACCAGTCGCGCGCGGACGGTCCGGCCGGTTGATACTCGGTCTGCCATTGCCCGCCTCCGCAGCCGGCAAGGGCGGCGGCCCCCCCCAAGGCAAGAAGCGTAAGCATGTGGCGGCGATTGAACCCAAGAGTCATCATTAAAGCACCCGTTTCTTTTATTGCGCCCAAGGCTTATCCTGTTCGGGCGTCTTTTCAAAGCGCCAGTTCCGTCAGGTTGGCCCGCGCGGCGATATGTCCGGGCCGAAGGCGGCAGGCGCCAACCGCGGAACCGCCCGGCCGCGGGCGCGTTCCGCCCTTGCAAGACAGGAGGATGGCATGATCGTGAAATCAGGTTCCGCGCATTGGGAAGGTGCGCTGAAGGACGGCAAGGGCACCGTTTCGACCGAAAGCGGGGCGCTTGCCGCACAGCCCTATGGCTTCAACACCCGCTTCGAGGGCCGCCCCGGCACCAACCCCGAAGAGCTGATCGCCGCCGCGCATGCGGCGTGTTTCTCGATGGCGCTTTCGGCCGGGCTTGCCGAAGCCGGGGTCACGGATGTGGGGATCGACACCACCGCAAGGGTGACGATGGTCAAGGACGGCGGCGGCTTCACCATCAAGGAATCGATGCTGCATGTGCGCGTGCAGGGCCAGGGCGACGAGGCCGTGATCCGCAAGGCCGCCGAGGCCGCGAAGGCCGGCTGCCCGGTCTCGCGCGTGCTGGCCTGCGATCTGGGGATGGAGCTGACGGTGGGTTGAATGTGATGGAGCAAGACCCGAGGCGAGTCCGAAGCCGACAATGCTTTATTGCGCGCAACTAGCGTGCCGGAGGCGCCCAAAGAAAGCGCGTTGCGTGCACGAATGTTGGGTGGGAAAATCCCCACAAGCAAAGTAGCGTAACGCTGAAGCCGAAAATAACCGCTGCGCTGTCAGGCGACTGCGACAGTAGCTTTGTTCTTTGTAAGGTGCCGATGATAACCGTGTGAAAAATATAGATTGGCAGAGTATTTTTCCCGATTCTTTCTACGAACGGAGGAAGTTGTCGGTCCGGGACTTGAGCGAAGATGAATGCTCCTGCGAGGAAACCCAAAACCAGCGCCCAAGTACGCCACACTGGTCCGTAAACGCCGCCAAGTCCCAGATCGGTATAGCTATGTTTGTGCAGAAACAGTGCCGATGCAAAGTTTTCTGGAATGGTCATCCAACTAAGAGCCAGCAATCCAATGAGGCCGATGACCGCAACCGCGAGAGGGAGCATTCGTAATCGTGCGAGATGCTCAGGTCCAATCTGCGCGCCGAGAACGAAAAAAGGCAAGAATACAAAGCAGCGCGATAATGAAAGATTATGGCCGACTTGCGGAACGTAGCCCGCCAAAAGTGCAAGAACGATAGAGAGGGGAACTGCAAAGATTCCAAAGCGCAGCATTAAGGGAGTAAGCAGCAGCCAGAAAGGCATGGCTAGCAGGAACCAAAGTGCGAAAACTGGATAGGTAACCGGAGCAGCCCTTCCACCTTCGATATATGAATACCAAAGTGCAAAAACCGTTTGTGCCAGAACATATAAAGCAGCGAAGCGAAGTGCCTTGGAGAGCACATCGCCGCGCCCGGAAAAGGAGCCCGTAAGCACGATGAACGCCGGCATGTGAAACATGTAAATCGCGTTGTAGATGGTGCGCGCGATACCGGAGTGAAGAATCCAGCTTTCTAGCACATGGCCGATAACCACGAGAGTAATCAGCAACGCCTTGAGTCCGTCGAACCAAGGCTCACGTGTTGAGGCCCCCCCCCGGTCACACCATCATCTCTTTCGTCGCGCTCAGCTTGACCTCGGGATAGTCGCGCTGGACGCGGTCGATGTCCCATTGCAGGCGCGTCAGGAAGACCGGGTCGCCGTCATGGTCGGTGGCGATGTGCTGCTTGTTGATGTTGATCAGCCGCTCGATCTCGGCCTTCGGGCCGCCGATCCAGCGCGCCGAGGTGAATTGCGAGGGCTCGAAACGCACCGGCAGGCCGTATTCGATCTCGATCCGGCTGGCCAGCACCTCGAACTGAAGCGCGCCGACGACGCCCACGATGAAGCCCGAACCGATCATCGGGCGGAACACCTTGGCGGCGCCTTCCTCGGCGAATTGCATCAGGGCCTTGTCGAGGTGCTTGGCCTTCATCGGGTCAAGCGCGCGCACCGATTGCAGCAATTCGGGCGCGAAAGAGGGGATGCCGGTGAAGCGCAGCGCCTCGCCCTCGGTCAGCGCGTCGCCGATGCGCAACTGCCCGTGGTTCGGGATGCCGATGATGTCGCCCGCCCAGGCCTCTTCGGCCAGTTCGCGGTCGGCGGCCAGGAACAGCACCGGGTTCGAGACCGCCATGGGCTTTTTCGTGCGCACATGGGTCAGCTTCATGCCGCGCTCGAAATGCCCCGAGACCATGCGCACGAAGGCCACCCGGTCGCGGTGCTTGGGGTCCATGTTGGCCTGCACCTTGAAGACGAAGCCGGTGACGGGCCTTTCCTCGGGCGCGACATCGCGCTCGGCGGCCTTCTGCACCTGCGGCTCGGGGCCGAATTCGCCGATGCCGTCCATCAGCTCCTTCACCCCGAACGAGTTGATCGCAGAGCCGAACCAGATCGGCGTCATGTGCCCTTCAAGGAAGGACTGGCGGTCGAAGGCGGGCAGCAGCTCGCGCGCCATCTCGATCTCTTCGCGCAGCCTGGCCAGCAGCTCGGCCGGGATGTGCTTTTCCAGCTCCGGATCGTCCAGCCCGGCGATCTTGATCGATTCCGCCACGCGGTTGCGGTCGGCCCGGTCCATCAGTTCCAGCCGGTCGTGCAGCATGTCGTAGCAGCCAAGGAAATCGCGCCCCATGCCGATGGGCCAGCTTGCCGGCGCCACATCGATGGCAAGGTTTTCCTGAATCTCGTCGATGATCTCGAACGTGTCGCGGCTTTCGCGGTCCATCTTGTTGCAGAAGGTCAGGATCGGCAGGTCGCGCAGCCGGCACACCTCGAACAGCTTGCGCGTCTGGCTTTCCACGCCTTTCGCGCCGTCGATCACCATGATCGCGGCATCCACGGCGGTCAGCGTGCGATAGGTATCCTCGGAAAAGTCCGAGTGGCCGGGCGTGTCGACCAGATTGTAGCGGAACTGCCGGTATTCGAAGGACATCGCCGAGGCCGAGACCGAGATCCCGCGATCCTGCTCCATCTTCATGAAGTCCGAGCGCGTGCGCCGCGCCTCGCCCTTGGCACGCACCTGGCCCGCCATCTGGATCGCGCCGCCGAACAGCAGGAACTTTTCGGTCAGCGTGGTTTTCCCGGCGTCGGGATGCGAGATGATCGCAAAGGTCCGGCGGCGGGCGATTTCGGGCGGGAGGGGCGGGCGATTGGTCATGGCGCGCGGTTTAGCCTGCGCCCGCGCGCCGCGCAATGCGGGACTTCGGCGGGCCTAGTCCGTGTCGCGGCGGCGGAACAGCGCCTCGCGCCCGATCCGGGCAAGCGCCTCGCGCCCCGCCTCGGCGCCGGAATGTTGCAGATGGCGCAGATTGGGCAGGCGCGCGCGGATTTCGGCGCCCAGCTCGTCGGGCAGAAGGTGCAGCGTGGTGTCGGTGACCATCAGGCTTTCGCAGGGGATGCCCTCGGCATAGATGATCTCGTGCCGGTCGAAGACGAGGGCGTGATAGTCGACAAAGCCGCCCTCGCGGCGCCAGACGTGATCGTTGTCGACCAGGTGGCGGGCCTGCACCAGCAGTTCCGGGCTGTCGCCGATCTGCCGGCTGCCGCGGCGATAAAGGAAGATGCGGTGATGCGGGCTGACCACGAGGTTGCCGACATTGCCAAGCGTCCCGGCCGAGATCACGACGGGCGCGAAACTGCCAAGGGCGCGCAGGCGCGCGCGCGCCACCACGCGCAGCGGCTGCGGGCCGTTGTCGCGCGTCAGGATCATCTGGCCGGGCACAAGCGATTCGATGGGCTGCTGGCCCTGGCCCGCGACGGCGATCATCGTGCCGGTGCCGAAGGCCACGCAGATCAGGTCGGCCAGCCGCGCCTCTCCGGGGTCTTCGTGCGATTCCAGAAGCGCGTATTCGGTGCGCGGAACCATGGGCGACAGGGGCAGGGCATAAAGCGCGCCGCCCGCCTCGTGCCGGATCATCAGCACGTCAAGCGTGTCGCCCTCGGGGCCCATCAGCACATGGCGCGCGACAAGCGAAACCCGGTCGCCCGGCTGGCCGATGCCGGATTGGGGCGCGATGGTCTGCGTGGCGCCCTGCCCGGATTGCCCGGCCAGCACAAGGCGCCGAAGCCGGGCGTCGCGGGCAAGCTGGTAGATGTCGCCCGGCGCGCAGAGATCGGCCAGATCCAGCGGGTCGCCCAGGTTGACCCCGGTGCTGACCCGGATCGCGCCCGCCTCGAAGACATGCACGGGCCGGTCCGGGGGAAGCATCGTCCTGGCTTGCATCGTGCCGCTCTCCTTTCTGCCCGCGCCCCTGTCCCTGGCTGGATGCGTAAGGCTATTCCGGGTCGGGTAAAGCAACAAAGTCAACAAAGCGTCAAGCATTGCGGCCTTCCGTTGCCAAATCCGGGGTGCTAGGCAAAAGGGGAACGCCACAGGTGGAGGAACGGGCATGGATCTGGGGATCAAGGGCAAGCGCGCAATTGTCTGTGCGGGCTCGAAAGGGTTGGGCCGGGGCTGCGCCGAGGCGCTTGCCGCGGCGGGTGTCGATCTGGTGCTGAACGCGCGCGGGGCCGATGCGCTTGCGGCAACGGCGCGCGATATCGGTGCGACATACGGCGTGAAGGTCGTGCCCGTGGCCGCCGACATCACCACGGAAGAAGGGCGCGCGGCGGTGCTGGGTGCGGCAGGTGCGGTCGACATTCTTGTGACCAATGCCGGCGGACCGCCGCCGGGCCTCTGGTCCGACTGGTCGCGCGAGGATTTCATCAAGGCGCTGGATGCCAACATGCTGACCCCGATCGCGCTGATGCAGGCCTGCCTGCCGCAAATGATGCAGGCCGGATGGGGACGGGTGGTCAACATCACCTCGCAATCCGTGCGCGCACCGATCGCGACGCTGGGGCTTTCCAATTCGGCCCGCACGGGGCTGACCGGCTTTGTCGCGGGAACCGCGCGTCAGGTTGCGGCGAAGGGCGTCACGATCAACAACCTTCTGCCGGGGCTGCATGCGACGGATCGCGCTGTCTCGCTTGATAGCGGCGTGGCGAAGGCTGAAGGCATCACGCCCGAAGAGGCGGCCGCCCGGCGTGCCGCCACGATCCCGGTGGGGCGCTATGGCACCTCGGAAGAGTTCGGGGCGATGTGCGCCTTTCTTTGCTCGGTCCATGCGGGATATGTTGTCGGACAGAACATCCTTCTGGATGGCGGGGCGACCAATCTGACGATGTAGGGGGCTGTGCGCTTGCACCGGTTCTGCGTGGCTGCTATCCCGGCCGAAACCCTGAGAGTTTTGATCGGAAAGTCGCTGTGAGCCAGTCCCCTCAACCAAGCCCGCCGCGCCCCGAGGCGCCGCGCCTTGAGGTGCAGGGCCTTGAGCGCCGCTTTGGTGGCATGTCGGTGGTGGACGATGTGTCCTTCACCATTCCGGCGGGTCAGGTGACCTGCCTTCTGGGACCGTCGGGCTGCGGAAAGTCGACCACGCTGCGTATCATCGCGGGGGTCGACATGCAGGATGCCGGCCGCATCTATGTCGATGGAAATCTTGTCTGCGACACGGTATTCCGCGTCCCGCCCGAGCGGCGCTCGATCGGGCTGATGTTTCAGGATTTCGCGCTGTTTCCGCATCTGTCGGTGGCCGATAACGTCGCTTTCGGGCTGAAGGGCGCGCGCGAGGTCAAGCGCGCGCGCGTGGCCGAATTGCTGGAGCGGGTGCACCTGTCCAGGCATATCGACAGCTTTCCGCATGCGCTTTCCGGGGGAGAGCAGCAGCGCGTGGCGCTTGCCCGCGCCCTTGCGCCGCGCCCGCGCATCCTGTTGATGGACGAGCCCTTCTCGGGCCTTGACGAGCGGCTGCGCGACGGCATCCGCGACGAAACGCTCGCCCTGCTGAAGGAAGAGGGCACGGCGGTGCTTCTGGTCACGCATGAGCCGCATGAGGCGATGCGGATGGCCGATCAGATCCTGCTGATGCGCGGCGGGCGGATCGTGCAGCGCGGTGCGCCCTACAACCTTTACAACGCCCCGATCGACCGCGATGCGGCCGCCTTCTTTTCCGATGTCAACGTGCTGAAAAGCACGGTGAACGGGGCGCTGACCGCCACGCCGTTCGGCGATTTCCTGATGCCCGGCCACCCCGACGGGACTCGCGTCGACATCGTGATCCGTCCGCAGCATCTCAAGATCGATTTCGACCGTAACGGTCGTGGCCCCAATCCTACGCCGCAGGATGGCACCCCGGCGCGTGGGGTGGTCGAACGGGCACGCTTCATGGGCCGCGAAAGCCTGGTTGAGTTTCGCATGGATTTCGACGGTTCGATCCTGCGCGTCACGGTGCCGAACGTGTTTCTGCCCAAACCTGGTACGCCGATGTGGCTGATGATCCGGCGCGACCGCTGCTTTGTCTTCGCCGACCGGGCCTAGCTTTCGCTGCGCGCGGCATGGCCGCCCCGGCGCACCCGCAGCCGGGGCGCACGGCCGCGCAGCTCGGTCATGATGCGGCGGCGCTCTTCAGGACTCATGAGCGACCAGTTGGCGATCTCTTCGACCGTGCGGAAGCAGCCCACGCAGATCTTCTCGACCGGGTGCACCGCGCAAAGCTTGACGCAGGGGCTGTCAATCTCGGTGCGTTTCCAGACCTGATCACCGTTGTCGTTCATGGCGTCCTCAGATAGCCCAGCCGGTCGAGGGCTCCTTGCAGGATAAACCCCGCCGCAACATGGTCGATCACCTCGGCGCGACGTTTTCGGGACATATCCGCCTCCAGCATGGCGCGTTCGGCGGCCACGGTCGACAGCCGCTCGTCCCAGAAGGCGATGGGAAGCGGGGTCAGCCTTTCCAGGTTCCGCGCGAAGGCGCGGGTGGACTGGCAGCGCGGCCCTTCGGAGCCGTCCATGTTCATCGGCAGGCCAAGCACCAGCCCTGTCAGCCCGCGCTCCAGCACAAGGGCCAGCAACTCCTGCGCATCGGCGGTGAACTTGCTGCGCCGGATGGTGCGCAGCGGGGTTGCCACGCTGCGCATCGAATCCGACACCGCAACGCCGATCGTTTTGGTGCCCAGATCCAGCCCGCCGACCGCGCCGAAAGCGGGCAGGGCGGTGGCGAATTCCTCGATCGTGGCGCAGATCAAGGGGCGATCCCGGCCGCTTCGGCCGCGGCAGTCACGGCGGCAAGCGCCTCGGGCTGGTCGGCAAGGTTCTCGCGCGCTGCCGCAAGCGCGGCCTGCGCGCCGGGCGCGTCGCCCAGCATCGCCAGCGACGAGATCAGCCGCGACCATTCCTCGGCGCTTCCGCCCTCGGCCAGCAGCCGGTCGTTCAGCCCGTCGACCATGCCGCGGATCATCTCCTGCCGCTCCTCGGGGGTCATGGCGGCGGCCGCGTCGACCTGATCGGCGGTCGGGCCGGGCGCCTGTCCTCCCGCGGGAACTGTCCCGTCATTCGCCGCGGAGATCGTCGCCAGATCCTCGTCACGCCCGGCAAAGACACCTTGCGCCTCGGCGAAGACGGCATCGGCGCGGTCGTTCTCGCCCAGGATTCGTAACGATGCGATCAGGCGGGCCCAGTCAGAGGCGGTGCCGCCCTCGTTGGCCAGCTTCTGGTTCAGTTGTTCGACCATTCCCCGGATCATCTCATTGCGCTCTTCGGGCGACATCGCGGCCGCGGCCGCCATATCCGCAGCGGACGGCCCCGAGGCGCCGACCGGCGGCGGGGTATAGTTCGGTTCGCCCGCAATCCATGCAAGCTGCTGGATATTCGCGCGGATCGGCGCGATCCACGGCGCGCTTTCGGGCCCTTCGCGCAACAGCTCGGACCAGATGCGGAACGCACGGTCGCCCCGCCCGTTCTGTGCCATCATCAACCCGACATAATAGCGCGCGAGCTGCTCGCCCTGATCCAGCTCCAGCGCCTTGCCAAGGGCGGCCTCGGCCTCGGGCGTCACAAGCCCGCCCGCGGCGACGATCATCAGCTCGCCCAGTTCTGCGTAATCCGCCGCCGTGACGGCGTCGCCCTTCAGTGCGATCATCCGGCGCTGCGCTTCCCATCCGGCCCGGAAGTTGCCGATATTGGCCTCGTTGCGGGCCAGAAGCGCCAGCCCCTCAAGGTCGTTCGGGCGGTCCTGCACGGCCTTGCGCAGCCGCTCCATCAACTCGGCGAAACGGGCGTCAGGCGCGGGCGCGGGGCCACGCTCGGCCTCGGCGACCTTTTCCGCCTCGTCCTGCGAGGCACGCGCCTGATAAATCTCTTCAGAGATTGCGATGCGTTCGGACAGCGGCTGATCGGGATATCCCGCCGCGCCAAGCCGCTGATAAAGCGCGAAGGCCCCACCCAGAATCGCCAGCCCGAGCGCCGCGATGGCCAGCGTCGCGCCGATCGGTGGGCGGCGTGCAGCGCCCGCGCCCTGCGCGGCACGGTCGGCCTCGAGCACCCGGCGCGAAATCTCGACCTTGAGGCGCGCGGCCTCATCCGCGCCCAGAACGCCCCGCGCCTGATCGCGTTCGACATCGCGCAACTGGTCGCGGTAAACGCGCAGATCGTAGGCGGCGGCGGGTTCCTCTCCGGCATGGCCGCGCAACAGCGCAAGCCCCAGCAAAAGACCGATCAAGGCCACCAGGGCGGCGGTGATTGTCCAGAACAGCATGGCGTCTCCTTGTCCTTGGCCCCCATTTAGGCCTTCCAAGCCCCCGGCAAAAGCCCCAAGCGACGCCCTGACACGCCATGTCGCAGGCTCATGTCGCTTTTTTCCCTCAAGCGCCGCTTGGAGGTCGCTTTTCCGTGGCCTCCGGGTCCATCAAAAAGGACAAAGGCAGGGAACGTCCGGAACGGATTCGGCACCCCGCCCCGGATCTGACAAAAGGGGGCCGCACCCATGGGCATGAGACGCTATTCCGCTTTCGCCGTCGCACGCGAGGCGCTTCGTTTCCATCAGGGCTGGGAACGGGCCTGGGCTTCGCCCGCGCCGAAGAAACGCTACGATGTCGTCATCGTCGGGGCCGGCGGGCACGGCCTCGCCACCGCCTATTACCTGGGCAAGAATTTCGGCATCACCAATGTCGCGATCATCGAGAAGGGCTGGCTTGGCGGCGGCAATACCGGCCGCAACACGACGATCATCCGCTCGAACTACCTGCAGGACCCCTCGGCCGCGATCTACGAGAAAGCCCGCGCGCTTTACGAAGATCTCAGCCAGGACCTGAACTACAACGTCATGTTCTCGCCGCGCGGCCTGCTGATGCTGGGCCAGACCGAACACGAGGTGCGCGGCTACAAGCGCACGGTCTATGCCAACAACCTGCAAGGCGTCGAAACCGAATGGATCGGTCCCGAGCGGGTCAAGGAACTGGTGCCGATCATCAATATCGACGGCCCGCGCTACCCGGTCCTGGGCGCGCTCTACCAGGCGCGCGGCGGCACCGCGCGCCATGACGCGGTGGCCTGGGGCTATGCGCGCGCCTGCTCGGCCATGGGCATGGACATCATCCAGCAATGCGAGGTGACGGGCATCCGCACCGCGGGCGGCCAGGTGCAGGGCGTCGACACCACCAAGGGCGCGATCGATTGCGGCAAGCTTGCCATCGTCGTCGCGGGCCATTCCTCGGTGCTGGCCGAAATGGCCGGCTTCCGCCTGCCTATCGAGTCGCTGGCGCTTCAGGCCCTCGTCTCCGAACCGATCAAGCCCTGCATGGACGTCGTGGTGATGGCCAACACCGTGCACGGCTACATGTCCCAGTCCGACAAGGGGGAGATGGTGATCGGCGGCGGTACCGACGGGTTCAACAACTACACGCAGCGCGGTTCCTGGCACCATGTCGAGGAAACCGTCCGCGCCCTGATCGAGACCTTCCCGATGATCTCGCGGCTCAAGATGCTGCGCCAGTGGGGCGGCATCGTCGACATGACGGGTGACCGCTCGCCGATCCTGTCGGCCACGCCCGTGGGCAACATCTTCGTCAACTGCGGCTGGGGAACCGGCGGCTTCAAGTCCATCCCCGGATCGGGCTGGGCCATGGCCGAACTGGTGGCCAAGGGCAGCCCCGGCCCCCTCGCGGCGGAATTCGGCCTCGATCGCTTCCGCGCAGGCCGCTTCATCGACGAATCCGTGGCCGCCGGGGTGGCGCACTGATGCCCGCCCCTTCATCTTCGTCCAAATATCCCGCGGGGGTCCGGGGGCGCGAAGCCCCCGGCGCCCGCCAAGCAAAGGCCCGCTGAGATGCTGACACTGACCTGTCCCTGTTGCGGTATGACCGTCGAGGAAACCGAGCTCGCTCCGGGCGGCGAGGCGCATCTGAAACGCTTCGGCCCCGGATCCTCGGATACAGATTTCGAAGGCTACCTGTTCGCCCGCAAGAACCCCAAGGGGGTGCATTTCGAACGCTGGCGCCACGCCTATGGCTGCGGCAAATGGTTTCTGGCCGCGCGCTGCACCGCCACGCTCGAGGTGTTCGGCACCTATCCCGCGCAGACCACCGAACCCCCTGCATCCATCGTCGCGGCCATCAAGGCCCGCCGCCCCGACTGGGAGGGCCTGAAATGAGCACCCGTCTCGCCACCGGCGGTCGCCTGATCGACCGCACCAAACCGCTCGGCTTCCGCTTCAACGGCAAGCGCCTAAAGGGCTTTGCCGGCGACACGCTCGCATCCGCGCTTCTGGGTGCGGACCAAATGCTTGTCGGCCGGTCCTTCAAGTATCACCGCCCGCGCGGCATCATCGCAAGCGGCGTCGAGGAGCCCAACGCCCTCGTGGGGCTGGGCACCGGGGCGCGCTTCGAGCCCGACCAGCGCACCACCACGACCGAGCTTTTCGACGGCGCCGAGACCTCCAGCCAGAACCACTGGCCCAGCCTCGAGACCGATATCGGCGTGCTGAACAACTGGGCCTATCGCTTCCTTCCCGCAGGGTTCTACTACAAGACCTTCATGTTCCCGCGCGCGGCGTGGAAACATGTGTTCGAGCCGATCGTGCGGCAGTCGGCGGGCCTGGGCAAGGTGCCCACGGAACGCGATGCCGACCGCTATGAACATGCCTATGCCTTCTGTGACCTGCTGGTCGTGGGCGGCGGCGTGGCGGGGCTTTCCGCCGCGCTCGAGGCCGGTCGCGCTGGCAAGCGCGTGATCGTCTGGGAACAAACTGCCCACTGGGGCGGGCGCAGCCCGGTCGATGGCGGCCAGATCGACGGCATGGCGCCCGAAGACTGGGTGGCCGGCGCGCTTGAGCAACTGGCCGCGATGCCCAATGTCAGCCTGCGCACCCGCTGTATGGCGGCAGGGCTTTACGATCACGGCTATGTGCTGGGCTATGAAAGCGTGGGCGACGCGACGCCCGGCGACGGCCGCCCGCGCCACCGCCTCTGGCGGGTGCGTGCGGGGCAGATCGTCACCGCGACCGGCGCGATCGAACGCCCGCTGGCCTTCGCGGGCAATGACGTGCCCGGCGTGATGCTGGCCTCGGCGGTGCGCGATTATGTGATCAACTGGGCCGTCAGCCCCGGCGACCGAACCGTGATCGTCACGAATAACGACGATGCCTATCGCACGGCGCTTGTCCTGCTGGATGCGGGGCTGGTCGTGCCTGCGGTCCTCGATGCGCGCGAGGCCCCGACGGGCGAGTTGATCGAAGAGGTCCGCGCCCGCGGCGTGCGTGTCCTGACCGGGCGCGGTGTCGCCAAGGTCAAGGGCGGCAAGCGGGTGCAGGGCGTTCAGGTCTGCGCACAGGCGGGCGAGGGCGCGGTCCTCGAAGAGATCGGCTGCGATTGTGTCGCCATGTCCGGCGGCTGGTCGCCGGTCGTGCATCTGTGGTCGCATTGCGGCGGCAAGCTGCTTTGGGACGAGGCGAATGCCTGCTTCCGCCCCGATCCGTCGCGCCCGCCGACCGGCGCCGATGGCGCCGCGATGGTGCGCGCGGTCGGCGCGGCGAATGGCGCGCTGCGCCTGCCCGAGGCTCTGGCCGACGCGGGTGGCCCGCCAGCTGTTGCCGCCGCCGAAGGCCCGATGGCCCCGGTCTGGATGATGCCGCAAGGTGCGCCGCCCGCGCTGCGCTTCAAGGCCTTCCTCGACTATCAGAACGACGTGAAGGTCTCGGACGTGCAGCTGGCTGCGCGCGAGGGCTATGAATCGGTCGAGCATACCAAGCGCTACACCACGCTCGGCATGGCCACCGATCAGGGCAAGCTGAGCAATATCAACGGGCTGGCGATCCTGTCGGACGCACTGGGCCAGGCAATCCCGGTGACCGGCACCACCACCTTCCGCCCGCCCTATACCCCGATCAGCTTCGGCGCGATCGCGGGCGAGGCGCGCGGCGAAATCTTCCAGCCGCTGCGCCGCACGCCGATGCACGAATGGCACGAGGCCAATGGCGCCCATTGGGAGCCGGTGGGCCTGTGGCGCCGCCCCTATTCCTACCCGCGCGCGGGCGAGGGGCTGCGCGATGCAGTCAACCGTGAGATTTCGAACACCCGCAACAGCCTCGGGATGCTCGACGCGTCGACGCTGGGCAAGATCGTGGTGAAGGGGCCGGATGCGGGGAAATTCCTCGACATGCTCTACACCAACATGATGAGCACGCTGCCGGTGGGCAAATGCCGCTACGGGCTGATGTGCAACGAGAACGGCTTCCTGATGGATGACGGCGTGGTCGTGCGCCTGTCCGAGGACAGCTGGCTGTGCCACACCACCTCGGGCGGGGCCGATCGCATCCATGGCTGGATGGAAGACTGGCTGCAATGCGAATGGTGGGACTGGAAGGTCTATACCGCCAACCTGACCGAGCAGTTCGCGCAGGTGGCCATTGTCGGCCCGAACGCACGCAAGCTGCTGGAAAAGCTGGGCGGGATGGATGTCTCGAAAGAGGCGCTGCCCTTCATGACCTGGGCCGAGGGCGAGCTGGGCGGGTTCCGCGCGCGGATCTTCCGCATCTCCTTCTCGGGGGAGCTGAGCTACGAGATCGCCGTCCCCGCCTCAGAGGGCATGGCGTTCTGGAAGGCCTGCCTTGCGGCGGGCGAAGAGTTCGGCGCGATGCCCTACGGCACCGAGGCGCTGCATGTGATGCGCGCCGAGAAGGGCTTCATCATGATCGGCGACGAGTCCGACGGCACGGTGATCCCGCAGGATCTTGGCCTTGGCTGGGCGATCTCGAAGAAGAAAGAGGATTACCTGGGCAAGCGCGCGCAGCAGCGTTCCTTCATGGACAACCCCGACCGCTGGCAGCTGGTGGGTCTGGAAACCGTGGACGGATCGGTCCTGCCCGACGGCGTCTATGCGGTGGCCGAGGGGCATAACCCCAACGGGCAGCGCAATGTGCAGGGGCGCGTGACCTCGACCTATTTCTCGCCCACGCTGGGCAAGGGCATCGCCATGGGGCTGGTGCATCGCGGACCCGATAGGATGGGCGAGGTGCTCGATTTCCCGGCCGATGCGGGAAAGGTGTTCCGGGCGCGCATCGTCGATCCGGTATTCTACGACAAGGATGGGGAGAAGCAGAATGTCTGATGCTGTCAGCGCCCTTGAGGGCCGCACCAGTCAGGGCTTTGCAACGGTGCAGGAAGCCGGGCTTCAGGGCATGGTCTCGCTGCGCTGCGATCTTGCGTCGAAAGCCCTTGCCAAGGCCCTGAAAGAGCTTGGCCTTTCGCTTCCCGCGCAGCGCCGCGTGGTGGCCGCCTCCGGGCGGTCCGCGCTTTGGATGTCGCCCGACGAGCTTTTGATCCTTGTGCCCTATGCCGAGGCCGCGGCCACTGTCGCGGCGTTGGAAAAGGCGCTTGTCAAGGAACATGCGCTGGTGGTCGACGTCTCGGACGCGCGCGCCATGTTCCGCGTCATCGGCGAGAAGGCCGAGCAGGTGCTGACGAAGCTTTGCCCCGTCGATTTCGACGCGCTTGCCGCCGACGAGGTACGCCGCACGCGTGCCGCCCAGGTTGCGGCCGCGCTCTGGCGATCGGATAAGGATACGTTCTCGGTGGTCTGCTTCCGTTCGGTTGCGGGCTACGTCATGGGGGCGCTTGAACATTCGGCGCGTCCGGGCAGCGAACTGGTTGCACCGGCCTGAATTTCGGCCGGGCTCTGCCCTTGACCTCGGGAACCCATGGCCTTCTATAGGCGTTGGAACAGGAACTCTTCCGCAGAAGGAACCGAACGATGGCTTTTGAACTTCCCGATCTTCCCTACGCCCATGACGCCCTTGCCGGTCTTGGCATGTCCAGGGAAACGCTGGAATATCACCACGACCTGCACCACAAGGCCTATGTCGACAACGGCAACAAGCTGATCGCCGGGACCGAGTGGGAAGGCAAATCCCTTGAGGATATCGTGCGCGGCACCTATCAGGCCGGCGCCGTGGCGCAGAACGGCATCTTCAACAACGCCTCGCAGCACTGGAACCACATGCAGTTCTGGGAGATGATGGGTCCGAATGGCGACAAGATGCCCGGCGCGCTTGAAGCGGCGATCACCGAAAGCTTCGGCTCGGTCGACAAGTTCAAGGAAGACTTCGCCGCCGCGGGTGCCGGGCAGTTCGGTTCGGGCTGGTGCTGGCTGGTCAAGGACAAGGATGGCAGCCTCAAGGTCACCAAGACCGAAAACGGCGTGAACCCGCTGTGCTTCGGTCAGACCGCGCTTCTGGGCTGCGATGTGTGGGAACATTCCTACTATATCGACTTCCGCAACAAGCGCCCGGCCTACCTGACCAACTTCCTCGAAAAGCTGGTGAACTGGGAAAACGTGGCCTCGCGCCTCTGACCCGTTTCGCGTCGGTGTATCGTTGCAGGGCCCGCCGGATATTCCGGCGGGCCTTTTGAAATCGGGGCGGTGCGATCCTATCTCGGATAGGATCGTGCAACCGAAAGAGGAGGGACGGAGATGTTGCTTGCCAAGGGAACCTGGGTTGTCGTGGCCGATGGCGAAAAGGCTCTGCTGCTGGAGAATACCGGCGGCGCGGCGGCGCCCCGCCTGTCGCTGATCGCCCGCGACGAGGCCGACGAGGTGGTAACGGCGTCTGACCGTCCGGGCCGCATGGCCGACGATGGCCCCGGACAGCGTTCGGCGCTGGAGCAGCCCGATTACGCACGCTTGACGGCCGAGCGGTTCGCTGCGGATCTTGTGCAAACCCTGGCGCGCCGTGCCCGCGCGGGGCGGTTCCAGAAGCTGGTCCTGTGCGCCCCGCCGCAAGTTCTGGGCGCGTTGCGCGACGAGATGGACGATACTCTGCGCGCCTGTGTCGTGGCCGAGATCGACAAGACCCTGACCCGGCATCCCGTGGCAAAGATCGCCACCATCGTCGCGGAGGAAATCGACGCGCTTTAGGCCGCGCGGCCCCCGCCCCGGCGGGGTGCACCCGAAGGCGCTTTCCTTTTGCCCGGTGCTCGGCGATGAAGGGGCGTGAGGGGCCGGAGAAGGCGGGATGACCGAGGCGGCAAAAGGACTTTTGGCGATGGTCTCGGCCTGCGTGGTCTGGGGGCTGTCATCGATCTATTACAAGGCGCTGTCGGACGTGCCGCCGCTTGAGGTGCTGTGCCACCGCACGCTGTGGTCCTTTGTGCTGTTCGGGCTGATCCTTGCCGCGCAGGGGCGGCTCGGCGCGCTTGCCGCGGCCTTCGGCGGGCGCAACGGGCTGGTGCTGGCCTTCTCGGCGGCGGTGGTTTCGGTCAACTGGTTCGTTTTCATCTGGGCGGTGCAATCGGGCCGCGCGACCGAGGCCTCGTTGGGGTATTACGTCTTTCCGCTGGTCGCGGTGGTGATCGGGATGCTGGCCTTCGGCGAAAGGCTGGGCCGGTTGCAGGCCGTGGCCGTGGCATTGGCGGCGGTTGCGGTGGGGGTGCTGTTCTGGGGACTGGGGGCCAAGGTCGGCATCGTGCTGGCCCTTGCCTTCAGCTTCGGGCTTTACGGGCTGGCGAAGAAATACCTTCCCGTCGGGCCGGTCGTGTCGGTCACGGCCGAGGTGGCGATCCTGACGCCGCTGGCGCTGGTCTGCCTTGCGGGGCTGCATGCCGGATGGTGGGGGCCGCAGGGACGGGTGGGGCATTTCGGCCGGGATGCCGCGACAACGGCGATGCTGGTCTTTTCGGGGGTGCTGACCGCCGGGCCGCTGATCCTGTTTTCCTATGCGGCGCGGCGCGTGCGGCTGGCGACGGTGGGGCTGGTGCAATACCTCAACCCGACATTGCAGCTTGTCTGCGCCGTGCTGCTTTTCGCCGAACCGCTGACCCGCTGGCATGTCGCGGCGCTTGGGCTGATCTGGCCCGCGCTGGTGCTTTATTCCTATGCCAGCCTGCGTCAGCCGAAGGCGGTGGAAAGCGCGCTTTCCAACGCACTGACATCGGGCACGACCACCAGGTAATCGCGCAGGCTGGCATCGGCGAAGCCCTCGGCGATGACGTGATCGATAAGGCCCAGCAGAAGATCCCAGTAACCCTCGATGTTCAGAAGGAAAATCGGCTTTTCGTGCAGCCCGATCTGGCGCCAGGTCAGCACTTCGAACAGCTCGTCCAGAGATCCCGCCCCGCCGGGCAGCACCACGATCGCGTCCGAGTTCATATACATGACCTTCTTACGCTCGTGCATGTTCTCGGTGACGATGAAGGTCGACAGGTCGCGCTTGCCGACTTCGCGCTGGAACAGGTGGATCGGGATCACGCCGAAGGTGTCGCCGCCCGCGCCCTGGGCCGCGCGCGCGACCTCACCCATCAGGCCCACATCGCCCGCCCCATAGACCAGCCGCCAGTCACGCGCGGCCAGCATGGCGCCAGTGGCGCGCGCGGCCTCGGTATAAGTGGGGCGCGCGCCGCTGCGCGAGCCACAATAGACACAGACAGAGTTCTGGTGGCGGCTCATGGTTCCTCGCTACTGTGAAAGGGCGTTCTTGAGCGGTGATAGCGGGCTTGCTAAGCTTGCTCAAGCAGCGGGGCGGAAAGACCCCGCCCGAAGGGGCCCGCGGGTGGCCCGGACTGGGGTTGGATATGGACGGCGGCAAGACGGACGAAGGGGCTGCGGCGCGGCCCTTCAGCGGTGCGGCGATCGGCGGGCTGGTAGCGGGGGCGGCGGCGCTGGCGCTGCTGGCATGGTTCGCGCTGGACCGGGAGAACCCGGTTGCGCCGGGCCCGGCGGATGAGGCGGCAGCTCCGCCCGCGGCGCTTGGCGCGCCCGAGATGGCGGCGCCCCAGGCAACCGGCAGCGCCGCGCCCGCCTCGGGTCAGGACGGCGCGCCTATGCCCCCGGTCTTCGACATGTTCCGCGCCACCCCCGACGGGGCGGTGACGGTGGCCGGGCAGGCCGCGCCCGGCGCCACGGTCGAGGTCTTGCTTGACGGCCAGCCCGTAGCCTCTGTGGTGGCGGGGGCGGGCGGCGCCTTCGCGCTTGTCTTCGATGCGCCCCCGGCCGATGCGCCCCGCGCGATGACGCTGCGGACGACCGATGCCAACGGCAGAGCGGTCGAGTCCGACCAGACCCTAGTGATGCGGCCCACGGGAACGGCTAGGGCGGAAACGGCTGGTGCCGAAAGCGCCGATGCCGCCGAGGTCGCCCTGGCCGATCCGGCCCTTGCCGCCCAGCAAAACCCGCCCGGCGCCGGGCAGGCGCCCATGCCGGACACGCAGGCCGCAGCCCCGGGCGATGCCACCGGCGCGGGCGGTATTGCGGCCCCGCCGCCCGTGCTTCTGGCCGATGCCACCGGCGCGCGGCTTCTCGATCCTGGCTCGACGGCCTCGCCGCAGGATCCGATGCGGATCGACACGATCGCCTATGGCAGCGGCGCCGAGGTGACCGTCAGCGGGCGCGGCGGCGTGCCGGGCGGCGCGGTGCGGGCCTATATCGACAACCGTGAGGTGGGTTCTGCCGCCGCCGAAGAGGATGGGCAATGGCGGCTTGTGCTGCGCGATGTCGCTCCGGGCACTTATACGCTGCGGGTTGACGCGCTGGATCCGGACGGAAAGGTCGCGCGCCGCGCCGAAACGCCCTTCCTGCGCGAAACGCCGCAGGCCCTTCTGGCCGCGCAGGCGCCCGCCCCGGCCGATGCGCCCCCCGGCGCCCCCGGTGCCCGGGCCGAGATCCTGACGGTTCAGCCCGGCAACACGCTGTGGGCCATCGCGCGCGAGACCTATGGCGATGGGCTGCTGTATGTGCGTGTCTTCGAGGCAAACCGCGATCAGATCCGCGATCCCGACCTGATCTATCCCGGCCAGGTCTTCGCGCTTCCCGAATAGGGCTGGAACTCTGCATCCTGCGTGATTAGGTTCGCCGAACCGGATCGTTCGTTTTGGCGGGTGCGGGGTGTCTTCGCCCTCGAGGTTCGGCTGAATTCTTCGAAACCGGAAGGCGGGCGAGGCAAGCGGAATGCGCAGGTCTGATATCAGTGCGGACAAATCTAAAGACCTGCGCGAGCGCGGGCGCGGTTGGCGCACGATCCGCCAGGTTGCCCCCTATCTGTGGCCGCAGGACAGATCGCAGTCATGGGTCAAGCACCGGGTCGTGCTGGCGCTTTCGGCGCTTGTCGTGGCCAAGCTGATCTCGGTTGCGACGCCCTTCCTTTACAAGGCCGCCGTCGACAGCCTTGCCGGCGAGGCGCGCGACGACGGCTGGCTTCTGGCGCTTGGGGCGATCGCGCTGACGATCGCCTATGGCGTGGCGCGGATCTCGTCCGTCGGCTTCGGCGAGCTGCGCGACGCGTTGTTCGTGCGCGTGGGGCAGCGCGCCCTGCGCCAGCTTGCGCTGGAGACGTTTACCCATATCCACCGCCTCTCGATGCGCTATCACATCACGCGCAAGACCGGCGGCCTCAGCCGGATCATCGAGCGCGGGGTGAAGGGCGTGGATTTCCTTCTGCGCTTCATGCTGTTCTCGGTCGGGCCGCTGATTCTTGAACTGACGATGGTGGCGCTCCTGTTCGCGGTGCTGTTCGACTGGCGCTATGCCGCGGTGGTGGTGGTCACGATCTGGGCCTATGTAACATGGACCTTCAAGGTGACCGAATGGCGCGTGAAGATCCGCCGCCAGATGAACGAGGCCGATACCGAGGCCAACCAGAAGGCCATAGACAGCCTGCTGAATTTCGAGACGGTCAAGTATTTCGGGGCCGAGGCGCGCGAGGCCGCGCGCTACGATGCCTCGATGGCGGGGTATGAGAAGATGGCCGTGAAAACCGGCCAGAGCCTTGCCGCGCTGAACTTCGGGCAGGCGCTGATCATCACCACGGGCCTTGTCGTCGTGATGGTGATGGCCGCGATCGGCGTGCAGCGCGGCGCCCTGACGGTGGGCGATTTCGTCATGGTGCAGGCCTACATGATCCAGATCACCATGCCGCTCGGTTTTCTGGGAACGGTCTACCGCGAGATCCGCCAGGCGCTGGTGGACATGGGCGAGATGTTCGACCTGCTGCACCAGCCCGCCGAGATCACCGACAAGCCCGGCGCGCCCGCGCTGCGCGTTAATGGCGGCGCGGTCGTCTTCGAGGATGTCCGTTTCGCCTATGATCCCGCGCGCCCGATCCTCAAGGGCATTTCGTTGCGGGTCGAGCCGGGCCAGACCGTGGCGCTTGTGGGTCCGTCGGGCTCGGGAAAATCGACGATCGGGCGGCTGATGTTCCGTTTCTACGATGTCACGGGGGGCGCGCTGCGCATCGACGGGCAGGACGTGCGCGACATCACGCAAGACAGCCTGCACGCCCAGATCGGCGTAGTGCCGCAGGACACGGTCCTGTTCAACGACTCGATCCGCTACAACATCGCCTATGGCCGCCCCGACGCGACCGAGGCCGAGGTCATCGCCGCCGCCAGGGCCGCCAAGATCCATGATTTCGTGATGGCGCTGCCCGAGGGCTATGACACGGCCGTGGGCGAACGCGGGCTGAAGCTGTCGGGCGGTGAAAAGCAGCGCGTGGGCATTGCGCGCACGCTGCTGAAGAACCCGCCGATCCTGCTTCTGGACGAGGCGACCTCGGCGCTCGATACCCAGACCGAGCGCGACATCCAGGACAGCCTGCGCGCGATGGGGCAGGGGCGCACCGTGATCACCATCGCGCACCGCCTGTCGACCATCGCCGATGCCGACCGCATCGTGGTGCTGGAAAAGGGCGAGATCGTTGAGGAAGGCACGCATGAGGCGCTTCTGGCGCGCGGCGGGCGCTATAGCGCGATGTGGGCGCGCCAGTCGGCCGAGGAAGAGGCGGCCTGAGCCGCTCGTCCAAGCCGGGCCTATTCCGCGGCCCGGTTCAGCCCGTGTTCCTCTGCCGGGGGATTGGCGGGGGGCATGTCGTCCCAGACAATCTCGGTATGGCCCATGCGCCGCGCGGCGCGTTCCAGCGCCAGGTCGCGCGCGGCGGTGCTGTCTTTGCCCTGAAGCAGCGCCGACAGTGCCTTGCGGCCGCGATAGGCCCCCGTGCTGAACCAGATGCGTAGCGCCAGAAGCGCGGGGGTGACGATAAGCGTCAGCACCGTTGCCGTTCCAAGACCGAAGACCACCGCGGTGGCGAGCTGCTTCCACCACAGCGCAGTGGGGCTGTTGATCGAATAGCCGCCATTGATGAAATCGAGGCTGAGGCCGAACATCATCGGGGCCAGGCCTGCCATGGTGGTGATCGTGGTCAGCGCGACGGGGCGCAGGCGCTGCTCGGCGGTGCGGATCACGGCCTCGATCGGGGGCATGTAGCGGCGGAACTCCTGGAATGTGTCGATCAGGATGATGTTGTTGTTCACCACGATCCCGGCAAGCGCGACGATCCCCACCCCGGTCATGATGATCGAGAAGGGCTGATCCATTACCAGCATGCCCACCAGCACCCCGGCCGTGGACAGCACCACCGCCAGCAGCACGAGCACCGCGTTGTAGAAGCTGTTGAACTGTGCCAGCAGGATCACGAACATCAGCGCAAGCGCCCCGCCGAAGGCGCTGGTCAGGAAGGCCTGGCTTTCGGCCTGATCGACCATGTCGCCGGTCCATTCCCAGGCCACGCCGGGCGGCAGTTCGGCTTCGGTTTCAAGCCACCCGGTGATGGCCTGAATACGCTCGTTGCCGTTGATCGGCTGGCCCACCTCGTTGCTCAGCCCCGCGATGACATCGGCCTTCACGTCGTAATAGCGGGTCTGGTCCACCCGGTCGATCCGGCCCAGTTTCGGGACCGGCGTGCGGGTGATGAAATTGGCCAGCGGCACAAGCCCCTCGGCGGTGCGCAGCTTCAGCGCATCGAGGGTCGACAGGACGCGGTCTTCGCGCGGCAGGCGCACGCGGATCTCGATCTCTTCGTCCGAGCTGTCGACGCGCATCGTATCGAGAAGGATGCCGCGAGTAACAAGCTGGACCATGCCGCCCACCGTGGCCACATCCGCGCCGAAACGGCCCGCGCGGGTGACATCGACATCGATTTCCCAGTCGATGCCGGGCAGGGGGCGGGTGTCCTCGATCGCGGTGATGCCGCGCATCCCGGCCATCCGGTCCGCGACGATCGTCACCGCCTGATCCAGCGCGGCGAAATCGTCGCCCTTCAGGCGTAGCTGGATCGGCTTGCCCGAGGCGGGCCCGCGCGATTGCGACAGGTATTCCGCGCGGATGCCGGGAATACCGGCCAGCCGCGCCATGATGCCATCCATCACCACGTCGCCATCCAGCGCGGGATCGTCCTTGCGCTGGACCCAGGGCAGCATCTCGACCTGGATCTGGCCGATCGTGTCGCGGGGCGCGATGGCGCCGCCGGTGTTCTGGTTCAGCCCGCCTTCGCCGGCAAAGGCGAAGACCGCCGCGACCCCCGGCGTGCCAAGGACATGGGCCTCGGCCGCACGCATGATCGCATCCTTCTCGCTCAGGCCCAGATTGCCGCGCGCGCGGACATAGATGATCGCCTGCTCGGTCTCGGATTCCACGAAGAACTCGGTGCCGTTGTTGTTGCGCCCGTAATAGCCGAAGACCGCGACGACGATGCCCAGCACCACCGCCACCGTGACCAGCGGCATCACCGGGTTTCCCGCGATAAGCGCGGTGAAACGGCCGAAGGGGCGGCGGCGATAGCCCGGCGCGATCGGTTTGGGTGCGCGCCGCGGCCGGATCGCGGTCAGCGTGACCGAGGCCGCCATCGTGCCCAGAAGGAACAGCACCGCCCCCGGAACCGCAGCAAGGAAAGCCCCCGAGGGCATGCGCCTGCCCGACAGATAGCCGGGGTTGAGCATCAGCATCGCGCCAAGGAACACCGCCCCCACCGCGATCAGCGCAAGCGCCGCGCGCAGCCACCAGGGGTAGGGCAGAAGCACAGCTGCGCCACGTTCGAACAGGCGGCTCAGACGGCCCGCGACACCGCCCACCACCGGCACATAGATCAGTGCCACCACAAGGCTTGCCGAAAGAACGAAGATGATGGTGATCGGCAGCATCCCCATGAACTCGCCCGGCACGCCCGGCCAGAACAGCATCGGCAGAAAGGCACACAGCGTGGTGGCTGTGGAGGAGACAACCGGCCAGAACATGCGCTTGGCGGCCTCGGTATAGGCGCGCATCGGGCCTTGGCCCTGGCGGATCCGCATGTCGGCATATTCCACGATGACGATGGCGCCATCGACCAGCATCCCCACCGCAAGGATCAGCCCGAACATCACGATGTTCGATACCGCCACCCCCATCGCACCAAGCAGAAGGAAGGTCAGCAGGAACGAGGTCGGGATCGAAAAGCCCACCAGCAGGGCCGAGCGCGTGCCAAGCGTTGCCAGCACTACGATCATCACCAGCGCGATCGCCGTCAGGACCGAGCCTTCAAGCTGGCTGACCATCGAGCCGACGGTGATCGACTGGTCGAGCGAGATCCCCACGTCGACGGCCTTTTGCAGCTCGGGGGGCCAGGCGGCTTCGGCGGCCTCGACGGCGCGGCGCACCTCGTCGACGGTGTTGATGATGTTGAACCCCTTGCGCTTGACCACTTGCAGCGCGACCGTGCGCTCTCCGTTGAAGCGCGCGGTGCCGGTGCGGTCCTCGAAGGTCAGGCGGATTTCGGCCAGATCGCCTAGCGTGACCACACGCTCGCCGTTCTTCTTGACGGGCAGGGCATAGACATCCTGCGGGCTGTCGAACGACGACGGGATCTTGACCGAGAAGGCGCCGCCCTCGGTCTCGACCTCGCCCGCGGCGATCAGCTGGTTGTTCATCCGCACGACATTGATCAGCTCGGGCGCGGTGACGTTGTAGGCTTCCAGGCGCAAGGGGTCGATCACCACCTCGAGCATCTCGTCGCGGTGTCCGGCCAGCGTCGCTTCAAGCACCGGGTCCAGCCCTTCAAGCCTGTCCTGTAATTCGGTGGCCAGCCGCAGCAGCGTGCGTTCGGGCGCCGCGCCCGACAGCGTGACCACCGCAATGGGGAATTCCGAAAAGTTGATTTCGTTGATCGTGTATTTCTCGGCGCCGGAGGGGAACTTGCCCTCGGCGGTGTTCATCGCGTCGCGCACATCGGCGATGATCTTGGTCTTGTCCCAGCCGAATTCGAATTCCAGCATCACGCCGGCATAGTTCTCAAGCGCGGTGCCCGACATCTTCTTCAGGCCGTCCAGATCGGCCAGTTCGGTCTCCATCGTCTTGACCAGCAGCTTTTCGCTGTCGGCGGCCGAGATGCCGGGGAAGGGGACCGAGACGAACAGGGTGGGGATCTCGATATCGGGTTCGCCCTCCTTGGGCAGGCCGATATAGGCAAACAGCCCCGCGACGATCGTCATCACCACGAAGGCCAGCACCATGCGCGCGCGGGCCGCGGCCCAGTCGATGATGGCAGTCATTGCAGCGGCCCCGCCTCGTGCACCTCAAGCAGTGTGCCCTCGGTGACGTATTCCTGGCCCAGGACGATGACCTGTGCCGTCTCGGGAAGGCCCGCCAGCCAGACCCCGTCGGGCGCGTCGCGCAAAAGGCTGACGGGGTGGAAGGCGGCGCGCCCCGCGTCCACGATGCGCACCCCAAGGCGGCCCGCGTCGTCCAGCGTCAGCGCCGAGGCGGGCAGGAAATGGGCCTGGGTGCCCTCGGCCGCGACGATCATCTCGACGGTCTGGCCCTCGCGGATCGACAGGTCCGCGTTGGGCACTTCGGCCTCGATGCGGAAGGTGCGGGTGGCCGGATCGGCGGCGCGCGACAGGAAGGTGACGCGGCCCATAACCTCGCGCCCGGTGGCAAGCCGGGCGCCGACCTCGGCCCCTTCGCGCACTTGGTCGACCTCGGTTTCGGGCACGAAACCCACAAGCTTGACCGGGTCGAGCGCGATCACCGTGGCGCATGCGCCGCCCGCGGCCAGAAGCGCGCCCAGCTCGGCCGTGTCGGATTCCAGAAGGCCGGCGAAGGGCGCGGTGATGGTCAGCCGCTCGATCTCCTTGCGGGCGGCCTGAACGCCGGCCTCTGCCGCCTGAAGGGCCGCGCGCGCCGCCGCCGTGGCGGTTTCCGAGCGGAACCCGCCTTCTTGCAGTTTCTCGGCGGCATTGGCCGAAAGCAACGCTTCGGCAAGGCGCGCCTCGGCCTCGGCGAGGGTGGCGGCCCGGGTGCCGGGATCAAGCCGGCACAGCACGTCGCCGGCCGCGACCAGCGCGCCCCTCCGCAGCGGTTCGGAGATGACCGGCGCGGTGGTCTCGGCCCGCACTTCGACGCGCCGCGCGGCCTCGGTCTGGCCGCGCGTCAGCACGCCCTGGCCCACCTCTTGCGCGCGCGAATTGATGACCTGCACCGATACCGCCTCTGGCGGTGCTGCGGGCTGGGCGGGGATCGCGTCCTCGGCATCGCGGGCCGCGAAGGCCAGCAGGCGGTCGCGCTCGAACACCAGTAGGTAAAGTGCGGCGCTGACAAGGACAGCGTTGACGATGGGAACGACGCGCATTGCAGACCCCTTGCCCGGCAACAGGGCGATCAGTGTAATAAACAGCCGGGCGGATTGCCCGCGAAACCCGAACCCAGCATCCCTTTTACTGCGCCATAGCGGCGAAGCGGCAGGGTCTGAACCAGACGGTTCACATTAGGGCCGACGGCGCCGCGCCTCAAGACAAAACCCGCTTAGACCGGGTTGTGGTGCGCGACCTTGGTGCCCGCCCTTGGCAAGGCGGGGGGCAAGCGTGTAAGACAGGCTCGAAAAGCATGAGAGGGCATGAGCTTGAGCGATACCGACAGCTTCATCGACGAGGTTACCGAAGAGGTGCGCCGCGACCGGCTGTTTGCGTTGATGCGCAAATATGGCTGGATCGGCGTCGTGGCGGTTCTGGGCATCGTCGGGGGTGCTGCCTACAACGAATGGCAGAAGGCGCGCGCCGAGGCCGAGGCACAGGCCTTCGGGGATTCGGTCATGTCCGCGATGGAGGCCGAGGACCGCGCCGCCGCGCTTGCGGCGGTTTCGGCCGATGGCGCGCGGGCGGGCGTTCTGGCGCTGATCGCGGCGGCCGAGACCGAGGCGACGGATGCCGAAGGGCGCGCGGCGGCACTGGAGAAGCTGTCTGCGGTGGCTTCGGACACAGAGGTGCCGCAAAGCCTGCGCGATCTGGCGCGGCTCAAATCCGTGATCGTGGGGGGGGCGGCGATGGACGCCGCCACGCGCGATGCCTCGCTTGCTACGCTGGCCGCGCCCGGCGCGCCCTACCGCCTTCTGGCGATGGAGCAGCAAGCATTGGTCCATGTCGCCGAAGGGCGGACCGACGCGGCCGTGGACCTTCTGCGCCAGATCCTGTCCGAGGCCGGGCTGACGGCGGGCTTGCAACAGCGGGCGAGTGAGTTGATTGTGGCGCTTGGGGCCGATCCCGCCGCGCAGAACTGACGGACGGCGCGCGGGCAAGTGTGGCGGCCGTAACGGCAACAGGTCGGAATGACCGTAGGAACAGGGGGCAAGAGCGGTGAGGCTTTCCCAAGGGATCGCGGTATTGGCCGCAGCTGCGGCACTTCAGGCCTGTGCGCCGAAAGAGCTGATACTCGAAGGCGACCGGCTTGATCCGCGCGACGTGCTGCAAGGTGCAGAGGCGGCCCCGCTGACCGGCGCGGTGGCGGTTCCGATCAACCTTCCGGCCAGCCGGGCCAATGCGGAATGGACACATCGGGGCGGCCTGCCCACGCATGCGCTGTTCAATGCCGCGATCGGGCAGGGCACGACGCGGGTCTGGTCGGCCGATGTAGGGCAGGGCGCGGGGCGCAAGCACCGCATCACCGCCGATCCGGTGGTCGGGGCGGGGCGCGTCTACACGATGGACAGCCGCGCAACGGTCGTGGCGACGGGCACCAATGGCGCCACGCTGTGGAGCGCGGACCTGACGCCGCCCTCGGACCGTGCCGACGACGCCTCGGGCGGCGGGATCGCCTATGCCGACGGCCGGGTCTATGTGACCACCGGGTTCGGCGAGCTGATCGCGCTGGATGCGGCCACGGGTGCGGTCGCCTGGCGGCAGCGCTTCGACGTGGCCGTGGGCGGTGCGCCGACGGTTTCGGGCGGGATCGTCTATGTCGTGGCGCGCGACAGCTCGGCCTGGGCGGTGCGCGCAAGCGACGGCAAGGTGCAATGGCAACTGCCGGGCACGCCCTCGCCTACGGGCGTGACGGGGGTCTCGGCGCCGGCGGTCAATGACCGGCTGGTGGTCTTTCCCTTCCCCTCGGGCGACATGATCGCCGCGCTGCGCCAGGGCGGGCTGACCCTGTGGCAGGGACGGGTCGCAGGCACGCGCCTTGGCCGCGCCTATGCCACGGTGGTGGACCTGACGGGCGATCCGGTGATCGCGGGCGATACGCTTTATGCCGGATCTTCGGCGGGCAAGCTCGTGGCGCTTGGGGTCAATTCGGGCGAGCGGCTCTGGACCGCGACGGAAGGGGCCAATTCGCCGGTGCAGGTTGCCGGCGGCTCGGTTTTCCTCGTCTCGGACGAGGCGCAGCTGGTGCGCCTTGACGCAGAGACCGGCGGCACGATCTGGGCGGTCGATCTGCCCTATTTCGTCAAGGACAAGCCCAAGCGCCAGAAGGCGATCCATGCCAATTACGGCCCGGTCCTGGCCGGGGGGCGGCTGTTCGTCGCCTCGTCCGACGGGCTTTTGCGGGTGTTTGACCCGGCCTCCGGCGCGCTGGTCGGCCAGGCCGAGATTCCGGGCGGCGCGGCCTCTGCCCCGGTGGTCGCGGGCGGCACGCTTTATGTCGTCGGCACCAACGGGCAGCTTCACGCTTTCCGTTGACGCCAAAGCGGTGTAAAGGGGCCGCTTGTCTCTGCCCAAGGAGGGCGTCATGAGCTTTACGCTGGCCATTGTCGGCCGCCCCAACGTGGGCAAGTCCACGCTGTTCAACCGCCTCGTCGGCAAGCGCCTTGCGCTGGTCGACAACACCCCCGGCGTCACGCGTGACCTGCGTGAGGGCGAGGCACGCCTGGGCGACCTGCGCTTCGTGGTGATCGACTCGGCCGGGCTGGAACTGGCCGAGGATGACAGCCTGCAGGGCCGCATGCGCCGCCTGACCGAACGCGCCGTGGAAGAGGCCGACATCTGCCTCTTCGTGATCGACGCGCGCGCCGGCGTCACCCCCGCGGACGAGATTTTCGCCGATATCCTGCGGCGCAAGAACGCCCATGTGATCCTGGCCGCCAACAAGGCCGAAGGCCATGCCGGCGATGCCGGCGCGACCGAGGGCTGGAGCCTTGGCCTGGGCGAACCGCTGAAGCTTTCGGCCGAGCATGGCGAGGGCTTCGACGATCTCTATGCCATGCTGCGCCCGCTGGCCGATGCGTTCGAGGCCCGCCACGCCGCCGACGCCCCCGAGACCGATGTCGATATCGAGGAGGGCTCGGAAGACGAGGGGGTCTATCAGCCCCCGACGAAGACAAAGCCCCTCCAGCTTGCCGTGATCGGGCGCCCCAATGCCGGAAAGTCCACGCTGATCAACAAGATCATCGGCGAGGACCGCCTGCTGACCGGGCCCGAGGCGGGGATCACGCGCGACGCGATCTCGGTCACGACCGAATATATGGGCACGCCGATGCGGATCTGGGACACCGCGGGCATGCGCAAGCGCGCCAAGGTCGCCGACAAGCTCGAGAAGCTCTCGGTGGCCGACGGGCTGCGCGCGGTGCGCTTTGCCGAGGTGGTGGTGGTGCTTCTCGACGTGGACATCCCCTTCGAGCAGCAGGACCTGCGCATCGCCGATTTCGCCGAAACCGAGGGCCGCGCGGTCGTGGTGGCGGCGAACAAATGGGATCTGGAAGAGGACAAGCCCGCAAAGCTGAAAGAGCTGCGCGAGGCGTTCGAACGCCTCTTGCCGCAGCTGCGTGGCGCGCCCCTCGTGACCGTTTCGGCCAAAACGGGCAAGGGGCTTGACCGGCTGCATGCCGCCATCCTGAAGGCGCATCAGGTCTGGAACCGGCGCGTGCCGACCGCCAAGCTGAACCAGTGGCTTGGCGCGATGACCGAGGCGCACCCCCCGCCCGCCCCCGGCGGACGCCGGATCAAGCTGCGCTACATGACCCAGGTGAAAACCCGCCCGCCGGGTTTCGTGGTGATGGCCACGCATGTCGACAAGCTGCCCGAAAGCTATGCGCGCTATCTGATCAACGGCTTGCGCGAATCCTTCGACATGCCGGGCACGCCGATCCGCCTGACATTCCGCGACCAGGGGGCAAAGAACCCCTACAAGGACCGCAAGAAATCGATCCCGTCGCGCCTCAAGAAGCATGTCGACGCGAAAAAGCACGAGGACCGAAAGTCGCGCGGGCTGTCGAGCAAGCCGAAAGGCTGATTTCACCTTTGTGAAAATATCCCCGCCGGAGGCTTCGACGCCGAGGCCGGAAGCCTCCGGCGGGGATATTTGTTTCTCTGAAGAAGCAGGCGCGCGAAAGGGCCGGCCATCCGCGCGCCGGATTTCGTCAGACCAGCCGGTTCTCCACCAGCCGCGTCTTGCCGCCCAGATAGGGGTGCAGGGCCGCGGGCAGCGTGACCGAGCCATCGGCCTCCTGGCCGTTTTCCAGCACCGCAATCAGGCAGCGCCCCACCGCCAGGCCCGAGCCGTTCAGCGTGGCGACGAATTCCGGCTTGCCGCCCGTGGCGGGTTTGTAGCGGGCGTTCATGCGCCGCGCCTGGAAGGTGCCGCAGGTCGAGACCGACGAGATCTCGCGGTAGGTGTTCTGGCCCGGCAGCCAGACTTCGAGGTCATGGGTCTTCTGCGATCCGAAGCCCATGTCGCCCGTGCAAAGGACGATGCGCCGGTAGGGCAGTTCCAGCCGTTCGAGCACGGTTTCGGCGCAGCGCGTCATGCGTTCGTGTTCGGTAAGGGCCTCTTCCGGGCGGCAGATCGTCACCATCTCGACCTTCTCGAACTGGTGCTGGCGCAGCATGCCGGTGGTGTCCTTGCCGGCCGAGCCCGCCTCGGAGCGGAAGCACTGGGTATGCGCGCAATAGCGCCGGGGCAGGTAGCTGTCCTCGACGATGCAGCCCGCGACGATATTGGTCAGCGTCACCTCGGCCGTCGGGATCAGCCACCAGCCATTGGTCGTCTGGTAGCTGTCTTCGGCGAATTTGGGCAGGTTGCCGGTGCCGATCATCGCCTCGTCCCGCACAAGGACGGGGGTGATGGTTTCGATCAGGTCGTGTTCGCCGGTGTGCAGGTCGAGCATGAATTGCGCAAGCGCCCGGTGCAGCCGTGCGACCCCCCCGGACATCAGCACGAAGCGCGCGCCCGACAGTTTCGCGGCGGTTTCGAAATCCATCCCGCCCTGCACCGCGGGCAGCTGGAAATGTTCGAGCGCGTCGAAGCCAAGGGTGCGGGGCGTGCCGTGGCGGCGGATTTCGACATTGTCGCCCTCGTCCGCACCCTCGGGCACTTCGTCGAGCGGCAGGTTCGGGATGCGCAGCAGGATGTCGCGCAGTTCCGCGTCTTTCGCGCCGGCTTCGGCGGTCATCGCGGCGACCTCGGTCTTCTTTTCGGCCACGAGGGCGCGCAGGCGTTCGAACTCGGCGTCATCGCCTCGCGCCTTGGCCGCGCCGACCTCTTTCGAGGCGGCGTTCTGCGCGGCCTGGGCGGTTTCCGCTGCAAGGATCGCTGCGCGGCGGGCTTCGTCGAGGGCAAGGATCCCGGACGACATCGGTGCAAGACCCCGGCGGCCGAGGGCGGCGTCGAAGGCGGCGGGGTTTTCGCGGATGGCGCGGATGTCGTGCATGGTGTCACCTCTTGTTCCTGCGCTCAGCGTTTAGCGCATTGGTGTGTGGCGTGAAAGGCCCGCAAGAAGAGGGATGATCGAGATCATTGCATCCATCCTTGCGAAGGGGTTGATTTGTGGTGTAACAGTCTCATATTCAAAAACCGGAATGTTATATGGTCCGCAGCGGACCGGCCACCCGGACGGAGGGACAAACCGATGAGATCCGTGTTTCTGCCGCTTGCGCTTTGCGCGCTTTGCCTGCCGATGATGGCGCGGGCCGAGGGAAGCCTGCTGGTGACCCCGGTGGAGGTGACGGACTGGAAGGCCGTCTATGGCCGGGTCGAGGCGAAGGATACGATCCCCGCGCGCGCGCGGCTGGGGGGCACGCTGGTCGGGCTGGAGGTGGTCGAGGGCGATCACGTTCAGGCCGGGCAGGTGCTTGGGCGGATCGTGGACGAGAAGCTCGATTTCCAGATCGGCGCGATCGACGCGCAGCTTCAGGCGCTTGGTGCGCAGCTGGAGAATGCCGAGGCCGAGCTGAAGCGGGGCGAAGAGCTGTTGTCGCGCGGCGTGACGACCGCGCAGCGGCTGGATGCGCTGCGCACGCAGGTCGATGTGGTCAAGGGCCAGATCGAGGCGCAGCGCGCGCAGCGGCAGGTGATCGAGCAGCAGGCGGCCGAGGGCAGGGTTCTGGCGCCGATCTCGGGGCGGGTTCTGGATGTGCCGGTTGCGGTGGGGGCCGTCGTGATGCCGGGCGAGGTGGTCGCAACGATCGGCGGTGGCGGCGTGTTCCTGCGCCTTGCCGTGCCCGAACGCCATGCGGGCCAGATGCGCGAAGGGGACGAGATCGCGATCGAGACCGAGGGCGGCGCCGCGAAGGGCACGCTTGCCAAGGTCTATCCGCAGATCGAGAACGGGCGTGTCGTGGCCGATGTCGAGGTGTCGGGGCTGGACGATGCCTTTGTCGATGCGCGCGTGCTGGTGCGTCTGCCGCTTGGCCGGCGCGCGGCGATCCTGGTGCCCGCCGCCCTGTTGCAGACCCGTTCGGGCCTCGATTTCCTGTGGATCGAGCGGGATGGAACGCGGATGGAGCGGGCCGTGGTTCCGGGCGCGCGCAGCATGGTCGACGGCGTCGAGATGGTCGAGATCGTGACCGGCCTGCATGGCGGCGAAACGGTGGTCTCACATGAGCAGTGACCAGCAGGGCGATGAAATGGCACAGGAAAACCTTGGTATCGCCGGGCGGCTGACGCGCGGGTTCATCGCCTCGGCCCTGACGCCGCTGATGATCCTCGCGGCGCTTGCCGTCGGGCTTGTGGCGCTCGTCAGCCTCCCGCGTGAGGAAGAGCCGCAGATTTCGGTGCCGATGGTCGACATCCATATCCAGGCGCCGGGCCTGAAGGCCGAGGATGCGGTGAAGCTGGTGACCGAGCCGATGGAGACCATCGTCAAGGGCATCAACGAGGTCGAGCACGTCTATTCCCAGACCTTCGACGATTACGCGCTGGTGATGGCGCGTTTCGTGGTGGGCACCTCGTCCGACGCGGCGATCCTGCGCGTGCATGAGAAGGTGCGCGCCAATTTCGACCGCATGCCCGTGGGCATCGCCGAGCCGATGATCGTGGGGCGCGGCATCGACGATGTGGCCATCGTATCGCTGACCCTGTCGGGCGCGGGTGTCGCGGCCAACGAACTGACCCGCATCGCCCGCGAATTGCAGGCCGAGGTCACCAAGATCGAGGATGTCGGCCTGACCTATATCGTGGGCGATGCGACCGAGGCGATCCGCATCGCGCCGAACCCCGAAAAGCTTGCGCTTTACGGCATCACGCTTCAGCAGCTTGCCTACAAGGTGCAGCAGGCGAACCGGACCTTCTCGACCGGCAAGCTGCGCGACGGGGGCGAGCAGATCGGCCTTGTGGCAGGGCAGACGCTGACCGCGCCTTCCGAGGTGGCGGGGCTTTTGATGACGGCGCGCGACGGCCGGCCCGTCTATGTGGCCGATGTGGCCGATGTCAGCTATGTGCCCGACACCACAGATCACATCGTGGCCAATGTGACGCGCGGCCCCGAGGGGTTGGTGCGGGCGCCTGCGGTGACGCTTGCGGTGGCCAAGCGGGCCGGCGCGAACGCCGTTGTCGTGGCCGAACAGATCCTGCACCGCGTCGAAGAGCTGAAGGGCCATCTGATCCCCGAAGGCATCGAGGTTCAGGTCACGCGCGATTATGGCGAGACCGCGAACGAGAAGGCCAACGAGTTGCTGTTCCACCTTGGCCTTGCCACGGTGTCGATCATCGCGCTGGTGCTGTTTGCCATCGGCTGGCGTGAGTCGATCGTGGTGGCCATCGTCATTCCGGTCACGATCCTTCTGACGCTGTTTGCGGCTTGGGTCATGGGCTACACGCTGAACCGGGTCAGCCTGTTCGCGCTGATCTTCTCGATCGGGATTCTGGTCGACGATGCCATCGTGGTGATCGAGAACATCGCCCGTCACTGGGGGCTGAAAACCCCCGGAACCCGGATGCAGAAGGCGATTGCCGCCGTGGCCGAGGTGGGCAACCCCACCATCGTGGCCACGCTGACCGTGGTGGCGGCGCTGTTGCCGATGCTGTTCGTCTCGGGGCTGATGGGGCCCTACATGTCGCCGATTCCGGCCAATGCCTCGGCCGCGATGATCTTTTCGTTCTTCGTCGCGGTGATCATCACGCCCTGGCTGATGGTGAAGATCGCGGGCAACGCGCCGCTGCATCACGACGCGGGCCATCACGGCGGCAGGCTGGGCGCGATCTATGAGCGGGTCGCGCGCCGGGTGCTGGCCAGCAAGGGATCGGCCTGGGCCTTCCTGATCGCCACGATTGTCCTGTCCTTCGGCTCGCTCGGCCTGCTTTACACCAAGGACGTGACGGTCAAGCTTTTGCCTTTCGACAACAAGTCCGAACTGTCGGTGGTGCTGGACCTGCCCGAAGGGGCCAGCGTGGAGGATACCGATGCCGTGGCCCAGCTGGTGGCCGGGGCCGTCACCGAACTGCCCGAGGTGGTCAGCGTGCAAACCCATGCCGGGGCGGCGGCACCGTTCAATTTCAACGGGCTCGTGCGGCACTATTACCTGCGGGCAGAGCCGCATCAGGGCGATGTGCAGATCAACCTGACCTCGAAAGAGGCGCGCGACCGTTCCAGCCATGAAATCGCGCTGGATGTGCGCGCGCGCGTGCTGGCGCTACCGGTGCCCGAAGGCACCAGCCTCAAGACGGTGGAGCCGCCTCCGGGGCCGCCGGTGATCGCAACGCTATTGGCCGAGGTCTATGGCCCCGATGCCGAAACGCGCCGCCGTGCGGCCACGCAGATCCGCAAGGCCTTTGAAAGCGTGCCCTTCATCGTGGATGTGGACGACAGCTTCGGCACGCAGGCGCGGCGGTTGCGCGCCACGGTGAATGCCGACGATATCGAGTTCTTCGAGGTGCAGGAAAGCGATGTCTTCGACACGCTTGCGCTGCTGAACGGCGCGACCACGGTGGGTTATTCGCATCGCGGCGGCGGCCGTGCGCCGCTGCCCATCGTCATGGAGCGCCCGCTGGGTGCGCGCGTGATGGACGAGGCGACCCTGTCCACCCCGATCCCGCAGAACCTGCTTCCCGGTGCGCGTGGGGTGGTCGAACTGGGCGATGTCGTCTCGGTCGATGAAGAGCGTGCCTCTTACGCGATCTTCCGTCATAATGGCCGCGCGGCCGAAATGGTGCAGGCCGAACTGGCCGGCAGTTTCGAGGCGCCGCTTTACGGCATGATCGCCGTGTCGGATGCGCTGGAGGCGATGGACTGGCCCAAAGGCGAAAAGCCCGTGATCCGCCTGCACGGCCAGCCCGAGGACGAAAGCCACGTCACCCTGCTTTGGGATGGCGAGTGGGAGGTGACCTGGGTGACCTTCCGCGATATGGGCGCGGCCTTTGCGGTGGCGCTTCTGGGCATCTACATCCTTGTGGTCGCGCAGTTCGGCAGCTTCAAGCTGCCGCTGGTGATCCTGACGCCGATTCCACTGACTTTCCTGGGGATCATGCTGGGGCACTGGCTTTTCGCCGCGCCATTCTCGGCCACCTCGATGATCGGATTCATAGCGCTTGCCGGGATCATCGTGCGCAACTCGATCCTGCTGGTGGATTTCATTCGCCATGCCGACAGCACGGGAAAGACCAAGCTCGACATCCTGATCGAGGCGGGGGCGATCCGCTTCAAGCCGATCCTGCTGACCGCGATCGCGGCGATGATCGGCGCAGTGGTGATCCTGGCCGACCCGATCTTTCAGGGGCTGGCGATCTCGCTTCTGTTCGGGCTGCTCAGTTCGACCCTGCTGACGGTGCTGGTGATCCCCGCGATCTATCGCGTGTTCCGCACCTGAGCCGGGGCCATGGGACTACGAGGACCGCGCAACTCCGGTTGCGCGGCCTGTTCCGTCCCGCGGTGCGGGGCAGGGATCATTCGGGCTGGAAGCCGCCGATCAGGTGGCGCAGCCCGACAAGCCCCCCTACGACGATGGCGCCAAGCGTGACGGGCGCCGAGAAGGCCAGAACCGACATGGCCGACACGCCCTGGCCGATCGAGCAACCGATCGCCACGGTGCCACCGATCCCCATCATCGCCGCGCCCGAGACCTGGCGGCCAAGTTCGCGCGGGTCTTCGCAGGCTTCCCAGCGGAACATCCCGCGCAGCAGCGAACCCGAGAACGCCCCCGCCAAAACCCCCGCTACCAGCCCGACCGAGAAGGTGATGCCGCCTGCGGTCGAGGTCATGAAATACAGGATCGTGCGGCCAAGCGGGGCGGTGAAGGACGGTGCCTCGACCCCGACGGCACCAAGGGATTCGCGGTAGACCGCCGTCGTGCCGACAAGGCAGAACACGATGGCCAGCCCCGCCGCCACGCCCCACAGGATACGGCGCGGATCGCGCCGAAGCGGGGCATGGACCAGCGCCCACACCATCAGCGCGGCGGCGACGGGCAGGGCGAAGGTGATCGGCGCAAGGCCCGTCTGCGCGGCCAGCCAATGCGCGATGCCTTGCGGTTCGGGCGTCTCGATCTGTTCGAAGAGAAGCGTGCGCAGCGGGCCAAGGGGGCCCGACAGCGTGACGAAGGCGAAGATGCCCATCACCACCACGACCACAAGGCTGCGCAGATCTCCGCCGCCAAAACGCACCAGCGCCCCGAAGCCGCAATTCCCCGCCATCGCCATGCCGTAGCCGAACAGCAGCCCGCCGAAGATCGAGGCCAGCGGATTCCATTCCAGCGTCAGATAGAAGGTGGCCCCCAGATCGGCAAAGCCCAGCATCTCGGCCAGGAAGGCGCCGGCGATGGCCACACCCAGAACCACGCCCCAAAGCCGCAGCCGCCGCTGGTCGGCGCCGTAGGCCGCGCTTTCCAGCGCGCCGAGCGTGCAGAAATCCCCCAGCCGCGCGGCCAACCCCAGCACAAGCCCGCCGCCAAGGCCGACAAGCGCCGAAAGTGCCTCCATCGGGATGCTGTCCATCCGTCCCTCTCCTCCCCGTGGCCGGAAACCGGCCGCCTCGTGCCGATCAGTCGCCGCCGCAGAACATGTCGTAGACCAGCTCGACGATCCGGGCGGCCTTGGGGTCGCGCAACGAATAATAGATTGCCTTGCCTTCGCGTCGACAGGTCACGATGTTTTCCAGACGAAGCCGCGCCAGTTGTTGGCTGACCGCCGCCTGCCGCGATTCCAGCAGGATCTCCAGCTCGGTCACCGATTTCTCGCCCGAGGCCAGGTGACACATGATCATCAGCCGCCCCTCATGCGCGAGGGCCTTAAGCAGGTTCGATGCCTCTTGTGCACGAACCATAAGTTCGTCCGCCTGAAGACGCAGACAACGGTCCGTCGCCACGGGCGTCGGGTCGGTTGCCTTGTCCTGTCCGTCAGGTGCCATCTGCTGCACCGCGTCCTTCCCTTGCATCGGGCGCCCGTTCGATAGGCGCGCTTGGCTGCCTTACCACGCGAATTCGCCGGAATCGAGCCTCAAGCGCGGCCCCGTTCAGGTCGGGGGAAGCAGCGCACCGGCATCTTTCAGGGCCATGCCAAGCAAGCCCCAGAAGAAATCTTCACCCGGATAGCCCTCGATCCGTCCGACTTCGACGTTATCCTTCAGCAAAAGGAAGGTGGGGGTGAAGACCGGCCGGCTTCCGATGGTGATGCCTTCGGGCCAGTCCCCGCGCAGTTGCACATGCTCCAACGGTGCGGCCGTACCCTCGGGTGTCTTCGGATAGATCGGGCCGATCTCGGCCTTCCAACGCTCGCAATAGGCGCATCCGGGCTGCTCCACCATGAGCAGGCGAAACGCCTCGGCCCCGGCCGGACCAGCCAGAAACTGCATCGCGAGAATGAAAATGGCCGAAAGTGCAAGACGCATGATTGACGCACCTTCCTTTACATATAAAAATCGTAATGTGTTTTGGTGTGCGGATCAAGGAATCGATCCGCAAGGGAGAAAGCATGATAATGGACCCGACCTACGGGGGCGCGCTTCTTGCGGGCATCCTGTCGTTCCTGACGCCCTGCATCCTGCCGATGGTGCCGTTCTACCTGTCCTACATGGGCGGAATTTCGATGGCCGAGCTGCGTGGCAACGGCCAGATCGCGCCGGGGGCGCAGCGAAGGCTGGTCTTTTCGGCCATCGCTTTTGCTCTTGGTGTGACAACGATATTCATGCTGATGGGAATGGGCGCCACCGCACTGGGCCAGGCGTTCCGGCAATGGATGCAACCCTTGTCCTATGTTGCGGCCGCGATCCTGTTCGTGTTCGGGTTGCATTTCCTGGGTGTCCTCCGCATTCCGTTCCTTTACCGCGAGGCCCGGCTTGAATCCAAGGCCGATCCCTCGAACGTGATCGGGGCCTATGTCATGGGCCTTGCCTTCGGCTTCGGCTGGACGCCCTGTGTAGGCCCCGCGCTGGCGGCGATCCTGATGGTTGCCTCGGGGATGGGGGATCTGTCGCGCGGGGCGCTGTTGCTGTTCTTCTACGGCATCGGCATGACCGCGCCCTTCATCGTCGCGGCCTTTTTCGCGCGCCCCTTCCTCGCCTTCATGAACCGCCATCGGGGTAAGCTGATGTATGTGGAAAAGGTCATGGGGGTCATGCTGATCCTGTTCGCGGTCCTGATCGCTACCGACACGCTAAGCTATATTGCCGATTTCATGATCCGCTGGATGCCCGGCATCACCTCGCTGGGCTGAGCGAAGACGGAGGAGAGAAGAATGCGACACATCCTGACCGCCGCCCTGACCGTTCTTGCCCTGGCCCTACCCCTGGGCGCGGCCGAGCTTGGCGATGACGGGCTGCACAAGACGCCTTGGATGCGCGATACGTTCAAGGATCTGCGCGAAGACCTGCAAGAGGCAAATGCTGAGGGCAAGCGCCTTCTGGTGATCTTCGAACAGCGCGGCTGCATCTATTGCACCAAGATGCACGAAGAGGTCTTTCCCGACCCCGAGATCACGCAGCTGATCGAGGATAACTATTTCGTCGTGCAGTTGAATCTGTTCGGCGATGTCGAGGTGACCGATTTCGACGGCGGGGCCATGCCCGAGAAAGACATGGCCATGAAATGGGGCGTCATGTTCACCCCCACGATGATGTTCCTGCCCGAAGAAGTGCCCGAAGATGCAACCGCCGCGCGTGCCGCCGTGGCCACCATGCCGGGCGCGTTCGGGAAGGGGACAACAAAGGCGCTGTTGACCTGGGTGAAAGATCATGGCTATGAAAGTGGAGAAAATTTCCAAAAATTTCTCGCTAGCCAGATGGCGACGCAATAATCGTTCAGATCTGTTTGTGTCGATTACACATGCAGATATTTGAATTATAGTATTGCGTCCAAACGCCGCACTCGGTTACATGGGATTCGAAAGAAGAAGAGGGAGGTCTTCTATGACACGTTACGTCGTGATGGCTGCTGCCGTTGCCACACTTACCGCCGGTGCCGCTTTTGCCGAAGTTGCGCCCACCGATGTCACCTGGGCTGAAGACGGTGCGATCGCGGAATCGCTGACCGGCACTGCGGGCGATCCCGCTTCGGGCGCCAAGATCATGACGACGAACGCCCTTGGCAACTGCGTGGCCTGCCACGAGATCTCGGCCATGCCCGACGTACCGTTCCAGGGCAATATCGGCCCGGCGCTTGATGGTGCCGCCGACCGCTGGACCGAGGCGCAGCTGCGCGGGCTCGTGGTAGATGCCAAGCACACGTTCGAGGGCACGTTCATGCCCGGCATGTACAAGACCGGGCCCTTTATCCGGCCGGGGGACGCCTATACCGGCAAGGCTGCGCCTGCCGATCTTCCGCCCATCCTGACCGCCCAGCAGGTCGAGGATGTGGTCGCTTATCTGCTGACACTCAAAGAGTGATCGGTTCGACGTATATCGAGAGGAGATGACGATGCAACTTTCCAGACGCAAAGCGCTCGGGCTTGCCATCGGCGGCGTGGCTGCCTCGATGCTGCCCCTGCGCGCAATGGCGGCGGGTGCTGAAGAGGCGATTGCCGCATTCACCGGCGGCGCGGCCGTCGGCACCGGTGGGCTGACCCTGACCGCGCCCGAGATCGCAGAAAACGGCAACACCGTTCCGGTCACCGTTGATGCCCCCGGCGCGGTTGCGATCGCGCTTTATGCAAGCGGCAACCCGACCCCGGGCGTTGCGACCTTCAACTTCGGTCCGGCCGCGGGCTCGCAAATGGCCTCGACCCGGATCCGCCTGTCGCAGACCCAGGATGTCGTCGCCGTGGCGAAGATGGCCGATGGCAGCTTCGTGCAGGCCTCGTCGACGGTGAAGGTCACCATCGGCGGCTGCGGCGGCTGATCCCAGAGTTTCGAGGAGAACGAAAATGGCAGATAACGTCAAACCGCGCGTGAAAGTGCCCTCGAAGGCCTCGGCCGGCGAAGTGGTCACGATCAAGACCCTGATCTCGCACCCGATGGAATCGGGGCAACGCAAGGACAAGGAAGGCAACCTGATCCCGCGTTCGATCATCAACCGCTTCACCTGTGAGTTCAACGGCGCCAGCGTCGTCGATGTCACCATCGAACCGGCGGTCTCGACCAACCCCTATTTCGAGTTCGACGCCAAGGTCGACGCATCGGGTGAGTTCAAGTTCACCTGGTATGACGACGATGGCTCGGTCTACGAAGACGCCAAGTCGATCGAGGTTGCCTGAGCGGCGAACATCCCCGCGCGTCAGGGAGTGCGGGGGCTAGGAAAGCTCCGCGCGCGGCGTAACGCGCGCGGCAGACACCCAGGGAGGATCATAGGAATGACGCTGCGTTACAGCCGCACCACGATGTTCGCCGCCGCCGCGCTGGCGCTTGCCTGCGGCCCCGCGATGGCCAATCCGGCCGAAGACGAGCTGGTCGTGAACGAGGAAATGACCATCACCACCAAGGCTCCGGCGGCCGCCCATCTGGACGGCCATCTGTCCGAGATCTATTCGGGCTGGCTCTTCCGCGAGGACGAGACGCGCAAGATGCAGCGCGATGATTTCGACAACCCGAACTTCGTGTTCGTCGAGCAGGGTCTGGAAACCTGGGATACCGCCGAGGGAACCGAGAACAAGTCCTGCGCCGACTGCCACGGCGACATCACCGAAAGCATGAAGGGCCTGCGCGCCACGCTGCCCAAGGTGAATGCGGCCGGCAATCTGTGGTCGATGGAAGATTTCGTCAACGATTGCCGCACCAATCGCATGGGCGCCGAGGCCTGGAAGTGGAACAGCCAGGACATGAAGAACATGACCCTGGCGATTTCGCTCCAGTCGCGCGGCATGCCTGTCGCGGTTGAGATCGACGGCCCCGCGGCCGAGTTCTGGGAGCGCGGCAAGCAGATGTATTACACCCGCTTCGGTCAGCTCGAGATGTCCTGCGCGAATTGCCATGAGGACAATTTCGGCAACTACATCCGTGCGGACCACCTTAGCCAAGGCCAGGTCAACGGCTTCCCGGTCTATCGCCTGAAGGATGCGGGCGTCGTGTCGATCCATCAGCGTTTTGTGGGTTGCGTGCGCGACACCCGCGCCGAAACCTTCGGCGCCGGTAGCCAGGAATTCCGCGAACTGGAGCTTTATGTGGCTTCGCGTGGCCTTGGGCTGGACATCGAAGGTGCGGGCGTTCGTCCCTGATTCAGGAATGCGGGGCATGGCTGGCCGTGCCCCGCATTTTTCAACTCTCACACATTCAAAATTTTATATCTGACTGTATTCGTTTGTAAATTTTCAGGTACGACCGGCGCCGGCAGGGCAGGCGCCCCAGGAAGGAGAAAAGGCGGATGATTTCGCGGCGGGAATTTCTACAGGCAAGCCTTGCGGCGTCGACGATCCTCGGGACGTCGGGGCTGTCACGTTGGTCGCGGGTCATGGCGCAGCAGGCGCTGACGCAGGATCAGCTGCTTCAGTTCGACGCCTTCGGTAACGTGACGCTGATCCACATCACCGACATCCACGCCCAGGCAAAGCCGATCTATTTCCGTGAGCCCGAGGTGAATATCGGCGTGGGCGAGGCGAAGGGCGTGCCGCCCCATGTGGTCGGCGGCGATTTCCTCAAGATGTTCAACATCGCCCCTGCAAGCCCCGATGCCTATGCGCTGACCTACGAAAACTTCACCGATCTGGCGAAATCCTACGGGCGGATGGGCGGCATGGATCGGGTGGCTACCGTGGTTAAATCCATCAAGGCCGAACGCCCCGATGCGCTGCTTCTGGACGGCGGAGATACCTGGCATGGCTCGATGACGTCGTTCAAGACGAACGGTCAGGACATGGTCAACATCATGAACAAGCTGGGCGTCGATGCGATGACCTCGCATTGGGAATGGACCTTCGGCCAGGAACGCGTGAACGAGATCGTCGAGGCGCTGCCCTTCGCCTTCCTCGGCGCGAACATCTTCGATGCCGAGTGGGACGAGCCCGCCTTCGAACCCTACAAGATCTTCGAGACCGGCGGCGTGCGCGTTGCGGTGATCGGCCAGGCCTTCCCCTATATGCCGATCGCGAACCCGAAATGGATGTTCCCCGACTACTCCTTCGGCATCCGCGAGGAACGCATGCAGGAAGTGGTGGACGAGGTCCGCGCCGAGGGCGTCGATCTGGTCGTGTGCCTGTCGCATAACGGCTTCGACGTGGATCGCAAGATGGTCAGCCGCGTGAAGGGGATCGACGTGATCCTGACGGGCCATACCCATGACGCGGTTCCCGAACCCGTTCTGGTGGGTGAGACGATCCTGATCGCCTCGGGGTCGAACGGCAAATTCGTCAGCCGCGTGGATCTTGACGTGCGTGATGGCCGGATGATGGGCTTCCGCCACAAGCTGATCCCGATCTTCTCGGACGTGATCGAACCCGATGCCGAGATGGCCGCGCTGATCGACGCCGAGCGTGCGCCCTTCAAGGCCGAGCTGGAAGAGGTGGTGGGGCAGACCGAAAGCCTGCTTTATCGCCGCGGCAACTTCAACGGCAGCTGGGATGACCTGATCTGCGACGCGATCCTGTCCGAGCGCGACGCCGAGATCGCCATGAGCCCTGGCGTGCGTTGGGGCACCACGCTTCTGCCTGGCGACAACATCACCCGCGAAGACATCCACAACGTCACCTCGATGACCTATGGCGCGTGCTACCGCACCGAAATGACCGGAGAGACGATCCACACGATCCTTGAGGACGTGGCCGACAACATCTTCAACACCGACCCCTATTACCAGCAGGGCGGCGACATGGTGCGGATCGGCGGCATGGGCTACCATATCGACATCTCCAGACCCATCGGCGAGCGTGTGTCGAACATGACGCTTCTCAAGGACGGCTCGGATATTGATCCGGCGCGCAGCTATGTGGTGGCCGGATGGGCCTCGGTCAACGAAGGCACCGAGGGCCCGCAGATCTGGGATGTGATCGAGGATCACGTCCGCAAGATCGGCACCGTCAAACTTGAACCCAACGATTCCGTCACCGTCACCGGTCTGTGATGGCGGCGCCCGATATCCCCGCAAGGGACCGAGAATGAAGGAGAATACGATGGACGAGAAGGAACGCGAAAGCGCCCCGGTCGCGTCGATGGGCCGGCGTGGTTTTTTGCGCGCGGGTGCGGCGGCGGGTGCGCTTGTGGCGGGTGCCGGCATGGCCCGCGCCAAGGGGCCTGACCCGCTGATCACCGAAGTGCAGCCTTGGGCGCAGGGGTTGGGTGATGGCGTCGATGCTACGCCCTACGGCCTGCCTATCCACTTCGAAAGCGACGTCGTGCGCCGCAATGTCAGCTGGCTGACCGCCGACACAATCAGCTCGATCAACTTCACGCCGATCCATGCGCTCGACGGTACGATCACGCCGCAGGGCTGCGCATTCGAACGCCACCACTCGGGTGCGATCGAGCTGAGCAAGCCCGACTACCGGCTGATGATCAACGGCCTCGTCGAAACCCCGCTGATCTTCACCTACGAGGATCTGGAACGTTTCCCGCGCGTGACGCGCACCTATTTCCTGGAATGCGCGGCCAATACCGGCATGGAATGGGCCGGCGCGCAGCTTAACGGTTCGCAATATACCCACGGCATGATCCACAACATGGAATATACCGGGGTCACGCTGCGCACGTTGCTGGAAGAGGCCGGGGTCAAGCCCGAGGGCAAATGGGTCTATGTCGAGGGGGCCGACGCCTCGTCGAATGGACGCTCGATCCCGCTGGAAAAGGCGCTGGACGATTGCCTTGTCGCCTTCAAGGCCAATGGCGAGGCGCTGCGCAAAGAGCATGGCTACCCCGTGCGCCTGTGCGTCCCGGGCTGGGAAGGCAACATGTGGGTGAAGTGGCTGCGCCGGATCGAGGTGACCGATCAGGCCGTGGAAAGCCGCGAGGAAACGTCAAAATACACCGACACGCTGGCCGACGGCACCAGCCGCAAATGGACCTGGGTGATGGATGCAAAATCCGTCGTCACCTCGCCTTCGCCTCAGGCGCCTATCAAGCATGGAACGGGACCGTTGGTCATTACCGGGCTTGCCTGGTCCGGCCGCGGTGCGATCAGGGCGGTGCATGTGACCGTCGATGGCGGCAAGACCTGGAAAGAGGCGCGCCTTGCCGCGCCCGGCCAGCCCATGGCCCTGACCCGGTTCTATCTGGATCACGACTGGGACGGTTCCGAGATGCTGCTGCAATCGCGCGCGATCGACGAGACCGGCTATGTCCAGCCTACCAAGGCGCAACTGCGCGAAGTGCGCGGGCTGAACTCGATCTATCACAACAACTGCATCCAGACCTGGTGGGTCAAGCCGAACGGGGAGGCCGAGAATGTCGAAATTTCGTGAACTGGTGATCGGCACCACGGTTCTGACCGCGCTTGGCGTGGCCCCGGCTTTCGCCGAGAAGATGGGCCTTGGCCGCCCTGCCTTGCCCGAAGAGATTGCCGCCTGGGATCTTGACGTCAGCCCCGACGGAACGGGTCTTCCGGTTGGTTCGGGCTCGGTCGAGGATGGCGAGATGACCTTCTCGGAAAACTGCGCGGCCTGCCATGGCGAATTTGCCGAGGGCGTGGATAACTGGCCCAAGCTGGCCGGCGGCATGGGCACGCTTGACCATGCCGACCCGCTTAAGACGATCGGTTCCTACTGGCCGCATCTGTCGACCGCCTTCGACTATGTGAACCGCTCCATGCCGTTCGGGAACGCGCAGTCGCTTGAGCCCGACCAGGTCTATGCGATCGTGGCCTACCTGCTTTACTCGAACGATCTGGTCGAGGATGACTTCGTGCTCTCGAACGAGAACTTCACCGAGGTCGTCCTGCCCAATGCCGAGGGCTTCATCGTCGATGACCGTGACACAGTGGAACTGCCGCTGTTCACGCAGGAACCCTGCATGGAGAACTGCAAGGACAGCGTTGAGATCACCATGCATGCGGCCAATCTTGACGTGACGCCAGGCGATCCGGCGGACGATGTCGAACCTGCGGCCGCAGCCGAGGAAACCATGGCCGAGCCCGAGGCCCCGACCACCGAGGAGGCCGCCGCCGAGGAAGCCCCCACGGAAGAGACAACCCCTGTCGAGGCCGCTGCTGCCGGTGTATCTGACGATGCCGAGGTGATCGCCGCTGGCGAAGCCGTGTTCAAGAAGTGCAAAGCCTGCCACAAGGTTGGCGAGGGTGCCAAGAACGCGACCGGCCCGATGCTGAATGGCGTGATCGGGCGGCATGCGGGCGCGGTCGACGGGTTCAAGTATTCCAATCAGATGCTTGAAGCTGGCGAGGGCGGCCTTGTCTGGACGCCCGAGAATATCTCGGCCTATCTGAAAGACCCCAAGGGCTTTGTTCCGAAGAACAGGATGGCCTTTGCAGGGCTGAAGAAGGACGATGATATCGCGGCCGTGATCGCCTATATCGCTGCCAACGGCGGCTGACATGAGAGGGCGGCGCAGACAGGTCCTGTTCGCCGCCCTACTGACCGTGCCGGCCCTGTCTGCCGGCGCGGAAAGTTTCAAGGCGCCCGAAGCCCGCGCCGAGATGTTTGGTGATGCAGATCACGGTGCAGGGATCTGGGACGAGTGTGCGGGCTGCCATGAAATCGGCCCGGGGGCCGGAATTCGTGTCGGCCCGCCGCTGACCGGCCTTTTCGGCCGCCGGGCGGGCAATATCGACGGATTCTCGTACTCGAAAAGCATGGCGCGCATGGGTGCGGACGGTCTGACATGGGACTGGCGCACGCTCGATGCTTATGTTGAAAATCCCAAGGCGCTCGTGTCGGGGACGCGGATGGCCTATGATGGCCTGAAGGATCCGCAGGACCGGGCCGACCTGATCGCCTTCCTGCGCCGTTATTCCGACAGGCCACAGGACATTCCGGAAGCCCCGCCGACCGCGCGCCTGCGCGAAGTGGACCTGCCGGATTCGGTTCTCGGGCTTGAGGGGGACCCGGCCTGGGGCGAATATCTGGCATCGGAATGCCAGACCTGCCACCAGCGTGATGGCTCGGACCAGGGGATCCCGTCGATCACGCCATGGCCCGAAGAAGACTTCGTGATTGCCATGCATGCCTATAAACAGAAACTGCGTCCCCATCCTGTAATGCAGATGATGGCTGGGCGCCTGTCGGACGAGGAAATCGCGGCCCTGGCCGCTTATTTCGCGTCGTTGGAGGAGTAAACGGCGCGAAACCAACAGGGAGGAGGGAGTGAGATGCAGATCAACAGACGGTTATTCCTTGGGGGGGCAGCCGCGGGGGCGGCCGTGTTGCAGGCACCGATGGTGCTGGGGCAGGGCAAGCCCAGGGTCGTGGTGATCGGGGGCGGTGCCGGTGGGGCTACCTGCGCGCGCTATATCGCCAAGGACAGCGATGGCGCGATCGAGGTGGTGCTGATCGAACCCTCCGAGGTTTACTATACCTGCTTCTTCTCCAACCTCTATCTGGGTGGGTTTCGTGATTTCGACTCGCTCGCCCACCGCTATGACAAGCTGGCGGGCGACTACGGCATCACTGTCGTGCGCGATCGGGCCGCCGGCGTGGACCGCGCCGCGCGCACCGTCGCCACCGAGGGCGGGGAAAGCTTCGGCTATGACCGGCTCGTGATTGCGCCGGGGATCGACTTCAAGGACGGTTCCGTGCCGGGATGGACGCTGGATGACGCGGAAGTCATGCCCCATGCCTACAAGGCCGGCCCGCAGACCGAGCTTCTGAAAGCGCAGATCGAGGCGATGCCCGAAGGCGGGGTCTTTGCGATGATCGCGCCACCCAATCCCTATCGCTGCCCGCCCGGCCCTTATGAGCGGATCTCGATGGTGGCCCATCTTCTGAGCCAGAAGAACCCGACGGCCAAGATCCTGATCGTCGATCCGAAGGACAAGTTCTCGAAACAGGGCCTGTTCGAGGAGGGCTGGCAGAAACACTATTCCGGCATGATCACCCGGATCGGGCCCGACATGGGCGGCACCGATTTCGAGGTCCGCCCCGGCACGATGGAAGTGGTGATCGACGGCGAGGCCGAGAAGGTCGATGTCTGCAACGTGATCCCCGCGCAGATAGCCGGAACGATCGCAGCTGCAGCCGGCGTCACTGACGGGGACTGGGCCCCGGTCAGCCCGGCCGACATGCGTTCGCGCATCGACGAGGCGGTCTTCGTTCTGGGCGATGCAAGCGCGCAGGGTGACATGCCGAAATCCGGTTTTTCGGCTAACAGCCAAGCCAAGGTCGCGGCCATGGTGATCCGTGCAGAGCTGACCGGCTCCAAGGCGTTCCCTGCGAAATACTCGAACACCTGCTGGTCGCTGATCGCCCCCGATGACGGTGTCAAAGTCGGCGCCAGCTATGAGCCGACCGACGAGAAGATCGCAAGCGTGGAAAGCTTCATCAGCCAGACCGGCGAGGATGCGGACCTGCGCAAGGCGACCTACGAGGAAAGCCTTGGCTGGTATGCGGGTATCACGGCCGACATCTTCGGCTGATCGCCTTTAACTCGAGAGGGCGGCATCAGCAGGGCCCCGAAGAAAACGACAAACGCGCCGCGGGGGGCTTCCCGCGGCGCGCCTGCAAATATCCGGTGACGTCACAACCCGCAGCGGTCGGCTGCATCCGGAGGCCGGTGCGGCGGAGCGGTCGGGCGCGTCTTGCCAGAGGGCTGCTATCGGATCACGGAGCCGACAGATTGTCGGCTTTGCCGGAACGCCCGCGCAGATGCTGCGTGCGCTGCCGCACCAGAAGTTCGCGTACGAGGGCAAGGAAGATCACACCGACTGCAATGGTATCGAACGAGAGAAAGTCCATATCAAGTCCTCCGACTGGTCTTTCTCTTCTTGCAGCCAATTGGGGCGTAAACATGACCCGGAAAGGGCAAGTTGCAGGCCCGCGCGTCAGCGTTCCAGAATCAGGCGGTCGCGGCTGAACTCGACCCGCGCGAAGCGCGTCAGATAGGCCATGCCCATCAGCGAGGTGTCCATCTCGCCTCCATTCACGACAGCGCGCAGGTCTTCGTCATGCACGGGGCCAAGGCTGATGCTGTCCAGGCGCACCGGGGCGGTGGCCACGATCCCGTTGGCGGTGCGCGCCTGCCCGATATAGGCAAGGGCGGAGGCGTCGATGCCCACGCGCTCGGCATCGCGCAGGGTCAGGACGACCTCGGTCGCGCCTGTATCGACGACGAAACGCACTGGCGTGCCGTTGACTTCGGCCATCAGGTAGTAATGACCATCGGCGGCCAGAGGGGCCTCGATCCGGCCATCCTCCAGCACGGTCTGGCGCGGCAGCACATCGCGCCGGATGTCCGACCACAGGCCCGCACCCGCCATGACGCCGACGAAGATCAGCCCCCAGACCGCTAGCTGCTGGAAGGACCGCCCCGGACGGCGGCGGAATTCGACCAGCAGATAGCCGCCCACTGCAAGAAGCAGCAGGATCAGATAGATCAGGCGCGCGGTATCGTCAGAGGCCATGCAGAGACATCCTTTCCCCATCCAGATAGGGGCGGTTGCGCGGATTTACAGCCCCCGAAAGGACGGCTCAGCCCGCGAAGACGCCGGCCCCCCGCATGCCGTCCAGGATGAACTGGATCGACAGCGCCGCCAGCAGCATCCCCAGAAGCCGCGTCACCACCATCGTGCCGGTGCGGCCAAGCGCGCGCTCGATCGGGGTGGAGAGCGCAAACAGCACAAGCACGCAGGCCAGAACCGACAGCATCACCCCGTGCACCAGCAGGACATGCACGAAATCCCCGCCCGGTTTGCCGGCAAGAAGGATCATCGTGGCAAGCGCGCCGGGCCCCGCGATCAGTGGCGTGGCAAGGGGAAAGACCGAAGGGTCGTGATGCGGCTCGGCATGCTGGCCCTCGCGCCGCTCGGTTCGCCGCTCGAACAGCATGTCAAGCGCGGTCAGGAACAGCAAAACCCCGCCCGCGATGCGGAACGCGGGCATCGAGATGCCGATGGCGCCTAGAAGCTTGTCCCCGAAAAGGCCGAACAGCGTCAGCAGCACGGCCCCGATCGCCACCGCCCGGACCCCCATGATCATGCGCGCCCGCGAATCCATCCCCTGCGTCAGGGCGATGAACAGCGGCGCAAGGCCGATCGGGTCCACGACCACGAAAAGCGTCACGAAAGCTGTGAGATATTCGGCGGTTGGCATGCACCCTCCTGCTTGCGCACGCAGATTAGAGCGCATGCGAAAGGGTTTCCAGCCGGGATATGCCCAAAAATTCATGTGCCAAAAGTCGAATCGGGCTTTGATCGGCAGCCCAGAGGTCATAAATGAAGGGGGTGAATAGCTGACCGGGCTGGTGGCCCGTGTCACGAGGAGAAAAAGATGCTCAACAATATCGGCCTTCCCGGCCTTCTTCTGATTGCCGTCGTGGTGCTGGTTCTGTTCGGCCGCGGCAAGATTTCGTCCCTGATGGGCGAAGTCGGTAAGGGGATCACGGCGTTCAAGAAAGGCGTCAAGGAGGGCAGCAAGGAAATCGAGGATGCTGCCGCGAACGACGCGCTGGACGTGACGCCGGAAAAAGACAAGGACAAGGCCTGAGCCTGACGCCCCGGCAGGGGGCGGCAACGGGGTCGGAGGGCCAAGACAGAAATGTTCGATATCGGTTGGAGCGAGCTTCTGCTGATCGGCGTCGTGGCGCTGATCGTTGTGGGACCGAAGGATCTTCCGGGTATGTTCCGCACGCTTGGCCGCTTCACCGCCAAGGCGCGGGCCATGGCCCGCGAGTTTTCGCGCGCCATGGAGGATGCCGCGAATGAAAGCGGCCTGAACGAGGCCAGCAGCAGCCTCAAGGATCTCAAGGGGCTGGCCTCGAAGAAGTCGCTCGGGCTTGATGCGCTGGAAGAGGCCGCGACGAAATTCGAGAAATGGGAACCGAAGCTGCCGGGCAAGACCAAGGCGGCTACCCCGGACCCGGCAGCCCCTGCAAAACCCGATACGATGACGCCGGCCAAGCCCGCCGCGAAGGCCAAGCCCGCGGCCAAGGCCAAAAGTGCCGCGCCGAAGACCGCCGCGAAACCGGCGGCGAAACCTGCCGCCAAGGCCGCCGCGAAACCCGCCAGGGCCGCGGAAAAATCCGGCGCCAAGCCCAAGGCCGCCCGCAAGACCCCGGCAAAGAAGGGTGACGCATGAGCGCCGACGAACAGATCGAGGATTCCGCCGCCCCGCTGATCGAGCATCTGGCCGAACTGCGCCAGCGGCTCATCTGGTCGGCGCTTGCCTTCATCGTGGCGATGGTGATCTGCTTCACCGTCTGGAACCCGATCTTCAACTTCCTGACCTCGCCCCTGTGTTCGGCCATGGCCGAGCGGGGCCATCCCGATTGCGGGCTGATCCTGATCCGGCTTCAGGAAGGCTTCTTCGTTGCCATCAACATCTCGCTTCTGGGCGGGTTTGCTTTGTCTTTCCCGGTGATCGCCTACCAGCTTTGGCGCTTCGTCGCGCCCGGTCTCTACAAATCCGAGAAGAACGCCTTCCTGCCGTTCCTGATCGCCTCGCCGATCATGTTCGTCATGGGCGCGGCCTTCGCCTATTACATCGTGACCCCGCTGGCCTTCGATTTCTTTCTGGGGTTCCAGCAGGCCGGCAGCGTCCTGTCCGAAGGGGATATCGACAATGCCACCGCGGGCATCGCCTTCCAGGGCTCGGCGCAGGAATACCTGTCGCTGACCACCAAGTTCATCCTGGCCTTCGGCCTGTGCTTCCAGTTGCCGGTGCTGCTGTCGCTTATGGGAAAGGCGGGGCTTGTCTCTTCCAAGGGGCTTGAGGGGGTGCGCAAATACGCGGTCGTGATGATCCTGATCGTCGCGGCCGTCGTGACCCCGCCCGATGTGGTGACGCAGCTCATCCTTTTCACCGTGGTCTACGGTCTTTACGAAGTGTCGATCTTCCTTGTGCGCCGGATCGAGCGGCAGCGCGAGGCGCGGCTGCGCGCAGAGGGCCTCTGGGTCGAGGACGAGGATGAGGACGGCGACGACGAAGAGACCGCGCGATGAACGATCCGATGGAGCGCATAGCCGCCGCGCTGGAGCGGCTTGCCCCCGCGCCGCAGCCCGCCCCTGATTTCGGTGCCGCAGATGCCTTTGTCTGGCATACCGCGCCCGACCGGCTGGAACCCGTGCCGCAGGTCAACCGGGTGGATCTGGCGCTTCTGCACGGGATCGACCGGGCGCGTGATACGCTTCTGGCCAACACGCTGCAATTCGCCCGCGGCGCGGCGGCCAACAACGCGCTGTTGTGGGGTGCGCGGGGCATGGGCAAATCCTCGTTGGTCAAGGCGATCCATGCCGAGATCCTGGCCCAAAGCCTGCCGCTGATCCTGGTTGAACTGGCCCGCGAGGATCTGCCCTCGGTCGGGCGGCTTCTGGCGCATCTGCGCGCCGCCCCCGCGCGCCGCTTCGTGCTGTTCTGTGACGACCTGTCCTTCAGCCATGACGATCAGCATTACAAATCCCTCAAGGCCGTGCTGGATGGCGGGATCGAGGGGCGCCCGGCGAATGTGCTGTTCTATGCCACGTCGAACCGCCGCCACCTGATGCCGCGCGACATGATCGAGAACGAACGCTCGACCGCGATCAACCCCTCCGAGGCGGTCGAGGAAAAGGTCTCGCTGTCGGACCGGTTCGGGCTGTGGCTGGGCTTCCACCCCTGCGGGCAGGACGAGTATCTGGCGATGATCGAGGGCTATTGCGCCGCCTATGGGCTTGAGATCGCGCCCGAAGAACTGCGCGCAGAGGCAGTCGAATGGCAGGCCACGCGCGGCGCGCGCTCGGGGCGTGTGGCGTGGCAGTTCTTTACCGATCTGGCCGGCCGGCGCGGTCTCGCGCTGTAAGCCCCGGCAGCCGGAAGGCGGCCCGAAGGCCGCCGCCGCCTTATTGCAGATAGCTCATCGGGTCGACGCTTTCGAAGCCGTTGCGCACCTCGAAATGGACGAAGCCGGGCTCGCCCGCGCGGACCTTGGCAATCGACTGGCCGCGCTTCACGCTGTCGCCCTTCTTGACCGAGATCCCGTCGATATTGGCATAGACCGTCAGCAGGCCGTTGCTGTGGCGCAGCACGAGGATCGGCACCTGCTCGGTATCCTTGGTGATCGCGGCGACCGTGCCCGCATCGGCGGCCTTGACCGCGGTGCCGGGGGCTGCGGCGATGTCCACGCCGTCGTTCTTCTTCTTCACATAGGGGCGGATGATCGCGCCTTCGACCGGCATCTGCATCTTCGCCGACCCCGAGGCCGCGGTGCGGCTGGCCCCCAGGTCGGGCGAGGCGGGCTTGTTCACCGGCGCGTTGGCGGCGGCGGTCTTTTCATCGGGCAGGGGCTGGGCGGCCGACGGCGGCACCGGCGTGGGCGAGCCCTGGCCGGGTATCGTGGTGCCCGATGCAGCGGGCGCGCCGCCGCTGGCGACGGGGATCAGCAGGAACTGCCCCTCACGCACGCTGAGATCCGACGGCAGGCCGTTCCAGTCGGCAAGGGCGCGCACATTGACGTTGTAGAACCGCGCGATCGAATAGGCGGTTTCGCCGCGGGCCACCTTGTGGCGCAGCGGCTCGGGGCCAGCCGGGCTGCTGGGCGCTGTGGTCGCCGGGGCGGTGGGGGCCGGGGCCGCCGTCGCGCCCTGGCTGCCCGAGGCGCGGTCGATCGCGTTCGAGGCGATCGAGGTGATGTCGATCCGTTCCGATCCGATCGTGCCCGCGGGCTCGGCCACGCGGCGGGGCAGGGCCAGCACCTCGCCCTGGTTCAGCGTGGCGTCGACAGCAACGGCGTTGTAGCGGGCAAGTTCCGTGGCGTCGATGCCGATGCGGGTGGCGACCGCCCCGACCGTATCGCCGCGATTGGCCACGGCCACCTGATAGTTCGGGTAAGAGATGATGCCCCGCGCATCGGGCTGCGGGCGCGCGGCGGTGGCCTGCCGCGCGGCATCCGAGGTGTCAAAGCCGATCCGGCCGAAATTGCGCAGATCGCCGTCGAAGCTGCCATCGGGGTCGCAGGCGGCAAGGGCAAGCGCGCTTGCCCCCAGAAGCAGGGCGTGGCGCAGGCGGGCGGGCAGGGAAAGGGTCATCGGCTCGTTCCTCGTTCTTGTTCACTTGCGGCCCTGTTTCCGGGCCTTGGCTTCACTTTTGCCGCCTCAGTCCTTGGCCAGCCCCTCGACAAGCGGCACGAAACGGACCGGGCGCAGTTCCTCGTAATCGAAGCCCTTCTCCAGGCGGCGCACCCGGATCAGGCTTTGCACCGCGTCCGACTGGCCCACGGGCAGCACCATGATACCGCCGATCTTCAACTGCGCCAAGAGCGGCCCCGGCGGATCCTCGGCCGCGGCGGTCACGATGATACGATCAAAGGGCGCCTGTTCGGGCAACCCGAAGGAGCCGTCGGTGGTGATCGTGGTGATATTGGTGATCTGGAGGGTGCGGAACAGCTCTTCGGCCTCGCGCACGAGGCGGCGGTGACGGTCCACCGAATAGACGCGCCGCGCGAGTTCGGCCAGGATCGCGGCCTGATAGCCCGAGCCGGTGCCGACCTCCAGCACCGTGTCGCGCGGCCCGACCTCGAGCGCCTGCGTCATCAGCCCCACGATCGAGGGCTGCGAGATCGTCTGCCCGCAGGCGATCGGCAGGGGCATGTCCTCATAGGCGCGCTCGGCGAACAGGCCCTTGACGAAGGGGCCGCGATCGACCCGCTCCATCGCGGAAAGCACGCGCGCATCCGTGACCCCCTTGGAGCGCAAGGCGAAGAGAAAGCGCATCTTGCGTTCGGCGATGCCTTCTTCCCCTTCGGCGTTCCCGGTCATGCCAGCCGCGCCTCGAGATCGCTCAGGATGTCATGCGCGGTCAGGTCCGCGCGCATCGGCGTGACCGAGATATAACCCTCGAGGTTGACGGCGACATCGGTGCCGGGGGCGGTGGGCTTGTGCTGCGGCCCCCCGGTGATCCACAAAAACTTGCGCCCCGAGGGCGAGACATGCGGCTCGACCCCGAAGAACGTGTCGGTGCGGTAGCCCTGCGCCGCGACCTTGTGGCCCCTGACCTTCGCGCCGGAAATGGGCGGGAAGTTCACGTTGTAGAAATAGCGGTAATCGCCGCCGTCCCAACGCCCCTTGTCCAGAAGCGCGCGCACGATGGCGGCGCCATGCCGGCGCGCGGCGTCGAACGGATCGTCCAGATCGTCGGTTTCCGGCCCCATGAACTGCGACAGCGCGATGGCCGGAATGCCCTGAAGCGCTGCCTCCATCGCGCCGCCCACCGTGCCCGAGTAAAGCGCGTTTTCCGCGGCGTTGTTGCCGCGATTGATGCCCGAAAGCACCAGATCGGGCGCCTGCCCGCGCAGAACCTCGTAAAGGCCGGCCAGAACGCAATCGGCGGGGCTGCCCTCGGCGGCATAGCGGCGCGGCTCCAGCCGGGCGAGCATCATCGGGTGGGTGTAGCTGATGCAATGGCCCACGCCCGACTGCTCGAAAGCCGGGGCAACGGTCCAGACCTCGCCTTCGGGGCCGGCGATCTCCTGCGCGATTTCGGACAGGACCTGAAGGCCCGGTGCGTTGATGCCATCGTCATTGGTGATGAGAATACGCATACCGCCCCCCCGAATGTGCCGCGTCGTCCCTGATTAGCCCGCGCAAACGGGGGCGTAAAGTCAATGGCGGGCGTTTGGTGCGATTTCGGCGCCCGGCCTAAAGCAGGGCCAGGATCCGTTCGGCCTCGGCCTGCGGATCGGCAAGGCCTGCGCGGTCTTCGCCGGGGAAGAAGCGCGCCCGTGTCGCGGTGGGCATCGGCGCGGGTCGGTCGATCAGCACGCGCGGGCCGATCTTCGCGGTTTCGGCCTGCCAGCTGCGGGCAAGCGCGATCTGCGCGGCCTTGGTGGTGCCGTAGGCGCCAAAGAATTTCTGGCCGGCGTGGTCGTCCTCGAAGAACAGCGCGCTGCCCTTTCCGGCCAGCAGGAGCGGCTCGATCAGCGGCACGAGCGTGGCCGTAGCCGTCAGGTTCGTGGCGATCGAGCGGGTCATGTCCTTGGCGTCGATATGGCCTGCGGGCGCCAGCGGTGCCGCATGCACCGCGCAATGCGCCCAAAGCTGCAACCCGCCCCAACGCCCCGCGACCGAGGCCGCAAGATGGGCCATCGCCTCGGGTTCGGTCACGTCCATGGGCGCAAGCGTCGCCGAACCGCCCGCCGCCTGGATCCTGTCATCCAGCTCTTCCAGCGCGCCGGTGGTGCGGGCGACGGCAAGCACATGCCAGCCTTCGCGGGCCAGGGCCAACGAAAGTGCTGCGCCCAACCCGCGCGAGGCACCTGTCACAAGGGCGATCTTCTGGGAAGGCATCGTCGGGGGCGTTTGCGTTGTGGATTCCATGGCGGCGCTTTGGCACAGCCGCGCGCCCCGCGCAAGAGTGCGGCGCGAAGGTGCGACCTGAGGGCGCGGCCGAAGGGGTTTGCAGTTATGCGAATTTGCAGCCCTGGCCTTGCAACGGCTTTGCAACATCGCGCATCGCTTGCGTCACGCCGTTGACATTGCGCGCGCCTGCGGCAAAAGTGCACGCCAACGCGGCATTCAGGTGAAAGGCTCCTCTCATGACGCTTTCCAAGGCTCTCCTCGCCCGTCAGTCGTTTCTGACGCAGGCTCTTATGGTTCTGGGCGGTTCGCTCGTGGTGGGTATGTCGGCGCAGGTCAGCGTGCCGATGTTCCCGGTGCCGATGACGCTTCAGACGCTGGCGATCTCGATCATCGGGCTCAGCTATGGCTCGCGGCTGGCGGCGGTGACGCTGATCGCCTACCTGGCCGAGGGCGCGATGGGCCTGCCGGTCTTTGCCGGCGGTGCGGCGGGTGCGCAGCACCTGATGGGCCCGACGGCGGGCTTCCTGTGGGGCTTTGTCGGCATGGCCTGGCTGACCGGCTGGCTGGTCGAGCGTGGTCTGGACCGTGGCTTCTTGCGGCTGTTCATGGCGGCAATCGTGCCGGCGATGCTGCTGTTCGTTCCGGGCGTGGGCGCGCTGATGCTGGTCACCGGCATGGCCGCGGGCAAGGCGCTTGCCGTCGGCATGACGCCCTTCGTTCTGGGCGCGCTGGTCAAGGCGGCGATCGCCGCGGTCACGCTGATGGGGGGCTGGGCCGCCCTCGGCGGGCGCAAGGGCTAAGCACCCGTCCAACCCGATCCGGAAGCGCCGCCCTTCGGGGCGGCGTTTTCATTTTCCGGCCTTGAGGCGCTTCAGGGCGGCTTCGCACATGCCAAGCGCAAGCCATTGGCAGGGGGTGCAGATCTGTTGCAGCGCGTCGTCGGGCAGGGTTTTCATGCGGGCCTGCGCCTCGGCCCAGCTCAGCCGCGTGCCCGGCTCCAGGCCAAGCGCTTGGGCATGTGCCGCGTCCAGCCAGCCGATCCGCGCGGCGCTTTCGCACCCCGTCCCGCGCCGCGAGGGGCAGGGCGCGCAGATGTCGTCCGCCGCGCCCACCACCTCGATCTCGGTCGTGCCGCCCCCCGGCGCGCGCAAACGTCCGACCACGATCCCGGCCATGTTCTGCGTGAACCCGGCCGAATATCCCTTGCCCTCGAAGCCAAGCGCGCAAAGGAAATGATGGGGGCGAAAGCGGATCGGCTGATCGGTCATCGCGGGCATCCTTCGGGATATGGCGCCCGGCCGGGGCGCCGAAACGGCACGGGGCCGGGACTTGTCGTCCCGGCCCCGCAAATCCGCGGTGCAGGCCGCTTAGCGGGCCGCAACCTGGAGATAGTCGCGCTTGGTCAGGCCGGTGTAAAGCTGACGCGGGCGGCCGATCTTGTTCTGCGGGTCCGAGATCATCTCTTTCCATTGCGCGATCCAGCCGACGGTGCGCGACAGCGCGAAGATCGGCGTGAACATCGAGGTGGGGAAGCCCATCGCCTCGAGGATGATGCCCGAGTAGAAATCGACGTTCGGGTAGAGCTTTTTCGAAACGAAATACTCGTCCTCGAGCGCGATCCGCTCCAGCTCCTTGGCGACCTGAAGCGTCGGGTTGTTGTGGATGCCCAGAAGGTCCAGCACCTCATCGGCGCTTTCCTTCATCACCTTGGCGCGGGGGTCGAAGTTCTTGTAGACCCGGTGGCCAAAGCCCATCAGGCGGAACGGATCGTCCTTGTCCTTCGCGCGCGCGATGAATTCGGGGATACGCTCGACGGTGCCGATCTCGCGCAGCATTTCCAGGCAGGCCTGGTTGGCGCCGCCATGTGCCGGACCCCAGAGGCAGGCGATGCCGGCCGCGATGCAGGCGAAGGGGTTCGCGCCCGACGAACCGGCCAGACGCACCGTCGAGGTCGAGGCGTTCTGTTCGTGATCGGCGTGCAGCATCATGATGCGGTCCATCGCCTTCGCAAGCGCGGGCTCCACATGATAGGTTTCGGCCGGGACCGAGAAGCACATGTGCAGGAAGTTCGAAGCGTAATCGAGATCGTTGCGCGGATAGACGAAGGGCTGGCCGACCGAATACTTGTAGGCCATCGCCGCGATCGTCGGCAGCTTGGCGATCATGCGCATCGCGGCCACTTCGCGCTGCCAGGGATCGTTGATGTCAAGGCTGTCGTGATAGAAGGCCGACATCGCGCCGACCACGCCGACCATGGTCGCCATCGGGTGGCTGTCGCGGCGGAACCCGCGGAAGAAGTTGTGGATTTGCTCGTGCAGCATCGTGTGGCGAGTGATGCGGTTCTCGAAATCGAGCATCGCGGCCTCGTCCGGCAGCTCGCCGTTCAGCAGCAGGTAGCACACCTCGAGATAGTGCGAGTGGTCCGCCAGCTGCTCGATCGGATAGCCGCGATAGAGAAGCTCTCCCTTGTCGCCATCGATATAGGTGATCGCGGAATCGCAGGCTGCGGTCGAGGTGAAGCCGGGATCGTAGGTGAAAACATCCGCCTGTGCGTAAAGCTTGCGGATGTCGAGGACATCCGGGCCCACGGTCGGGCTAAGAACCGGAAGATCATAGCTTTTCCCGTCGAGCGTCAGCGTGGCGGTTCTTTTCGATTCAGCCATTTATATCCCTTTCCTGTGGTCCGGCTGGGCCGCGCCGGCGTGTCTTGCTACCGGTGTCACCGGGAAAGTGCGGCCAGGCCTCAGGCCGCCTGATCATTCAACCTGGCCAGGGTTTCGTCCGGACCAAGAACAAGCATCATGTCGAATACGCTGGGTGTGACCGCGCGTCCCGCAAGGGCGGCACGCAGGGGGGCGGCAAGCTTGCCAAGACCCGTCCCATGCGCCTGTGCGACCTGTTGCACGGTGGCTTCCAGTGTCTCGCGCGTCCAGCTAGCATTTTGCATCTGCGGCGTCAATTCTTTCAGTATACCACGGGATACCGGATCGAGGGCTTTCGCCGCCTTCTCGTCCATCGAAATCGGCCGCGATGTCAAAACGAAGTGAGCCTTTTCAAGGAGTTCCGGAAACGTCTTGGCGCGCTCCTTCACGCAGTAAAGCGCGCGGGCCAGCCCGTCGCACTGTTTCTCGTTCAGCGGGGGCTGGCCGGAGGCCTCCAAATATGCCTCAATTTCAGGCAGAAGCCCGGCATCGGACATCGCGGCGATGTGCTGGCCGCAGATATTCTCGAGTTTCTTGAAGTCGAGCCGCGCCGGAGCGCGCCCGATTCCCGACAGATCGAACCATTCGCGGGCCTGGGCGTCGGTGAAGAATTCGTCGTCCCCATGGCTCCAGCCAAGGCGGCACAGATAGTTGCGGATCCCGGCGGCGGGAAAGCCCATGGCCTGATATTCCTCGAGCCCGACCGCGCCGTGGCGCTTGGACAGTTTCTTGCCGTCCACGCCGTGGATCAGCGGGATATGGGCAAAGACCGGCACGTCCCATCCCATCGCGTGATAGATCTGGACCTGGCGTGCGGCATTGGTCAGGTGGTCATCCCCCCGGATCACATGGGTCACGCCCATGTCATGGTCATCGACAACCACGGCAAGCATGTAGGTAGGTGTCCCATCCGAACGTAAACACACCATGTCATCAAGCTGGTCGTTACGGAAGGTGACGTCGCCCTGCACCTGATCGGCGATCACGGTCACGCCTTCCCTGGGGGCCTTCAGGCGCACCACATAGGGGGCATCTGGGTGGCTGGCGGGGGCGGCATCGCGCCACGGGCTCTGGAACAGGGTCGAACGCCCCTCGGCGCGGGCGGCCGCGCGGAAGGCGTCGATTTCTTCCTGCGTGGAGAAGCACTTGTAGGCATTGCCGCGGGCCAGCATCTCATGGGCCACTTCGGCATGGCGGTCGCGCCCGGCGAACTGGCTGACGGCCTCTCCGTCCCAGTCGAGGCCAAGCCAGGTCAGCCCCTTCAGGATCGCCGCCGTCGCCTCGGGGGTCGAGCGGTCGCGGTCGGTATCCTCGATCCGCAGCAGGAACTTGCCCCCGCGGCCACGGGCGTAGATCCAGTTGAAAAGCGCCGTCCGGGCGCCGCCGATATGCAGGTAGCCCGTGGGCGAGGGGGCGAAGCGGGTGACGATCTGTTGGGTCATAGGGGCGTTAACCTTTCGGAAACCATGCAGCCCGTAGGCTTTCCCCGTGATCCATAAGCAGGGACGGGCGGAGAAACAAGCGTGGCAAGTCTGGCCGGAACGGGCAGCGCGGGGCCGGCGCCCCTTGTGCGGCTGGCACGCGCGGGCGCGGTGCTTGGGCGGTCGGCCCTGGGCGGGCTGGGGGCGCCGCGCGCGGCGATGGTGGCGGCGCGCGCCGGGATGTTCCTTTGGGTGCCCGTGGCGCTTTCCCTCGGCATCGGGGCCTATTTCGCCTGGCCGGCAGAGCCGGGCATCGGCATGCGCATGGCGGCTGCCCTTGTCGCGGTGCTGGGCGCGCTGCTGTGGTGGCGCGGGCCGGAAGCGGCTGGCTTTCCGGCCGCGCTGCTGGCGCTTGCGGCCTGTGGCCTGCTTTTGGCCGAGGCGCGCGCCCAGGCCGTTTCCGCGCCGGTCCTGGGCTTTCGCTACTACGGCCCGGTCGAGGGGCGCATCGTCGAGATCGACCGCTCGGGCACCGACCGCATCCGCCTGACGCTGGATCAGGTGGTGCTGGAGCGCATGCCCCCCGCGCGGACGCCCGAAAGGGTGCGCATCGCGCTGCATGGCGATCAGTCGCATCTGGACCCGGTGCCGGGGCTGCGGGTGATGGCCACGGCGCATCTGTCCCCGCCCTCGGGGCCCGCGCTTCCCGGCGGCTACGACTTTCGCCGCCACGCCTGGTTTGCCGGGCTGGGTGCGGTGGGCTATGCGCGCGCGCCGGTGATGGTGGCCGCCCCGCCCGAGGCCGGGCATTGGGCGATGGCGGGCCACCGCGCGCGCATGCGCCTGTCGGCCGCGATCCAGGCGCGGATCCCCGGCCAGCCGGGGGCGGTGGCCGCGGCGCTGATGACGGGCGACCGGTCGGGCATTGCCGAGGCGACCAATGTCTCGATGCGGGCCTCGAACCTTTACCACATCATCTCGATTTCGGGCCTTCACATGGGCATGCTGGCGGGCTTTGTCTTCGCCGCGTTGCGCTACGGGCTTGCGGCCGTCGGCAGCCTTGCGCTGCGATGGCCCACCAAGAAGATCGCGGCCGTCGCGGCGCTGCTGGCGGCAAGCGTCTATCTGTGGCTGGCCGGGCCGCAGGTGGCCACGCAGCGCGCCTATCTGATGGCGGCGGTGATGCTGCTTGCGGTGCTGCTGGACCGGCGGGCATTTTCGCTGCGCAGCGTGGCCCTTGCCGCCCTGATCCTTCTCGTGCTCGAACCCGAGAGCCTGACCGAGCCGGGCTTCCAGATGTCGTTCGGAGCGACGATCGCGCTGATCCTCAGCTATCGGCCCTGGTCGCGGATCGGCCCGCACCTTCCGGTGCTCTTGCGGCCGGTCGCCATGCTCGTGGTCTCTTCCCTTGCGGCGGGGATTTCCACGGCGCCGATCGCGGCCGCGCATTTCGGGCGCATGTCGGAATACGGGCTGATCGCCAACCTTCTGGCGGTGCCCGTGATGGGGGTTCTGGTGATGCCCGCGGGGGTGGTGGCGGCGCTTCTTGCGCCGCTTGGTCTTGCCGGGCCCGCGCTGTGGGTCATGCAGCTTGGAACCGCCTGGATGATCGCCGTGTCGGACCGTGTCGCGGGGCTTGAGGGGGCGGTGATCGCGGTGCATGCGCCGCCGCCCCCCGTGCTGCCGCTGATGGCCATCGGCGCGGTCGTGGCGGTGCTGGCGCGGGGGGCGGCGCGCAGCGCCGGGATCGGGGCGGTTCTGGTCGCCTTCGCGCTTTGGCAGCCCGCCACCCGGCCCGATCTGCTGATCGCGCCAGAGGGAGAGCTTGCGGGCCTGATCACCCCGGCCGGGCGCGCCCTGTCGAAAACCGGGGCGGGTTTCGTCGCCACGAACTGGCTTGAGGCCGATGGCGATACCGCCCCCCCGGCCGAGGCCGCCGCGCGGCCGGGGTTCGAGGGGCCGAAGGGCGCGCGGCAGGCCCGCCTTGCGGGGCGCAGGGTGGTGCATCTGACCGGGAAGGGGGCCGCAGAGCGCCTGGCAGAGCATTGCCGCGATGGCGCCATCGTCATTCTGGCCGCCGTGGCCCCGCCCGGCGGGGCGGCGGAATGCGATCTTTGGGATCTGGCGCGGCTGCGCAGGACCGGATCGGTCGGGATCCGGGCCGACGGGCGCGTGCAGACGGCGGCCGGGCAGGGCGGCGCGCGCCTCTGGTCCGGGGCGGGCCGTCAGTAGCTGCGGATCAGCCCCACCAGCCGTCCCTGCACCTTGACCTGATCTTCGCGCAGCATCCGCGTTTCATAGGCGGGGTTCGCGGCCTCCAGCGCGATCATGCCGTTCTTGCGGCGATAGCGTTTCAGCGTCGCCTCGTGTCCGTCGACAAGCGCCACGACGATATCGCCGTTCTCGGCCGTGCCCTGTTCGCGGATCACCACGATATCGCCATCGTTGATCCCGGCCTCGATCATCGAATCGCCCTTGACCTCAAGCGCGTAATGCTCGCCCCGGCCCGACAGCATGGAGCCCGGCACCGCGACGTGATGCGACACTTCCGAGATCGCCTCGATCGGGACACCGGCCGCAATTCGCCCCATCACCGGAAGTTCCAGCGCATGCACCGCCTCGACCGGCATGGCGCCGCGCGGCGGATCGACCTTGTCGCCCCGGATCACCCTGGGCGAGAAGCCCGGTTTCTCCATCGCGTCGGGCAGTTTCACGATCTCGATCGCGCGGGCGCGGTGGGCAAGGCGACGGATGAAGCCACGCTCTTCCAGCGCCGTGATCAGCCGGTGGATGCCGGATTTCGACCGCAGGTCGAGCGCCTCCTTCATCTCGTCGAAAGAGGGCGGGACACCGTCACGGGCCAGCCGTTTCTGAATGAAATCCAGCAGTTCCAACTGTTTACGGGTCAGCATGACGGTCCCTCAAGGCAAAGGTTCACCCTAAGTTCTAGTCATGTTCCCCTTTCGTGTCAACGCGGAACACTCAGATCGGCAGATAGCTGACCAGTTCGCCGGCCTTGCGCGCCCCGTCGCCGAGCGGGCGGATCAGCAGGGCGTCGGCCTCGGACAGGAGGCTCAGCATCGCGGAATCCTGGCTGTCGAAGGGGGTGATGACGGGCAGGGCCTCGGTATGGCTCAGGCGGGCGCGCATGAAATGCGTCCGCGGTCCGTTTGGGGCGCAATCCGCGCCCAGAACCGCGTTGCGCGGCGCATGCCCCGCCGGAAGGCCCTGGAACGCGGCCAGAAGCGGTAGCAGGAACAGATGCGCGCAGACCACGGCCGAGACCGGATTGCCCGGCAGGCCCAGCATCGCCGCGCCGCCTATCCGCCCCGCCATGAGCGGTTTGCCCGGCCGCATGGCGATCTTGTAGAAGGACCGCTCAAGCCCCAGATCGCCCGCCACCTTGGCCACAAGGTCATGATCGCCGACCGATGCCCCGCCCGAGGTCACGATCAGGTCCGCGCCTTCGGCCAGGCCGAAAACCATGCGCAGGCTGTCCTCGTTGTCGCGCGCGATGGGAAGCATGCGCACCTCGGCGCCCGCCTCTTCGGCCATCGCGGCAAGCGCGAAAGAGTTCGAGCACAGAATCTGTCCGGGGCCGGGTTCTTCGCCGGGCATCACAAGCTCGTCCCCCGTGGCGATGATCGCAACGACGGGCCGGCGGCGCACCTCGACCTCGGGCAGGTTCATCGCGGCCAGCAGGGCCAGATCCCGCGCGCCCAGCCGGCGCGGTGGGAAAAGTGCGGCGCCCTTGCGGAAATCCTGCCCCAGGGGGCGGATATTGTCATGGCTCTCAAGGCTGTCGGAAAGCGTGATGCGGTCGCCGTCGCGCGTCACGTTCTCTTGCAGCACGACGACGGCGGCACCTTCGGGCACGGGGGCGCCGGTGAAGATCCGCACCGCCTGTCCGGGGGCGATGGCGGCCCCATGCGCGCGCCCCGCGGCGGCCTCTCCCCGGACCTCGAGCACGGCGCCGGGGCGATGATCCTCGGCGCGGAGGGCGTAACCGTCCATCGCCGAGGCGCTGAAGGGCGGCTGGTTCAGCCGCGCGGTCGCAGGGACGGTCAGCACCCGGCCAAGGGCCGCACGCAGCGTGACGGTTTCGCTGTCCAAAGGTTCGGCAAGCGCCAGAACGCGGGCAAGGGCCTCTTCAACAGATATCATAATTCCGCCTCGTAACGGCCTGATTTTCCGCCGTCTTTCAGGGTTACGCGAATGCCCTCGATGCGCATGGATTTCTCTGCGGCCTTGAGCATGTCATAGACCGTCAGGGCCGCCACGCTGACCGCCGTCAGGGCCTCCATCTCGACCCCGGTCTGCCCCGAGGTCTTGACCGTGGCCGTGATCCGCACCCCCGGCAGTGCCGGATCGGCCACCAGATCGAGGCTGACTTTGGTGATCGGCAGCGGATGGCAGAGCGGGATCAGATCCGAGGCCTTCTTGGCCCCCATGATCCCCGCGATGCGGGCGATGCCCAGGACATCCCCCTTCTTCGCCGTGCCCGCCATCACATGGTCCAGCGTTTCGGGCAGCATCACCACGGCGCCCTCGGCCGTAGCCACGCGATCCGTCACCGCCTTGTCCGAGACATCGACCATATGGGCCTGCCCCTGTTCGTCGAAATGCGTCAGGCTCATGCCACCTCCAGAATTGCGCGCGTGGCCGCGGTCACGTCGGCCTGCCGCATCAGGCTTTCGCCGATCAGGAAGCGCCGCGCGCCGACATCGGCCATGGCCGCCAGATCCGCCGGGGTGAACAACCCGCTTTCGCAGACCAGATCGCGCCCCGCCGGCAGATGCGGCGCAAGTTCGCGGGTCACATCAAGAGAAACCTCGAAGGTCTTGAGATTACGGTTGTTTACCCCGATCAGGGGCGAGCGCAGGGCAAGCGCGCGGTCCAGCTCGGCCCGGTCATGGACCTCGATCAGCACGTCCATGCCCCAGCCCGTCGCGGCATCCTCAAGTTCGGCCGCCTGGCTGTCCTCGACCGAGGCCATGATGATCAGGATGCAATCCGCCCCCCAGGCGCGCGCCTCGGCGATCTGGTAGGGGTCATACATGAAATCCTTGCGCAGCGCGGGCAATGACGTGGCCGCGCGCGCGGCGACCAGGTAGTCCGGTGCGCCCTGGAACGAGGGCGTATCGGTCAGCACCGACAGGCAGGCGGCGCCGCCGGCCTCATAGGCACGGGCAAGGGCCGGCGGGTCGAAATCGGGGCGGATCAACCCTTTCGAGGGGCTGGCCTTCTTGATCTCGGCAATCAGCCCGTAGCCGGTGGCCGCAACCTGCCGGGACAGGGCGTCGGCAAAGCCGCGCACGGGCCCGGCCGCGCGGGCCTCGGCCTCGATGGCCGAGACCGGGCGGGCCACCTTGGCGGCCGCGATCTCGTCAAGCTTGTAGGCCTTGATGCGGTCCAGAACGTTCATGCCGTCACCGCCTTCAGTGCGGCAAGCTTGCCCTTTGCCGCCCCGCTGTCGAGGCTTTCGGCCGCGCGCGCCGCGCCCTCTTTCAGATCGGCCGCGCGACCGGCCAGCAAAAGCGCCGCCGCCGCATTCAGAAGAACCGCATCGCGGTAGGCGCTTTGCGCCCCGTCAAGAAGCGCGTGGAAGGCCGCGGCATTCTCGGCCGGTTCTCCGCCCACGAGGTCTTCGAACGGATGCACGGGCAGGCCAGCGTCTTCGGGGTGCACCTCGAATTCGTGCACCGTGCCGTTCTCAAGCGCCGCAACCCAGCTGATGCCCGCGATCGACAGCTCATCCGTGCCGTCGCCGCCATGGACAAGCCACGCGGCCTCGGACCCCAGGTCGCGCAGCACTTCGGCCATCGGGCGGATCCACTGGCGCGAAAAGGCGCCGGTCAACTGGCGGCGCACGCCCGCGGGGTTCGTGAGCGGGCCGAGAAGGTTGAAGACGGTGCGCGTGCCCAGCTCTTGCCGGGTGGGCATGACATGGCGGATCGCGGGGTGGTGCATCGGCGCCATCATGAAGGCGATGCCGGCCTCGGACAGCGCGCGTTCGGCAATTTCCACGCCTTTCATCACGTCGATTCCCATGGCGGTCAGCGCATCCGCCGCGCCCGATTTCGACGACAGGTTGCGGTTGCCGTGCTTGGCCACCGGCACGCCCGCGCCCGCCACCACGAAGGCCGTCGCGGTCGAGATGTTCAGCGTGCCCTTGCCATCCCCGCCGGTGCCCACGATGTCGATCGCGCCTTCGGGTGCGCGCACCTTGTTCATCTTGGCGCGCATCACCTTCGCGGCCGCCGCGATCTCGTCCACGGTTTCGCCGCGGGTGCGCAGCGCCATCAGAAGCCCGCCCATCTGCGAGGGGGTCGCGGCGCCTTCGAACAGGGCCTCGAAGGCCGTCTCGGCCTCATTGCGGGTCAGGGGGCGCTCGGCGGCGATGCCGATCAGGGGGCGGATGTCGATGCTCACGCCGGCACCCTCAGCTTTACGGCCGCCGAGGTCAGGAAATTGCGGATCATCTGGTGGCCGTGCTCGGAGGCAATCGATTCGGGGTGGAACTGCACGCCCTCGATCGGAAGGCTGCGGTGGCGCAGCCCCATGATGGTGCCGTCTTCAAGCCAGGCGGTCACTTCCAGGCAATCGGGCAGGGTTTCGCGCTCCACGATCAGGCTGTGATAGCGCGTGGCCTGGAAGGGCGAGGGCAGGCCCGCGAAGACGCCTTGGCCGTTGTGATGGATCACGCCCATCTTGCCATGCACGATCTCGGCGGCACGGACCACGCGGCCGCCAAAGGCCTCTCCGATGGTCTGATGGCCCAGGCAGACCCCCAGAAGCGGCAGCTTCGCCTCGGCCGCGGCCAGCGTGAGCGGCAGGCAGATCCCGGCCTGCGCCGGATCGCAGGGGCCCGGCGACAGCACGATCGCCTCGGCACCCATACCCATCGCTTCCTGCACGTTCAGCGCATCGTTGCGCCGCACGGTGACCTCGGCCCCGAGTTCGCCGAAATAGTGCACGAGGTTGTAGGTAAAGCTGTCGTAGTTGTCGATCAGCAGAAGCATGGGCCGCTTTTCCCTTTCGCCGCCCGGATTCAGGGGGTGAACCGGGGATTTCGTCGCGGTATAGATGCTCAGAGCGGCGTGCCGGGGTCAAGGGCGTTGGGACGGGTTTGGCGCCGTTTCGATGTCGCGGGGGGCCTGCGCGCGGGATATATGGACAGACCGGCCGGCAATGACGGCGGGCGGCAGAAGAGGCGGATGGCATGGGGCGGGGCATTCTGACGGGAATCGTGTTCGGCGCGCTGGTGGCGGTTCTGGGTCTTGCGGCCGTGTCGCTGATGCTGCCGCCGCCTGTGCTGGCCCCCGCGCGCCCCGATGCGCCGGTGGCGCCGCCGCGCGTGGCGGCCCCCGCGATGCCCGATCCGGCGCCACCCTCGCCGCCCGACGCGCCGGTGACCGCGGCACCGGATGCGGCCACGGGATCGTTGCCGGGGATCGTCGAGATCCCGGCCGGTTCGGAATTTGCCCGCGGAGCCGAGGATCGTCTGCCCGCCCCGCCGCCCGAACAGCCTGCGCCGCAGGTTTCGGCCTCGGCCACGCCTGAGGTCGCGCGACCGGGCGATGCGCCGGTCGCGGCTGCGCCCGATACCGAGCCTGCTGCCCGCCCCGAAGCCCCTGCCGCCGCGCCTGAGCCGCAGGCGATGCCGGAAACCGAGGCAGCCGCCCTTGACGATCCGCCCGAGGCCGAAACCCCCGTGCCCGTCCCGCCTGCCGGCGAAGTTAAGGCGCCCGCGCTGTCGCCCGTGCCCGCACCCGGCGCGCCGGGGCAGGTGGCGCAAGGCATGACGGCCTTGCCTGAGACCGGCGAAGGGATGCAGGTTTCCGAAGCCGAAGCCGAAGCCGAAGCCGAAGCCGAAGCCGAAGCCGAAGCCGAAGCCGAAGCCGAAGCCGAAGCCGAAGCCGAAGCCGAAGCCGAAGCCGAAGCCGAAGCCGAAGCCGAAGCCGAAGCCGAAGCCGAAGCCGAAGCCGAAGCCGAAGCCGAAGCCGAAGCCGAAGCCGAAGCCGAAGCCGAAGCCGAAGCCGACGCCGACGCCGACGCCGCCACCTCTCAGCGCACCGCGACCAGAGGGCAGGGCGTGCCCGTTGCCGGGGCGGGGGTCGCCGCCCGGCGCGCCACCGCGCCGCAGCCTCAGATCCCGATGACCGTGATCCCGCAGCCCGAGATTGCCGCCCCCGAGCCACAGGACATCCCCGCGCCGATCGCGCAGGCCGAGGAACCGGCCGAATTCCCCCAGATGGGCGCAGACGAATCCCTGCCGGCCGACCCGGTCGAGCCCGATGGCGCGCCCTCGCAAGAGGGTCCGGCGGCGGAACAGCCGCGGGTCCTGCCGCGCGTATTCTCTCCGTCCTCGCCTGCCGGTCCGTCGGGGCGTTCGGCGGGGTTCACCAATGCGCCTGGCGTGCGTGTCGGGCGCCTGCCGACGATCGGTGCAGAGCCCGCCCCGGCCGAGGCGGCGCCGGGCGATCTTCCCGTCGAAGCCACCGAACCCGTTCCCGCCGGTCCGTTGCCGCCCTTGCAAGCCCATGCCCAGCCCTTCGACCGGCCCGAGGGCAAGGCGCTTTTCTCGGTTGTGCTGATCGACACCGGCACCGCGGCGGGCGGGCTGGACCGTGCCACCCTCAAGACGCTTGGCATGCCGGTTACAATCGCCATCGACCCGCGCCGCGCCGATGCGGCCGAGGCGGCCAGGGATTTCCGCGCCGCCGGTTTCGAGGTGGCGATCCTGGCAGCGCCGTTCCCACCCTCGGCGACGCCCTCCGATCTTGAGGTGACGATCGAGGCCTGGCGCCAGGCCGTCCCCGAGGCCATCGCGCTGGTAGACGGCACCCCGCCGGTTTTTCAGGGTAACCGGCGGCTGGCGCAGGATGTGGTGCGTATCCTTGCGCGCGAGGGGCTGGGACTTGTCAGTCAGGCACAGGGGCTGAACGCCGCCGCACAGATCGCGCAAAGCGCGCAGGTGCCGCAGGCCAGGGTCTGGCGCGTGCTGGATACCGCGCGCGACAAATCCGCGACGATCGAGCGGATGCTGGGCCGCGCCGCCTTCGAGGCGACCCGCGATCAGGGTGTGACGGTCATGCTGAGCGGCTGGCCGCAATCGGTAGCGGGGCTGATCGCCTGGGCGCCGGGCCTGCCGCCCGAGGTGACCTTCGCGCCGGTCTCGGCGATGATCCTGGGACAGGCGGCACCCGAGTAAGACGCCACCCGGAACGCCTCAGCCGGTCTGGTTTCCGCGCCGCACGAACAGGCCCGCATCCTCGGCCGCCTTGCGCAATGCCTTGGATTTGTTGACGGTTTCCTGGAACTCGGCCTCGGGGTCGGAATCGAAGACCACCCCGCCGCCAGCCTGGACATAAAGCTTGCTGTCCTTCACGAGCGCGGTGCGCAGCGCGATGCACATGTCCATCTCGCCATTGGCGGCGAAATAACCCACGCCGCCGCCATAGACGCCGCGTTTCTCGGGCTCCAGCTCGTCGATGATCTCCATCGCGCGGACCTTGGGCGCGCCCGAAACCGTGCCCGCGGGCAGACCGGCCAGCAGCGCGGACAGGGCGTCCTCGCCCTCGGCCAGTTCTCCCACCACGTTCGAGACGATATGCATGACATGGCTGTAACGCTCGATCACGAATTTCTCGGTCGGGTGGACGGTGCCGATCTTCGCCACCCGGCCCACATCGTTGCGGCCCAGATCGAGAAGCATCAGGTGTTCGGCCAGTTCCTTCTTGTCGGCCAGAAGGTCCGCTTCCAGCGCGCGATCCTCGTCCGGGGTTGCCCCGCGCGGGCGCGTGCCCGCGATCGGGCGCACAGTAACCTCGCCCTCGCGCAGCCGCACGAGGATCTCGGGGCTGGCGCCGACGATCTGGAAGCCGCCGAAATTCAGGAAGAACATGAAGGGCGAGGGGTTCGTGCGCCGCAGGCTGCGATAAAGCGCGAAGGGCGGCAGCGGGAAATCCGCCGTCCAGCGCTGCGCGGGCACCACCTGAAAGATGTCGCCGGCGCGGATATAGTCCTTGGCCTTCTCGACGGCGGCTTTGTAGCCCTCGGGCGAGAAGTTCGACACCATCGGGCCGACCTGCGCGACATCGCCCAGGTCGCGCGCCATCGAGGGCTGGCGGTCCAGGTCGCGCAGCGCGTCCATCACGCGCTCGGCCGCCTGGGCATAGGCCGCGCGCGCGCCCTGGCCGGCCGATTGCCAGGCCGGGGCGCACAGCGTCACATCGCCCTTCACCCCGTCCAGAACCGCCACGACCGAAGGCCGGATCAGCACCGCATCGGGCACGCCGATGGGATCGGGGTTCACGTCGGGAAGGCGCTCGACCAGGCGGATCATGTCATAGCCGAGATAACCGAAAAGCCCTGCCGCCGCGGCCGGAAGCCCCTCGGGCATGTCGATGCGGCTTTCCGCGATCAGCGCGCGCAGGGATTCGAACGGATGGCCGGGCAGATCCTCGAACCGGTCTTCGAAACGGGCCTGCCGATTGATGCGGGCCTGCGCGTCATGGCACTGCCAGATCACGTCGGGCTTCATCCCGACCATCGAATAGCGGCCCCGCACCTCGCCGCCCGTCACGCTTTCGAGCATGAAGGAGTTGGGCGCGGCATCGGCCAGTTTGAGCATCAGCGAAACCGGCGTGTCCAGATCGGCGGCCAGCCGGGCATAGACCAGCTGGTTCCGGCCCTCGTTCCAGGCGGACTCGAACTCTTCGAAGCTGGGCGAAAGCGCGACCACGAAAGCCTCCGTTACTGCATCTGCGCGTGCACGGCGTTCACCGCCGTGCTGTCGAATGTCATGCGGGCCTCGGATTGCGCGGCGCGGGCGTAGAAATCCAGAAGATCCCCCGCCAGCGACTGCGAGACCGAGCGGGCCATGACGTCATGCACCGCGATCACGTCGCCGTCTTCGGGGTCCGAAGGGTGGACCGCATCCACCCGCAGCACGATCACGCGGCCTTCGGCATCGACCACGCCGGCCTCTGCCTCGGCCAGATCGAAGGCGCGTTGGGCAAGGGCGGCGGGCTGGCCTTCCAGAAAACCACCGCGCGGCAGCCTGCCCACGGTCGAGACCAGAAGCCCCTCGGAGGCCAGCGTCGCGCCATTGGCAAGCGCGGCCATCACCTCGGCTCCGCGGTCGCGCTTGAGGCGCAGAAGCTCGGACGCGGCCCAGGCCTCGGCTACCTGATCGCGGGTCTCCTCAAAGGGGATCACCTCGGGCGGGTTGATGGCATCGAGGCGCAGCGCGAAGACGCCGCCATCGTCCAGATCGGCGAGTTCGGGGAAATCGCTTTGCGTCACCTTTTCCGCGGCTTCACGGAAGGCGGTGTAGCCTGCGATCCCCTGATCGCTTTGCGCGGTGAAATCGATCTGACCCAGTTCCATCGGCGTTTCCGCGGCCACCTCTTCCAGCGTGGCGCCGCCTGCCAGCAGGTCTTCGAGATCGGCGGACTGATCAAGGATCATGCGGCGCGCGCGGTCCATCGCCACTTCGGAGGACAGCTCTTCGCGGGCCTCCTCGAAGGTGATTTCCTGGGCGGCAAGAATCGCGTTCATCGAATAGAGCGCGGGGCCGAGATCGGTTTCGACCGGGCCGACGACGCCGGGTTCGGTCAGCGCGAAGACGGCCTCGCCCGCCGCGCCAAGCTCGGCCTTCGAGGGTTCGCCCAGGTCGGCATCGCTCAGCGTCAGGCCGCGTTCGGCGGCCAGGTCGGCAAAGCTCGCCTCGCCCGCGTCGAACTTCGCGCGCGCGGCTTCGGCCTCTTCGGCCGAGGGGTAGACCAGCCGCTCGACAAGGCGCCGCTCGGGCTGGACGAATTCGTCGATGCGCTCTTCATAGCTGGCGCGCAGCGCGGCCTCGTCCATCGGAACCTCGGGCAAAAGCATCTCGGGCGAAAGCCAGACATAGGTGATCTTGCGCGTCTCGGGGCGGGTGAAGGCCTCGGGGTTGGCCTCGTGATAAGCGCGCAGCGCGGCCTCGTCGGGGGGGCCGACGCTTTCGGTCAGATCGGCCTCGGTGATCTCGGCATGAGAGATCGAGCGCGTCTCGGTCACGAAGGCGGTATAGGCGGCGGTCAGGGCCTCGGGGGCAGGGGTGCCGCCGGCCACGGCCCCTTGCAGGATCGCGCGGGCCATCTCGGCGCGCAGCTTGGTTTCGTATTGCGTTTCGCTCAGCCCCTGCTGGCGCAGGGCCAGCTTGTAGGTTTCGCGGTCGAACTTGCCATCGAGCCCCTGGAAGGCGCGGGCCGCGACGACCTGCGTATGCAGTTGTTCATCACCCACTGAAATACCGATCTGGCGTGCCTGTTCGTCCAGCGCGGCAAGGCCCAGAAGCTGCGCCTGGACCTTCTTGTCAAGCTCTAGCGACAGGGCTTCGGGCATGCTCAGCGGCCGTCCGATCTGGGCCGAGGTCGCGTCGATTTCGCTGCGCAGCGCGCGGGCATAGTCGTTCACGTCGATTTCGGTTTTGCCAACCGCGCCAATCGAACTGATCGTGCCCGAGAAATTGGTCAGCCCGAAGCCGCCAAGCCCGAGGATCAGCAGCGCCATCAGGATCCAGACCACCGTGTTCTTGCCGTGGCTGCGAAAACTGCTCGACATCGACATGCCTCCCATAAATCAGGCCGTTTGGGGGTGTTTAGGGCTTTGGCGGCAGGCCCGCAAGGCTCAGAACGTCAGGCTGCGGAAGCGCTCCATCAAATGCGCGATGCCGGTGGCGTCGACATTGGCGAAGGCGATGCGCAACTGGCGCGCGCCGGCCGGATCCGCGGCGGGCATGAACATCGTGCCGGGCAACAGCAGGACGCCCGCCTCGCGCACCAGCCTGCGGGCGAATTCCGGCGCGGGCAGGGGCGAGGGATGCTCGACATAGGCGAAATAGGCCCCGCAGCCAAGCGTCTTCCACCCCGGCAGCGTGGCCAGCCCCGCGCGCATGGCGGCGCGGCGGGCAAGGATCTCGTCGCGTTCGCCCGCGACCCATTGCGCAAGGTTGCGCATCCCCCACAGCGCCGCGATCTGGCCAAGCTGATTGGGGCAGATGGCGACCGTATCGAGGAACTTCTCGACCTCGGCCAGCCGTTCGGCCGAGGCGACGATGGCGCCCACGCGATGCCCGGTCAGCCGGTAGGCCTTGGAGAAGGAGTAGAGGTGGATGAAGCGGTCGTCCCAGTCGGGATCGGCAAAAAGATCGTGCGGCGCCCCGCTGCGCGCATCGAAATCGCGGTAGGTCTCGTCCACGATCAGCGCAAGGCCGCGCGCGCGGGCAAGGGCAAGGAAGGCGCGCAGGGTCTCGGCGGGGTATTCCGCCCCGCCGGGGTTGTTCGGGCTGACCAGAACGATGGCGCGCGTGCGCGGGGTGACAAGCGTTGCGGCCGCGTCGGCGTCGGGCAGAAGGCCCGCGCCGGTGGGCAGGGGCACGGCCTTCACGCCCTGCATGTCCAGCCACATCTTGTGGTTGAAATACCAGGGCGTCGGCAGGATCACCTCATCCCCTTGGGCGGCAAGCGTGGCCATGATCGCGCAGAAGGCCTGGTTGCAGCCTTGCGTGATGGCGACCTGCGCGGCCTCGATCTGCCCGCCATAGGCAGCCGACCATTGCGCGGCCAGCTCTGCCCGCAGGGCGGGCAGGCCGAGGACCGGGCCGTAAAGATGCGCCTGCGGATCGCCAAGTGCTGCCTCGGCGATGGCCTTGCGCAGCGCCTCGGGCGGAGGATCGACGGGGGCCGCCTGGCTGACATTGATCAGCGGGCGTTCGGGAGGAAAGCTGACGCCTTCAAGCCAGCGGCGGGCCTCCATCACCGGGGGGGCGAAGGTTGCCGCGAAGGCCTGGTTGAGGGGGGCGGGCGTCATGGCATCCTCCGGCTGGGTCGGGCCAGATCAGCAGAGACGGGGGCGGGTGGCAAGGGGGCTTGCGCCGGCCTAGTCGGTGCCGCGGAAGGGCTGGACATATTGCAGCGCCATGTCCCACGGGAAAAAGATCCAGGTGTCCTGGCTGACCTCGGTGATATAGGTCTCGACCAGCGGCTTGCCCTTGGGCTTGGCATAGACCGTGGCGAAATGCGCCTTGGGGTAAAGCTTGCGCACCAGTTCCAGCGTCTTGCCTGTATCGACAAGGTCGTCGACGATCAGGATGCCCTCGCCATCGCCCATCAGCGCGTCCTGCGGATGTTTGGTGACCTGCGCTTCGCGCTGTTCCTGATGCGAGTAGGACTTGACCGAGATCGTGTCGACCACGCGGATGTCCAGCTCGCGCGCGACGATCATCGCGGGCACCAGCCCGCCGCGGGTGATGCCCACCACCGCGCGCCAGGTGCCATCGCCCGGACCCTTGCCGTCCAGCCGCCAGGCAAGCGCGCGCGCATCGCGGTGCAGCTGGTCCCAGCTGACATGGAAGCCTTTTTCATGGGGCAGGCGGTCGGTCATGGTATCCTCCTCAGGTCAGGGCCAGCTTGAGCCCCAGAAGGGCCAGCAGCCCTCCGAAGACGCGCTCGATGGTGGATTTCAGGTTCAGATAGCCCGCCCGCGTGCGCTGCAACGAGAAGATGCGCGCGACGATGACGTTCCAGCCGGTGTCGTTGATGAAGACGATGGCCAGAATCGCGGCATAGGCCCAAAGCGGCGCGGCCGGGGGCACGAAGGTCAGGAAGATCGTGCCGAAGAAGACCGCGGGCTTGGGGTTGGCCAGCTGCGCCAGAATCCCCAGCCAGACATAACCGAGATTGGAGCGCGCCTTCGCGGTTTCCGGCAGCGCGGTGTCCAGCGGGTCAGGCGCGTGGCGCCACATTTTCCATGCAAGATAAAGCAGATAGGCCGCGCCCAGGAATTTCAGCGCCGTCAGCAACGAGGGCGCCAGCCGGAACAGCACGGCCAGCCCGAACAGCGCCGCAAGCGCCCACAGGCAGGCGCCGATGCCGATCCCCACGGCCAGCCATGCCCCGCGCGCCATGCCCTCGCGCAGGCTGGTGCGGGCCGCCAGAAGAACCGCCGGACCGGGCGAGATGGCCGCCGCCAGATGCACGAAATAGATCGCGGCGAAGGCGGCGAGGCTCATCTCAGTCCTTCCGGCCGGTCACGACGTCGATATCGGGGGCATCGACGGCCTTCATGCCCACGACATGATAGCCCGCATCGACGTGCAGGTTCTCGCCCGTCGTGCCCGAGCCCAGATCCGACAGAAGGTAAAGCGCGGCCTTGCCGACCTCTTCCTGCGTCACGTTGCGCCGCAGCGGCGAGTTCAGCTCGTTCCACTTCATGATATAGCGGAAATCGCCGATGCCGCTGGCCGCCAGCGTCTTGATCGGCCCGGCCGAGATCGCGTTGCAGCGGATGCCGACCTTGCCGAGGTCTTCCGCGATATATTTGACCGAGGCTTCCAGCGCGGCCTTGGCCACGCCCATCACGTTGTAATGCGGCATGACCTGTTCGGCGCCGTAATAGGTCAGCGTCAGAAGGCTGCCGCCTTCGGGCATCATCGCGGCGGCACGCGCGCAGACGGCGGTGAAGCTGTAGACCGAGATGTCCATCGTCATGGTGAAGTTGCCGCGCGTGGTGTCCACATAGCGCCCGCGCAGTTCGGCCTTGTCGGAAAACCCGATGGCATGCACGACGAAATCCAGCGTACCCCATTCGGCCTTCAGCGTGTCGAACAGCCGGTCGAGCGAGCCTTCATCCGCGACATCGCATTCCACCAGAAGGTTCGAGCCGATCGAGGAGGCCAGCGGCTCCACCCGTTTTTTCAGCGCATCGCCCTGATAGGAAAAGGCAAGCTCGGCACCGGCATCGGCACAGGCCTTCGCAATGCCCCAGGCAATCGACTTGTCATTGGCGAGCCCCATGATCAGCCCGCGTTTGCCTGCCATCAGATTGCTTGACATCGACACCCCTCATGTCTCCCTTTGATAGAGCGCCAGCATTAGGCGAAAGCTTGACGCGCATCAAGGCCGAGAGCGGCACAGAGACTATCGTGGGGTTGGGCCGCAGCGTGGCGCTCCGAAGAAGACAGGACAGAGAATGACCGACCGAAGCGGGATTTTTGCGGGCGACGATCCGTTCGCCATAGCCAGGTCTTGGCTGGATGAGGCCGAAGGCACCGAGCCCAACGATCCCAACGCCATCGCCCTTGCGACCGTGGACGGCACCGGCATGCCGAATGTGCGCATGGTGCTGCTGAAGGAGATCGAGGCGGCCGATGCGCCCTCGGGGGGCGCGTTCGTTTTCTACACGAATTACGGATCGGCAAAGGGACAGGAGATCGCGCTTTCCGAAAAGGCGGCCTTCGTCCTGCACTGGAAATCCCTGCGTCGCCAGATTCGGGTGCGGGGGCTGACCAGCCGCGAAGAGGGGCCGCAGGCGGACGAATATTACGCCTCGCGCTCGCTCAAAAGCAGGCTCGGGGCGTGGGCCTCGCAGCAAAGCGCGCCGCTGTCCTCGCGGGGGGCGCTGATGGCCGAGGTGGCCAAGGTCACGGCCCGCCAGGGGCCCAATCCAAAGCGCCCGCCCTTCTGGGGAGGTATCCGGATTGTGCCGCAGGAGATCGAGTTCTGGGCCGACGGGGCCTTTCGCCTGCACGACCGTTTTCGCTGGCGCCGGGACGGGCCCAGGCAGGCGTGGGAAATTCTGCGCCTCAACCCATGACGCGGCGGCACTGGAACTTGTATGGTAAGGAATACCTGACTTTTTACTCTTGAAGCCGCCCGGCTCTGTGTGACATTTGTCGCGCCTTGCGCGGGCAGGATACAGGAAATGACAACGATGACGGACGACCAATCCGAATACAAACAGGTCTCGGGGCGCGTGAAGTGGTTCGACCCAGCCAAGGGATTCGGGTTCATACTTGATACCGAAGGCGGGCCAGACATCCTTCTGCATGCGAATGTGCTGCGCAATTTTGGCCAGGGCTCGGTGGCGGACAACGCCTCGATCACTGTCAGCGTGCAGGTGACGCCGCGCGGGGCGCAGGCGGTCGAAGTCCTCTCGATCCAGCCGCCCGAGGGGGAGAAAAGCGCCCCGATCGAGGATCTGGGCGACAGCGATGCCGAGACCATCGCCGCGCTGCCGCTGGAGCCGGCGCGGGTCAAATGGTTCGACAAGGGCAAGGGCTTCGGCTTCGCCAATGTCTTTTCGCGCGGCGAGGATGTCTTTATCCATATTGAGGTGCTGCGCCGCTCGGGCTTTGCCGACCTTGCCCCCGGCGAGGCGGTCTGCCTGCGCGTGATCGAGGGCAAGCGGGGCCGCATGGCCGCACAGGTCCTGTCCTGGGAAGCCGCGCTGCGCGAGGCCGCGCGCTGATGCGCGCCGCGGCGCTGCTGCTTGCGCTGCTGGCGGCCGGCCCCGCCCTTGCCGAATGCCGCGAGGATCTTGCGCGCCTGAAATTCCCGACGGGCGAGGCGCGTTTCAGCGTCGAGATCGCCGATGACGAGGCCGAACGCGCGCAGGGCCTGATGGGCCGGAAGAACCTGTCGGGCGGTGCGGGGATGTTGTTCATCTACGACAGCGCCCGCCCGGTTTCCTTCTGGATGCGCAACACGCCGCTTCCGCTCGACATGATCTTCATCGACGAGACCGGCACCGTGGTGCGGGTGCACGAAAATGCGGTGCCCTTCGACGAGACGCCGATCCCCTCTGGGCAGCCGGTCCTGATGGTGCTGGAGATTCGCGGCGGTCTTGCCCGGCGCATCGGCATTTCCGAAGGCGCGCAACTGATCCATCCCCGCCTTGATCCCGCGCTTGCCGCCCTTGCCTGCGAGTGACCCCTTTCCCTTCCGCCATCCCGGCGCTAGGAAGGGGACATCGGGGCGTAGCGCAGCCTGGTAGCGCGACGGTTTTGGGTACCGTAGGTCGGAAGTTCGAATCTTCTCGCCCCGACCATCCTTGCTTCTTGGTGAGAGTCCGGGCGCGCCCTTCGCGGCCGGGGCGTTCTGGTGTCTGTTGGCCGGGGGGCCTGTTGCTCCAGCCGCAGGTTTTCGGTGGGAAGCAGAAGGTCTGTTGGAAGACCTATCTTCCAAATGCTGCGTGAAACATGAATGCCGGCTATCGTCGCCTTGACCCTAGATTTGAGGAACGTTTGGCGATGAAAGCGAGCTATGACACGATCGGGTTGAACTACGCCGAATTGCGTCAGGCCGATGCGCGGATCGCAAGGTCGATCCATGCGGCGCTTGGCGATAGCAAGACTGTGCTGAACGTCGGTGCAGGCGCAGGCTCTTACGAGCCGAAGGATCGCGCCATCACGGCACTCGAACCCTCGGCTGAAATGATAGCGCAGAGACCTGTATCCGATACGAAAGTGCTGCAAGGCAGTGCTGAAAACCTACCGTTCGACGATCAGAGTTTTGACGCGGTGATGGCAGTCTTGACTGTGCATCACTGGAGCGACAAGCCGAAGGGTATGGCCGAAATGCGTCGTGTCTCGTGCGGCCCCATCGTGATTCTGACTTACGATCCCGCATTCCGCGATCTTTGGCTTTTCGACTACTTTCCGGAACTTTCCGCACTTGGTGAAAGCCAGATGCCGCCGATCGACGATTATTCGAAATGGCTCGGCCCTGTGAGCGTATCTCCGATCCTTGTTCCGCATGACTGTTCGGACGGCTTCCTGGCTGCCTACTGGCGACGTCCCGCTGCATATCTTGATCCTCGCGTTCGTGCCGCGATTTCTTCGTTTTGGAAGGTGGGCGATGTCACTCCGGGTCTGGAACGTCTGAAGCGCGATCTCGAAACCGGTGCCTGGAAAAGGCAATATGGGGACGTGTTTGACCTCGATGAGCGTGACTGCGGATACAGGCTGGTTGTGGTTCAGCAAAGTTAACGGGACCGCTGCGATAGCAGATATTCGACAGGCTTTCGCAACAGACTGCTAGGCCGGTGAAGTCGCTTCCTGTTCCCCCCGGTCCCGTGGCTTACCCAAGTCGAAACCGTCATTGGTTCGGCTGGGGATCGTGGGCCTTGTGGGGAAACAGTTCGCCACATCCACAGGGTTTGTCGGCGCGGGGTGAACAACCCTGGCGGCAGCGCGCCGCAGCGCCTGACGATTTGGCGCGGGCCGCTTCTGCGACAGTTTGGCAACAGCCCGGAGGCAGGATGACGATCTACTACATCTGGTAGGCTGTGGATGAAATTAAACCGGATTGTCATCTACATGTTGCAAAATGGCCGGATAACAGCAGAAAACGCGATGCCCGTTTGCGGCGCTGCCGCCGGTTCAGCTTGTGGATGAATCATCCCCTGCGTCGGCCCTGCCTTGCGCCATGCGCAGTCAACTGGAAAAACGATCACCGGCGCGTGAAAATTCCGTTGACGGAAGGGGCGTTCATACGTCAGTTTGTGCAGGTCGGCCGCGGGTCCACCAGATATAGTGGTTAGCGTGCAGGGCGAAATACTCCGGATGGGATGGCCGTGTCGGGCCAATACCCCGCAATTTCGCGGGCCGGAGAAGTTTTGCCCATCGCATGCCCCAAGGCGCTTGGTCAAAAACGTTACGAGGCAGGGGCAGATATGAAAATCGAACGCAAGTTCACGAAGGCGAAAACCGGGGCCTATGGTGAGCTTTCCTTCACCACCACCGTTTCCGAGATTCGCAATCCTGACGGCAAGATCGTGTTCCGCAACGAGGCGGTCGAGGTTCCGGAGGGCTGGAGCCAGGTCGCCTCGGACGTTCTGGCGCAGAAGTATTTCCGCAAGGCAGGCGTTCCGGCGCGGGTCAAGAGCGTGCGTGAAAAGGGCGTGCCCTCTTTCCTGTGGCGTTCGGTTCCCGATCAGGCAGAACTTGAGAAACTACCGGAAGATCAGCGCTTTACGGGCGAAAGTTCGGCCAAACAGGTGTTCGACCGTCTGGCCGGTGCCTGGTGCTACTGGGGCTGGAAGGGCGGCTATTTCTCGACCGAGGAAGATGCGCGCGCCTATTACGACGAGATGCGCTTCATGCTGGCCGAACAGATGGCCGCGCCGAACTCGCCCCAGTGGTTCAACACCGGGCTGCACTGGGCCTATGGCATCGACGGCCCGTCGCAAGGGCACTACTATGTCGATTTCAAGACGGGCGAACTGACCAAATCCGCCTCGGCCTATGAGCATCCGCAGCCGCATGCCTGCTTCATCCAGTCGGTCAGGGACGACCTGGTGGGCGATGGCGGCATCATGGACCTGTGGGTGCGCGAGGCGCGGCTGTTCAAATACGGCTCGGGCACCGGCACCAACTTTTCCTCGCTGCGGGGCGAGGGCGAAAAGCTTTCGGGCGGCGGCAAGTCCTCGGGGCTGATGGGGTTCCTCAAGATCGGCGACCGCGCGGCCGGCGCGATCAAGTCGGGCGGCACCACGCGCCGCGCGGCCAAGATGGTGATCTGCGACATGGATCACCCCGACATCGAGGAATTCATCAACTGGAAGGTCATCGAAGAGCAGAAGGTCGCAAGCCTCGTGGCCGGCTCCAAGCTGCATGAGCGCGAGCTGAACGGGATCTTCGAGGCGATCCGCCTGTTCGACGGCTCTGAAGAAGGGGCGGTCGATCCCGCCGCCAACGTTGCGCTGAAAGAGGCGATCAAATCCGCCAAGCGCGTGATGATCCCCGAGACCTATATCAACCGCGTGCTGCAATATGCGCGCCAGGGCTATGCCAGCATCGAATTTCCCACCTACGACACCGACTGGGATTCGGATGCCTATATCTCGGTTTCGGGCCAGAACTCGAACAACTCGGTGCGGGTGACCAACGCCTTCCTCAAGGCGGTGAAGGACGATGCCGACTGGGAACTGGTGCGCCGCACCGATGGCAAGGTCGCCAAGACCGTGAAGGCGCGCGAGCTGTGGGAGCAGGTGGGCCATGCCGCCTGGGCCTGCGCCGATCCGGGCATCCAGTTCCACGATACCGTCAACGAATGGCATACCTGCCCGGCGGACGGGCCGATCCGGGGCTCGAACCCGTGCTCGGAATACATGTTCCTTGACGACACGGCATGTAACCTTGCCTCGATGAACCTGCTGACCTTCCACAAGGACGGCAAGTTCGACGCCGAGGCCTATGTGCATGCGACCCGCCTGTGGACCGTGACGCTGGAAATCTCGGTGCTGATGGCGCAGTTCCCCAGCCAGGAGATCGCGCAGCGCTCCTATGATTTCCGCACCCTCGGCCTTGGCTATGCCAATATCGGCGGCCTTCTGATGAACATGGGCCTTGGCTATGACAGCGACGAAGGCCGCGCCTTCTGCGGCGCGCTGACGGCGGTGATGACCGGCGTGTCCTATGCCACCTCGGCCGAGATGGCGGGGGAGCTGGGCGCCTTTCCGGGCTATGCGCGCAACGCCGAACACATGCTGCGGGTGATCCGCAACCACCGCAACGCGGCCTATGGCAAGACCGACGGCTACGAGGCGCTCGAAGTGCTTCCCGTAGCGCTGGATCACGCAAACTGTCCCGACCAGGGGCTTGTTTCCCTTGCGAAATCGGCCTGGGACGATGCGCTGGAACTGGGCGCCAAAAACGGCTTCCGAAATGCGCAGGTTTCGGTCATCGCGCCGACCGGCACGATCGGCCTCGTGATGGATTGCGACACGACCGGGATCGAGCCCGACTTCGCCCTGGTCAAGTTCAAGAAGCTTGCGGGTGGGGGCTACTTCAAGATTATCAACCGCTCGGTTCCCGCCGCGCTGGAACAGCTTGGTTACGGCTCGGCCCAGATCGAAGAGATCATCGCCTATGCCGTGGGCCATGGCAGCCTTGGCAACTGCGCGGGCATCAATCACACCGCGCTGATCGGCCACGGCTTCGGCCCGCGCGAGATCGAGAAGATCGAGGCGGCGCTGCCCTCGGCCTTCGACATCCGCTTCGTGTTCAACCAGTGGACGCTGGGTGAGGAGTTCTGCACCAGAACCCTTGGCATTCCCGCCGAGAAGCTGAGCGATCCCACCTTCGACATGCTGCGCCACCTGGGCTTTACCCGCGCGCAGATCGACGCGGCCAATGACCATGTTTGCGGCACGATGACGCTTGAGGGCGCGCCGTTCCTCAAGGCCGAGCATTACGCCGTGTTCGACTGCGCCAATGCCTGCGGCAAGAAGGGCAAGCGCTATCTTTCGGTGGAAAGCCACATCCGCATGATGGCGGCTGCGCAGTCCTTCATCTCGGGGGCGATCTCGAAGACGATCAACATGCCGAACGCGGCCACGATCGAGGAAACGCTGGCGGCCTATGAACTGTCCTGGAGCCTTGGCATCAAGGCCAACGCGCTTTACCGCGACGGCTCCAAGCTCAGCCAGCCGCTGGCATCCGCGCTGGTCGAGGATGACGAGGAGGCCGAGGAAATCCTTGCCACCGGCTCGCAGCAGGAAAAGGCCGCGATGCTGGCCGAGAAGGTGATCGAGAAGGTCATCGTCAAGGAGATCGTGCGCTCGCACCGCGAAAAGCTGCCCGAACGCCGCAAGGGCTATACCCAGAAGGCGGTCGTGGGCGGGCACAAGGTCTATCTGCGCACCGGCGAATACCGCGACGGCACCTTGGGCGAGATCTTCATCGACATGCACAAGGAAGGTGCGGGTTTCCGCGCGATGATGAACAACTTCGCCATCGCCGTGTCCGTGGGCCTGCAATACGGCGTGCCGCTGGAAGAGTTCGTGGATGCCTTCACCTTCACCAAGTTCGAGCCCGCCGGCATGGTGCAGGGCAACGACTCGATCAAGAACGCGACCTCGATCCTCGATTACGTCTTCCGCGAACTGGCGGTCAGCTATCTCGACCGCACCGATCTGGCCCATGTGAAGCCGCAAGGCGCAAGCTTCGACGATCTGGGCGGCGGTGCCGACGAGGGCAAGCGCAACCTGGAACCCGTCAGCGAAAGCGCCGCGTCGAAATCGCTTGAGGTGCTGCGCCAGATCTCTTCGACCGGCTATCTGCGCAAGCGGCTGCCGCAAGAGCTTGTGGTGTTGCAGGGCGGCGTGGGGGCCACGGCCTTCGCCGGTGCCGAAGACCCGGTCGCGGCGCTGAGCACGCTGGTGCCGGAAACCGCGATGGCGGCCGCGGGCGGCGGCAGCTCGACCGCGCTTGGCTCGGGCACGGTGACGATGGACGCGCGCGCCAAGGCCAAGATGCAGGGCTATGAAGGCGATCCCTGCGGCGAATGCGGCAACTACACGCTGGTGCGCAACGGCACCTGCATGAAATGCAATACCTGCGGCGCCACGAGCGGTTGCAGCTGATCCTATCCGGGGCGGGTGCGCTCGCCCCTGACGCCGAGAAGGCCCAGGTGAAACGAGAAAGCTCGGGCGGTCAACGAATGAGCCTGATCGGCGAAACTGGCCCCCTCCATCGCGGAGGGGGCCAATTTTATTGAAAGCCTTGCGGGCAGGCTTCGGCCGGCTGCGCCGCGAGGGGCTTCACAAGATAGGCGAGGTCAGGCGGAAGATCGCTTCTGCGAGGCGACGCAGGCCGTGGCTTTGCGGGATGGTCTGGTCTGCCGTGGCCATCAGGTCGGCAGCCCAGCCTTCCAGCTCGACCAGATGTTCGGCGCTCTCCAGCAGCACCATGAGTTCGAAATTTAGCAAAAGCGAGCGTGCATCGAAATTGGCCGAACCTACGAAAGCTCGTGCGTCCGTCAGAACGGCCTTGGCGTGCACCATCGTGCCCCCAATCATGAAGAAGCGGCAGCCGTCGGCCGCAAGCGCGCGCATATAGGCGCCACGCGCAAGGTCGGCCAGCCGCTGGTTCGAGGTTGCGGGCAGCGCGATGCGCACGTCGACACCGCGGCGCGCGGCCATGGACAGCGCGGCAATCAGTCCCTCGGTCGGGATGAAGTAGGGGGTGACGATCCAGATCCTCTCGCGCGCGGTATGGCAGCTATGGACCAGTGCGTCATGCAGCGGATCGTCGGGCGTGTCCGGGCCCGAAGGCACAAGGCGCAACGGCGTAGTTCCGGTGGGCGTGTCGGCCCCCGCCGAAATCGGGGCAGGCGGGGATTTGGCGCCTGCTGCCGTCCAGTCGCTTTCGAAAAGCCGCGTGAAGCCCTGCGCTGCGGGGCCGCATAGGGTAAAGGACAGATCGCGCCAACGATCGGCGAAAGCGGTGGGGCCCAGATAGTCCCGAGCCACGTTGCGCCCGCCGGCCCAGACCCCTGTGCCATCGGCGATCACCATCTTGCGGTGATTGCGCAGATTGACATGCCCGCCGAATGGTCCGTGAAGAAGCGGAGAGTACAGTCGGACTTCGGCGCCGTGGCGGCGCAGGCTGCGCAGGGCCGCGCGGGGCCTGCGCAGTGCGCCGACCGAATCGAGGATTAGCCGCACCCGCACGCCCTGGGCCGCGCGTTCGGCAAGGGCGGCGCAAAAGGCGCGGCCAACCTCGTCATCGCCAAGGACGTAAAGCGTGACGCTCAGGCTTTCCTGCGCGCCGCGCACAAGCTCCATCATCGCCTCATAGGCGGGGGCGCCCTCGAACAGCAGCCGGAAGGTGTTGCCGGACCCGGCCGGGGCGACGCCATAGCCAGTGAGAAGCCGGTCAAGATCATCTGCGCCGGTTTCCCTGCCAGGAGGCGGCAGGGCGGCGGAGGGCAGATTGCGCCGCTTGCGGTAGCCGAAGATCAGAAACGCAGGAATGGCAGCGTAGGGCAGAAGAATGATGAAGCCCATCCAGGCCAGCGTGGATTGCGGCGTCCGGCGTTCCTGCATCACCAGCGACCATGTGAGCGTAAAGATCACCGCCGTTGCGACAAGGGCGAAATGCGCTCCTAGCCAGATCATGGTTTGGCCCTCCGTCGCCGCAACAGGTGCCACAGCCCGATGATCGACAGTGCCGCAAAAGCGAGTGCCAGAATGATCCCGGCATGATGGGCCCGGCCGAAGATCTGCGTGATCAGATGCCCGATGGTATGTCCCAGAACGGTGAAGGCAAAGGCCCATACGATGCCCGAGATCGTGACGATCAGCACATAATGGCGCGCGGGAATCCGCGAATGTGACAGGGCAAGGGGGCCGACAATCCGCATTCCCGGAATGTAGCGAAACACCGCCGCAAGCCGGTAGGGGCCGCGGTCCAGCATCGCCACCGCGCGCCGGAAGGCGGGCCTTTCCACGATGCCGCGCAGGCGAGGTTGGTCACGAAAGCGCCGCCCGAGCGCAAACCAGAAAAGATCCGACGCCATCGCGGCAAGCGCCACCGTAACCACCACCTGCCACAACACCAGAAGGTGACGATGGGCCAGGACACCCCCGGTGATCGCAACGGTCTCGCCCTCGAAGAAGCAACCCAGGAAGACCGCGGCAAGCCCGTAATGTGCAATGATCGTGTCAATGTCCATCGCGGCCTTGCCCCTCTCTTTCTTGCGGCCCGGTGGGCGCGCTCAGTGCCGGTCGCGGGCGCGGTCTTCCAGAAGTTCGATCTGGATGCGCTGCAACTCGGCCAGCTTTTCCCATTGGCTTGCCATCTGGTGGTCCATCTTTTCGTGCAGCTGGCGGATCTCCAGCTCGGCCTTGAGGTTCACGCGATAGTCGTTCTCGGCGCGCAGCCGGTCCTTGGTTTCCTGCCGCCGCTGGCTCATCATGATGACCGGGGCCTGAAACGCCGCAAGGCTGGACAGGACAAGGTTGAGCAGGATGAAGGGGTAGGGGTCGAACGGTCTGGTCAAAAGCACCACGGTATTCACCGCCATCCATGCGATCAGCACGAAGGCGAAGACCAGGATGAAGCGCCAGCTGCCGCCGAAGGCCGCGACACGATCGGCCATGCGTTCCCCGAAAGTGCTGATTTCCTCGGCCGTGTCGAGCGGGTTCTGCGAGATCGGCTGCCCGCTGTGCAGGCTGTCGATGACCTCGCGGTCAATGGCGCTCAGCTCTCCGCGCTCGTCCTCGAGAAGTTTCTCGACATAGGCGTTCCGGAAGCGGTTCAGATCCTCGCGGCAGATGAAGCACCCCGCATGCCAGCCCGGATGCGCGTTCTCGATCAGCGCGCCGACGCCGGGGCGAACAGAAATCCACGTAAACAAGCGTGAGAGCGGGAACCTGCGCTTGCAGACGTGGCAGGGGGCCGTGGCCTGCGGCTGTGAGGTGCTCATGTCGCTGCGGGTCCCGTATCATTGGCGCATCCCGAGTATATGGCCCGCGGGCACCGAGAAAAGCAGATTTCACGCGCGCCTCAATGCGCCGAAGCCGTCACTGCGCAGGTTACCCACAGGCACCGCCCGCGTGACCCAACCCCGGAAACACCTGATCAAAAACTTTTTCAATGTGTGGGCTATTTGCATCATTTCGAAAAAGCCCTGCATCTCCGATTTTACCCCTGTTTACCCTTACGGAAGCCTGTGCTGGGCGCGAAATATTACAATATTAACAATTTGTTAGGATGGACTCTCCTGAAGGCTTCTGCTGCCCGGAGTGGAGGGGGCGGGAAAAACCCGCTATCTGTCGCCATGTTCCGGATTTGTTTGCGAGAAAAAATCTTTGCATTTTGCCAATAATCAAGACGAACCGTCCCTGTTTTGCGCATTTTATCCACAGGCAAGTGGTGCGGGTCCGAATCCCGTCGGATGTGAAATTGGAAGGGCTTCGATGATCTGTGTTCTGGTCTGGCACAACGCGAAAAGCGGCGCGGCAGCCATGCGAAGCTCGTCCCTTGGCATTAGCGCGCGTGTGCGCAATCCGCAGCACGGCAAGGCGTTGCCGGTCTTGCCGGGCAATTTCGCCATGACGAAGGGCGAATTCGCGCTAAGCCGCACGGTGCAGCAGGCGCGCCATATCTCGACGCTCGTGCAACTGGCCGAGCGGGCGCTTGGGTCCGGGGCTGCCGCGCAGCCTGCGGCGGCGCCCCTGCGCCTTGTTCAGAACGGAAAGCCGTAATCGGCCACGATCGACCAGATCTCGTTGTTGAGCGTCTGAAGCTCGCGCAGCGCGTTGTCGATCTCTTCCAATGTGGTGCCGTCAAGCGTGCTGGCCGCGCCCACGCGGATGCTTTCGCGCCGGTCGGCGATGCGCATCTGGATCGCGCGTGGCGGTCCGCCATCGGCGTCGAAGGCATAGATGCAATGGTTGAAGCGGTTGCGCAGAGCCGAGAGCGCCTTGAGACGTCCGGCGACCGCCAGAATGCGTGACTGTGCCGCTTCGGGGGCGGGGCAGGCGTCGCGCTTGACCAGCCGTTCGACCAGGTCCAGCCGGGCGCGTGTTGTGTTCAGCGTCAGGTAAAGGATCACCGCCGTGTCCTTGTCGACCCGTGCGAGCCCGGCGATCAGGTGGATCAGCAGGCTTTCGGTGTTGGTCCAGGTGTAGTTCAGCGTGCCTATGCGCAGCAGAAAGGCGTCAAAGCCTGCACGTGGATCGGGCACCTTTGGCGGGGGGGCGGGATCAGTTGCCATGATGCCGGTGGAACAGAACTGCCGCTTCGGTGCGATTGCGCACGCCCAGCTTTGCGATGACGCGGTGGATATGAAGCTTTACCGTATGCTCGGACAGTTCCAGCTGCGCGGCGATGGCCTTGTTCGATTGCCCCGAGGCGACCATGGACAGAACCTCGACCTCACGCGGGGTCAGGCCACTGCCGTCTGGCCCGGCGATCTGCTGCTGCGGATCGCCGCTGCCCGCGCAGAAGGGAAGCGGGCCACGCGCCGTGCGCCGTACCATCAGCTCGGGCGGAACATAATGCCCCCCGCATAGCGTCATGCGCATGACCGACAGCCAGGTTTCGAGATTGAGGTTCATCGGCAGCAGGCTAATCTTGTGCGTGCAGATCGTATCGCCATGCCGCTGGATCAGATCCAGTGCGGCGGAGGTGTTGAGATAGGCGATCACCGGGCTTGTGCCGGCAAGTTCGGGCGCACCCTCGTGACAGGATGCGATCAGTTGCTCGGAATTCGTTTCATCCGCTACCACGGCCGAGAAAACCGGGACGGTTTCTTCGTTGGCCATGAGCGCGGACATCGACAGGAAGCGGAATATCTGCGCCGGCAGAAGCTCGGTCTGGACAGTGCGCAGCACGGTATCGGGGAATTGCGTCAAGGCTCCGACAAAACAGATCGTGGTATCGCTGGGTGCCGCACCATTCGGGCGCTCAGAGGCAAAGGTGCTGGAAAATCGGTTCGCGTTCATGGTTTCGGTTCCATTCGGCACAAGAGGGAATGGGCGCTGACCTTTGCGGAACTCGCAACACAGGGAACAATTAACGCCAACTTAACACATTCCTGGCCTTGTTTCATTAATCGAAGGGCGTATCCGGGGTCTGGAATACCTGACCTCTACGTCAATTCTTCGCCGGATTCATGAAATCGATCGGCCGATTCGTGCCAATCAGGGCCAAAAATCACCGAAATCTTCCGAGTGAAGTCCTTTCGGGCTAACCTTTCGATCAGGCAGATGATCGGTTGGGTAATCCCTAAGCAGGATACCCCTTTTGGCAAGCCTCGGAAAAAGTGCTTTCCCTTCATTGCCTTACCCTGCGTCAATAAGGTTACTCCCTCTGGGCAACTGGCTTTTGGACAGATTATGGCGAAACAATGGCACAGTTGTCGGAGGGGAGATCCGGCGGCTGTGTTGGAGGGAGGAGAACCTTCAACTTTCAGGATGACGCACAGGTTGTAGCAGCTCATTGCCCACGGGTGATGGGGGTGTCTCCTGCACCCTTGCGCCATCACGAACCACTCGGCGCTTTTGCGTCGGAACCTAAACCGGACCCGCGGCATGTCGCTTGGTAGATGAATGGCGGCGATCAAGGGTCCAAGCCAAGGAGTGGACCAAATGAGACGCAATCAGTTCTTCTGGGGTGACTGGGATTACCAGGAACAGTCCCAGGATCAGAGCCAGGACCAGACCCAGGATCAGGGTCAGGAGCAGATGCAGGAGTCGATGCAAGAGCAGGCTCAGGAGCAATACAACGTCAATGACAACGCCAATGCCAATGAGAACGGCAATGGCAATGAAAACGCCAATGGCAATGAGAATGGCAACGGTAACGAAAATGCCAATGCCAACCAGTCCCAGAATGCCAATGGCAACGAGAACGGCAACGGCAATGAGAACGCCAATGCCAACATGAGCGAAAATGCCAATGCCAACCAATCCCAGAACGGCAACGGCAATGACAACTTCAACAAGAGCGAAAACTACAACTCGAACGACAACAACACCTCGACCGATGTGAATGTCGATGTGGGCGTGAATGTCGATATCGAAGGGCTGATCCCCACCGATGACGACTTTGCCGATCTCGATCTCGAGAACACGACCACCGGCGATATCTTCATGTCGAATGGCGCCATGAGCTTCGACTACGGCCATGACATCAATCTTGACGGTGTGCTGCGCGATGCGCTGAACGGGGCGGGCAACGATGTTGGCCTTGTCAATGCTCAGGGCAACGTGCTGTCCGACGATGACACCCTGTCGGGTGCCCGCGTGTCCAACGATGGCGAGTTCTATCAGAACGGCAACGCATCTGGCGGTGACGCCTCGGCCGGCGATGGCATTTCGGCCAGTGGCGGCGAAGGCGGCATGGGCGGCAGCGGCGCCACGGCCAACGGTGCCGAGGGCGGCGGTGCGCTTGCGCTTGGCGGTCTGTCCCTTGCGGGCGGCGGAGAATCCGGCGCGGGCGGCTCCTCGACCGCAACCGGCGGTGATGGCGGCGATGCCTATGGCGTAGGCCTCGGGCTTGGCCTTGGTGTCGGCCTTGGTGCGACCGGCGATACCACGGGCGGCGATACTACGGGCGGCGATGGCGCGGGTGGCGATGGCACCGGCGGCGACGGCACCGGCGGCGGTGGCGATGCGGGCGATGCGGCCGGTATCGGCGTCGGGCTTGGTCTTGGCCTGCTTTCGGGTATCGGCCTCGGTGCAGGCATGGGCGGCGATGGCGCGGCCGGTGATGGCACTGGCGGTGACGGCACGGGCGGCAACGGTCCCGGTGGTGCATCCGGCGATGGCGGTGCGGCCGACAACTATGCCGCGGGCTCGGCCAATGGCTGGGGCGGTGGCACCGGCTCGGCCGAAGGCGGCCTTGGCGGGCTTGCCTCCTCGATGGGCGGTGCCTCCGGCGCGGCGACGGGGGGCTATGCCAATGCGGCCGGCGGCATGGCCGAAGGCGGCATGGGTGGCGCCGGCGGGCTTGCCTATGCCGGTGACGGCGGCAATGCCGGTGGTCTGGGCTCCTGGGGTTCGGGCAATGGCGACGACGGCATGGTGAATGGCGAGTCGATCGCGGACGCGGCGGCGGCGCTGACCACCACGGCCTTCAACCAGTCGATCGTGATGGGCGCCAACGTGCTTGGCAATAGCGTCGATACCACCGTTGTCGGAGGCTCGATGACCTCGACCTATATCGGTGACGACGACCTCTGAGGTCGGCAAGAGTTCGGCGGGCGGTCCATCGGCCGCCCGTTGAAACCGGGGAAACGGGTGTTGCAGCCGATGCCCGTTTCACCCTCCTCTGGGGCGCCACGGGTTGCCCGGGGATGTCACGGGAACGCAAGAGCGTCTTGAGTAACCAAAGGGAGAGGGGCGATGTTCGATATCCATTCCGAAACCATCGCGCATTTCATCGGTTATTTCGAGCTTCTGGTCGAACGGGCGGGGCTGCGGCTGGATTATGACCGCCTTAGCTATGCGGCGCGCAAGATCGACGATCCGCCGCCGCTGCCCGATGTGAAAGTCAACGTGAATTCGAACCTTGGCCCCGAAGACTACATGCCGGGTGCAATCCGGCTGGGTTTCGGGGCTCAGCCCGATGCGGGAGGGGCGGTGCCTTCTGGCGCGCGCGCTTTGGTGGTCAGCCCGTCCGCGAAATCCGGCCCGCTTGCCGAGGCACCGCCGGTCGGGGAACTGGCGTCCTCGGGTGGTGGGATCTTTGCGATGCTGCTGGCCAAGGTCGTCTATGTCATAGATCCGCCTGGGCAACTGGGCGTGGTGACCCTGCAGTTCAATGCCATGAGCGACCAGGATATGTGGCTGAACGACGCGGTTTTTCCGGTCGGATCCCTGCCTGCGCTGATCCCGTTCGAGGCCCTGCGCGCCGATCTGGCGGCACTCGTAAGCCTCGCGGGCCAGCTTTCGCCCTTCGCACCGATTTCCGCGGCCGCTACGGCGGCCGAAATCGTTGCCAGCCTTGCACCTGCCCTTGCCGCCGCCAGCCCGGCGATGGTCCCGGCGGGGGCGAGTGTGGCGATGCTGCGTCTGGGCGATCCTATCGACCCGGACGATCCGCATTCCGAGGTGTTCGGCGGTGGCCTTGTCATAGATGGCGTGGTGTCCGACGAGGTGCCGGACCATCTGTCCCAGCTTCTGGAGGCCCGTCAGGCCGAGGCCGCGAAGGTCGATGCCGTCGGGAATGGCGGCCCGTCCGATCCGCTGCCACAGGTGGTATCCACCGGCGAGAATCTTCTGTTGAACGAAACCGCGCTTGCCAGCGACTGGCTGGATGCGCCGGTGATCGCGGTCGCGGGCGATGTCACCTCGCTGACGCTGATCGCGCAGGTCAACCTGCTGAGCGATCGTGACAGCGTGACTGGCGCGGATGGCGCGCTGGTGGCGTCCGATGAGGATGCGCCCGAAACGGTGATGCTGAATGCCGCCAGCCTGACCGAGGTGTCGATGGCTGCGCGCGCGCAACTTCAGGCCGAAGCCCGCAAGGCGCAGGCGCAGGAAGATGCGAAGGACAGCGGAGAAGACCCCGCCCTGGTACTGCCCAAGGCCTGGGCCGTGACCCGGATCGAGGGCGACCTTCTGGTCGATACATGGTCCCTGCAGGTTAACCTTGTGTCGGATGACGATGTGGCGCAGTTCGCTGCGGGCGCCCATGGCATGCAGGTCGATCTGGGAGATAACGTGCTGGTAAACCTGTCCTCGCTTCTGGCGCTTGGCAGCTATTTCGATCTTATCATGGTCGGCGGAGACATGATCGACCTGACCAGCGTGCAGCAGGCCAACATCCTGCTCGATAACGATCATGTCCTGATGATGGGCGGGCAGGGCGTCGGCGGCGTCTCCACCCATGGCAACGCGCTTTGGAACGAGGCCCATGTCGAGAAGATCGGCATCGACTATCACGCCGCCCTGTCCGAGGGGTTCGATCAGGCGCTGAAATCTCTGGCCAAGGGGGTGGAGGATCTGTCCTCGATCGTCAAGGACGCGCTGTTCGAGGGCTACGAATTCCTGCGCGTGCTGTATATCGAGGGCGACCTGATCCGCACCGATACCGTGACGCAGGTCAATATCCTGGGGGATGCCGATCAGGTGGCCGTTCTGGCCGAGGATTTCAGGGATCAGGGCCTGATGCCGCTGGAACTGACCACCGGCGAGAATGTGCTGGCCAATATTGCCACGCTGAAGCAGGCCGGCCTTGACAGCACGGTGATGGCCGGCGGCGAGGTTTATACCGATGCGGTGATCTGGCAGGCGGGGATGATCGACTGCAACGACCAACCGCTTGAGGGCGGCATGGGCGCGCTTGCCTCCGAAGCTGTCGCCTTCCTCGCCGAGGGTATGATCGACCCGGTCGTGCCCGGCGATCTCGATCTTGCGATTGCGCCGGGCGAGTACTGCTCGGACGGGGTCGATGTCATGCATTCGGTGCTGACATGACCTTGGGGCCGTCATCCGCGATGCGCCGTGCCGGTCACGAAGACCATATGCCAGGAGATAGATCTTGCCCCTGACCCTGCGCCTTACCCCCGACCAGCGTGTCGATACGAAGCCCGTTGCTTCGGATGATGAACTTGCCCCCGCTCCGCCAATCCCGCCATTGCGCCCCAAGGTGTTCCGGACCGGGGGGGTGGCTGCCTCCGCCCCTCCCGTCGAGTCCGCAAAGCCTGCTGCGCGTGTGTTCCGGGATGGTGACGCGGCGCGATCCGCCAAGATGAAACCGGAACCGGCTGTCAAGGAGAGCGGGGGCAAGTCCGTTCCGCAGACTGCCGCGCAGGGCGGCGGAGGACAGGGCGGAAAAGGCGGCACGCCCGATTTTCACCGCAGGCTGGGTCCGGTCGATTACGCGCGGACGCTGAAGGATACGCAACTGCGCATCCGTGCGAACCTGCTGTTCGTGGCCTTGATGACCTGCGCGACCAATGTGCTGATCCTTGCGATCCCGATCTATCTGTTCCAGATCTCGGACCGGGTTCTTACCTCGCGCTCGACCGATACGCTGGTGATGCTGACCATCGTCATCGTGGGCGCGATCGTGGTGCAGGCGCTTCTGGATGCCGTGCGCCGCTTCGTGCTGATGCGCACCGCCGTCGATGTGGCGGCACGGCTTGGCGCGCCGATCCTGTCGGCGGCTGCCCAGGCGGCGCTGCATTCCAACGGGCGCGAATACCAGACGCTTGGCGATTTGCAGCAGTTGCGCGGCTTTCTGGTCTCGGGCACGCTGATCTCGTTTCTCGATGTCCCGTTCACGCCGCTCTTCATCCTTGCGGTCTTTCTGATCCACCCGCATCTGGGAATGATCGTAGTGGTGACGGCCGCGATGCTGGCGGTCTTCGCGCTGATCAACCAGCGCATCACCTCCGAGGGGTTCCGCCGCGCGACGCTGCATCAAAGCCGCGCGAACCTGCATCTGGAATCGATGTCGCGCAACAGCCAGATCATCAACGCCATGGCCATGATCCCCGAGGCGGTGACGATCTGGGGCCGCGACACGGCCGCGTCCCTGCGCGCGCAGGTGCAGGCGCAGGACCGCAACATCATGACGGCCTCGGCCTCGCGCATGGTGCGGCTTCTGACGCAGATCGGCATGCTGGGCTGGGGCGCGTGGCTGGCGCTTGATGGGCAGATCACCGGGGGGATGGTGATCGCGGCCTCGATCGTGGCGGGCCGCGCCCTTGCGCCGATCGAGGGCTCGATTGAAGGCTGGAACCACTTCCTTCTGGCGCGCGCGGCCTATGACCGCGTGGCGGGGCTCTTGCGGGCCTCGGCGCAGAAATTCGACAAGCTGCGCCTGCCCCGGCCCGAAGGGCGGCTGGACGTTGAGCGGCTGCTTTATGTGCCGGCGGGCACGAAGACGGTGGTGCTGAACGCGCTGTCCTTCTCGCTCGCGCCGGGTGAATCGCTGGCGATCATCGGGAATTCGGGCGCGGGCAAGACCACGCTTGGCAAGATGCTGGTGGGCTCGATCCTGCCCACCTCGGGGGCGGTGCGACTGGACCTGATGGACCTGCGCAACTGGGACCCGCGCCAACTGGGCGAGATCGTGGGCTACCTGCCGCAGGACGTGCAGCTGTTCCCCGGCACGATCAAGGCCAATATCGGCCGCATGCGCGAAAGCGCCAGCGACGAAGAGATCCACCGCGCCGCGATGCTGGCCGATGTGCACGACATGATCGCCTCGCTCCCGCAGGGCTATGAAACCGTGGTGGCGGGCGACGGATCGCCGCTTTCGGGCGGGCAGAAGCAACGCATCGGGCTGGCCCGCGCCTTTTTCGGCGGGCCGAAATTCGTGGTGCTGGACGAGCCGAACTCGAATCTCGACACCGCGGGGGACCAGGCGCTCGTGCGTGCGCTTGGCCATGCGCGGGCCAACGGGATCACCACCGTGGTCGTGACGCAGAAGCCTTCGCTTCTGTCCGCCGTGGACAAGATCATGTTGCTGGCAGACGGCAATATCGTGCTGTTCGGCTGGCGCGATCAGGTCCTGGCCGAGCTTCAGAAGCGCCAGCGTCAGGCCATGGCCCCGCGCCCGCAGCCCCCGCAATCGCTGCAAGGAGCCCCGGCATGAGCCAGACCGACCCGCTTCTGCCCGCCAGTTCCGCCATCTGGTATGAGGATGTCCCGCGCAGCATCCGCAGCCATGTGCTGACCGGGCTTCTGATCATGGGGCTTGCCTTCGGCGGCTTCGGGGTCTGGGCCTTCACCGCGCCGCTCGCGGCCGCGATCATGGCGCCGGGCTCCTTCGTCGCCACCGGGCGCAACAAGATGATCCAGCACCTCGAAGGCGGCATCATCAAGGAGATCATGGTCTCCGAGGGCGATTTTGTCGATGCGGGCGCGCCGCTCATGCGGCTTGACGAAACCGCCGCCATGGCCAACGAACGCGCGCTGTTCCTGCGCCGCGCCCGCCTTGAGGCGATGGAGGCGCGGATCCTGGCCGAATACAATCAGGATTCCGCCCTTGCCTTCCCCGACTGGCTGTCGGCCGCGGCCACCGACCCCGAGATCGCCGGCATGATCGACAGCCAGAAGCTGACTTTCGACATCGGCCATACCCGGCTGCAAAGCGAATTGGCGCTGCTGGGTCGCAACATCTCGGCCCTGAAGGTGCGCGCCGAGGGGTATTCGGCGCAGCTCTCCTCGACCCGCGCGCAGATCGAGATCCTGACCGAAGATCACGACAGCCGCGCGAGCCTGCTCGATGCCGGGCTGATCCGGCGCACCGAGGTCAACGCCCTGCGCCGTGCCATCGCCGAAGCCGAGGGACAGGCCGGGCGGCTTCAGGCCGAGGTGACCGAAGCCGTCGAGATGCAAGAGAAATACAGCGCACAGATGGAGCAGACGATCTCCACCTACCGCCAGGCCGCGCTGGACGAATTGCAGCAGGTCCAGGCCGAACTGGACAGCGTGCGCGAACAGGAACGCAAGGCGTCATCGGTGCTGCGCCGCGTGGTGATCGACGCCCCGGTTTCCGGCACGGTGGTGCGGCTGAACTATTCCGGCGCCGGCGGCGTGGTCGAGGCCGGCAAGGTCATCGCGGAAATCCTGCCCTCGGACGTGCCCCTGATCATCGAAACGCTGATCGCGCGGACCGATATCGACAATGTGCGGCTGGGGCAGGGGGCGGCGGTGCGCCTGATCGCGCTCAACCAGCGGACGACGCCGATCCTGCAAGGCAAGGTCTTCTACGTCTCGGCCGATGCTATCGCCGACAAGAACGCCGAGGGCCTTGCGCAACGCGAAGTCTATCTGGCGCGGATCGAACTGCCGGCCGCGGAACTGCGCCGCGTGCCGGGCTTCGCACCCATGCCCGGCATGCCGGTCGAGGTGATGATCCAGACGGCCGAACGCACCTTCGCGCAATATATCGCCAAGCCGATCACGGATTCCATGCAGCGCGCCTTCCGCGAGAACTGAGCCTCGGCAACAAGACCCCGCGCTCAGACCCCGCGCGACAGCGCCGCCACGCCCGTGCGCGCCACATCCAGCAGACCCAGCGGGCGCATCAGCTCCGCGAAGGCGTCGATCTTCTCGGGCGTTCCGGTGATCTCGAAGACAAAGCTCTCCAGCGTCGAATCCACCACATTGGCGCGGAAGATATCGGCCAGCCGCAGCGCCTCCACGCGCTTCTCGCCCGTGCCGCCCACCTTGAACAGCGCCAGCTCCCGCTCGACCGAGGCCCCCTCGACGGTCAGGTCATGCACCTCGTGCACCGGCACGATGCGGCCGATCTGCGCCTTGATCTGTTCGATCACCGCCTCGGTGCCGCGCGTGACGATGGTGATGCGCGAACGGTGCCCCTTGTGGTCCACCTCGGCCACGGTCAGGCTGTCGATATTGTAGCCCCGCCCCGAGAACAGGCCGATCACCCGCGCCAGCACCCCCGCCTCGTTGTCGACGATCACCGCCAGCGTGTGCGAACTGACGACATCGGAATGGAAATCGCGCAGGTCATAGGCCGAATGCGACGTGGCACCCTTCTTGATGTTCAGAGCGGCCATTGCCTCTCTCCTCTTTCATCTTCGTTCAAATATCCCGCGGGGGTCCGGGGGCGCGCAGCCCCCGGTCCGGCAGGGTTACACAAGCACCGCACCGCCGGCCTGAATTGCGCCCTCGGTCGAGGCATCGCCCAGAAGCATCTCGTTATGCGGCTTGCCCGAGGGGATCATCGGGAAGCAGTTCTCGTGCTTCTCCACCAGGCAGTCGAACAGCACCGGCCCGTCGTGATCCAGCATCTCCTGGATCGCATCGTCAAGTTTCGCCGGATCGTCGCAGCGGATGCCCTTCCAGCCAAAGCTCTCGGCCAGCTTCACGAAATCGGGCAGGCTCTCGGACCAGGAATGCGAATAGCGCTCGCCATGCAGAAGCTGCTGCCACTGGCGCACCATGCCAAGACGCTCGTTGTTCAGGATGAACTGCTTGACCGGCGCGCGGAACTGCGTGGCGGTGCCCAGTTCCTGCATGTTCATCAGCCAGCTCGCCTCGCCGGCGACATTGATCACCAGCGCGTCGGGATGGGCGATCTGCACCCCGATCGAGGCGGGAAAGCCGTAGCCCATCGTGCCAAGGCCGCCCGAGGTCATCCAGCGGTTCGGCGCGTCGAAGCCCAAAAACTGCGCGGCCCACATCTGGTGCTGGCCGACCTCGGTCGTGATATAGCGATCGCGCCCCTTGGTCAGGGCTTCCAGCCGCTGCAAGGCATATTGCGGCTTGATGGTCTTTTGCGAGGGTGCGTAAGACAGGCAGTCCTTCGCCTTCCACTCCTCGATGCGGGCCCACCATTTCTGCAACCCGGCCTTGTTGACCTTGCGCCCGCGGGCCTTCCAGACCTTCAGGATATCCTCAAGCACATGGCCCACATCGCCGATGATCGGCAGCTCGACCGGGATCACCTTGTTGATCGAGGAGGCGTCGATATCCACATGCGCCTTGCGCGACTTGGGCGAGAAATCGGCCAGCCGCCCGGTGATCCGGTCGTCGAACCGGGCGCCCAGGTTGATCATCAGATCGCAGCCATGCATCGCCAGGTTCGCCTCGTAGAGGCCGTGCATCCCCAGCATACCCAGCCAGTTCTTTCCGCTGGCCGGATAAGCACCAAGCCCCATCAGCGTAGAGGTGATCGGAAAGCCGGTGGCGTCCACCAGCTCGCGCAAGAGCTGGCTTGCACCGGGGCCCGAGTTGATCACGCCGCCGCCGGTGTAGAACACGGGCCGCTCGGCGGTTTCCATCAGCTCGACCAGCCGGGTGATCGCGTCGATATCGCCCTTCACGCGGGGCTGGTAATGATCGACGCGTGCCTGCTTCGGCCCCGAATAGGTACCGGTGGCGAATTGCACGTCCTTGGGAATGTCGATCAGCACCGGGCCGGGCCGGCCCGAGGTGGCGACATGGAAGGCCTGATGGATGGTTTCGGACAGCCGCTCGGTATCCTTCACCAGCCAGTTGTGCTTGGTGCAGGGGCGGGTGATGCCGACGGTATCGGCCTCCTGGAAGCCGTCGGTGCCGATCATGAAGGTCGGCACCTGCCCGGAGAACACCACCACCGGGATCGAATCCATCAGCGCATCGACCATGCCGGTCACCGCATTGGTCGCGCCGGGCCCCGAGGTCACCAGAACCACGCCGGGCTTGCCGGTCGAACGGGCATAGCCCTCGGCCATGTGCACGGCGGCCTGTTCGTGGCGCACAAGGATATGGCGGATGTCGTTTTGCTGGAAGATCTCGTCATAGATCGGCAGGACGGCGCCGCCGGGATAGCCGAAAATTGTATCGACGCCCTGATCCTTCAGAGCTTGCACCACCATCTTCGCGCCGGTCATCTGCCGTGACATCATCTCAACTCCATCAACCCGTTTCGCAACAAAAAGCCCCCGTTCTGGCGGGGGCGCATGGGAACCATCATGGTCTTGCCGTTACCGGCCCATGCGCGAGGTTCCTACGACGACAAGGATCGCGTCCATCGCGCTCCCCTCCTTCTGTTGCGTTGGGCGGACATTATGACTGCATGCGAGGGGCGTCAACGGCAAAACCGTGAATATAATGTCGCGGTGCGGCGTTTTTGTTTTCTTTTGTTGCGCCGTGCCGTGTTGCGTGGGCAAGATTCGGGAAATCAAGCCGGGTTTCGGCCCGAAATCCGCCCCGCCGATCCCGTTTTTCGGGCGGCATGGCCCGTCCTGTCGCCGCATCCTGCGGTGGGCCGGGAACGCAGACGCGGCACGAACCTGCAAAACTGGTAAGAAAATAAAACCAGAATGAGCCAAAACCTTGACGCGCGCCCCGTGCTCGGCCATGAGAAACCAAAGCCCCCGTGTCGTGGGGCAGAGTGTAAAGGGGAGGATCAAGATGGGCGGTATGCTTGCCCTGTCTCGCGCCATCGACCGCGTGAACGAGCTGATCGGCAAAAGCGTGTCCTGGCTAATCCTGATCGCGGTGCTGGTCAGTGCGACCAACGCGATCATTCGCAAGACGCTGAATACCTCGTCGAATGCCTGGCTGGAGCTGCAATGGTATCTCTATGGCGCGGCCTTCCTGCTGGCGGCGGCCTATACGCTCAAGCAGAACGAGCATATCCGCATCGACATCGTCTACGGGGCCTTCTCGCGCCGGGTGCAGCACTGGATCGACCTTCTGGGGCATTTCCTGTTCCTGATGCCTTTCGTGCTGGTGATGCTCTATCTGCTCTTTCCCTATGTGATGCTGTCCGTGCGCTCGGGCGAGGTGTCGACCAATTCGGGCGGGCTGATCATCTGGCCGGCCAAGGCGCTGATCCTTGCGGGCTTCGTGCTGCTGTTCGCGCAAGGCATCTCGGAGATCATCAAGAAGATCGCCGTCATGCGTGGCCTGATCGAGGACCCGACGCCCTTCACCGGCCATCACGCCCCCGATCTGGGCATGGATGACGCCCCCGAAGCCGCAAGCGACGAGGAGGCGCGCAAATGATGGAGTTCATCGCTCAGAACATGGCGCCGATCATGTTCGCCTCGCTCGTGTTCTTCCTGCTGATCGGCTATCCGGTGGCCTTCGCCCTGGCCGCCAATGGGCTTTTGTTCTTCGTCATCGGGGTCGAGCTGGCGCCGCTGTCGAACGGCACGATCAACCTGTCATGGCCGCTTCTGAACGCGATGCCCGAACGGTTCTGGGGGGTGCTGTCGAACGAGACGTTGCTGGCCATTCCCTTCTTCACCTTCATGGGGATCGTGCTGGAACGATCGGGCATGGCCGAGGATCTTCTGGATACGATCGGCCAGCTGTTCGGCCCGGTGCGCGGCGGCTTGGCCTATGCGGTCATCATTGTGGGGGCGCTGCTGGCGGCTACTACGGGGGTTGTTGCGGCCTCGGTCATCGCGATGGGGCTGATCTCGTTGCCGATCATGCTGCGCTATGGCTATGACCGGAGCATCGCCTCGGGGGTCATCGCAGCCTCGGGGACGCTGGCGCAGATCATCCCGCCCTCGCTCGTGCTGATCGTGCTGGCCGACCAGCTGGGCCGTTCGGTAGGCGACATGTACAAGGGAGCACTGATCCCCGGCCTGATCCTGACGGGGATCTATCTGGGATATGTGGCCGTGATGTCGATCATCCGGCCCAATTCGATGCCCGCCCTGCCGAAAGAGGCGCGCACGCTCGGCTCGGGTGTGACCTCGCTTCTGGTGGCCATCGCCCTTGCGGTTGCCATCTTTTGGTTCGGCCGCGACTGGATGGACAAGGATCACGGCTCGAACGCCGACATTCTTGCCGCCGCGCTTGCGGTGATCGTGATCTATGTCGTTGCGCTACTGGACAAGGCGCTGAAGATCAACCTGATGAGCCGCCTTGCCCAGCAGGTCGTGATCGTGCTGATCCCGCCGCTGGCGCTGATCTTCCTGGTTCTGGGCACGATCTTCCTTGGCGTCGCCACCCCGACCGAGGGTGGCGCGATGGGGGCCGTGGGCGCGCTTGTGCTGGCGGCTGCCAAACGGCGCCTGACGCTTGAGGTGATCCAGCAGGCGCTTGCCTCGACCACGCGGCTGTCGGCCTTCGTGATGTTCATCCTTCTGGGCGCGCGGGTCTTTTCGCTCACCTTCTACGGCGTGAACGGGCACCTGTGGGTCGAGCATCTGCTGACCTCGTTGCCGGGCGGAGAGATGGGTTTCCTGATCGTCGTGTCGATCCTGGTCTTCCTGCTGGCCTTCTTCCTTGATTTCTTCGAGCTGGCCTTCATCATCGTGCCGCTTCTCGCACCAGCGGCGGAAAGCCTCGGGATCGACCTGATCTGGTTCGGGGTGATCCTCGGGGTGAACATGCAGACCTCGTTCATGCATCCGCCCTTCGGATTTGCGCTGTTCTACCTGCGCTCGGTCGCACCGCGTGCACCGTTCCTCGACAAGGTGACAGGCAAGCTGACCGATCCGGTGAAAACCTCGCAGATCTATTGGGGTGCGGTTCCCTTCGTGTTCATCCAGATCCTGATGATCGCGATCGTGATCTCGTTCCCCGGCATGGTGATGCATTACAAGGGGCCGGCGGTCGATACTTCGAACTTCGAGATGAAGCTGCCCGAGATGCCCGGCCTTGGCGGGCTGGGCGGGGGGCTTGGCCTGCCTGCACCGGGGGCATCCGGCGGCGGACTCGGGGGCGGGTTGCCCGCGCCTGGCGGGCTTGGCGGGTTGCCGCCGCTTGGCACGCCGCCCAGCATCCCCGGCAACTAGGTCGGGCGAAACGGATCGAGCCGGCGGCCCTTTGGCCGCCGGTTTCCTTTTGAGCGGGCCAGGGGCGGGGAATGCCGGGCCGACCGGGCGGCAGAACGCAAAAGGCCCCGGACATGCGCCGGGGCCTTTCGCGTTGTCGGAGGATGTCCTTACAGCTTGCCGTTGCGCTGCTGGATCATCATGAAGGTGTCGTAGTTGTATTCCGCGACCTGGGTCCAGAGATAGTTCTCGGCACGGAACGCCTTGATCGACTCCCAGATCTTCTTGAAGTCGGCGTTGTTGGCTTCCATCTCGGCATAGACCTCGTTGGCCGCATTGAAGCAGGCCTCGAGGATCTCGGGCGAGAAGGGGCGCAGTTGCGCGCCATTGGCCACGAGAGATTTCAGTGCGAAGGGGTTCTTGTAGTCATACTTCTGAAGCATGTCCGCGTCTGTCGCCTGGGCTGCGGTGCGCAGCAGCGACTGATAGGCCGCGGGCAGACCGTCATAGGCAGCCTTGTTGAACATGAAGTGGACGGTCGGGCCACCTTCCCACCAGCCGGGATAGTAGTAGTAGGGTGCGACCTTGTAGAAGCCCAGCTTCTCGTCGTCATAGGGGCCGACCCATTCCGAACCGTCGATCGTGCCTTTTTCGAGCGAGGGATAGATGTCGCCGCCGGCAATCTGCTGCGGTACCACGCCCAGCTTTTCCACGACCTTGCCGGCAAAGCCCCCGATGCGCATCTTGAGGCCCTTAAGGTCTTCGACGGTGTTGATTTCCTTGCGGAACCAGCCACCCATCTGCACGCCGGTATTGCCGCCGGGCAACGCGACCAGGCCCTGCTTGGCCATGAACTCGTTGTAAAGGTCGATGCCGCCGCCGTGGTATTGCCAGGCGTTCATGCCGCGCGCCGAAAGCGCGAAGGGAACCGCCGCGCCAACCGCCCAGGTCGGATCCTTGCCCCAGTAGTAGTATCCCACCGTGTGACAGGCCTCGACCGTCGCATTGGCGGCCGCGTCGGCTGCCTGCAGACCGGGAACGATCTCGCCTGCGGCGAACACCTGGATCTGGAAGTTGCCGTCAGTCGCTTCGGATACCATCTTGGACAGGACTTCGGCGCCGCCGTAGATCGTGTCGAGCGATTTCGGGAAGGACGAGGTCAGCCGCCAGGTCACTTTCGGCGCGGCTTGCGCCAGGGCAGGTGCTGCGAGGCCGACAGCGGCCGTGCCGACGGCGGCCTTGGTCAGGAATGAACGACGATCCATGTATCTCCTCCGGTCTATGGATTTCGGGGCGATTGTGCCTTGCGCCCCGCCATCGCGAAGTTTGCACAGCCCGCGCGCTCTGTCCAGCGCGGCGCGTGCTGTGCGAAGGCCGTGATGCGCATTTTGCGCGGCACCTTGCCCGGTTGCGCAAAAACCCGGCAATGCCGCGCAACTACCTGAGAATGAATGGCTTCCGGCAATCGCAACCAGAGGCAGGGAGGGCCGGTTCAGGGCGCCCTGGTGTCGGGAAGCGCGATGCGCGCGACCTGTTCGGCGATCGGATCTACGGAAAGGGGATGGGTCTCTCCGCTGTGGTCTTCGGGGTTGCCGATGGGTTGCCATTCGCCGCTCTTGAAGATCTCGAGCGCGGCGAAATTGGCCTTGTAGCCCATCTTGCGGCTACCCGGCACCCAGTAGCCAAGATAAACATAGGGCAGGCCGGCATTGCGGGCGATCTCGACATGATCGAGGATCAGGTAGGTGCCAAGAGACGATCCGATACGTTCGGGATCGAAGAAGCTGTAGACCATGCTCAGTCCGTCATCGAGAACGTCCGTCAGGCACACGGCGGTCAATGCGCGCCCCTCTTCGGCGGTGGCCGAGCGGTATTCGATCACGCGGGATTTGACCGGCGTCTCCTCGATCATCGCGGCGAATTCGAAGATGTCCATGTCGGCCATGCCGCCATCGGCATGGCGCTGGTCCAGATAGCGGCGGAACAGATCGAACTGTTCCTCGGTGGCCCAGGGGCTTGTGGCGGTGCGCGACAGGTCGGTGTTGCGCCGCAACACGCGCCGTTGCGTGCGGCTTGGCGCGAAATCCGCAACCCGGATGCGGGCCGACAGGCAGGCGGTGCAATCGGCGCAGGAGGGGCGGTAAAGGACGTTCTGCGAACGGCGGAATCCTTGCCGCGACAGCGCGTTGTTCAGCTTTTCCGCGTTCTCGCCCTGAAGCGCGGTGAACAGCTTACGCTCGGACCGCCCGTCCAGATAGGGACAGGGTTGCGGCGCGGTCACATAGAACTGCGGAGCAAGCGGAAGCGAATGGCGCATGATCTCGGGTACAAGGTTCCGTGTTTCAAGGCAGAGGCTAACAACTGTTGAGTTTTTCGCCAAGCATTTCCTTAAGTAACAAGCCCCGCCCGGAGGGGCGGGGCTTCGGGGCCTGAGCTGGATCAGCCTGAAAGGGCCTTAGTAGAGGCCGCGCCGATCATCCTGATCGGGCTTTGCCGGAGCTTCGTCATCCGTTTCGGCAGCGGCGCGCGCGCGATCTTCCATATACTGGTCGAACTCGGCCTTGTCGCGGCTGGCGCGCAGGCGGGCGAGGAAGCTTTCGAACTCTTCCTGTTCGCGTTCCAGCCGGGCCAGCGTGTCGGCCTTGTAGGCGTCGAAGGCCGAATTGCCGGTCAGCCCGCCCATGCGGCGTGCGGCGTAGTGATGGGAATGCTGGCCATGGCGGGCCATGTGGCGGGAATGGGCGCAACCTTTGAACATGCGTTTGCTCCAGATCATATAGGCCAGCAGCGCGAGGCCGACCGGCCAGAAGGCGATGAAACCGAGGATCATGGCCGCGATCCAGGCCCCGCGGCCCTTCGAATCCAGCCAGTCCTCGGCGCGGGTAAACCAGTTGCCGCGGCGCAGGGCCGTGGCATCGGAAGGGTAGGCGGCATAGGCAGACATGGGCTTCTCCGTCGCTTTGCAATGGGGCCGTAACGGGCGTTCCGCCTTCGGCCGGTTGATGTAAACACTATTCACATAACCCAAGATCGGAATGGGGGCGGACCATTGCAAGGGGCAATGTAAACATTTTTCACATTACCCGGCGATCGCCCGGATCTTCCGGGCCGGCGGGGGCGCCTACTCGACGAAATCGCCCAGGGTGGCGCCGGTCACGCGGTGCAGATCGGGGGGGGCGATGGCAAAGACGTGGCGCGGCGTGCCGGCGGCGGCCCAGACCGTGTCGAACTCCATCAGCCGCGGGTCGAGAAAGCTTTGCACCGGCGCGGTATGGCCAAGCGGGGCGACCCCGCCGATGGCGAAGCCGGTCTCGGCCCGGATCAGCGCGGCATCGGCCTTGCCAAGGGGCTCGCCCGCAAGCGCGCTTGCCTTTTGCGCACAGACCCGGTTGCCACCCGCCGTGATGAACAGCACGACATGGCCCGAGGTCTCGCCGCGAAAGATGATCGACTTGGCGATCTGGTCGACCGCGCAGCCGACCGCCTCGGCGGCCATCGCGGCGGTGCGCGCCTCGCCGGGTTCGCGCAGATCGGGGGTGATGCCCGCGGCCTGAAGCGCGGCCTTCACGCGGTTGACGCTTTTGCTCATCTCGGTGCCCCCTTTTGTCCGTGCGGGGGCATTAATACAAACTGCGCGCCGGGGCGGAAGCCCCGTTGACGTGGGCACCGGGCAGGATAGTCTTCGCGCCATGAGCTTTGCACCCCGCCTGACCCGCTGTCCCATTCCCTATGAGCCCGATCGCGGCGCCGACATTGCCGGAGGCTTTGCCGAACTGGCACCCGAGCTGCGCGATCTGGTGGCGGGCACGGCCGGTTGCAGCCCCTTCTTGGCCGGGCTTCTGACGCGCGAGCGGGACTGGATCGCCGAGGCCCTTTCGGGCACGCCCGAGGCCGCGCTTGAAACCGCTTTCGCGGCGCTGCCGGGGCTGGAGGTGGACGCCCTTGCCGACGGGCTGCGGATTGCCAAGCGGCGCGTGGGGCTTTTGTCGGCGCTTGCCGATCTGGGGGGCGTCTGGCCGCTGGAGCAGGTGACCGGCGCGCTGACGCGGCTGGCCGATGTCGCGGTGGATCTGTCGCTGAAGCGCCTTGTGGGCGAGGAGATCCGGCGCGGCAAGCTGCCCGGCGCGGTGGCCGATGATGCGGAATGCGCGGGCGGAATGGTGGCGCTTGCGATGGGCAAGATGGGCGCGGGTGAACTGAACTACTCGTCCGATATCGACCTGATCTGCCTGTTCGACGAAAGCCGCTATGACGCGGATGACCAGATGGAGGCGCGCGCCGCCTTCATCCGGGTCGCGCGCAAGATGACGGCGATGCTGTCGGACCTGACGGCCGAGGGCTATGTCTTCCGCACCGATCTGCGCCTGCGCCCCGATGCCAGCGTGACGCCGGTCTGCATTTCGATGGCGGCGGCCGAGCTTTACTACGAGGCCGAGGGGCGCACATGGGAACGCGCGGCCTATATCAAGGCGCGGCCCTGCGGCGGCGACATCGCGGCGGGCGGGCGCTTTTTGCAGGCGCTGACGCCCTTCGTCTGGCGCCGCCATCTGGATTTTGCGGCGATCCAGGATGCCCATGACATGCGGCTGCGGATCCGCGACCACAAGGGCCTGCACGGGCCGATCACGCTGGCCGGGCACAACATGAAGCTCGGGCAGGGCGGTATCCGCGAGATCGAGTTCTTCACCCAGACCCGCCAGCTTATCGCGGGCGGGCGCGACCCCGACCTGCGCGACCGCACCACGGTGGGCGGGCTGGCCGCGCTTGCCGCAAAGGGCTGGGTGCCCGACCCGGTCGCGCGGGAACTGACCGAGCAGTATCGCCACCACCGCGAGGTCGAGCATCGCATCCAGATGATCAACGATGCCCAGACCCATCTTCTGCCGAGCTCGGCCGAAGGGATCGACCGGATCGCGCGGCTGATGGGGGCGGGCGATACCGAGGCCTGGGGCAAGGCGCTGATCGCGCGGCTCGAGCGCGTCGAGGAACTGACCGGGGCCTTCTTCTCCCCCGGCGAGGCCGCCGATGCGCCCGACTTGTCGCCTGCCGCGCGCGCCATCGTCGATGGCTGGCGGGCCTATCCGGCGCTGCGCTCGGCCCGTGCGCAGGGGATCTTCCGCCGCGTGGAGCCGGAGATCCTGCGCCGCATGCAACGCGCCTCGAACCCCGAAGAGGCGCTGCGCCAGTTCGATGGTTTTCTGGCGCGCCTGCCCGCGGGGGTGCAGCTCTTCTCGCTTTTCGAGGCCAATCCGCAGCTGATCGACCTGATCGTCGACATTTGCGCCACGGCGCCGGGGCTCGCGGCGCATCTGTCGCGCAATGCGGGCGTTCTGGATGCCGTTCTGGGTGGGTCGTTCTTCGCCCCGTGGCCGGGCCGGGCCGGTCTGGCCGAGACCCTGGAGGCCGAGCTTGAGCAGGCCGGGGACTACGAGAAAAAACTTGACGCAACAAGGCGTTGGGCGAAGGAGTGGAAGTTCCGTATCGGCGTTCATCACCTGCGCAGCCTTGTCGATGCCTCGGAGGTGGCGCGTCAATATGCCGATCTGGCGGGGGTGGCGGTAGCCGCGCTCTGGCCGCAGGTGCAGGCCGAATTCGCGCAGCGCCACGGCCCGCCGCCGGGCCGCGGGGCGGTGGTTCTTGGCATGGGCTCGCTTGGGGCCGAGCGGCTGAACGCGTCGTCGGATCTCGATCTGATCGTGATCTACGACCCGCTCGATGCCGACAGTTCCGAGGGGCCGAAGCCGCTGTCGACGCGGCCCTATTACGCGCGGCTGACCCAGGCGCTGATCACCGCGCTGACCGCCCAGATGCCCGAGGGCCGGCTTTACGAGGTCGATATGCGGCTGCGCCCCTCGGGGCGGCAGGGGCCGGTGGCGACCGCGCTGTCATCCTTCCGCAGCTACCAGATGGACGAGGCCTGGACATGGGAGCACCTCGCCCTGACGCGCGCGCGGGTCGTGGCGGGGCCGGCGGATCTGGCGGCCGATGTCGACGCGGTGCGGCTGGAAACCCTGCGCGCCAAGGGGGGCGGCGCGGCGGTGATGCAGGACCTGGCCGACATGCGCGCGCGGATCTTCGCCGCGAAGGCCCCCGATGGCGCCTGGGAGGCCAAGATCGGCCCCGGCCGTTTGCAGGATATCGAGTTGCTGGCGCAAAGCTTCGCGTTGCGCGCGGGCGATCCGGCCCGCCGGGTCGAGGCGCAGCTGCGCGTGGGTCCGCGTGCCGGGCTGATCTCGAGGGAGGACGGAGAGGTTCTGGCCTCGGCCTATCGTTTCCTGTGGCGCCTGCAGGCGGCGGGGCGGCTGCTGACCGACCGCCCGCTGGACATGGGCGCGATCGGCGAGGGCGGGCGCGCCTTCCTTCTGCGCGAGGCCGGAGAACCCGACCTCGATGCCCTTGCCGCGCGGCTTGCACGCACCACCTCAGAGGTGGCCGGGCTGGTCGAGCGGGTTCTCGGGGCCGCGGCGCGGACATCACGGGATTGATTGCATGGCGAGGAGAATCATGGACCTGAAGCTGGCCGACCCCAAGGGGCTGATCCGCGAAAGCTATCGTATCGAGGGGATCGCCCCTTCGGAATGCCGCTCGATATTCCTCGACTGGGCGCTGAGCCTCGCGCCCGGCGTGGATGTCCGCGAGGCGCTGCGCACCCTGCTTGCAACCTATGGCGCAGAGGTGCCGGGGCATCCGATGGATGTGGTGCTGGCCGAGGGGCTGAAGAACCCGGCGGCCGGGCGCGGACGTCGGGGGGGGCGTGCCGCGCGCGTCGAGGGCTAGCGCGGCAGCGCTGCGGCCTCGCGCGCCAGCCGCTCGATCCCGGCCCAGTCCCCGGCCTGAACCAGCGCGTCGGGCGCGACCCAGCTTCCGCCGACGCAAAGCACATTGCGCAGCGACAGGTACTCGCCCGCATTGCCCAGGCTGACCCCGCCCGTGGGGCAGAACGAGACCTGCGGCAAGGGGCCACCAAAGGCCCGCAGCGCCGGCGCGCCACCCGAGACCTCGGCGGGAAAGAACTTCTGCACCGTATAGCCGCGTTCGAGAAGCGCCATGACCTCGGTCGCGGTGGCCGCGCCGGGCAGAAGGGCCAGCCCTTCGTCCTCGCAGGCGGTAACAAGGCTGTCGGTGGCGCCGGGGGACACGCCGAACCGCGCGCCCGCCGCCTTTGCCGCCTTCACGTCGGCGGGGGTCAGAAGCGTGCCGGCGCCGACCACGCCGCCTTCGACATCGGCCATCGCCTGGATCGCCTCGAGCGCGCAAGGCGTGCGCAAGGTCACCTCAAGCACCGGCAGGCCGCCCGCGACAAGTGCTTGGGCCATCGGCACGGCATGATCGGGCGCACGCACCACGATCACCGGGATCACGGGGGCGAGGGTGCACAGCTCGCGGGCGGCAAGCGATTGATCGGCAGGGGTCATTTCCGGTGGTCCTTCGGATCGAACCGCGCAGGGGCGGAGGGGTGGGGAGCCTCCGGCGGGGATATTTGGGCGAAGATGAAGATCAGAGCGATGCGCGGGATGGAAGGCGGCGCCCCGAACCCCGCGGTTGCCCGGTGGGTCGGGGCGCTTTCACCTTCGACGGTCATCGGCGTCCCCGCCTGTACCGTGTGCCCGTTATGCTCCGATCATCCTTTCAGCTTCGTTAAAATATCCCCGCCGGAGGCGAGAAATTCTCAGATCACGACCGAGGCGCCTGTCGTGGAGGGGCCGACAGTGCGGCGGAAGACCTCGAAGAGTTCCCGGCCGGTGCCGTGCCGGTTGGCCGACAGGTCGGCGGTGGCCGCGGGCCGCGTCTCGAAATCGGCGCTCAGGCAGTCGATCGTGCCGTTCGCGGCATCGAGGCGCACGATGTCGCCATCGACCAGCCGTGCGAGCGGGCCGCCATCCGCAGCCTCGGGGCTGACATGGATTGCCGCGGGCACCTTGCCGCTGGCGCCCGACATGCGCCCGTCGGTCAGCAGCGCCACCTTCAGGCCGCGATCCTGCAACACCGAAAGGGTGGGGGTGAGCGAGTGGAGTTCGGGCATGCCGTTTGCGCGCGGTCCCTGGAAACGCACCACGACGACGGTGTCCGTGGTGAACTCGCCCCGCTGAAAGGCCGCGCGGACCTCGGCCTGGTCGTGGAAGATCCGGGCGGGGGCCTCGATCACATGCCGTTCGGATGCCACGGCCGAGATCTTGATGACCCCGCGGCCCAGATTGCCCGAGAGCTGCTTCAGACCGCCGGACCGGGCAAAGCCGTCCCTTGCCGGGCGCAGGATGCGATCGTTGAGCGTATCCGACGGGCCGTCGCGCCATGTCAGCGCGCCCTCGATCAGCCTGGGCTCCTGCGTGTAACGCGCAAGCCCGTCGCCTGCGACGGTGCGGGCATCGGGGTGCAGAAGCCCTGCTTCCAGCAGCTCGCGGATCATAAATTGCAGCCCGCCTGCCGCGTGGAAATGGTTCACATCGGCAAGGCCGTTCGGATAGACCTTGGCCATCAGCGGCACCGCCGAGGAAATGTCGTCGAAATCTTCGAGGTCGAGTTCGATTCCCGCCGCGCGCGCCATCGCCGGCAGGTGCAGCACGAGATTGGTCGAGCCGCCCGTCGCCATCAGCCCCACCAGCCCGTTGACGAAGGCGCGTTCGTCCAGAACCTCGCCCGCGGGGCGGAAATCGTTGCCAAGCGCGGTGATGGCTGCGGCGCGTTTCGCGCCCGCGACGGTCAGCGCTTCGCGCAGCGGGGTGTTGGGGTTGACGAAGCTTGCGCCCGGCAGGTGCAGGCCCATGAACTCCATCAGCATCTGGTTGGTGTTCGCGGTGCCGTAGAAGGTGCAGGTGCCGGGTCCGTGATACGAGGCCATCTCGGCCTCCATCAGCTTGTCGCGGCCGACCTCGCCGGTGGCGAATTGCTGGCGGACCTTGGCCTTTTCGTCGTTCGGCAGGCCCGAGGTCATGGGGCCGGCCGGGATGAATACCGCCGGGACATGCCCGAAGACCGCCGCAGCCATCACGAGCCCCGGAACGATCTTGTCGCAGACGCCAAGATAAAGTGCCGCGTCGAACGTGTTATGGCTGAGCGCGATCCCCGCCGCCATGGCGATCACGTCGCGCGAAAAAAGCGACAGTTCCATCCCCGCCTGGCCCTGGGTGACGCCGTCGCACATCGCGGGCACGCCGCCCGCGACCTGTGCCGTGGCGCCCGCTTCGCGCAGCGCCTGGCGGATCAACGCGGGAAAGCCTTCATAGGGCTGATGCGCCGAGAGCATGTCGTTATAGGCGGTGACGATGCCGATATTGGGCGCCCGCCCGGCGGCAAGGCTGTCCTTGTCCTGTCCCATGGCGGCATAGGCATGCGCTTGATTGCCGCAGGACAGATGCGCGCGCGCGGGTCCCGCTGCGGCGGCCGCGCGGATCCCGGCCAGATAATCGTCGCGCCGTGCCCTGGAACGGGTTCGGATGCGGTCGGTCACGCGTGCAATGGTCGGGTTCAGGGTCATTTCAGCCTCGGGCGGCGGAGAGGGCAGCTCTCCGGTTTGGGCGCGGTTATACTCAGTTAGCGCTAACGGCGCAACCGGATTGCGCCGCCGGCCGGGCGCCGGTCCGCCTCCGGGCGTTGACAGCCGGGGCAAAATTCGCTCGGTTGTTCGCCGAAACCGCTGGACAAGTGTGTAGCGCCGGGCGGTGGCGGAAGGAACGATAGCCATGAGAACGATACGAGTCACGGGTGCATTTGCGCTGATGGTCTTTCTGGGGGGATGCGGACAGCTTGGCCTGCCGTCTGCGGATGCGGCCGCGGTTCCGGATGCGGCGCAACAGGCGCAGCCCTTCGTCCGGCCCGCCTATGAACTGCGTGCGGTCGAGGTGCAGGTTCCCGAGACGTTGCGGGTCTCTGAGGCGAACGCCTATTACCCGCTGGCCGATATCGTCTGGCGCGGCGAAGAGCGTGGCGACCGGCGCGCCCAGGTCCGGGCGATCTTTGAAGAGGCCGCGAAACCTGCCCTCGCCGAACGGACCGACGGGCGCCCCGTGATCGCCGGGATCGAGGTGCAGCGCTTTCATGCCCTGACCGAGAAGGCGCGCTATACCGTGGGCGGGGTGCATTCGATCCGCTTCCTTCTGACGGTCAGGGATGCCGAAAGCGGCGCGATCCTTGAGGAACCCCGGCAGGTGATCGGCGATCTGCGGGCCGCTGGCGGCGGCACCGCGATCGAGGAAGATGCCATGGGGCTGACGCAGAAGGTGCTCATCACCCGCCATTTGGCCGAGGTGATCGGTGCAGAGTTGGCGCCTACGCCGCCACAGCAGGCGGTTGAAGAGGCGGGGCCATAACGCGGAGGCAGGAGTGCTAGGCGCCCCTTTCGCGCAGGGGCCGATGACGCTAAAGGGGGCAGGCCCCAATCAGCGCAGGTCCGACATGCCCAGTGATGCCCCGATCCCCCCGCGCCCCGTCGTGCGCCTGCGCCCCAAGGCCGAGGCCCGCGCGATCCGGCATGGCTTCCCCTGGGTCTATGCCGACGAGCTGGTGACCGACCGGCGCACCGGGGCGCTTGTGCCCGGCACCATCGCCACGCTGGAGGATGCGGAACGCCGCCCGCTGGCCACCGTCACGGTCAACCCGCGCTCGAAGATCATCGCACGGGTGCTGGACCGTGATCCGCAGGCGCAGGTCGGCCGGGCCTGGATCGCCGCGCGGATCGAACGCGCGCTTGCGCTGCGCGCGCGGCTGTTCGATGCGCCCTTCTACCGGCTCGTCCATGCCGAGGCGGACGGGCTTGCGGGCGTCATCATCGACCGTTTCGGCGCGGCCGCCGTGATCCAGCCCAATGCCGCATGGGCCGAAGCCCTGATCGACGACATCGCCGCGGCCCTGGCCGATGTGACCGGGGTGGAGGTCATCGTCAAGAACGGCACCGGCCGTGCGCGCGGGCTGGAAGGGCTGGCCGAGGAAACCGTGGTCCTGCGCGGGGCGCTGGAGGCGCCGGTGCAGGTGCCGATGAACGGCGCGCTCTACATGGCCGACCTTCTGGGCGGGCAAAAGACGGGGCTTTTCTTCGACCAACGCCCGAACCACGCCTTTGCGGCGCGCCTAGCGGGCGGGCAGCGGGTGCTTGACGTGTTTTCCCATGTGGGGGGCTTCGGGCTGGCCGCGCTTGCCGGCGGGGCGGCCGGGGCGCTTGCGGTCGATGCCTCGACGCCGGCGCTTGCGCTTGCGCGGCAGGGGGCCGAGGCGATGGGGGCGGGCGACCGCTTTGCCACCCGTCAGGGTGACGCCTTCGCCACGCTTGAAGCCCTTGCGCAAGAGGGCGCGCAATTCGATCTGGTGATCTGCGATCCGCCGGCTTTCGCGCCCTCGAAACAGGCGCTTCAGGCGGGGCTGCGCGCCTATGAGCGGATCGCGCGGCTGGCCGCGCCGCTGGTGGCGCCGGGGGGATATCTGGCGCTCTGCTCGTGTTCGCATGCCGCCGATCTGACGCAGTTCCGCAATGCAAGCGCGCGCGGCATCGGGCGGGGCGGGCGCCGCGGGCAGTTGCTGCATACGGGCTTTGCCGGGCCGGACCATCCGATGCTGCCGCAACTGGCCGAGACGGGCTATCTCAAGGCGCTGTTCTTCCGGCTGGACGGATGAAGGCGGTTCTGGACGCCTGCGTTCTGGTGCCGACCGTGAAGCGCGAGCTGCTTCTGGGCTGCGCGCGCGCGGGGCTGTTCCAGCCGCTCTGGTCGGCGCGGATCTTTGAGGAATGGGCCCGCGCCGCGGCCCGCTTCGGCCCGGTGGACGAGGCCATGGCCCGCGCTGCCATCGCGCTTTTGCAAGATGAATTCCCCGGCGCGGCGGTGCCGCCCCGTGCGGGGCTGGAGGCGCGGCTGCACCTGCCCGACGAGAACGACATCCACGTTCTGGCCACCGCCATCGCGGGCCATGCCGATGTGATCGTCACCGCGAATGCCGCCGATTTCCCGCGCGGCGTGCTGGCGGGCGAGGGGCTTGAGCGGCGCGATCCCGACGGGTTCCTGTGGGAGCTGTGGTCCTTTCACCCCGAGGCGGTGGCCGCCTGCGCCGAAGCCGTGCGCGCCGAGGCCGAGCGGCTTTCGGGCGCGCCGCAGCCGATCCGAGCCTTGATGAAACGCGCGCGCCTGCCGCGTCTGGGCAAGGCGCTTGCAGGCTGATGCTTGACGCCGCGCGCCGCGGCGCGCATAGCGAAGGGCACGGAGGCGGCATGTCACTTGGCTTCATAACGATGGACGAACGCGGCGCGGCCGACCAACTTCTGGCGGCGCTGGTGCAGGATCTGGTGGCGCGTGGCGTGCCCGTGGCGGGGATGGTCGCCCACGATCCCGCCCCGCGTGGCTGCGAAATGTCGCTTGCGCTTTTTCCCGGCGGGCCGGTGGTCGATATCTCGCAGGATCTGGGCGTGGGGGGCGATGCCTGCACGCTTGATCCCGGTGCGCTGGAACAGGCCGTGGCCTGGGTGATGGGCGCGCTGGAACAGGTGCCGCCCGGCACGGTTCTTGTTCTCAGCAAGTTCGGCAAGCAGGAGGCCGCGGGCCGGGGCTGCCGCCCGCTGATCGCCGAGGGGCTGGAGCGCGGGCTGCGCACCCTTGTCTCCGTTCCGCCCGAGACGCGGGCCGAATTTCTGGATTTCGCGGGCGATCTTGCGCGGGAACTGCCGTCCGACCCTTCGGTGTTGCGCGCGTTCCTGACCCATGCGGCCGCCGAAAAGGTCTGAGCGGCCTCCGGCCGGCAAGGGCGTAACGAACTGGCCGATATTCAGCCCGACATGCTAGACTTTGCCGCGAACGCGGTCTATGAGAAGGCGCGTTAGCGCTAACAGGTGGGGTGGGGCATGGTCTCGCGTGTCATTCCGGTCGATCCGTTCGACCTCGTCGTTTTCGGGGCGACGGGCGATCTTGCCCGGCGCAAGATCCTTCCGGGCCTTTACCGGCGCTTTTATGCCGGCCAGTTTCCCCCGACCGCCGCGATCATCGGCGCCGCGCGCAGCGAGATGGACCTGCCTGCCTTTCGCGCGCAGGTGCGCGCCGCGATCGAGGAATTCGTGGGGCCGTCGAAGCGTGACGAGGCCATGATCTCGGCCTTCCTCGACATCGTCGATTATGTGCCCATCGACGCCAAGGGCAGTGCCGGCTGGTCCGATCTCAAGGCGCGGATGGCGCCGGGGCGCGTGCATGCCTTCTATTTCTCGGTCGCGCCCGCGCTTTTCGGTGACTTGGCCGAGCGGCTGCACGCCTACGGGATTGCCGATGAACATGCCCGCATCGTGGTGGAAAAGCCCTTCGGGCGCGATCTGGAAACGGCCCGCGCGCTGAACTCGACCCTGGCCGAGCATTTCGACGAGCATCAGATCTACCGCATCGACCACTATCTTGGAAAAGAGACGGTGCAGAACCTGATGGCGGTGCGCTTTGCCAATATCCTGTTCGAGCCGCTCTGGAATGCGCAATATGTCGATCATGTGCAGATCACCGTGGCCGAAACCGTGGGCGTGGGCGGGCGCGGCAGCTATTATGACAAGTCGGGCGCGATGCGCGACATGGTGCAGAACCACATGATGCAGCTTCTGTGCCTGATTGCGATGGAGCCGCCCTATCACTTCGACCCGGACGCGGTGCGCGACGAAAAGCTCAAGGTGATCCGCGCGCTCGATCCCGTCGATCCGCACGACATCGTGCGCGGCCAGTATCTGGGCCGCCCGGGGCGCGAGGGGGAGCCCTGCGCAAGCTATCTGGAGGATGCCGAAAACCCCGATTCGCGCACCGAAAGCTATGTCGCGCTGAAGGTGCATGTGGCCAACTGGCGCTGGAAGGGCACGCCGTTCTACCTGCGCACGGGCAAACGGCTGCGCGCGCGGGCCTCGGAAATCGCGATCACCTTCCGCGAGCCGCCGCACTCCATCTTCGACGATGCCGAAAGCTGGCGCGAGAACGTGCTGGTGATCCGGCTGCAACCGAACGAGGGCATGAACCTCAAGGTCATGATCAAGGAACCCGGACCGGGGGGTATGCGTCTTGTTCAGGTACCGCTGGACATGTCCTTCGCCGAGGCCCTGGGCGAGGACGGCACCGACATCCCCGACGCTTACGAGCGGTTGATCATGGACGTGATCCGGGGCAACCAGACATTGTTCATGCGCGGCGACGAGGTCGAGGCCGCATGGGCATGGACCGATCCGATCATCTCGGGCTGGGAGGCGCGGGGGGATCGTCCGAAACCCTATGATGCGGGCTCGTCGGGCCCCGAGGATGCGCTGATGCTGATGCACCGTGACGGCCGCCGCTGGCGGGAGATCCGCGAATGAACTTTCAGGAATATCCGGACCGGGATCTGCTGATGCTGGGCCTTGCGAACACCATCGCGGGCGAGCTGGGCACCGCCTTGCGCAATTCCGGCCGCGCCAGCCTGTCGGTGCCCGGCGGCACCACGCCGGGGCCGGTGTTCGATCTGTTGTCCGATGTCGATCTGGACTGGGCGCATGTCTCGGTCTTTCTCAATGACGAACGCTGGGTTCCGGAAAGCGCGCCCCGGTCGAACACGCGGCTCTTGCGCCAAAGGCTTCTGAAGGGCCGCGCGGCCGAGGCGGTGCTGGTCCCGCTTTATGCCGATGCGCCGCGCCCCGAGGACCGGCTGGAGGAGCTTGCCAAGGGCATCGCCCCGCATCTGCCCATCACCGTGCTGCTTCTGGGCATGGGCACCGACATGCATACCGCAAGCCTGTTTCCGGGCGCCGACCGGCTGGAAGATGCGCTTGCCCCCGATGCCCCGGTCCTGATGGCGCTGCGCGACGAGGCCGCGGGCGAGCCGCGCATCACCTTGACCGCCCCGGTCCTGCGCGATGCGATCAATGTCCATGTGCTGATCACCGGGGCCGAAAAACGCGCCGCGATCGAACGGGCCGAGGGCCTGCCGCCCGAACTTGCGCCCATCCGCACCGTCTTGAAGAATGCCACCGTTCACTGGGCCGAATGACATGACCATCTGGGACGATCTGACCCGCCACGCCGAAGCCACCGCCACGCGCCCCATCGCCACCCTGTTCAAGCACGAGGGCCGCGCCGAAGCCTTTAGCGCCGAGGCCTGCGGCTTCCTTTTCGATTATTCCAAGACCGGTATCGACGCCAAGGCGCGCTCGCTCCTGATCCGGCTTGCGGAGAAAAGCGGGGTGGCCGAGCGCCGCGACGCGATGTTCGGCGGCGCCAAGATCAACGAAACCGAGGGCCGCGCGGTGCTTCATACCGCGCTGCGCAACCTTGGGGGCAGCGTCATGGTCGATGGCCATGACGTGATGCCGAAGCTGCGCGAAACCCATGCCCGCATGGCGGCTTTTTCCAAGGATGTGCGCGAAGGGCGCTTCCGGGGGCAGGGCGGCGCGATCACCGATGTGGTGAATATCGGCATCGGCGGATCGGACCTTGGCCCGGCCATGGCGGTTCTGGCGCTTGCGCCCTATCACGACGGCCCGCGCTGCCATTTCGTCTCGAATGTGGACGGGGCGCATGTGCATGACACGCTGGCCGGCCTTGATCCCGAGACCACGCTGATCATCGTCGCCTCGAAGACCTTCAACACGATCGAGACGATGACCAATGCGGAAACCGCGCGCAAATGGATGGCCGCGCGGGTGGCCGATCCGGCCGCGCAATTCGCGGCGCTTTCCTCGGCCACCGAACGCACCACGGCCTATGGCATCGCGCCCGCCCGTGTCTTCGGGTTCGAGGATTGGGTCGGCGGGCGCTACTCGCTCTGGGGGCCGATCGGGCTGTCGCTGATGATCGCGATTGGCCCGGCGACATTCGATCGCTTCCTTGCCGGCGCGGCCGCCATGGACGCGCATTTCCGCGCGGCACCGTTCGAAGAAAACCTGCCCGTCCTGCTCGCCCTTGTCGGCATGTGGCACAACCAGTTCTGCGGCCATGCGACCCGCGCGGTTCTGCCCTATGACCAGCGCCTGGCCCGGCTTCCGGCCTATCTGCAACAGCTCGAGATGGAATCGAACGGCAAGCGCGTCGCGATGGACGGGCAAGAGCTTGCCGTCAATTCCGGCCCCGTCGTCTGGGGGGAACCGGGCACCAACGGCCAGCACGCCTTCTACCAGTTGATCCACCAGGGCACGCGCATCGTGCCCTGCGAATTCCTGCTGGCCGCCGAGGGGCACGAACCCGATCTCGCGCATCAGCACCTCCTGCTGGCCGCCAACTGCCTCGCCCAGTCCGAGGCCCTGATGCGTGGCCGGACCCTCGACGAGGCCCGCGCGCTCTTGTCCGGCAAGGGGCTGAGCGCGGCCGAGCTTGAACGTCAGGCCCGCCACCGCGTCTTCCCCGGATCGCGCCCCTCGACCACGCTTCTTTATCGCAAGCTGACCCCGGAAACCCTGGGCGGCATCATCGCGCTTTACGAACACCGCGTCTTCGTCGAGGGCGTGATCCTTGGGATCAACAGCTTCGATCAATGGGGGGTGGAACTCGGCAAGGAACTGGCCCTCGCCCTCGCCCCGGTGCTTGACGGCAGTGCCGGGGGCACGGGCAAGGATGCCTCGACCCTGCGCCTGGCCGCGCACATCCGCGCGGCGCGGCAGGGCTGACCCCCTTGCAGCTGCGCGCGTGTCGCGCGGGGAAGCCTCCGGCGGGGATATTTTTCTCTGGAGAATGCGGCTTCTTCAGAGCGTAAATATCCCGGGGGTGAATTGGCCGCAGGTCAAGAGGGGGCAGCGCCCCCCTTACCCGGTTTCTCGCGGACGCATCACCAGCCAGATCAACGCGCCACCTGCCAGCACCAAGAAGGGCAGCATGGCCAGATTGACCGCTTGCCAGCCGGCCTCGGGATTTCCGGAGGCCGAGCAGTTCATCAGCCCGCCCGAGGAAAGCGAGGCCAGGAATACCCCGCCGAAGACCAGAAAGTCGTTCAGCCCCTGCACATGGCCGCGTTCCTCGGGGCTGTGGGCCGAGGCGAGCATGGCCGTTGCTCCGATGAACCCGAAGTTCCAGCCGACGCCCAGAAGGACCAGGGCGATATAGAACTGCTCGAGGTCGACCCCGGAAAGCGCCACCGCGCCCGATCCCGCAAGGATCAGAATGCCGGCCCCCACGATGACCTCGCGGCCGAAGCGCGCGATCAGGTGGCCGGTGAAGAACGAGGGCAGATACATCGCAAGCACATGGGCCGAAACGATATCGGCCGCATCGCCTTCGTCGAAGCCACATCCGACCACCGCCAGCGGCGTCGAGGTCATCACGAGATTCATCAACGCGTACGAGACCATTCCGCAGATCATCGCAACCGCGATCACCGGATCCTTCAGAAGCTGCAGACGGGTGCGGCCGGGATGCCGTTCCCCCTTTGCGCGACCGCCGGGCGCGGGAATGTCCAGAAAGGCGAAAAGCAACGGGCCGAGCGCATTGAGCGCGATGATGGCGAGATATGTCGCCAGGAAGGGCACGGCCATCGCCTGGCTTGTCAGCTTGACGAGTTGCGGCCCGATGATCGCCGCCGCGAGTCCGCCGGCCATGACATAGGAAATCGCCTTCGGCTGGAATTCCGGGCTTGCGGTATCGGTTGCGGCAAAGCGGTAGAAGCCCTGCGCCGACATGTAGATGCCTGTTAGGAACGATCCGGCCATGAACAGCGGAAACGAGCCGACATAGAGCGCGCGCGCGGCGATGGCCGCGCCGATCCCGCCGGCAACGGTTGCAAGGATGAACCCCGCCCGCCTTCCGTGGCGGGCCATGAACTCGGACATGGGCTGCGCGCTCAGGACAGAGCCGAGCACGATGAGCGAAAGTGGAAGCGTCGACCAGCAGGGATTCGAGGCCAGCGATTGCCCCGCCAGCCCGCCGACGATGAAAATCATCGACATCTGCGCGCCAAGCAGCGCCTGTGCGGCCACCAGCACCGCGACATTGCGTCTGGCGCGGCTGTTCGGCATCTCTGAGTCGGGCCGGGGTGCGGTGATGTCGGTCATTGCGAACCCCTAGCCCGCGTCGGCGGGGCTGGCAAGCCGTGCGACAATCGGGCAGGGTAGCGCGATGGTGGGACGCATCATTGAAACCGAAGACGACATCGCCGAGGGCGCGCAGTGGCTTGCCGCGCAAGAGCCGCGTTTTGCCCATGCTCTGGACCTGACCGGGCCGCCGCCCCTCCGCCGCCGGTCCGACGGGTTCGAGGCGCTGCGCGATGCGATCGTCGGCCAGCAGGTCTCGGTCGCTGCGGCAAGCGCGATCCGCAATCGTCTGGTCGAGGCGGGGCTGGGCGAGGCCGCGGCCATCGCCACGGCCGGAGACGAGGCACTGCGCGCCTGCGGCCTGTCGCGCCAGAAGATCCGCTACCTGAGCGCGCTTTCGGAAGCCGGGGTCGATTTTGTCGCCTTGCGGGGGATGCCGTCGGAGGCGGTCTTCGAGACGCTCCTGCCGCTGCCGGGGATCGGGCGTTGGACCGTCGAGATGTATCTGATGTTCGCGCTTGGCCGGGCGGATGTGTTCGCGGTCGACGATCTTGCCCTGGCCGAAGCGGCCCGGATGCTGTTCGATCTGCCCGACCGTCCGCGCCCGAAGCCCTTTGCCGCGATGGCCGAGGCCTGGTCGCCCTGGCGCGCGGTTGCGGCCCGGCTGCTCTGGGCTTACTACGCACATGGAAAATCGCGTGAGGGGGTGGGCGTATGACCCGGAAACTTCAGACAGGCCGCAAGGAACCGCGCTCGGGCAAGACCGGATCGGTCGTGGTGTTCCTGCACGGCTATGGCGCGGATGGCGCCGATCTTCTGGGGCTGGCGGACCCGTTGGCGCCGCACCTGCCCGATACGCTGTTCCTCGCCCCCGACGCGCCCGAGCCCTGCGCGGGCAACCCGTTCGGGCGGCAGTGGTTCCCGATCCCCTGGCTGGACGGCTCGAGCGAGGCAGAGGCCGCCGCGGGAATGGCGCAGGCGAGCGCAGACCTGAACGCCTTCCTGGACGATGTGCTGGCCGAAAACGCCATCGCGCCCGGGCACCTTGCTGTGGTGGGATTCTCGCAAGGGACGATGATGGCGCTTCAGGTCATCCCGCGCCGCGCCGTGCCGATCGCCTGCCTCGTCGGCTTTTCGGGGCGGCTTCTGATGCCGGAACGGCTTGCGGCCGAGGCGATCTCGAAGCCGCCGGTGCTGCTTGTGCATGGCGACGAGGACCCGATGGTTCCGTTCGCGGATATGGGGCTTGCGGGCGACGCGCTGGTCAGCGCGGGGTTCGAAACCTACGCCCATGTGATGAAAGGCACCGGCCACGGCATCGCCCCCGACGGCCTTTCCGTCGCGCTCGCCTTCCTGAAAGAGAACCTGCCGGCCTGATCCGTCACATCCCTGTCACGGGAGGGCGATACACGAACCTTGGTGGCAGCACCGCACATTACGGGGCTTGCCAGAGGCGGAACGCCATATATAGTCTTTACGTGTGGAATGGGGCGGTCTCCCCGCCCCGGGCCATGAAACAGGGCTGACAGGGCGAGGACAGAGTCACGCATGCTTGACCAAGCCAGAACACCAGATTTCAGATCGCAATTCGTGCGCGAGCCTGCGGCCCTGCGCCAGTATCCGGCGCTTGTGCTCAACGCCGATTTTCGCCCGCTCTCCTATTACCCCCTGTCGCTCTGGCCCTGGCAAGAGGCGATCAAGGCGGTGTTCCTCGAAAGGGTCACGATCATCGCGGAATATGACGCGGTGGTGCGCAGCCAGAGGGAGAGCATGAAAATCCCCTCCGTCGTCGTCCTCAAGGAATTCATAAAACCTCAGAAGCGCGTGGCCTTCACGCGCTTCAATCTTTTTCTGCGCGATGAATTCTGCTGCCAGTATTGCGGATCGAAGGGTGATCTGACCTTCGATCATGTGCTTCCCCGTTCGCGTGGCGGGATCACCAGCTGGGAAAACGTGGTTGCGGCCTGCTCTCCGTGCAACCTGAGAAAGGCGAACAAGTCGCTGCGCCAGTCCGGACTGCACCTCAAGCGCCCGCCACACCGCCCGACACCGGAAGAGATGCATTCCATCGGGCGCCGCTTCCCACCCGGGCATCTTCACAAAAGCTGGCTCGACTTTCTTTACTGGGATGCCGAGCTGGAAGCCTGACCCGGTCGCCCGTGGCATGCGGCGGAACGCTCCGCGGGGGATATTTTTCTCTGGAGAATGCGGCTTCTTCAGAGCCCCAAATATCCCCGCCGGAGGCTTCCGCAGTCTGGGTCAAAGCGCCGCGAGGGCATGTGTGAGATCGCCATAACCCGTAAAGCGCCGCTCGTAGCGCAGCCCGAGGCGTTCGGCCGCTTCGCGCGCGAGGGCATCGAGCGCGGGATCATCGGTCTGCGCCTGATAGATCAGCCGGTCGTAATTGCCGAAATACATGTCGCGCAGTTCCGGGTGCCGGTCGAGCCCCATCGGGCGCCAGACGAAGGCGTCGAACTGGCGCACGAGGAAGTCGGTCAGGTAGAAGGCGGTGAATTCCTCGTCGGCCTTCGCGGCGAAGGCATCGAGCCCTTCGTAGAAGGCATAGCAATGCGCGCCGGGCACCATTTCCACGCCAAGCGCGTCGCAGCGTTCGCGCAGAAGGCCTCCGGTGCCGCAATCCGCATAGACCACGAAAATCTCGTCGTAATCGGCGCGGTGCTTGTTGACCGCGGCTTCGACGGCGTCGGGGATGCGGTCGGGGTAAAGGTGCAGGTTCGCGGGCAGGCAGGTCAGTTCGAGATGTGTCCAGCCATTCGCGGCCTTCAAGGCCAGGATCTCGCGGGCAAGCGCGCCGCAGGCGATCAGCAGCACGCGCCCCGGGGACGGGGCCGGTGCGGCTGTCGTGTTATCGGATGATGTCTCCATCCCAGGCCTCTCGATCGCTTCGGGACGTTCTGCCGGGGCCGTGGTTCAGTGCACCCGGGTCATCAGTCTTGCTATGCCCGCACCGGCAAGCACCACGAGCGCGAGCATCGGCAGCGGCACGCCCGCCACCGTGGCGGCCCAAACGGTCATTGCGCCCAGCACGATCACGATGGCCACGAGCGCCAGGAAATGAGGCAAAGGCATGGTACCCTCCGTTCCTTTTCAATATGGGCGTTGTTTGCCAAAAGGAAAAGGCCCTGATCGCGCGACCGGGGCCTTTCGATCGTCTTGCGCAGGCCTGGGCGGATCAGCCGGCCGCACCAAGCTGGTTGTGCTTGCGCGAAATGAACTGCTTTGCCGTTTCCACCGCGACGGCGGCATCGCGGCAATAGGCATCCGCGCCGATCGCGCGGCCGAATTCCTCGTTCAGGGGGGCGCCGCCGACCAGCACGATGTAATCCTCGCGCATGCCCTTTTCCTTCAGCGCGTCGATGACGACCTTCATGTAGGGCATGGTGGTGGTGAGCAGGGCGGACATGCCGATGATGTCGGCCTCTTCGCGCACGGCGGCCTCCAGATAGTTCTCGGCCGGGTTGTTGATGCCGAGATCGACGACCTCGAAGCCCGCGCCTTCCATCATCATCGCCACGAGGTTCTTGCCGATGTCGTGGATGTCGCCCTTGACGGTGCCGATCACCATCTTGCCCATGCGCGGTGCGCCGGTTTCCACCAGAAGCGGCTTCAGGATCGCCATCCCGCCCTTCATCGCGCCCGCCGCCAGCAGCACTTCGGGAACGAACAGGATCCCGTCGCGGAAATCCGCGCCGACGATGGTCATGCCCGCGACCAGCGCCTTGGTCAGGATGTCATAGGGGGTCCAGCCGCGTTCCAGCAGGATGCGCACGCCCTCTTCGATCTCTTCCTTGAGACCGTCATAGAGGTCGTCATGCATTTGCAGCACGAGTTCCTCGTCATTCAGTTCCGAAAGGATGATCTCTTCTTCGTCGGCCATCTCGTGCTGTCTCCTGAACGATCCGCTGTTTTCTAGATGCGGCCAAAGGCCGTTGCATACTTGGCGAATTGCGACATGCGCCCCTTCGGTTCCGACAGGGGCGGTGCAAATCCTCTGGCAAATGTTCATGAAATGTTCTAGTTTGGTCGAATGCGCCTGTCCCCGACCGATCCCAGCCTGCGCCTGAAGGCGCGCGGTTCCGCGGCCAATCCAGTGGGCCGGTTCGAGCCGTATGAGCGGGTCAGGGTCGATGACGGCTGGGACATCCCCGAGGAAGAGCGGGTGCTGCGCACCGAGGTCGCGCTGGAGAATCCGCGCTCGGTCATCATGCGCAACAGCTCTCCGGATGTGCCGTTCGACCGGTCGCTGAATCCCTATCGGGGGTGCGAACACGGGTGCATCTACTGCTTTGCCCGGCCGTCGCACGGTTATCTGGGCCTGTCGGCGGGGTTGGATTTCGAAACCCGCCTGATCGCGCGGCCGAATGCGCCCCTGCGCCTGGCGGAAGAACTGCGGCGCAAGGGCTATCGCGTGGCCCCGCTGGCGATCGGCACCAGCACCGATCCCTATCAGCCGCTGGAGGCGAAGATGGGGATCATGCGGGCGCTGCTGGAGGTACTGTCCGGGTTTCAGCACCCGGTGGCGATTGTCACGCGTGGGGCAACGATTCTGCGCGATCTTGATATATTGTCGGATATGGCGAAACGCAGCCTGGTGCATGTCGGGGTCAGCGTGACCACGCTTGATGCCGGCCTTGCCCGCGCGATGGAGCCGCGCGCGCCCGCGCCCGAAATCCGGTTGCGGATGATCGCGCGGCTTTCGGCGGCCGGGGTGCCGACGCGGGTCATGGCCGCGCCGATGATTCCCGCGCTGACCGATCACGAACTGGAGGCGATCCTGTCCCGCGCGGCCGAGGCGGGGGCGCAGGCGGCCGCGATGATCCTTTTGCGGCTGCCCCATGAAGTTGCGCCGCTGTTCGCCGACTGGCTGGAGCGCCATCGTCCGGGGCGTGCCGCGCATGTCCTTGCGCGGCTGGCCGAGATGCGGGGCGGGCGGCTGAACGATCCGCGCTTCGGCAGCCGGATGACGGGGCAGGGGATGACGGCCGACCTGCTGGCGCAGCGCTTCGCGCTTGCCGTCCGGCGGCTGGGGCTGGGGCGCCGGATGCCCGCGCTCGATTGCACGCGCTTTGCCCCGCCGCCCCGTCCCGGCGATCAGCTAAGCCTGTTCTGATCCGTCGCGCCCGCTCAGCCGCGCCGCCGTCCGCGCCTTTCGCGCGTGGCCGCGGGCTCGTCCCCCGTGCCGTCGGAGGCCGAGGAGAACCCGCCCATCTTCTGCGAGATCTCTTCGAGCGTGGGGCGGGGGCCGCGCGGGCGCGCCTCAAGGGCCGCGCGCATGGCGCGCAGGTGTTCGGGCATCGTGCCGCAGCAGCCGCCGATGATCGTGGCGCCGGCATCGCGCGCCAGCACCGCATATTCGGCCATCAGCTCGGGCGTGCCGTCGTAATGGATGTGGCCGTCGTGATATTTCGGAATCCCGGCATTGCCCTTGGCGATGACCGGGCGTTCGGTGCCGCTGGCCGCGAAGCCCAGCACCGTGCGCAGCAGATCCGAGGCCCCCACGCCGCAATTCGCCCCGAAGGCCAGCGGCGGGTTGGGCAGCTTGTCAACCAGCGCGGCCAGCTGCGCCGAGGTCACGCCCATCATCGTGCGGCCTGCGGTATCGAAGCTCATGGTGCCGCACCAGGGCATGCCGGCCAGCCGTGCGGCCTCGGCCGCGGCCTTGAATTCCTCGGGGGCGGAGATCGTCTCGACCCAGAGCACATCCGCGCCGCCCTCTTTCAGCCCCTGGGCCTGTTCGTGGAACATCTCGACCGCCAGCTCATGCGTCAGCGTGCCCATCGGTGCGAAGATGTCGCCGGTGGGGCCCATGGAGCCGGCCACCACCACCGGGCGGCCGGCCGCATCGGCCACCTCGCGCCCGAGGCTTGCCGCAAGGCGGTTCAGTTCGCGCACGCGATCCTGGGCGTTGTGCAGCTTCAGCCGGCTGGCATTGCCACCGAAGGAGTTGGTGAGGAAGATGTCCGATCCCGCCTCGACCGCGCCGCGATAGAGCGCGCGGATATTGTCGGGCTTGTCGACATTCCACAATTCGGGTGGCTCGCCCGAGGCGAGGCCCATGTTGAACAGGTTGGTCCCCGTCGCGCCATCGGCCATCAGCCAGTCGCGCGTCTGAAGAAGGCGGCTCAGTGCATCGGTCATCGTCTCTGTGCCTTTCGTGATCGAGGGGGGGCGAGGCTGCGCGTGCTCTGCCACGGATGGGGGAAATTGGCAAATCCTCGAAGCGGCATTCCGCTTCGGAATGGGGGGATTTCACGAAAAGGCCCCGCCACGCGCAGCGCGACGGGGCCGGATGTTCTGCTCCGGGCGCGTCAGACGGAGAATCAGCTTTCCTTCATCACCTGCTCTTTGGCGACGGCCAACAGCTCGACCATCTTGGTGCGGATCGTCGTTTCGTCGGCACGCCCGCCAAGATCGCCCGCGACCTTGCGGTAGACATCCTCGTCCCCGGCTTCCTCGAAATCGGCGGTCACGACTTCCTTGGCATAGGCTTCGGCGTCGGCGCCGCTCTTGCCCAGAAGCTCTGCCGCCCAAAGCCCGAGAAGCTTGTTGCGGCGCGCTTCCGCCTTGAACTGCAGTTCCGCGTCATGGACGAACTTGTTCTCGAAGGCGTTTTCGCGATCGTCGAAGGTGGTCATCGGGCCCCCCGTGAAAGGTTGTGTTCCCACTCCATATGCCCTTAGAGGGCGCGCGCTGCAAGGGCCGCGATGCCCGATCCGCGCCGCGGCGGCGCTAGGCAGGGGCGCTGGGCGGCAAATCTGCGTGCCGGGACGGGCGGCGACCTCCCTGAGCCTTGCGGGAACAGGGCGCTTGCCCTATAGGGGCCGAAAGGGTCGGGTTTCGGCCCGCCCTCAACCGTTTCACGCGCCTGCCAGCGGGCGCGGGACACCCGTTACCGAACGGAGATTGCATGGCACCCCGGCGCAAGAAGATCTACGAAGGCAAGGCGAAGATCCTTTACGAAGGCCCCGAGCCGGGCACGCTTGTCCAGTATTTCAAGGACGACGCGACCGCCTTCAACGCGCAGAAGAAGGCCACGATCGACGGCAAGGGCGTGCTGAACAATCGCTTGTCCGAGTTCTTCATGAACGGGCTGACCAATATCGGCGTGCCGAACCACTTCATCCGCCGCCTGAACATGCGCGAGCAGCTGATCCGCCAGGTCGAGATCGTGCCGCTCGAGGTGATCGTGCGCAACTTCGCCGCAGGCTCGATCGCCAAGCGCCTGGGGCTGGAGGAAGGCACCGCGCTGCCGCGGCCCATCGTGGAATACAGCTACAAGAACGACGAGCTGGGCGATCCGCTGGTGCCCGAGGAATACATCATCGCCTTCGGCTGGGCGAGCCAGCAGGATATTGACGACATCGTGGCGCTTGCGCTTCGGGTGAACGACTTCCTGTCGGGGGTGTTCTTCGGGGTCGGGATCAAGCTGGTCGACTTCAAGATCGAGATCGGGCGGATCTGGGACGGCGATTTCATGCGGCTGATCGTGGCCGACGAGATCAGCCCGGATTCGTGCCGCCTGTGGGATGTCAAGACCGGCCAGAAGCTGGACAAGGACGTGTTCCGCCGCGATCTGGGCAACCTGACCGATGCCTATTCCGAGGTGGCGCGCCGCCTGGGCGTGCTGCCCGCCGCCGCCACCAATATCAAGCCGACGCTGATCAACTGAAAGGGACCTCCGCGATGAAGGCGCGCGTTCATGTCATGCTGAAGGATGGAGTTCTGGACCCGCAGGGAGAGGCCGTGCGCCATGCCCTTGGAACGCTTGGGTTCGCGGGCGTCGAGGGCGTGCGCCAGGGCAAGGTGATCGACCTTGATCTGGCCGCCACGGACCGGGCCGCGGCCGAGGCCGAAGTGCGCGCGATGTGCGAGAAGCTTCTGGCCAATACCGTGATCGAGAAATACGCGATCGAGATTGCCTGAGGGCGAGGCCCGGGGGCGCTGCCCCCGGACCCCCGGGATATTTGCGCGAAGATGAAACAGCCAGGGGCCGTTGACCGATGAAAGCCGCCGTCATCACCTTTCCGGGGTCGAATTGCGACCGAGATCTTGCCCGCGGGTTCGAGCTGGCGGGGGCCGAGGTGGTCCGCGTCTGGCACAAGGAGACCGCCTTGCCCGAGGGCGTGGACATCGTGGGCGTGCCGGGAGGCTTTTCCTACGGGGATTACCTGCGCTGCGGCGCGATTGCGGCGCAAAGCCCGGTGGGGCGTGCGATCACCGATTTCGCGGGGCGGGGCGGCTATGTTCTGGGCGTGTGCAACGGGTTCCAGATCCTGACCGAGATGGGGCTTTTGCCGGGCGCGCTGATGCGCAATGCCTCGCTGAAATATATCTGCAAGCCGGTCACGCTGCGCGTGGAAACGACCGAGAGCGCCTATACCGGCGGGTATCGGAAGGGCCAGGAGGTGGTCTATCCGATCGCGCATCACGACGGGAATTACACCATTGACGCCGAAGGGCTGCGCCGGCTGGAGGGCGAGGATCGGGTGGCGTTCCGCTATGCGGAGCCGGTCAACGGATCGGTTGCCGATATTGCGGGCATTCTGAGCGGAAACCGCCGGGTTCTGGGCATGATGCCCCATCCCGAGCGCGCGGTGGAGCTTGCGCAAGGAGGCGCCGACGGGTCGGCGCTATTCCGCGCGTTGGCCGGGATCATGGCGCGCGCCTGATTGCTTTGGCTTGTTGCACATCCGGGCTTGGCCTAAATTCGGGCCATGCCGCGCGGATCGACCAGCACTGACCTGACTAGCATGGATGATGCTGTCCTGCGCGCGCGGCGCAGGGCCTGGATCCTGCGCGGGGCGGTGTCGGGAATACTCGTGCTTGCGGTGGTGGTGACCTGGATCACCAATGCCTGGCTGACCGAGCGGTTCACCGAGACGACGCGGGTGCGCGCCGAGTTGCGGCTGGCGCTTTATACCGGCAATATCATGAGCGAGTTGCAGCGCACCGGGGTGGTGCCGCTGTTGCTGGCGCGCGATCCGGCGCTGATCCGGGCGCTGGAGTCGGGAGATTTCTCGACCACCTCGGCGGTGCTGATCGCGGCGCGCAAGGATATTGCTGCGGCCTCGATCCGGCTTCTGGATGCGACGGGGCGCACGGTGGCGGCCACCAACCGCAACCAGATCGGCACCTCGTTCGCCAACGCGCCCTTCTTCGTGGAGGCGCAGAGATCGCGCGAGACGGTGTTCACCGCCGGTTCCCGCGACACCGGCGGGACCGAGTTCATCTATTCGCGCACGCTTTTGTCCGAGGGGCGGCCGATCGGGGTGATCGCGGTCGAGGCGGAGCTGTCCAAGTTCGAGCGTGCTTGGGCGGGGATTTCCGACGCGGTGGCCGTGGTGGACAGCGAGGGCGTGATCATCCTGACGACCGAGCCGCGCTGGCGCGGTGTCACGGTGGAAGAGGCGCTTGCCGTCCGCTCGGCGCCCAATGCGATCCGGCGCGCCTTGCAGGCCACGGCGGACTGGGCGAACGAGCCGCCCGATGCCTATCTGCGCGGCACGGCCGTGATGCGCACCGAATCGCGCATTCCGTTCCGCGGCTGGCGCATGATCTCGTTCACCTCCTACGATTCCGTGCGCGAGCGCGTGAACGCGGTGCTGGCGCTGGAGATCATGGGTTTTGCGATTTTCCTGGCGGTTGCCTTCTATCTTCTGTCGCGCCGGGCGCGGGTGCAAAGCGCGGCCTATCGGCGCGAGTCGGTGGAGTTGCGCGCGCTCAATGCGCGGCTCTCGCGCGAGATTGCCGAGCGCGAGCGGGTGCAGAAGGACCTGGCGGTGGCGGAACAGACGTTGGCGCAATCCTCCAAGCTGGCCGCCCTGGGCGAGATGTCGGCCGCGGTGAGCCATGAGCTGAACCAGCCGCTGGCCGCGATGAAGACCTATCTGGCGGGCGCGCGGCTTTTGTTGCAGCGCGGGCGGGCCGAGGAGGCGCTGTCCTCGTTCCAGCGCATCGACGATCTGATCGAGCGCATGGGGGCGATCACGCGGCAGCTCAAGTCCTATGCGAGGAAAGGCGGCGAAGCCTTTGAACCCGTTGATCTTCGTGCTGCCATCAGCTCGGCGCTTGCGATGATGGAGCCGCAGCTGAAATCGCGCACGGTGCGTATTTCGCGGACCCTGGCGCGGGGGCCGGTCATGGTGATGGCGGACCGGATCCGTCTCGAACAAGTGATCATCAATCTGTTGCGCAATGCGCTGGATGCGACGAAGGGGGTGGCCGAGCCGCAGATCGAGTTGATGTTGACAGCCGGCGAGACCGCAGTGCTGAGCGTGCGCGACAACGGCCCCGGTATCTCGGAGCTGGAAAAACTGTTCGAGCCGTTCTGGACGACGAAAAAACCCGGAGAGGGGACGGGACTGGGGCTTGCCATTTCCTCCTCGATCGTGAGTGATTTCGGAGGGCGCCTGACGGCGCATAACGCGGCCGGGGGCGGAGCCGTCTTCGAAGTGCAGTTGCCGCTTCATGCGGATAGCGTCGAGGGGAACACGCCCCGGAAAAATGGAATACGTGCAGCGGAGTAAGAATATGGCGCGCATGATGAAGGTGGCGATCGTCGACGACGAGGAAGACATGCGCCAGTCGGTCAGCCAGTGGCTGGCCCTGTCGGGGTTCGACCCCGAAAGCTATGCCAGTGCGGAAGAGGCGCTGAAGGTGATCGGCGCGGACTGGCCCGGCGTGGTGATCTCCGACATCCGCATGCCCGGCATGGACGGGATGGCCTTTCTCAAGCGCCTCATGAGCCTTGACAGCGGGCTGCCGGTCATCATGATCACCGGCCACGGCGATGTGCCGATGGCGGTCGAGGCGATGCGCCTTGGCGCGATGGATTTTCTGGAAAAGCCCTTCAACCCCGACCGCATGACCGAACTGGCCAAGCGCGCCACGCAGATGCGCCGCATGACACTGGACAACCGCGCGCTGCGTCGTGACCTGGCCGAGGGCGCGCAGGTGATGGGCAAGCTGATCGGCACCTCGGCTCCGATGGAGCGGCTGCGCGAGGATATCCTCGATCTGGGGCAGGCGGATGGCCATGTGCTGATCGACGGGGAAACCGGCACCGGCAAGACGCTGGTGGCGCATGCGCTGCATGCCGTGGGGCCGCGCGCAAGCAAGAAGTTCGTGCCCGTCAGTTGCGCGGCCTATTCCGAGGACGTGCTGTCGGCCAAGCTGTTCGGCCCGCTGGAAGAGGGCGGCGCGCTGCCGCTGGTGGAAGAGACGCGCGGCGGCACGCTGTGCCTTGAGGATGTGGAAGCCCTGAGCCAGAGCCTTCAGGCGCGGCTTCTGACCTTCATCAACGATCAGGGCAGCCCCGCGGAAATCCGCATCATCGCCATCTGCAACAATCATGGCGAGGGCCGCACGGTCGAGGACGCGCTGCGCCCCGATCTCTATTTCCGGCTGGCCGCGCTGAAGATCACCCTGCCGCCGCTGCGTCAGAGGGGCGAGGATATCCTGACGCTGTTCAACCGTATGGCCGAGCAGTTCGCCGAGGAATACGGCTGCGATGCGCCCGAGGTCTCTGCCCAGGAGGCCGCGCAGCTGTTGCAGGCGCCCTGGCCGGGCAATGTGCGCCAGCTGATCAACGTGGCCGAGCGCGCGGTGCTTCAGAACCGCCGCGGAACGGGCTCGATCGCGTCGCTTCTGATGGCCGACAACGAAGAGGCCGGCCCCGCGATGACGACTGAGGGCAAGCCGCTCAAGGAATATGTCGAGAGCTTCGAGAAGATGCTGATCGACAACACGATGCGCCGCCACAAGGGGGCGATCTCGGCGGTGATGGAAGAGCTGTGCCTGCCGCGCCGCACGCTCAACGAGAAGATGGCGAAATACGGGTTGCAGCGCCAGGACTACATCTGAGGGCGCTGCCCCGTATTTTTGTGTCCCGGTGCGAAGGGGCAGGGGGCGGGTCGCTGCGGCCTGCGCGGCAGGGCATGCGACAGATTGACGAAAAAGCGATTGTATTTGCCGGGCACCGGCGGCTATTGTCGCCCAATGTCGGCGTGATCGCGCAATCTGCTTCATCACGCCCCATGAGTTTCGCTGATTGCGAACCGGTCAGGCCTTCGGGTGGGGACGGGTTCGGATCATCCGATTGGCCATCTGGCCGTAAGTTTGCCCGCAAGGCCTTGATGTCTTGGGGTTTTAGGATGGGCGTCACCGGGGTTCCGGGCGCTTGGGAAAGTAACGCGATGCAGCGCAAACAGCGTGAACAGGTGATGACGGGCGGGCCTACGGCGCGCGCCGCCGCCTTGCTCGGGCCTGCGTTCGGCGTCGCCTCAACGGATCAGCATGTCACGCGACGCGGCGCCCCACCGGGGTTGCCGCGCCGAAGGGCATGTGAGAATTGGATACATGGCAAAGAAAATGCTTATCGATGCCACGCACGCGGAAGAAACCCGCGTTGTGGTGGTAGACGGCAACAAGGTCGAGGAGTTCGACTTTGAAACCATCAACAAACGGCAACTGGCCGGGAACATCTATCTGGCAAAAGTGACGCGGGTGGAGCCTTCGCTCCAGGCCGCTTTTGTCGATTACGGCGGCAATCGCCACGGCTTCCTCGCCTTCGCCGAGATTCACCCGGACTATTACCAGATCCCGGTGGCCGATCGTCAGGCCCTGCTTGAGGAAGAGCGGCTGGCGGCCGAGGCCGAGGAGGCCGAGGAAAAGCCGCGCAATTCGCGCCGCCGCTCGTCCCGCTCGCGCTCGCGCGCTGAGAAGGCCACGGATACGGATGCCGTCCTGCGCAGCGACGACATTCCCGGCATGGCCGTGGTCGACCCGGAGGGCAGCGCCGAGGGCGCACCCGAGGCCGAGGCCGACACCGCGGTGGACACCCTCGTCGAGGCGGTGACCGAGGAACCGGCCACCGAAGAGCCCGCAACCGAAGAGCCCAACGGTGCCGACGAGGTCGAGCCCTATGTCGCCGCCGATCACGCCGCCGAAACCGATGACGACATCGAGTCGGTCGCGGATGAGGACGTGGCCGAGGAAATCAGCGCCCCGCGCAAGCCGCGTCCGCGCCGCTACAAGATCCAGGAAGTGATCAAGGTGCGCCAGATCATGCTGGTGCAGGTCGTCAAGGAAGAGCGCGGCAACAAGGGCGCGGCCCTGACCACCTATCTGTCGCTTGCGGGCCGCTATTGCGTGCTCATGCCCAACACGGCGCGCGGCGGCGGGATCAGCCGCAAGATCACCAACGCGGCCGACCGCAAGAAGCTGAAGGAAATCGCGGGCGAGATGGAGGTGCCGCAGGGCGCGGGCCTGATCATCCGCACCGCCGGCAGCCAACGCACGCGGACCGAGATCCGGCGCGACTATGAATACCTGATGCGCCTGTGGGAACAGATCCGCGAACTGACGATGAAATCCATCGCACCCGCGCCGATCTACGAAGAGGGCGACCTGATCAAGCGTTCGATCCGCGACCTTTACAGCAAGGACATCGACGAGGTTCTGGTCGAGGGCGAGCGCGGCTATCGCGCGGCCAAGGACTTCATGAAGATGATCATGCCGTCCCACGCCAAGAACGTGAAACATTACCACGAACAGCTTCCGCTTTTCGCCCGTTTCCAGGTGGAAAGCTATCTGGGCGCGATGTTCAATCCGGTGGTGCAGCTCAAGTCGGGCGGCTACATCGTGATCGGCGTGACCGAGGCGCTGGTGGCGATCGACGTGAACTCGGGCCGGGCCACGAAAGAAGGCTCGATCGAGGAAACCGCGCTCAAGACCAATCTGGAGGCCGCCGACGAGGTGGCGCGCCAGCTGCGCCTGCGCGACCTTGCCGGCCTGATCGTGATCGACTTCATCGATATGGAAGAGCGCAAGAACAACGCCGCCGTCGAGAAGCGCCTGAAAGAGAAGCTGAAGACCGACCGCGCGCGCATCCAGGTGGGCCGCATCTCGGGCTTTGGCCTTCTGGAGATGAGCCGTCAGCGCCTGCGCCCCGGCATGATCGAATCGACCACCCAGCCATGCCCGCATTGCCACGGCACGGGGCTGATCCGCTCGGATGACAGCCTTGCGCTCCAGGTGCTGCGCGCGATCGAGGAAGAGGGTACGCGCAAACGCTCGCGCGAGGTTCTGGTGAAGGCGCCGGTGGCGGTTGCCAACTACCTGATGAACGCCAAGCGCGAACATATCGCGGGGATCGAGGCGCGCTACGGCATGTCCGTGCGCCTCGAGGCGGATCCGTCCCTGATCAGCCCGGATTTCTCGATCGAGAAGTTCAAGACCGCGACCCGTGTCGTGCCCGAGGTCAGTCAGGCGGTCTCGGTCAGCGCCAGCCTGATGGCCGAGATCGACGACGAGGAGGATCTGGTCGAAGAGGCCGAAGAGGTGCTCGACGCCGCGCCGGACAGTCCCGAAGGGGCGTCGGACGAAGAGGGGCCGAAGAAGAAGAAGCGCCGCCGCCGCCGCAAGAAGAAGCCGAACGGAGAGGCCGGCGCACAGCAGGCCGATGCGGCCGCGCAGGAGGACGGCGACGAGAGCGCTCCGGCAGAGGCCCCCGAAGCCACGGAGGCGCCCGTCGAGGCCGCCGATGTCGCGCCCGAGGCAGAGGCCGAACCGGTGAAGCCCAAGCGCACCCGTTCGCGCGCGAAGAAGCCCGCGGCGCCGAAATCTGACGCTGAAACTGGGGCCGAACCGGAGGTGGCGGCCGAAGCGGAAGCGGCGCCCAAGCCCAAGCCGCGCGCGCGTGCCCGCAAGGCCGCGCCGGCCGAAACGCCGGAAGACGCCGTGGCTGCCGACGCAGCCGAGGCCAAGCCGAAGAAACCGGCCAGCCGCACGCGCAGCCGCAAGGCCGCCGCGAAGCCGCAAGAGGATGTGCCCTCCGAAAGCCCGGCCGAGGTTCCTGACCCGGCGCCGGCCGAGGCACCGGCCGCTCCGCCCTCCGAAAGCCCCGCGGCTCCGCCCGCGGAGGTGCCGGTGGCGCCGCCCGCCGAGGCCCCGCCCGAAGCGCCGCCGGAACTGGCCGCACCCGCCGGGGCAGGATCATCGGCCACGGCCGAGGCGGCCGAAAAGCCCAGGCGCAAGGGCTGGTGGTCCCTGAGCCGCTGATCGGAATGCAGATGACCGCCGGGCCTTGCCCGGCGGTTCGCGTTCAGCCGCGCCGGATCAGATAGCGTTTCACCGCGCCGTCATCCGTCGCCGAGATCAGCTCGTGCCCGCCCTGCGCGCAGAAATGCGGAACGTCGATCCACGAGGCCCCGTCGGTCGCCAGAAGCCGCACGACCGCGCCCTCGGCAAGCGGCTCGAGCGCCTTGCGCAGGCGCAGGACGGGCAGCGGGCACAGCAAGTCCCGTGCGTCGATCTCGGCGGCAATCTCCATATGCGCGCCCTAATCCGGTGCGGCCGATTTGTCCACCGGGCAAGGCATGCACGCCGATGTGACATCACGCCCGGTGACGCCGCCCTCCGGATCGGCTAAGGGTGCGGCATGTTCGGAATTGATGTCATCGACGCCTCTTTCCTGCCCGCCGCCTTCGTGGCGCTTTCCGCGGGCCTGTTGTCGTTCCTGAGCCCTTGCGTGCTGCCCATCGTTCCGCCCTATCTGGCCTATATGGGCGGGGTGTCGGTGTCCGATATGTCCGGCCAGACCGAGGCGCGGCGGCGGGTGCTGCTGGCGGCGGTCTTCTTCGTCCTCGGCCTTTCGACGGTCTTCCTGCTGCTGGGGTTCGGCGCGTCGGCCATGGGGCGCGCCTTGCTGCAATATCAGGATGTGCTGACGAAGGTCGCCGGTGTCCTGATCATGATCTTCGGCGCGCATTTCATCGGCGTCTACCGGATCGGCTTCATGGACCGCGAGGCGCGGCTGGAGACTGGCGATACCGGTGGCTCGGTGTTCGGAGCCTATGTCCTCGGGCTGGCCTTCGCCTTCGGCTGGACTCCCTGCCTTGGCCCCATCCTGGGGGCGATTCTCGGCATCGCGGCCAGCGGCGGCGATCTTGGCCGCGGCACAGGACTTCTGGCCTCCTACGCGCTCGGGCTTGGCCTGCCGTTCCTGCTTGTCGCCGCCTTCTTCCCGCGCCTGAAAGGGCTGATGGACTGGATGAAGCGCCATATGGGGCGTATCGAGCGGATCTCCGGCCTGCTGCTCTGGACCGTCGGCCTCATGATGCTGACGAACCAGTTCTCCGCGCTTGCGTTCTGGTTGCTCGAAACCTTCCCGGCACTTGCGGCGCTTGGCTGACGGGAAGGGGGCGCATTTCATCTTCGCTGAAATATCCCGGGGGTCCGGGGGCAGAGCCCCCGGCGCCAGCCTATTCGGCCCAATCGGGCGCACGTTTTTCAATGAAGGCAGATATCCCTTCGGCGGTGTCGCGCCACATCATGTTCTCGACCATGACGGAGGCGGTGTGCGCATAGGCCGCTGCAAGATCCAGCGACATCTGATCGTAAAAGGCGCGTTTGCCGATCTTGACGGCCGCGCCCAGCTTGCCGGCGACGGTCTGGGCGAGCCGTGCGGTTTCCGCATCCAGAGTGTCATGGGGGACCACGCGATTGACCAGGCCAACCTCGTGCGCGCGGTGGGCGTCGATGAATTCGCCCGTGGTCAGCATCTCGAACGCGACCTTGCGCGGCACGTTGCGTGACAGCGCCACCATCGGGGTTGAACAGAACAGGCCGATATTGACGCCGTTCACACCGAAGCGCGTTCCCTCGGCCGCGACGGCCATGTCGCAGCTTGCCACGAGCTGGCAGCCCGCCGCGGTCGCGATGCCATGCACCTCGGCAATCACGGGCTGGGGCAGGGCGGGGATCATCTGCATCAGCCTTGCGCAGCGGGCGAAGAGGTCGGCGAAATAAGCCTTGCCGCCATCTTCGGCCTGTCGCCCGGCCTGCATCTCCTTCAGGTCGTGGCCCGCGCAGAACGCCTTGCCGGCGCCCTTGAGGACCACCACCCTGATCGTCTGATCCTGCGCCAGCTTTTCGAAATGCGCGCCAAGGGCGGCGATCATCGCGTCGGACAATGCGTTCAGGCTTGAGGGGGCATTCATCGTTAGATGCGCCACCTTGCCGTGAACCTCTTGCAAAACCAGATCGTTCATCTTGCCATTCCTCCCGTTTGCCGAAAGTCTAGGCGGGCGAAGGGTGGGAGGAAAGATGGAACCCGTCATGGACAAGCAGGCGCTAGGAGTTTTCCTGGCGCGGGAATTTCCGCAGGTTGCGCAGGATTTCGAGATCGACGCCCTGAGCGCGGAGGCGATCATCGTGCGCCTGAAGGTATCCGAACGGCATCTGCGTCCGGGGGGAACCGTGTCCGGCCCGAATATCTTCGCGCTTGCCGATGTGGCGGTCTATCTGGCGATTCTGTCGCGGATCGGTCCCGTGGGGCTTTCGGTAACGACCTCGGGCCATGTGGACTTCATGCGCAAGCCCGAGACGGGGCGTGACCTGATCGGCACGGCGCGCCTGCTGAAACTGGGGCGCGTGCTTGCGGTGGGCGATGTCCTGGTTCATTCGGAGGGGCAGGCCGAGCCCGTCGCGCGGGCCTCGATGACCTATTCCATCCCGCCCAAGCGCTGAATTTTATGGGGTATTTTGATACCTATTTTGCAAGGCATTGATTTTGCTTTGGTAAATCAGGGTAAACGTGCTTGATTTCCGCGTGAAAATCCCTGACAAGCCCGCATCCGAATTCAGCAACCCTAACAAGGGCCTCACGTCGATGAAAACTTACACTGCAAAACCGGCGGAGATCGAGAAGAAGTGGATCCTGATCGACGCCGAGGGCGTCGTTCTGGGCCGCCTCGCCACGATCGTCGCCATGCGCCTGCGCGGCAAGCACAAGCCGACCTTCACCCCCCATATGGACATGGGCGACAATGTCATCATCATCAACGCCGACAAGGTGCAGATGACCGGTGCCAAGCGCGACGACAAGAAATACTACTGGCATACCGGGCACCCGGGCGGCATCAAGCACCGCACCGCGCGCCAGATCCTCGAAGGCGCCCATCCCGAGCGCGTCGTGATCAAGGCCGTCGAGCGCATGATCTCGCGCAACCGTCTTGGCCGTCAGCAGATGTCGAACCTGCGCGTCTACGCGGGTGCCGAGCATCCGCACGAGGCGCAGCAGCCCGAAGTCCTCGACGTCAAGTCGATGAACCCGAAGAACACCCGGAGCGCATGAGATGGCCGAAGAACTCAAATCCCTTGACGATCTGAAGTCGGTCGTTGCCGGCACCCCGGCCGCCGTGGCCGAGGCCCCGGTGCGCGAAGCTCAGCGCGACGCGCTTGGCCGCGCCTATGCCACCGGCAAGCGCAAGGACGCGGTCGCCCGCGTCTGGATCAAGCCGGGCTCCGGCAAGGTCACCGTGAATGGCAAGGAAATGGCAAACTATTTCGCGCGCCCCGTGCTGCAGATGATTCTGCGCCAACCCTTCCAGGTGGCCGGTGTCGAAGGCCAGTTCGACGTCTACGCGACGGTTGCCGGTGGCGGTCTGTCGGGTCAGGCGGGCGCGGTGAAGCACGGCATCTCGAAGGCGCTGCAGCTTTACGAACCCTCGCTGCGTGGCGCGCTGAAAGCGGCCGGCTTCCTGACCCGCGACAGCCGCGTGGTCGAGCGGAAGAAATACGGCAAGGCCAAAGCCCGCCGTTCGTTCCAGTTCTCGAAGCGCTGATCTGCACGAAAATTCAGGAAAACGCGGCTCTTCGGGGCCGCGTTTTTCTTTGCCTGACGCCGCGCATCGGGTTCGCGGCGGAGCCTCCGGCGGGGATATTTGGGCGAAGCTGAAAGCTGGTTTCATCTTCGCATAAATATCCACGGCGCGACGGTGACCGGACTGGCCTGCCCTTGGGTATGTGCGGTGCGAAGCGTTGGCAAGGGCTGTCCCGTGGGGTAAGCACGGGGGGAAACAGCGATAAGGCCTCCCATGTCCGTCTCCATGCTCTCCACCTTCATCAAGCCGATGCACCGCGAGGGGCGCAAGTTCGTGGCGATTGCTGCGGCGATCACGCTGGTGCTGTTCCTCATCTGCTCCCCTCTGGGCTGGATCGGGGCCGGGCTTACGGTCTGGGTCTATTACTTCTTCCGCGACCCGGAGCGGGTGACGCCGGTGCGGGCGGGGCTGATGGTTTCGCCGGCCGATGGGGTGGTGTCCCTGCTGGAGCCGGCGGTGCCGCCGGAGGAGCTTGGGCTGGGCGATGCGCCGATGACGCGGATCTCGGTCTTCATGTCGGTCTTCAACTGTCATGTGAACCGTATTCCGATGGAGGGGCGGATCACGGCGGTCGCCTATCGGCCCGGCAAGTTTCTCAACGCCTCTCTCGACAAGGCCAGCGTGGACAACGAACGTAACGGCCTTGCCGTCGAGCTGGAGGATGGCCGGCGGTATGGTGTTGTGCAGATTGCGGGGCTGGTGGCGCGGCGTATCCTGTGCGAGGTGAAGCAGGGGCAGTATATGCGAACGGGCGAGCGGTTCGGGCTGATCCGTTTCGGCTCGCGTCTCGATATCTATCTGCCCGAGGGCGTGGCGCCTCTGGTTGCGATCGGGCAGACGATGGTTGCGGGGGAAACCGTGCTGGCGGATTTCGCGTCAGACGAGCCGGCGCGCATGGGTGGAATCAGGTAGGGGCAGGGCGGGACACATGG